>NZ_JALDXV010000027.1:0-40151 GCF_032154645.1 Glutamicibacter sp. | reverse complement strand
AGTCGACGAATTCACCGTTGATGTAGTGCTGGATCTTGGCCGGCAGGTTTTCTGGGACGAAGTGCTTGCTCATCAGCGGGCATTTCCTTTCGTGCGGAATGTTTGGTCGTGCAGATTCGGGTGAAACGTGGGTGGTATTAGATGACGCTGGGCGGCATTCCCGCGGCCAGCAGGTAGGCGTTCAGGGTGTTGGCCCGGTGCTCGCGGGCCGCGGCTTCGATCTGGGCCGGGGTGGCGTGGCTTGCGATCAAATCCAGCAGCGCGTCGTGCTCCTGTACCGAGGCCTTGGCCCGATTGGGGATGTGGGTGAAGGAGCTGGCGCGCATGGCGGCGAGCCTGCGCCAGCCGCGCTGCACCAGATCCAGGATGTGCGGGTTGGGGCACTGGCCGTAGAGCAGCTGGTGGAACTCGGTGTTCATTCGGGTGAAGGCCACCGGGTCGAAGTCCTCAAGGCATTGGCGCATGTTGTCGTTCAGCTCCCGCGCCTTGGCCAGCCATGCGGCATCCATCGCATCGGCGGCCAGGGCGGTGGCTGCAGGTTCGATGATCATCAGCGTCTGCATGGTGTGCAGGTATAGCGTCGAGTCCACATGGGCCACGGTGGCGCCGACGTTGCGGGTGAAGTGCACCAGTCCTTCGGCCTCCAGCCGGCGGATCGCCTCGCGCACCGGGACCACCGAGCAGCCAAGCTCCTCGGCGATGGTGCCAAGGACCAGGCGGTAGCCGGGGGAGTAGGCGCCGTTGGTGATGCGTTCGGAGACCAGCTGATAGGCCAGCTCGGACTTGGAGGCGGTCATTACAGCTCCCATGTATCCAGCTCCGGCTTGCCTGCTTCCTTCCACGCGGTGAACTTGGCCTTCCACTCGGCGTTCATCGGGAACAGGCCCTGGATGCCGTGGCCGCGCTTGACCATTTCGAAGATGAACTCGTCGTTCTCCTCGGTGGCGACCGCGGCGGCCGCCACCTGGGCCACCATGGCCGGCGGGATGACGACGATGCCGTCGGAGTCAGCCACGATCACATCGCCCGGCTGTACCGAGACGCCGCCGCAGGCCACGGTGATGTCGCGGTCCCAGGCCACGTGCTTGCGGCCGAGCACCGCCGGGTGGGCGCCGTTGTAGAAGACCGGGATCTCCAAATTGGTCACCGCGTCTAGGTCGCGCACGCCGCCGTCAGAGATGATGGCCGCGGCGCCCAGCTGCTGGGTGCGCAGGGCGAGGATGTCGCCCAGAGTGGCGGCGCCGGTCTCACCGCGGGCCTCCATGACCAGAATTTCGCCTTCCTTGACCGCGTCGATGGCCTGCTTCTGGACGTTGTAGCCGCCGCCGTGGGACTTGAACAAGTCTTCGCGGTTCGGGATGTAGCGCAGGGTGGCGGCGGTGCCGATCACGCGCTGCATGCCCTTGGTGGCACCGGGAACCTCGATGTTCACGTTGTTCAGGCCCAGCTTGCGCATGGTGCCGGAGATGGTTGCGGTGGCCACCGCGGCCAGCTGTTCGCGAACCTGAGGGGTCAGCGCCTCCTTGCCGGTCAGCTTCGGCTCCAGACCCGCGGCGGCGCGGTCGCCGTAGGCGTCTTCCTTATCCTTCTCCAAGACCTTTGGCTGGTTGCCGAAGTCTGCGAAGGGCTCGGTGCCTTCCACTGCGGTGGTCTTCAACTTTCCGGTGCTGGCGCCGGTGAGCAGGTCGGTGACCTCCACCTCGACGACGTCGCCCGGGAAGAACACGGTGGATCCTGCAGGGGTGCCGGTGAGGATGACGTCGCCCGGCTGGAGGGTCATCTGCTGGGAGAGGTCTGCGACGATCTGTGCGAAGGAGAAGAGTAGTTCGGAGGTGTCTGCGTCCTGGGCAAGCTGACCGTTGACCCAGGTCTGCACGCGTAGCTTTGCAGGGTCAATGGTGGAGGCGTCCAGTGCGGCTGGGCCCATCGGGGTGTAGCCGTCGCCGGACTTGGAGCGGATGTTCGAGCCCTTGTCCGCGTACTTCATGTCATGCACGCCCAGGTCATTGGAGGCGGTGATCGAGCCGACGTAGCCCCAGGCCTCGTCCACCGAAACACGGCGGGCTTCGGTGCCGATGATCAGTGCGATTTCGCCTTCGAAGGCCAGCAGCTCGGTGCCTGCCGGGCGCTCGACGGTTGAACCGGAGACTGCCAGGGAGGATGATGCCTTCATGAAGTAGCTGGGGAACTTCGGGGTGCGGCCGCGCTGCGCCGCGCGCGAAGAGTAGCTCAGGTGTACGGCCAAAACCTTGCCTGCCCGGCTGAAGGTTTCCTCGGTGACCGGTTTCGGAGTGCTCATCGGTGGGTGCCCGCTTTCGTCGTACATCAAATCGTATACGATCAGTGTGCTCGGGATCTCAGGCATTGTCAAGGCCAAGCGCGCAAACATTTTCCTCGTTGGTTCGCCTGCGGCTTTTTGCCTTTGAATTGCTTGCTGACCCGGGGCCGAGGTTGGTAGGTGATGACGTACCTTTCCGGCTGCCACGTGCTTCTTTGCTATTCTGGCATCACTATGTCGAAGTACGTCTTGCCGGTGAAGATTGATCGAGGTACCGGCAATCCGGTCCTGTTGCTGCATGGTTTGGGGAACAACCACTCCAGTTGGGAGTTCGTCCTCGAACACCTGGACTATTCGCGGCAGCGCGTCATTGCTGTAGATCTGCTCGGCTTTGGCGATGCCCTCAAGCCCGATATCCAGTACAAGCTGGAAGACCATAGTTCAGCGATCGCCGCGACGCTGAAGTCGCTGGGACTAGAAAACATCGTGGTTGTCGGTCATTCAATGGGCTGCAATATCGCCCTAGACCTGGCCACAAGATATCCCGAACTGGTGCGCAAGCTCGTGCTCTTTGGCGCACCCTTGTATCGGAATGCCCCGCGAGGCGGGAAATTGCGCAGTTTGCTGCGATCCGAGGGGCTCTATTTTTCAATGTTTGAATTGGTGCAGCGTTCACCGGAAGTCATACAGGCAGGTGGGCAGCTGGCAGAGGAATACGTGCCCTTCGTTAGGGGCATGGAAATTACCGAGGAAACCTGGCCTGCCTACCGCAAGAGTCTTGAGAATACGATCATGCAGTTCGACAGTTACCGTCAGGCTTGCAGCCTTGAAATCCCGGCCGTCTTCGTCAACGGGATCTTCGACTTCTTTATTATCCGGGGCAATACCAATCGGGTTCAACTGAAGAATCGGAAGCATGTGCGGATCAAGCACACGCGCGGACCTCATGAACTCACACCGGCCCAGGGGAGGGTGGCAGCCCGAATCATCAGCAAGGCTGTCCGCGAAGTTTGATCACCTTTGGGTGATTAAGGTTCGTCTAAAATCGGGATACCCAGGACCATTGACTTTCAGAGAGTTGAACTGCCAACGCAGTTTTTCCTTGCGTTTCGAGTATGGAAGCGAGGAGACGAATGCTATCCGCTTCTGTCTGCAACGCATGCGGCCCTGGAACCATTCGGGTGATGAGTGGTTCCAGGGCCGTAGCACTGTGCCGGGCGACTATGCCTTGGCGGCCAGGGCCTCACGCTCGTCGGCTTCGCGCATGGCACGTTCCACGCGCTCCACATCGCGGACCGCACCCTTGTCGGCGGACAACGCCATGGCGGCGTAGGCGCGCAATGCAGGGGAAACTACGCGTTCGCGGTTTGCCGGGCGGTAGCCGGTCGTGGCCAGCAAACGCTCACGGCGTTCAGCCAGAACTTCTTCCGAGACGTTCAGTGTCAGATCGCGGGTAGGGATGTCGATGGAGATGATGTCGCCATCTTCTACCAACGCGATGATGCCGCCGGAGGCTGCCTCAGGGGAGATATGGCCGATGGACAGGCCCGAGGTGCCTCCGGAGAAGCGGCCGTCGGTGATCAGCGCACATTCCTTGCCCAGGCCGCGGCCCTTGAGGAACGAGGTAGGGTAAAGCATTTCCTGCATGCCAGGGCCACCCTTCGGACCTTCGTAGCGGATGACCACGACGTCGCCGGCCTTGACCTGCTTGTTCAGGATCTTCTCCACCGCTTCGTCCTGGGACTCGCAGACCACTGCCGGGCCGCTGAAGGTCCAGATCGATGGGTCGACGCCAGCGGTCTTCACCACTGCGCCGTCCAAGGCGACGTTGCCGCGCAGCACTGCCAGGCCGCCGTCGGCGGAGTAAGCGTGCTCTACGGAGCGGATGCAGCCGTTCTCGGCGTCAACGTCCAAGCTTTCCCAGCGGACCGACTGCGAGAAGGCCTTGGAAGAGCGGATGCCTGCCGGGCCAGCATGCCACAGGTCGGAGGACTTTTCGCTGGCCTTGCCGCTGCGGATATCCCACTCGTCCAGCCATTCGCCCATGGTCTTGGCGTGGACGGTGTGTACGGTTTCGTCCAGCAGACCGCCGCGGCGCAGTTCGCCCAGGATGGCTGGCACGCCGCCAGCGCGGTGGACGTCTTCCATGTAGTAGGTCTTGCCGTTGCCGGCCTGGTTAGGCGCGACCTTGGACAGGCAGGGGACTCGGCGGGAGACTGCATCGATCTCGTCCAGGCCGAACTCCACGCCGGCCTCGCGGGCGGCTGCGAGCAGGTGAAGGATGGTGTTGGTGGAACCGCCCATGGCAATGTCCAGTGCCATGGCGTTGCCGAAGGCCTTCTCGGTGGCGATGCTGCGTGGCAGGACAGACTCGTCGGATTCGCCGTAGTAGCGGTTGGCGATGTCCACAACCAGCTTGCCGGCGTCCTCGTACAGCGCCTTGCGGGCGGTGTGGGTGGCTAAGGTGGAACCATTGCCCGGAAGCGAGAGGCCGATGGCTTCGGTCAGGCAGTTCATTGAGTTGGCGGTGAACATGCCGGAGCAGGAGCCACAGGTAGGGCAGGCGGACTCTTCGATGCGCAGGATGTCTGCGTCGGAGACGTTCTCATTTACTGCCTCAGAGATGGCATCCACCAGGTCAAGGGTGCGCACGGTGCCGTCGACTAGGGTAGCGCGGCCGGATTCCATTGGACCGCCCGAGACGAAGACGGTTGGGATGTTCAAACGAAGGGCGGCCATGAGCATGCCCGGGGTGATCTTGTCACAGTTGGAGATGCAGATCAGCGCATCGGCGCAGTGTGCGTTGACCATGTACTCCACGGAGTCGGCGATCAGGTCGCGCGATGGCAGGGAGTACAGCATGCCGCCGTGGCCCATGGCGATGCCGTCGTCCACAGCGATGGTGTTGAATTCGCGTGGGATACCGCCAGCCTCGGTAATAGCGTCCGAGACGATGCGGCCAACCGGCTGTAGGTGGGTGTGGCCTGGAACGAACTCGGTGAAGCTGTTTGCGACGGCGATGATCGGCTTGCGGCCGAGGTCAGCGCCGTTGACGCCGGCTGCACGGAACAGGGCGCGGGCACCTGCCATATTGCGGCCATGGGTAACGGTATGTGAACGAAGTGTGGTCATAGATTAATCAGATCACATCTTTGGTATTCCACTGAAGACGGTGTCAATACTATTACTGGTACTACCATGAATGCAGGGGGTAGTAATGGACAGTGGAATAGGCCGGCGCAAGGAACTTGCTGAGTTTCTCAAGGACCGCAGAGCCCGCGCCGATCGAGCAACTCATGGGCTGCCGGAAATGGGGCGCAGCCGGGTCGCAGGACTTCGGCGAGAAGAAGTCGCGACCCTCGCTGGAGTATCTGTCACTTGGTACACGTGGTTGGAGCAGGCTAGAGACATCAATCCTTCGCGTCAGGTGCTTGAGTCGCTAGCGCGTCTCTTCAGGCTCACACCGGTGGAGAGGACCTATTTACTGTCGCTCGGCGGCCACGGCGAAATGTCGCCGACAACTTCCAGTCCGATGACGCCTGCTTTGCAGCGGCTGGTTGATGCACTGAACTTCCCTGCCTTCCTGCTGTCGGAGGACTGGGCGATTATCGGCTGGAATGAGGCCTATTCGCAGCTTTACCCGCGGATTGATTCGGTGAGCGAAGAAGACCGCAATTTGCTCTGGCTGGTGTTTACAGATGCTCAATTGCGAGAGATGCTGCCAGATTGGGACGAGCAGAGCAGTAGCTTCGTTGGCAGCTTTCGTGCTGAAACCCGAGGCTGGCTCAACCCGGCAGGGGAGCGCGGAATCGTTGCCCGCGTGTCAGCGGCTTCGGAGGAGTTCGCAAGAATATGGCAACAGCGCAATGTCGCAGGTTTCGGGACACGTGAGCGGCTTTTCAATCATCCGAGTTTCGGGCTGACTCGTTATGAACAGCACAACTTAACTCCTGCGGAGGCTCCAGATCTGACCTTGCTGATGTATGCGCCGCTGTAGATTCCATATTAGGTTCACGAGTTCCGCCTCGTTGATTGTGGGAGGGCGGCTCTTAGCCGTTGTCAGACTGAAACCGACCTCGTAGTTTAGCGTTCTGGTCTGGGAGAACTCCAACTGAACGAAATGTCCTTGCGATGACTGGTGGAGCCTCGGCTTTTCATGATAATTAATGAATAAATTTGAACCCTTTTCACATGTTTAATTGCCATGATCGAGCGAGTGTCCAATTTAGTAGAAACGAATAACTCTTCAAATTAAAGGATGCCACCTAAATTTGAATAAGACAATTTCGGTTTTGTTAATTGATATTCAGAATTTCACAAAAAACGATACCAGGGTCGTATGAAATTCTAGTCGTATATAAAATTGGAAATAATGTATGTTTGTATAAAATCAAGTGACTCTCGGTAACTCCGAGGAATAAAATCTATATTTACATTGTCAGTCTCATGCTCATGCAAGATGGCCTGAGGGAATGCTTCGCCAAGGCCATCCTCAAAATAGGTTGTTATCAAATCCAAAAATTCTTTAATTGAAAAAACGCCGGACAGACGATTCATTGATTCGTTGGTACTGCGAATTCCTAGAAATGCCGGGAAGATCCTTGCTGGAGTATAAAGAGGCGAGTTGTTCAATATAGTTTTTAGGAATTTCCGAGTGTAGTCAATAGAGCGGATATTGTTTAAGGCTGATAGCCCCGATAGGATCGAAAGATCTGCGCGGAAAGGATCTATTTGAAATAGTTCTTGCAACGAGTTTTCAATTTTCTTGACAAGAAATTCTTCTAATTGCGTATCGTCTTCATCGGCATTCCTCGGGTCTCTCCACTGCCTCTTGCTCAATACTTTGTCTGTAATCAAATGGCTTGAATATACGAACAATCCCTTAGGGACATTTGGTTCAAACAAATCTTCAAGCGCTATCTGCTCGGAGCTCCATGATATGCTTCTTTCGAAAATATTGTTGAATAGAATATCACCACATCCGTTATTTCGAAGAGCCAACCACCCAAAGTTTTCTTTATGAGAATTTAGAGAAACTAGACTTGAATAAAGTTTTTGCTTGTTGAAAGACGGAAATAATTTATGTCGCACAATCTTCTTTGCTACATCGGTTCTGTTTTGACTGAGAGCATTTGATACAACCAGCGACTTGTCGCACATTTCCGATTGATTAACGTCCTCAATATAAGCGAGAATACTCACTTCGGGAACTTCGTCTACAGCGAGCATGTTTCTAAAGTATCGATCAAAGTAGTCACGCTCGTAGATGGGGATCTCGCGTGAGTACCAAAGGCCAGGGTTCTGCGCTCTATTCTCTAAGGACGGGAATGACAGCGCGAGAAATTCTAGCATTGTCTCTGGAGAATTGATGCGAAGTCTCTGCAATTCTTGATGCCAATAATCTCTTATCGGATACCTTTTGACATCTTCTTTGGTGTACGGTTTGTTATTTGTTCCAGTAATGTTTTCCGCATTTGATTTAATTAACTTGTGTAACTCCGGATAGAATTCCTTCAAAAATGAAGTCATTAGGAAATCGCAAAAATTAACTTCATTGGCAATGGATTTCCAGGAGGAGCGCATGTTAAGCATCAAAACTTTCATGCTTCTGGGTGTTTTGAGGTCTTCGTTGAGTCTGATGCTCCACATTTGTTCCAGGCGATCAGTTTCTAGAAGATCTGAAATTTGGTAAAGATTTTTCAGATCATCCACACTTGAGAAAAAGTAATTACTCTGCTCTGTTCCAAATATTTCTAGTACATCTACCTTAATTTGTGAAACTTTCTCAAGATATTTCCTAGCCAAGGTAGGGTCTTCGGTCCCAACGGCCTCGGTTTTTGATAGCAAGTTCGTTACTATAATTTCGTCGTAACAGAGGATGTAGTAGATATTATTGATTCGACCTAGGAGTCTTAGGACCTTAAAGCAAGAAACTAGCTCAGTGGAATCAAGCCGGTCCAAATCATCTACGATTACTATTAGTGGGTATTGAAACTTGCTAAATTGTTTATTAACTTCATTCTTTCTATCCGATAAGCTCCCTCTTTTTCTAAGTACCTTGCTTGTCGTACGTAGTGCCAATCCAAGTGAAATGCCGTGGTAATTAACGGAATCACCATATGGTGAGATTGTTTCTAGAAGCGACGAAAGAGCGTTTCGAGCGCCACGGTGAATCCCTTCAGCTTTAAGTTTCGCGGTCAATGTCGCAAAAAATCCCTCGAGCATTGACGTGTAGTCATGGTAGGCCCACGGCTCAAATTTTGCTGTATGCCAAGAGTGATTCGTTTTCAGTTTTTCCACGGCAGCCTCAGCGAGACTGGTCTTTCCGCTGCCCCATTCTCCTGTTACTGAGATAACTCCGCTTTTAGATACGCTCTTGAAGTCTAAAATTCTTTCGTATAGATCAGAAACTGACTTTTCGTTAAATCGAGCATCAGATGGACTGAGTGGTTCATCGAAATTTCGTGTCATGATTCCTCGGTGGTGTAACTGGGATTGCCTAAACAGCTAATTTTAGCTCTCAGATGAGGTTTTAGTGACTCAAATGATTTCGTGGATGAATGAACTGAATAGCCTTTTCCTTGAACTCGCGGCTGGTCACCGCGTTCGCATGGTTGCGGCCAGCGAGCCAGAGGACCTCGTTGCGGGTGCCCGCGTCCTTGAGCAGGCGGCGCAGCTGCGGCATGGTGGTAGCCAGATCGTCTTGGTCGCCAGCGACAAGCAGAGTCGGCGACGTCGGCACCTTAGCTGCAGGGTCGAATGGCTCGGTCTTAATGCCCTCGATGAGGCGGAAGAGTGCTTCTGGATCATTCGACGGCTCAGCCGAGGCAATCTTGAAGATCGATTCCGAGTGCTCATCGTTAATTGCCGCGCCGGTGGCGATGTGGTCGCGGGCCTGCTCGATCGCGAAGCCTGCCAGCAGGTCGTTGGCGCCGGGGCCGCCCATGACTAGGTGATTGACCAGATCCGGGTTCCATGCGGCGAATTCCCAAGCGAGGCGCGAGCCCAGCGAGTAGCCCAAGACGTCTACCGGACCCTCGTCGAGCTCGATCACGATCGCTGCCAGCGCCTGGCGAATCTGGCTTGGCGCCCAGCTTCCGTCGTTGCGGAAGGGGTTCTCCCCATGTCCGGGAAGGTCGATAAGGATGACATTGCGGCCATGATCGTTCAAATATGTCGTCCAGCGGGCCCGTTCCCAGTTAAGGTCGCCGGATGAGGCGAAGCCGTGAATGAGCAGTACGGATGGCCCGCTCACCTCGGTGTTAGTGCGGATTACGCGATGGTTAAGATCGAGGGTCATGCCTCTGATCATAAGCTAAATTGGTACCTCTTGCCCTGTTGTGGTGGCGCAGAACCATACTTAATGTCAAAATGACTCTAACGCGGTGGGGCCGCGAAGAACCTGACGTTATGAAGCGAGTACGAGCAGATGACATCTGTACCTAGCTGGGCCAATGTGGACGAGCGGCGCAACCTGCCACCCGCCTTGGCTGTGTCCACCGTAATTCTCGGCATCCGACCGGGAACCGAGGGCGGCCCGGACAAGCTGTGCCTTCCACTGGTACGCCGCATCCGCCAACCCCACGCAGGAATGTGGGCCTTGCCCGGAGGTCCGGTGGACGCCCGCGAGTCGCTGGGACAGGCGGCGGGCCGGACCCTTGCGGATACTACTGGACTGCGGCCGAACTACCTCGAACAGCTCTATACCTTCGGGGATATCGACCGGTCGCCCACGCACCGGCTGGTGACCATCGCCTACTTTGCGCTGCTGCACGTGGACCAGGTCGGTGCGACGGTACAGGATCCCAACGTCGCCTGGTTCGACATCGACGATCCGGCCATCGCACAGCTGGCCTTCGACCACCGCAAGATCGTTGACTACGCGCTGTGGCGGCTGCGCAACAAGACCGAATACGGGCAGATCGCCCACCGGCTGCTCGGCGAGCGCTTCACCCTAGCCGCGCTGCGCGGGGTCTATGAGGCGATCCTGGGCCGCAGGCTGGACCCGGCGAATTTCAGGCGCACGTTGAACTCGACCTCAAGCATCGAGGCCACCGACGAGTATCAGGCGGGCGGCAAGCACCGTCCGCCACGGCTCTACCGCTATGTGGGCCACGGGCCCGATCCACTGGAAGTCGACCCGCTGCAGGACTAGCGGCACCACACACTGAAACACGCAGTATTTCCCACCCCTGAAAGGGGCCTGACATGAGCACCGACACTACCTTCACCGACGCATTCCTCCTGGACTCCAGCGCCTCGGTGGCGCAGAACATCACCCGCCTGAACCTGTTGGCCACCGAGTCTTCGTGTTCCAAGGACCTGAACTCCAGCCCGTGGGACACCCCGGGCGGCTACGGTCCGGGCGCCTCCCAGGAAGATGTAATTCCTGCCGACTACCCGGTTCAGGGAACCATCCCGGAAAGCTACCTGCAGGCTAGCGACGAGGAGCTGGATCAGCGCATCGCCGCGGCCCGCGAAACCCTGGGCGAGCGTGTGGTCATCCTGGGCCACCACTACCAGCGCGATGAGATCGTGAAGTACGCGGACTACATCGGCGACTCCTTCCAGCTGGCCAATGCCGCGTTGACCCGCGACAAGGCCGAGGCCATCGTCTTCTGCGGCGTGCACTTCATGGCGGAGACCGCCGACATCCTCTCCGGCGACCACCAGCAGGTCATCCTGCCGAACCTCGCCGCCGGCTGCTCCATGGCTGACATGGCCGACGGCCCGAGCGTCGAGCGCTGCTGGGAAGAGCTGATGGCGCTCTACAAGGACGAGGATTCCACCGATGGCAAGGTGCCAGTGATCCCGGTGACCTACATGAATTCCTCGGCCGAGCTGAAGGCCTTCGTCGGCCGCAACGGGGGACTGGTGTGCACCAGCTCCAATGCGGCTACCGTGTTGGAGTGGGCTTTTGAGCGCGGGCGCCGCGTACTGTTCTTCCCCGATCAGCACCTGGGACGCAACACCGCCAAGGCCATGGGCATTTCGCTGGAGCAGATGCCGCTGTGGAGCCCGCGCAAGGAGCTGGGCGGCAATGAATCCCAAGCCCTGCAGGACGCCAAGGTGATCCTGTGGCACGGGTTCTGCTCGGTGCACAAGCGCTTCACCCCGGCGCAGATCGCTAAGGCCCGCGAAACCTTCCCGGGCGTCCGCGTGATCGTGCACCCCGAGTGCCCGATGGAGGTCGTGGACGCCGCCGACGAGGCAGGTTCCACCGAATACATCCGCGCCGCGATCGATGCCGCCACCGAGCCGACCACCTTTGCGGTGGGCACCGAGATTAACATGGTCAATCGGCTGGCCGCCCAGTACCCGCAGCACACCATCTTCTGCCTTGACCCGGTGATCTGCCCGTGCTCGACCATGTACCGCATCCACCCGGGCTACCTGGCCTGGGTGCTGGAGGAGCTGGTGGCGGGGCGCACCGTCAACCAGATCACCGTGCCCAAGAGCCAGCAGGGGGATGCCAAGATCGCCCTGGAACGCATGCTGGCAGCACGGCCATGACCTCGCTGGCGATTATCGGCTCCGGCGTGGCCGGGCTGATGGCCGCGGTGCAGGCGGCCGCGGCCGGGGCGCACCCGGTGCTGTTGACCAAAGACGGCCTGGGGGATTCGAACAGCGAGCTGGCACAGGGCGGCCTGTCCGCGGTCACCTCCCAGTCCATCGCGGCGGGCGACTCGGTGGCGGCCCATGTGGCTGACACGCTGACCGCGGGTGCCGGGCACTGCGGGCGAGCGCCGGTGCAGTTCATGTGCGCCGGCGCCCAGGATCTGGTGGACCTGCTGGTGGAGCACGCCGCGGGCTTCGACCTGGCGGATGACGGTGGCTTCCAACTGGGGTTGGAGGCGGCCCACAGCGCCCACCGCATCCTGCACATCAACGGCGATGCCACCGGCGCCGGCCTGGTTCACGCCCTGCGCGCCTCGGTGCGCTCCCTGGCTGAGCGCGGCGAACTGAGCATCGTCGAGCGGGCGCTGGCCACCGACCTTGAGCTCGATGAGTTCGGGCGCGTCAGCGCGGTGAACTACCTGCTGGCGGGGAATGCAGAACGGCTGGGCGCCGATGCGGTGCTGCTGGCCACCGGAGGCATCGGCCAGATCTTCTCCGCCACCACCAACCCCGCCGGCGCCACCGCCGACGGGCTGGGCCTTGCCGCCCGGGCGGGAGCTGTCATTGCCGACGCCGAGTTCGTCCAATTCCACCCGACCCTCGTCGACCCGGTGCGCTACCCTTCCGCCGGCATGGTCTCGGAGGCGGTGCGCGGCGAAGGCGCGGTGCTGGTTACCGAGGACGGCGAACGCTTCATGCGGCGGGTGCACCCCGACGCGGAACTGGCGCCCAGGGACGTGGTAGCCCGCGGCATCCACCAGCAGCTGCTGGCAGGGCGCACGGTCTACCTAGACGCCCGTGCGGTGGACGCCGAACGCGGGAGCGGATTCCTGGCCCGGCGCTTCCCGTCGATCACCGCGGCCCTTGCCGGCTCCGGGCTGGATCTGGTGGCGGATCTGATCCCCGTGGTTCCGGCGCAGCACTACTTCATGGGCGGGATCTTCACGGACGACCGCGGCCGCACCAGCGTCCCGGGGCTCTACGCCGCAGGAGAATGCGCGAACACGACCGTGCATGGTGCGAACCGGCTGGCCAGCAATTCACTGCTGGAAGCGATGGTCTTCGCCCGCAGCGCCGTGGACGCGGCCCTGAGCGACGACGTGCAGACCCGCGCGCAGATCGGTGGCCTTCGGCTGGCCCAGCTGCCGCCGGCCGACGCCCAGGCCCCGCTGGATCTGGCGGGCCTGCAGCATTCGGCCAGCGCTGCCATCGGCGTCTACCGCACGGGAGCCGCGCTGCAGGAGTTCGCCGAACTGCTGTCCCGCAGCGCCCCGATGGCATCCACTCGTCGGGCCCAGCAGGAACTCGGCAACCTCTGGACCGCCGCCCGCTTCATTACCCAGGCGGCGCTGCACCGCAGCGCGAGCCTCGGGGCCCACCACCGGCTGGATTCGGAGGGCATCCCCGCGCCGGGCGTGCGCTTCGGCTGGACGCTGCCGGAGCGCGAACAGCTACAGCCCACCATTTTGAGCAAGGAACAACACGTATGAGCACCACTACCACCTCCGCCCGCACCATTCACGGCGTCCCGCTGGCGGCCATCGACCGCATCCTCGACCTCGCCCTGGCCGAGGACAATCCCCGCGGGGATATCACCGCGGACACCATCGTGCCGGCCGGGGCCACCGCCACCTGCGCGGTGCGCGCCCGCCAGGCCGGTGTGCTCTCCGGGGCCACGGTGTTCGCACGCACCATGGAAAAGGTGAACCCCGACATCCAGGTGCGGCAGCTGGTCACCGACGGTGAACGCTTCGCGGCGGGCGACACCCTGCTGACCGTGACCGGTCCAGCTGCGGGCATCCTGACCGGCGAGCGCGTGGGGTTGAACCTGCTGCAGCGCATGAGCGCCATCGCCACCGCCACCCGGGTGCTGGTGGATGAGGTGGCGCACACCAAGGCGCGCATCGTCGACACCCGCAAAACCACCCCGGGTCTGCGCGTGCTTGAACGCTATGCGGTGCGCTGCGGCGGGGGAGTGAACCACCGCGACAACCTCTCCGAGGCGT
Organism: Glutamicibacter sp.; assembly: GCF_032154645.1. Classification (GTDB taxonomy): domain Bacteria; phylum Actinomycetota; class Actinomycetes; order Actinomycetales; family Micrococcaceae; genus Glutamicibacter. The sequence goes on along the minus strand of NZ_JALDXV010000027.1, from coordinate 26,249 downwards.
TCATGGCCAAGGACAACCACCTAGCCCTGTTTGAAAACGGCCCGGAGCTGACCGCCGCGCTGAAGGATGTGCGTTCCCGGCTGGGCCACACCACCGCCATGGAAGTGGAAGTCGACTCCATCGAGCAGCTGCCTGCGGTGCTGGAAGCGGGGGTGGATGTGATCATGCTGGATAACTTCGACCCGGCCGACATCCCGGCGGCCATCGAGCTGATCGCGGGGCGTGCCCTCGTTGAAGCCAGCGGCAACATCAACGCCTCCACCGTGCGCGCCGTGGCCGAGGCTGGGGTGGACGTCATTTCTTCCGGCGCGATCACCCACTCGGTGCAGGCGATCGACCTTGGACTGGATATGGTTGTTGCATGATCTACATGGATGCCGCCGCCACCGCGCCGCCGCGCCAAGAGGTGCTGGACATGATCAGCCCGCTGCTGACCAGGGACTTCGGCAATCCCGCCTCGCACCACGAGGCGGGACACCAGGCAAAGCGCGCGGCTGACTGGGCCCGCACCCAGGTGGCGGCCACCTTTGGTGTAGCGCCAGAGGAAATCTATTTCACCTCCGGTGGCACCGAGGGGGCGAATACCGCGGTGATCGGCGGCGCGCTGGGCAACCCGCGCGGCAGGGTAGTGGTGGCCAGCGCCATCGAACATCCAGCGGTGCTCGAAGCCTGCAACTACCTGGTGGCGTTCCACGGCTTCACCCTGCGCGTCATCCCTGTCACCCACGAAGGCATCGTGGATCTTGACGCCGCCAGAGAGCTGATCGACAGTTCCGTGGCGGTGGTTTCGGTGATGGCGGTGAACAACGAGGTCGGCACCGTTCAACCGGTGGTGCAGATCGCGGCGCTGGCCCATGCGGCGGGGGCATTGATGCACACCGACGCGGTGCAGGCCGCGGGATGGCTTGATCTTGCGTCGCTGGCGCAGGTGGTTGATGCGCTGAGCATTTCCGGGCACAAGCTCGGCGCGCTCAAGGGCAGCGGTGCACTGTACCTGTCGGCAAGGCACCGCTTTGTCCCGCTGCTGCATGGCGGCGGACAGCAGTCGGGCATGCGTTCGGGCACCGAAAACCCCGCCGCCGCGGTGGGCATTGCCGTGGCCCTGCAGCTGTGTGCACAACAGCACGACCAGGGGCTGGGCGACGGCTTCGCTGGATACCTGATCGACCGCATCACCGGTGCCCTGGAGTCGAAATTCCCCGGCAGCGTGCAGCTGACAGGGGACCGCGAGCAGCGCGTGGGCGGGATCGTTTCCTTCGTCTTCCCCCGGACCGCCGGGGAAACCGTGCTGATCGAGCTTGAGCGCAAGGGAGTGCTCTGCTCCTCCGGGTCCGCCTGTGCTGCCGGTTCCACCGACCCCTCGCCGGTGCTCACCGCCATGGGCTACGAAGCTGAGCTGGCCCACACCGCGGTGCGCTTCTCCTTTGGCCGCGGCATGAAGGAAAACGAGATCAGCCAGGTGGCAAGCACCGTGATCGCTGTTCTTTCAAAGTTGCTGGTTTAGAAATTTTCTACAGTTAAACTGATTGAAAAATTTTTGCAAAAAGCAACACTATCTTTAGTGGAATTCTATCGTCCTGCACAATCAAGTTTAATTTAATGAAGCTACTTGCAGTTCTGTTGGATCTTGAGATTGAATGTGTGCATGTTGCTAGAACCATTTACTCCTCAAGCCCGCGATCTTATTTTTGGCATAACAGCTCCAATCGGTACTGATGTTGAACAACTTACGAATGTATTAAGTAAAGAGCTTTCTGCGTATGGTTATAGAAGTGAAGTATTTCGTCTAAGTTCATTTCTACAGTTCGATGTTTTCCCCAATCTGACAAGCGAAGGTAAGAGCATCGCTCGACTACTTATGGATAGAGGTGATGAACTTCGTATTTCCTTGGAGTCAGGCGATGCGGCTGTTGCTCTTGCGATTTTTCGAATACATGCTGCTCGCAAGAAAATTGGAGATGATTCTACTGGTGAAAAAAGAGCTTGGATTCTTCGGACTCTAAAACATCCGGATGAAGTTGAGCTTCTAAGAAAAGTGTATGGATCCAATTTTGTTTCGCTTTCTGTCGGTGAGGCAGAGGAATCTAGACGTGAAAGTTTAGAACAGCAGATTAGGAGTCGAAGTCCGGAAATTACAGAGCCTGAGGCTGAAGCCTCTGCACTAATATCTCGTGATGAAAGTTCGGGAACAGAGTTTGGTCAGAATGTGCGAAAGACGAATCAACTGGCCGACTTTTACCTTGAGATTGGGGCAAGCCTTGTTTCGGACGCCAAGCGAATGGTCGGTCTCTTTTTTGGGAAGCCGTTCGAAACACCAAGCAAAGATGAGCAGGCGATGTTCCACGCATTTGCTAGTGCACTTCGTTCTTCTGATCCGGGCAGGCAGGTTGGAGCGGTAGTTACCAATTCTGAAGGTGACATAATTTGTTCAGGCACAAATGAAGTTCCCAAGCCTGGCGGTGGTCAATATTGGAACGGTGACTCTAACGATTACCGAGATTTTCAATTCGGTAGGGACAATAATAAGAAGTATCTGAAAGTTGTATTGCAAGAAGTGTTTGATGCTCTGTCGGAGGCAGGTGTATTGCGATCTGACTTATTGGTTTTAAACAGCGAAACTAGGTTTAACAAAATTTCTGCAGAGGCCGACGGCGAGCTAAATAAAAAACGAGTTTCCTCGTTGATAGAATTTGGCAGAATAACTCATGCCGAAATGTCAGCGATAACTGATGCTGCCAGGAACGGCAGAGCGCTTGTCGGTTCCACCATCTATGTGACGGCTTTCCCTTGCCATATGTGTATGCGATTGATAATTGCTTCAGGCATATCGCGGATTGTATACGTCGAGCCCTATCCGAAATCATTAGCTGTGAACATGTATGGAAAATCACTATCTTTTGAAGGGGTTGAATCGGGTGGTCGCATTCGAGTTGATCGATTCAAGGGAGCGTCGCACCGCGTGTTCGAGCGACTCTTTACGATGATCAATCGTGAACGTGACAGCGATGGGGCATTCAAATGGTTTAATAAGTCAGATCTGACTTTTAGAAACTCAAGATCCGAAATTGAGATTGACTCCATTGCGGCAGAATTCCGCGTGATTTCAGCATTTGAGAATCGGGTTGCAAATGTTGAAGGAGTAATGGAAATGGATATTAGGAAGCTTGTAACGAAAGCTAAGGATATTTAAGGTAGAAATATGCCAGAAGCGACAATAATCGGAATTGCGCGAATTGGTAAATTGATTACTATTATTTATTGCTATTTGAATTGGTCGAGGGATACTTTCCTCTTTTGAATCGCGCTCGAAGGGCGTGTTGGTTTTCTATCTAGCGGGGCTGGATGAAGCGCGCATGTGGAAGTGCAATCTTGATGCCAGCTTTGCGATTGTTTATTTCAACTAAGGGGATTTGAGGTCAAATTACGCTTGCAACGTTTGTATCAACTGCATTTATCGCAGTATCGGCTCTAGGGATCAATGAGCCTACATCGAATATAAGCGATTTGGCCCCTCAAGCTTTTCAACCATGATGCTACCTTGGAAGCGCCATGCCGTATTCATTATCTAAGACTAACTGAAGGCAATTCGCATGGAGGGTTTGGCCCAAGCGATCCATCAATTCGCCATGATTGCGGGAGGCGTTGAACTTGTGTTGAGTATCGAATTTTAGATGCGAGCCGCTTTCGTGGGTTTCGTTGGTTCTTCCGGCTGACCTAAAATCGGAATCATCTTTTTTGTTCTGAGTGGTAGTTTGGCAGTATTCGACAGAACCTACTGTCGGCTACAACTGCGCTACACGCAGGGCTTCGATCACCGGCGTCACCGAGTCCTCCGCGTTGAGCAGGCTGGCGATCCTTCGCGCACCGAGGGTGTAGCTCTCGTCGGCGACCGCGAGCTTGATGGCTTCCGCCAGGTCCTCGCTTGTCAGATTTTTGTAGGGCACCGGTGCCGGTCCGGCGCCGAGCTTGAAAATCCGCGAGGCCCACAACGGCTGGTCGGTGAAGATCGGGACGGCGACCGTAGGCACTCCGGCCCGCAGCCCGGCGGCGGTAGTTCCCGCACCCGCATGATGCACGACGGCGGCCATCTGCTCGAAGAGCCAATGGTGAGGAACGGTGCCAATGCTCAGAACGTCGGGTTCGTCGATTCCCTCCACTCCTTGCAGCACAGCCCTGACGCCCGCCCGGCGGGCCGTAGACACCATGAAGTCGGCGTCCAAGGCTTGACTGCTGCCAAATCCGATGAATACCGGCGGCGGCCCATCGGCAATGAACTGCTCAAGCTGCTTCGTCGGCGAAAACTTCTGGTCTTCAGGAGCCCACCAATAGCCGTCGACGCTGAGGCCCGAATGCCAATCGCGAGGCGCCGGGAGAACGTGTCTGCTGAATCCGTGCAATGTTCGCTGGTGGGCTCTTCTGCGCCGCCGTTCGGCGGCGGGCCGCGAGAGCCTGCCCAGGCCCAGCTCGCGGCGCAGCTGCGCGGCCGGTGCATCATAGGGGGCTTTGCCCGCAGCAATGAGGGAACCGAGAAGTTTATTGCCCACCGGTCCAAGGCTACGGGTGCTGCCCAACACCACCGGTGGATAGGCGCTGCTGGGCTCCATGGGTTGCAGGTGCGCGCCGAGGGCAGGAACCTCCATGGCCTCGGCAACGTCGTAGGCGTAGGGTGCAACTGAATTTGCAAGGATGATATCGGTTCCGGCCTGCGCGGCCGCGAGCGTGCCTTTCGCGGCCAGCTCCATATACTCACCGAGTGCGTTGAAGTACCGGCGAAGGTCCGCCGCCGACGGCTTGTGTCCCGCAGGAGCCGGCATTACCAACGGCCCCATGTCTCCGGGCAGCCCGCGGTAACCGCAGCCAGCGGCCGCAACGAGATCGGCATAAGCCGGGTTGGCAGCGATCGATACCTCGAAGCCCAACGGGGCCAGCCTGCTGCCCAGCCCCGCCATGGGAGCCACATCGCCGCGGGTTCCCGGGGCAACCATGAGTACGCGCATGAAAAAATCACCTTGATCCAGCTAAATTGCGAACAGTGTTCGCAATTAAAGATAAACTGGACTGGAGCAGCGGACAAGTTGCGAGTGAAAGGGAGGTGCCTGGCGTCATGGAAACCAGCGACCCGATAAACATTTGGCTGCGTTCCGAGCGGCCGCGCGCCGGCCGCCAGCCGGAGCATACACGCGCTTCAATTGTGCGAGCGGCACTCGAGATCGCCGACGAAGACGGCATGGAGGCCGTGTCCATCCGGCGCGTGGCCTCCAGCATCGGTTCGGGGGCGGCCTCGCTGTATAGGTACGTGAAATCTCATGACGAGCTAGTCGAGTTAATGCTCGACGCAATCAGCGGCGAGTATGAACTATCAACGACGAAGCTCGGCAATGCCTCGCCGCGACGGGTGCTGCTGGACCTCGCGCAGCAAGGCCGGAGGATCATGAAGAAACATCCGTGGTCGGCTCCATTGCTGCTTTCCCAACCGTCCCTGGGGCCCCAGTCCCTGGCCTACCTCGATCATGCCTTGGCTGCGCTGCGTCAGACGTCGTTGAACGCTGCGGCCAAGCTGCGAACGGTTGCCATGCTCACCGCTGTTACCTCGGCTTTTGTGCAAAACGAGCTGTCGACTGTTTCGCGCACGACGAGCGATGCGGCCGGTCGTGCGGTCTATGTGAGCAAGGTGCTGGCGACCGGTAATTATCCGGCCTTGGCTGCGGTCATGAGCGAAGAACAGCTCAGCGACAACCCGGATGACGTCTTCCACCAGATCATCGGCACCTACCTCGATGGTGCAGGGCTGGTCGATTCCTAGGGATCGGGTCATGCCGCAGCGGTCGGCGGATCGTGCCCTAGGCGCGGGCCGCGAGCCGCTGCGAGGTTTGCTGTGCACGCAGCAGCCGCCAGGCACCTGCCGCGCCGAGGAGAAGAAAGACCGAGGCAGCCAACATGGACCATCGCGTGGCGTCGGCGAAACCGGCGGAGAGTGCATCGATGGCCGAAGACGGATCAACGCCGGCAGGCGGCTGGACCCGCAATTGAGAGATGGTAGTTCCTGCGCTCTGCCGGGTGGCCTCGGCCAGCTGGGAAGCTTGAGCTGCTGGAACCGACGAATCATCCAGCCGCGCAGGCAGCGTGACGGCCAGCGCCGCGGAGAGCACGGCACCCGAAATCGCGGTGCCGAGCGCAGAGCCAATCTGACGAACGGTGCTTTGCGTCGCCGAACCCTGACCGGAAATCTGCACCGGTACCTCCGCCAGCACTGTACCTGTCAGCTGCGCCGAAGCCAGGCCCAGGCCCAGGCCATAGAACACGAGTGTGGCGGCGATGGCCCAGGCCGACACCTCTGCGCTGAGCAGCAGGGCTAGGATGAGGACGCCCGCAGTTTCTATCCCCAGTCCCAGCAGGACGGTGCCGGCAGGGGTGAGGAGGGCGGCGAGATGTCGAGCGGCTGCCCCGGAAACGAAGGCGCCCAGTGCCATGGCCGCCAGAATGAATCCAGCCTGCAGGGTGCTCAGTCCCAGGGCGTTGACCAGGAACAACGGCAGCACGAACAGGAGCGCGAATTCGCCGATGGCGACGCTGGCGGCGGTGAGGTTGCCCCAGGAAAAAGTCTTGTGTTCAAACAATCGCAGTTCCAACAGGGCCGAGCGGCCGATGCGGGCTCGGTGCCGCTCCCAGAAAATGAACAGCGTCAGCGCCGCTGCAGAGACCAGCAGTGCGATGGCCACCAAGGACACCGGGGCGTCGGCGGGCCAGATGAACGAACCGATTTTCAGTTCGGCGCTCGGGGTGATCCAGCCTGCCTCTGGTCCTTCGATAATGGCGAAGACCAGGGCGCCCATGCCCAGCGAGCTGAGCAATGCACCGTCTACGTCCACGCCGCGTCCGGGCACCCGGCCCCTGGTTTCCGGGACGAAGAATATCGAGAGCACCAGCAAGATGGCGCCCAAAGGCAGGTTCACCAGGAAAATCCAGTGCCAGGAGGCGTACTCGGTAAGCAGGCCGCCGGCCAGCGGACCGATCGCCGCGGCGCCGGAGATGACTGCACCCCACACGCCGAAGGCCGCAGCCCGTTCCTTGCCCCGGAACATCGAATTCACTGTAGACAGGGTGGCTGGCATGATGAATGCGGCGCCCACCGCCTGGATGGCGCGGGCGGAAATCAACGGGCCGGCGGCGGCTGCATTTGCCGCCAGCAGCGAACCGGCCATGAACACCACAATGCCGGCGAGGAACAGCTTCTTGCGGCCCCAGCGATCCGAAAGGTTTCCGGCCGAAAGCAGCAGGGCCGCCAGCACCACCGCGTAGAGGCTGTTGACCCATTGCGCGTCGCCCAAGTCCAGGTGGATGTCGGCAATAATCGTGGGCAGCGAGACGCCGACGATTGTTCCGTCAAGGACTACCAGGCCCAGGCCCGCGGCCAAGATGCCCAGTGCCGCCCAACGGTGTTTGGCTGCCGGATCGGGCGCATCCTGCGCACCGCGCCGCACTTTATCGATGTTCACTGCTCGTGCCCTTTTCCTCGGGAGGGCATCTGCCTGCTCTTTTCTGCGGTGCCCGTTGCTAACGAGCCTATTGCCTGCCAGGCCGCGGGGGATCAACCATTTGGTTGAATGCCTGCTGCGGCAGTCTTCGGCGGCGCCCGGTGCGCGCGGGTTTCGAGGCGGTCAGCAGGATGCAGCGGCTTCCGAGAGGTGTTCATCAACCCAGACAATGCCTCCGACTATGTCATTTGAAATTTCGGTGCCCACCTTGCGGGCCAGCAGTTCGTCGATCTGGCCCAGCGGTCCAATGAGCACCTTGCCTCCGGCTTGGGCAAAACGGATTCCGGCATTGACCTTAGGCTTCATGGAGCCTTCTTGGAAGCGAAGCTTGGAGATTTCCTCCGGGGTGGCGGCAAAGATTGAGCGTTCGGTATCGGTGCCCCAGTCCTTGGCTGCGTAGTCGCCGTCGGTGAGGATGATCATCAGGTCTGCCTGGAGCTCGGCGGAAAGCACCGCGCTGGCAAGGTCTTTGTCGACCACCGCTTGTACGCCCTCGAAACCCCCATCTGCCGCCGCGCGCACCGGCACCCCGCCGCCGCCGGCGCAGACGACGATCTTATCGTTGTCCAACAGCAGCGAAACGATTGAGGCCTGTGCGATGCGCAGAGGCTCGGGCGAGGGGACTACCCGGCGGAAGGCTTTCCCATCGCGGGCGATGATCCAATCGTGCTCCGCGGCGACTGCGTCGGCTTCTTCTGCGGCGTAGGTCGGGCCAACGAACTTGGTTGGATGCTCGAAAGCGGGATCGTTTTCATTAACAATCGTGGTGGTCAGCAACGTAATGACTTCGCGCTGCGAATCCAATGCGTTGGACAGCTCCTGCTGCACTACATAGCCGATCATGCCCTGGCTTTCGGCGCCCAAAACATCCAAAGGGTAGGCGGGCACGTCCTTGTAGGCAAGGTTCTGCAATGCCAGTAGCCCGACCTGTGGTCCATTGCCATGGGTGATGACCAGTTCGTGTTCGCCGGCTAGTTTCGCCAGCGATTGGCAGGTGGAGCGGACATTGGCGCGAAGCTTTTCAGCCGTCATGGGTTCGCCGCGACGGGCTAATGCGTTGCCTCCCAAGGCGATCACTATGCGCATAATTTTCCTTCTGGATCGCAGCAGAACCCTGTGCGGCGCCGCTGATGTGCCGATTGATTATGGGGTGGAACTATCCTGCTGGATCGGCTGATCTGTTGGAGGAGGACCAGCAGTAATTGCAGGGATTTAGCGAAAGTTTCTCATCCCCAGCACCAAGTCGCAGTATGTCGGTTTGCCCAAGTTGGAGCTCATCCAAGTCCATGCTTCTGATAATTCCTTTCCATAATACGAGATTCTGCTGTTAAATTTCACTTCATGCCAGTACGTTCGCAAGGTTGCCAATGAGAGTTCAGGAACTGAATGGTCGATGAATTACCCCGAATCGAACGCGGTGCGGCGGAAGATCAAGTGTGGGCAGTCTTCATGTAGGTGAAGGTCACCCACTATGAACTGATGAATTAATAGTTATCGAATTCGCGTTGCGGCTTGCTGTGATTGGTCAACCATGTCCAGGTCCAACGGCCGTCGTACCACACTTCATCGCGGCGGGTTGCGGTGTTCCGCTGTGAATGTACTACGTACCCCCACACTTAACTGTGCTGACCTGATGGCTACCGGAGATAGGCGCCCGATGATAGGTTGCGCTGCTCATTTGCGTGTAGCGTGCGTGCCTAGTGGCCGACGTTGCGCGCGCCGAAGGAAGGCAGTTGTTGTTAACAGAGCCCCGCTCACGAAAAATCTTCGATAGCGGCCGAGGGAGATCCGAAATTGCACCACCGTTGGCAAGATAAGGCAACTTTTTAGTCATACGAAATGAATATTCGCTGCGCGAGAAGTAACTGAGAATTGACCGAGATACTACTTAATGCGCAAATGACCTGAAGAATGATCGTAGGAACGCGGGAAGGAATCCTATCGCCAGCACCTGCCAACGAATTTTAGAAGTCTTTCCGGATTTGGTAGGTTTGCCAACATGCAGATTCGTCCGGAAGTTTATGATGACCGAGCCGCAGTGTACGCGGTCACCCACGCTGCCTTTGCCGGACTGGATCCAATGGTGGAACCAGAAGAAGTCGGTTTGCTGCAGCAGCTTTTTGACTGCGACGGTTACGACTCTCGGTTTTCAATCATTGCCCGCGACGGAGCTACTGTAATCGGCCACGTCATTGCGACCTGGGGGAGCGTTGGTCAAGAGCCGTTGCTGGGTCTGGGGCCCATAGCCGTCGCTCCGGAGTATCAACATCGAGGCGTGGGATCGATCCTCATGCAGCAGATGCATGACGCCGCCCAGGAGGCCGGGCTCAGCGGAATTGTCCTACTGGGATCGCCCGCCTACTACCATCGTTTCGGCTATGAGACCGCGACCGAGTATGGGATTCACCCCAGCGACCCCGGATGGCAGGAACATTTCATGGTGCGGGTCTTCGATAAGGACAACCTTCCTGCCGGCGATTACCGCTACGCCGAACCCTTCGGCTGCTAATCAGCCCAGATACCTACTTGGATTGGGCCACCTTGTGGTAGACGACATGCGTCACCAGATCTGTGGTGCGTGAAGAAACTGGATGCAGCGAAAGCGGCGGCATGTTCACAAAGAGTCGTTCACCCGCACCGAGTGTTATCGGCGCGATATGGAGCCTCAACTCATCGATCAGCGACTGGGCGAGAAACTGGTTAATTGTGGACGCACCACCGGCTATCGCAACGTTGCGATCACCCGCGGCATCAGTCGCACGAAGCAACGCCTCATGGATGCCTTGCTCCACGAAATGAAATACTGTGCCGCCCTGCATCACCAGGGGATCACGCGCGTGGTGGGTTAGCACGAATACCGGGGCATGGTAGGGCGGGTTTTCGCCCCACCAGCCGCTCCATGCTTCTGGGTATTCGCCCGGCTGTGGGCCGAACATGTGACGGCCCATGATGAATGCTCCGGCATCAACGATAGCTTCGCGTTCACTGGCGTTTTCTAATGTTCCTTCAAACTGCCACCGGTGCAATTGCTCTCCGCCGCGGCCCAGCGGTTCTTCGCGGCTCTGCCCTTCACCGGCGATGAAACCATCGACTGACATCGTGACATCGCAAACTACTCGACCCATGATTTTCCCCTGAACACTGGACTTCCGGTGGCGTCAGGATAGCAGTTGCAGTACCTGTGATGGCTGAGAATCTTGCAACTCATCTTGTTGGCTCGGCTCTGCCGGGGTAGAAACGTAATGTGAGCGACAAACCAGAACTGACCGAATTGTCCTTCAGCATCAATGGACACCTCTCCAAACCCCGGCACGAAGTTTATGAAGCGGTGGCGGACCCCGACCAGCTGTCAAAGTATTTCACCACCGGCGGCGCTCAGGGGCGTATGGAATCAGGAGCCACCGTCACCTGGGATTTCCATGATTTCCCCGGTGCATTCCCGGTGCGGGTCTTGAACGCGGTGCAGGATGAAAAGCTGGTGTTCCAGTGGGGAGGCAATGAAACCCTCAGCACCGACGGAATGAATACGGTGACCTTCGAATTCGCCGAGGTTGACGACGGCACCCGAACCAAGGTGACGATCGCCGAATCATCATGGAACCCCAACGCTTCGGGAGCAAAGGCTGCCTTTGGCAATTGCGAGGGGTGGACGGGGATGCTCGCGGCGATGAAATGCTGGGTGGAGTATGGAATCAATCTGCGCGAGGGCTTCCACAAATAGACGCTGAAACAAGCATGGGGCTGGGGAACTCAACGTTCCCCAGCCCAATGCTATTTGTGCTGCCTAGGCCACTGCGTCGCGCAGTTTGGTAGTCAGCCGATACAGGTGTTCGAATTCTTCTTCGCTCAGTGCTTCGCCAAGAAGTTCATGCAGATGCTTTGCATGCTGGCGGCCGATTTCCTGCTGCAATGCCAAACCCTTGTCGGTCAACGAAAGCAATAGTGCTCGATGATCGTCGGGATCCGACTCGCGGGTGATCAGCCCCTTGTCCTCCAAACGCGTGACCATACGGCTCAGGCTCGGTTGAGAAATCAGCAGGTTCTGATTCAGGTCCACCAGCCGGCTGCGTCCGCCGGGACAGAACCGAAGGTTGAAGAGTACATCGTATTCGCGCATGGACAGCGAGTTGAACTCTTCCATGGCCGAAATCTTGCGCATCACCGCAACCTGCGCCCTGAACAACGATTCCCAAGAGTCAAGCGTGACCTTCAGGGACGCTGTCGGTTTACTGGTCGCGGTCACTGACTTCAGGCTCCTTTGGTGCGTTTGCCTTTTCGGCTTCAAGTTTAGCCTGACGGGCTGCGACAAGGCCTTCATGTGTCGGTGCCGGCGTCAGATCGGCCGGGGCGCGCGACTCCATCTCCTTGCGCAGTTCCGGCAGCACGTACTCGCCGAAGAGGTCGAGCTGATTCAGCACGGTCTTCAGCGGCAGGCCGGCGTGATCGACCAAGAACAGCTGGCGCTGGTAGTTGCCGAAGTACTCCTGGAAGCTCAGGGTCTTCTCCAGGACCTGCTGCGGGGAACCGACGGTCAGCGGGGTCTGCGCGGTGAAGTCCTCCAGCGATGGGCCGTGGCCGTAGACCGGGGCGTTGTCGAAGTAGGGGCGGAATTCCTTGACAGCCTGCTGCGAATCCTTGGCCATGTAGAACTGTCCACCCAGGCCGACGATTGCCTGATCAGCGCGGCCGTGGCCGTAGTGCTCGTAGCGCTCGCGGTACAGGCCGATTAGCTGCTGGTAGTGCTCCTTTGGCCAGAAGATGTTGTTGGCGAAGAAGCCGTCGCCGTAGTAGGCGGCGATTTCAGCGACCTGCGGGGTGCGGATCGAGCCATGCCACACGAATGGCGCCACATCATCGAGTGGGCGAGGGGTCGAGGTGAAGTTCTGCAGGGGAGTACGGTACTTGCCTTCCCAGTTCACTACCTCCTCGTCCCACAACCGGCGCAGTAGGTTGTAGTTTTCGACGGTCAGGTTGACCGAGTCCTGGATGTTCTTGCCGAACCATGGGTAGACCGGGCCGGTGTTGCCGCGGCCGAGCACGATGTCGGTGCGTCCGTTGGACAGGTGCTGCAACATGGCAAAGTCTTCGGCGATCTTCACTGGATCATTGGTGGTGATCAGCGTCGTCGTGGTCGACAAGATGATGCGCTCGGTCTGCGCCGCGATGTATGCCAGCGTCGTGGTCGGGGATGAGGAGAAGAACGGCTTGTTGTGGTGCTCGCCGATGGCGTAGACGTCCATGCCGATTTCCTCGACCTTTTTGGCGATGGCCACCTGGGCGTCGATGCGTTCTTTCTCGGTGGGTACGCGGCCGGTGGTTGGGTCGCGGGTGATGTCGCTGACTGAGAATACTCCGAACTGCATGCCTACTCCTGTGAATCGATGAGAACTTGCGCTCTGTGCTTGTTCTCCAATTTATATGCGTATGCATGTAATAACAAGTTGAAGCGTCAATTATTCCCATATTCGTCCAGTGGCGTTCGTCACCGTTGGGCTACCGGGCTGCAGGTGCGAAGCCTCCGCCGAGAATGATCGACTGCCGTTCGTGGGGACGCAGCGGAGCTCCGTCGGTGAACTCGCAGCCGCAGTTCCTCTGAAGCTGGCGCAGTGCGCTCACCTGACGGCGCAATGCCCAGATACCTGGCAGTTCGCCACGTTCTGCACCGGAGTTCTCGGACCTTGTGAGGAAGAACGGGAGATCGCAGGGGTTCAGGGTGGAGGTGGCCACAATATGTCCTTTCGTTGTCATCTCTGACCCAGTGAACAAGGTGCAGTTAGCTTGAGCTCAAGCAAGTACCGCGAAATAATGCAACTATGTCTTCCAGCCACCGCATAGCCAAGAGTCAACTCGGCATCGGCGATCTGGCGCGACGTGCTGGCGTCACCGTAGCTACCCTGCGCTTCTATGAGTCACGTGAGCTGATCTTCTCAACGCGCACCAGTGGCAATATGCGGATCTATCCCAAGCACACGTTGCGCAGGGTTGCGATAATCGCCGCCGGGCAGCGTGTGGGACTCACCCTGACGCAGATTTCCGAGGCGTTGAGCGAGCTTCCCGTGGACCGCGCCCCGAGCCAGAAACAGTGGGAAGAGCTTAGTGGCAGGTGGAAAATATTAGTGGACCGACGCATCGAGCAGCTGAATTCCCTGCGTGATTCACTGGATGGGTGTATCGGCTGCGGATGCTTGTCCACCACCAAGTGTTCGTTGTTCAACCCGCAGGATGAGGCGGCCGCGGAGGGGCCGGGATCGCGCTGGATCAGGAATTTTGACGCGGACTTCGGTCCGCATGAAAGTTAGTTAACCGTCCAGCTTGAAAGGCAATCAACGCCGCCTCGACTCTGTTGCGAGCTCCAAGCTTGAGCAAGATAGCGGTGACATAGCCCTTGACGGTGGCTTGCGTAAGGACCAGGCGTTCCGCGATCTCTGCATTGGTTGCACCGGAACCCAGCAAAGACAGTACCTCGCTTTCACGCTGCGTGAGGCTGGAGATCATCGAAGTGGCACGCCGAGCGGAGGATGTGTCGATGCTTTGAAGCCGATCCACCACCCTGCGAGCGATTCTCGGAGAGAGCGCCACCGCACCTTGGGACACGGCAATGACGGCGTTGATTATTTCCTCAGGGGAGGAGGTCTTCAATAGAAAGCCGCCGGCGCCGGAGCGCAGCGCCCGATCGATATAGTCTTCTTCCCCAAAAGTCGTCAGGATTATCACCTGTGAGCCGGGCTGGATTGTTCGCAGCTCCTCAAGCGCCGCCAGCCCATCCAGCTGCGGCATGCGGATATCCATCAGCACTACCTGAGGCTTGAGTCGCTGCGATAATTCGATGGCACGATATCCGTTTTCAGCTTCGCCGACTACCGCAATGCGATCATCGCTGCCAAGAATGCTGCAAATTCCCGCCCTGATCAATGCATCGTCGTCGACGACTAGCACAGAAACCTTCGCTGAGCTGGTCATTGATTACCGCCGCTCTGTGGAAGGGGAAACAGTTGCTCCTTGGACACCAGAGTTCCTCCATCGAAGCACAGACGGTACATCTCATTGCTGAAGTCTATGACGCTTGACCGGGCCGCGAAAAAGCGGCAGGTTGAACCGCCGGGTATCGGTGGTTCGTCAATGATCGGGGTCGGAGAGTCCAGACCTTTGGCGCTGACCAATTGCTTGACTTCGGACTCTTTCATGCCCGGGGCTATCTGGGCAAAAACTGCCGGAGGCAGCGCAGTTGCAGAGAACGTTGCCTGTTGCAGGGCAAAGAATCCCACGCCAATCAAGGTGAGGACTCCCAGCGGTACCAACGTCGTGGCGAGCCGGTGGCGCGATGGGCGCTGCTGGGTCTGCCGTTGACTATTGGCAGCCTGCCCGGGTGCTGTTGGAATGATTGCCTCCACGACGAAGGAGTCATCGCGTGGGCCATAGTGGAGCCTGGCGTGATGCTGCTCGAAAAAACGGTGAAGTGTGGCAAGTCCTGTTCCTTGCCGAAGCGACACCTTGGCGGAATCATTAGGCAGCTTGGTACTGAGCGAGATTTCTAATCCATCATGTGTGCGTGACGCTGATATGAGAACCCCAGAATCCGGGGCGTACTTCGCGGCATTCGTTAGTGACTCTCGAAGACATTGAAACAATAATTGCGAAGCCAGATGAGAAAGCGCAAGGTCAGACTCCGGGGTGCTGGAAAGATCGAGATCGCTGAATTCTATATGCATTCCCTTGGCACGGGAGTCGTGAATCAGCTGGTCTGCGGAAGATGTCGAAATCGGCACATTGAACGTTGGTTCGAGCTCGTGCCTCAAGATGCCAATGATGTTGTGGAGATTTTCAACGGCGGTATCTGCCTGCCGACGGATACCGGCCGCTTGTAGGGCGATGGGCGAGTCGTTGGGAGCTGACACCTGCAGGGCGGATGCCTGCAACGCTAGGAGAGCCAGGTCGTGCCCCAGCTGATCATGCATCTGCGTGGCAATGCGGTTTCGTTCTTCGGCGGCGGCATTCAGCCTGAGCTGTTCCGCTTCGCGCACGGCAAATTGTTGGGACTGCCTTCGCGCGCTGCCGATAAACCATGGCAGGAAAACGAATAACAGGACCGATGTCATGAGATTCAGCAGGAAACCCCAGATACTTAAATGCGCCGAAAAGAGCAGGACCATGCCGGCTGCTGTGGCACCGATCGCTTGTGCGAGGATTCCGGGGAGCCTGGATTGCAGGTGGCGACCCGCAAAGTAGCTCACCACGATGCCTATTGGACCCAGGAGCACCCATGAGCCAGCACTGGAAATGGGAACCAAGAACGTACATAGTGCCAAACACATGATCCAAAAAGCCTGGGTCAAGCGTGGCCACAACGTGGGCAGGCTAGGGGAGCTCATAACGTCATGCTAGTAATTTCGGCCCCAATGCAACACCGACCAAAGTAGGGTTCCACGGTCCGGAAGTACCTACCAAGGCATCCTGCGCTGTTGGCGCCGCCTTCCATAGCGTGGGTATCAACGGAAGGACAACCGATGATAACCCTGAACAACCTGTCCAAGGTTTATGGCGCCAAACCCGCAGTGGATGGTCTGAGCCTCAGCATCGAGCCGGGTCTGGTTACTGGATTCCTAGGACCCAATGGCGCGGGGAAAACCACGACTATGCGCATGATTCTTGGACTTGAACACCCCACAGCGGGAAGCGCGATGATTCATCAGAAGCCCTACGATCAGTGGGACTACCCCCTGCGGACAGTGGGCGCCCACATCAACGCCAACGCCGGCCACCCAGGACGAACGCCGAGAACATTCCTCAAAGCGTTGTCCCAAAGCAACCGCATCCCTTCATCCAGGATCGACGTTGTCTTGGAAGCCGCTGGACTGAGTGCGGTAGAAGGAGACCGCATCAGGGGATTCTCCCTGGGTATGCGCCAGCGACTGGGGATTGCAGCCGCCTTGCTGGGAGATCCGGAAATACTCATTTTTGATGAACCGATGAATGGGTTGGACGCCGAAGGAATTCGCTGGATTCGCGACCTGATGCGGCAGCACGCCAATGATGGGGGCACGGTCTTCGTCTCCAGCCACCTGATGAGCGAGATGCAGCAGGTAGCAGACCAGCTCGTGGTGATCGGCCGAGGCAAGCTGATTACCCAGGCGCCCATGCAGGAACTTTTGGAGATTGGTGGCGGCGCACAAATCATCGTGAAATCTCCAGACTCCGGGCGGTTGAAAGCAGCACTGGAGAGTGAACGCCTGACCGTCATCGTCCAAGCACACGACGAACTGTTGATTTCAGGAGGAACACTCCATGACGTGGGTGCAGTGGCCTACCGTGCGGGCTGTGAACTCCATGAGCTGAGTACCAGGACTAGCAGCCTGGAGAACATCTACACTCAGTTGACCCAAGAAGCTGTGGAATACAGCGCTCAAGAAAGGTAGGGAAGTGGAATGCTGAAGTTCGGTAAGTTCACTGCAGCGACCCGATCCGAATGGACGAAGTTTTTCAGCCTGCGATCTACCGTATCGCTGCTGCTCGCGGGGATCGCTGCCAGCGTTGTCCTCGGCTGGCTGCTGGGGGCTAGTGCCAAGGCAAGCGGAGATAACGGCTACGACACAGCGATGCCAGCCCCGCTGATGGTGTTCGCGAGCCTGCAATTCGGGCAATTGCTGTTTGCCAGTGCAGCGGTGCTTCACCTCAGCGGCGAATACTCGGCCGATCAGATGGGTCAGACGCTGCAATCCGTGCCGCGCCGATTCACGCTCGTAGCCGCCAAATCGCTGGTCGTGGCGGTCGTCGGATTCATCGGGGGAGTTGCAGCGATCTTGCTGGGTACCATCCCCGCTGGATTGGCGGCGGACAACTACGGCAGCTTTGCGTTCTCGGATCTGGCCACCGCCGCCCTGGGTGCCGGAGCGTACTTGGCACTGCTGTCCTTGATGATGATCGGCTTGAGCCTGCTGTGCAGGAATTCGGCGGGCTCGATCGTTGCCATGCTCATGCTGGTGGTCGGCCTTCCCCAAATCCTGCAGCTGGTACGCATCGACTGGGTGCAGGAAATAGTGCAGTATCTTCCGACGAACGCCGCCACCTTCCTGGCCACGGGAGCCGTCGAGCCCTATGGGCCTGCTGCGGCCCTGGGAATCCTCGTCGCATGGGCGATACTTCTGTTGGCCATTGGATCCCGGCGCTTCATCGTTGCCGACGCTTGAAGCCCAGATTAAACAGCTAGGTGTGCTGCCACCTTGTGGTGACAGCACACCTGGCTGTTTGATCGGTCGGCCCTAGCGCTACCGAGGGCTGTTGCCCTCAGGGTCGGCAGGGTTGTCCTTGAGCATCTGTTCAAAGACCTTCCGCTCGCGCCGTGAAATCGGAAGCTGGCCGGTTTCAGGGTTCAAGACCTGGGTCGGCTTCTGCGCTGTGCCCGGATCGGCTGGCTTGTCCGCGTCGCGCTTGGCGGGCTTTTCGGGCTTTGCCTGCTTCTTCGATTCAACGCTCCCGAGGTTCGGCGTCGGGCTTACGTGACCTGCCGCGTCGTCCATCGCTGCGCTCAACGCCGGGGCCGCCTGCTGGGCGTACTTTGCGTGGCGTCGTGCGGCGCGGCGGGCCGTGTTCTTCTCCTTGCGGGACTCGATCAGGCGGTACAGCACCGGCACCAGGATCAGCGTCAACAGCGTGGAGGAGACTAGGCCTCCGATCACCACAACCGCCAGCGGCTGCGAAATGAATCCCGACTGACCGGTCAGGCCCAAGCCCATCGGCAGCAGCGCAAACACCGTAGCCAGCGCGGTCATCAGGATCGGGCGCAGACGCTGCCTGGCACCTTGCATGATCGCCTGCTCCAGCGGCATGGCCGCCCGCTCAGGGGTATCAACCCGATACTGGTTGATCAGGTCGATGAGCACGATCGCGTTGGTGACCACGATGCCCACGAGCATTAGCATGCCGATCAGCGACGGAAGTCCCAGCGGGATGTCGGAGATCAGCAGCAGGCCGATGGCGCCGGTGGCTGCGAACGGAATGGAGACGAGCAGGATCAGCGGCTGGATCAGCGACTTGAAGGTCGCCACCATGATCACGTAGACGATGGCCACCGCAGCCAGCAAGGCCAGGTAGAGCTGCTGGAAGGATTCAGCCTGCTCCGTGGCTGCGCCGCCGATTTCCGCCGTGGCACCCTGCGGCAGGTCAAGGGTTTCCAGGGTGGAGGAGACCTCGCGGGACACCGTGCCCAGCTGGTTCTCTGCCGGCGTCAGGCTGACGGTGGCAATCCGGTCGCCGTTGGAGGTGGTGACTTCCTGCACCACCTCGGTGCGTTCTACCGTTGCCAGGTCCTGCAGCTGCACCATGCCGGTGGCGGTGGGGATCTGCAGCTTCTTCAGCTCGTCCACGCTCTTCAGCTCCATGCCCTCGCCCACCTGCACCTTCATGTCGGTGTAGTCGATGCGCAGGGTCCCGGCAGGAACGGGGGAGACCTGGGAGGCGATCAGCCCGGAGAGCTGGGTTTCGGTCAGGCCTGCCGCGGCCGCCTTGTCGGCGTCGATGTCGATGGACACCTGCTCGCGCATCGCCGAAAGGTTGTCGCTGATGCCGGTGACCTGCTCGGTGCCGTCCAGGGCCTCGCGCACCGTGGTGGTGGCCTCGCGCAGGGTCTGCTCGTCGGGGGCCTTGATTTCCACGGTGACATCCGAGCTCATCATGGATCCCGAATTGGCGCCGAAGCTGACCTCGGTTCCCTCGCTCAGATCCAGCGCCTCGACGTCAGTGCGCACGGTGGCCGCCAGCGCTTCCTGGTCGGCGTCCTTGTCGGTGATCAGTGTGAAGTTCGCGGTGTCGGTGCCGCCGCCGAACAGGGCCGCCATGCCCGAACCGGTGCCGATGGTCAGCTGCACATCTTCGACGCCGTCGATGTCCATCACGGTGGACTCGATCTTCTCCGCTTCCTTCAGCGTCGTGTCCATGGAGGAGCCGCTGGGCATGGTCTGCTTGATCGAGATCGTGTTCTCACCGGTGCTGCCCAGCAGGTTGGTGTTCAGCAGCGGGGTCATCGCCACGGTGCCGGCAAGGATCAGGATGGCGGCGAACAGCGTGATCACCGGGTGGCGCTGGGTGCCGCGCAGCACCGGGGTGTAGGTGCGCTGCATCCAGGACTTGTCCTCCGCGACATGCGCGGTATGGGTCTTCTCGCTGCCCGGGCGGTGCGGCAGGAACCAGTAGGCCAGCACCGGAACGATGGTCAGCGCCACGACCAGGGAAGCGAGCAGCGCGATGGTCATCGTCATGGCGAACGGGCGGAACAGTTCGCCGGCCATGCCGCCGACCAGCGCCACCGGCAGGAACACCGCCACGGTGGTCAGCGTCGCGGCGGTGATGGCGCCTGCCACCTCGCGCACCGCCACAAGGATCGCCTGCATCTTCGACTCGCCATAGGACAGGTGCCGTTTGATGTTTTCGATGACCACGATCGAGTCATCCACCACGCGGCCGATGGAGATCGTCAGTGCGCCCAGGGTGAGCATATTCAGCGAGTAGCCGCCGGCGTACATGCCGATGAACGTGACCATCAGGGACAGCGGAATGGAGATCGCCGTGACCAGGGTGGAGCGGATGGAGAACAGGAACACCAGGATCACCACGACGGCGAAGCCCAGGCCCAGCACGCCCTCCAGGGCCATGTGGTCGATGGAATCGGTGATGAACGGGGCCTGGTCGAAGATCGTGGTGATCTTCGCCCCGTGTCCCAGTTCCTCCTGCAGGCTCGGGATCATCTGCGTCACTGCGTCGGAGATGCCGACGGTGTCCCCGCTGGGAGTCTTGGTGACGGCGATGGACAGGGTGTCCTCGCCATTGGTGCGGGTGATGCTGGTGGCGTCGTCGGCCTGGATGGAGATCTTCGAGACGTCCTTGAGCAGGACCGGTCCCTGGTCGGAAACCAGCGGGATCTCACCGACGGCCTTCAGCGAGTCGGGGGCGGAGCCGGAGATGACCGGAAGGGTCAGCCCGTCGGTGTCCATGGTGCCGATGGGCATCGGCGAGCCGGAATTCTCGATGCCGTCGGTGATGTCCTTGACGGTCAGCCCCTTGGCCGCCAACTTCGCATCGTCCGGAATCACCGAAATATGCTGGCTCGCACCGCCCGATACCGAGGCTTCGCGCACCCCGTCGATCTTCTGCAGTTTGGGGATGACGATGCGGTTCACATCGTCGTGCAGCTGCTCCAACGACTGATCCGAGGAAACGGCCATCTGAATGACCGGCAGGTCTGCAATGGAACCGGCAATGGCGGTGGGCTCCACGTCCTCGGGGAGGTTCGGCTTCGCATTGGCGATCGCGCGCTCCACCTGTGAGCGCGCCCGGTCCATGTCGGTGCCGTACTCAAAGATCAGCGCAATGCGGGTGAACCCGGCCGAGGAGGTAGCAGTGGAGGACTCCAGTCCTTCCACCGCCTGCAGCGCCGTCTCCAGCGGCTCAGCGACCTGCTGGTCGATGACCTCGGGGCTCGCGCCCGGTTCGGTGGCCATCACGGCGATCTGCGGGAACTCCATGGAGGGGATGAGCTCCTGCTTCAGGGAGGTCATCGACAAGACGCCGAAAATGGCGATGAAAACCGATATCAGCGCGATCAGCGCTCGGTTCTTCAGAGACAAAACGGCTAAGCGCTGCATGCGAGAGTTGTCCTAGCGGTATCGGGGAAAAAGACTCACTCTCAACCTTAGTTCGTTGTCTATTGACAACCGAATAATCGGACCAAAATCATCCGCGAGGAGTACCTTGGGAGCTGATTCGGTCGCGGGCATGACGATGGGCCGCTCACCCAGCGGTGAGCGGCCCATCGTGGTAGGAGACTAGAGAAGTCCCAGGGTCTTATCGGTGGCGGCCTTGACCTCAGCGTAGAGGGCTGGGTTGTCGTTCAGCTTCTGGCCGTAGGAAGGGATGATGTCCTTCAGCTTGGACTCCCAGCCGCCGGCGAATTCCTTCGGGAAGCAGCGCGAGAGCAAACCGATCATGATCGGGGTTGCGGTCGATGCACCAGGCGATGCGCCAAGCAGGCCGGAGATCGTGCCGTCCGATGAAGCGATGACCTCGGTGCCGAACTGCAGGATGCCGCCCTTCTTGGCGTCCTTCTTGATAACCTGTACGCGCTGGCCTGCGGTGATCAGCTCCCACTTGGAGCCGTCGGCCTCGGGGTAGTACTCCGCTAGGGACAGATCCTTCTTGGCGCGGGACTTGAGAACTTCCTTGATCAGGTAGGTAGTCAGGTCCATGTTGTCCTTGGCCACCGCCAGCATCGGGATGATGTTGTGCGGACGCAGGGACAGCGGGAGATCAAGCTGGCCGGTGGACTTCAGGAAGTTCATGGAGAAGCCGGCATAAGGGCCGAACATCAGCGAACGCTTGCCGTCGACAAAGCGGGTGTCCAGGTGCGGAACCGACATTGGCGGGGCGCCTACCGACGCCTGGCCGTAAACCTTGGCGTTGTGCTGGTCGACGATCGCCTCATCGGTGCAGCGCAGGAACTGGCCGGAGACCGGGAAGCCGCCGAAGCCCTTGATCTCTTCGATGCCCGACTTCTGCAGCAGCGGCAATGCTCCGCCGCCGGCGCCGACGAAGACGAACTTTGCCTTCACGGTCTTGGTGGCGCCGTTGGCCTTGTCCTTGACGGTCAGCACCCAGCCGGAGCCATCGCGCTTGATGTTCTGGACCTTGTGGCCAAAGTTGATGGAGGCGCCCGCGGCGCTCAATGAGTTGGTCAGGTCGGCGGTGAGTCGGCCGAAGTCGACGTCGGTGCCCGAGACTACGCGCGAAGCTGCGACCTTTTCGGACTCGTTGCGGCCCTTGGCGACCAGCGGGGTCCACTCGTTGATGGTGTCCAGGTCGTTGGTGATCTCAAGTTCGTCGAACAAGGTGTTCGGCTTCAGTGCTTCGTAACGGGTCTTGAGGTACTTGGAGTGGTCCTCGCCGATTACGAACGACATGTGAGGCAGGGCGTTGATGAAGCCATTGCCTTCAACGCGCTTGTTTTCCACGGCCCAGGAGAAGAACTGGCGGGAGATCTGGTACTGCTCATTGATACCGATGGCCTTGGCCGGATCAACCGAACCATCGGCCTTGGCAGCGGTGTAGTTCAGCTCGCACAGTGCCGAGTGTCCGGTGCCAGCGTTGTTCCATGGAGAGGAGGACTCAAGGCCTGCCTTGTCCAGGTTCTCGAATAGGCCGATAGACCAGGTTGGCTCCAGCTGGTTGATCAAGGTGCCGAGCGTGGCACTCATGATACCGGCACCGATTAGGACGACGTCAAAAGATTCGGTTGACGTTTGTGAAGGCACGAGGAACTCCATCGACAGTGATACTTTGCTCTAACCCAGAGTAGACCTATTCCACCGCCGGTTAGAAATCCTTAACTGATAAGTAGGGCTGGTCGGTAGCTAACTTGAGATCGCCGGTGAATTATTCATCTGTATGTCTGCGAAGCATTCATTGAGCATCGGGGATGACGGGTAGAACGTCACATTCGAATTGAACGCCAGTGCTGAGATAGGGAATACCAGAGGAACCAGCGGCAAATCGTAGTTCATGGTCGTCAAGATCGAAGCGTAGGCTGCCGTGCGTTCGTCACCGGGTTCAAGCGACCGCGCTGCCAGAATTTGTGAGTCAAGTAACGTTGAGGTGTATCCGAATTCATCGGCCTTGGCGGCAAGAATTCCCGACAGGAAGTCGTCTTCATTGCGGTAGCCGCCGGCATAGCCCAGCAAATGCATGCCGTTGAAGTCCTTTGAACGGACGGTATCTACGTAGCCGTCGGTCCAAGGAATTGGGCGCGGCTTGATCTTGATGCCGACCTTGGCCAAGTCTTCGGCTAGTTGGGCAAAAGTACGTTCCGGCAGCGGCAGGTAGTTGCGGGAGACCCGCAAAGGGTAGGCGAACTCAATTTCTTCACCCTTGTAGCCGGCTTGTTCCAGCAGCTGCATCGCTTGGTTTTGATCGAGGTTGTAGCGGGGCTCAGGTTCCGGGATCGACAGGGCAGGTGGCAGGATGCTTCCCGCGGATTTGCTTCCTTGAATAAATAGCTTGTCGGCAAGCTGCCCGTGGTTGATGGCATGGGCAATTGCGCGGCGCACTTCTGGTTTGGCAAGCCACTTGTTGCGCCGGTCTAATCCGAGGTAGAGCACCGAGAAAGGGTCGCGTTGTACTACCAATTTGGCCCCGCGGATCAAATTCCTCATGATGTCTACCGAGACCAGATCAAATCCATCGATTTCATCGGCACGCATAGCTGTCTCCCGGTTATAGGGAGATGCTATTGAGGAAATCAAAACCACTTCTGGGTGGTTCTTATTCGCTTCGAAGCGTGCGGAATTCCAATAATCGTTGAAGATTTCCAAGCGGACGAGACCGTCCTTGTTCGATGCGAACTTGAATGGCCCAGTACCCATTGGCGTGGTCAATAGCGCGTCGGCCGGGTTGTCCTTGGGGCCGCCGGTGAGGGCGGAAGGCGCGGCAATGGCCATGCCCGGCAAGGTCAGCGCATCTATCAGGGACGGCAGCGCACGGCGAAGCTTGAGTGTTACCAGGTACTTGCTGGTCGCTTGGATCGACGAAAAGTAGCTGGCGCTGCCCGCTGATGATTTTCCGACGAACAAGGTCTGCTTGAATACGGGCTTGACGGCTTCGAAAGCTTGTAGCCGATGCTGCTCGGCGCCCTGCTCGTATTCGGAGAGCTGCTCACCGTCCTTGAGCTTGGTTTCTAAATCTTTGGGCGAGGGAAGTTTGGGAAGGTCCTCCCTGTGGTGGAAGACCTCGTTGAAGCCCTGACCCGAGTCTGCAGCAAGCTTGGAAGACATGGTGGCCCAGCGTTTGAAGTTTTCAACGACGGCCTTGGCGTCAAGCTCGGTGCCGTCGTGGAACTTCACACCCTGTCGAAGAGTGAAGGTATAGGTCAGTCCATCCTCGCTTTGAGTCCATGACTCAGCTAGGCCCGCAACCGGGCTGCCGCTGTTTGAATCAAGCGAAATGAGCGTTTCGTAGATCTGACGGGTGACGCGGAAGGATTCGCTGTCTGCCGCAATGGCGGGATCCAGCCGAACCGGGGGAGCTGGTGCTGCCAGTCGCAGGGTGCGTGGGGCCTGTTCTACCGCCTTAGCGGTACTAGCAGTAGATGTGGCCGAGGTAGGAGCGGTGCTGCAACTTACTAATGCCATAGCGGCACTAGCAAAAGTGCCGGTCAGAAGTGCTCGTCGTGAGACGTGTTTTAGCGGCGTGGCAGGCACTATTGGGCTCAACTTCCTTCATGGCAGGCGTTTCTACGTCCGGAAAATGTGTTGGATCCGCAGGGCAGTAGCGCGTTTGCGGGCATTTTGATCCGGGATATCTATCAAAGATAACGCAACGATCTGGCGGTATCCTTTGAAAAACATCGGGAAGCCGCCAAGTGAGATCAAAATGTTAGATATACAGCCCCGATTATGCGCGGTGAACGAGGTTTTCACCTTCTTGATCCTTCGACCAGGCAAGTAGTTGACGTTTGAGCAATTTCACCATGCGGGGGAAGAACGCGCTGGTGTTGCCACCGTTATGAGGGGTAATCAATGCATTGGGGCACTGCCACAATGGGTGGTCGGAAGGCAGCGGCTCGGGATCAAAAACGTCTGAAGCAACATTCAGTCGCCCACTGACAACTTCAGTTACGAGCGCATCGGTGTCTACTACCGGGCCCCTTGCTACGTTGACGATGGTGGCACCGTCAGGCAGCTGAGCCAAAAGCCTGGCATCGACAAGGTGATGCGTTGAGTCATTGAGCGGGACGATGAGGATCAAGACTTCGATTTGCGCAGCGAGTTCGGGGAGCTGATCTGTGTCGAATACCTGTCCGTGCTCGTCGTGGCGTGCCTTAGAGCCGAACCTCAGCAGATTGACTTCGAAAGGTTCAAGGCGCTTTCTTATTTCGCCTCCAATGCCGCCGACACCAACCACACCGACCGTGCGATCGGCAAGCCCTGGCCACTGCTGTGGATTCCACCTACCGGTCTGTTGGTCTCTGACCGATGTGGGAAATCCGCGCAGTGAGGCAATAGTCAGACCGAGGGCTATTTCAGCGGTGGCTGCAGCGTGAACTCCCGCTGCGGTACAAATGTCAGCACGATCGCCGATCATGTCGATCATGCCGTCATAGCCAGTGGTCTGGGTCTGAACAATCTTCACATTTTTTGCTTTGCGGACATTAGCGAGGAACTTCGGGTCAGCCATGTAAGGGAAGATCGCTATATCAATGTCATCGAGCGATGAGTTCGGGTCTGTTTCTAGATCCCAAATCACTGGTTTCAAGTTTTCGGGCAGCTCTCCTACGGCTTCGAGAAGTTCTGCGGTTGGGAATGAAACCGTGCGTTCTGTACTCATGGAAACACTCTACAAATCTGGCCGGGTTCACGGTAGTAACCCCTAGTCATCTCTTGTAATGTACGTCACCGCTGAAAAGTAGGTTTTCGATTTGCGCGATGCTCAAAAGCTGGGTAGAGTTTTATCTCGTTGCGAAAGCGCGAAGCTAAAAAGCTTCTAGAACATCGCAGCGGGCGCCTCTAGCTCAATTGGCAGAGCAAATGACTCTTAATCATTAGGTTCCGGGTTCAAGTCCCGGGGGGCGCACGAACAATTGGTTTGAATAATCTCACTAGTTGTTTACAAAAAATGAATATGCGCCTCTAGCTCAATTGGCAGAGCAAATGACTCTTAATCATTAGGTTCCGGGTT
>NZ_JALDXV010000026.1:0-41337 GCF_032154645.1 Glutamicibacter sp. | reverse complement strand
AAATGCCGATGACCCAGACCGACTTCCACCACGCGAAGCCGATCTTCGAGTACTTCGACGGCTGGACCGAGGACATCTCCGGCGCCAAGACCCTTGAGGATCTGCCGGAGAACGCCCGCAACTACATCCTGGCCCTGGAGAAGATCAGCGGCACCCGCATCTCCGCCATCGGCGTGGGCCCGGACCGCGATCAGACCATCGTGCGCTACGACCTGATCAACGACTAGATCCTTCGCAGGCGGCACCTTGTCGAGTTTCGAGAAATCGGAATTCGGCGAGGTGCCGTTTTTGGTTAAGCAGATATTGCTGATGATCCACGGTGCGGTTCCGATCTTGCCGATCCTTGACGCAGTGCAGCATCCAGACAGTCTGCCACGGTCTGGGATGATTCGGGCTGACGGGATCTTTAAGATTCTTCTATGGATGAAAGCATGGGTAGCACTCTCAAATAACGGCCCAAGCTTCTAGACGGATTGTCGGAGCTGGCCGTGAGCGATACTGATCGTCCGAGATCGCTGTACTTTTTAGTTCGCGCTACCAAGCGCTTGCTGCTTTCGAGTGACCTAGCAATTGCCAATTCGGCTTCGATGGCCAGCGCTATGTCTTGGCTAAACTGGCGTGGTTGGAGAGAGGCGTCGACAGGTTCTGGAACTATGCGATCGACTACGCCAAAACGCCTAAGCCATGCCACTGAAATTCGCTGTGAGCGGGCCATTTCTGCTGCTCGTAACGCGCTACGGTGGATGATCGCGCTTGCGCCTTCCGGGGGCAAAGGCGAGAGCCAAGAGTTTTCGGATGCAATCGTCCGGTCGGCCGGGAGCAGTGCTAGGGCGGCGCCTCCTGTTCCCTGGCCCAGCAGTACCGATACCGATGGAGCACCTAAAGCTACAAGGTCGCTAAGACAGCGCGCAATTTCGGAAGCCAGCCCGCCTTCTTCTGCCTGCGGCGAGAGCTGTGCCCCGGCGGTATCAATCAGCGTGAGCAACGGCAATTGAAGTTCCTGAGCGAGCCGCATGCCTCGCCGGGCGATTCGCAAGGAGACCGGCCCGAGGTCTGGGTCGTCATCATGACGTGGCTTTTGTTGGGCCACCACAACGCATGCCTGTGTGCCAAAAGTTGCGAGAGCCAAGATCAACCGAGGCTCATTTTCACCTTGTCCGGTACCGCTCAATGGCAGCACATCGTCGGCTGAGGCAAGAACCATGCGAGCATCTGGACGCTTCGGGTTGCGACTGCGTTGAACTGCTTCCCATGCGTCCAGTTGGCCGTCGACAGCTTGCGATCCGCCCGGTTCTTTCAGCTGTGCAGATGGCGTACCAGGTAGAAGAATATCTAGTACTCGAGTAATGATGCTAGGAAGTTCTTCGAGGCTGACGACTGCATCGATGAGTCCCTTGCGGTAGAGATTCTCCGCTAGCTGTACTCCGGCCGGAAATTCTTCGTGATAGAGCGCCTCATAAACTCGGGGGCCCAGAAAACCCAGGAGTGCGCCGGGTTCGGCAATGGTGAGGTGGCCCAAGGATCCCCAAGAAGCCATGACACCACCTGTCGTTGGGTTTCGCAGATACGTCAGGTATGGAAGCCCGGCGTCTTTGTGTTCACGCACGGCTTGGGTGATGGCAACCATTCCCAAAAAGGCTTGGGTTCCTTCTTGCATCCGTGTGCCGCCTGAACAAGGTCCTGCCAATAATGGCAGACCCTCGGCTGTGGCCTTTCGAACTGCATCGACAATGCGGTCAACGGCAGCCATACCGATTGATCCGGCGAGGAAGCGAAACTCGGACACGATAACGGCAACGCGCCGACCCTGGACCCGTCCTTCACCGGTGAGCACGGCTTCGTCGACACCGCTTTTGTCCGCAGCACGTTTTAGATCGTCCGCGTAGGCCTGATCCACAAAAGGCTGCTGCGGAGCGGAATCCCACGAACGAAAGGTGCCTTCATCTATGACGGCGTCTATGAGCTCTATCGCTGAATATCTCTTGACTGTCGTACGATTCATGATTGCGTCTCCTCAAAGTTGTCGAGCCACTCGTGAATTCTTTCAGCATCTGCGTCCAAGAGCGGGGGCGCCTGATGGTTGGTCCGGGTAGTTTCTGCGCCCGTCGAAGAGTTGAAGAAGCGAAGCGGAGGGCCGGGCAGGGAGATCTTGCCTAGAAGCTCATGCTCCACATCGATGAGCAGACCTTGAGATAGAACCTGGTCCCATTGGTAAACCTCGTCCATGGTGCGGACTTTTCCTACAGGGATGCCGTGTTCGTCGAGCAATTCCAGCAGCCGCGTCGAAGTGAATTCACTGAATGCGGTGGTGATGGCTTGATTCAGTTCTTGACGATTTTGCACCCGAAGCGAGTTATCGGCGAAGCGTGGATCGGCTGCATCTAGGCCAACGGCATCAGCAAAGCTGCGCCAGAGTTTTTCGCTGCCGACGCTGATTTGCACATCGCCATCTGCACAGGAATACAGGCCGTACGGGGCGATGGAAGGATGATGATTTCCTATTGCGCGGGGAACCTCGCCTGCTACTGTATGTCGCGTTCCTTGAAAAGCGTGTACTCCGATGATGCTGGCAAGAAGTGAGGTCCGCACCACCTGGCCCACTCCAGTTCGTTCTCTTTCTAGGAGCGCTGCCAAGACACCGTAGGCACCATACATTCCAGCAAGTAGATCGGCAATCGGAACACCTACCTTTTGCGGAGAGTCGGCATCAGGTCCAGTTAAGGACATTAGCCCTGCTTCTCCCTGAAGAATTTGGTCGTATCCGCTGCGTTGGGCTTCGGGGCCGTCGTGTCCGAAACCAGTAATCGATAGGATCACCAGGCGAGGATTCAAGTCATGTAATTCCTCAGTGCTGAAACCCAACCGGCCGAGAACACCGACGCGAAAGTTCTCCATGAGGACGTCTGCGTGCTTGATGATCTGCTTCAGCGTTTCCTTGCCGTGTTCTGATTTCAGGTCAAGCGCTATTGACTCTTTATTGCGATTGCAGGAAAGGAAGTAGGTTGCCTGAGGGGAACTTTCGGGGCCGACGAACGGCGGTCCCCAGCTGCGAGTGTCATCGCCTCGGCCCTGAGATTCTACTTTGATCACCCTTGCTCCAAGATCAGCGAGCATCATCCCAGCATGGGGGCCGGCGAGGGCACGGGTGAGGTCGACCACTGTCAGGCCGCTAAGCGGTCCCTGGCCGGTAGCAGATGTTGAATTGAGAGACTGTACCGATGCTGTCATTGAAACGAATCCTTTAGCTTTGCGGTTGCAATGTTCTGATTTGACGGGACTACAGCCAGCCGGGGAGTACGAGGGTAGCCCAAGCTAGAAGAGGTCCGACTGCTACTACTAGGCCGCCATAAGCCAGAATCTGCTTGTAGAAGCGGTCTTTATCGGTACCTTCGGGGGCGTTGGCAAGGACCAAGGCTCCATTGGTCGAGAATGGCGAGACGTCGACGATGGTCGAAGAAATCGCTAGCGCACAGATGACTCCGACGGCGCTGACCGATCCGGAATCTAAGAATGGAATTGCCAGTGGGATCAGAGCTGCCAAGATTGCAGTTGACGATGCAAAGGCCGAGACGATCGCACCGATGTAGCAAATCACCAGAGCTGCCAATAGCGGAGCACCCAATGTCGCTACGGAGTCTGAAACGTATTTGATGGTGCCGGCTTCTTCGAGGACCCCAACGAATGTGAGCATTCCGCAGATCAACAGCACGGTGGACCAACTGATTTTGTTTACAGCCCCCTTCTGGGCTTCTGGGTTAAGGAAAGCCAAAATTACAGCAATGGTGATGGATACGAATCCAACGTCAACTTTGAAGCCCAATGCGACTACAGCAAGAACAATCAGCCCCACGATGGTTGCGTACTGTCCAAAACGCTGTGACGCATTAACCGTCTTTCCCTTCGGTGCGGATCCGTCGCCTGCTGGATCGCGTGGTCCATATGTTCCGGAACCAGTGCCCTTGTAGTCAACGTCTGCTCCATGCATCCCGGCGGATACGGCCAGTCGGGCTTTGGCCACGTTCTCTGCGACGTGACCGGCGCGACTTCCTGCAAGCTTGCGGCCGCCGAGTACTAAGAACAAGACGACTGCGATGGCCAGATTGAAAATGAAGCTGCTGAGGAACAGCGCCAATGGGTCGAAATCAAACCCAGTCTTCTCAATTAGAGAGTTGACGATGACACCGTAAACTGCGATGGGCGAGAAGCCACCAGCCTGCGCGCCATGCACTACCAGCATGCCCATCATCAGCGGATTGATCTTGTACCTGGCAGCGAAGCTCAGAGCGATTGGAGCGATGATGGCGACAGCGGCTGGTCCGAGCGCTCCGATTGATGTGATCACAGCGGTAATAAGGAACATCACCCATGGGATGAGGCTGACCTTGTTATTGACAAGCTTCACTGCCTTGTCGACAAGGATGTCGATGGTCCCATTGTTTTGTGCAATTGCGAATAAATAAGTTACGCCTACCAGCGTAAGAAAGAGGCCACCGGGGAAACCCGCGAGGATATCGTCAGCGCCCATCCCAAGGAAGAACGTTCCGAGAACAAACGCGCCAACGAAGGCGAGGGCTCCCATGTTGATCGGAAACATTGTCGCGATGATGAACATTACCGCTAGGACAATGATCGAAATGATCTCTACCGACATGATCGGAAATCCTTTGCTATGTTTATGTGAGGTGCATCACTGGACTAGCCTCCTAGACTCTAGGAGTCTTGTCAAGGACGTTTCAATGTAGATTTAGATCTCAAGGTCACATACTGGGAGGCGATATGGCTCTGGAGAACAACCGCAGCGCATTGAAGAAGATGCAGCGACCTCGTCTTTACGAGCAATTGATGCAGCAAATATTAGCCTTCGTCGAAACCGAACAATTGGGCCCCGGGGATCATTTGCCCGCTGAACGCGACCTGGCGGTTCAACTGGGAGTTTCGCGGGCTACAGTTGCTCAGGCGTTGGTGGCTTTGGAGGTTCTTGGTGTCATTGACGTTCAGCACGGTACTGGTGCTGTGTTGGTGTATCGTCCGCACATCGCTACGGTTCTTCGCCAGTTACGGGAGCATGAAAGCCGTCTTCCCGACATCGTTGAAGCCAGAAGTACGCTTGAGGTGAAGCTTGCTTCGTTAGCAGCCATGCGACGTACCGAAGAAGATCTCGAACGCATTACCCGCGCGCTTGATGTGATGAGTGAAGAGGTTGCCGCTGGCGGACGTGGCGAGCGAGGTGATGAGCTGTTCCACAAGGCTATTACCGCAGCAGCGAAATCTTCCGTGCTGCAGCAGCTGATGACATTCATTTCTGAAATGGTTTTGGAGACGCGCATTGAGTCACTGGGGCAACCGGGGCGACCAGAAATGTCTCTGGCCTCGCACAGGAGAATTTTTGAGGCGATCCAAGATCAGGATGCCCGAGGGGCTGCGGATGCCATGCTCGAACATATTAATCTGGTATCTGACGTAGCGCTTCTTAAGCGCGAAGATTAGAAGTTACTCTGGCCAATTGCCGGGAAGCGCAATGGAGCATGAGCCTTTTCGCTTGCCGTGATCGACGGCCGTGTCTGTGCGGATGAGTGACTGGTGAAGGTTCGATCATAGGAGGTGTCAGGTTGTTTGACCGGGGGCCTATGTGGCACCTTGCCGAGTTTCGAGAAGTCGCAATTCGGCGAGGAGCCGTTTGTGGTTAAGCAGTAATTGCCGAAGATCCACAACACGATTCCGCTCTTGTCGAATCTAATACCGTTACGATATCGGTAACAGTATGGAGTTGCGATATGTCCACAACTAACTAGAACGTCGATGTGCCGACGAGCGCTTCATCCAGCGCAAGTTCGGTGGTCCAGATGGCAAAGGCACTGCGTTTGCGCCTCAACGAATTGCGCCGAGTTTCGCAGATGGAAGATCTGCTTTATATCACTGGAAAATGGGAAGCGCTGAAGGAAGATCGGGCGGGTCAATGGTCGGGAAGGCTGACCAAAAACTGGAGAATTATTGCCGCTCCGGAAGATAGGACCATCAGCGTCTGCATCATTGAAATTGTCGACTATCACTAATTGCCAAGCCTCTAAGGGAAGGGAGCCAGTCATGGCCAATTTGCCAAATTATGCCGTCTCACCCGGCGAGCATATTCAGGAATGGCTGGATGACCGACATTTGAATGCGGCAGAACTTGCCCGCCGCCTGGGGGTCACGCCGAAGCATGTCTCCGAGCTGCTTTCCGGCAAAGCTCCTTTGTCTGCCAAGCTCGCTCTCGGTTTGGAACGCGTCACCGGCACTCCAGCACGATTGTGGAACTCGATCGAGGCAGGCTACCGGGAAGACCTGGCGCGCTTGGCCGAGGAAGAGTCCCTGGTGCAGCAATACGATCAAGCCAAACAATTTCCCTTGGCTTACCTGCGAAAGTGGGGATACATTTCAGCAACTTCGCGAGACAAGGCTGGCACGGTGCGCGAACTGTTGTCGATTTTCCGCATCGGAAATCTCAACTCGTTCGATGCTACTTGGGCTCATTCAAAGGTCGCTTATCGCAAAGCAACGCTCAACGGAGACAAAACCTTCGAACGGGCAACCTGGCTTGCGCTCGGCGAGCAGGCGGCGGCTATTGAAGAACTGCCTGAATTTGACAGGAAGCAGCTTGAGGCAATGGTTACTGACCTGCGTTCCCTGACTGCCAATCCCAACCCTGTTGTAGCCATCGCCGAAGCACAGGCGATGCTGCGCAACGTCGGAGTTGGCCTGTGCCTGGTTCCTCCGATACCAGGCTTCGGCGTGCATGGGGCAACCCGGTGGATCCTGGGACGCCCCATCGTGCAGCTATCGGTGCGCGGAAAGAAGGACGACCAGCTGTGGTTTACGTTGTTCCACGAGCTGGGACATGTTCTTCTGCACGACCATAATTCAATCTTCATGCAGGGCAGCGGTAGTCGCGAAGAGTTCGAAGCGGATGTCTATGCCGCAACTACCTTGGTGCCAGACGAGTATCGCGACCGGCTGCCGGCAAACCGCAATATTCGAACGGTGCGGGAGCTTGCCAAGGAACTTGGCGTTGCACCGAGTATTGTCCTTGGGCAAACACAGAAGGCAACTGGAGATTTTGCTTGGGGCCACGAACTTAAGGTGACGCTCGAATGGGACATGGGTAGCAAATAAGGCCGACGGGCGCGCGACCTGGCGCATGCCATTGGGATTGGTGCGGTGTTCTGCCGAAGCTGAAGTCCACAACGGCCGGCGCGGTTGACTCATCTGAGTAAATCAACAGCACCGGCCGTGACGGTTATCCGGGCCTGGACTGCGCGGGTGGGAAAGGATGCGCAGCTCGGCGGCCCAGAAAATTTTCGAGCATCGGAAGCTAGCCCTCGATGCTGACCCCTTCTTCCTCGGACTTGCCCGAGACGCGCAGGTTCCAGTGGTCAAGCACCTTGGCATCTGTGGCCTTGGTGAACACCGAGACCAAAATGAAAGTCACCGCGGAGGCGATCAGGCCGTAGTAGATCGGCTCATTGGCGTAGACGCCGGCGAACTTCTCGGTGGCCTGAACCTCCAGCACAATCATGGTGCCCAGGGTGACGATAGTGCCCACCGCCATGGAGGCGGTCGCGCCGTGGCCGTTGCCTCGCTTCCACAGCAGGCCGCCGATGATCGCCACCAGCAGACCGCCTACCAGGATGTCGTAGGCGATGGTCAGCGCCGCGACCACGTCGTCGACCAGGATGGCGAGGGTGACGGTCACCAGGCCGAGGACCAGCACCCAGATGCGGTTCGCACGCACGTCGTGCTCGGGATTCTCGTTGGAGTTCACCGAGATGTTCTTGCCGAACCAGCTCGCGACGAACGGGGTCACGTCGGTGCGCGCCACGGTGGCCGCGGCGATCAACGCACCGGAAGCTGTGGACATCATCGCCGCCACCGCCGCCGCCATGACCAGGCCGCCCACAGCCACTGGCAGCAGCTGGGTGGCGACCTCCGCGTAGACCACGTCCTTATTGGCCTCGGCGCCGGCGATGCTCGGCAGCGCCACCTTGGCGGCCATGCCGATCAGCGCACCTGCCGCACCGTAAAGAACGCAGTAGATGCCGGCGGTGGTGCCGCCCCAGCGGGCTACCTTGGGAGTCTTCGCGGTGAACACGCGCTGCCAGATATCCTGGCCGATCAACAGGCCCAGGGTGTAGACCACGAAGTAGGTGATGATCGACTGCAGGCCGATGCCGGTGATGTCGAAGAACTCGTCGCCCACACGCTGGCGGATGCCGTCCAGCCCGCCGGCGGCGTTCAACGAGAACGGCAGCATCAACGCAAAGATGCCGATTGTCTTAATGACGAACTGCACCTGGTCGGCCAGGGTGATCGACCACATGCCGCCGATGGTGGAGTAGATGATCACGATGGCGCCGCCGATGGCGATGGCCACCCACTTCTCCCAGTCGAAGAGCACGACGAAGATCGTGGCGTAGGCGCTGGTGGAGGTGGCGCAGAGCATCAGGGTGTAGGCGAGCATGACAATACCGGAGGTATTGGTTGCCGCCTGGCTGCCGTAGCGCAGGGAAAGCATCTGGGAGACGGTGAAGACCTTGAGCTTCTGCAGCGTCGGCGCGAATGCCAGGGACAGCAGGATGACGCCGGCGCCGATGGCTACCACGAGCCACATGCCGGAGATCCCCCACTTGTAGCCGAGGCCTACACCGCCGACGGTGGAGGCGCCGCCCAGGACGACCGCCGCCATGGTGCCGGTGTAGAGGAAGGGGCCGAGACGTCGGCCTGCAACAAGATAGTCGCTGCTGTTTTTGGTGCGGGATTTGCCCCACCAGCCAAAGGCCAGCATGGCCGCGAGATACAGTGCGACGATGAGCCCATTGATGTAATCCATGCGGATACCTAACTGAACGAGTGATGCCTAAAGGTAAACATTAGTTTTCTCAAAGGATATTGACTGTACGTGACCCGGTCAACATTCTGCAGCTCAATCTCCGCTTAGTATCTACCCCTTGCCTCACTAATTCCAGTGATTGCTAGAACTAATGTGTTCTGAGAATCCAGAGACGCACAAGAAGAGCGCGATCCGCCCGGAAAAAGATTAATTTCGTCCAGCGTGCGCCACCGAGAGCTCGATGGTGAAACTGGCGCTTAACTGCCTGTGGCGCTTCAGCGGTCGAGATGACCAGCTAAAGCGCCACATGGCGTTCCTGAATTAGCTGCCAAGCAGCCGCTCTACCCGCGCCATGGCCGCGGGGATCGGCTCGACGATGAGCGCGTCGGTGGTCTCGCGCAGCCGTCGAGCGGTTTCACTCAGCGGTCCGCCGGCGATGATCACCGCCTGAGCGCCTGCGGCCACCGCTTCCTCGGTTGCCGCGCGCAGTTCCTCGTCCTGAGCCTGCGGATTCGACGCCAGTTCAAGCGGTGCGCTTTCGGTCAGGTAGACCCCGAGGAAATTTTCTTCGCAGCCGTAGTGGTGCACTAGATCCCGGAGGGAACCTGCCAGCTCATGGGTCGTGGTTGCCATGGCGTAGGGCCGGCCTCCTGCGCTGGCTTCGAGGATCGCAGCCTGGCCGATGCCCACCACCGGGATGTCCAGGCAGTCGGCCAGCTCGTCGCGCCCGGGGTCGCCGATGGCTGAGACGATCACTGCGTCCAGCGCCCCGGCGTCGACTCGTTGGGCGATGCGCTCTACCACCGCATTGGCCGACTCGGCTAGGGCAGTTGGCTCGATGATCATTCCCGGTCCGTAGTTAACTGTCGCAGCTTCTACGGTGATCTGTGCGCTGACTGCGCTCTGCTGGGCCAGCTCGGTCATCATCGTGGTGGTGGCGCTGTTGGTGTTGGGGTTGACCAGCACGACCCTCAAAGTTCGGGAATCAGTGTCCATAGATTGCATTGTCATCTTCCTGCAGTGGTTTGCCAAAGGTTTCGGGAACAAAGCGGATGCTGACTGCCAGCACCACGAACAGCCCGGCCATCACGGAGAACATGGCTCCGATGCCGCCGGCGTCGAAGACCGCACCTGCAACCAGCGGGAACAAGCCGCCGGAGAGCGAACCTGCGGCCAGGATGATCGAGGTGCCGAAGCCGCGCACTCGCGTCGGGTACTGCTCGGGGGCGAACAGCCAGATGGTGGTGTTGAGGACGATGATCGAGTAGTTGAAGATGACGCCGAAGATCAGCACGAACACGATGTTGCTGCCCAGGAACGCGATGGCCAAGCCGGAGCCGCAGCCAAGGATGGCTGCCAGGGTCAGCACCAGCTTGCGTGGGAAGCGGTTGGCAACCACCGAGGCGGTGAGCGCGCCGAGCAGCGAGCCGGTCTGCATCAGCAGGGTGAACCACAGCGAGGTATTCACCGCGTAGCCGAGGGATACCAGGATCATCGGCATCAGGGTCAGCATGGAGATCTGGGCGGCATATGACATGCCGACGGCAATGACCAGCATCACCGTGCGCGGCAGCAGCTTCTTGGAGAACACCTGTTTCCAGCTGCCGGCGTTAGATCCGGTGGCCGCGGTGGTTTCCTGGGCCCCGACGATGTACTGCTCGTGAGCGGCGACCTTGCCCGCCAGCTTGCCGGTGGCGAGGCGGTTGAGCACCTCGTTGCACTTGTCGATCTGACCCGTGGCCGCCAGGTAGCGCGGCGTTTCGGGTACGTAGCGGCGGAACCACAGCACCAGCAGGGCCGGAAGGAACAGCAGGCCGAAGAGCCAGCGCCACTTATCCGGTCCGTCGAAAAGGGTGAAGACCAGAATGCCGAAGGCCGGGGCGAGCATGTTGCCCAAGCCGGCGGCGGTGACGTTGATCAGGCCGACTGCGGTGCCTCGATGCTTGGCGGAGAAGAACTCGGCCATCATGATCACTGCGACAGCGATTTCGCCGCCCAGGCCGAAGCCGACGATGAAGCGTCCCGCTGCAAGCAGCGCGTAGGACGGTGCGAAGGCGCAGATCAGAGAGCCGACCGCGAAGACGATCAGGTTGACCGTGAGCATATTGCGACGACCGAAGCGGTCGACGATCAGGCCGGTGGCAATGCGGCCCAGGGCCGTTGCCGTAAAGGTCATGGTGTTCAGGAAGCCGATGCTTGACGCGTCCAGCCCCCACGACTCACGCAAGATCGGACCGGTGATGCCCACAGCATTTTGCTCTAGGGCGTCGAAGAAGACGCCGAGCAGAATCATGAAGACGATTTGTTTGTGGGCACCGGTGACACCGATGCGTTCATAGGTGGATTCGATCTGTTCGGCCAGTGGGCGGGTGCCGCCGCGTGCCGTTGTCGCATCCGAGGTAGGGGAGGACATGATGCTTGCTTCTTTCTCCAAGAGGCGAGTAACCAATTGCCGATAATTTCATAATGCGGAATCGAAATTCCATAACAATGTGAACTAGGTTACAAATCCAGCAGGGCGGTGTCAATGGGATCCCAAAGTTATTAACTTCATTAAAGTCTCAGGTCGGAGTCGGATTTATGGATTAATCTAGGACTTTGACTTTGGGCTTGTTTTGCATACCAATCACCTCTTGACGCGGTGACTGGGCGCTGTAACGAGTAGCGGCCGCGCAGGAACGAGGGGTTCCTGCGCGGCCGCCGTGTCGTACTGGGTCGGGCTTAGGCTAGGTCGTTGCGCACCACTGCGCCCTGGGCGATGACCACCTTGACCTGGGACAGCGCCTTGGAGGTCTCCAGAGGGTTGCTGTCCAGGACAACCACGTCTGCGACGCCGCGCACGGACAAGCGACCCACGCCATGCTTGGCGACGCCGAGCAGCTTGGCTGGCGCCGTGGTGATCGACTGCAGTGCCTGCAGCTTGCTCAGGCCAGCCTCTGCGAGCGCGTTCGCCTCATCGCCAATAGGGGTGACGTCGGTGCCGAAGGAATCGGTGCCGCCGATGACGGTGACTCCCAGCTCGTTGGCGGCACGGGCGGCTTCGGCGAGCAGCGGGCCGTATTCCTTGCCGCGGGCGGCGAGGATGGGGTTGCTTGAATCCTTCATGCCGGCGATGCCGAAGAGGGTCGGGGTGAAGTAGGTGCCCTGCTTGGCCATGCGCACCATGGTCTTTTCGTCCATGAACACGCCGTGCTCGATGCTTCGGACGCCGGCGGCGACGGCGCCTGCAATACCCTTGGCGCTGTAGCTGTGGCACAGCACTCCGGCGCCCTTGGCGGCGTGGACTACGGCCGAGAGCTGCTCCTGATCGTAGACCAGCTCCAGTGGATCCTGTTCAGGGATGCCAGCGCGTGGATTGGAACGGGTCTTGATGACGGTTGCGCCGCGGGCGATGTTCACCCGGGTCAGATGGGCCAGATCCTTCGGGTCGGTGAGCTGGTTGCGCTTGGCTGCCAGCGGCGCCAGATCTGGGTCGGCGAGGATCGAATCGCCCTGGTCGGGGGAGACGAAGAGGCCGGCCGCGTGCATGCGCGGGCTCAGGCCTGGTGCGTACTGCGAAACGCGGGCCAGCGCGATGTCCTGGTAGAAGCTGGAGGAACCGCTGCGAACGGTGGTGGCGCCGTGGCTGAGGATCAGTGCGGTGTCTTCGAATGACTGGGCATGCACGTGGGCGTCGACGAGGCCCGGGAGGACGAATTTACCGTGGGCGTTGATGACTGCCGCCGAGGATCCGACTTCGCGCACTGCCTTGCGGGTCTCATCGCGCGTGCCCATGGCCTTGACCTTGCCCTGCGCAAGAACTACCACTGCATCCTCGATGACGTGGCCGGTTTCAGGGTCGATGATGCTTCCGCCCTGGATGACGATCGGCTGCACCTTGCTGTCGGTGCCGGGCTTGGCCAGGGGCAGTGCGGAGGGTGCACCTGCTGGCTGTGCTGCCATGGCTGAGGTTGGCAGGAAGCTGGTCATGCCAAGTCCTGCCAGTGCCGCGGCTCCTGCCAGTACATGGCGGCGCTCAAGCTGCTTTTTAGGGGTGGGGCCTGCAATGTGATCGTGTTCGCACATGGGGGCTGTGAACCTTTCGCTGATCAATAGATGTGCTCTAGGTTACCGGGTCTTGAGTTCGAAATGTATGAATGGGATACCAAAAATATCAATATTTCTCTAAGTTTCTGCGCAGAGTGCGGAAGGTTGGTGAGGTTTTGGTTTGTCAAAACAGGTTCTCCGCGCCAACCGATCGCAGGGGAGCACTATGTAAGTTGCGGCTTTGCACCACGCGGCGGGGTGGTTCATCTTAGGGTCGGCAGGCCCTGAATCTTGGCACATTGCGCCTCGGGGTTTAACATAAATTGCTACCGAATTCCGTGAGCAGTAAACCCCAAAACCACGAGGTGGAAATCAGATGGCACAGATGAGTGAGGAACTCATTGAGCAGTGGGCCGATGCTACTGCAGAAATCTACAATGAGTCCCTGACCGGTATTAACCTGAGCCGCTTGCCGGATGCAGTGGAACAGTACATTGATCTCTTTTCCCAGAGTGAAGACCTGACCTTCAACGCTGAGTCTTCGCCAACTGACTACTTTGAACACCATCCTTTTTCGGCTGTCACCGCGATTCTGAATAGCCCGGATGCTCTGGAAGTTCTGGACTCAGACGCTCAGGACTCATTGGATGCCATGGCAGACTTCACCGAGGCCTGGTACAACTTCGATCAAGAGCAGGAACCGGAGCTGGGCATCTCGGAAGCCGACGACGAGGAAGACTGGTAAACCCGGTCGCCTTGAAGCCTTAAGCCAGTGTGGAACGGGGAGCTCGATTACCGTCCACGCTGGCTTCGCGTTTAAAGTGCAACCCCTTGGCAAGCGGATTCCATGGTGAGACGATGCTCGGTATGAGCCAATTCAGCGTCTTTGAAAGCACCGAGACAGTCCACTTGCCGGTGCATCGCGTATGGGAATTGTTGACCGACTGGACTTCCGCACCATTGTGGATGCCGGGCGTTGAAACGATGCACGCCGATGATCCGCAGCTGCGGGTCGGGACCAACTTGGTTTATCGCATCAGCGGTCACGAGCGCCGTTATGAAGTTCACGACCTGATCGAAGACAAATTGCTGGTGCTGCACACATCGCAGAACCCAGACGGTTTGTCCTACCGCTATGACCTGAAGGACGACGCAGGGCAGACCGAAGTGGTGCTGCAGGTATCAATCATCAACCCGGATCTCAGCGTTGCTGAATGCGAAGAACTAGCACAGGCAGTTACGGCTGATGAGGGCGAAATCTTGGCGCGACTGAGGTCCTACGCCCAGCTAGCCCCCTAGCTGGCGGGCGACTGTGACTCGGAATCCTGGTCAGAGCTCGCGGCGCTCGCCGGGTGCGGTCCGACGGTGTACGCCTTGCCCGCCGTGAAATCCGCACCGTTGAACAACTGCTGTACCGTTACCAACTTGTAGCCGTCGGCGGTGAGCTTGGAAACAAGGCTTGGAACCGCATCCACCGAGGTTTGGTGGATGTCGTGCATCAGGATGATCGACCCCGGCTTGACCTCTTTCATCGCGGTGTCGACAGCCTTTTGTGCGTTGAGGTCTTTCCAATCAAGGGTGTCGACATCCCACAACACCAAGGGGTAGGGGATCAGCCCGTCGTAGACGGCGCCGTGGCTGCCGTAGGGCGGGCGCAAGACTGTAGGTTTTTGGCCTGAAGCCTTTTCGATGGCTTCATCGGTCCATTGAACTTCATGTTCAATTTTTTCTTTTGTCAGCTTTGTGATGTCTGCGTGGTCCCAGGTATGGCTGCCCAACTCATGCCCCTCGGCCACCATGCGCTTGAGGGTATCGGGGTATTTGGCCACGTTCTTCCCGACCATGAAGAACGTGGCAGGGGCGTGAGCCTCGGCCAATTCATCAAGCAGCTGGTTGGTGAATTTGCCGGGTCCATCGTCAAAGGTCAGTGCGACGCATTTTTCAACCGTGCAATCCGGGGCGCTCTGCGTGCTTTCCGCCGACGAGGCGGCGTCATCAGTTGTCTCGGGGGCGCCCGAGGAGCATCCGGTCAGCAGCGACAGGCTCAACAGTGCGGCGGCTGCACCGGACAAGATGGTGGACAAGGACCTCATCTGTCCACCATCTCGTGGCCGGTTGTCGACGGGTGAAACCGCCACGCCTGATTGAGGTGACATTCGGATAACAAATGACAAGCGCACAGGATTTGTTCGAACCTTTGCTGTGGGTCAGGAATCGACTTCTGCCGGCTGATCCAGTGGGTTTGCCAGCTCATCCTTGGCGAACTTTCCGGCCCACCACGCCAGCAGCCCAAAAACCGGTGACACGACACCGGCGATGACGAATATCGCCTG
Organism: Glutamicibacter sp.; assembly: GCF_032154645.1. Classification (GTDB taxonomy): domain Bacteria; phylum Actinomycetota; class Actinomycetes; order Actinomycetales; family Micrococcaceae; genus Glutamicibacter. The sequence goes on along the minus strand of NZ_JALDXV010000026.1, from coordinate 26,115 downwards.
CAGGCTCATCACCTGGCTCAACGGCCCCGCAACAGCCATGGACACCGGCATCAACGCCAGGGAGACGAAGAAATCTAGGCTTGAAATACGCCCCAACAGCTTCTTTGGGACTCGGCGCTGAAGCAGTGTTCCCCAGATGACCATGCCCACCGCATCGGTGACGCCAAAGACCAACAGGATCAAGAACAGCATCCATGCAGCGTCCACGTAGCCGATCAGCGCCAGGGGCAGGGTGCCGAAGCACCAGCAGGCGGTCATCAGGGTCAGGTAGCGCCGGGGGAATCGCGATGATGCGATCAGCAGCGACCCAATGGCGGATCCTGCGCCGAAGAACGCCAGTGCGTAGCCGAAGAGCTTCGCATCTCCCTGAAGGTGGTCGCTGACGATGAACGGCAGCAGCACCTCGAACGGGCCGATGAAGGTGAACACCGAAATGATCGAAAAGAACAACGTCCAGCGCAGCCAGCTGGTGCGCATGGTGTATCCGATGCCTTCACGCAGCTGGCGAATCACGCTGGGGTGGCCCGCGTCGTTCTCTGGTGCCGGTGCGTCATACTCCTTGCGCGTGCGGATGAAGCTTAAAACGATCAGGGCGGCCAAGTGGCAGGCGGCGATCGCGGTGATCGCGTAGGCGGGCGAGAAGGCGGCAACGACAAAGCCCGCAAGCATCGGACCCAACGCGGTCTGTACCACCGGACGAACCGTGCCCTCCATGCCGTTGGCTGCCAACAGCTGATCGGCCGGAAGCATTCTGGGAAGCAGCGCCGAGTAGGCGGGGTAGAAAAACGCCCCGCCGGCGCCGGCAAGAAACCCGGTGATCATCAAATGCCACAGCTGCAGGGAATCGCTGAGCGCCAAGACTGCGGTAGTCGTCATCACGATGAAAAACAACGTCTCAACAAGGATGACGATCTTCCGACTGGAATAGCGGTCCGCCATAATGCCGCCGAGCAGCACGAAGGCTAGCAGGCCAATGCTGTTGGCAGTTGCCACCGCGGAAAGGTCCAGCGGACCTCCGCCAAGCCGGCGGACCTGATAAACCATTGCCACCGCCCACATGCCCGAGGCGAAGGTGGAGGTGATCATGGCGCTGACCAGAAGTGCATAGTCGCGATGGGCGAAGGGCTGAACGAGCCGGGAGACGGAAGAAGGCAGAACGCTCACGAGTGCCTCCTGTTGTACTTGTCGTTGTAGTGCCCCAAAATAAGAATGCACCCAGCGATTGGTAAATGTCAATCACTAGTTTTGGGGGCTTTTGAGCTGTTTTCTGCGGCCGGCGGCCGAGTGTTTTCTCGTGGGATGGTAGCCCGTTTCGCGGCTTTCGGGGGAAAGGCCTGCATTCGAGGTGGGTGCGAGGTTCCAGGAGACTGTAGCGCCTGGGTATCAAAGCTCAATTTTGGTCTACCAAAGATCGTCCGTGGATCCGTTGTTGGATCCGACGAAGTTTGCTGCACTGAGATACAGCGAGTTTTTAGGCGAGTAGGCGGCATTTACGCAAGAAAATGGGATACAGAAACTTGCGTGTGTTGCGTGGCACACCTATTCTAGAGTGACATAAATTACTGACATTCATTTATTGAGCGGAGGCGCAGCGATGACTGCCTCGACGAATACCGTCACTCTCAAACGGAGCCTAGGACTAGGTTCATTGGTGATCTATGGAATGACCTCGATGGGCCTTTTGTCCGTTGTTGCCGTTTATGGATCCGGAACCAAGCTCAGCAACGGGCACCTGCCTGCCGCGTATCTGGTAGCGATCGTTGCGATGCTTTTCACGGCGCACAGCTATGGTCGCATGGCTCGCTATGTTCCGGTGACGGGGTCGGCCTACGCCTACACGGCCCGGGGCTTCGGCCCGTCGGTTGGTTTTCTGACCGGCTGGGCCATGCTGTTGGACTACCTGTTCATGCCGATGGTGAACTTCATGCTTTGCGGGCTGTACGTGAACAGCCTGTTTGCGGGCATCCCCGTCTGGGCGGGAACGCTGGGCTGCATGGTGCTCGTCGCCATTTTCAGTATGATCGGTGTTGCCTGGGTGGGACGCATGAATGCCTTCGTTGCCGCCGCTTCAATTTTGGTGATCATTACCTTCGTGACACTCGCCGTGGTAAACGCACCCGTCATCGACCTGCATGCGGTGTTGCAGCCTGCGCTGCCTTCCGACGCGGGCTTCGGGCCGATCTTCGCCGCGGCTGCGGTGGTTGCCTTTGCCTTCCTAGGCTTTGACGGGGTCTCCACGCTGGCCGAGGAAACGAAAGAACCGCGAAAGAATATTCCGCGGGGAGTCATCCTCGCGACCCTGGGTGCAGGGCTTTGCTACTTCTTGTTCTCCCTTGCCGGAAGCCTGATCATGCCCGACTGGACGCAGATTCAGAACGTCGATGCGGCCGGTACCGAATTAATGCAAAAGGCCGGGGGAGACACCTTGATGGTGATCTTCGTGGTGGTCAATGTCCTTGGGCTCATCCTGTGTGGAACCGCCGCCCAAATGAGCGTCAGCCGTGTACTTTTTGCCATGGGACGCGATGGATTGATGCCAAAGGCACTGGCGACGCTGCATCCTCGGTTCAAGACCCCGTATGTTGCGGCGGGATTGGTCTCGCTGCTCTGCATTACTGCGTTGTTTCTAACGCTTGAGCAGGCCGTGTACATGATTAACTTCGGAGCGTTGATTGCCTTTGCCATGGTTAACCTCAGCGCCATTAAGAGCCTGTACGTGGACAGGAAGCTGCGCGGCGGCATGGGAACCTTGCGGAACCTGATCCTGCCGTTGATTGGCTTCGCGTTTGTGGCTTGGCTCTGGACCCAACTTTCGCCCTTGAGCTTTGCCTTGGGAATGGCATGGTTGGCTGTGGGTGTCATAGTTCTGGTTGTCCGCAGGCGCAGTGGTGCACGGGTGCACTTGGCATTGGACGAGGAAAACGCACCGGCGGCCGAACAGCCCCTGGAATCAAGCACCGTCTAGCCGACGGTGGAGGAGGCTTTGCCGGGTCGTCGAATGATGAAACGGCAAAGCTTCCTTATATTTATTCCAGTCAACCAGCGGGATCAAGGCTCATTGCCCAGTGAACTACTCGGAGTCGTGGTCGGTTTCCAGAATGACCGCCAATTGATCCAAGACCGACTCGGCTCCTTCGCCGTCGGCTCGCAGCACGACGGTGGTCCCGTACTCGGCACCCAATCCCATCAGCGACAGAATGCTCGATGCATCCAGAGCGTCTTCGACGCCTTCGCCTTCCAGTGCGATGGTGACTTCCACCGGCGCCTCGGCGGCGGCTTCGGCGAAGATGGCTGCAGGGCGGGCGTGAAGTCCCACGCGGCTGCCGATGATTGCTGTACGTTCTGCCATGACAGGCTCCTTCTATTGGGTGGTGTTGGTGAATCTACAGGCCGAAGCGATCAAGCTGCGGCAGCTGGGCCCTGACGAGGCTGCGCGCCTCGGCCGCCGACTCGGCACTCAGAGCCAGTTCGGCAAGGTGCCGGGCAGCGGCGAGATCTACGCTGCGCAGCACGGCGGCGACGGGGGACAGCGCCCGCTTGTTCATCGACAGGGTGCTCACGCCAAGCCCCACGAGCACCACCGCCAAGGCAGGATCCGCCGCAGCCTCGCCGCAGACGCCCACAGGCTTGCCGCCGGCCGCGGCCGCGCCAGCGGTGCTTGCCTGGATAAGACGCAGCACCGCAGGCTGCCATGGGTCGTTCAGCGAAGCCAGGGCGCCGAGCTGGCGATCTGCCGCCATGGTGTATTGGGTCAGGTCATTGGTGCCCAGCGAGACGAAGTCGCAGCTGCCAAGGATCTTCTGCGCCAGTAAAGCAGCGGAGGGCACCTCGATCATGGTTCCCGCTGTCGGCAGTCCTGCCTGGGCCACCATCGCGGCGAAGTCCGCGGCTTCGGCAGGGGTGGAGATCATCGGCGCCATGGCCCACACCTGGGCCTGATGCGCAGCAGCTGCTTCGGCGATGGCCTCCAGCTGTCGGGCAAGCACCCCTGGACTGGCGCCGTTGGTGCGGTAGCCGCGGACACCCAACGCCGGGTTCGGCTCGCTGGTATCGGTGAGGAACGGCAGCGGCTTGTCGGCCCCGGCATCTAGGGTGCGCACCACAACCTTCCTGCCGCTGAAGGCAGCGAACACGTCGGCATAGGCCGCCACCTGTTCCGCGTGGCTTGGCTCGGTGTCTCGGCCTAGGAAACAGAACTCTGTACGCAGTAGACCCACGCCCTGGGCCCCGGCTTCAGCGGCCGCCTCTGCCTCGTCCCCACCGCCTACATTCGCCAGCAGCGGCACCAGATGCCCATCGGCAAGCCTGCCCTCGCCGTCGAACTCGGGGAGCGCTTCGCGCTGCGCGTAGGCGGTGGCCAGCAATTCCTGCTGCGCGCCGGGATTGGTGATCACGGTGCCGGCGACACCGTCGACAAATACCAGCTGCCCATCGTTCAGTGCGGTGCTCTGTGGCGCCGCCACGATGGCCGGCAGACCCATCGAGCGCGCAATGATCGCCGTGTGGGATTGCGGACCACCGTCGGAGGTCACCAGCGCCAGCACCTTCGCGGGATCCAAGGTGGCGGTATCGGCAGGTGCCAGATCCACCGCGGCCAAGATAAACGGCTGGTCGGAATCGGGGATGCCAGGAGCGGGGACGCCGCGCAGCTGCGCGAGGATCCGTGCCCTGACATCGAGGACGTCGGTGGCGCGTTCGGCCATGTATCCGCCCAGTGCACCAAGCTGGGTGGCTACGGCATCCGCCGCTTCCCAGATGGCTGACTCGGCGCAGGTGCCTCCGGCAATCAACTTGATAGCCGATTTCTGCAGCGTCCTATCCGAGGCCATGAGCGCCGTGGCCTTCAAGACCGCTTGGGCGTCGCCGGTTGCTGCGGCGGCACGAACCTTGAGGCCGTCCGCCACCAGCTGGGCCGCGGAGTGGAGTCGCTGCGTTTCGGATTCAGCGGTGGCCCCTTCGGGGAAGGGCGCACCGTCCACCGGCGCGGTGATCGGCTCCGGCATGCGCAGCACCTGTGCGATGACTCGCCCGGCACTGACGCCTACCCCGTAGTAGGTCTGCTGTTCGGTGTTCATGCCGCCACTCCTGCCGGTGCCTTGCGAACGAATTTCTTAAGGATGATGACCAGCGCTGCTGAGACCAGGGTGCCGATGGCGGTGGCCAGAAGGAACATCGGCCAGGTGTTGTTCATTGCGAAGAAGACGAAGATGCCGCCGTGCGGCGCTTGACTGACCACGCTGAAGCTCATGATCAGCGAACCGGTCACCCCTGCGCCCACCATGGAGGCGGGGATGACGCGCAGCGGGTCTGCGGCGGCGAAGGGGATGGTGCCTTCGGTGATGAAGGCTAGGCCTAGCAGCCATGCAGCCTTGCCGCTCTCCCGTTCAGCCCCGCTGAAAAGCTTGGGCGCAACCACCGTGGCAAGGGCCATGGACAGGGGCGGAACCATGCCGGCTGCCATGACTGCAGCCATGACCATCAGCGGCGCAGGGTTATCCATCAGGGAACCGGCGCCAAGACCTGCCACCGCAAAAGAGTAGGCCACCTTGTTCACCGGTCCGCCGAGGTCCACCGCCATCATTAGACCGAGGATCATGCCAAGCACCGCCGCCGCGGCCCCGGACATCCCCGACAGCCAGCCGTTCAGCGCCTCGGTGAGCTTGGCGATGGGGCCGCCGAACACCAGGAACATCAGCCCGGAGGCGATGATCGAGCCGAGCAGCGGCACAATCACCACAGGCATCAAGCCGCGTAGGAAATGCGGCACCGGCCAGGAATTGATCCAGCGGCAGGCAAGGCCGGCAATGACACCGCCGACGATGCCGCCGATGAATCCGGCACCCATGAACCCCGCTACCGCACCCGCGGTGAAACCGGGGGCGATGCCCGGACGGTCGGCGTAGGCGTAGGCGATATAGCCGGCCAGCGCGGGGACCAGGAAGTTCATCGACAGGGAGCCGATCTTGAAGGCAACGGCCCCCAAATACGCCGACAGGCCCGCGTCGGGAAGATTGAACAGCGAGTTGGCGCCAAGATACTGGTCTGCCGCGTCGGTAATTGCGTAGCCGCCGAGCAAAAAGCCCAGAGCGATCAGCAGCCCGCCGCCGGCGACGAAGGGGATCATATAGGAGACGCCGGTCAGCAGCGCCCGCTTCAGCCCGGCGCCGAAGCTCTCGTTCTGTGCGTCGGCTGCTTCACTGCTCGAAGGCCCGGCGGGAACTCGGGCGGCCTGCGGATCCTTGGACGCCGCTAATGCGTCCTTGAGCAGTTTTTCAGGCTCGTCCACACCGCGCTTAACCGGCACCTGTATGACTGGTTTGCCGGCAAAACGGCTTCGGTCGCGTACATCGACATCCACCGCGAAGATCACAGCGTCCGCCGCCTGAATCAGCGCCGGATCCAACACCGTGGTGCCCGAAGACCCCTGAGTTTCTACAGCAAATTCAATACCCAGGTCTTCGGCGCTCTGCGCCAAAGCATCGGCAGCCATGTAGGTGTGGGCAATGCCGGTGGGGCAGGCGGTCACCGCTACGATTTTGGGACGTGGCACAGTTTCTGGCTGTGCGGCGTTCGCCGGGGCCGCCGCCGGAGCCGGTGCATCCGAAATAACGGAGGTGACCAGATCGACGATTTCCTGTGGCGTCTGGGCTTCTCGAAGCGCCGCTGTGAAGGTTTTCTTGACCAGCGCACGGGCCAGTTTGGACAGCAGCTTCAGGTGCTCTTTGTCTGCACCCTCGGGAGCGGCGATGAAGAATATCAGGTCCGCCGGGCCGTCCTTGGCGCCGAAGTCAACCTTGGTGCCCAGCCGCGCCATGGCCAGGGTCGGCGTGGTGACTGCGGTCGAACGACAATGCGGAATGGCGATTCCGCCGGGTACACCGGTTGCGGTCTTGGCTTCGCGTTCCAGTGCATATTCGGCCAGTTCTTTGGCATCGGTGGCACGCTGTTGACCGGCGACCTGCTGGGCCAGGTGATTGATCACTTCGCCGGGCGTGGTGCCCAGATGCGCATCGAGGGTAACGAGCCCTGGAGTGATGAGATCGCTCATGATTATGATCCTTGTAGTTGCTCAAGTGCAGTGACAGTGACCGCGTCAACGCGCAGGTCATCTCGGGTGGGTATGGTGGAACCCGGCAGGGCCGCTGCGGCGCTCCCGTAGGCGATAGCCCAGCGTAGCTTCTGTGCTGGTTCCAACCCCGCGGTGTCTGCCAGCAGATAGCCGGCCAACGATGAATCTCCGGCTCCCACGGTGCTGCGTACGTTGACGGGTGCATGAGTGCCAACCCATGAGCCCTCGGCAGTGGTGAGCACGGCACCTGAAGCACCGAGCGTTGCAAGCACCGCGCCGGTGCCGCGTTCCAGCAGTGCACCGCTCGTTGCAGCCACCAGCTGCGGCGACGCCTCAAGCTCAGCCTCGGTGATTCTCGACCCCGCCAGCTCTGCCAGTTCGTGCCCGTTGGGCTTGATCAGATCCGGAACATGGCCCGGCTCGAAAGCGAAGAGCGCCCGTAGCGGGGCTCCTGAGGTATCCACCGCAATTTTGGGGCAGCGATCTTTCAACTGCTGGCGCAGGGACGCAATGAGTTGTGCATAGTAGTCGGAGGGGACCCCGGGAGGCAGCGACCCGGCAAGTACCAGCCAAGAAGCATTGAATTCGAGGATGCTGCTGACGATCAGCTGTTCTAATTGGCTAAGTGTTTCGGCACCGAGAACTGGTCCTGGCTCGTTGATTTTGGTGGTGATGCCATGGGGACCTACCAGCGTAATGTTGGTGCGCAGCGCTGCGTCGATGGGAAGGCTGCGGTGCGGCACAGAGTCTGTGGACAGCTCGCGGAGCAGCGGATCATTGGGATTTCCGGGGAGCAGCGCGAGTGTGGCGGCCTGCGCCGTATGCAGTGCTCGGGTCACGTTGACCCCCTTGCCGGCAGCCTGTACATGGGTGGATCGTGCACGTTGTACGGTTCCTGGCGCCAACTCGGAATCCAACTCGATGGTCTTATCAAGTGACGGATTACAGGTGAGGGTGATGATCATGCCACGATCACCTCAACGTCTGCGTCATGCAAGGCTCGGGCCAGTTCGCCTTCGGGCAGCTGGTCCGTGACGAGGGCGTCGATGCTGTTCAGGGAGCCGAAGCGGACCAATGTTTCCTGATCGAACTTCGAGCTGTCTGCAAGCAGCACCACGCGCCGTGCGCTAGACATCAGGGCGGTCTTGACGGCCGCTTCCAGTGGGTCGGGGGTGCTCAGGCCAAAGTCCGCATGCAGTCCGTTGGTCCCAATGAAGGCAATGTCCGCACGGTAGTTGGAGAATTCCTGGGTGGTACGAGCACCGCTGGCGGCGCCGGTGATGCCTCGGACTCTCCCACCGATCAGTTCTAGGGCGATGTCGGGGCTCTGCACCAAGACCGAGGCGATGGGCAGCGCGTGAGTGATCACCAGCAAGCCAGCTCCTGCATTGGTGTTGACCATGCGCTCGGCAAGAATTTCGGTGGTAGTTCCTGCATCGATGATAACCGAGGCGTCGGACACTGGAAGCAGGCTGAGCGCACGTTGAGCGATGCGTGCCTTGGACTCGGCATGGATCGCGGTACGGACTACATAACTTTCCTCGCGGGTGCTGGCGTCGCCGACTGCGACGGCGCCGCCGTGGACGCGGCGCAGATAGTTTTCCGACTCTAGCAGCGCCAGATCACGTCGAACCGTTTCGCGGGTGATTTCGAAGCGTTCGGAAAGTTGTGCAACGCTGACTTTTCCGTCGGCAGCAAGCTGTTCGACGATCAGTTGGTGTCGTTCTTCCGCGAACATTTTCGCCTCCGTCATTGGTCATGATCTAGAACACATGAATCTGTGTTTTCATGACTTTATGCCCGTTTATGTGGCAACGTCAAGCGAAATGGCGATTGGTTTTTGCCTTTTTCTGTGTTTTTGTTGGTTTGCTTGGCAACCCCGGGAGGAGTTCTCGAAAACTATGCCCTTCGCGCGTATGTCTTGGATCCGACGAAGTCTTGATCAGAGAACAGCTCATTGACCGTCACAAGCTTGTATCCCTTGTGCTTCAGCTTTGAGATCAGCTGTGGAACAGCCTTGACGGACGACTCATGGATGTCATGCATCAAAATGATCGAACCGTCGCTCACCTCGTCGAGTGCGATCTTGACTGTCTGCTTCGGGTCGTGGTGTTTCCAATCCAGGGTGTCGACATCCCAGAGGACCATTGGAACATTGATCAGCGAATCAACCTCAGGGTTGCGTGCGCCGTAGGGAGGGCGCATCGTATCCGGGGCGAAACCGGCAATGTCCTTGATCTTCTGCGCGGAGGCATTGACCTCTTCAGACACCTGCGCCTTGGACAGGGCGGTCAGGCTCTTATGGTCAAACGTGTGGTTGCCGAGCTGGTGCCCCTCGGAAACCATGCGACGAAGGGTCTGGGGATACAGCGGCGCATTCTGACCCAGAAGGTAGAACGTAGCTCGGGCATTCTCCTTTTTCAATTGGTCAAGAAGGCGCTCGGTGTAGCGCCCGGGCCCGTCGTCAAAGGTCAACGCAACGCACTTTTCCTTGGCGCAGTCCACCGCAGGCTGCGGTCTCAGGATAAATGGGACCGCCGGCGCAACAACAGCCTGAACCTTCTGCTCATGGACGGGAACCGCCACGCTCTGAGTATCTACCGACCGTGTTGCGGTATGCGCAGGCATCAGGTTCGAAATCGATTGCTTGGCAAGACTCGACGGAGACTGAAGGGCGCCGGCGCAACCGGTAAGGAGAAGTGCGCACAGAGAAAAAGACAACACCGCGCTAAGGCGTGAACGGGAGGGCATGAAAACAGCCTTTCGCGTACAGCCCCACCATGCCAAATCGACAGCCCGGTGGCACAGCAAACTCAACCGAATCGTTATAACGAGGCATGTCAGAGGTCGAATTTCGACGAAAAACTATGCCGCGCATCTCACCGTGCTGTGGCGTAGCACCTAACTTCGGATCTTCTGCGTTCCGCGGTTGAGCAGGTAGACGAGATACACGCCACCGAGGCACACGGTGACAACTCCCACCGGAAGCTGGATCGGGGCAAAGAGCCGCTGCGCCAAGAGATCACTGAAGGCCAGCAGGAAGGCCCCGGTGAGCGCCGTGGGGATCAAATTCAGCGATCCGGAACCAACCAACCGTTTGGCAAGCTGCGGGGACACCAGCGCAACGAATGCAATCGGCCCCGCCAAAGCCGTGACGGCGGCAATGAGCAATACCGCCAGCACTACCAGCACCAGCTTGGCGCGCTCGACTCGCATGCCAAGGGCGCTTGCCAGGTCGTCGCCCATCTGCAGCATTTGCATGGATTTCGAGCACAGCAGTACGCCGAGCAGTGCAAAAACCACCACAAGAGATACCGGGATGACCCCGGCCCAGGTCACGCCGTTCAATGAGCCAGCGCCCCACACCGCGGCGGCCATCGCCACGTCCAGTTCGGCGCGCAGCACCAGATAGTGGTTGAAGGATGCCAGTGCGGCGGAAACGCCGATGCCCACCAGGATGAGCCGGAAGCCGGCGGTGCCGTTGCGCCACGCCAGCAGGTACACCGCCAGCGCGGTGAGCAGGCCGCCGAGAAGTGCGCCGAAGCTGGTGAGCAGGAAGCTGCCACCGGCAAAGGTCAGCACCAGCAGTGCGCCCGTGTAGGCTCCGGTGGAGAAGCCGATGATGTCGGGGGACCCTAGCGGGTTACGGGTCAGGCTTTGGAAGACCGCACCGGATACCGCTAGGCCTGCACCGAAGATTAGCGCCGCCGCAGCACGGGGCATGCGCCATTGCCAGACGATGGTTTTCTCCAGTCCTTCACCCCCGCCAAAGAGGATGTGCACTACCTTCGATGGTGTGATGGAGTATTCGCCGCCGGATATGGAGAGGACGAGAACCAGAAGGCAGCCGAGTGCCAGGCAGAGCCCGACGAGCCGTCCGCGGGTTGCCCGGTGCGCCGCCGAGCGGGAAGCGAGCAGCGGCTGGATACTTTGGGGTGGGCTCACAGTGCCACCGCCTTCTTGCCTCGAGCGAGAGCGATCAGCAGCGGGGCTCCAATGAACGCGCAGACCACTCCGGCCTGGAGTTCTCCCGGCAGCATGATGCGTCCCACAACGTCCGCAACCAATAGCAGCATGGGAGCCAGCAGGCAGGTATAGGCCATGATCCACCCGGTGCCCGAACCTGCCAGGCGCCTCGCGGCGTGCGGCGCCATGAGGCCGATGAAACCGATCGCACCCACCGCTGCGGTAGCCGACGCTGCAAGAATGGTGATGGCTGCCAACACCAGAATTTGAGTTCGGTGGATGTTGATGCCCAGAGCCGTGGCGGCATCTTCACCCAGGGCAAGGCCGTCGAGGGAACGCGCACACAGCGCGGCCAGTGCGATGCCCAGCACGGTGAGGATCGCCAACGGAACGATGATCGAAGCATCGCGTCCCTGCAGGGAACCGATGGTCCATGCCCGAAGTTGGTCGAATGCCTGAGGCCGGATCAGCGACAGTGCGGTGCCAAGGCCGGTGAAGATCGCGCCGATCGCTACACCTGAAAGTACCAGCCGGACCGGGTCGGTGGAACCTGCGCGGGGTCGTCCGATGACATAAACCAGAGCCGCCGTCACGAGCGCGCCGAGGAAGGCGAAGGAAACATATCCGGCAAAACCGGAGACGCCCAAAAACCCTACGGCCGTCACGATCGCCAGCGAAGCACCTGCATTCACTCCCAAGATGCCAGGTTCGGCCAGGGGATTGCGGGTGAGCGACTGGGCTAGCAGCCCGGCAACACCCAACGCGGCACCCGCAAAAACCGCCAAGAGCGCACGGGGCAGGCGCGCCGAAAGTATGAGGCTGCGTTCCACCGACTGCTGTGTGGTGCCCAACGCATTAAAAATTGTTTCAAGGCTCAAGGCCCGTGATCCGATGCTCAAAGAGAAAGCCATAAGGGATACCAAAAGTACGGCTAATAGTCCGAGGACTAACAAGTGTCTCTTTGCTGACTTGCTATGTTGCAATGCAGTCGGTGGATCAAGTGTCTTCACTGTTTTGAGGCGCGCTTTCACGGTGAGGGTGCTGACTGATTTACCTTACCGCGCCGTAGTCTGCGTAGTTGATCCTTACCTTGTCAGGAGCGGCGGGAAATAGGATATATTGGCGTCGTGAATTTATTGAACACTCGTACTTCGTGGGGCCGCACCATCCTCGGCGCCACCGCTGCACTGCTGGTTGCCGTTACCGCCGGCTGTGGAGCCGCAAGCAACACCGCGGACTCAGACTCCGGCAACAAGGATGTTGCCGTCGGCGGTCAGAACTTCACCACTGCCGATGAAGAGACCGCAAAGTTCGGCTCCGACGCTGAAGCCGGTGTCTTCCCGCGCACCGTGACCCATGCCAACGGAACCACCGAAATCGCCGCCAAGCCGCAGCGTGTCGTGGTGCTGGATACCGGTGAACTGGATGCGGTGCTCTCGCTGGGCATCACCCCGGTTGGTATCCCGTCCACCGAGGGCGCAAACTCGGTTCCCAGCTACCTCGCCGACGAGGTGAAGGACGCCAAGACCGTTGGCACCATTCAGGAGCTGAACCTCGAATCCATCGCTGCGTTGAAGCCGGATCTGATCATCGGTTCGCAGCTGCGCGCGGACAAGCTCTACGGCCAGCTCAGCGAGATCGCGCCGACCGTCTTCTCGATCCGCCCGGGTTTCCCTTGGAAGGAAAACTTCCTGCTTGCCGGTGAGGCCCTCGGCGAAGAGAACAAGGCAGTCTCAGTTTTGAATGACTACCAGGCCAAGGCCACCGCCCTTGGCGAGGATGTTGACGGCGATCCAAAGATCTCGCTGCTGCGCTTCATGCCTGAGAAGATCCGCCTGTACGCCAACAAGTCGCTGATCGGCGTCATCCTGCAGGACGCGGGCCTGTCCCGCCCGGATAACCAGAACATCGACGATCTTGCCGCAGAGATCTCGGCGGAGAACCTCGCCGATGCCGACTCCGACTGGCTGTTCTACACCTCCTACGGCACCCCTGAAGCTACCGGTGAAAAGGCGGCGGTCGAGGGCCCTGTATGGCAGCAGCTGGAAGCGGTCAAGAACGATCACGCATTCCGCGTCAATGACGATGTGTGGTTCCTGGGCCTGGGCCCAACCGGTGCCAACCAGATTCTCGACGATCTGCGCGGCTACCTCGTGAAGTAGTTCCAAGCGAACCGCAAAATAAAATGCAGCTCCTGCGAAAATTCGAAGGAGCTGCATTTTCTCGGCCGAGGCTAGGCCAGCACCTGGCGTTTGGAAGAAATCACGCCGGTATTGAACCCTGCCAAACGCAGGCCACCGTGGAAGCGTGCGTGCTCAATCTTCACGCAGCGGTCCATCACGACGTTCAGTCCCGCCTGCTCGCCGCGGCGCGCAACCTCCTCATGCCATGAGCCCAACTGCAGCCATAGGGTCTTCGCCCCCACCGCCACGGCCTCGTCCAATACCGTGGGCAGGTCGTCGTGCTTGCGGAAGACTTCCACCAGATCGGGGACCTCGGGAAGATCAGCAAGCGACTTATAGACCGGCTGTCCCAAGATTTCATCCACTACCGGGTTGATGAAGTAGACCCGGTAGTTGGAGGAGGACAGCAGGTAGGTGGCAACGAAGTAGCTGGCGCGCGAGGGCTTGTTCGAGGCTCCCACGATGGCGATGGATTTCGTCTCACGCAGGATGTTCAGGCGCTCGGCGGCGCCAGGGCCTTCCCAGGTTCGTTTAGCGGTGCTCATTACTTAGCCTCCTTCAAAGCAGTGCTTGGCACCGCGCAGGCGGCGCCGTCGTAGGTTGATGCGGCGAACTCGGTGTGGGCCGCAGCCTCCTGCGAGGCGCTCAACGCCTGGTCCAAATCCCAGATGATGTCTTCGACGTCTTCCAGACCCACCGAAAGGCGGATGAGGTCATCTCGAACGCCCGCCGAGACCAGCTGTTCATCGGTGAGCTGCTGATGGGTGGTCGAGGCGGGGTGCAGCACCAGGGTGCGCGCATCGCCGATGTTCGCCAGGTGGCTTGCCAGCTGCAACGCCTCGATGAACTTGGCGCCGGCCGCCCGGCCGCCCTTCACCCCAAAGCTGAAGACCGAGCCGACACCCAAGGGCAGCAGCTCACGGGCCTGCTCATACTGCGGGTGGCTCGGCAGCCCTGCGTAGTTGACGTAGGTGACGCGCTCGTCGGCCTGCAGCCATTGAGCCACCTTCAGCGCGTTGGACAGGTGGTTGTCCATGCGCTGCGGCAGGGTTTCGACGCCCTGGAGCAGTTGGAACGCGGCCTGGGCCTGAAGCGCAGGCCCGAAGTCGCGCAGCTGCTCGCTGCGCAGCTTGGTGAGGAAGCCGTACTCGCCGAAATTGCCCCACCAGGAGACATTGCCGTAACTTGCCACCGGTTCGGTCATGGTGGGGAACTTGCCGTTGCCCCAGTTGAACTTGCCCGACTCAATCACGACCCCGCCCATGGTGGTGCCGTGGCCGCCGATGAACTTGGTCGCCGAATGGATCACGATGTCTGCGCCGTGCTCGATGGGGCGAAGGATGTAGGGCGGGGTCAGCGTGGAGTCGACAACCAGCGGAATTTCATGGCGGTGCGCCACCTGTGCGAGCCCGGCGATGTCCGCAATGTCTCCCGAGGGGTTGGCTACCACCTCGGTGTAGACAGCCTTGGTGTTCTCCTGGATCGCAGCTTCAAAGTCGGCGGGATCGTTGGAGTCGATGAAGGTGGTGTTGATGCCGAAGCGGCGCAGTGACACGTCGAGTTGGGTGATGGTGCCGCCGTAGAGCTTGGAGGAGGCGACGATGTGGTCGCCGGCCTGGGCCAGGGCTGCAAAGGTGATGAACTCGGCCGCCATGCCGGAGCCGGTGGCAACCGCGCCGATTCCGCCTTCCAGGGAAGCGATGCGTTCTTCGAAGGCCGCAACCGTCGGGTTGCCGATGCGCGAGTAGATATTGCCGTACTTCTGCAGTGCGAAGAGGTTCGCCGCATCATCCGCGTCCTTGAACACGAAAGAAGTGGTCTGATAAATCGGTACTGCCCGGGCGCCGTGCTCGGCGTCAGGGGTGCCTCCGGCATGAAGTGCGCGGGTGCGGAATCCAAACTGATGGTCTGCCATGGTGGCTTACGACTCCTTGTCGACTGGTTCTTCGGCCTTCAGGCATTCAACCTTCAAGGCCATCGAGGCAGGAATCCCGGGATCAATGACGCTTGCCCGCAAATTCATGGCGGAAAGCAGCTCCATCGCTTCTGGCGGTAGCACCGTATCCACCGGCTGTGGGAGGTTGCTGTGGCGTCATCGAACCAGATCTCTCGGCCGCTCGGGATGGTCGTAATAATCTTCGCAACGTGACCGAAAATGACCTAACTATGAGTCGTAACGTTGCGTATTTCTTCTTAACTCGGAGATTATTCGATATCTTCTGCCCACGGCTTATGCTCGAGTAATGGATACTGCGCTCGCATTGGTAAGACACGGACAGACCGACTGGAACCTGGTCGGCCGGCTGCAGGGGCGTACCGATATCGAGCTCAATGAGACCGGACGCAATCAGGCCCGCCGTCTCGGACGCTACCTGCGTGGCAAAGAATGGGATCTGATTCTTGCCTCGCCGCTGGGGCGGGCGCAGGAAACTGCCGCGCTGATCGCAGAGCAAGCAGGAATGAGCACCGGTCCCGCGGTGCCCGAACTCATCGAACGAGGTTTCGGCTCACTCGAAGGCCGCATTATGTCGGAAGTCAGCGACGAAGAAGCGGCCTTGGTGAACCACGAACTGGAAACACACCCTGCGATTTTGGACCGCGCGCTGCCCGCGCTCTTGGAACTTGCCCAACAATACGCGGGGCAGCGGGTCATGATTGTCAGTCATGGCGCCACCATGCGCACGGTGCGCGACGCCCTGGCAGGCGAGCGCCTTCAGAAGTCCGTGGAAAACGGCGAAATTTTAGAAATCGACCTTCAGCTGCTTTCCGAGCTGCACCAGCAGCGTCAGCAGGCCCCGGGAAAAGTGGGACAACTGAACTGAAGCAACGCCGCTAAATAGGTAATGAAGTAGTATCGTAAATATTATTTCAGTGGCGATGGGCTCTACCTAGGCGAAGGAATCGGCGATGGCGAATTGGCAGCGCGCAATGATGAAAGTCATGCGGATCAAGAACTATCCCGTGACTGTCAGTTCGTTCGAAGACCTCGCCGACTCATATCGCCGCATCACCTTTCACTCACCCCAGGCCGTCGAGGCGCTTGAAGGCTTTCCTACCGAGTGGGTACGCATTTGGGTACCGAAACTGGGCGCCGTCGACGGAAGAATCGTGCAGCGCGGATACACCGTCACAGCGCTGCGCAAGGAGCTGGACGAATTCGACCTGGAATTCGTCCTGCATGAGATCCCGGGGGCTGCCGGCGATTGGGCTAAGGGGGTCAGCCCCGGTTATGAGATGGAAATTTCGCTGACGCCGGCCAGGCCAAAAATCCCCGCCAAATGCGAACATCTTGTGCTCGCCGGTGACCTGACGGCCTTGCCTGCGATCAACAGCTGGCTGAGCTACGCCGACGAGCTGGATACGCCAAAAATCACTGTCCTGCTGGAAGATGCTCACGGTTCCACACGGGGATTCCCGCAGCAAGAACACGCGAAGCTCGATACGTGGACGTGGGTTTCTCCCACACCGGTCCTGGGCACCGCATTAGCCGAAGAACTCGAGCAGATATTGCGCAAGGAATCCGACGTTTACGTTTGGGGTGCTGGTGAGAAGGAGCTGGTCAAAAGGCTGCGAACCGTCATCAAGGCCCATGAACTGCCCAAGGAAGCCTACTTCACGCAGTTTTACTGGATCTTGGGCAGAGCGTTCGCGTAATCACGAAAATTTTTCCCGATTGCGGCTCACAAATCCGACTCGCGATACGTTTACATGGTGAAGGCCCATCAGTGAGCAAGGCACAGGAGCACCATGAAAGCACCATTCGAGCAGATCGTCCATGACTATGGGCTGAATGTCTTGCGCGTTTGCCGTGCCATTTTGGACGAGCACCGCGCCCAGGACGCATGGTCTGAAACCTTTCTCTCCGCGCTCAAGGCCTATCCCGAGTTGGACGACGACGCCAATGTCGTGGCCTGGTTGGTGCGCATTGCCCACCGGAAGGCGATCGACGAACTGCGCAGGCAACGCCCCGAGATCCCCTGGGAACAGCTGCCCGATGCGGCAGATGAAACTATCGAAACCGTCGAATCTGCGGTGCAGAAGCAAGAGCTTTGGCAACAGGTCAAACAGCTGCCTGACAAACAGCGGCTGGTGCTGGCCTATCGCTACCTCGGTGGGCTGAGCTACGCGGAGATCGCCCAGATTCTTAACGGAACCGAGGCGGCGGCCCGTCGAGCAGCAGCCGACGGAGTGAAGAAACTGCGCACACTGAGCGCAGGCAACGAGTACTTTCAGGAGTTGTCATGAACAAGCAACTGAATCAGGGCATGCCCACCGCTGAAGAACGCGCGGCACTGGACCTGCTGCACGAACAACTGCTTTTTGAGGCCGGGAAGCAAGAGCTCGTCGACCTGTCCTACAGAATCGTCGACAGTCCCATCGGCAAGCTGCTGCTGGCAAGCACCGAACACGGACTGGTCCGGGTCGCCTTTGAATCCGAAGGTCACGAGCGCATCCTGGAAATCCTTTCGGAGAAGATCAGCCCCAGAATTCTCAAGAATCCACGAAACTTTGACCGGCTGGCCTTTCAGCTGGACGAGTACTTCGCCGGGGCGTTGCAGAAATTCACCGTGCCGCTGGATCTGCAGCTTTCAACTGACTTCCGCCGCCAGGTGCAGCTTGAACTGGGGACCATCGGCTATGGTACGACGCTGAGCTATTCGCAGGTGGCAGAACACATCGGCAAGCCCAAGGCGGTGCGTGCGGTCGGCTCAGCCTGTGCAACGAACCCGCTGCCCATTGTGCTGCCCTGCCACAGGGTGCTGCGCAGCGACGGCTCGCTGGGCGGATACCTCGGCGGGCTGGACGTGAAGACCACACTGCTGAAGTTGGAGAACCCGAATTACGGCGAACGTGGGCAGACGCTGTTTTAGAAACTACCAGTGATCAGAAAACGGTCCCGGCGGGCAGTCACTGAGACCGCCCGCCGGGACCGTTGAGTTCAAATTCGTGCGATTAGTGCCAGAGTCCCAAGGCAAACTCGGCAATGATCGTTGCGAAGATGAAGGAGGCAGTGATTGCCACCAGACCGACGGGAACAATCTTCCAACCGATCTTCTTCAGCAGCCCGATGTCCTTGCCCAAGGACAGGCCAGCACAGGTCAGCACCACCGTAGTGATTGACAGGAACGGCACCGCGCTGAGGGTGTGGACAAAGAAATCAGCCACGGGGGAGATGGGGCTGCACAAGATTGCGACAATCGTTGTCAGCCAGATCAGCGAAGGGATCTTGTTCTTGGTCCACTTGGCCAGGTAGGCGCCCACAACGATCAACGCGCAGATCACCAGGTAGGAGTAGATCAGCTGGAGACTGAAGCCCACGGAGATGGTGGCTGTTGCGATACCCATGACCGACAAGACCGGCAAGGATACCCGCAGCGGTACATGTTCCACCGCGCCCACCTCGGAAGCTTCCTCGGCGAACTGGGCGTTGTCTTCTTCGAGCGTAGCCAGTGCCTTGTCCTGATCGGGCAGGATCCCGGTCCGTTCCGCTGTTACTGCGGCGGCGGCCTTGCGCTTGGCTCCGGTGAGGAAGTTGTAGACCTTATTCGCCAGCGGCAGTGCCACGAACATGCCGACGTAGGTGCCCATCACGGTGGTGATCAGGTTGGACACCGCGGCCATGGACAAGATTGCCTGCTCGGAATCGGGGTAGACAGCGGAGATGCTGGCAGCAGAAGCGGCCATCATGGATCCGGAACCGACGCCCGCGCCCATCGCCATCGCCAGCGGGTCGAAAATTCCCCAGCTTGCCACCACTGAGGTCACTAGCGAGATGTAGATGGCTCCGAAGATCGTGCCGAAGACATACATGGCCAGCACGCCGCGGTATTCATCCGAGTTGGAGCCGAATCGGGCCGACACCATCGCGAAAGAAGACTCGCGGTCAATGGAGAAGGTTGCGCCAACAGTGGAACGCCCCATGCGCAACAGGACTGCCAATGGCAACGCCAACACGATCGTACCGAGCATGTGACCGATTTCCTGAAGGAACAGGGCAGGTCCTGCGGAGATCAGGTCGGGAATGTGCGGGCCGATGTCCGCTGCAAGTCGAACCACCAGCAGCAGCACCGCGATGGAGGAGAAACCTGCGGCGATCTTCTGCGAGGTAATGGATACCGGCTTGAACTTCTGCAGCGTCAGTACCGCACCGATAATAAGTCCCCACACCATGGGGAAAATCAGTAGTGTGCCGATCCCAACATCAAAGGTCTTCTTGCCGATCAATTCGGCAATGATGGTGACTACCAGGGCCAAGATGGAGATCGGAAGCGCGTGCTTTGCGCCGATCTTGGCGGTAGATGACATAGTTTTCATTTGGTGTCCTGTGGCAAAGGCCGAGTTGTTAGCCGCGGGCGTACGCTGCGGCGATGAAACGGTCACGGTCTGCAAGCACAGCGGCGCTGGCTGCGGCTGCGAGAGACAGGCCAGCATCGGTCATGACCTGGTAGGCTTCCGGCGTGTTTGCGGAAGCGGTGAACCCTGCCGAATGCACTGGCGCGGTAGCGCCCGGCACGGCAAACATTGGGTGGATTGCAGGGATTACCTGCGAAATGTTGCCCATATCGGTGGAGCCCCCGGAGCTTTCACGAGGGTCGACGGGGCTGACGTCGTTGCCGCGGGCGGCCATGGCGTCGTTCCAGAAGGTGGCAAGCAGTTCGTCCTGAACCACTGGTTCATATAGCGGCTCGGTGGCTTCGAACTCAAGGGTCGTGCCGGTGGCCACAGCTGCACCTTCAAAGCAACGGCGGACCTTCGCCAGCGACTGCTCGTATTCTTCAAGCTCAAAGGCCCGAACCTCGAACTGCACTACCGAGTAGTCCGGGATGATGTTCGTGACGTGCCCTGCTTCTTCGATGTAGGACGCAACCCGGTGGGTGTCGGGCAGCTGCTGGCGCAGCAAGCCGATGGCTACCTGAGACAGCGTTGCTGCATCTGCTGCATTGATTCCACGGTGCGGCATAGCCGCTGCGTGAGCCGCCTGACCGGTAAACATTGCCTTGAAGCGGCCGACCGCCTGGGTGGTGGTGCCCAGCGGGTTGCTGGTACGACCCTCGTGCATCGGGTGTGCCATCAGCGACAGTCCCACACCGTCAAAGGCGCCGCGCTCAAGCATGAGTACCTTGCCGCCGCCATGCTCCTCTGCGGGAGTGCCGATTGCTTTGAGGGTGATGCCCAGCTCGTCGACAAGTGGAGCCAGCGTCAGTGCTGCGCCGATCGATGCGCCGGCAATCAGGTTGTGGCCGCAGGCGTGCCCCACCTGTGGGAGGCAGTCGTATTCGATGCAGATGCCGACGACCAGGTCGCCGGTGCCGATGCTCGCCTCGAAAGCGGTGGGCAGATCGCAGATGCCCACGGTGATGGTGAAGCCGTGATCGGCGAACAGCGCGGTGATATTTGCCGCCGCGCGGTGTTCCTGGAATGAGAGTTCGGGGTGTGCATGAATGTCCTTAGCCAGATCTTCAATGAGCTGGCGTTTCGCTTCCCAGTTTTCTTCGAGGTTGCGTGAGAGTTCGGGGTTGCCGCTGATCAGTTCAGACATGAATGCTCCTTTTAAGATTCGTAGATTTCGAGCTCGTTCCACAGTTCGTGGACATTGACCAGTCGTGGTCGGATGGCGTGAGATTCGTGGTTTTCCATTCCGGCAAGCAGACCGTAGGCCACGGAAACTGCTGCTGTGGCGGACTGGAAGGTGAAGACGCCTTCACTTGGTACGGGAAGCACGTGATCACTGTATTTAGCGAGCAGGCTGGTGGTCAGGTCGGTGATGGTGATGACCTTCGCCTTGGAGGCCGCGGCGATTCGGGCTGCGGCGGTGTACTCTTTCAGCGGTCTCCAGAGGTGGGAGATCAGCAGTACGTCGCCTTCGGTGAGCGTGTTGAGGATGGCAGCCAAATGGACACCGGTGCGCTGTTCAAAACTTGCCGGGTAGCCCATGACCGAGGCCAGGTGGGCGAAGACCATCGAGGGGGCTGCATGGGATCCCTGGCCTAGGCAAATGATGCGTTTTGCATTGCACAAGACATCGATGCATTCAGCTACTTTCTCGGCATCTATCAGGTTTCGGGCCAGTTCAAGGTTCTTGGCGTCGTGCGCCAATGAATCGTGGACCGGAGATTCTACGACGACCTGTTCACTGAATTCAGCTTCGCGGGAGATGTAGACCAGGAACTGTGCGCGAAGTTCGCGCTGCAGGTCCGGCCAGCCTGAATACCCCAAAGTCTGGGCGGTGCGAACGACAGTTGAGCTGTTGACCGCCGAGCGTTCTGCAACTTCATTCAGCTCAGCGTAGGCGGCAAATTTTGGGTTCAGGCTCAGGCTGTTAACTACCCGCTGCTGGGATTTTGTGAGCTTGGTATTGCCGAAGAGATCGCCATGCCAGGGTGTGCCCTGTTGTGAGTCCAATTCGTTGTCCACGCGCTTGCCTTTCGCCACTGCCAGCCTGTGATGCGGGACATATCAACGTCCCTGAATTGCAATAGTAATTGCAGAAACATCTTTTTGCATAGCTTGTTGCAAGAGTTTTGGTACCCCTCGCTGATCCAAAAGTTGCCCCGAAGGATGTATTGGAACTTTCTGGAATAAATATTTACTGACGGCTGTCGCTGTTTTTGGTGCCCAGGTGACTTTGGGGTGCCTGGCTGGAAAGGGAAATATTTCCACCCCCTGCTAGTCGCGCTCTAATTTTGAAAATAATAAACATCATGTGATGTTTATGTGTTATCGTTGAGTCATGATCAAGACATTCGCTTCAGTCCCAGCAGGATTCACGGTTTACTCCGATGTGAACTTCACGCAGTTTCCAGCAGGTGAACTCCACTTCACCCTTGGGCCGGCGGCCTCGGAGCAAACTCCGGTGCGAGTGCTCATCACCGGAACCGATGCCAACGACTACGTGCGTGCGGGACTCTGGATCGACTACGCGCACCAGCACGGACACACGGTGGAAGCTGTCATCCCTTATCTGCCTGCGGCGCGGGCAGACCGCGGCGAGCCATTCGGCGCCAAGGTCTACGCGAATATGATCAACAGCCTCGAAGCCGACCGGGTGATCTGCTTCGATCCGCACTCTCCGGTCATGGTCGGACTGATCAACAACCTGCTGGTCATCGACTCAGCGGCCGTACTCGCTTCGGATCAGCGCATTCTTGGCCGCCGATATGTCGGAGTGATAGCACCGGATGCGGGCGCCGTGAACCGGGCGCAGGCCGCCGCGAACGCCTTGGGGGTTCCGATGTTCCGGGCGTCCAAACACCGGGACTTCGCCACCGGAAAACTCAGCGGATTCAGCTGCGAGGCGCTTCCCGAACGCGGCAGGCTCCTGGTCGTCGACGACATCTGCGATGGCGGCGGAACTTTCCGAGGACTTGCCGAATCAACGGGGCTCGGTAGCGATCGCCTCGACCTGTGGGTCAGCCACGGAGTCTTTTCCGGAAAGGCTGCACGACTGCGCGAAAATTTCGGAGCAATCTTCACCACCGACTCGCACCCCGGGCATCAAAACCCTGAGGTCAACGCCACCATCATTCCCGTCTCCACTTTCATGTTCTAAGGAGAAGCATCATGAGCATTACAACAACTTCACCGGCAGCCTTCACCCAGATGACAGCACCGTCCGTCACCGCGGCATTGTTTCTCACCGACTGCTACAAGCTGGGTCACAAGGATATCTACCCCGCCGGAACCACGCGGGTCCTCTCCAACTACACCAACCGCGCGTCACGGGTTGAGGGAATTGAGAAGGTCGTGCACTTTGGTTTGCAGGCATTCTTGCAGTCCTACTGTGTTGAGGCCTTTGCGCCGTTCTTTGCCGCCGACGAAGATGAAGCGGTGGCCGAGTACGATCAGCAGCTGGTCGCTGTCTTGGGGCCGGATCACGGAATCGACACCGGACACATCAGGGCACTGCACCGGTTGGGCTACCTGCCACTGATCTTCTGTGCGCTGCCCGAAGGAACCCGCGTCCCGCTGCGCGTGCCAAGCTTCACGGTTGAAAACACCCTGCCCGAATTCTTCTGGCTGACCAACTACATCGAGACCGTCCTCTCCTCGGAAATTTGGCAGGCTTCAACCTCCGCCACGACCGCCGACACCTACCGAGGGATCCTCGACGCCGCAGCGGAACGAACCGGCGGAGACTTGTCAGCGGTGAACTGGCAGCTCCACGATTTCAGCTTCCGCGGAATGCCGGGAGCCCACGCGGCGGCGGCTTCGGGCGCCGGGCACCTGCTCTCCTTCACAGGATCGGACTCGCTGGCCACCATGGACTGGGTCAACCGCTACTACCCGAGCGCGGCCGGAACCGACAACCAGTTGGTCATCGGATCCATCCCGGCAACCGAACACTCCGTAATGAGCGCCGGAATCAGCGCGGTCGACGAGCTGGACACCTACCGGCGCATCATCAATCAATACCCTGCCGGGAACATCTCGGTGGTTTCGGACACCATGGACTTTTGGAAGGTGCTGACCCAAATCCTCCCAACGCTCAAGGAGCAGATCATGAGCCGTGAAGGAAAGCTGGTGATCCGCCCAGATTCTGGGGATCCTGTCGATATTATCTGCGGCATTGCAGACCTTGAAAACGAAGAGGGAGAGGAACTGGACCCCGCCCACTTGGGCGCCGTGCGCCTGCTGTGGCAGGTATTCGGCGGACGAATCAATGAGGCTGGATTCAAGGAGTTGGACCCGCACATCGGTCTGATCTACGGAGATTCAATCACCATGGATCGCGCGCGGCAGATCACCGGGAAACTTGAGGCGATGGGCTTCGCCGCGTCGAATGTGGTGCTTGGGGTCGGTTCATTCACCTATCAGTTCGTCACCCGCGATACCTTCTCCTCGGCAGTCAAAGCCACCTGGGCGGAAATCAACGGCGAGGGACACAATTTGCTCAAGGATCCGGTCACGGACAGCGGAATGAAGAAGTCCGCCACCGGTCGTTTGTCGGTGGTTGAAAATGAGTACGGGGAGCTTGCACTGATCGAGAAGGCGACTGCCGAACAGGAAGCGGCTTCATTGCTCAGGCCCGTATGGAAAGACGGCAAGTTCCTTCGGACCCAGTCATTCAACGATGTGCGACGGGTTCTGGGAAACCTGCGCTGAACGATCATTGCCGCCAGTCGATCCGCTCGGTAAATACCCGGCGGATCGGCTGCCCTATGATGAGAACTATGCCTACCCAGCCCCTCGTTTCCATTGATGCGGTTCCACTCATAGTTCAGGACGGCCAGCTCTGCGTCATCACCGGGCTGCGGCTCTTTGAACCGTTCATCGGGCAGGCGGCCCTGCCAGGAGTTCTGCTCAATGCCAATGAAAGGCTGAGCGAAGCGGTCGAACGCGCACTGCTCTCCAAGACAGGCATCAGCGAATACCTCGCCATGGTGCACACAGCGGTGTTCGACGACTTCGAGCGCGACGAGCGCGGCCCAACGCTGTCCATCGCGCACCTCGTGCTACTCGACAGACTTCCGGACAGCGATTCGGTGCGGGTCTATCCGCTCGATCAGCTTCCGGCGCTGCCCTTCGACCACAACCAGATCATTTCCCAAGCATGCTCGGTGTTGCTTGACTCGCTCTGGGTCAATACGGACCTGACCAAGGCACTGCTGGGCGACGACTTCACCACGGCAGATGTGGTGGCCCGCATGAAAGAACTCGCGACTGCCGCAGGCAGGCCCGAACCAGTGGTCAATAATGTCGGCCGCGCGCTGTCATCGAACAAGGCGATCCGCAAACTTGAGGCGGTCCCTCAGGGGACGGGGCGTCCACCGGCCCGTTGGCAATGGGTTGAACAGCGCTAATCCAATGGCGTTAAACAAAGGGCGGTTGCCTTCCTCCGAATGGAGGAAGGCAACCGCCCTTGTAGTGCTAGGAACTAGCTGCTAAGAACTTAGTTCTTGCGAGCCAGGTCGAAGCGGTCCGAGTTCATGAACTTGGCCCATGCAGCGGCGAAGTCGCGAACGAACTTCTCCTTCGCGTCATCCGATGCGTAGACTTCAGCCAGCGCACGCAGTTCGGAGTTGGAACCGAACAGCAGGTCAACGCGGCTACCTACCCAGCGGCCATCCTTCGAGGTGTAGGTCTGCTCGTCATCCGAAGCAGTCCACTCGATGCCTGGCTCCAGCAGGTTGGTGAAGAAGTCGTTGGTCAGCGCGCCCGGGGTGTCGGTGAAGACGCCCAGGTTCGAGCCATCCCAGTTGTTGCCCAGTACGCGCAGACCGCCAACCAGAACGGTCAGTTCTGGAGCGGACAGGCCGAACAGGTTGGCCTTGTCGATCAGCAGGTACTCGCTTGGCAGGTTGATGAAGCCCGAGTCGTAGTTGCGGAAGCCGTCGGAAACTGGCTCCAGCCATGCGAACTGGTCAACATCGGTCTGCTCCTGGGTAGCGTCAACGCGGCCCGGTGCGAAAGCAACCTCGATCTGCTGGCCGCCGGCCAGAGCAGCCTGCTCGACGCCTACGTTGCCGGCAAGAACCACAACGTCGGCGAAGGAAGCCTTGATGTCGGAAGTAGCGTTGAAGGTTTCAACGATTTCTTCCAGCTTGGCGATCACTGGCTTCAGCTCTGCAGGCTGGTTGACAGCCCATGAAACCTGAGGCTCCAGACGGATGCGGCCGCCGTTGACTCCACCGCGCTTATCCGAGGAACGGAAGGAAGCTGCGGCCTTCCAAGCGGTGGATACCAGCTGCTGAACCGAAAGACCGGATTCCTTGATCAGTTCCTTCAGGCCTGCGATTTCAGCGGCACCCAGGGTGACCTCTGGAGCTGCTGGCAGTGGATCCTGCCAAACCAGGTCCTCAGCAGGAACCTCTGGGCCGAAGTAGCGGGACTTCGGGCCCATGTCGCGGTGGGTCAGCTTGAACCAAGCACGGGCGTAAGCGTCCGCGAACTCTTCAG
>NZ_JALDXV010000025.1:0-47669 GCF_032154645.1 Glutamicibacter sp. | reverse complement strand
GCCTGGGTGCACAGAGCATGGAATCTGAGGCAGGTGTGGAGCCGGCTGCCCGTCAGCGCGTCGAATACCGTACCGAAGACGGCGAAACCGTTTTCATTGTCTTTGCGGCCGAGGCAGAAATCCCTGCAACCTGGCACACAAAGACCGGCAAGGAAGCCAAGCTGGTTCATGGTGAAGCAAAGGCTGAGGAAGTAGCAAACGAAAAGCCAGTGCGTACTCACTGGGACATGCTGCTCGAACGCCGTACCGAGGAAGAGCTAGAAAAGATCTTGGCTGATCGCCTGACTCAGCTGCGTGCGTCGCGCGGCGAAGCAGTCTAAGACCTTCAGCCTAAAACGGCCGGGATTCCCCTTTGGGGGCGTCACGGCCGTTTTTCTTATAACCCGCGTGTTAAATAGTTGTGCGACCCGCAGCGGTATCGCTCCAGGCCGCACTACTAGCAAAAGAAGTTACTTCTTGCTGGTCAGTTTCTTCCAACGGGCCCCAAGGCCCCAACGGGTCACGTTCCACATGGCTTCAACAACGATATTTCCGCTCATTTTCGACGCCCCGAGCTCACGTTCGACGAAGGTCACCGGAACTTCAACGATGCGCTTGCCCATCATTGCGACGCGGAAGGTCATGTCAACCTGGAAGCCGTATCCGCGTGACTCAATATCGTCGAAGTTGATAGCCTCTAGTGTTTCACGTTTGAAAGCCCGGTAGCCGGCGGTGATATCCCGCAACGGCAGACCCAAGAGGGTACGCGAGTAGAACGATCCACCGCGGGAAATGATCTTACGGTGCAGCGGCCAGTTCACTACCTCGCCGCCCTTGACCCAGCGTGAGCCGATGACGAGGTCTGCACCTGCGGCACTCGCTTCCAACAAACGCGGAAGCTGCTCTGGCATGTGGGAGCCGTCGGCATCCATTTCGACGAGCACGTCGTAGTCACGGGCCAGGGCCCATTCGAAACCGGCAATGTAGGCGGCGCCGAGACCGTCCTTGCCGGTACGGTGCAGGACGAAGATATTGCCGTCTTCCGCAGCCATCTTGTCTGCCAGTTCGCCGGTGCCGTCTGGAGAATTATCGTCGACGATCAGTACATCCGAGTCTGGAACCGAGGTTCGGAGCCTTCCGACGGTCAGCGGGAGCGATTCCAATTCGTTGTAAGTTGGAATGATCGTAATGACGCGCACTCGGCGGCACCTTTCTTCATAGACAGCAACAACGGGCTCTAGGTCAACGGACGGAAAATGAACAAAATCCGGCCGTGAATCAACAGAAGCCCAATCTCAAAGTATACGCACCCTAGGTTGTCCGCGCTTCCACGGACACAGCCAAACGCAACGATCCCCAGTGACTTCGGCCCTATTTCCCAGGTTCGAAAACTCGGGAAATGTTATCTAAGGTCACTGGGGATCGTTATTCAATTGCGTCGTTTCAAACACAATGCGAGGTGCATCACGAAGAGGCGCTTAGTACAGCCTAATGCTTGACCCACCGCACCTGTCAACCAGTTCATGACCAGAACCTTCATTGAAAATCTACAGGTCAGTTACTTGATTCAAGAACTTCTACAGTTTGTTAGAGGTTGCGGACGGCAGCCGGGTCCAACTGATCGTGCAGAATATTACCGGCACGTACGGTTCGCAGGCAGTCAGGGATCTGCTCGTCGACCACGGGGAGCATGGGGGTGCCCGCGCGGGCGTCGGTGCTCCACGAGCTGATTCTCACATCCGGCGTCTGCACCGCGAGCTCCGATGCGCTCCAGATCGCAAAGGTCGCCGGGGCTCCGATCACCAATTGTCCGGCAGTTGGGTTCATCTCCCCCATCGCTCGATAGGTTGAACGTGTCTGGGCCAGGAATGCCGCCCGTGCCGAGATCCGCGATTCCGGATCCGACATATTCATCGCAGCGCGCACAATTTTCCAGCCGTCGACCTCGGTCACGGGAGCATCGGAACCCAGCACCAGCGGAACGCCGGAAGACAGCATGGCCGAGAGGTTGTTCATGCCCCGGGAGCGGTCGCCAAGGCGCGCCTGGTACATGCCGTTCTCGCCAGCCCACTGCGCGTCAAATTCCGGCTGCATGGACACCATGATCGAATACTGCAGCAATCGGGCCCGATTCGAGGCGTCGACCATTTCAGCGTGCTCGATGCGGTGTCGGCACATTTGCAGTTTCGCAACGCCGATCTGCTGCGCCGCGTCGTCGAAGGCGTCGAGCACAACATCCAACGCACCATCGCCGATGACGTGGAAGGCGGCTTGGATGCCCTGCTGGCTGCAGGCGATCAGGTGTTTGACGATCTGATCCTTACTCAGGTGGAGCACTCCCCGATGCCCTGGCTGGTCGGCGTAGTCCTCTCGAAGATAGGCCGTACGGCTGCCCAGTGAACCGTCAACCCTCAAGTCTCCGCCCAGGCCCAGCACACGCCCGGCGGGAAAGCTGGAGACCAGCTGACTTGCGTGTTCGCCATCCCCAACGAGCTCGCCCCAGAACGCGTAGACCTGCGGCAGCTGTTGGTCTTCTATTGCCAGCAGGTTATCGAGGGCCCGGCGTCCTTCCAGCTGCGGGGCCGCCATTTCAACTACGGTGGCGTAGCCGCGCGAGGCGTAGTGCTCTAGCGCACGGCGCTGGAAGTCCACATCGGTCGACTGCAACGAGGACAGTGCCAGGCGAACCTGGTCGTGTTCATTGCCGCTGACCACGCCTGGGGAAATCTGTTCCAGTCCCAGCTGCTCCAGCAGCTCACGATTGACCAGCGCGCTATGCACATCCCGCCGAACCAGATAATAGCCTCGGCCGGAGGCGGCATCGGTCAGTTCAGCCTCCGTGGGAAGTACACGCACATCCCAGGTACTTTCGTCCCATCCCTGGGCAAGAACCGGTCCTTCGGTGCCCGAAGCACGCAGCGATACTGCTTCGAGCAAAGCGCCAGCACTACCTACCGATGAAAGGTCGGCGCCCGACAGCGATCTTCCCAGCGCCGCGAGGTGGGTATGGGACTCGACGAAGGCCGGGGTGATCAAGGCGCCGTTCAGATCGATGATCTGATCGACCGCTTCGGCGTGGCGCTCGGCTGCTTCCTCACCGCCGATCCAGGCGACGGTGTCGCCGTCGACGACCATCGCGGTGGCAAATGGATCTGCTGAGGAGTAGACCGAACCGTTGTGGTACAGCGTTTTTGCCATGAGCTAACTTCCTTTTCTATTCCCACGCTCTGCGGTGGCAGCTAACGTAGGATGTCAGGCGCGGCTAGATGTTAGTCGAGCACGTTTGAGTAGGCGATGACACCGCGTTTGACGAGGTCCATTGCCGTGTAGGCATTGCGCACCAACCGCGGAGGCAGGTCGGTGTTCTTAGCGAACTGGTCGAGGGTGTCGATGACCTGTTTGGCCCATCGCACAAAGTCTCCGGGAGCCAGATCGGTTCCACGCAGTGCGCTGTTGAGGCTTGCGCCCCGAGCCCATTTGTAGATCGGCCAGATGAGTCCTGATTCCGGTGGAGCCGTGGGCTCTAGGTTCGCCGCTTCTTCCGCGTCCGAAAGCTTGCCCCAGATATTAATGGTACGGGTCCAGATATCACCGATCTTCTGGGTCGGCATGCTTGGGTCAGGTCGGTCGAAGTCTCGCCGTCCCTGATAGACCAGGAAAGCGACCACGGCACAGAGCTCTTCTGCCTTCAGATTCGTCAGCATCCCTGTCTCCAAGACTTGGCTGCTGAGCAGGTCCCGCTCGCCATAGATTCGGCGCAGCCTGCGCCCGGCGTCGGTTATGGTAAATTCCTCACTCGCCGAGTCCGACTGCAGATAGCCAAACTGCTCCAGAACATTGCAGATCCGGTCAAATTGAGTGGCAATCGAATTGGTGCGTCCGCGAATCTGCCGACGTGCCTTGTCAGCGCTTTTCTTCAGTTTCCAATAGCGGTCCGCCCAGCGCATGTGGGCATCCTTCTCGGAGCACGCGTGGCACGGGTGGTCCTGCATCTGCAAACGCAGCTCTTGAATCTGGCGCTCAAAGGTATCGCTGCCCGTGTAGTCAAAGCTCTGCGCATCCTGGCGTGGAGGCCGGTGGTCGTAGATTGCATTGCGCAGCGAGGAGGCAAGGTCTCGCCGCTCCTTGGGCGTCTGTCCTGTGAAGCCCTTGGGAATTCGAATACGGGAAACAATTTGCAACGGCCCGTTGAGGTCTTCTGCCGAAAGCCTGCGCAGCTGGCCTTCTTCGGTGAGTACCGTATGGCGCGGATTGTACATTGCCGTGTCTAAGGCAATTATCACTGCCCTGCCGAACCGTCGGCCTCCGGGAAGGTCAACAACATCGCCTCGGATCACCGCCTGCAAGGAACGTTCAGCAGCTGATCGCCGGTGGTGTTTGCGCTCTTTGGAAGCGGTTTTTTCAAGCGCTGCGAGATCGCGCTGAAGTTTCAGATACTCGGAGAAGTCCCCAAGATGGCATTCCATCGACTTGGCGTATCCGGCTAAGGATTCTTCTTTCGAGCGCACTTCCCGCGCCATACCTACTACCGACCGGTCAGCTTGGTACTGAGCGAAGGAGCTTTCGAGGATCTGTCTTGTCTGCTCCCTGCCGAACTGGGCCAGCAGGTTTGTCGACATGTTGTAGGTCGGGCGGAATGAAGAATTCAACGGATAGGTTCGCCGTGAGGCCAGCCCTGCCAGGGATTCAGGTTCCATGTCTGGGTTCCACAGGACGATCGAATGGCCTTCGACGTCGATCCCGCGCCGGCCGGCTCGTCCGGTCAGCTGTGTGTACTCCCCCGATGAAATCTGTACATGCGATTCCCCGTTGAATTTAACCAGCTTTTCCAGAACTACCGATCGCGCTGGCATGTTCACACCCAGCGCGAGGGTTTCGGTAGCGAAAACTACCTTGATCAGGTTCCGGGCAAAGAGGTCTTCAACGATCTCCTTGAAGATCGGGAGCAGACCAGCATGGTGGGAGGCAAAGCCCCGGGTCAGCCCGTCTCTCCAACTCCAAAATTCAAGAACGTCAAGGTCTTCATTGGGAATGCGGTAGGCAATCTCGTCCAAAGCCTGTGCAATCTCCGCGGATTCTTCATTTGTGGTCAACCGTAAATCAGCCATGGCGCACTGCTGGACAGCCATGTCGCAACCCTTACGGGAAAAAATGAAGAAGATCGCTGGAAGCAGGCCGGCCTTGTCGAGCTTTGCAATGACCGACGAGCGGCTGGTCCGCTGGCCAATTTTAGGCGCTCTTGAAGCTCCACGATATCCGCGTGCGCTGCGTCCTCGCTGAACTCGGCCTCCAGCGCTCTGGCTTCGTACGAGTTTACGTAGCTCTGGATTAACGTTTGCCTTGCTGTCGCCGTTGGCTACCTTGTCAAAGGCGACGTCTTCGGCAAATAAATCCACAAGGTTCGGCCCCACCATGACGTGTTGAAACAGTGGAACAGGGCGAACCTCCGAGACGATGATGTCGGTATTGCCTCGCACCGTATCAAGCCAGCCTCCGAATTCCTCGGCGTTGGAGACGGTGGCCGACAACGAGATGATCTGCACGTTGGACGGCAGATGAATGATGACCTCTTCCCAGACTGCTCCGCGGAACTTATCTGCCAGATAGTGCACCTCGTCCATGATCACATAGCCGAGACCGTCCAAAGTCTGGGAATCGGCGTAGAGCATGTTTCGAAGCACCTCGGTGGTCATCACCACGATCTGGGCTTCCGAATTGATTGACGTATCGCCGGTTAGCAGGCCCACTTTATTCGCGCCGTACTGCTTGGCCAAGTCAGAGTACTTCTGATTGCTCAGCGCCTTGATCGGCGTGGTGTAGAAAGCCTTGCGGTTCTCCCTAATGGCCTGGAAGATCGCGTACTCACCAACGACGGTCTTTCCAGCACCTGTCGGCGCAGCCACAAGGACACTATTTCCTACGGCAACCTTGCGGCAGGCCTCGGCCTGAAATTGATCAAGATCGAAGGCAATACTCGCCCGGAAGTCTGGCAGGTGCGTTCCAACCTCAATCTGTCGGGCCTTGGCGTGCGCATAATTTTCCGCAGCGGAAGTCAATGGAGACCGTTCACTTTCTGGTGCGGTTTGCTCCACACCGAAGAGCAAGACTTGAAGGTATTTTCCGACTGATGGCTAAATCTGAGACTTCGGATCGTCGATCTTAATTGGAGCGTCGATATCGGTTGCTTCGCCGGTTGCCAGTCGTTCATTCTCAGCGTCCTGTGCAAGTTGCTTCTTTGCACGCTTCTTATCGTTAATTACGCAGAACAACGTTGCCGCTGCGAAGGTAAGGAATAGAGGACCAGCCAATGCGAACATGGTGATCGCGTCGCCGCCCGGAGCGGCCATTGCGGCCACAAGAGCAATGAGAAATACCGTAATACGCCAGTTCTTGAGAATGACTTTTGATGACAGAACACCGGCCATGTTGAGGCCCACCATGAGTACTGGAACCAACATAGCAATGCCAAATGCCAGTAGAAGTCTGAATACGAATGGCAGGTAACTGTCGATCGTTACGTTTAGTTCGGAGTTATCGGGCGTCAGGCTACTGAAGAACTGCAGTGCGAATGGCATAACAAAATATGCCATTGCGATGCCGAACAGAAATAACGGAACAGCGACCGCGGCGAACGCCAGCGATAGGCGGCGTTCCTTCTTCTTCAGACCGGGAACGATGAAGGCCCAGATCTGATAGATCCAGACAGGCGACGAAATAATTACACCGACGAAAATCGCAACCTTGATCATGATGTCAAAGGGCGAGAGTACAGCGGTGAACATTACGATGCCACCGGCTTGTATCACCGGAGAAATAAGCAACTGCAATAGCCAGTCGTAGGCGAAGAACCCAATAATGGTGCCCACCGCCAGCGCCAAAAGCGCTTTAAACAAGCGATTCCGCGCTTCGACGAGATGCTCCTTGAGAGACATCCGCCCTTCGTCGTTCTTAACCCGCTTTTTCTTGGCGCGCGGTGTTTTCGATGTTTTGTCTGTCACTGAAAAGTACTACGAGTTGTTCTTTTCGTCAGTCGACTTCTCATTGGCGGTACCTTCTGACTTCTCATTCACGGTACCGTCGATGGTCTCTGACTTAGGATCATCTTCCTTCATCTGACGTACTTCAGACTTGAAAATACGCAACGACTGGCCCATCGATCGAGCCAAGCCAGGAAGCTTTGGAGCGCCGAAAAGCAAAAGTGCCAGCACGATAATGATGACCAGATGCCATCCCTGCAATCCACCCATGAGGATTCCCTTCTTTTTGTCTTTAATTCTACGTTAGAACAGACCTAAATCGTGCATGTTCTGTGCCTGACCACGCTCTGTGCGACGGGTCACTCTACGTACGCGCCGAGCTTCAATGCGCTCGGATTTTCCCTTTTCACGGAGCTTTTTGATTTTTTTCGGGTCGGCGTGCGTTGCATCAGTACCATGCGGGTACCTGCGACCTACGGGAGTGTATTCGACAACCTTGCCTGGTTTCGCAAATTCTTCACTGAGCTGCTCGGATGCGGCGCCCAATGACTGCATGACGCCCATTCCTTGACGAAATAGTCGAATACCTGCCAATACTGCGCACAATAAAGTTGCCAAAATGAGTACCGTCCACAACAGCACCCAGAACCACCAGGGAAGCATTTATATACCCTCATACATTCGGATAGCGGCGTCCAACCACTCGTTCACACGAGCGCGTGTTGACTCCGGCGAAACAACAGCTATTTTACCGCCGTGCCTTGCTATCAACGGTGCAGGCACCAGATCATAGGAAAGCTGAATTTTGGCAAGGTAACCCCCACCTACCTTGGAGCTTGACCATTCCGAAGGTCGGAAAGACTCGATTGCCGGCAATACTTCTTCGTGTACGAAAACGGTGGCCTGCAAATCATCGGCAGACCCACGATATCGCAAGTCAAGTTCCTGATCATCATCGTGACGAGTACCGATTTCAAAGGTCTCATCGGTGCGCTTGACATCAAGAATTCGATCAACCCTGAAAGTCAGGAGATCTTGTCGGTTCCTGCACCATGCACGAAGATATTGAACAGGTCCGTCTTCGACCAACCGGAGGGGCTCCACCTCACGATAACCGTGGCTTTCAGATCGCGCAGAATAATAGTCGATCTTCAACACACTTCGTGACCGGATGGCACTGATCAATTGACTTGGGATGTCGTTGTGTCGTGCTTGCGACAAGGCGAATCCCAACGCTCCATTCCAGCCGTCAAATCGGGCTACTGCAGCATTGATCTTGGTTAGTGCCGAGTGCAGGACCTCTCGGTGCTCAAATTCGGGGATGCTCTCCAAGGCGTTCAAACCACCGAGAACCGCTACAGCTTCTAGCGGGGCAAGTTTCTGCGGCGAAGCGAGAATCTCAGCATTGGAAATCGTCACGGTGTCGGCGTCAATGTCTCCGTCGTTCACATTGATTAGTTCATCGTGCTGGCCGTTGGGCACGCCGCACATCATGATCATCGCCAGCTCTTCGCGAACTTTTTCCACCGGCATCTGATAGCGGTCAGCAAGCTCTTTGATCTCTACAACACCGTGCGCGACCACGTACTGGATCATGTCGATGTTACGTAGCACCTGGGCAGCTGTCGTGCCGCGCCCCGTTGCCCTATGTTGCCTGAAACCGACTGTCGACAGCGAATCTGCTTGATCAGAGATGAGATTCTGAACGTTTCGAGCATCAGAGAGTGTTGTTGCGACCTTCACGGCCAAGTCCTGCGGTTCAAGGACCTTGACGGCTGGACCGTAAGCCGCCAATTCGGAGGCAAAAGACTCGGCATCAGAGTATGCCACTCGATACCGGCGATCGCCCATGTCCCCGCTGACTGATTGGATAATTAACGGCGTAGCTGAGTCGTCTAGGATTTGCACTGTTGCAAGATGGCCCGGGTTTTTTGAATCAAAGTCGATCAAAACCTGAGTCATGCTGAAGTCGACGGGACGACGTTGATAACTTTGGCTGCTTGGACCTTGGCGACGGATGATGGTTTTGAGGTTGCCCTTGATCCGCGAAAGGCGGAAAACCCTCACTGCGTTTCTCGTGTGGTCGTATCCGGCAAAATACCAGTTGCCGAACCTCTGGCCGATCCCCCACACATCAACTTCGCGATCCGATTCCACGCCGTCTGCCGTGGTGTACGTGAATTTCACTGTCTTGCGGTTGAAGACAGCGAGTGCGCATTCACGGAAATTTGGTTCGTCAAGAGACAAGCGAGGCAAGAGCGTGCCGGTGATCGGGGCAACGGCTGTTTCATCCACACTGCCGGTAATACGTGCGGCGGCTTTAAGACCAAGCGTCTGAAGTTTGCTGTCTTTCCACAGACTTGCTGCTAGAGCAATCATCGCGGACTCCGCCGGGGTGAATTCAATTGCAGGCAGAAACCAGTCGCTCGTATCAAGGCTGTAGTAGATGACTCCATCGATATCGTCCGCGATCAGTCTGACACCGAATTCATTGCGGATGTCTTCTCGAAGCCGTTCAACCGACTTTTCTCTCGCTGCGTCACTTCCGTCGGGAGTTAAATATTCACCGATCATCGCGGAAGTAAACTTCTTCGGAGTCGTTGCCAATGCATAGATCAGACTAGTCAGTCGTTCTGCCTTGCTTGGCCCTGAAGAATGCTTTGTGCTCACGACCCTAGCCTAATCACTTTTCTTATCAGATGCCGATTCTAAAACAGCTGTGGCCCCGAAAACGGGGCCACAGTTGTATTTGAAACTCAGCGAATGCTACTTGGTACCCATCAGGTCCACAACGAAGATCAATGCTTCGTTTGGTGCGATTGCCCCCGGAGCACCGCGCTCGCCATAGGCAAGATGCGACGGAATATCCAGACGACGACGACCGCCGACCTTCATGCCCAAGAGACCCTGATCCCATCCCTGGATGACCATTCCGACGCCGACAGGGAAATCAAGGGTCTGACCGCGGCCCCAGGAAGAATCGAATTCTTCACCGGTGGACCAGGCAACACCAACATAGTGAGCCTGAACGGTAGTGCCGGGAGTTACCTCGGCTCCGGTACCCTCAACCAGATCGGTAATTACCAATTCGGCTGGTGCGTCGGTGCCCGGAAAATCAATCTCGGGCTTGGTGCGGTCGTAGTTGCGTTCTCCGAACGACATAGTCACGGCCTTTCGTTAGTCGGTTCTCAACCAGCTACTTGCTGGCTGGGGCTTCTACATTGGTCAATTCTACGTAAAAGACCAACGTGCCGGTCGGCGAGCCCTGCTGGGAAGTATTACCGTAGGCCAGATCGGCAGGAATAGTCAGCATGACCTTCGAGCCTTCCTTAAGGCCTGTCATGCCCTGAGTCCAGCCCTTGATGACCTGGTTAAGGCTGAAGGTCGTAGGCTCCTTGTCAAAGTTGCCGTCGAACTTTTTTCCGTCCGCATAGGTGACGCCAAGGTACTTGGCGGTAACCTTCGAATCAGCCGTAGCTTCGGTGCCCTTGCCTTCTTCGAGCACGTCGACCACTAGACCATTAGGAGCTTCGGTGTCCTTCGGAATGCTAATGGTCGGCTGCTTGTCCTTGAAACTGACGGTTGGCAGCTTGCCTTCCTTCTTCAGCTTGGCAACCTCGTCATCTGAGAGCTTGGAACTGACAGGGGTGGTGTCCTCGATATCGATGAGGATGATGCGCTCGGCACGGGTTCCCGCTTCCGGAGTGCTGGTCGTTCCGTTGGCCTGCTGAGTGCCCTCAATGGCCGAGTAGGCAACCCAGTCGCCGACCTTCGAATTGATCAATACATCATATAGTTCAGGCATTGACTGCTTGAACTGGTCATCGAGGGTCATGTCGGTGGCGGCGCCGGTGAAGTTTTCGTTGGTGAGCTTACCGTCAATGGTTTTGTACAGACCTGACTTGACCTTGATGGTGTCGCCAGGGTTCACCTCAGCACCGTCGCCCTTGACAACGTTGACTGCCTCATCCTTTTCGGTCAAGAACGGGGTGTCAAAGCTGACCTCCGGCGCGGAGCTGGCATCCTTGCCGGGAGTGACCTTGATGTCTGAAAGGGAACTGCTACCGGAGGTCGAACCACAAGCTGCCAAGGCGAGGATTGATGCGGTGGCGGCTGCTGCCATAACTTTGCGCACGAATCTACTTTCGTTCGTTGAAATTGCTTAACCGAATGGCGAACTAGCATGTCAGCTGAACGCGCTTGCTACTAGCTTAAAACCAGTTGCTGTGAAAATACTTTCCAACAGCTCCCTAAATCGGCCTACTCATGATTTCGATCAGTTCATCTACCTGGTCGTTCTGGATGGCGAAGGGATCCTTGCACAGTACGATTCCGCCCTGCCCCTCTTCGTATTTCATGTGTACCCAGTCGGCGCTGTAGCGTCGGCCGGTGGCACGGGCCGCCTTGATGAAATGACTGCGGATGACAGCCCTTGTGGTTGCCGGCGGGTTGACGATCGCGTCCCGGATCTGAGCATCGCTGACCACCGAGGTGGCCAGGCCGCGCTTTCGCAGCAGGTGGAACAGACCCCTCGTAGGGTCGATGTCGTGGTAGGTCAGATTCAGTTGGGCCAGGCGGTGCGAGGACAGCTCAAGTGAATTCTTCTGGGCATAGCCCAATAAGAGCTTCCGCTTAATCGCCCAGTCGATGTCTTTGTCAATGCTGGTGAAGTCCTGGGCTTCGATCGCGTTGAGCACGCGTTCCCACAGCTCGAGAATCTGATCAACCCGGTCATGATGTGCGCCGTGACGGGCTACAAATTGCTTGACCGAGTCAAGCAGGATCCGTTGAATCTGCAGCGCGGTCGGCTCGTCGCCGCCCATCAGGCGCACGACGGTCTGTCCGGTGAAATCATGGGAGATCTGGCGGATGGAACGAATGGGGTTCTCTAGGCGCAGATCGTGATAGATTTCGCCAGATTCGATCAGGCGCAGTACCAAATCTGTCGCGCCGATCTTCAATAGCTGGGTCGTCTCGCTCATGGTCGAGTCACCGACGATGACGTGCAGGCGGCGGTGGTACTCGGCGTCCGCGTGGGGCTCGTCGCGGGTGTTGATGATCGGGCGCGAGCGGGTAGTTGCCGAGGAGACGCCCTCCCACATGTGATCCGCGCGTTGGGAAAAGACAAACTTGGTTTCTTCGCCCACTTGGACAAGGTTACCTGCGCCGCACAACAGCTGACGGGTCACCAGGAACGGGATGAGCATGTCGGCGAGTCGCTTGAACTCGATCTTGCGCGGAATCAGATAGTTTTCATGGCATCCGTAAGAGTTTCCAGCGGAATCCACATTGTTCTTGAACATGAAGATTTTTCCTTCATGCCCTTCTTCTGCCAACTGGTCCTCGGCCTGATCGACCAGATCAAGCATGAGCGCTTCGCCCGCCCGGTCATGCGCAATCAATTGCAGCAGCTGGTCGCATTCTGCGGTTGCGTACTCGGGGTGCGAACCGACATCGAGGTAGAGGCGGGACCCATTCTCGAGGAAGACATTGGAACTTCTCCCCCAGGCAACAATCGGTTTGAAAAGGTGCCGAGCAGCGTCCTCGGGGGTCAGCCTCCTGCCGTCGGATGGTACATAGTTCAGTCCGAATTCGGTTTCCAGACCGAAAATTCTACGATCCACGCGAAGTTACTTCCCCTCAATTGGTGCGCCGCTGCGGCGCCTCTAATGATCTTGCGTTGCAGCCTTTCGGCTTACTGTCCGCCCTTTTGCACAAATCCGCGTACGAACTCTTCGGCATTGGATTCCAGCACCGAGTCGATTTCGTCCAACAGGTCATCAACGCCTGCAGACTGACCGGTGGTGTTGACCTGGATCTGCTCGGCAGCTTCCTGGGATTCGTTGTGACGACGGGCTGAAAAGCTTTCCTGTGTCATGTTCTACTCCTACATCTTTTGTGGTGCGCGTTCTGAGCGCACCAGCACTAATTTCAATTCTGCGCGTTCTAGGCGCGCTGCGCCAACTGCTCGATGAACTCGTTAATTTCCAGCTGCGCGTCGAAGAGTTCACCTACGTCGCTGCGCGTTCCGGCCAACGGCTCCGGCAGGAAAATACGGCTGACTCGCCGTGCTCCGGGCACCGAGAACGAGAGTGCATCCCAGTTCGCCGCCACCACAAATGGTGCATAGCGTTGAAGGGTCATCCCGCGCAGATAGGCTCGGGTATCCTCCGGCGGTTCAGTGACCGCACGATTGATCTCCTCTTGACTGAAAATGCTCTGAATTGCCCCGCGGGCGGCAAGCCTGTAGTACAGTCCCTTGTCCTGACGCAGGTCTGCCCACTGCAGATCCATGAGCCCGATCCGCGGATCATCCATCCCCAGGCCATGACGCTGTGCAAACGAGGTGATCAGTTTGTACTTTGCAATCCAGTCGATCTGATCGGCGGCCAACAGCGGGTCGCGTTCGAGCAGGTCCAAAATCTGCGCCCAACGGGTAATGATCTCGTTTGTGTCCGCGTCCTGATGCCCGTATTTCTGGCAATAGTCCGCCGCGGCGTTCAGATATTCGCGCTGGATTTCGATGGCCGTCAGCTTCCTGCCGTCGCGCAGTCGAACTGCCGACTTCAGCGACGGGTCATGGCTGATCTGTTGCAGGGCCGCCACCGGGTCGGCCAATTCCATGGACGGTGCCGCCCCCGCTTCGATGAGGCTCAACACCAGATTGGTGGTGCCGACACGCAGCAGGGTCGAAATTTGACCGAGGTTTGCATCTCCGATGATCACATGCAAACGGCGGTACTTGTCCCAATTGGAGTGCGGCTCGTCGCGGGTGTTGATGATCGGTCGGTTGACCGTCGTCTCAAGCCCCACTTCTGCTTCGAAGAAATCCGCGCGCTGTGAAATCTGGAATTCCTTGCGCTGCCCCAGCATGCCCTTGCCCACCCGGCCCGCACCGCAGAAGATCTGCCTAGTCACGAAGAACGGGGTTAACCCGTACACCAGAGAGGAGAACTCGACATCGCGGGGAACCAGGTAATTCTCATGCGAACCGTAGGACACCGACTTGTTGTCGGTGTTGTTCTTGTACATCAGCAATTCGCCGCTGCCCAACCGGGCGGCGTTCAGCATGGCACGGCGCATGACCTCGTCGCCGGCCTGGTCCCACAGCACGGCTGCGCGCGGCGTGGTCGACTCGGGGCTCGAGTACTCCGGGTGGGCGTGGTCCACGTACAACCGTGCGCCATTGCCCAGCACCATATTCATCACGACATCGGTGGAGTCCTTCTCCTGGTAGAGCGTGGACCCGACGCGTGCGTCGTTGCCGTCCAGCGCCACGGATTCCGAGGTCCACACGGTGCCCTCAACCTCGGGTTCAACGTCAGTCAGCTGGGTTGGGTGCGCCTGATCCCTGTCTACGGTGAATCCGCGGGCGTCATTCAGCGGCGATTCATCCGCGTAGTCCCATCGCGCGCCCCGCACCTGCGAATCGCTTTCTGCAACAAGCTGTGCGTAGGAATCGACGATCTGTGCAGACAGCACCGTCGCATTCGCCCTGGGCATCGAAGGGCGGATAATGCCGTATTCGGTCTCCAGTC
This sequence comes from Glutamicibacter sp., assembly GCF_032154645.1. Lineage (GTDB taxonomy): Bacteria > Actinomycetota > Actinomycetes > Actinomycetales > Micrococcaceae > Glutamicibacter. Next base: position 33,175 of record NZ_JALDXV010000025.1, on the reverse strand, counting down.
CGACCAAGCGGCGGGCGCTCACTTGGCGGCCTTGTGGCTGACCAGCGAACGGATGTTGCTGATGCGCTCGCCCTTGCGCCCTGAAATGCGAGCCCAGTCGTCTGGGTTGGTGGTGTTCGGCATGTCTTCGTGCTCGGCGAACTCTTCGCGCACCGCACGCAGCAGGTATTCGCCTTTCAGCCCGCGCTCACCCGTGGTGATCAGCGCCTTGATCGCATGCTTCTTGGCTCGGTCAACCACATTGTGGATCACCGCACCGGATGCGAAGTCCTTGAAGTACAGCACCTCGGATTGGCCATTGACGTAGGTGACCTCAAGGAACTCGTTGATCTGATCCGTCGAGTACATGGCATCAACGGCGGCTTCGATCAACCGGTTCACGGTGGCCTGTGCATCGGCATCCTGTGAGAGTTCGCTCTCGTGGATGGGCAGGTCGGTGGTCAGGTACTTGCTGAAGATCTCCACCGCGCCGGCCGAATCCGGACGACGAATCTTGATCTTCACATCAAGTCGACCGGGGCGCAGGATGGCCGGGTCGATCATGTCCTCGCGGTTAGATGCTCCGATGACTATCACGTTGTCCAAGCGCTCGACGCCGTCGATTTCAGCCAGCAGCTGCGGCACGATGGTGGTTTCCACGTCGGAGGAGACACCGGTGCCGCGGGTGCGGAACAGCGACTCCATCTCATCGAAAAACACGACTACCGGATCGCCGTGCAACGCCTTTTCCCGGGCGCGGGCAAAGATGAGCCGGATGTGGCGCTCTGTTTCGCCGACGTACTTGTCCAACAGCTCGGGGCCCTTGATGTTCAAGAAGTAGCTGCGGGTGCTTTCCCCGCCGACGCGCGACGCGGCACGCTGCGCCAGCGAGTGCGCCACGGCCTTGGCGATCAGCGTCTTACCGCAGCCTGGAGGACCGTAGAGCAGGATGCCCTTCGGCGCACTCAGGCCGTGTTCACGATAGAGCTCCGGGTGAGAGAAAGGCAGCTCGACGGAGTCTTTGATCGCTTCAATCTGCGAATTAAGGCCGCCGATGTCCGAGTACGCGATATCCGGCACTTCCTCGAGCACAAGCGACTGCATGTCTGTCAACTGCACCCGCTTGACGCCAAGTCCGGTCTTGGTGTCGATGGTCAATTGGTCGCCCACCCGAAGGTGCTCTTCGCGCAGCGGCTGGGCCAAGGTGATCACGCGTTGGTCATCGGCCCTGGCCATGACCACCGCCTGGTGGTCCTCCAACAATTCTTTAATGGTTACCAGTTCGCCGGTTTCTTCATAGCCGAGCGCTGCGATGACCACCAGCGCCTCATTAAGCAGCACCTGCTGCCCCACGTTCAGCTTGTCGAAGTCGAGTAGCGGACTGACGCCCACGCGCATTTTGCGTCCGGAGTACACCACGTCGACCGCCTGGATGGCCGTGGACTCAATGGCAGTTCCGGGCTGAGGATGCTTGCGTGGGTGCTTGGCGACAATCGTGCCGTAGCTGAAGGGGGCGTCGCCGTCCTTCTCCAGGGCCGACTTCAGACCGATGATCTGCTCACGGGTAGTTTCAAGCAGCGCGACGAGGCGCTGGTTGTTGCCGCTGATGCTCGCCAGCTGCTTGTCGAGATTCCTATTTTTATCACGCAGCACATTGACCTGTCGTTCGGTCATCTGCAGGCGTTCAGCCATTTGCTGCGCCTCGAAGCTTTCGCTCACGTTGTTCTCCCAACACTTAACTAGCGGGCGGGCGGTTGTTCAGCGCTTACCCCGTAAATCCACCTGTGACCTTCGCCTTCACGGATACGGTTGCACGGGCGGGAACCTACAATTCCATAGTACGGAAAATGGCCCTGTAACGTGCGTCAACAGGGCCACGTATCCAATTATTGAGACGTATTATCTCAATATATGGTCACCAAGAGTGCTTCGGGCTAGCCTTTCTCGGGGTCCGCGGCCTCGGCTTGGGCAGCGCGGACCCGTACAGACTGGTTCGCGTCCCGGGCGGCACGGCGCAGCTTTTTGTCGGACAGCCCCCGTTCACCAAGGGCCTGGGCGGTCCATTCGTTCTCATCGTGATCGCGGGTCCAAGCGCTGAGGTCCTCGGCCGAGTAGCCGTGTTCCTTGATGCGCTTGGCCTTGGGGATGCCGTCCTGTGCATCGGCCAGGCGTCGGGTGGTGATCAAGAATGCCGTGTGAGCGACCATGCGGTGATCGGGGCGCACAGCAAGACCGTCAACGTGCCAGCCGCGCAGCAGGGTTTCGAAGCACTCGGGCTCGGTGAACTGGCCCGAAGCACGAATAGCCTCCACCACGCGAGACATCTGCGTCACCGAGGAGACGTAGTTGGTCCATACCCCGCCCGGGGCAAGTACCGTGGCCACCGCGTCGAGGCATTCCCAGGGGCTGAGCATATCGAGTACCACCCGGTCGATGCTTCCCGGCTCTTCGAGCTCAACGACTTTGTCCTGGAAGTCTCCGATGGAGATCTGCCAGGCAGGGTGCTCTCCCCCGAAAACCGTGGCCACGTTGCCGCGGGCGATGTCGGCGAACTCTTCGCGGCGTTCGAAGGAGTGCAGGTACCCCTGGTCCCCTACCGCACGCAACAGTGAAATGGACAGCGCGCCCGATCCGACGCCGGCTTCGACGACACGGGCACCCGGGTAGATGTCACCGAACTGGATGATCTGCGCTGCGTCTTTGGGGTAGACGACGGTGGCGCCGCGCGGCATCGACAGGACGAAGTCCTTGGCCAGCGGACGCAGCGCCTGGTAGCGGAAGCCGTCTACATTCTCAATGACCGAACCTTCGGGCAGGCCGATGATCTCCTCGTGCGGCAGCACGCCCTTGTGGGTGTGGAACTCTCCACCCTCCTGCAGGGTGATGGTGTTGATCCGGCGCTTCTCGTCGGTCAACTGGACGCGGTCGCCCACGCGGAAGGGGCCGCGTCGTGCGTCGGCACCGTGTGGCGCCGCTGAATTCTCCTGTGTGTCAGGCGTCTGGCTCACTGTTAGCTGTCCTTAGTTCGTACGTTGATGTGTTATTTTTTGCGGCCGATGACCGCGTTGATAATGTCTTGCTGATGCAGGATCCCCACCACGACTCCGCGATTGGAAATGACTGCATACTCTGCGGTGGACACGCTCGCGAGGTAGTCGATGAGCTCTCGGCCGTCGGAGTCTTCGGCGACCACGGCACCCTGGCCCAGGGCGCGCGAGACGGCCAAGGCAGGGATGCTTGCGGCCTGCATCGGATCGACCCGCGAGATCGCCTGCTCGTCGACGACCCCTACCGGCATGCCCCGGGGATCGACGAGGACGATCTGTCCCCCGCGTTCGCTGCGTCGCACGAACACGTCGGCTACGGTGGCCTGGGAAACCATCGCGCTGGCAGGATGCATCAGATCCGCCGCGACGACCTTGGGCAGATTGAGCATCATTTTCGAATGGGCAATCAACTGCGTTGTCGCCTGCCACATGAAGACCGCCACCATCGCGCCGACGACGGCGGTGACGATTTCCAGCTCCTTGCCAGTGATGATCGGCCACACCACAAAGTACACGACCACCGCAGCGGCGATGCCCCGGCCGACCCACGAGGAGGCGATAGTTCCCTTGAACTGGGAACCGGTCGCCTTCCAAACGATTGACTCAACGAGTCGCCCGCCATCCAGCGGCAGCCCGGGCAGCGCATTGAACGCCCCCAGCAGGAGATTCGCATAGATAAAGAAGTTCAGGAGCAAAGTCAGGTAGATGTTCGGGTCGACGACGTGGAACAGCCCCCAGGCAATACCTGCCAGGGCGAAGTTGGAGACCGGGCCGGCCAACGCAACCCACAGCGATGCGCCGGGGGTCGCTTTAAAAGAGCCAAATTGGGTGTGCCCACCCATCAAGGTGAGGACTATATGGGCATTAGGCCACTTGAAGGCGCGCGCGACCATGGCGTGGGCGACCTCGTGGATGAGTACGGCAACTGCAATCGCCACGGCGCAGGCAAACCCCAGGATAAATGCATAGGTCGCCGGAACCAGCGCGCTTTGGGAGAGCTGCTTGCCCATGGATATGGTGATCACCGCGGTGATGATGAACCATGAGCTGGAAAGGTAAACGGGGACCCCGCCGATCTTTCCCAGTTTGATTCCGGGTGCTTTTTCGGTTGCTTCGCTCACGCGCCTACCCGTACTAACCACTCGCCCATGAGTTCGACGTCGACGTCTTCCAGGCTGGCGATCCGACGCCATGGGCCCTGGCCGGGATCTGTAGCATTGGGAATCAGCACTGCGTGCAGGCCGGCCGCGCTGGCCGAGCGTATCCCCGGATCAGAATCTTCAAACCCGATGCAGTACGCTGGATCAAATTCGCTGCCCGTCTGCGCCGAGAGCAATCGCAGGCCCTGCACATATGGCTCCGGGTTTGGCTTGCCCTGGCCCACCTCTTCTCCCGTCACCGTGGCCTGGAAAGTATCTTCAGGAATTCGTTCGAGCAGGTCGTTGACGATGGAGCGTTCAGACATTGTCACCAGCGCCTGCGGAATTCCAGCCTCGTTCATCGCGGCGAGCAGTTCTCGTGCTCCCGGTCGCCACGGAATATGCTGGCGCACCCCTGTGGCTACCCGTTCGCTGAGCCAGTCGATGATTTCTCGAACGGACAGGCTCACGCCTGCTTCCTGAAGCACGCGTGCTCCGGTCGGTAGCGCGCAACCAACCAACGCATGGGCCTGCTCGTCAGACCAGCTGCCGCCATGTAGGGCAACCAATTCAGCTTCGGCAGCGATCCAATACGGTTCGGTATCGATCAGGGTGCCGTCCATATCCCATAGCACTGCTTGTACGGGGTATGGTCGGCTATTTGTGTCAAAGGCAAAACTGGTGCTTGGCATGAGTCCATTCTAGATGGAAGAGTGGGGCTAAGCTGATTCGGCACCGCTGCCGAAAACAGCAGAGATTATGTCCTGCATCGCTAAGGAGTCGCCCGTGACCTCCGAGTATCACGCACCGACCTTCGATGGTTTCATCGCGCACAGCGAACATGAGCATCGACCCAGCATCTTGTTGGCTGCCTTTGAAGGTTGGAATGATGCTGGTTCCGCCGCGAGCGACGCGGTGCGAAGGATTTTACGCGCCACCCGAGCCGAACGCCTGACAAGCATCGGACTGGATGATTTCTATGATTATCAGTTCACCAGACCCACGACAAAGCTCACGCCGAACGGGCGGATCGTGCAGTGGCCGAAGACCGATATCTACAAGATTTTCAGGCCGAAGGCCGCTGCGGATCTGCTGGTGGTCCTTGGCGTCGAACCAACTTTTCGCTGGCAGTCCTTTTGTGCACAGATCGTTGAAGAAGCTCAAAAACACCACGTCGGACTCGCCCTGACCCTTGGCTCGCTGCTTGCAGATGTCCCCCATACCCGACCCGTGCCAACCATCTTCACCAGCGACAATTCCGCGTTGCAGGAGTACCTGAAGGTTTCGGCGTCCACTTATGAGGGACCCACCGGAATCCCTTCGGTCCTAGGGATGGCGCTAGAAGAATCAGGCATCCCGACTTCTTCCTTGTGGGCGCAGCTGTCCCACTATGTGGCGCAGGCTCCGAGCCCACGCGTCGAGCTGGCGTTGCTTGAGCTTCTCGAAGAGCTGTTGCCGTTGATGATTCCCACCGATCAGCTGCGTGAAGACGCACTTGCCTGGCGTCACGGCGTGGACGAGTTGACCGCCTCAGATCCCGACGTGGCAAAGTACGTGAAGCAGCTGGAGGAAGCCACCGATGCCAGCGAGCTGCCGGAGGCCAGCGGGGAGACCATTGCCCGTGAATTCGAGCGGTACCTCCGTCGTCGCGGGAGAAACCGCACCGACGGGCAAGGGCCCGACTTCGAGATCTAATATCGCGAGATCGGGCCCTTACCTGGGATAAAAGCAATCCAGGTGTTAGTGCAGCTTCAAGCCAAGCAGCGCATCCAAGGCCTGGGTCAAAAGCTCGGTGCCCTCTCCGCTGCCTTCAGCCTCGGTGGCCGCCCACTGGTCGATGGCCTCCAGTGCTGCTGGGGCGTTCAGGTCGTCAGCCATGCGGGCCCGAATGCGGGTGATCAGGGCGGTAGCCTCTGCCAGTCCGGTTCCTTCGAGTCGTGCGCGCCAGGTGGCAATCCGCTCCTGGGCCTGGGCTAGAAGCTGCTCATTCCAGAACCAGTCCGTCCGGTAGTGCTGAGACAGCAGTACCGCACGAATCGCGACAGGCTCGACGCCTTGTTCGCGAAGCCTTGATACGAGTACAAGATTGCCCAGTGATTTGCTCATCTTTTCGCCGTCCAAACCAACCATGCCGGTATGAACATATGCCTGAGCCAGCTGCTTTCCGTCCACAGCGGATGCGTGCGAGGCCGAAAATTCGTGGTGCGGGAAGATCAAGTCAGAACCGCCGCCCTGCACGGTGAACGGGGCTGGAAGGGTCTTGCGCGCAATCACCGAACACTCAATGTGCCACCCGGGGCGTCCCGCACCCAGTTTGCCTCCGTCCCAGGACGGTTCAGAGGCACGCGCGGCGCGCCAGAGCAGTGGATCAAGGGCATCGCGCTTTCCGGCGCGCTGCGGATCTCCGCCGCGTTCTGCGAAGAAACCGAGCATGGTTTCGCGGTCATAGCCGGAAACCGAGCCGAGCTTCCACGCATCGTTCTGTGCGGCAATCGCATCAAAGTAGATGTCGCCCTCCACTCCGTCGTCACCAGCTGGGACGTGGTAGGCAAAACCGGCATCCAATAACCCTTCAACTACCGGGACTAACCACTGGATGGACTCAACTGCACCGACGTAGTGGTGAGGTGGAATGACGTTCAACGCTTCCATGTCCGTGCGGAAAAGCTGAACCTGATCCTCAGCGAGATCTCGCCAGTCCACACCGGTTGCCTCCGCCCGTTCAAGCAGCGGATCATCCACATCAGTGACGTTTTGCGTGTAGGTCACCGTGCGACCATTATCTAGCCAGGTGCGGTGGAGCAGGTCGAAGGTGACATAGGTGGCAGCGTGCCCCATGTGGGTGGCATCGTAGGGAGTAATGCCGCAGACGTAAAGGCTAGCCGGAGCATTGGCTTTATCCGCTGGAGCGGTGGCCTGGGTTGCTCCCGAAGAGGTGTCAAAAACCTCAAGAATCGGCGCGGAGCCCACGATATGCGGTACTTCCGGAGATTTCCACGCGTGCACTTAGGTACGTCCTTTCGCAGATGCGATGATTTTGTTCCTTTAACTCCAAGCCTGTCAGGCTTTGGATTATTCCCATTAACCACCAAGTGTCCGTGGGATAAATCACGGACACCTGGGTGTATTGAATCTATGCGTTGATCAGACCGAAGCCGAGTGCAATGAAGAGGATGAAACCCAAGATAATTCGATACCAGACAAAGAATCGGTACGAGTGGGTTGAAACATACTTCAAGAACCAACCGACCATCAAAAAGCCGACGATGAATGCAACAACGGTGGCGAGACCTGTCTGCGCCAAAGTGTAGACACCCGGCTCGGAGAAGGATTTTGCCAGCTTATAAAGACCAGACAGGAACACCGCGGGAATCGCAAGAAGGAATGAGTAGCGGGCGGCTGCTTCACGCGTGTAGCCCATCAATAGACCTGCGGTAATGGTACCGCCGGAACGGGAAACACCAGGGACGAGGGCAAGTGCCTGAGCAAAGCCGTAGAGGATACCGTGCTTCACGGTTAGATCTTCCAGTTTGCGAGTCTGTTTGCCGTATTGATCGGCAATCGCCAAGATCAGACCAAATACCACCAGCATGGTTGCAACGATCCACAGGGATCGGAAGTTTGTGTCGATATAGTCTTCGAGAAGGAGCCCCAGCACGCCGATAGGGATGGATCCTAGGATAATCATCCATCCCATCTTGGCATCGGGATCCGAATGCGGAACCTTACCCATCAATGCCTTGAACCATGCACCAATGATGCGCACGATATCGCGCCAGAAGAACACGATCACTGCCGTCTCGGTGCCCAGCTGGGTGATGGCGGTAAATGCCGCACCTGGATCCTGAGCGTTGGGAAGCAATTCGCCAACGATGCGGAGGTGTGCTGAGGACGAGATCGGGAGGAACTCTGTCAGGCCCTGGATCAGGCCGAGGAAAGCTGCTTCAAACCAATTCACACACTGACATTACTTCACCGGGCGCGCCAAAGGCATACCGGAAACACCAAGGGTGACAAAAATCAGACCGTGGTCGTAGTCACTCGTCATCATTGGGTATTGTGAAGGGCAAAAGTTCAGAATACTGTTCGTACAACGCATCTTCGTAGTCTTCGAAAGCATCGGCAAGAGCGCCAAAAGCTGTATCAACGGCAGCGTCGGCTGAACCCCTGCTTTGGGAGACAACAGCGAGATGTTGTTCCAAATGCGCTATAAGCGTTCGCAGGGCGTAGTTCGGATCAGTACTCATGGGACTCACGGTACAACCGAATCTTCCATTTCGATAGGGGGTCAAATGCTTCAGGAACTCATCAAGGCTCCATTGCATCAGGAAAATGATTCACGATTTGAATACATGATCATCACTTCATTTCCCGGTGAACCGAAACAACTAGCACGGGCAGCCTTGCGCGAACACGCAGACAACGGAAAATGGGAGCTCATCCGAACCTGCCGTTATGAAGGCGGCGCCTATAAATACTGGCTGCGTCGGAGAGTCATGCGAATTAAGAGCACGCTCGATATCGTAGACGTTTAAGGTAGGTGTTTCATGGAGCCAGAAGCATCGGTTGCGCTGGTCGCACCCACCATAGAAGCTCATCCGTATCGGCTACGGCCCTTTTCGATGTCTGACACAGGGCTCATTGCCCGCGCGGGCAAAGACCCGCACATACCGTTAATCACTTCGGTACCGACCTCGGACGACCCAACGCTCCTGCAGGCATTCATCCAGCGCCAGCACCGTCGGCTAATCAACCGGAGCGGGTACTCACTTGCGATCGCCGACGCTGCCACGGATCAGGCCGTGGGTCAGGTCGGACGGTGGCTTCACAATTTAACGCATGGAATCGCTTCTATTGGCTACTGGGTGGATCCCGAACAACGACGACGCGGAGCGGCGGGCCACGCCCTGGCCGCCATGTCTCGATGGGGTCTATCGCAACCGCACATCGATCGGCTTGAGCTTTATCTAGAACCCTGGAATGAAGGCTCATGGCACACCGCTGAATCCTGCGGCTATCAGCGTGAAGGGCTCATGCGCAGCTGGCGACGGATTGCTGGGCAGCGCAAGGACCTTTTCATGTATTCCTTACTGCCCTCCGATCTGCCGTCTACCGCAGGCGGCTAATCCTCCAGCGGCCCTACCAACCAGCTGGCAACCGTATTTGACGCCGAAGCCGCATTCGATGGGTGATACCAGCTTGCCTGAACGTCGCGGTAAAGCCGCTCGAACTCACTGCCTCTAAAATATGCACCTCCGCCAAGGAGCTGACCGGCGGATTGGATGTTCGCCCGTGCCGTGTCCCCGGCAACGGTCCGAAGGGTCACCAACTTAGGGAACCATTGCGCACCATGATCAACCATCAAGTCGAGGTCGCGCGCCACGGAACGCTGCAATGCATCGAGGGTGATCATGTGCATGGCGGCGTCGGCGAGGATGCCCCGTGCGCGCACATCCTGCGAGTACTTGCTTCCATCGTGATGTTTGCGCTTTGTCAGGGCATCCTTTCCTAGTTCCACGGAGCGTTCAGCTATACCGACATAAACACTGGCAGTAAGGGTGAGGAACGAAGCGAATATTCCAAAAATCAACAGGTCTGGATTGGGGCCTACGGGCAGCCTAGTGTGCACCCACTGCGCTGGGGCCACAGCCGAATCGAGTTTAGTTGTGTGCGACTGGCTGGCGCGCATGCCCAGAGTGTTCCAATCGCCCAATGATTGAACTCCGTCGCCCTTGGCTACGAAACCGTGTACCAGTTCTTCTGTTTTACTGTCTTTTCCAAAAACTCCCAGACGTGTGAAAGCTGGCGAAAGGGAAGTAAAAATCTTCGTCCCCGAATAGGTCACCGATCCATCTGGCTGGGTTTCAGCATTTGTCCTTGAGTCGAAGAGCACCGCGTCATTGCCAGGTTCGGAGATGCCGAACGCTATGACTTCACCTTCGGCGATCCAACGGTTCACCATGCTCAGTCGGTGGTCGCCGCGCGCCGTAAGCAGGTAGGCCACGCCCGCCCACACTTGATGCATGTTGACCGCCAAGGCGGTCGCCGGAGCGGCGGTGGCAAGGCGTCTTTGGGCCAGGGCCAGCTGTTCAAAGTTCCAGCCCAGCCCACCTTGGGATTCGGGTAGCAATGCCTTGAGGTATCCAAGTTCAACGAGCTCTGCAAAATCTTCATCTGCAAAACTGTTTGTTTCATCGTACTCAGCGGCCCGGAGACGGAAGCGCTCTAAAATCTCATCACTGATGACAGATGCGATAGACAACGCAGCAGATCCTTTCATTGTCGGGATATTCATCTCTGAATTAGTAGGAGAGCAACAGTTTTTCCAGCACTCGCACGCCGAATTTGATGGAGTCAACAGGTACGCGTTCGTCGACGCCATGGAACATCCCTGTGAAATCCAGATCCGCAGGCAGCTGCAGCGGCGCAAATCCATAACCGGTGATGCCTAGACGTGCCAAGGCTTTATTGTCCGTGCCGCCAGAGAGCATATACGGAAGCACCACGGCGTCTGGGTCCTCGGCCAAAAGTGCGCCGATCATGCTGTCTACCAGTGCACCTGCAAATGGAACTTCCAATGAAGTCTGTTCATGCACCATGCTCAACTCGACGTGGTCGCCTGCGAGCTCTTGGATTTTTTCTATCGTGGCCTCGTGCTCCTCGGGCAGGGTTCGACAGTCGATCAAGGCTTCCGCGTGCCCCGGGATCACGTTGTGCTTATATCCGGCCTCCAGCGCGGTTGGGTTTGCAGTGTTTTGCAAGGTGGCACCCACAAAGCGCGAGACATTGCCCATGGCGTGTAGCAAGGGTGCTGGATCCCGTTCTTCGAATGACAATCCGGTCATCTCCGCAACGCTTTCCAACAGTGACCTCGTTGTTTTGGTGTACGACAATGGCCACTGATGCGAGCCAATTCGGCTGACCGCCGAGGCGAGTCTGGTGACCGGGTTCTCCGCATTGATTTGTGATCCATGCCCCGCGGTTCCGTGAGCAGTGAGCTTGAGCCAAGCTATGCCCTTCTCGGCGGTTTGCAGCATGTATGCGCGTTTGCCGTTGATATCTACGGAGAAGCCGCCTACTTCACTGATCGCTTCTGCTGCACCAGCGAACACTTCCGGGTGGTGTTCAACCATCCACTCTGCACCGTATTCTCCGCCTGCCTCTTCGTCGGCAAAGAAGGCAATGATCAAATCCCGAGGCGGAGTAATTTTTTCCCTGCAGATATGCCTGATTGAAGCAATAATCATGGCGTCCATGTTTTTCATGTCCACGGCACCGCGACCCCAAATCATGCCGTCTTTGACTTCGGCACCAAAGGGATCGACGCTCCAATCTTCCTTGATGGCAGGAACAACATCCAGGTGACCATGCACGATCAACGTTGGCAATGACGAATCCGAGCCCGACAGCCGGACAACAACATTGGCCCTTCCAGGAGCAGATTCGTAGAGTTTCGGCGATAGCCCGACTTCCTCTAGCAAACTCATCACGTAGTTGGCGGCTTCTAGTTCCCCGCTGCCCTGGTTGTTGCCATAGTTGGTGGTGTCGATCTGAATCAGCCGACGACATATTTCAATCGCTTCGTCTTCCATCAATGCTGGTTCGTCAATCGCGGCCATCAATCATTACCCTTTCGGACTAAGTGACTTATTGTTCTCAACCTTAGCCGTGCAATTGCCGATAAGCCGCTATGGCGCCGGGATGCAACGGTTGCCCTGAGGTGCTAATTAAAGTTTGCGGACTCAAGAACTGCATACCAGCGGTCTCTCGGGGAATCAGCTCTTGAGCATGTCCTACAATCATTTTCACGATCTTTCCCACCAGCTCATTGCCCATATTGCCGGGTGCCATCAACAAATTTGCCACGCCAATGCTCGAAGACTCCGGTACTCTCGCATAGGTTCCGGCAGGAATCTCAACCGGGTCATACAGGCCTGGGTATCGACCGCGCAGTCCAGTCAGCACCTCATCCATGTTCAAAAGACGGAGATCGATGCGTCGGGCCAATTCTGCCACAGCGCGTACCGGCATGCCGCCGAAGAGAAATAGCGCGTCAATGGCGCGGTCCTCCAAGGCTGCGAGCCCGTCGATGTAACCGAGTTTAAGTTCATGTGGTGCGTGGCGGGAGGTGTTTAGTTGTGACTGATTTAGAATTCGTTGCCCGGTCACCCAAGTACCTGAACCTGCTGCGCCTGTACCGATCCTGCGTCCTTGCAGGTCATTAAGTGTGTGGATCTTTTCGTCTGCGCGAACTATGCAGTGAAAATAATTCTGGTAAATTCTCCCAAGAGCTGTTGGTCCTCCGGCATTTAATTCTTCCCTATATTCGGCCACCGTATCGGCCAAGGCTAACGATAATTGTGCCTGGCCACTGGCCAACATATGAAGATTCTGCACGCTGGCTTCGGTCTCGATAACCCGTGATGATTTGGCGATGCCGAAACGGACGAGGGCATCGGCTAGGAGCGTAGCAAACTCGAAATACATTCCTCCGCGTTCTCCAGCAGCAATATTGACCTGGGCAGGCATTGAATTGTTGCATCCGGCGATGGCCACGGGAGCCAAAGCCAACGGTGGAAGTCCCAACGAAAGACGCAACAGTGAGCGTCGAGTGATACCACTAGTCGACATCGCGGCCGTCCACTATCCGTTTGCCTCTGCTTCTTGGCAATTTCAGGATTGCCCGTAATCCCCCACCTTGAGCATTTTCGATCCTTAAGGAACCATTGTTGGCCCTAGCCAAACTGTCCACGATTGACGTGCCAAGCCCAGTACCTGGCCGTTGTCGGGTTGCTTCGGCCCTCCAGAATCTCTGGGTTACCATGCCCAGCTCATCGGGCGGAAGACCAGGACCATGATCGCGAATAGTAAATTCAACCGAGTCAGATTTCGGATGCAGTGCTAACTCAATAGGTTTCCCTGGAGCATATTTCAGCGCGTTGGCAATGAGTTCTTCGAGCATGGTCTGCAATTCGTACTCATTGCAGTAAACGAACACCTCCCCATCTGAATTATTGTGAAGCACGAGGACTAATTCGGCTTGAACTTGTGATGCTCTCGCTGTATGCCTTTCGATTTCCTCCCTGAGCATTTCTGCTGCAGGAATAGAAGCAGATTTCTGAGTGAAGTCAGCGTGCGTTGAAATTGACTGCGCTTCCGAAACCCTGTGTTCGGCACTTGCTAGCAGTAGCACCGAATCGATCAACGATTCCATTCGCTGAAGTTCTTTTTCGACTGCCGCCACTTCGGAGCTTGCGGTCTGCTCTCCCAATCGCAATTTCATCAAATCCACCCTCAGTCGTAAAGCCGCGATGGGGTTGCGTAATTGGTGCGAGGTTTCAGCAATGAGTTCTCGTTGCTGGGTGAGGCTGTCACTCACGGATTGCGCCATTTCCCCGAAAGAACGAGCAAGAGCCCGTAGCTCAGGCGGACCCGCTTCCTGCAGCGGGCTAGGTTTCTGCGTACGCGCCAGATCTGTAACAGCACGGATTAGCTGCTGAACTGGTCGCAGCACCCAGGTGGAAAGTCGGTCGGCAAGTAGCAACATTCCGGCACAAGCACTAAGCGTTGCCGCCACAACGATCGACCAACTTCTGAGAATTGTTGAGCGGGCAGTATCCAAGTTGGCTTGCAATATAACGGAACCGAGCACCTGTGTGGCGTTTCCAAACGGTCTAGCCAGGATCTCCGATGTTTCGCTGAACGGACTAATGGTCGGTAGTGCTGTTTGCTCTAAGTTGATGCTTGCAGCACGGATCGCGCCGCTCACGGCCGGGTCTAGCGGATCAATATTTCCTGATGAAAGTTGCTTTCCACCTATGTTGATAATCAGACCTTCGTCAAAAATCTCTGAATATGTATCCATCTCCAGCTGAAGGGCGCTGTAGTCAGCGGGGTTTTGGGTAAAGCTAGCCAATTGAACGAAACGATTCATCGCTGCGAGCCGCGAAAGCTGGACATCCTGAGTTGTGGTGCTGCTGATATTCCGGAGAAGAAGCACTGACAGAATCACCGCGATGAGGCACAACAACGCGCCTAAGATGACCAATACCCTCAGTCTCATGGCCCTGGAGTTTCGAGCCGGTAGCCTACGCCTCGTACATTCACAATCATTCCCGGCGTATTGAGCTTTGCTCTTAACCCGGTCAAATGAACATCCAGCGACCTCGATACCGCAACGAAGGCATCACCCCAAAGAGAATCGAGAATCTGTTCTCGCGTCACAACCGAACCTGCATGATTCGCTAGAAGTGCCAGAAGATCGAACTCTTTAGCGGTAAGGGCCAGCTCGTGCCCCTGAAGGAATGCCGCGCGTTTTTCAATGTCGATATGCAACGGCCCTACCTGTAAGTCGCTCACACCTTGGGTTTGCACAAACGCTCGTCGAGCTACTGCATCTATGCGAGCCAGCAAGACGGCCAGCCCAATGGGTTTAATCAGGTAATCATCGGCACCGAGCCGCAGACCACGAACCACACTGCGCTCATCATTCCGGGCGCTGAGGATGATAATCGGCGCGTTCGTCACGAGCCGGAGTTTGCGTAGCACTTCAAGCCCGTCCAGATCGGGCAGCCCCAAATCCAGCAAGATCATCTGCGCGCTGTGATGTTGCAGCAACGCATCGGAGCCACGGGAAACACGCAAAGCATCATGGCCCGATGCCCTCACCGCGTCAGCCAAGGCCGTGGCCACTGCATCGTCATCCTCGACGATCATTAGCTGCACGAACACATCCTTGATTCTCCGGGACTATCAACTTACTAACGCTAACAGTCTAGTGGCCTAGCTATCGCACATTTCTGTCGCTTCCTTAAGGAAGTGTTAGTTCTCAACGCCGGGCTTGGAAGTAACGCAGGTCACTCATAGATTCGAAGTAGGACCTGTTTTGAGATCAGCTCGAAGACGAGCAGATGCGCAAGTGGAGCCTTATGCGCAGGTATTGAATCTCGTAGAGAAACTCGCACATGCAAAGGAATGAAGGAATGTCTGAAACAACTCAATCAGTCAACGTAGACAGGGACGGGGGTCGACCTCCCAAATGGAAGATCGTTGGCCCTGGCCTTGTAGTTGCTGCCACCGGTGTCGGCGCAGCCGACATGGTTGCTACGCTCGTTGCCGGCAGTCAGTACGGATACGCTCTGCTCTGGGCGGTAATTCTCGGCGTCATCCTAAAGATCGTTTTGGTTGAGGGTGCCGGCCGATACACGCTGGCAACAGGCAAGACGATCTTCGAAGGCTGGAAATCCTTAGGCCGCTGGACCACTTGGTACTTCGGGCCTTACATCATCATTTGGGGATTCGTTTACGGTGCCACCGCAATGAGTTCGGCGGCAATGCCACTGGCCGCGCTCTTCCCCGGTCTTGATCTAAAGATCTGGGCGGTAGTTATGGGCCTACTGGGTTTCGTCTTGGTCTGGTTCGGAAAGTACAACTTCTTCGAAAAGATCACGGCAGTGCTGGTGGGCATCATGTTCGTCACCGTAGTTGGACTCGCATTCATCGCGGTGCCGAATGTACCTGAAATGTTCAAAGGGCTGATTCCCATGATTCCCGAGGGCGGCGTGGTCTACACGCTGGCCTTGGCTGGCGGCGTCGGCGGAACTATTACGTTGGCCGCCTATGGTTATTGGCTGCGCGAAAAGGGCTGGTACACCCCGAAGTGGATGCGCGTGATGCGGATCGACAACACCATGGCCTACGTCATGACCGGCATTTTCGTGATTGCGATGCTCATTGTTGGCGCCGAAGTGGTACGCGCTGCCGGGGTGGCAATCTCGGGAGGTGACGAAGGCTTGCTGGAACTGGCGGACGTGCTTCGTGACCGTTATGGCGTCGTCGTGGGCAATGGCTTCCTTATCGGATTCTGGGCTGCTTCCTTCTCGTCGATCATCGGCGTATGGAATGGCGTTTCGCTGATGTTCGCTGATTTCTGGGGCCACATGCGCAAAAAGCCGGCAAACCATCCGGACACCATGACCGGCGGAAAGTACTTCAAGTTCTATGTTCTTTGGCTGACCTTCCCGCCCATGGTACTTTTCCTTCTCGATAAGCCAATTGCGCTGATCCTTGCCTATGGAGTCCTTGGTGCATTGTTCATGCCGTTCCTTGCCGTCACCCTGCTTGGGCTCTTGAACGGTCGCCGCATTCCCAAGCAATGGGCCAATAAGTGGCACACCAACAGCGCATTGGCCATCACTGCGATCTTGTTCATTATTCTCGGCGGTCAGCAATTGTGGAAGGCCCTAGCTCCGCTGATCAGCTAGATTCAATATTCAAAATAATCGCTAAAGCCGGTGGTCCGCAGCCTCCATAGTGGGATCCGCGGATTACCGGCTTCATCGTCTGATTTTCGTCCTCGTCGGAAGTTCATGAAAATGGTGTTATGAAGATTCAACGAATTGGGATTCTCGGCGCCGGCCGTGCCGGCACCGCCCTTGCTAGGGTGGCGGCTTTGTCCGAGATCGACGTCGACATCGCTTCGACTAGAACACCTCAAATGATGAAATATCACTTGGCGCAGTACGCACCACAAGCCCATCCGGTAATGGCGAAAGACCTCGCGCGCAACGCTGAAGTTATCGTGCTGATGGTTCCACAAGAAGAACTGGACGATGTCGATAGATCGATGTTTTCGCGTTCGATTCTGATTGACGCCACCAACCGATGGCACGATGAACCAGTACCAGCATGGTTTGAGGACATGCTGGATGCGGGGCTTTCAAGCAGCGAGGTCGTCGCCGCGAGATTTGCTCCGGCCAGAGTCGTTAAAGCGTTTAATCACATTAGCCACTGGGATTTAGACGCCGACCGCACGACTAGAGCGTCTGGCCAGCGGGCTTTAGGCATTGCCTCAGACGACGCCGCGGCAGCGGAAATCACTGCGGACCTCACCACACAACTGGGGTTTTCCCCCGTGATTCTTCCAAACCTGAAGTCCGGGCTGATACTCGAACCGGATGGTCCGGTTTTCAATGAAGTTCTCGATTCAGCACAGTTAAAAAAACTCATGAGTTCCTAGTTTTTCCGCACGCAGGGATCTCAGCGTAGAGAGCTAATGACTTATGAACCACGTCAAACTGTTTGGTAGTTTGCGCGCCGCCTTTTAAGAATTGGGCGATCCCATAATGATCAAAATCTAGTATCCAGAGAATGCAAAAACCCCTGAAAGACCGTAGTCAATCAGGGGTTTACCTGTGCGCGAAAGGGGACTTGAACCCCTACCCTCTAAGCGAGGACCAGCACCTCAAGCTGGCGCGTCTACCTATTCCGCCACCCGCGCAGGTTGTTTGTTGTTCGCGTTGTTTTCGCTGGCAACGAAGTAAAACTTTACCACCCGTTTCACTCGATTACCAATCGGCCGATAGGCATCCAAGATACAAGAAATTTCCCGTGATTACGCGGAAAATTCGAGGTTGATTAGTGGTTTCATGCCAATTTTTCGAATTTTCGTGTTGAGCGTCACAGTACTTTTCGCTCGAAACTTTGTCCTCGCTCCAACGACGACCAACACCAAAAAACAAAAAGAAGGATATGGTGTTGCATCCGTCCTCGGTATGACATTGACATCGGTGGCGTAGACAGGGCGTTCTGGAAAGAGGTGCCAATGCGAGCCACGATTCCATAGTGCAGGCCTGCCAATTGATAGCATCAAAGTACCGTGGACTTTTCCACGAACGCCCACTTCAACTTCTTCGGAGCTTCGATGCGAATCGCCATGCTTTCCTTGCACACTTCCCCCATGCAGCAGCCTGGGTCCGGAGACGCTGGCGGCATGAACGTTTATATCCAGAACCTTTCATTCGCTTTAGGGGCCCTCGGACACGAAGTTCACATGATTACCCGCAGCGCCCACCCAACTGAGTCTCAGCTAGTTTCCGAGGGTGTGTGGATGCACCACGTTCAGATCGAAGCCGACAGGCAATTGAGCAAAGAACAGCTGCCTCAAATCATTGACCCGTCGGTAGCAGCGATCGCCCAGCACTTGCATGGGATCCAGATCGACGTAGTACATGCCCACTATTGGCTCTCCGGCATGGTTGGACTGCAGCTTTCGGAACTCTTTCAGGTTCCATTGATCGTTTCCATGCATACGTCGGCAGCGGCCAAAGAACATGAATCCGGCATTGCCGAACCTGCGATGCGAAAAAACGCCGAAAAGCTACTTCTCGGTCGGGCCGATCGAGTGATTGCCAATACACCTGTTGAAGCTTCTCACTTGATAAAGTTCTACGACCTAGACCAGTCAAACCTCGACGTGGTGCTGCCCGGAGTCAATCACCGGGTGTTCCATCCCGATCAAGACAAGCTTTGCCGCCCCTTAGGCGACGACGATCTCCACCTGGTGTATGCAGGCAGGCTGCAACCGCTTAAAGGCGCACATTTACTGCTGCAGGCGATAGGTATTGCCCGAAAGGAAAAGCCACAGGTTCGAATCACTGTATCGCTCTTCGGCGCGTCCTCCGGAAGCGCTGATTACAATCTTGAAGAAATTTGCCGGCAAGAAGAAGTTGAAGATCTAGTCCGGTTCTTTGGCCCCTTGGAGCCAAGGCAGTTGGCAACGGTTTTTGCTAATGCAGACGTTGTAGCGGTGCCTTCACTGTCGGAGACTTTTGGTCTGGTAGCCGCAGAGGCGCAGGCATGTGGCACTCCTGTAATTGCCAATGCTGTTGGCGGGTTGAACTACGCGGTCAGCGACGGCATCTCAGGCTGGCTCATCCCCACGCCGAACGCTGAGTTGTGGGCGAGCAAGCTCCTCGAATTGGCGGATAACCCAGCGTCCGTCACAAGGGCCGGCCATAACGCTTTGGAACATTCCGGAGAATTCACGTGGGAGCGAGCAGCAGTAGAAACACTGGCAAGCTACAGGATTTCGCAATCAGCTTTACTCGGCTAACTAACCGACTCCCGAAAGAAAAGACGAGGTCAAAGATGTCACGATTCCCATACCTCAACTGGTGTTAGCGTAGAAAAACGGGCGATCCAGAGGGCCTTCGCCCGCTGGATCGCCCGACTCGTTGTGTCGCTCAAAGGCATGCGAAGAATCGTGCCCATTAGGTTCGACGAAAGCACGTTTGTGAGTTCACCTGAAAATTTAATTCCCGTACGGTCTGCGACCAGAACCGGCGTCACCATTGGAATCTTATGCGTCATTACCGGAGGACTGATCTCTGCGGTGACGGGACCCTTGGACCTAGACAAGGGCAGCTGGGCCGCGGCCTACCTAGTATTGGTAGCGGGAGTAGTGCAGTACGTCGTTTCCATGCAAGAGCAGCTGCTCAACGCTCCCCCGCGCGGCAGTTCAATACTTTGGCTTCGCACCTTGCTGTGGGCTGTGGGCAACACATTGGTCATTGCGGGCGCACTGCTCGAATTCCAATGGCTGATTATTGTCGGCGGAGCTGTTTTGGTTTTCGTGCTTCTGATGTGTTTGGCGCATTCACGGGGCGCTAAGCGTACGGCGTTGGCCTGGTGTGCACGAGTTGTCTATCTCGTGGTCATTCTCAGTGTCCCAATTGGCGTGTTTTTGGCTCAGCGATAGCCACAACCTATGACAGCGGTAAAGCAGCATTGAAGCTGTTTTACCGCTGTCATAGGTTGTGCATCAACCACGTTCCAGACTCAGCTCGAAGTGGGGTTTGCCCTTACGCGGATTCCAAGCGTGAACTTGATAACCGTCTTCTTGAACATCGAAGGCAAGATCAACTGAGGCTGGAAGCACCACGGGGGTCTTAAACTCGATATTCCAACGGTAACTACCAGCCGCTGGTTCGATCCCGGCAAGAGAGCGTGCAGCCAGGTAGATGCCATGGGCGATCGCGCGAGGCATGCCCAATGCCTTTGCGCTCAATCCATAAAGATGAATGGGGTTGTAATCGCCCGAAATGGCGGCCCACCGCCGTCCGGTTCCTGCGTCAAGTTTCCAGGATGCAGTTCGGGTCGGAACAGTGAACGTTTCATGTGCGGTCGCCTGCTGAGCTGACCCGCCAATCTTCACCCCTTTGGCCAGGAAAGTGCTGCGCAACTCCATACGAGTTTGTCCGCTGACGACGATCTGCACCACAAGATCACAGGTAGCGCCCCTGTGGTGAGGCTGCAGGTTCTCGCTTTTAACTTCGATATCGAAAGGCTCGTCCTCCTTGAGCGGATCGCTGACCATCACCGAGTTGCTCAGATGAATCATGCCGAGCAGCGGCAAGGGAAAATCTTCGCGCAGCATCAGCGACATCGCCAAGGGGAACGCCAAGGTGTGAACATAGAGACTCGGAAGCACACCGTTCATCGACGCGCCTACCGCACGCCTGTACTCATTGAGTTTCCCGGCATCAGAAACTGCACCTTGATACACCAGAACCGTTTCCGGCAATGCCGGATCGCGCGGTTTGCGGCCAAGAGTCTTCACCGATTTTGCATAAATCGAACCCATTGTGGGGATCTGCGTAACAAGCTCGGCCCCCACTTACGCTCCAACCAATGATTGACCGCAGACGCGCAGTACCTGACCATTGAGGCCCGCGGCGGCATCTGAGCTGAGGAAGGAAATAGCCTCCGCGACGTCTTCCGGCAGTCCACCCTGCATTAGCGAAGGCAGAACCATGCGTGCCACCGTTCGAGTGCCCAGCGGAATCTTGGCAGTCATTTCGGTTTCAATGAATCCTGGTGCGACTGCGGCGATGGAGCCTCCCTGTGCGGCAAAAAGCTTGGCCGAAGCATGAACCATGCCGATGACGCCCCCCTTGGACGCCGCGTAGTTGGTCTGACCCCGGTTGCCGGCAATGCCTGAGGTGGATGCCAACGATACGATGCGCAGGCCAGGCAGCTTTGCGGCGAGAAATACCTCGTTCATGCGCAGTTGGGACGCGATGTTGACAGCGATGACTGAATCCCAGCGGGTTTCGTCCATATTGGCTAGCAGCTTGTCACGGGTGATCCCGGCGTTGTGCACGACGATGTCCAACGACCCATGGCGTTGCATTGCATGGTCGATGATCTGTTGTCCCGCGTCCTTTGCGGTCACGTCCAGCTGCAGCGTGGTTGCACCGATTTCGTTGGCTACCGCGGCCAGCGATTGACCTGCCTGCGGCATGTCGACGACGATCACCTGGGCGCCGTCGCGGGCCAGAGTGCGCGAAATTGCGGCGCCAATACCTCGGGCGGCGCCGGTCACCACGGCAACCTTACCGGCCAACGGCTTATGGAAGTCCTCAGGCAGGGTTCCGTCCGTGGTCTTCACGGTGAGAAACTGTCCATCTACGTACGCGCTGCGTCCGGAAAGGAAGAAGTTCAAAGCACCCAATGAACTAGGGCTTGTCAGATCCGTACCGTGCTCCAGCACAATACCGTTGGTGGTCGCGCCGCCACGCATTTCGCGACCCAGCGAGCGGATTGCGCCGTCGATGCCTTGGCGCACCGCAGCCACCGCTGGCTTGTCGCTGTCCATGGCCGGTCGTGAAAACGAGACGACTCGCGCTCCTGGAACAAGGTTGCGCAGCGCTTTGCCTGCCGCAAGCATGAGTGGAGAGAGCTGCTCCGGGTGGGTCAGCTCATCTAGTAGCAGGATGATACCGCCGAGCTTTGCCTCTCCTGCGTCATGGCGGCGAACATCGAGGTCCCAAGAAACAAGTGTGTCGCTGAGCGCCTGGGCCTGGGCTGACTGTCCGAGAACCAAAATGGGGCCCGGTAGCAACGGAGTGTCTGCCCCATAGCGGCGCAGACGCGGTGGACGTGGCAGTCCCAAGAGTTTTGCAAGCTTTTTAGTTAAGCCCGTGTTGACCAGTTCCATGTACTTGTCTGCCATTAGTTGCGTGCCTCCAAGATTGCTACGACTCCCTGACCGCCAGCTGCGCAAACGGAAATTAGCGCACGGCCCGACCCCTTGTCATGCAGCATCTTTGCGGTGCTTGCAATGATGCGTCCACCGGTGGCGGCGAAGGGGTGTCCAGCGGCCAGCGAAGAACCGTTGACGTTGAGCTTGCTGCGGTCAATCGCACCCAATGGTGCGTCCAAACCCAGCTTCTCACGGCAGAACTGTTCATCCTCCCAAGCCTTGAGCGTGGCGAGCACTGTTCCTGCAAATGCTTCGTGAATCTCGTAGAAGTCGAAGTCCTGCAGGGTCAGGTTGTTGCGCTTGAGAAGACGTGCGGTGGCATAAGCGGGGGCCATCAACAAGCCTTCGGCACCGTGGACAAAATCAACCGCTCCGGCTTCAAAATCGACGAAATTCGCCAGCATTGGGAGGTCATTTTCCATTGCGTACTCTTCGCTGCCCAGCAGGACGGCCGACGCGCCGTCGGTCAGCGGAGTGGAATTTCCGGCGGTCATGGTGGCGGCGTCGCCGAGGTTCTTGCCGAAGGCAGGCTTGAGCTTGCCCAGCTTTTCCAAGGTGGAGTCCGCGCGGAGGTTGTTGTCCTTGGCCAAGCCGTTGAACGGAGTGATCAGGTCGTTGAAGAATCCGCGATCGTAGGCCGCGGCAAGATTCTTGTGACTGGCCAGGGCCAGCTCGTCCTGCGCTTGGCGGGTGATACCCCATGCCTTGGTGGTGATCGCCTGGTGATCGCCCATCGACAGTCCGGTGCGTGGTTCTCCTGTCCCCGGTGCGCTCGGTGCCAGATGACCTGGACGGATCTTTGCCAACGCAGCAAGCTTGGCCTTCGTGGTGCGGGCTCGGGACAGTTCAAGCAGGATGGCGCGCAACGGCTCGGAGACCGCAATCGGTGCATCCGACGTCGTGTCTACGCCGCCGCCGATGGCCGATTCAAGCTGACCGAGCTTGATCTTGTTGGCTAGCGAACCGATGGCCTCCATGCCTGTGGCACAGGCCATCTGGACATCGTAGGCAGGAGTGGACGGATCAAGCGAACTCCCCAGCACCGATTCGCGGATCAGGTTGAAGTCCTTGGAATGCTTCAGCACCGCACCCCCGGAGACGGCGCCGATGCGCTGTCCCTGCAGCCCGAAGCGGGCGACGAGGCCTTCAAGTGCCGCGGTGAACATATCCTGATTCGACGCATTGACATACGCGGTGTTGGAACGGGCAAAGGGGATGCGATTGCCGCCGATGATCACTGCATTGCGCGCTGAGGGTTGACTCATCTTGTATAACTCCTGAAAAGAATTCGCTGTGAGAAGTATTACTGTAACTAAGAGTACATGATACTGTGAGTAACGTGAACAAGCTCACTGAAGATTTTGACGCGGCGCCCGACGGCCGCGCAGCGCGCTGGGAAGCCCACCGCACGGCACGTCATCAGGAACTGCTGAAGCTGGCCCGCAAAGCCGTGCACAAGCTTGGTCCGCAGGTGTCAATGGAAGACATTGCCAACCACGCAAAAACATCCAAGCCGGTGTATTACCGGTATTTCGGGGACAAAGACGGTCTGCGCCAGGCATTGGGTGCCATGGTCATCAACGACTTCCGGCGACGCGTGATCTCCGCTGGCTTGGCCAAAGACGACGAAGCAAGTGCCCTGCATGCAATGGTCACCGCCTACCTAGAACTCGCTGCCAACAGCCCGAACCTGTATTTCTTCGTGACTGCAACGCCGCCGGAAGCGGTCCTGAATGGAACTGCCGGGGCCAAGTTCACCGAGGACGAATCTGCTGGAGCACTCAACGACTTCTTCGAAGAAGTCACCGGGCTGATCAGCGAACGCATCACCCGGCTCTACGCGTCGAATGCCTCCAGCGCTGCGATTAACCTTTGGCCCCGCGCGGCCCTGGGAATGGTCCGCGCGGCAGGCGAACAGTGGCTGCGCCAACCACCGTCGGAGCAGAAGCCGAGCCTCGAAGAGCTGGCCGAAGAACTCACCGGCTGGCTTGCCTATGGCATCGCGGCAACAACCAAAGCTTAAAACAACAATTTACGCAGTGAATGAAAGGTAAAGACATGAGTGATCACCGCATTGACGTCAACGCCCTGTCGGAGCAGCTGCTCGGCCCCTATGCCGAAATCCGCAAGGCATCCCGAGCCCGTGCAGCCCGCCCGGAACTGCAGCGCGACCCGCTGCTGGGAATGGAAAAGCACCGCGAACGCGTGTTGGACCAGCTGAGCATCCTGGTCCAGGAAGAAGCAGTACAGCGCGCCTTCCCAAAGAAGTTCGGCGGATACGACGACCACGGTGGCTCCCTTGCGGCATTCGAAGAACTCGTCGCCGCTGATCCATCACTGCAGATCAAGGCCGGTGTGCAGTGGGGCCTGTTCGCAGGTGCGATCCTGCACCTTGGGACCGAAGAGCACCATGCCAAATGGTTGCCTTCGGCCATGAGCCTGGAAACTCCTGGCGCCTTCGCCATGACTGAAATCGGCCACGGTTCGGACGTCGCTGCGGTGGCAACCACAGCCACCTACGACGAAGCAACCGAAGAGTTCATCATCCACACCCCTTTCAAGGCGGCATGGAAGGAGTTCCTCGGTAACGCAGCACTTCATGGCAAGGCTGCCACCGTCTTCGCCCAGCTGATCACCAAGGGCGTCAATCACGGAGTGCACTGCTTCTACGTTCCAATCCGCAATGAACAGGGCGATTTCCTCGAAGGCGTGGGCGGCGAAGACGACGGGCTGAAGGGCGGCCTGAACGGCATCGACAACGGCCGACTGCACTTTAACCAGGTGCGTGTTCCTCGAACCAACCTGCTCAACCGCTACGGCAACGTGGACGCCAACGGCAGCTACACATCGCCCATCGCCTCCCCCGGGCGCCGTTTCTTCACCATGCTCGGCACCCTGGTTCAGGGCCGTGTATCCCTGGATGGTGCCAGCACCAACGCTTCAAAGATCGCCCTGCAGATCGCTGTAACCTACGGCAACCAGCGCCGGCAGTTCAACAGCACCTCGGACACCGAGGAAACCACCCTGCTCGATTACCAGCGCCATCAGCGCCGGCTGATCACCCGGCTGGCACGCACCTATGCAGCATCCTTCGCGCACGATGAACTGCTGGATAAGTTCGATGCCGTCTTCTCCGGACGGGAAGACAGCGACGAGGACCGCCAAGACCTAGAAACCCTGGCCGCGTCGCTCAAACCGCTGAGCACCTGGGACGCGCTGGACACCTTGCAGGAGACCCGCGAGGCCTGCGGCGGCGCCGGATTCATTGCCAAGAACCGCTTCACCCAGCTCTACCAGGACCTGGACATCTACGTCACCTTTGAGGGCGACAACAACGTATTGCTACAGCTTGTCGGCAAGCGTCTGCTGACCGACTACGCCTCCGAGTTCCGCAAGTTGGACACCGGCGCCGTGGCATTGTTCGTGGCCAAGCAGGTTGGCAATACGGCGCTGAACCGTACCGGCCTGCGCAGCGCGGGACAGGCGTTCGCCGACGTGAATGACGAGCGCAAGAGCGCCAACTTCTTCAAGGACCCCGCCAATCAGCGTGAACTGCTGGCCGCGCGCATCAACTCAAAGGTCGCAGAAGTTGCCGGAGCCCTGCGCAGCGCAGGCAAGAAGCCGGCCAAGGCCGCCGCGGCATTCAATGAAAACCAAGACCTCCTAATTTCCGCAGCCCGCGACCACGGCCAGCTGCTGCGCTGGGAAGCATTCACCGAGGCCTTGGAAAAGGTTGCCGATGAGCAAACCCGCGAGGTGTTGACCTGGCTGCGCGATGTCTTCGCACTGACGGTCATCGAGCAAGACCTCGGCTGGTATCTGGCCAACGGTCGGCTGTCCATGCAGCGCGCCCGCACCCTGCCGGAGTACATCAACCGTCTGCTCGCCCGATTGCGCCCACATGCCCAGGATCTGGTCGACGCCTTCGGCTACACCCAGGACCACCTGCGGGCAGACATCTCCTCTGGCGGCGAAGCAGAGCGCCAGAATGAAGCGATGGAGTACTTCCGCAAGCTGCGTGCCAGCGACCATGCCCCAATCAGTGAGAAGTCGCTGAAAAAGGCAAAGTCCCACGCTTAGCAGCCAACCCACACCCTTTGGGGGTGCTGGCATCGAATCGGTGCCAGCACCCCCAACGGGGTTTTAGTCGCTGGTAGAAGCCAGCCGCTGGGCCAGTGCGACAATAATTCCTTCCGGCCCGCGCACATAAGCCATTTTCCAAACATCTTCGTATTCTCCAACGCCGCCGACCAGCGGATACTCCTGCTCTTCGAGAACCATGAGCAGCCCTGGCAGATCGTCGACTTCAAAAGCCACCGACCGCAAACCCGCTTCATTGGCCATCGCCTGCGGCTGGCCGGGACCTCCAATGGGCCGGTCAAAACACGACAGCTCGATTCCAACGTCACCGTCTGGGACACCGAGCATCACGATATTGGTTTTTGAGTCGGGCATACCACAGACGGTGTCGAGGAATTCCGATTCAAAATCATCCATCCTCCCTTGAACTTCCAGACCCAACAGCAGGAAGAAATCAATGGCTTCTTCTAGGTCTTTCACCGTGATTCCTACATGATCAATCCGCTTGATCGTTGGCATCAGCAATTTCCTTCCTCATAATTGGCATTAGTACTGATTGCCCAGATGCTACGCGAACGATCCGATCCACGATAGGGTGCCGAAGGTCTGGCACAGGAAGGCGCTAACAGTATGGAAATTCGTGTACTCCCTGCACGAAATGAGCATTGGCAGGATATGCTCACCGTGTTTGGAACTTCGGGAGATCCCTCGTGGTGCAAGTGCCAGTACTTCATCGACCAGCAGTGGAATCAGGGCGGCCGAGCCAATGAAGCAGCGCTTAAAGGGCAAGTCTGCTCCACAGGCATACCAGCGGGACTGATTGCCTATGTCGCCGACCAGCCCGCCGGCTGGCTGCAGGTTGGACCGGCCCAGCGCTATCCGCGGTTCAAGCCGCGCGGTCATCAATCGGCGGCGGATGTATGGGTTGCAACCTGCTTTGTGGTCCGCGAAGAATTCCGACGGCGAGGCATTTCCAAGGCTCTACTGGAAGCGGCAATCGAGCATGCCAAAGAGAACGGTGCGCACATCTTGCGGGCCCGCCCCACCGATGTTTCCATCACTTCCAAAGACAGCGCCGGGTTGTTCACTGGGGTACTGAGCAGCTTTTTAGACCAAGGCTTCAAGATCTTGAACAGGAATCGAAGCATGACCTTGGTGGAGCTCGAATTAGACGAACCAAGATGAACCTGGCGAGCGACAGCTTAATCTCAACAGTTGCAGCGGAAGCAATTCATCCTTAACAGCAAGTCCAAGCTGGGCAGGGCCCATGCTTCGCCAGGACCGACCTGTATAAGCTGGATAGATTTCAGACCGGCCGGCGGGTCCCGTAATAGTCGACCTCATAATCGCCTGCTACAAAGAGCACCGATTCATGTTCAATACCTGTCTATGGCAGGGCCCGTGACAGCGGCCTGCCACAGTTTAGCAACACCCAGTTGTTCCGGGCTCACCAGCACGTCAAGGATTCCTCAAATCAGGTCCGCTTAATCTTCATGGCCATTGTTCTTGGTTGCCGTTGGTCATTACTCCAAGATTCAGCCCATCTCTTTGCAACCCCACAAGATTAGGTTCGACCTCTGGGAACGCCGACCAGAAGTTCTCGTCAGCAGTTAGATATGCGGTGAATTCTACGTTCAGCTTTTCTTCATTTGATGTTGCCAGTACACCTACTCCCGGAATATACAGTGCTGGCTTGGTTCGTCGCCGACTGGGAAGACCAATCTCATCAGGGAGGTAAATCGTTCATAGTCAACTGTTCAAGACCGAGCTAAAGCTCGCGACGTTCGGGTTTCAGAGTGGCACAAAACCAGTGGAAGATTACCTTCAGCACCTCACCCGAGTGCCGGTCCCCGAAGAATGTGTTGCCTGAGCCAATGAGATCATCCTGACTTTTCGGGGAATCATTATTAATGAATTGGCATTCGAACGCATTATGCGTGCAGCGGCGCGAGGAATTCCAACCTGTTTCCAAACGGGTCCTTGGAATGGAAACGAGTGAAGCCGTCAAATGTGAATTCTTCGTCCCAATTCACTTCCATGCCATGATTCACGATGCGAGCCGCCACATTGTCTAGCTCAGCCCTCGAATCGACAACGAATGCAGGATGAGCCTTCGCTGACGGGACAAAACCGTCTTCAACCCCCAAATGAATTTCCACCACCGCAGCGTTCTCAGGATTTGACCGGAACCAGCAGCCTCCACGACCAGCTAATGCTTTTGGTTTTGCGACTTCGACCAATCCCAAGGCTTCTTGATAGAAGCTTCGAGCTTGGCTTTCTTCTCCGCGATGCATAGACAACTGAACATGATGCAGGCGCATGGGGCCTCCTACTAGGTGCTTGGCCCGAGCCTACATCACCTTTGATGACCACGAAGCGCAGAAGCCACGAATGCCCCTCAAAGGAATCATGGCTTCTGCCTGTCCGGCTGCGAAGTTATGCTAAGCCAGCTCGGCAACTTCTACACGGGTGCGTCGCGATGGAACGGGTGCAACATGCTCTCCACCGGCCAAAATACGCTTAATTTCGAGCAACCGGTCGGCGGCACCTTCGTCTGTTTGTACGATCCATGGTCCGACCATCAAGTAAGTGGGGTCATTTTCTGCCTCGGTAATCACTCCGGTCACCAGAAAATCTCCATATGGCTCCTGGTTGAAGGAGGCAACTACCAAATCGCCGTGGTGCAGCTCGTTCGTTTTAACGGGAATTGGATCAAACTCGCCGTCGAATTCGGCCGGGAAGGCGCGCACGTCCTTATCCGGTTGGCGTTGGCTCACTTCATCCCCGTCAGCACCCTTCGCCTTTTTAACAGCTGCCGCGGCGTTAAGACCGCCAACCATGAGATCGTCCAACACCGTGGCGTGTGCTTTGCCGGTAATGAGGAAATTACCAAATCGGGAAGTCTTATACAGCACCGAAATGATGTCGCCGGTTGCGACAGAGCCAAAGGCCGCCTTCATCCCTGCAACATCGCGCTTCGATGGCCCCTTGATGAATGTATCCATGGACTGCTCCCCTAAATATGCTCGTTTAGTTTCAATCTCCTAGCCTATTCGAGAAGAAAACTTCGACCCAATTTCAATTTCGATGGCGGAAATCCTCCGATCCAACAAAAAGTCAGAGAGTATTAGTCTCAAACATTCGTTTCACAGCTAAGCTGGGATGGTGGACACACTAGAACGCTATGCACCGAATGAAAATCTCCGACGAGATGAAGCAGCGCTGCGCGCCGCGGACATCACCTGGCACTTTGCCGAAGTCCAGCTGGACTTATCAAATGCCACCGATCAGGAAGCAACCAGTTTCCCGTCGGTTACTACCCTGAATTTCAGTTCCGCGTCAGGAGAAACTTTCCTTGATTTCATTCATGAATCGATACAAGAAGTTCTAGTTAACGGCAATCCAGTTGACCTCGAAGAGTCGGTGCTCGACTCACGTATATATCTCAGTGGATTGCTCACCGACGCGGCAAACACCGTGCGCGTGACCGGTCGTGCCATCTACTCACGTTCAGGTGAGGGCTTGCACCGTTTCGTCGACCCGCAGGATGGCGAAACTTATCTGTACACGCAATTCGAGCCTTCAGAAGCCCGTAGAGTCTTCGCCTGCTTTGAACAGCCGGATTTGAAGACTAGCTACCGTTTCAGCCTGACTGGCCCGTCGGCGTGGCATCTTGCCAGCAACCAGCCGATCGTGGATGAAGTATTCCATGACGATGGAACCAAGACCGTAGTCTGCTCCCCTACCGCACAAATCTCCAGCTACATCACTGCGGTACTGGCAGGTCCATATCATGTCGTCAGGGGCGAGCATGTCCAGGAACTCGCCGACGGTGAAGAACTTGTCATTGAGCTGGCGGCAACCTGCCGAGCTTCGCTGGCAGAGCATTTTGACGGTGAAGAAATACTTGAACTGACCAGCCGTGGTCTGAACTACTTCCATGAGCTGTTCGACTACCCCTACCCTTGGGGCAAGTACGACTCGGCCTTCGTTCCCGAATACAATCTGGGCGCGATGGAAAATCCTGGCCTGGTCACCTTCACCGAACGCTATGTCTTCACCTCGCACGCCACCGAAGCGCAGCATGAGCAGCGCGCGAATACCATCATGCACGAAATGGCTCACATGTGGTTCGGTGATCTGGTCACCATGAAGTGGTGGGATGATCTCTGGCTTAAGGAATCATTTGCCGACTACATCGGCACGCTGGCCAACGACCAAGCCACCGATTTCACTACAGCGTGGACCACCTTTGCGGCTCGCCGCAAGGCCTGGGCCTACGTTGCCGATCAGATGCCTACTACCCACCCCATCGTGGCGGACATCCCAGACCTACTGGCAGCCGATCAAAACTTCGACGGCATCACCTATGCCAAGGGCGCCAGCGTGCTGAAGCAATTGGCGGCATTCGTCGGGGCCGACGCGTTCCGAGACGCAGCCCGGTCCTACTTCCGCAAGCATGCCTATGGCAACACCTCGCTGGATGACTTCCTCAACGCGCTGGAAGCCGCCAGTGGCCGCGATATGAGCCAGTGGGCACAGGCCTGGCTGAAGTCCAGTGGCGTGCCGAAGCTGCGAGTCGACTACACCACTGACGATTCTGGAACGATTACCTCGGCCTCGTTGGTACAGTTCGGCACCGACCCAGTGACCGGGGAATCTATTCGTCGTCCACACGTGCTCAGCGTAGGAGCGTATTCGCTGGTTGACGGAGGGCTAAACCGCACCGATGCTGTGACGGTAGAGCTGTCGGGCGAAAGCGTCGCATTGGATTTCTTAGTAGGCAAACCGGCTCCGGCGTTGATCTTGCCGAATGACGGGGACGAATCCTATGCCCTGATTGAATTCGACCCAACGTCGCTGACGACCTTGCTCGAGAATCTCTCCGGACTCACCGACTCCCTCCCTCGCGCCACCTGCTGGGCGTCCCTTTGGGACGCGGTACGTTCGGCGACACTGGATGCGCAGAGTTACATCAGCGCTATCCTCGATCATGCACAGACGGTCGGTGATGCCGGCGTCTTTACCGTACTTACCGACCAGTTGCTGCTGAGCATTTCCCGCTATGCTGCACCGGAACGGCGCGAGCAATTGCGCCGGCGCGCTGCCACAGTGCTGACCGGATGGTTGACTTCCTTCGAACCAGGAAGCGACCAGCAGATGACCACTGCCCGCACACTGGCACGCCTTGCACGTGCTGGCGTTGCCAATGAGGTGGTCGACGCGTTCATTGCCGGTGAGAATTCTTATCAAGTACCAGTGGATGAGCAATTGCTCTGGGATTCATATGTCGCCGTTGCCGCATCTGGCAGGCTCGATGCAACTGCGGAAACGGCGATGCATGAAACAGCCAACGCAAGCCCCACCAGTGTTGCGCTCAACGCGGTTCGCACTGCATTGGCGGCTCGTCCAGACGCCACAGTTAAGGAAGCTGCGTTCGATACTGTACTGATGGCGCGCGATGATCGTGGACCGCTGTCCAATGATGCGCTTTCCGCCACCGCTGCAGGCTTCGTATTAGGTTCACCATCGTTGCTGGCACCCTTCGAAGAGCGATACTGGGCCGCAATCTTGCCGGTATTTGAAACGATGAGCATGGAGTTTTCCACCCGCGTAATTGAAGGCCTTTACCCTGCGGCACAAGATTTGGCAGGTTCAGTGTCCGAGAATACGGCGTTGATCAGCGCCGACAAGTGGCTTGAACGCCATGAAAGTGCACCCGCTGCCCTGAAGAGAATTTTGCTTGAAGAACGCGCCTCACTGCAGCGTTCCCTCGCAGCGCAGCAGCTGAGCCGAAACAGCCGCTAACAACGCATGACAGAAGGCTCTGAGCACCAGTATCAGGTGATCAGAGCCTTCTTGTATCGCAAGCAGTTATTTACGGAACGCGAGCGGTCCAGGCTTCGGTATTAAACTTGGTGTCAGCCAGTTCACGGGCTGCCTCACGAGCTTGGTCGTCAAGCTGCACTCGTGTAGCTCCTGTACGTTCTGCAAAGGTATCCATCATTACCTCGATGATGTCTAGTCGTTCAAGTTCAATCTGAGATTTGAGCGGATCAACGCGTTTCACTGCAGAGGTAATTCCCTTGTCAGAGATCTTTTCACGGCCGATGCGCAGTACTTGAGTCATCTTTTCGGCGTCGATGTCATAGCTCATCGTGACGTGGTGCAGCATGGCGCCATTGGCCAGTCGCTTTTGGGCTGCGCCGCCGATCTTGCCGGCATCGGTAGCGATGTCATTCAGCGGCTTGTAGTGGGCATTGATGCCGATCTTTGCCAAGGCCTGCATGACCCATTCGTCGAGGAAGGGATAAGAGTCAGCAAAGCTCATTCCATCAACCAAGGACTCAGGAGCGTAGAGCGAGTAGGTGATGCAGTTTCCCGCTTCCATGAACATCGCCCCGCCTCCGGAAATTCGGCGTACTACCTTGATTCCATGCTTGGTGGCCTGTTCCATGTCGACTTCGTTTTTCAGTGATTGGAACGATCCGATGACCACTGCACTTTCATCCCAATCCCAGAAGCGGATGCTGGGTTTGCGCAATCCCTTGGCGATCTGCCGGGTAAGCACCTCGTCAAGCGCGACTTGTTCAGCTACCGGAATGATTTCGGGGCCAAGAATTTCCCACTCATGGTCTCCCCATTTAGTCGCATGACCTAATGCGCGGCGCACTACGCGGGCCACAGCGTCGGCATCGAAACCGAACATGACGGCTCCTTCGCGCAGGTTGGCTGTGACTGCATCGCGAATAGTCGAATGAGTAGCATCGCTGGGAAGTCCGTTGATGGCCGAGTTGAGATCATCTAGCGCGTCATCCGGTTCAAGGAAGAAGTCCCCGTTCAACGAAGTCTTGACTATCACCCCGTTGTCGATTTCCAGATCTACAACGACTAATTTGCCACCGACTACCTTGTATTCACCATGATGCGTCATGTTGTCATTCTATCTCTCAACGAAATGTGGGTCCTGCGGCCCATTGTCATTAAAGCAGCGGCGGCGTGCCTCCACCTGAGTGGAGGCACGCCGCGAAAGCTTGCGAGGGGCGAAGTGATTACTTCTTGCCGCCGAAGCCCTTGAAGCGGGCGTTGAAGCGCTCGACACGACC
>NZ_JALDXV010000024.1:0-47977 GCF_032154645.1 Glutamicibacter sp. | reverse complement strand
TAACCTAATGTGGTTTGAGGCTCTAACACAGTGTGTTGGAGCCTCACCCGTTTAAGCCGTAGTTTCGGAAGACAGGATCCGAGACTCAATGCTAGGCTCTGGAAATGCGCCGACTCGTTTACTGTGTTGCTTCCACCCTCGACGGATTCATCGCCGGCCCAGACGGTGGCGATCCCACAGGCCCCGATGGCTTCTGGCCTGTTTCAGCCGACTACCTTCAATATCTGGTGGCTACCTACCCTGAGATTCTACCTACAGGGGCGAGAACTGCTCTCGGCGTGGAAGCTGCAGGAACGCACTTTGATACTGTCCTCGAGGGAAGCCGAAGCTACCGCATTGGACTAGAGGTTGGAGTGGTGGACGCCTTTGAACACCTTCGGCATATTGTCTTCTCCAACAGCCTGCCGGCATCGGAGCAGGTAGAGATCGTCGATGCTGATCCGCTCGAGACCGTACGGAAACTCAAAGCGGATGAAGGCAAGGACCTGTGGCTGGTAGGAGGGTCAAGCATCGCCGGAACCCTGTACCCAGAAATTGACAGCCTTATCCTCAAACTGGCTCCGCTGACTATTGGGTCCGGTATTCCGCTGTTTGGCAAAGAATTCGAGCCGACCTCATGGACATTGCGAGATACGCACCAGACTGAGAGCGGTGCACTGTTCCTTACCTACGACCGGCAGCCATCACAGTAGCGGGATCGACATACCCCTAATTTCTCGCATGCTCAAGGACTGACCGCGTAGCGTAGGAGATATGGACACGCTCTTCTACGCACATCGCGGCAGCTCCCACAAATTCTCTGAAAACACCCGTGCCGCCTATCTTCAAGCCATCGATGAAGGTGCTGACGGAATTGAATGCGACGTCCACCTGAGCAAGGACGGGATCGTCGTCTGCCACCACGACCCCACCGTAGACCGCACCTCAGATTCAACGGGGCTGGTCGCCTCCCGAACACTCGAAGAACTCAAAGCCTTGGATTTCACCAATGTAGTTCCATCGGTGATCCCCGAACAATATGGCAGGGACAACGAGCAGCTGCTGAGCCTAGCGGAACTGCTCCACCTCATCGACACTCGAGGCGTGAGCATCGGGCTCGCGGTGGAAATCAAACATCCAAGCCCCTTTGGCCACCTGCTGGAAGACGGCGTCCTGAAGGTACTGCATGACTTCAACTTCGACCCGCAGACGGGCCTGGCGGGAAGAAATGCTCAGATCTCGGTCACGCTGATGAGCTTCGAACCTGAATCGCTGCGCTACCTTGCACGCACGGTCAATAAGGACCTACTGTGCCAACTGATCACCGAAGTTGATGGAGAATGGGTAGAGGAACTTCTCTCCACTGGTCAAGTGGGGAGAGCGGCGGTCTACGAGGTCTTGTATCGATCGGTGGCCGAAGGCATAGAGCTGATCAATGCCGGAGGAGCCGGAATCATCGGACCCGGTGTTGCCTGGACCCGCGCCAATGAGCATCTAGTGCGACAGTGGCTGGGACAGGGGCTCAAGGCACGAATCTGGACCGTTGACCGCCCGGCCGACGCGCTATACCTGACAAAGCTCGGCGTTGGTCAGCTGACCAGCAACCGGCCGGCAGAATTACGTAGAGAACTGGAACTGAACTAACTATCATGAGCACCTCAACCGCGACCCAGGACAACCTGTACCTGGAGGACACCTACCGCTTCACTGCGGAAGCCACCGTGATCGCCGCCGGCACCGACGAGGACGGAGCATGGGTGGCAGTGAGCCCCAACATCTTCCATCCCCGCGGCGGCGGACAGCTTGAAGACAAGGGAACCATCAACGGCGAAGAAGTCAACGTCGGCCGCAACGAGGACGGACTGGTGATCCTGCACGGCGCCGCAGATCTGGCAGTCGGGGATGCAGCCTCCTGCGCAGTGGATGAAGAGTCACGCCTACTCAACGCGGCCCTGCACACCGCAGGTCACATCCTTGGCTTCGCAGGGGAAGACCGCGGATGGCAGCACAAGGGTCACTCGCACTTCCCGGGCCAGTCGCGCCTGGACTTCGACCCAGCCAGCGTCGACCTGCCGCTGGGAGATGACGCTGAACGCGCCGCAGCCAAGGCTTGGCTGCAGGAGCGAGTGAACGAACTGATCGCCAACGGCGGAGCGGTCAGCGCCGTCATGGACGAGCGGGGAGTCCGCACGGTCACCATCGAGGGAGTCAACGCAGAGCCCTGCGGCGGCACCCACGTCAACAACGTGAATCAGCTGGCCGACGTCGTCATCGGCGAAGCCAAGGTCAAGCGTGGAGTGTACAAGGTAAGGTACGATGCCCGCCACGCAGGCTAAATGGCTGACTCCGGCAACCAAGATGGGCCTGTCCATCGCCATTGCCACGGGTCTTTATGGAATCTCCTTCGGAGCGCTGTCCATCGCCGCGGGCCTGAATCTCTGGCAGACGGTCGCACTGAGTGCGCTGATGTTCACCGGCGGATCCCAGTTTGCCTTCATCGGCGTGATCTCCGGCGGAGGAGCTGCCTCGGCGGCGTTCTCCGCCGCCTCGCTGCTGGGCATCCGCAATGCCGTTTACGGGATGCAGATCAAGCAGACCCTGCGGCCCACCCCAAGGTGGGTTCCGTGGATGGCGCAGGTAACCATCGACGAGTCCACCGCGGTGAGCCTGGGGCAGTCGGACATAGCAGAGAAGAAGCGCGGCTTCTTCACCGCTGGCGTTGGCGTTTACGTGCTGTGGAACCTGTTCACGCTCGTCGGCGCACTGCTCGGCGAACGGATGGGAGACCCCGCCGCCTGGGGCCTGGACGGGGCGGCGGTGGCGGCGTTCATCGGGCTGCTGTGGCCAAGGCTCAAAGCGACCGAACCGGTACTCATTGCCTTGGCTGCGGCGGTGGTCACCGCCATCGCCGTACCGTTGACGGCGCCGGGCCTGCCGATCTTGATCACCGCAGCCTGTGCGGCGTTGTACGCGGTATTCACCGCCAAGCGAGCGCCGTCCGCCACGGAACACGGGGACTTGCAAAGCGTGAATGTGGATGAAAGGGAGAAGCCATGAGTGAACTCAGTTGGTGGATCCTCGCAGCCTGCCTTACGGCCTACGCTGTGAAGCTCTGCGGCTACTTCGTTCCACGCAAGGTTCTGGACTCGCCCACGATGTCTCATGTGGCTGCCACGCTGACCATTGCACTGCTTGCTTCCCTGGTCACCGTCAACGCGGTGACCAGCGGGCAGCAGCTGGTGATCGATGCGCGCATCGGAGCCTTGGGCGCAGCCATTGTTGCCCTGATTTTCAAGGCGCCATATCTGGTGGTGGTGATCGTCGGAGCATTGGCCGCCATCGCGTTGCGCGCGACCGGCCTTGCCGCCTGAACCGCGGCTGCATCCCGTCTCCTTCGAGGCGGGATGCAGATTTTTAAGCGGCCTTAGTGGGTCGGTCGGGTGGTACGCCAGAATCCGTTGATGGCGATGACAAGAATCGTCAACAGACAAATGACTGCCACCGCCGCAAAGATTCCTGCAACGCTGGCCAGTGCACCGATTTGTGACACCGCAAAAGATGCAATGGTGAGAATCAGAAGAAGCAATACGAGGATCTTCTGCCGCCTGAGGACGCGCTGTTCGTGAGTCATTGTGTTGATCCTTCCTTTGAGAGCAGTACCTGATTCTGCCTGGCGGGGGCGGCCGTGCACGACGAAGCGATCAGCTGCTCCTGCCTGTTTTCACCATAGCCCCGCCCGGAAGTTTCGGATAGGGCGCAACACATTGGAAAAACCAGATCGACGGTGGGAAAGTTGAAGCATGATCGTAGCTTTTTCTGTAGCACCCAGCAATGACAACCCAGATGGCTCGGTGCATGACGCTGTGGCCGAAGCAGTGAAGATCGTCCGCGAATCCGGCCTGCCCAACCGCACCAGCTCCATGTTCACCGAGATTGAAGGTGAATGGGATGAAGTTATGGACGTGGTCAAACGTGCCACATTCGCCGCCGGAAAGTTTGGCTCGCGCGTTGCCTTGGTCCTGAAGGCAGATATCCGCCCGGGCTACACCGGCGAGATCGACGGTAAAATCGAGCGCCTTGAAAAGGCCATCGAAGAGTCGGAATAGTATCCCAGTGGCGGTGTGAAAACACCACGTCCAGAAAGATCACCTGCGTTGGCATGCTGGCCAGCAGGTGATTTTTCTGTATTACGAGGGTAAATCGGATTACGGCGTGCTGGTATCCAGCGAAATGATCTCGAGGCGTACATTCTCACTCTCTAAAGGCTGAGCCCTTGGGTAACCTGCGTAGCTATGCCACAGTTGGTCGTGAACAAGGAGCCAAGCCTCGAGATTTCAGAGATGACGCAGTGAGGGGACGCATATGGTTTCCGACGCCAAAATTGTCCATGACACGATCCATGCAAGCCAGCTGGTCAATGTTCCAATAAGCGAAATTTGGGATGCCTACGAAGATACGTCTCGGCGTGCCATCTGGGGTGTTCCCGACGGTGACTCGATCATTTATGAAGAATCAAGATTCTATGAAGGCGGACAGGACCGCTATCGCTGCGGCCCCGCCGACTCGCTACGCTATTGCGTTCAATTAGAGTATGTGAAGATTGTTCGGGGGGAGCTCATCGTTTATACAGAAACGGTCAGGGACGGCGGGTGCACGCTATCTTCATCCTTGGTGACTTGGGATTTCACGCAACGTGAAGGCGGCATCGCAGTTTCTATAACCTGCCAAGTTGTTTCATTCATTGGACGCGAAATGATTGATGGGAATCGCAATGGTCATGAAACGACGCTGGAGCAGCTGGTGTCGTACCTTGGTGAGGGTACCTAGGTGCAATTTTCCCATGGAACGAAGAACTCGAGATCTGCTGAAAGTTGTGGCCTTGAAAATAGATGATTTCATCTTCGCTCCCGCAGTGCGTGGAACGTTCTTTCGTGCGGTAGATCCGAACTATCGCACATATGCATTATCTGGCTCTAGAGCGGCCGGGCGATATTCCCGCGCGGAACAGCCGACGCTTTACCTAAGCTCGTCCCTAGCAGGGGTTGAGGCCGCAATGACCGCGCACAAAAATGCACGATCGGCTGAGCTCCAAACGCTCCAGATGGATGTTGCAGCGTCGAGAATTATTGACCTGCGTGATGTACAAGCATTGTCGAAGATTGGCATTGATCTCGAGGATGCCATCGCACCTTGGCAGGATGTTGTTGCCCGGGGTGGAATTCCCAGTTCGTGGTTGGTCCGAGATCGGCTGATCGATGTGGGCGCCAACGGGATTATTGATCCATCCCGAACCAAACCCGGTCTGTGGCATCTGGTGCTATTTCGCTGGAATGAGCATGATGCACCGACAGTCCGCCTGACGCACCCGGAATGACCGATTAGAAGTGTCCATAATTTGCTGCAGATGACTGTGAAACAGCGGAGTTTACAGCTTCGAAAACTTCACACTTTGGTCAAACATCAGCCGTCTAGATTTCCTATCAATTTAGGGCATCAGCTGAGTGGTGGCGAACCGCTGGTGCCTCTTTTAGTTTTGAATCAGGTGCTGCCAGCAGGTTCGTTCTTTGAGGGTGGGCGGCGGCAATATTGGCGAATCTTTGGGCTGTGGTTTACAACCTGCCACGACGATTTTAACCAGTGATTTTGCGGCCGAACTGCCCAAGGAGCTACTTACTCCAGCAACGCCCAGGATCGCCAGCTGAATATGCAGCAAGTATTCGTTGTCCAGGTCTGCTCGGACCACTTCGGCGTCCCTAGCGAGGGCGAGTATTCGCTGCGCACCGCGGATGGTCTGCGCGTGCAGCTCACCGAATCTGCATGAACCGTCCAAGGGTTCAACCAGCAGTTGCGCGAACGCCGCATCGCATCCTTGGGCTTCTGCAAGATCGTATAAGTAGGCCTCGAAAGCTCCCCATGGATCGGTTTCGCCCATTGCTTCCAGATTCTTAACTCTGATGGCCCACTGGCTGAAACGTTCTCCGAAAAGTTCGTCGATTAGTGCGTCAAGAGTGGGGAACCGCCGATAGACGGTGCCCACGCCCAGTCCGGCTTCGGACGCAATCTGCTCGAGGGTTACTTCCATGCCTTGGCGGGCAAAAAGCTGGCTCGCGGTGTCAAGAATGATCTGCTTGTTCTTTGCTGCGTCTGCGCGCAACGGACGCTGGGCGGTGGACTGCTGACGGTTGGCGTTGATCACCACTCAAGCGTAGAGTATGTGGAATATTTCTTCCACATAGATCTGGCTCATCCCAGAATCACTGAAAGTCAAAGGTGTGAATTTATGCCACAGGCAGCCATCTATCGCCGGTTCGGAGACAGCAGTGTCCTCGAAATCGTGGACCAGCCATGGCCGGAGCCAGGGCCCGGCATGGTCCGAGTTCGTGTTGACTACACGAGCGTCAATCCGGTGGATATCAAGTACCGTTCGGGCGTACTGAGGGAGGCTGCAGAACTTGAACAGCCTGCCATCACAGGAATGGATCTGTCCGGCGTCATTGACGCCGTGGGGGAGTACGTGGACGGCCTGAATGTTGGAGACCGTGTGGCGGGCATGGCGCCTGGCGGCTCCGCCGCAGAGTATGTCAGCACTTACGCGGCTGCCTTGACCAAGGTGCCGGTATCTCTGGAATTGAAGCTGGCTTCCACCATCGGCGTAGGAGGTAGCACTGCGGTGCGTGCGCTGGGCCTGGCCAATGTGGGCGATGGCGATCTGATCTTCGTCGACGGAGCTACCGGTGGAGTTGGTACGTTCCTGACTCAGCTGGCGCTGGCAAACGGTGCGAAGGTCGTGGCCACTGCCTCGGCGCGCAACCAGGAGTATCTGGCCTCCCTAGGTGCAACCGCGATCGACTATGCGGGGGACTGGGAGGCCGAGGCTCTCGCCGCGGCAGGCGGCGAAACCTACGCCGCCGCATTTGATCTGTCCACCGGGGGAAAATTCGAAGCGTTGCAGCGCCTGACCGGGGATGCATCCAAGGTAGTGACCCTGGTTGATCCGGCAGTGGCGCAGGGCGGCGGCATCCTCGTGTTGGGAACCGAACCAGGCTTCGAAGGGGCCTTGGATCAGGTTGTCGAGGCCGTCGACTCTGGAAAAGTCAGCGTTCCGATCGCCGCAGAATTTGAACTGGCCGACATCGCCAAGGCCCAGGACATGGTGGCTGAAGGCCACGTTCGAGGCAAGGTCCTCGTGCGAATCTCCAAGTAGCGTTTCCCGGATGGCGGCGTGGACTGCACTATTTTCTGGCGCAGCCCACGCCGTTGCGGTTCGGGGTTGATCTGTGCAGATTCTGATCTTCCTGCCGTTGACCCCAATGAGGTTACGTTCACCGCTAGCATTCTGAATAGAGACATGGAGCGAGGAGAACAATGCGGATCTTGGTACCGGGCGCAACTGGCATGGTTGGGCGTCTCGTCGTGGAACAAGCACTAGAGCGCGGCCACGAGGTGATTGCGGTCGCCCGCAATACGCAAGGGCTGAGCATCCAGCACCAGGACCTGCGCATCGAAACCGCCAGCATTCTGAACCTCGAAGCCATTAGCCCGCTGCTCTCCGGCGTTGATTCGGTCATCAGCTGCGTCGGGATTGGAACATCCAAGGAACCTACGACCCTGTACTCCCAAGGAACGCGAAAT
The DNA here is from genome assembly GCF_032154645.1 of Glutamicibacter sp. Classification (GTDB taxonomy): domain Bacteria; phylum Actinomycetota; class Actinomycetes; order Actinomycetales; family Micrococcaceae; genus Glutamicibacter. The sequence goes on along the minus strand of NZ_JALDXV010000024.1, from coordinate 40,366 downwards.
CTCATTGCGGGCATGAACGAGCACGACGTGAGCCGGCTTATCGTGATTTCTTCGGAGGTTGTCGATCAGTGGTCAACGAAGGGCTGGTTGAAACGCTGCGTTGTATTTCCGCTGCTGCAGAAATTTCTGGGCGCCACCTACGATGACATGCGGCGTATGGACGTCGTGCTCTGGGAGAGCGGCGTGCGGTGGACCTCGGTGAGATCGCCCCGCATCACCGCTGCGGTTCCCAAAAACGGCTACCGCTTCAGCGCCGAAGGTCCGCTGAAGAATGGATGGCAGATCACCGCCCCTGACATGGCCAACGCGCTGTTGGACCTCGCCGAGCGTGATGATGTGGACCGGCGGCAGGTTTATGTAGCCAATTAGCGGCTAGCTCAATTGCCGTGCCAAAATCCGAGCAAAATTGAGCTCGCCGCACTACACAGCGAAGCATCCTGCTGATAGGCAGCGAACCATCGTCAAGGAGGTGGGAAAAATCATGGAAGCAAAGGTTGCACTCGTTACCGGAGGATCCTCGGGCATCGGCGAAATCGCAGCGAAGCAGCTCAAGGAAGCTGGATTCACCGTCTACGCAGCGGCCCGACGCGTAGAGAGAATGGAAGCACTTTCGCATTCGGGAATTAGGACCCTTGAACTAGATGTCACCGATCAAGAGTCGGCTCGGGATGTTGTCGCGACAATTTTGGATGAACAGGGGCGCATCGATGTGTTGGTCAACAATGCGGGGTATGGATCCTATGGCGCCTTGGAAGAAGTGCCACTGAGCGAAGCTCAATCGCAGCTCGACGTTAATGTTCTGGGCCTGGCCCGGATGACGCAGCTAGTGCTGCCTCATATGCGCAGGCAGGGGACGGGAACCATTATCAACATCAGTTCAATGGGAGGCAGATTCTCGACTCCACTGGGCTCCTGGTACCACGCCAGCAAGTACGCCGTGGAAGGACTCAGCGACGCAATGCGATTGGAACTCAGGCAGTTCGGTATCGACGTAGTTCTGATAGAGCCGGGTGGCATTCGCAGCGAATGGGGGACTATCGCAGCCAAGCATCTGAGGCAGACATCTGGCGATGGTCCATACAGCAAGCTTGCCGCTGGCATGGCGTCCACTCTGGATGCCAGTTCCAAGCCTGGCTATAGGTTGGCCTCGGAACCGGAGGTCGTTGCGCGAACCATCGTCAAGGCGGCCAGCGCCGACAAACCTCGTACCCGCTATGCGGTGGGAATCGGTTCCGCCCCAATGATCGCCTTGAGCAAAATCCTCCCCAATCGCCTCTTTGACCGGCTCATTTCTCAAGCGACAAGAATCTAGTTCCAGCGGTGCGATGATTCGTGCTGCTGCGTTGATTGGATTGGGACGACGTCATCACGAAATTGCCGGGAGCTGAAACATAAGGCTGTCGAGAAAAACTCACTGCCTTTGTTCAGAGAACGGACGTAATCTGAAATTGGATAACCTGTGTCCATCGGAAACGAGGGGCGAAGGAGGAGCGGTTCCGGCCGTGTCCTAATCCGATTCTCGTTTCTCTTTAAACCAGAACTTTGCCATGACTGAAACCGGTGCCAACGCTGGTGGGAGGAGCTAAATGGCAACAGCAGGCTATCGAGAATAGTGAGGAGAATCAGGAATCATGATCCATCATTTGGCAGACCATGAAAGTCCGGCAGTCGACGCCTACCTGAACTCAGCTCTCGGTTTGGAAGTACCTGAGCTGGAGGCCGGTCGTGAACACGCACACAATGCGGGATTGCCGCGTATCGAAATCAGCACCGCACAGGGAAAGTTTCTGCAGTTGCTGGTAGAAATCAGCGGCGCCAGCAGCGTTCTGGAAGTTGGAACACTTGGCGGCTACTCCACCAGTTGGCTCGCTCGAGGAGTGGGCGCGAACGGACACGTCGTCAGCTGTGAAGTTGAGCCGCTGCACGCATCGGTGGCGAGGGAGAACCTGCAGCGGGCAGGCCTCTCAAGCCGTGTCGAAATCCGGTTGGGGGAGGCGGTGGGAACCCTCGATGCACTCGTTGATTCTCGGACAAAGCCCTTCGACCTGATCTTTATCGACGCAGATAAACGCAACAACGTGGCTTATCTGCAACGCGCATTAAAGCTTTCCAGGCCGGGGACTGTGTTAGTCGTGGACAACGTCATTCGGGCAGGAAAAATTCTTGACGATCCGTCGCAGCATGGGCTGCAGGAAGCAGATATCCGAGGGACTCAGGAAGCGCTGCTCTGGCTGCGCGATTCGCAACAGGTTTCGGCAACCGCGCTGCAAACCGTCGGCTCAAAGGGGTGGGATGGCTTCGCCCTAGCTAGAGTCCTGTAATTAGTAGTGGGAAGTTCTGTGCGAACTTTCAAGTAAATCCTCTCCCGGGTCTGACTCACCGTCAGCGAAGGGAGGGGATTTTATGATGAGCAAGTAGGCCGCGGCTCCGCATAAGAGTCCAACTGGGATTCCCAACCAACCGGCATAGTCGCCGCCGCGTAGCAAACCACCGATGGTTGGACCGAGGACCATCGGAAAGACATAGTGGTAGGTCCCGGAATCGGTTGGACCCCACGCGCGGTCAAGTTTGGCCAGCACGCTGAATCCGATGACCAACAATAGGCTGCCGAGCAGGATCACCCAGAAGCTTGGAGACAGACTGACGACGATGGTGAGACCAGCGATGACGGAAGCTGTGAGGCTCGCAAAGATTTGGTTTCGAAGCAACCCGAAGCTTCCTTTCACTCAGTCTTTTGCAGGTAATTGATTTATTTTTTCAAAGAACGGGTAAGGCCGCAATCGTACTTTAGTAGGAGGGGTGGGGCGTTGGCGGTGCCAGTTACCGCCCTGCCGTAGGCTAGTTAAGTGCCTGAATTGAACGACTATCGGATCCGCGTGGCGAGCCTCGAGGATGTACGCCCGGCCCTCGAAATGAAACTGGAAGCGTGGCGACAAGCCTATAAGAACTTCCGAGACGAGGACTTCTTCCTCTTCCACGAACAGCAGCTGGAAGCGCAAGTTGCGTGGTGGGAACGGGGACTGGCCTCCGGCGCCCAGTTCATCATCGCCGAGAACACCTCTGGCGAGATTATCGGCCTTGCCGGTGGGACGCCGAGCATTGATGAAGACCAAGACGCGGGCGTCGACATCGAACTGGGCATGCTGTACATCCTCGAAGACCACTATGGCAGCGGTCTTGGAGGGCATTTATTGGATGTGGTGCTTGGCCAGCGCCCTGCTTTGTTGTGGGTGCTTGAAGGCAACGACCGGGCCATTGCGTTCTATCGCAAGCACGGTTTCGAATTCGATGGAACCAGTGAAGAACTCACCGGTTCCTGGCGGGGCCTGACCGAGCTGCGGATGGTGCGCCGCAATGGCTAAAGACACCAAAACTTCGCTGGTGGGAAGCTATCCGATTGATACCGGTACTGCCGAGATAGAAGCCGATCCCTATGGAGCGAACCGTTATATCCTCAAGGTCAACGGCGTGCCTTCCTCACACGTTGACCTAGACGACCCCACGTACCTTGACTTCGAATATATGCGCTGGATGGAACCCATCTTCGCCATTGGCTTCCCGGCCGAAGATTTCGATGGCCGGGCGCGCAAGCTGCGTGTGCTGCACCTAGGCGGCGGCGGATGCTCCATGGCACGGTGGGTGGCCGCGACATATGAAAATGCGCGTCAGGTAGTGGTGGAGCTGGATGCAAAGCTCGCCGAGCTGGTGCGCACCAACTTCGAGGTACCCCGCGCACCGCTGGTCCGTTTGCGTGTTGGGGACGCGGGCCAGGTGCTTCCGACGCTGAGCGATGACAGCCGTGACGTCGTCATCCGCGACGTGTTCGCCGGCAGCACTACGCCGCGCCAGCTAACCACCGTCGACTATGCGCGGCAGGCGCAGCGAGTGCTGGATGCCGGCGGCGTCTACGTCATGAACTGCGGGGACACCGCGGACCTGGCCGGCGCCAAGGCCGAGGCGGCCACGCTGCTGTCGGTGTTCGAGCATGTAGCCCTGATCGCCGATCCACCCATGCTCAAGGGGCGGCGCTATGGCAACATCGTCTTCCTTGCCAGCGACGAACCGCTGGCACTCGGCCCGGCCTTTGAACGGAGCCTGCGCACGGCACCGCTGCCAGCGCAGCTGGTTTCAGGTGCGGCCGTCGCCCGCTTTGCCGGCGACGCAGCACCGATCGTCGACTAATCTGAACCCAACTGGTAGCTTGAGCCGTCGGCCGTCCTGAGCAGCAGTCCATGGTCCACCAAATAGCGGCGGATCAGCGCAGTATCCGGATGGAACACGATTATGCGTTCATTGAGCTGATCCTCGCGCAGTGTCTGCCCCGGGGCGATGACGGCATTGCGCACGTACAGCAGCACCTCGCGCCGGTCGGCCGGCTTGGACGGCAGCGTGTGCAGTTGAGGGCCGTCGAAGAAGCGCAGGATTCCGCTGCGGTCGGCCTTTGCTTCGCCCGCCGCTGATAGGGTATCGCTCAGCAGCTGCTCGTTGACCTGCCAAGTTCCAGCCTCGTTTTGGGCCAGCAGCCCAATGTCGGCCCAGCGCTGCAGCGCCTTGGCGGTTTGTTTGGCTCTGGCATCGATTTCAGCGGTGCCGCCGGCCAGCACCTGCCCCAATACGCGCCGCATCTGCGGGTTCTTCAAACCCGCTGCGACTTGGATCCACGTTCCTGCGCTGTGCTGTTCAGACATGATCCCATGCTATACACAAAGCAGCCCGCACCCAGGGGTGCAGGCCGCTTTGAGCAGGTTGAAGCGTGCTTAGGCGACGCCGGTCCAGTCCTCGATCAGACCGATGCCGAAGAACAGGACGAAGGCAGCTGCCACAACCCACATCAGCGGGTGGACTTCCTTCGCACGGCCCTGGGTGGCGCGGATGAAGACATAGGAGATGAAGCCAGCGCCGATGCCGTTCGCGATCGAGTAGGTGAACGGCATCAGGGTGAAGGTCAAGAATGCAGGCAGTGCCACACCCCAGTCGTTCCAGTCGATCTTGGTGATCTGGGTGATCATCATGAAACCGACGACCACCAGCGCAGGAGCCACCGCCTCGAAAGGAACGAGGTAGATCAGCGGGCTGAGGAACATCGCAACGATCATCAGCAGGCCGGTGAACACCGAAGCCAGGCCGGTGCGGGCGCCTTCGCCGATGCCTGCGCCGGATTCAACGAAGATTTGAGCGGAGGAGCTCGAGGTACCGCCGCCAACGATGGCGCCCGCGGCATCCACCAGCAGGACCTTGTCAACGTTGGGGATCTGGTCGTTCTCATCGACCAGGTCAGCCTCGGCAGCCAGGCCCACCATGGTGCCCATGGCGTCGAAGAAGATCGACAGCAGGATTACGAAGGCCAACAGCGAAGCAGCCGTAGGGCCGAGCTTGGCGAAGGCGCCGAACAGGTTGACGTCGCCGATCAACGACAGGTCGGGCAGGTGCCAGCTTGGCATCGAAGGAACCACCAGCGACCAGCCGTTGGCCTGAGACTCGCTGACGTGGAAAACAGCCTCGAAGATGTTCGCAACGATGGCGGAGACGACGATGCCGATGAGGATTGCACCCTTGACCTTGCGGACCACCAGTGCCATGGTCAGCAGCAGGCCGATGACGAAGACCAGAATCGGCCAGCCCATCAGTCGGCCGTCGAAGCCCAGACCCACGGGAACGGTGGTGTGGGCCGCATCCGGGATGCGCTGTACGAATCCCGCGTTGACCAGACCGATCAGCGCGATGAACATGCCGATGCCCACAACGATGGCGGTTTTCAGTCCGGCCGGCACCGCGTTGAACACGGCTGTTCTAAAGCCCGTGAGCACCAAGATGAACATCACGATGCCGGCGATGACCACCAGTCCCATGACGTCGGCCCAGGTGAGTTCCGGGTTCGTGGCAACGGTGATGGCCACGAAGGCATTCACACCAAGGCCCGTGGCCATGGCAAAGGGGCTGCGAGCCCAGATGCCCATGATGATGGTCAAGATGCCGGAGACCAACGCCGTCACCGCTGCAACGCGCTGGATGCCCAGCTCGCCACCGGAAGCGTCGGCACCGGAAAGCACCAGTGGATTCAGAACCACGATGTAGCTCATGGCGAAGAACGTGGCGATGCCGCCGCGCAGTTCGGTGGAGAAAGTGGAGCGTCGCTCCGAGATCATAAAGTAGCGGTCAATGCGTTCGCGCATACTAATCGGTGGCGCGCTTTTAGTGGAGGAGGGCATAGAAAAATTCTAGGTGCTTTTGCGCTCATTCTCATATAGATCTTTGCCCTGAGTAGGCTCTGCGTGAAATCTTTAGACCCAACTCACATACCGGCGCGCCAACGAGTACATTGGGTGTAAGGGGGATCACGCCCCGAAAATAACCGAAAATAGTTGAGGAGCGAGTCAGATGAGTGGCGAAGCACCAGTCGCAGCTGAAAAAATTGAAGGTATTGTCGTTGGCGTTGATGGATCCCAGCAGAGCAAGTGTGCACTGCGCTGGGCCGAGCGTGAAGCGGTGCGTCGCGGAAGCGTGCTGAATATCGTCTCGGCCTACACCATTCCCGTCTTCGCGGCCTCGTCTATGGATGCAGGATACTCGACCTTGGATGATGATTTGATCCGCGGCGGGGCAGAGGACATCGTCCGTCAAGCCCGTGCAGATCTTGAGGGCAGCAAGGCGACGATCCGCACCTATATCGAATCTGGCGATCCATCGGGCGTCCTGTTGGACCTCAGCAAGGATGCGGACCTAGTAGTCGTGGGTACCCGCGGCCGCGGCGGCTTCGTCGGCCGCCTGCTCGGCTCGGTGTCCTCGGCACTGCCGGCCCACGCAAAGTGCCCGACGGTGGTTGTGCCGCTGTCCATGGCCAAGGAGCAGGAGGGTGACGCGGAGGCCGCCGCAGCGGCCGACCGCAAGGCGATCGTCGTTGGCGTCGACGGTTCCGATCGAGCTCGTGCGGCAGTGCTTGCCGCGGCCGATGCCGCGGTTGCCAGCGGGTTGACGCTGCGGCTGATCTGCGCGGTGGCTCCGGTGGGAGCGGCGTTGGCGTGGATGCCTGCCACGGTGGACCAGGAAGCAGTGCTGGAGGACGTCCGCTACCAGATGAGCGTCGGCGTCGCCTGGCTGACCTCGCACTACCCGAATTTGAAGCTGGAAACCGACGTTGTCAGCGGCCCGCCGGTTGAGGTGCTGATCCGTGAATCTGAGCACGCAGTGCTTACCGTGACAGGATCGCGCGGCCGCGGCGGATTCGCCGGGATGCTGCTCGGCTCCACCTCCCAGGGCGTGCTGCACCACTCCAAGGGCCCGGTGATGGTTGTTCCCGACTCGGACGATCCACGCCTAGCTGATCGAAAGAACTTCGATACGCGGGCACAGGAGCAGTAAGGGCGAAGGGCCGGACCAGTTGAACTGGTCCGGTCCTTCACTTGTACAGAAGCCCCGCCGCCGGCATGGCGGTGAGCGATCTTAAAAACCTATGGCCCGCCAAGGCGGGCCATAGGTTTTGCAGCTTAGTAGCGTGCAGCCTTTGGGTAGATGTTGTTGACCCAGCTCAAAGGCGTGGTGGAGATGCCGACGCTTGGGTTGCGGGCATGCACTACCTGGCCATTGCCGATGTAAATTGCAACGTGGTAGAACGAGGAACCGCCGTTGGAGCTGGAGAAGACCAGATCGCCGGGACGCAGTTCGTTCAGCGATACGTACTGCGGAGCCGAGAAGAACTGCTGGGTTGAGGTACGTGGGAGGCTGATGCCCGACTGGCCGAATGCGCGCTGCGTGAAGCTGGAGCAGTCAAATGCATTTGGACCGTTGCCGCCGTAGACGTAGTACTTGCTAGGGTCGTCGGCAGTCTTCAGCGCCCACGAAATGGCTGCACCGTAGCTTCGGCTGCTCTGTGGAGCAATCTCGGCTTCTTCCTTCGGAGCCTGAGTCTTCTTTGGAGCTTCAGTCTTCTTTGGCTTTGGGGCCTCGGTCTTCTTCGGCTTCTGGGTTTCCTTTGGAGCTTCGGTCTTCTTTGGCTTTGGGGCCTCGGTCTTCTTCGGCTTCTGGGTTTCCTTTGGAGCTTCGGTCTTCTTTGGCTTTGGGGTTTCCTTAGGGGCCTGAGTTTCCTTTGGAGCCTCGGATTCCTTTGGCTTCTCGGCCTCCTTCGGAGCTTCGGTGTCCTTAGGGGCCTCAGTTTCCTTCGACTCTACTTCGGCATAATCAGGTGCGGCCGATGCGGGGTTATCGACGGAGTTGGCCTCGGTCTTTGGCTTGACGGTCGGCTTTGCAGTCGATTCATCAACTTCGAGCTCCTGCGGCTTCTCGACCGAGAGAGGCTTGATTTCCGCAGCCGATTCACTAGGTTCAACAGCGGTGGCGGCGCTTGCGCTGATGGTCTCTTGAAGCTTCGCTTCCTGCTGCGCGTCTTCCTGCTTCTGGACTTCAGTGCGAACCTTTGCCTCGTCCTGGTCCTTCAGCTTTGCAAGGTTGCCAATGAGCTCATCGCGGAGATCTTGCTCTGGCTTCACCGAGTCCTGGTAGGAAGCGAGGGTGGTATTCGCGGTGGTTGCAGCCTTGTCGAAGTTTGCCGTGGCTTCCTGGGCTGCGGTCTGCGCGGCATCAGCGTAGGACTGCCAAGCGGAAACCAATGCCTTGGCTTCGGTAGCCGAGTTCACCGACTGAACCTGCTGCTGGCTCAGGGTGTCAATGGTTGCTGCCTTGTAGAAGAGATCGTTGGAGTCATTGCTGTTGAGCAGAACACCCAATGTCGAATTGCCGGCGCCGTTGCGGTAGATATCCGATGCGATGGCGCCGAGATCAGCTTGGCTCTGGTCGAGGTACTGCTTGGCGTATTCCAGCTGCTTGACCGCCTGCTCTGCCTCGGCGGTACGCAGATCGCGCTCTTCGCCAGCACTCAGCAGGGACTCTTGGGCTTCGGCTGCCGTAGTTTCAGCCTGAACCAATTCGGTGCGGCTAGAAGCAAGCGAAGCTTCAATGCGTGCAATCATCGCATTGGTTGCATCCTTATCCTTTTTCGCCGCGGCAATTTCTGCGGCGGAAGGCAAATCAGAAGAGCGCTCGCTTGCTACGGAGATAGCAGAAGGTACCGAGGTAGGGGTTGCTGCTGAGGCGGATGCGGCACCTGCTAGGCAGGAGACTGCCAGGGCCAAAGTGCTTGCTGCAACACCGAGCGTGTGGCGATAAGCCATTTCGTTCCTCACTAAGTCCAAGAGATGACGTTGGATGATATTCAAACCGTGATGACTTCGAATCGTTTGGTCACGATTTGGATAAGCTCCAAATAGCACACTAGGGCAATTAAGACATCGTTGGCAACAGTGGTCACACCAGTCACACAAATTACATACATGTAATTCCGAGCTCGGAATTCTTGGTGATGTGGGATAACGCGCCAGAATGGGCGCTAAAGCCAGTTATTAGGTGTTGTTGAAAAATTTTTCTGAATGCTTGGAATCGCCGAGCGAAGTCACGTTCGGTGACGGTTCGATAACAGTTCGATACGGCCTTGAGCTGCACGAGAATTTTGACCTCTTAAATGAACCCCCTAAAACGAAGCTGCTTTGCGTTTCTGGGTGCAGGAATTTGGTGTCGTTTCTGGAAGCTTCCGCATTCGAATTGCTGATTGCAGGGAGCGGGTCAACAAAATCGGTGGATTGGCTGACTATCCGACTGTGACCTCAGTCATTATCTTTTGACCCGGTGATTAAAAATTCCTCTAATTTGTGATGCACGTCTCAAGGAAAGTTTTTGGTATTTTTTGCTCAACCCCACCCGAGTTCGTCCAATTTGGCATCGTCAATTCCGAAGTGATGGGCCACTTCATGCATGACCGTGATGCCAACTTCTCGGACGATTTCTTCACGCGAATTGCAGGCTCTAAGCGTCGGGTTTTTGAATATGGTGATCCGGTCGGGGAGGGAGCCGGCGGCCCAATCCAGGTCTCGTTCAGTCAGGGCAACACCTTCGTAAAGCCCTAATATCTCGTGGTTTTCCGGCTCTCCAGGCAGTGGTTCGAAATCATCTTCAATGAAGAAAATGACATTGTCCATCATGTTGAAAATGTGCTCGGGAATGGCATCGATTGCCTGCTGGACGAGTGCTTCAAACTCGTCGTCCGAGATCTGTAAATCCATGATTTCAGCCTATGGCCCCGGGGGTGGTTTTGGTTGGTTTGAGACGGGGTGGATCTCGATTTTGCAAAACTCAAAAACCTCCGTATAGTTATTGGAGTCCGCAGCGGAGAAGCAAGAAACCGCTAAGGAACATAGGCCCCCATCGTCTAGCGGCCTAGGACACTGCCCTTTCACGGCAGCGGCACGGGTTCGAATCCCGTTGGGGGTACAAACAACCAATTTATTGGTTGTCAGATGGAGAAATCCATTGGCTTGCGAAAGCAAGGCCCTGTAGCGCAGTTGGTTAGCGCGCCGCCCTGTCACGGCGGAGGTCGCGGGTTCAAGTCCCGTCAGGGTCGCTCAGTTTGCTAGCAATAGTAAATTAGGTGTCCATTTCTTATGGCGCCAGGCTCTGTAGCTCAGTTGGTAGAGCGTTCGACTGAAAATCGAAAGGTCACCGGATCGACGCCGGTCGGAGCCACGCAGGCCCTCGGTTTACCCGGGGGTTTTACTGTGTGAATTGAGAATATCTCAAAACACCAGGCCCTGTAGCGCAGTTGGTTAGCGCGCCGCCCTGTCACGGCGGAGGTCGCGGGTTCAAGTCCCGTCAGGGTCGCCACAGAGAAATTCCCTAGAAGCTAAGCTTCTAGGGAATTTTTATTTTCTGAGCCCTGACGCCGCTGAGTGATGGGATGAAAATTAGTTAGCGCGCCCTAGCTGACGAGGACCGATCCAGCGGTTGCTCAATCGGCGGTAGGCCGCGGCCGCTGAAGTCATGTCGGAATCCTCTAAGGCCTGAATTCCGTGCATGAGGTCATTAACCGAGTCGTCAGGCCAGACGATCTCGGCCAAAAGCCCATAATCTAACTCGATCACCGACTGCGGATCAAAGGATTCCAGCCATCCGCCCAATGTGCCGAGTTCCTCGAATATCGGGGCTGCGGGCGCGTGGGCTGCCATGGCCTGCACTGCCCAGGCGAGGCGATCGATCGCCTGCTCAAAAGGAACGTAGAGGCGAACGGTTTTCAGGCGCTCCTCTGCGTAAACGATTTCTGCCTCGTCGTCATCGCGGAAGAGTGCAAACCAGCTCAGTGGAATACCCCAGGTGGAGGTCCTGGTGTGAAGGTGGGTGAGGTCGGCGGCGAGCCTGTCGGTATCCATGCGCTGTCCATTGGCGCGGCGCGCGGCAGGCGGCACTAAGAGATCGAAGACTTCCGCTCGCATGGCCTCTTCGGCCTGTTCGGCGGCAAGCAGGCTGCGGGCCTGAATCTGTCCGGGGCAGTACCTAGTGTATTCGGTACCCTGATAGTCCACCATTTTCACCGAACGGAAGAATTCGTCGTCGGCGTGGGGGAATGGGTCTGAAACGTCGCGCAGGGTGCGTTCCCAGAGCTGCTGATTTTCCAGCCGGTCGCACTGGCCCGAGCTTAGGCGCGGTGAGTTCAGGATGATTGACTGGGCCCAGTCGCTGAAGGAGCTCAGCGGTTCGTAAACGCGCAGGTGAGCTGTCGCTGCGGTGAGCTCTTCCAGGGGCCCAGTCATCTTCATGCTCACACTCTAATCGGCTAGCTCGACAATAACAGGTGTGTGGTCACTGGCTCCCTTGCCTTTTCGCTCTTCGCGATCAATGCTGGCGCCGACGACGCGAGCAGTGAGAGCGGGGGATGTCAGGGCAAAGTCGATGCGCATGCCTTCGTTCTTGGGGAAGCGCAGCTGGGTGTAGTCCCAGTAGGTGAACTGGCCATCGGTATGCGGGCGGACCACGTCGGTGAAGCCCAATGCTTCGAAGGCGGAGAACGCCGCGCGTTCAGGGGCCGAGACGTGAGTCATCTGGTTCTCAATGAAGAAATCGATGTCCCAGACGTCCTCATCCTTTGGCGCAATGTTCCAATCGCCCATCAGCGCGATCTGGGACTCCGGGTTCTCCTGTAGCCAGCCGTTGGCATCCTGCTTGAGGATGTCGAGCCAATTCAACTTGTAGCCCATATGCTCGTCGTCCAGTGCGCGGCCGTTGGGAACATACAGGCTCCAAATGCGAACGCCGCCGCAGGTTGCAGCGATGGCGCGCGGCTCCTGGATGGGATTTTTCCCGCCCTTGCCGAACTCCGGCTGGCCAGGGAAGGTTCGTTCGACGTTCTCTAAACCAACGCGCGAGGCAATGGCAACACCATTCCACTGATTGACGCCAAAATGCGCCACTTCATAGTCGTTGTTCTCAAACAACTCCCACGGGAAGTTTTCGTCCTTACACTTCGTTTCCTGGATAGCCAGGACATCCACGTCGGCGCGGCGCAGCCAGTCCTCAACACGGTCGGCTCGGGCGCGCAGCGAGTTTACATTCCAAGTCGCAATCTTCACCTCTTCAACCTATCAAGAATGGCCGATTGAGCCACTTCAATTTAGTTGGAAGTCCGAGTATATTCTTGACTGAAGGTGACCCCGATCACTAGGAGGATGATCTCTTGGCAGAGGTCCTGACGGAACGCCGTGGGCATTTGGGGTTGATTACCCTCAACCGGCCTGAATCGCTCAATGCATTGAACACCAACATGTGTCGGGTCATCCTCGACGCGTTGCTAACATGGCGCGACAACCCACAAATTGCCCAGGTTGCCGTCGTCGGCGCAGGAGACCGTGCCCTGTGCGCCGGGGGAGATATTGTTGCGATCTATCGCGACATCCTTGAGCGCGACGGTTCATCGGAGCAATTCTGGCGTATTGAGTATCAGCTCAACGTGTTGATCGATGAATATCCCAAACCGTACCTGGCGTTCATGGACGGCATCGTGCTCGGTGGAGGAATTGGCATTTCGGCGCATGGCAGCCACCGCATCGTCACCGAAAACAGCCGCTGCGGAATGCCCGAGGTTGGGATCGGCTTCTTTCCCGATGTAGGAGGGACGCATCTTCTCTCACATGCGCCTCGGGCCGCGGGGCGGTTGGCGGCGCTCACCGGAATGAAATTCGGTGCCGCCGACACCATCGCGTTGGGCTTGGCCGATACCTTCGTTCCGGCCGTCGATCTGGACAACTTGCTCTTGGACCTTGAAACGCTCCCGGCGGACATGGCAATTTCACGCTGGTCGAGCATCCCCGAGCGCGGATACCTACACGAAGAATGGGTTCAGGCATTCGCCGAATCCAGCACTCCTGCCATCCTCGATGCGCTGGGCCGATTCGACAACCCACAGGCAAAGGCCGCGCATCAGGCGCTGCTCGCCGCGTGCCCCAGTTCCGTGAGGCTCGTCGGGGAACTCATGCGTTCGGCCGGCCGCGACCTGCGAGAGGACCTGATCAGGGAGTTTCGAGCAGCCGTGCACCGGCTTGACGACCCGGATTTTGCCGAGGGGATCAGGGCTGCGGTCATCGACAAAGACCGCATGCCGCAGTGGATTGAGCTGGTGGAGGGAATGACCCCCGAGCAGCGTACCGCAAGGCATTTCGAAGAATTGCCGGGAGCCGAACTGAATTTTGCCCTGTTGGAGCAGGGCATGCGTGAAAAGAGTGGACGATGAGCAAGCTGCCAACCATCGGATTTCTGGGACTTGGCCATATGGGCCTGCCCATGGCAATCAATCTGCATCGGGCCGGGTACACCCTCAAGGGGTTTGATGTTGTCCCCGCCGCAGTTCAGGCTGCGGGCGATGCAGGCATAGAAACCGTGGCCACCGGCGCGCAGGCGGCCACCGGCGTAGACATCGTCCTTACGATGTTCCCCTCGGGGCAGCATGTTTTAGACGCCTACCGAGACTATCTATTGGAGTCGGCGGCGCCCAATACCCTGTTTCTTGAATGTTCGACCATCGATGTTGCCCAGGCGCGCGAGGCGGCGGCCCTGGCGCTGGCGGCGGGTCATCGCAGTGCCGACGCCCCGGTGTCCGGAGGGGTGGTGGGAGCCGAGGCTGGAACCCTGACCTTTATGCTCGGTGCCGAGCCGGAAGATTTGGAAGAGATTACCGGCGTGCTGGAGCATATGGGAAAGCGCATCGTGCACTGCGGCGGCCATGGCTCGGGTCAGGCGGCGAAGATCTGCAACAACATGCTGTTGGGCATTTCCATGATTGGCGCCGCCGAGGCCTTCGTCCTCGGAGAACGGCTAGGGTTGGAGCATCAGGCGCTGTTCGACGTCATTTCCACCGCTTCGGGCCAGTGCTGGTCGGTGACGACCAATTGCCCAGTCCCCGGCCCGGTGCCAGCGTCCCCCGCCAATCGCGATTACCAGCCCGGATTCGCCGCCGCACTCATGGCCAAGGATTTGGGGCTGGCCACCAACGCGTTGCAGCACACCGACACCGACGCGCACCTAGGTGCCCTCGCCGCGACGCTATATCGAAAGTTCAGCGACGAGGGGAATGCGGGCGTCGACTTCTCGGGCATCATCAACGCCATCAGGGGCGGGGATCTATAAGAAGTCTCCCTGTGAATGCCGGAAGCGGGAAAGGATCTGGGACAGGTCCTTTGCATCCGCTTCCGGCATTCCACTGTTTGAAAACAGTTGTACATTCAAATCCTGCCGCGCATCGATCAGCACACCCTTGCCCTTGGTGGTGAGCTCCAGCAGCCGGGTGCGGCCATCGGTGGGGTGTTGAACGCGTCGCACCATTCCCGTGGCTTCGAGTCGATCGACGGAATTCGTCAGGCTTGTGGCATGGACCTGCAAGAGGCGACTTGCCTGGTTCATGGGCAGTGAGCCGCGCTTCGAAAATCCAAGCAATGCCAGGACTTCGAACCGTGCGAAGGTCAGTCCGTGCGGTTTCAAGATCGCGTCGGCGCGTTGGAGAAATATCGATGCAGAGCGCATGAGCGCGGTGATGGCCGCCATGGAGTCCGCTTCTGCGGCCCAGCCGTGGGAAATCCATTGATCTCGTGCTTGAGCAATGGGATCACGGGGTAACGGAGAAGGCATATGCGCTCCTAAGTGCCGACCTAGAGCAACAATATACTTGGACATCCTAATGTTTGGAAGAGTTCTGCGTCTCTTGTTGCGGCTGTCTGGTTGGCTGATATTGCGCTCATCGAAAGGCTGAATCTGACGCAAAGAAAGTACTTGCCAAAATGGAAACTACTTGTTACATTTGAAGCAGTTGAACAGCAGAGCGGGCGAGCAAGGAGCTGGGTCATGAAAATGTCATTCACTGCGTGGTGCGTCGCGGCAATCATCGCTGCGGGCCTTGCCTTCTTTGGGCTTGCGCTTTTCTCCTACTTCAGTGGCCAGAATTTCCTGCTCTTCGTGGGCATGAGCATCTTTATGGCGGTGGCTATGACGTTCACCAGCCTCATTGCGCAGCATCGTAAGCGGGTGCAGGCGTCATGAATCCGGACCAGCCGCTGACACCCGAGCAGCAGCTTGAGGCGCTGAGCCGGGCTCAGGCTGACATGGACCGTGCCATTGGCTACGGATCAACACTTCTGGGCTGGTACAGCATCGTCGTCGGTTTGGCACTGGGAGCGATCGCGGCGATTCTGCAGCTGAACCGTCCCGATGAGCGACCAATAGGCTTCGCCATCATCATGGGGCTTTACGTGCTGGTGATTGTCGGCGCATCGCTGGCCTACCGTAAGCTCTACCGCACCCTGCCGGGTGGGTATTCGAGGCGCTATGGCGTTGCCTTCGGCATCAGCATGGCACTGTATGCAATTTCAATTGCACTGCTGCCGCTTGAGCTGTCAGCGCTGCCGGTCTTGCTCTTAATTTTCATCCTCGTAGCGTCCCCGCTGGTCGTGACCGGAATCAAGATGGTGCGCGCATGAAGGCCCATGCACGACAGCGTCTTAACGATGACTTTGCCAACCCGGTGCGGCTTTCGCTGATGGGTGCGTTGCAATCCGTCGACGAAGCCGACTTCAAGTCATTGAGGGAGGCGCTGGAGATCTCCGACTCGGTCCTCTCGCGCCAGCTCAGCGCCCTGGAAGCGGCCGGCTACGTCCAAATCCGCAAGGGATACGTCGGCAAGCGACCTCGAACCTGGGCCAAGCTCAGCAAGCAGGGACGGCAGTCGTTCGCCGGGCACGTTCAGGCGTTGAAGGAAATTACCGGAATCTCCTAGTGCAACAAGTCCTCACGTGACGCGAGGTGTCGATAGTTAAGGCTTGATCAGTGATTGTGCATGGTGGGATAGCTGCGCAGCGACCTGCCCGGCTGGTGCGATTCCAAACTTCTGGCCCGGAAAGCGCAGCCCCTTGAAATACATATTGGTATGCGCAATTATCTGTTCGGCGGAGATCTGTACTCCGTCGTGCATCGCGTTGGTGGTCGTATGGCAGTCGGAGATCAACGTGACATCGTAACCGTGCACGGCGGCGGCCTGTGTTGTGGTGCGGATGCAGTAGTCGCTTTGAGCTCCGGCTACCAGAAAGTGGCGAACGTCGAGGCCATGCAGGATCTGCTGTAGGTCGGTTCCGGCGAACGAGTCGCGATAGGTCTTGTGTATTACAGGTTCACCGTGGACAGCGGCCAAGCCGTCGGCCAAGTGCCAGTCGACAGTGCCGACAGGAAAGTCGCCGTGGTCCTGTACTCAGAGCACCGAAAGACCCGAGGCACGGGCCTGACTCACCAGCTGGGAAGTACGTTCAACGATGCCGCCTACATCGTGGCAGTCCTTCAAGATCCCGCGCTGCAGGTCGATGACCAGCAGCGCGGCGTGCTCGAGGATCAGCTGCGCCACCAGGAATCCAGATACGTGGCGGGTACGGTGCGCTTATGGCGTGAAGCGAGGAAGCGGCGCTCGATCGATTCGGCGGCCGCCTCTTCGATGTCCCTGCCCTCGAGGTAGTCGTCGATCTGCTGGTAGCTCAGCCCCAGTTCGTCTTCGTCGGTGCGCTGCGGCTGGCCGTCGAGCAGGTCGGCGGTGGGTGCCTTGGCCCAAAGCAGTTCTGGTGCTTTCAGCTCGCGCAGCAGCGCCTGGTTCTGGCGCTTGTTCAAGCCTGCCAGCGGCAGCAGGTCGGCCCCGCCGTCGCCGAACTTGGTAAAGAAACCGGTGACAGATTCCGCTGCGTGGTCGGTGCCGATCACCAGCATGCGGCGGTCCCCGGCGATGGCATATTGCACCACCATGCGCATGCGCGCCTTGGCGTTGCCGCGAGTGAAATCGCTCATCGGCACGTGGCCGGCGTCGGCCAGCGCCTCGTCGAGTCCCGCTACCGGTTTGGAGATGTTCACCTCGTATTCGGTGTCTGCCGCGATGAACTCCATTGCCGCTTGGGCATCCGCAGCATCGTGCTGGACTCCATGAGGCAGGCGCACGGCGATGAAACTTGCCTCGCCGCCGTCCTGGCGGATCTCCTGCACGGCGAGCTGGGCAAGGCGGCCTGCCAGCGTCGAGTCGATGCCGCCGGAAATGCCAAGGACAAAGCCCTTGGCGCCGGTGGCGGCCAGATAGTCCTTGAGGAAATCCACGCGGGTGCGGATCTCTTCGGCCGGGTCGATGGCCGGCTTGACGCCGAGCTCTTGGATGATCGCTGCTTGCAGTTCTCGCATGTACCAATCCTAGGCATAGGCTGGCGCAGCCAAGGACGCTGAGGACTGCCGGATGGCGAATGTTAATCTGTTCTCAACATTCGCCGCGGCGCCTAGTCGTCGTTGTCGTCTGGATTCCAGCCTAGGTTGCGGGCCATCTTCTCCAAGGTGGCGACAACAGCGTCGTATTCCGAACCGTCGAGGTCCTGACCGGATTGGGTGCGGATGCGTTCCACCAGTTCGCTGAGTTTCAGCAGCGACAGATGCCCGCGGTCCGTGATGGAATATTCGCCGTCGGACTGCGCAATCCAACCGGACTCCACCAATTCGCTCAGGTGTTCGGCGACCGAATCGGGCTCGTCCGGCGACGCAAAGAAGGGGGAAAGATCGGCGTTCAGCTCCGCCTCGGTAGCAGGCTGCTGCTCCAAAAGATTGAGCACCTGCCACTGGCGACGCGTCACACCGTGTTCTTCCAAGGTCGCAGCAAACTGCTCGTCAATCAGCGAATCCACCAATTTCAACCAGTAACCCAGGGGGCGTGTAGCGTTCATGGGAACAGCCTAGCCATGATGCCGACTAGAATCGAGGGTATGAGCGAAACCGGCGCCCGCGCGCGACTTAAAGAACTGATCCAGGAACTTGCCATTGTCCGTGGCAAGGTCATCCTGTCTTCCGGCAAGGAAGCCGACTACTACATCGACCTTCGTCGAGTGACCCTGCAGCAGGAAGCTTCGGGCCTGGTTGGCGAGGTCATGCTTGACCTGCTGGACGAGGCACAGCTTGAATTCACCAACGTCGGCGGCCTGACCATGGGTGCAGACCCAGTGGGCACCGCCATCATGCACACCGCACGCGCCAACAACCGTGCGATCGACGCATTTGTGGTCCGCAAGGCGCAGAAGTCCTATGGCATGGGTCGACAGGTCGAGGGCCCAAGCGTTGAAGGCCGCAACGTCATCGTGCTGGAAGATACCTCCACCACCGGCGGCTCCGCGTTGACCGCTGTCGAGGGCGTGCGCAAGGCAGGCGGCAACGTCATTGCAGTTGCAGTGATCGTCGACCGCGACACCGGCGCCAAGGAGCGCATCGAGGCCGAGGCTGGCGTTCCCTACCTGTTTGCCTACGGC
The DNA here is from genome assembly GCF_032154645.1 of Glutamicibacter sp. Classification (GTDB taxonomy): domain Bacteria; phylum Actinomycetota; class Actinomycetes; order Actinomycetales; family Micrococcaceae; genus Glutamicibacter. The sequence goes on along the minus strand of NZ_JALDXV010000024.1, from coordinate 21,695 downwards.
AAGGACGAACTGGGATTGTAAATTTGCACCCAGCAAGCTAGAAAGTCTGCTCACGGCGGGGCCTGGAGAACCACTGGATTCTCCGGGCCCCGCCGTTATTTGCCTAGAGAGAAATAACGTCAACTTTCATTGACGCTTTATTGGGCGTCAACTAACGTTGACCTTATGGATGACTCACTGAGAACTGCGGTGGATGCACAAGATTCAGGTGGCCCGATCGCGCAGTTATACCGATTGGCGGCCGCGCATAAAGAGTTGGCGCGTGAACAATCTGCACAGGTTCGCGCCGCTAGAAGTCAAGGCTATTCATGGCAGGCAATTGCCACGGCGCTGGAAATTTCCAAGCAGGCGGCGCACAAAAAATACGGTCGCCAATAGCCATTGCGGGCAAGGCTTTCACGGAGTTCTGCGGCGAAGCGTCAACGACCCAATGACCAAGGCAACAGCGATCCACGCAATGATGATAAACAGGCTGGCTACTGTTGAGGAGTCCTCGGTGCCGGCTGAAATTGCAACCAGTGCATCAATGGCGTGGGACAGGGGAAGCCAGTTGCCAATGGCTTCCAACACCTCGGGAAGTTGGTCGCGGGGAAGGATAATTCCGGCGAGGAGGAACTGCGGAAAGATCAGCAGCGGCATGAACTGGATGACTTGGAATTCGGTCCGGGCAAAGGCGCTGGCCATGAGCCCGAGGCTGGTGCCGAGCAGGGCGTCTAAGGCAGCGACAATGAATAGCAGCCACATGTTGCCGGAAATTTCCAAGCCGCAAACCCAGACGGCAAATGACACGGCGATAGATGTCTGAACAATGGCAATGAGCGTAAATGCCATTGCATAGCCAAGAATGAATCCGCCCTTGGTTAGCGGCATGCTCAACAACCGCTCCAACGTTCCGCTGCGTCGTTCGCGCAGCGTAGCGATGCTGGTTACCAAGAACATCACTACGAAGGGGAAGAGCGCGATCATGGCCGGGCCGATCTGCGCAAAAATTGGCGTGTCGGTATAAATCCAGGCCATGAGCCCGATCAGCATGCTTGGAACCACCAACATCAACCCGATGGTTCGTGGATCGTGGCGAATCTGCAACAGCACGCGTCCGGTAGTCGCAAAGGCCGAGTTCATTGCTGTTCTCCCTTCGCGCCCGCGCGGTGCCGCCCGTGTGAAGAGCCTTGGTCTTGAATTCCAGGGCCTTGGCTGTCTACTGCAATTAGCCGCAGGAAGGCCTCTTCGGGATCGCTCGATCCGGTCTGCTCGAGTAAATGTTGGGGCGTGATCTGGGCTAGGAGTTTCCCTTCGCGCAGCAGCAGGATTTCATCACAGCGCATGGCTTCGTCCATGACATGGCTGGAGATCACCAAACACATTCCAGTCTGGGCAAGCTGGGCGAATAAATGCCAGAGCTCTGAACGCAATACAGGGTCGAGCCCCACTGTCGGTTCGTCGAGGATCACAATCTTGGGGGAGCCGAGTAACGCTATGGCGAGGGAAACGCGGTTTCGCTGACCCCCTGAAAGATCCATCACCAGCTGATTGGATTGCGCGCCCAAATCGGTGGCTTCGACGACACGGGTAATTTCGCTCTTTGGCTGGCCCATGATTTTTGCGAAGTAGGAGATATTTTGCAGAACCGTTAGGTCGTCGTAGACGCTGGCGGCCTGCGTCATGTATCCCACATGGCGTCGCAGCGATTTATCACCGGCTGGCATGCCGAGGACCGACACCGAGCCGCTGCTGGTGATTTGGTTGCCGACAATGCTGCGCAGTAGCGTGCTTTTGCCGCTGCCACTGGGCCCGAGCAGCCCGATAATCCGGCCGGGCATGAGGTTGAAGTCGATGTCATGGATGACCAGCGACTTTCCTCGTTTGACGTTCAATTGCTGAACTTCGATGCACGGTAACATTTCGCTCATGGTTTCAGCGCCGTTTCACCCAGAGACCGACTACCAACACCAAATAGGCCAATAGGATGAAACCGAAGACTCTATGATCTCCCCACACCACGGTGTTGCTCATGGAGCAATGCAAATCGGCCCCCGGGCCAAGGCAGGAATTCAGGCCGTAGTTCACCGCGATGAGCAACGTCAGTCCCAAATACAGCCCCACAGCGATCAGAACGAACTTCCACACGCGCCGCGGAGATTGCGCCTTTCCCATGCCACCTAGTATCCGCTGATTCCCTACCAGTTCAAGAGGGCAGGCTACTCGGTGCTTTCCAACTGCTCATTCTGCTCGAATGGGGGCTCGGCGGCTGACGCGCCCTTGTAACCTTCGATGAATCGCCGGACGGCAAGAATGACGAGCGCAACTAGCGCCACCAGCAGAATCACTACGATTCCAATAACCAAGTGCCACAGTTGCATTTCACAATCCTTTGTTCAATTCATGAGATTATCCATCGGCTGAAATGGAAGTGCCAGCTAGATGACTTGCACGTGTCGTTGCAATTTCCTCCTGGATATTCGGCAAGGCCCACAAAAGTTAGAAGCGATAGCAGCATTTGCTGCTATCGCTTATAGGGACAACTACTTTGAATTGCTCTTCGGGGAGGAGTCTTCCTTGCCCTTGACCAACTCCGCATGAAGGCTGACCACCGAGGGGTACTTAAGGTCAGGACGGAATGGGAAGGTGCCCATATCGTCTGGCGAGGTGATGCCCGAATAAACCAGGGCGGTCAGCAGGCCAGCTTCCATGCCTGCGATGATGTCGGTATCCATGCGGTCGCCGATCATTGCAGTGGTTTCAGAGTGGGCATCGATGCGGTTCAGGGCCGAACGGAACATCATAGGGTTCGGCTTTCCAACTACGTACGGTTCGCGATTCGTTGCCCGGGTGATCAGGGCTGCGATGGCACCGGTGGCAGGCATGATCCCCTCGGTGGAAGGGCCGGTTGCATCGGGGTTTGTTGCAATAAACTTGGCGCCGGCTTCGATCAGTCGGATGGCCTTCGTAATTGCTTCGAATGAGTATGTCCGGGTCTCGCCCAGGACCACGTAGTCGGGATTCTGGTCGGTCATGATGAAACCGGCATCGTGCAGTGCCGTGGTCAGGCCTGCTTCGCCAATGACAAACGTACGACCTCCCGGGCGCTGGCGTGCCAAGAACTCCGCGGTCGCCATGGCCGACGTCCAAATGTTTTCTTCAGGAACGTCCAGCCCCGAAGCTAAAAGCCGCGCTCGCAGATCGCGTGGGGTGTAGATGGAATTATTGGTCAACACCAAAAAGCGCAGATTGTTATCCCGCCAGTACTTGAGCAACTCTGAGGCGCCCTTGATTGCATGGTTCTCATGGACAAGTACGCCGTCCATGTCCGTAAGCCAGCATTTGATGTCGTGAACGGTACGTGCAGCTCGGTTTGCGAGGGTCACTAGGTGTCAGTCCTTTGTAGGCGGTAGGTGGCGGACGACTATCGACGCTGAAAGCATCCCTATATGAGAAAGCGTACACAGCATTGCTGAAGCCTGCTATGAAACGCGGCATGCTCGGGAAACAACTAACCTTAGAAGAGTGAGTGACGAAGTAACGCATGACGCAGATAAATCCGCCGACCATGTCATCGGTGTGGGCCCATGGGAAGGCGAACTGCCAACCGATGAGAAGTACGACCCACAGCTCTTAGCTGATGGGGACCGCAGGAACGTCGCGGATAAATACCGTTACTGGACCATGGATGCGATCATTGCCGATTTAGATGAACGTCGCCATGATTTCCATATCGCCATTGAAAACTGGCAGCACGATATGAATATCGGAACTGTCGTGCGTACCGCAAATGCATTCCTGGCAAAAGAAGTACACATAATCGGGCGGCGCCGCTGGAATCGCCGTGGTGCGATGGTTACAGATCGTTACCAGCACGTTCGCCACCACGCGACGGTCGAAGAATTTGTTCAGTGGGCAGAGAACGAGGGCCTGGCAATTCTGGGAATTGATATTTTCCCCGACTCCGTTCCTTTGGAAACTTTTGAATTGCCGCGGAATTGTGTATTGGTATTTGGCCAAGAAGGACCCGGTTTAAGTCCTGAAGTTCATGCTGCCGCACAAGCTACCTTGTCCATTGAACAATTCGGTTCCACACGCTCCATTAATGCCGCCTCTGCGGCGGGAATTGCAATGCATGCATGGATTCGTCGACATGTGTTTGGGCAAAAAGTAAGTTAACAACAAACTTAATACTGATGAGTTTAGTCGAGCGTCTGGATTAGTTGCCGTTTTCGCCTTAGGCTGGGAAATGGTTATGCAAATGTGATCTGGGAGATATGAGCCGTGAAACGACGTCATCAGGTGAATCACGACATGCTCCTGCCCGGATTACCCAAAAAACGCAATCGGTTATTGATCTGGAGCGTTTCCGCGGTTTCAGCCGTTGCATTAACGGGTGCTATTGCAATTCCCATCGTTGCTCAGCCTGCTGATCCGCGTAGCGGCGACATCCCTGTTGCTATTGATGCGTTGTCGGACCCCGGGCTTTATAACGATCCGGTTGCTGTCAGTGTGGATGCACCGTTGAATGTTTTTGGCGGTTCGGGCAAAGAACTTGCTATAGACGGGCGTCCGCTGGGCATGGTTGCCGGGGCCGACGAATCTGATGAATCCGAAGAGGAAAGCGCCGACGAAGCCAATACGCTGCTTGCCGGTGAGGTTGGTCAGGTTGGTGAGCTGCCTGGTGGTTTGCAGTTGATGCATCCGGTGACGACGCGGACGATTTCTAGTCCTTATGGTTGGCGTGCGAATCCTACGGGCGCGGGTAATCAGGTGCATATTGGTCAGGATTATCCGATTGCTTGTGGTTCGCCGGTGTATGCCAGTGAGGCGGGGACCGTGGTGGTGTCCGGGTGGGCTGGGCATTCGGGGAATCGGGTGACGGTAGATCATGGTAGTAATGTGCAGACCGGGTATAGCCATAATTCGAAGTTGTTGGTGAAGGTGGGGCAGCAGGTGCAGCAGGGTGAGTTGATTGCCTTGGCTGGTACGACGGGTAATTCCACTGGGTGTCATGTGCATTTTGAGGTGATTATTGATGGGCGTTGGCATGATCCGCGGAATTATTTGCCGGTGATTCCTGGTCAGCGTCAGGCGATGATTGATTCTTCGCGGTTGACGGTGAATGCTGGGACTGCTCCGCGGGGTAATGGTGGGCAGCCGCCGGTGCGTGATGGTGAGGATACGAGCAGCAACCCAGATGTGGTGGTCCCCAAGGACGACACTCCTGTAGTACCGAAGCCAACCACAAAACCAAAACCAAAGGACTCAACTAAACCGTCGCAGTCCCACAGCACCCAACCGAGCGAATCTGAGTCCAAGTCTCCGAGTACCTCGCCGACAACCAAACCAAGCCAATCGGAATCGCCAAGCGATAAAGAAAGCGCATCGCCCAGCGTGAAGCCGACGAAGCCGAGCGAAACGAAAAATTCGTCTAGCCCGGCACCTGATACGAGCAATGATGACTCGCCGTCGGCAAGCTCATCGGCACCGAAGGAAAGCAGCACCCAGAGCGAGCAAAGTTCCTCACGGACTTCGTCATCAGACACCAGGCAACCGACTGGAACCGGGAGCTCCAGCTCGTCCTCAGGAACAGCCGGGGCCACCGGCACGAAATAGCAACCGCAACAACCCCGGCCCGCCACATCTCGATCGAGATGCGACAGGCCGGGGTTCGCTGCATGAAGGTCGGATTTCAACGTGTCACTTATCGAGAATTAGGACCTCGAGCACTATTGAGCCGATAGGATAGACATGAAGTGCCGTCGATGGCGACGCATGAACCCCCGCTAGTCACCACAGGAGTGAAAGCATGCCTATCGCAACCCCCGATAAGTACAATGCAATGATCGATGCTGCGAAAACTGGCGGATACGCCTTCCCAGCTGTTAACGTCACCAGCTCGCAGACCCTGAACGCCGCTATCCGCGGTTTCGCCGAGGCTGAGTCCGACGGCATCATCCAGGTTTCGACCGGTGGCGCAGCCTACTGGTCTGGCGCTTCGGTGAAGGACATGGTTGCTGGCTCCCTTGGCTTCGCGGCCTTCGCCCGCCAGGTTGCCAAGAACTACGGCGTGAATATTGCACTGCACACCGACCACTGCCCAGCTGACAAGCTCGATGGATTCGTGTTGCCGCTGCTGGCAGCCTCCGAGGCTGAGGTCGCAGCTGGCCGCGACCCATTCTTCAACTCCCACATGTGGGACGGCTCGGCAGAAACCCTTGAGGAAAACCTGCGCATTGCGGCAGAACTGCTTCCACGCACCGCTGCAGCCAAGCAGATCCTTGAAGTTGAAATCGGCGCAGTGGGCGGCGAAGAAGACGGCGTAGAAAACGCCATCAACGACAAGCTGTACTCCACCGTTGAGGACGCGCTGGCAACCATCGATGCGCTCGGTGCGGGCGAAAAGGGCCGCTACATCACCGCTTTGACCTTCGGCAACGTGCACGGCGTCTACAAGCCGGGCAACGTCAAGCTGCGCCCGGAGATCCTGAAGGACATCCAGGCCCAGGTCGGCGCAAAGATCGGCAAGGCCAACCCGTTCGACCTCGTATTCCACGGCGGTTCGGGGTCCACCGAGCAGGAAATTGCAGATGCAGTCTCCTACGGCGTCATCAAGATGAACATCGATACCGACACCCAGTACGCATTCACCCGCCCGGTGGCAGGTCACATGTTCTCCAACTACGACGGTGTGCTGAAAGTTGACGGCGAAGTCGGCAACAAGAAGACCTATGACCCACGTGTGTGGGGCGCCAAGGCTGAAGAGTCTATGGCAGCTCGCATCGTCGAGGCTGCACGCCAGCTGGGTTCGGCTGGAAAGTCGATCAAGTAACCATGGTCGGAGAGAACCTTCTAGGCATTCCAGAAACCCTGCTGCCCGAAGAAACTAAAGTCATCGCGCGCTTGGACGCGGGCGACGAGCCGGTGGATTTGGCAGCCCGTTTCCCGTCATCTTCCTTGGTATGGGCCCTGCTCGCCGACGAAGCGCATGGCGAAGGCCGCACCGTGGAGTCCTATGCGTTTGCCCGCGTCGGCTACCACCGCGGCTTGGATGCACTGCGCAAGGCCGGTTGGCGCGGCCAGGGCCCGGTGCCGTGGCGCCACGAGCCAAACCGCGGTTTCCTGCGTTCGCTGTATGCCCTGGGCCGTGCAGCCGCCGCCATTGGAGAGGTTGAAGAGGTCGAGCGCATCGGCAAGTTCCTCAACGATTCCGATCCAAGTGCCCGCGCAGCCATCGAGGCCGGAGCCTAATTAGATAACTTCGCTCAAACGGCGGTGCTTCTCAGCTGGAGAAGCGCCGCCGTTGGCGTTGGCTCTGCGATGAGTCCGGTGGCTATCAAAAGATTGATTCTCAGGGCCCAGTGAAGAAAAACGAATAGTTGGGTAAACCGGAGCGTTGGGAGCAAAACAAGACCGCCGGGTAGTTGCCGGTAGGCGTGAGTCGTAGAACCTGTTCTCAGCACATCTCATTGTTAAAATAAAAATGTATTGAACCAAGCATTTATCTGTAGTTACTTACTTTTGTAAGAAGAAATATTAGAAGTCTCTCATCATTTTCTCCTAATAGTTTCATTAAGGATTCTTAGCGTTAGAAGGGTCATCAACTTCGCCCACATTGGAGAGTCCATAATGATTTCCTTCTATTCCGCTTTAGCCGCCAACTGCCTGGGACTGGCAGTGTTGGTCTATTTCGTCTACTTCCGCCGCCATCACCGCCGCGACCTGGTGCTCGCCTACATGGCCCTAGGCACCGGTATTTTCGCGGTGACAATGCTGCTCTCCAGCAGCGCCGCAGGAATGGGCTTGGGACTTGGTCTGTTCGGCATCCTGTCGATCATTCGTTTGCGTTCGGATACCTTGACCCAGGAAGAAGTTGCTTATTACTTCGTTTCCCTGGCCATCGGCCTTGTTAACGGTCTGCATCCGGATCCGGCCTGGCTTTCTCCCGCGGTGACCGCAGCGTTGGTTGCCGTCATGTTCATCGTTGACCACCCGGGATTTGCGCGACGGACCGAGCGACAGACCATCACCATGGAACGTGCCTACCCCAAGCAGGAAGACCTGCACGCCGCCCTGGATGAGCTCTTGGGTGCACAGATCCTGCGAACCGTGGTGCTTGAGCTGGACATGGTGCGCGATCTGACAATCGTCGACGTCCGCTTCCGGGTGCGTGCCGGCAAGCGCAATGCCGCAGCCGCCGAACCGCAGATTGTGGAATTGGCGGATGAGCCACGAGCCACCGCTGGGACGTGGGCCCGGTGAGCACAACCGCTACGGCAGTTGATGAACTCATCCGAGCTGCAGACAGCCGTGATGCCATCGGTCTTGACGAGGTGATGTCGGAGACGGCGCTGCAGTCGCGGATAGATAGAAAATACCTGTTGACCGCCCAAGAGCTGCGTGAGTTCGTCCTGTTGATGGACGCCGAGTACCGGATTCTGCAAATTGGGCAGCGGCGGCTTTTCGGTTATGAGTCGGTCTACTTCGATACGGCCGATTACATGGGGTACCGCGACCATCGGCAGGGGCGGCGACGCCGCTTCAAGGTCAGGTCGCGAACCTACACGGATACCGGCCTGTCCATGTTTGAAATCAAGACCAAGGGTTTGCGCAATATGACGGTGAAGCACCGCATGGAGCAGGATCATTTGCTCGCCGATCGCATCAGCGCCGAGGCCCAGGTATTTCTCGACTCCACCATCGCCAAGGAATACGGCGAGGCGGTTCCCGAGCTCATTCCGGTAATGCGCAACAGCTACCGTCGGGCGACCTTCGTTGCACCCGCGTATTCCGAGCGAGTGACCTGCGATGTCCAGCTGAACTTCAGCAACACGGGCGCCGCCGTGGCGGGCCCCGATGCGGTGGTTGTTGAGACGAAGAGCCTCAACGGCCGCGGAGTGGCAGACCTAGCCCTGAGGCATCTGGGGATCCGCGATGTATCAATGAGCAAGTACTGCGTTGGCATGGCATTGCTTCATCCTGAGCTGCCTGCCAATAAATGGGACCGACTGCTGCGCCACCGTTTCGGCGCGGTGCGCGCTTAGCCTAGCGGCGGCAGATGAGTCGGTAGCCGACGCCGCGGACAGTTTCCAGCCGCTCTGCGCCGAGTTTAGCGCGCAGGTATCTGACGTAGACGTCGACGACGTTGGACCCAGGGTCGAAATCATAGCCCCAAACCCGGGACAGGATCTGCTCACGACTGAGCACCTGTTCCGGGTTTCGCATAAACGTTTCTGCCAAGGCGAATTCCCTGGAGGACAATTCAACTTCCGCCCCGTCCACCAGCACCGTGTGGCGCAGCAGATCCATGGTGAGCCCGTCGTATTCGAGCACCGAGCTGGTCGAATTCGCGTCATTGGGCCGTAGCCGCAGCCGCACCCGGGCCAGCAGCTCATCGAAGTGGAAGGGCTTGGACATGTAGTCGTCCGCACCATTCTGCAGGCCCATCACGGTGTCGTGGACGCCGTTTCGGGCGGTAAGAATGATCACCGGGGTGGTCATTCCGACGGCGCGCAGCCTGCCCAGCAGGGAGAATCCGTCTTCATCCGGCAGCCCCAAATCCAAAATGATCAAGTCAAAGGTGTTGGACGCGGCAAGCTCGTAGCCCGCCGCCGCATTCTGCGCCGTGGAGGTGGTCAGGCCAGCAGATTTCAGCCCCTTGGCGATGAAGGCGCTGATGCGCTGTTCGTCCTCGATGATTAGCACGGTGCTCAAACGGTGGCTCCTGGTTGTCTAACTGGAATTTCAAGAAAAACTTCGCACCCGGCTCCGGGCCGGGAAATCACGTGTAATTCGCCGCCGTGGGCCTCGGCGATGGCCTGGACGATATTCAGCCCGAGCCCCGACCCGTCGGTGCGCACCGCATTGCTTCCCCGCCCAAACCGTTCAAAGATCCGCGGCAGGTCTTCGGCCCGGATGCCGCAGCCCTCATCGGTGACGCTCAGGCGCAGCAGCTTGTGGTCCTGACGCTCTACCCAACGGGTATCCAGGGTGATCTTGGTGCCGGGTTCCGAGAACTTCACCGAGTTTGCACACAGCTGCAGCATTGCCTGGGTGATGCGCAGCGGATCCAGTTGGACATCGGCGTCGACCCTTCCGTTGATCCTGAAGTGCCGATCGCCTAGGGCTCTGGCCTTGTCGAGGATCTCGTCGAGCAAGATGCCGACCGGGGTGGGCTTGGGTATGGCGAAATCTGGTCGGTTCGATTTAGCCAGCGTCACCAGGTCTTCAATGAGCAGGGACATGCGATTGAGCTCGTCCAGTGCGATTTCCCGTGAGGCCCTCACATCCTCGGGATCTTCGGGCTCCATGAGCTGAAGATGACCGCTGATGATCGTTGTGGGGGTTCTCAGCTCGTGCCCGACATCGTCGAGCAGTTGGCGCTGGGTGCTCAGCGCGGTTTCCAACCTGTCGAGCATCTCGTTGATGGTCCCTGCCAGGTGGGCGAACTCGTCGTTGCCGACGATTTCAACGCGCCGGGCAATGTCCGTATCGCTGATGAGTTTCGCGGTGTGCTGCAGCTGGCGGATCGGCCTGAGCATGCGGCTGACGAAAAACCACGAGGCGCCGGCGGCAATGGCCATGGCCACCGCCCCTGCGGCGCCGAAGATCAGCATATTGCGGTTGATCTCTGCGATTTCGGCGGAATAGTCGAAGGCGACGACGAAGCTGCTGTAGTCAGTGTCGGCGGACAGCTTGACCGGGACGATGATGGCGCGATAGGTGGTCGCATCGGTGGGGATCGTTCGCAGCGCAATTTCTTGTTCCGGGGCACTGCTGTTCACCGCGTCCATGAGCTGTTGATCGCCCTCGAGCCTGAGCGCCACGACATCTGGAGCGGTCCAGGTGACGGTTTTCCCATGGAGGCCCACCATTCCCTGATGCAGCGCCGGCATGGTGCGCTGCATGGCCCGATAAATCAGGTCCTGGGCCTTGTCATAGGGGCTCAAGGTGCTTGGTGCGATCCCCGTATCGGAGAGCACCTGCAGCTCTTGGGCCGAGCGGACCAGCTCATCATCGAGGCGCTCGTTCAGCGCGTGGCGCTGCACGATGTATCCGGTGGCACCGGCGATCAGCAAGGTGAGGCTGACCAACAGGAGCATTCCGGAAATGAGGCGGGCCCGGATGGAATACGGCCTAGTCCTCGTCTTCGTCATCGTCTTCTACATCATCGCTGTCGTCGTAGTCGTCGTCATCGTCGAAATCATCCTGGTCCTCCTGCTCCGCAGGCGGCAGAGGGGTCACCGTACGGCGCGTTGGGGCCGGAGGTTTGGTCGGCGCAGTCCGGGAGGTTTTCGTCGCGGTGGTGGTCTTTGCAGGGGTGGGGGAGTGCGGCCGGGCCGCAGGGGACTGCGGGGTCTTCTCATCGGCCGGGGCTTTCGTGGCGCTGGGTTGTGGTTCGGCCGGCGTCTTCGAAGCCGTTGGCGCAGGAGCTTCAGAGTGCTCGACGATGACCCCGGCGCCGAGATCCCGATCCGGCGGCGCGGCAAGGGTGGTATTCAATCCCCACACGCCTAAGCTCGCCAGCAGCGCCAGCGCGAGCACGGCCAGGGTCTTCTTGTATGTGCGGGGAGTCATTTACCCATTGTGCATAGGGTGGATTAAATTTAGATGAGAATTACACGTTATTGCGTCGTAAATGCTCGAAGATGATGCTCGTTTGGGTTGACGAAAAGACCCTGTTGGAGCCAAGGTGGGTGGCCACAAAACTACGCAGATCCTCGATGCTTCGGGTGGCCACCCTGACCAGCAAATCCGGTGTGCCGCCGAGGACGAAGACGTCTTTCACCTCGGGCAGCTTCTGCAGCGATCTGGCCGATGCGAGCAGCCTGTCGCGGGCGTTGGCAGCCACCACGATAGAGATCATCGCGTTGACGTTCACGCCCAGCAGAGACTCATTGATGCGGGCATGGTAACCGGTGATGATTCCGGCCTTGGACAGGGCCTTGACCCGTCCCAGGCAGGTGGAGGGCGCCAACCCCACCTGCGCGGCGAGGACGTTGTTGGCAATTCGGGCGTCCGACTGCAGCGCACTCAGGATCGCCAGGTCTGTCGAATCGACGCGAACCGGGTTCGGCAAAGCATCGCCTTGAGCCATCCATAATGAATCTGACACGGAAGATCTCCAAAATTTTTTAGAATAGTTCGGATTCACTCGTAGTTTTGTGTTCTGAATTCTACCCTTGGTGGTGGATGTTGCCATCGCAGCGTCAGTCGGGAACGAGAGCGGAGAAACGATGTCTGAGGAATTAACGCGTGAAGTACTGGCGGAACTGGACGCCAGCGACCCGCTGACCCGCTTTGCCGACCGCTTCGAACTGCCCGAGGGCGTGATCTACCTTGACGGCAACTCTCTGGGCGCTTTGCCCAAGGGTGCCGCGGCACGCGCTACGCAGGTGGTCGATGAAGAGTGGGGCAAGGGTCTGATCCGTTCCTGGAACACTGCAGGCTGGTTCGACATGCCGCTGAAGCTGGGCGACAAGCTGGGCAGGCTGCTGGGAGCGAACCCCAACGAAACCGCCATCACGGATACCACCAGCCTGAACCTCTTCAAGGCTCTGGCCTCTGCGTTGCGCACCCAGAAGGCAGATGCCCCGCAGCGCCGAGTGATCATCACCGAACGGGACAATTTCCCGACCGACATCTATATCGCCGAAGGCCTTGCCGACCTCGTCAACTCGCTGTCCCAAGAAACCGGAATTCCCTATGAGGTGCGCCTGATTGACGATGAGGCATCGCTGCGCGCTGCACTGGGAGAGGATACCGCGGTTGTTGCACTGTCGCATGTGAACTACCGAACCGGCGCCATGTGGGACATGGCTGAAATTACCGCATCAGCCCACCGGGCGGGCGCCCTGATCGTGTGGGATCTGGCTCATGCGGCGGGTGCGGTGCCGGTGGACCTGAATGGTGCCGACGCGGATTATGCGGTGGGCTGCACCTATAAGTACCTTAACGGCGGGCCGGGCTCACCGGCATTCATCTGGGTCAACCAGCGTCACCACGACCGCTTCTGGCAGCCGTTGTCCGGCTGGTGGTCGCACAACGCCCCATTTGCCATGGCCGAGCATTACACCCCCGCAAATGACGTGCGCCGCTTCATGTGCGGCACCCAGCCGGTGACTTCGCTGGCAATGATTGAGGTAGGCCTGGACATCGCACTGGAGACGGACATGTCCGCGGTGCGCGCGAAGTCCTTGGAGCTGACCGACCTGTTCATCGAACTCGTGGAGACCCGGTGCGCTGAGTACGGGCTTGAGCTGGTCACTCCGCGCGACCATGAGCGCCGCGGAAGCCATGCAAGCTTCCGCCACGCCAATGGCTACGAGATCATGGCGGCGTTGATCGAACGCGGCGTGATCGGCGACTACCGGGAGCCCGAAGTACTGCGCTTTGGCATCACCCCGCTGTATCTCTCGCGTTCCGAGATCTGGGACGCGGTGGAAATCCTGCGTGACATTCTGCACACAGGGTCCTGGCAGCGCGAAGACTTCGCAGTGCGAAACGCCGTGACCTAGCACCGGCACCCACAGCCCCGAGTATCCAGTGCGATATTCGGGGCTTTGTGCTCTGCGAGTACGCTTATACGCAGCGCAAGCGGAAGCTTGCAGGCGGTAAACGTAGATCAAGGGAGCATCGTTGGCGAAGAAGCCGGGAGATACCACAGAAGCAGGAACCGGACTGAAAAAGGCGCTGACTCCCGCGCAGATGGCCATGATAGCGCTGGGCAGCGCTATCGGCACCGGCCTTTTTGCCGGCAGCAAACTAGCCATCATGCTCGCCGGCTCCTCGGTTATTCTCAGCTACGTCATCGGCGGAGTAATAGCACTTCTGGTCATGGGTGCGTTGGCCGAAATGACGGTCAGGCTGCCGGTGGCGGGTTCCTTCGGCGTCTACGCCGAAAGGTATCTGGGAAGCTTCGCAGGCTACTTGACCAAGTACATGTATTGGTCCGCACTGATTTTTGCCGTGGGCACCGAGGTCAGCGCCATTGGCGAATACATGCAGTTCTGGTTCTCCGATATTCCCGGGGTGCTGTGGGTCCTGCTCTTCTCTGCGGTGCTGTTGGCGGTGAACTTCTCCAGCGTCAAGGTTTTCGGCACCACCGAATACTGGTTCTCCGCAATCAAGGTCTTTGCCGTGATTGCCTTCATCATCATTGCCGCGTGGCTGGTGTTCCACGACCCGAACGACCAATTCAGTTTCTCCAACTACACCGCCGAATCGGGGTTCTTCGCCAACGGACTGGGCGGCACCTGGAGTGCGGTGATCGTCGCGATTTTCTCCTACATGGGCATCGAAGCGATCTCCATTGCCGCGGCCGAGGCCCACAACCCGAAGCAGGCGGTGCGCAAGGCGTTCAAGGTCTCCTTCCTGCGCCTGCTGCTGTTCTACGTCTTGACCATGGCATTGATCCTTGCCATTGCACCGACCTCTGAGCTGGTCTCCGGTGCTTCTCCGTTCGTCACCGTGATGTCCCAGGCGGGCATCCCCTTCGCCGACTCCGTATTGAATTTTGTGTTGATTGTTGCGGCGCTCTCCGCCATGAACGCGCAGTTGTATGCGGCGACGCGCATGCTGCACTCGTTGGCTGATGCAGGACACGCCCCGCGGTTGGCCCACCGGACCAACAGCAAGGGCGCACCGCTGCATGCCGTGTGGATGTCGGCCGGTGGCATCGCGGTAGCTGCCATCGTGTCCGCACTGGCACCGGAGGGCGGATTCGGACTCATGCTTTCCCTGGCGACCTTCGGTGCACTGGCCACCTGGTTCATGATCCTGGTGACCCACGTCAGTTTCCGTCGGAAGGTGCAGCTGGAGGATGCGCCGCTGGAATTCAAGCTGCCCGGCTACCCAGCCGCGTCATTGATTGGAGCACTGCTCCTAGCTGCCCTGCTGGTGACCACCTTCTTTGTTCCGCAGTTCAAGTACACGCTGGTCTTCGGCATTCCTTTCGTGGCAGTGATGTCTCTGCTTTATGCGCTGGTCTTTGCACGGAAGAAGCCCGTCTCCGGCAATTAGACATGCAGCCTGAAGAAGGAAGTTCCGGCGATCTGGTGAGCGCCGGGAATCAGCGCAATTTTCAGGCCTGGATTGAACTCACCGCGCAGTTGCTCCCCCTCGGAGAGGACCGAGGCGAGTTTTGCCGATTCAACCGGCTCAAATAGCCATTCGTGGGGACCGGCCCCAATATGCAGCAGGTTGGTATCTTGATCGAATTGAAGCCATGCGCTGATCCAGTCGTTGGCAAAGCGCGGCAGCGGATTATCTGCTGAAAAGCGCTGTCGAGAAGCTGCAAGCGTTGCGTTGTGCATAAGTACACGCCCTTCGGGTCGTTGTTCTTGCCTGCCGCGCGGTAGTGCACAGCAGACCGCTTCGTCATCCGAACCACCCGCCGTACAACTGTGTGGGGTTGGTGCCTGGCTAGTCGGAGCTTGCCGCCAGGTCTCGTGAAGCTGATTCAATGCTAGGCAGGGATGTCTGCGCAGGGGAAGAGAAAACAGCGGTTTTCATCGAAGGCGTTCACCGCGCGTCGTGATGCGCAACGCAGCGTCATTTATCGACACCTGCGGACGGCTAAGATCGAAGATGGTCTGCGCACCGCAGACGCTGGGAATTCGAAGGGATGAACGTGGCCAAACTGTATTTCCGATACGGGGCAATGAATTCGGGAAAGTCCACGAGTCTATTGCAGGCCGCATTCAACTATGAGGAGCGCGGGCAGCGCATCCTGCTGGCCAAACCCGGCGTCGACACCAAGGGTGAAAGCGCCATCGTCTCCCGGCTGGGATTGAGCCGGGAAGTTGACTTTACCGTTGCCCCCGACGAGAACATGCGGGAAAAGTTTCAGGAAGCCGCCGCGGGAGATGATCCCAACGCGCTGGTGACCCATGTTGACGCTCCACCGGTGGCCTGCCTACTGGTCGACGAGGCCCAGTTCTTCACCCGCGAACAAATCGACGACCTGCTGCGCATTGCAGTACTGGACGATGTACCGGTCCTTGCCTACGGTATTCGCACCGACTTTAGGACCCGGGCTTTCCCGGGTTCGGCCCGCCTGATGGAATTGGCGCATTCCCTCGAAGAGCTGAAAACCATTTGCCGCTGTGGACGCAAGGCAATGTTCAATACCCGCCGCATAGGGCAGAGCGTTGTGTTCGACGGTGACCAGGTGGCCATCGACGGCGAGGACGTTTGGTACGAGTCGTTGTGTGCCGCGTGCTACCTGGAGCTGTCCGGCGGGGAGCTGGGCTAGCAGAGGTTAGGCGGTCAGCCCCGAGACGGTTCGCTGCAGGGCCCAGTCGAAGCCGTCGCTTTCATTGGAGTCGACGTCGAGTTGGACCAGGTTCTGGCGGTAAGCCACCGAACCGAGCACATGGTTCAGCAGCAGCTGCTGCCCAAAGCGGGCCTGTTCTTCCGAGAGGCCTGATTGTTCCAATAGGCTGCGCAGCTGCAGGACCGGGTTCAATTCGGTGACCTGCATGGCGGAAGCGACCTCTATAACTTCCGGGCTGTCCTGAATGGGCAGCAGTGCAAGATATAACTTGCGTGATAAATGCAGCACCGCATCCGCGGGCGTCGCAAATTCCTGGGCCTGAACGGTCAGCTCCGGGGTGTTTAACAGTTTTGCCGCAACCTGAGCCAGCAGTTCCTGCTTGTTTTTCACATGCCAGTACAGGGCCCCAACCTGAACGTCGAGTTCCTTGGCCAGGCGGCGCATCGACAAATCAGCCAGTCCAAACTGTTGCAGGATGTCGACCGCGGTATCCACGACCGTTAACTGAGTCAATGCCATGCTCCCAGTCTAGACGTTGGGCCAAGGGCCGCGGTCAACCGGCAATCGCACGTACGGAACAGCAGTAGACTGATCTGTCTATATAGACTAATCTGTCTATATCTACGTCGGAGCCACCGGAGGCTGTCATGCCAGGACGAATCAACGCCCGCACTAAATTGCTCGATGCCGCAGCCCGGCTGTTCTACGCGAACGGCATTTCGGCCACGGGAATCGACGCTGTCGTTGCCGAGGCAGGGGTGGCGAAAATGAGCCTCTACAACAACTTTGAAAACAAGGCGGGACTGGTCAGTGCCTATCTGGAGGCCAGACACGAAGAATGGCTTGAGCTGTATCGGGTCCGCCTGGCCGCCTCTCAGGGAGCCGAAGCGGGCGTGCTCGCGGTGGTCGACGCCTACATCGACCATGCAGAAGCAGGGTATGAGCATGGCTTTCGCGGATGCGGCCTGCTCAACGCCGCAGCAGAACTTCCCGCGGGAGAGCCCGGACGACAAGTGGTCGCGGGGCATAAGGAACAGGTCGAAGGCATTATCCGCTCGCACCTTGAAGCGCTGACCACGCAGCGTCAAGCCGCGGCGCTCGCCGAACAGGTGTCATTTCTCCTGGAGGGGGCCATCAGCCGTGCGGGCTTGGAGGGAAACAGCGAACTGCTGCATCGCGCCAAGGCGATGATCGCCTCCATGGTGCGCGCGCTGTGAGCACTGGGGGTGCGCAGGGCACGCGCGGAGCCATCATGATGCTGCTGATCGCTTCGGTGCTCTGGGGCACGACGGGGACCGCTGCGGCTCAAGCCGCTGAGGTTTCTGCCCTGGCCATCGGCGCGGCCTCGCTCGGTGTGGGCGGGCTTTTGCAGGCGCTGATTGCCATCAGGCCCCTTGCCGTCGCGCGGGATGAACTCAGGGACAACCTGCCGATGGTAGTTCTTGGGGCGCTGGGAATCCTCGTGTATCCACTGGCCTTCTACAGCTCCATGAGACTTGGCGGGGTTGCCCTGGGAACCGTCATATCCTTGGGCGCCGCACCGCTGTTTTCTGGCCTGTTGGAGCGCATCGTTGACGGAACTGCACTGAGCAGGCGCTGGTTCCTTGCGGCATTGTTGGGCATCGCCGGCAGCTGCTTGCTCGGGTTTTCCCGTGCCAGCGCGGACAGCGCCGATGTGGCCGGGGTGATTGCCAGCTGCCTGCTCGGTCTGGCTGCCGGAGCTAGCTACGCGGTTTATTCGTGGGCCGCCGCGCGACTGATGTCCGCCGGCATTGAACGTCGAGCTGCGGTGGGGGCGGTTTTCGGCCTGGGTGGGCTGCTGCTGATGCCGGTCTTGCTGGCCACCGGTGCGCCGCTGCTGGCCAGCGTCCAGAACATGGCGGTAGCGGCTTATTTGGCGTTGGTTCCGATGTTCCTCGGGTACGTCCTCTTTGGCATGGCGCTGAGCAAGGTGAGCGCAAGTACCGCCACCACCGTGACGCTCAGTGAGCCCGCGGTGGCGGCGATACTTGCGGTGGGTTTGCTGGGTGAACGGCTCGGGACCATCGGTTGGGTCGGGGTGGTCCTCATCGCCGCGGCGCTGATCGTCCTGCTGATCAAGCCGCGGACGCCTGAGCCCGAGGCAGCCGAGCTCGACGCAACCGTCCTGGGTTAGCCTGCGTTCGCCGCGCGAACCGGCTGCTGCAGTTCGGTGACCCAGTCCTGCTGATCGGCGGAGTCGGAGCGGACGTAGAGTTCGCGGCACGGACCATCCGGTACATAGCCGCGCGCCAAGAGGTGGTCATGCACTTCTTGCCAGCTGGCTGCGATCCGATCCATCGATCCCAGATGAATGCCGCAGATCGCCAATGGCTGTCCAGGCACTTCTAGGATCTCAAAACCGGGCTCTGCGGGCTTGTCGAACTCGTAGCCCGCCACGATGCGAATGCCTTCTTCTACCGCAAGGTACTGGGCAATGGGCATGCCCAGCTCGTGACCGGTCAAAACATCCTCGATCTTGCCGAAGAGCGGGCCGACTGCTGGACCAACCAGGGCCTGTTCTGCGACGGTTTGCGTGCACACCGCCAGTCGCAGTGCCGGAAGCGGCTTCTCAATGATTTCGATGGTGGACATGGAGTGTTCCCTTTCAATCAGTTGGAGCCGCAGCTGGACATCGACCAGCCGTGCGGCGGCAACCTGATGTTCCTGTTCGACCTCCGCGCGCCGCACCCGCAGCAGTTGTTCAATGCGCTGTGCGTCAACGCCCTGCTGCATGAATTGGTGGATGTCGTCGAGCCCAAAACCCAGTTGGCGCAGTGCAACAATGCGATGCAGCTGCGCAAGCTGGGAAGGATCGTAGGAACGGTAGCCGCTGAACTGGTCAACGTGCGCCGGCACAAGTACGCCTGCCGAGTCCCAATGCCGCAGCATGCGGTGGGTGACTTGGCCAAGCTGTGCGAAGGCTCCGATGGATAACATATATCTGTTTTCCACCCTTCCACTGTGTGAGGGTCAACTGCTCCGATTAAAAGTCTGCCCCATCTGCAAGATTGTTCGCGGAACGGGATCGGTTCGATTCTCGATATCACCATGCGGGGACACGGGCGCATTGTGGCATTGGATGCCCGAGTAGCTATTCCGTCGGGATGTAGAAGTCCAAGTATGTCAGTGCCGGCTATCTAGATGACGGTCAACTTTCGCATCATGAACTTTCTCTTTCGCTATTCGAGATTTTCTGCTTTTGTGGAAGCAGTTAGAGAACTTTCACATGCCACCGAGATCCAGCTTTCTGAGCGGATCTTGACTCGACAGAATGAGGTTGACCATGAAAATCGGTGTAGTTGGTGCAGGAGGAGTCGGCGCATACTTCGCGGCGGTTTTGGCCCGGGCTGGCAACGAGGTCCACATCCTGGCCACCCCGCGACATGTCGAACCGATTCGTTCCCAAGGCCTCCGAGTCACCACGGGTGACGGCGTCTCCGGTTTCACCATCCAACCCACGAGCGTCACTACCGAAGCGGCAGAAATCGGTGAATGCGAGGCGGTGATCGTCGCCAGCAAAGCAGGACAGGTGCGTGAGGTGCTCGGGCAGGCCGCCGCGCTGATCGGTCCCGATACTGCGGTGCTTCCGCTGCAAAACGGCGTTACTGCGGTAGAACAGATTACCGATGCGGCCGGTGAGGGCCACGCACTGGGCGGCGTCTGCATGATCATTTCCTACCTTGTGGAACCCGGGGTGGTGCATCACGTGGGCGGACAGCCGGCCATCACCTTCGGCGAGCTGGATGGCTCGGTCACCAAACGCCTGCTCGATCTGCAGGTGGCCCTGGAAGAGGCGCGCGTCAAGGCGGTGATCTCGCCGAACATCATGACCGATATCTGGCGCAAATTCATGCTGATCACCTCCTATGGCGGGATCGGCGCACTGTCTGGGGAACCGGTGGGACGTACCCGCAGCAACGAGTTGAGCCGTTCCCTAGTGCGCGACGCCATGGCTGAGGTGGCGGCCCTGGCCACGGCGGTCGGCGCACCATTGGGTGAAGCGGACATCGACGCAATGATGGCGCAATTCGATGCGTTTGAACCGGACAGCACTGCCTCGATGCAGCGCGACCTTGCGGCGGGCCGCCATTCAGAAATCGAGGAACAAAGCGGTGCGGTAGTCAGAATCGCCGCGCAGCACGGCATCCAGACGCCGATTCACCACACGATCTACCGTGCGTTGAAGCTGCATGACGGTGCAGCGCTGGCGGCGACCCGATAGATTCGTAGCACCCGATGATTTCCGACCGGGATTATCGGGCGGGCGACGCCGGCCGCCACGCAGACTAGTAGGTGAAGGGAGCAGCCATGATTGCAGAACTGAACCGGGTGCTGGAAACCATTGATTCGCGGCTTGGCGATGAGCTGGATATTGCACGGTTGGCGGCCTCGCAGGGTACTACCGAATACCACCTGCGCAGAATGTTCTCATCGCTGACCGGAATGCCTCTCTCCGAGTACATCCGGCGGCGGCGCATGAGCGTTGCCGCCGCGGAGGTCATCGGTGAAGACCCGCTTCTGGATATTGCCGTCCGATACGGCTATGGATCCACCGAAGCGTTTGGAAGAGCCTTCCGCGCGGTGCACGGAACAAGCCTGGCGCAGGTCCGCGCCAGTGGCGGCCCCCTTCGAATGCAAGCAAAACTCAGGCTCAGCCTGAAAATCGAAGGGAGCGCAGTGATGGACGCACGAATCATCGAGAAGCAAGAATTCAAGCTGATAGGGCATGCCGCCCGAGTTCCGCTGATCTATGAGGGAGTCAACCCGCACATCCAGGAGCACATTGCCTCGCTGCCGGTCAGCGAACATGCTCGGCTCAAGGAGCTTTCCACTATCGAGCCAACAGGACTGCTGCAAGTCAGCGCGGATGTTGATCCGGATTACGTCGAAGGTAGCGAGCTGACCTATCTGCACGGGGTCGCGGTGGACGCCACCACGCAGACGCCGGACGACCTGGACGAGATTAAGGTTCAGCAAGGGCAGTGGGTGGTCTTCAGCGTCGCAGGAGCGTATCCGGCAGCCTTGCAGGAAGCCTATGCCCAGTCGGCAAGCCAGTGGTTCCCGTCGAACCCGTGGCGCCTGCGTCCGGGCCCCTCGATTGTCGCCGTGTTGGACCGCGCCGCGGACTTCAGCACCGCAAGCATCGAACTCTGGCTGCCCGTGGAGCGCGAGTAGGGGCGGGCGCAACACCCGCGGGAACCGCCGGAATGCCCTCGTGGCGCCGGACGGTTCCCGTTCCCTGCGACCGTTGGATTGCTAATCAAGGTGGCGCAACGCGCGGCCGGGCGTTGGTCATGAGCTCGAGATTCGCCAACCATTTCGGTAAACTTTGGTCGTAAGAGCCCCTAACTCTTGCGCTGCGCAGGAATGGGGCATATTTTTTGCCCGGTACCGTGCCGGGCCGGCGCGAAGCACG
>NZ_JALDXV010000008.1:0-155773 GCF_032154645.1 Glutamicibacter sp. | reverse complement strand
CGGCTGGTTCTTATCCTGCCAGCTAGTCCCAGACCAGCCACCTCAATACTCACAGGCGTTTAATATGAAGAAGCACGCACCTTCGGTGCGTGCTTCTTCAATCTCTACTCGGGTTTGGCGACCAGTCCTTGATCGACCATCCACTCGAAGGCGACGTCCGAGGGCTCACGGCCCACAACGTCAACCTGATAGTTCATTTCCATCAGCGCCTCATCGGTCAGCAACGGTGCGATCTGATTCATCAGATCCTTCACCTGCGGATACTGCTTAATGAAGTCTCCATTGAAGGCGGGAGCCGCGTTGTAGCTCGGGAAATAATGCTCGTCGTCTTCAAGCACCGTCAGGTCCAGAGCCTTGATACGGCCATCGGTCGTGAAAACCTCGCCGAAGTTGCAGGCACCGTCGGCCGTAGCCTGGTAGATCGCGCCCACGTCGTACAACCCGATGTTGTCTTCCGGAACGCTGGTACCGCGGTCGATGCCATAGTGCTCGAGCATGGGCGTCAGGCCGTCGCGTCGCGAGTTGAACTCCGGGTCGACGCAGAAGGTCAGATCCTTGCTGCCCAGGTCCTTGAGCTGCGAGAGCTTGGTGATGCCCAGCCGCTCGGTGGTTTCGCGGTTCATGGCCAAGGCGTAGGTGTTGTTCAACGGGGCAGGCTCCCCCCACACAATATTGTTGGGGACATCCGCATCACGTACCGCTTCCCACTGCGCTTGAGAACCGTCCACCGGTTCTTCATTGCCCAGGTAGGTCAGCCATGCGGTGCCGGTGTACTCCCATAACAAGCTGGCGTCGCCGGAAAGCAGCAACTGCCGAGCCGGCTGCGAGCCGGGAACGTTGGTCAGGTCGGTGACGTCGAAGCCGGCGGTCTTCATGGCGATGACGGTGATTTTTCCAATGATCAACTGCTCGGTAAAGGACTTTGAGGTGACCGTGGCCTTTGCGTCCTCGGGCAGACCCTGGATCGGCTGGATCTTTGCCGGGGCCGATGCGGGGACGGTACCGGTCGATGGTTCCAGCCCGCAGCCGGTCAGCCCGATCATCAGGGCCACTGACATGATGGCAAGTTTTAATGTGCGGTTCATGAAAGTCCCTTCGGTCGGGCCAGTTGTTCCACCACGCGCCCCACCCAGTCGATGGTCAGCGCCAAGAGTGCAACAAGCAGCGATCCGGCGATGAGTACTACGTTCAGATTCAGGTTTACCCCGGTGGTGATCAGGATGCCCAGACCGCCGCCGTTGATGAAGGTGGCGAGGGTGGCGGTTCCCACCAAGAGCACCAGCGCGGTGCGGATGCCTGCAAGCATCACCGGCACCGCCAGGGGAAGCTCGATCTTGAAGAGCACCGCACCCTGGCTCATCCCAATGCCGCGACCGGCTTCAACCAGCCGCTGATCCACCTGCTGCAACCCGACAATGGTGTTTGAAAGCACCGGCAGGATTGCATAGATCACCAGGGCAACGATGGCGGTGCGCGCACCGAATCCAAGCCAGAAGGCCAACAGCACGATCACGCCGATGGCGGGTGCCGCCTGCCCGAAGTTTGCGACGGCGCGCACCGCTGGTGCAGCCTTGCGCATCGAGGGACGGGTCAGGATGATGCCCAGCGGGATGGCGATCAACAGCACGATCACGGCTGAGATCACGGTGAGCTGAAGGTGCTCCAGGGTGTACTTCAGGATTGTTGCCGGGTCCAGGGTCTGCCGCTCGGTATCGCTCAGGTCGGCATTCACCAGCCACAGTACAAGTACCGCGAAGGCAGCGACAATGCCCAGCAGCTGGTAAATCAGTCCACGTCGCTCTGCGTTCATGCTGTTTCACCACTTGATGCGGCATCCTCGATGTCCACCAGATTAATGGCTCCCGAGTTCAGTCCGACCGGGGCCTCGTGGTCTGCATCCATGGAAGCGTTCGCCGCTGCGATGGCCTCCATCACCGTCTGCACCGTGATCAGGCCCTTGAAGACATCGCGCGGACCGGTGACCAGTGCGGACTCGGCGCTGGCGACCAGCATCGTGTCCAATGCGTCGTTCAGCGTCGCCTGCTCACCCACCACCGGAAGATCCGGGTCGTAGGTTCCCTCGATGATCTCTGCGCGGGAAAGCTGACGGCGGTCAAGGCGGCGCAGCGGACGGCCGCGCGAATCAAGGACCACTGCGAATTTGCGTCCCGCGCCCTGAAGCTGCGAGAGCACATCCGAGGCGCGCTTGCCCGGCGTGGTGGTCACCGTATCCAACAGCTCAACCTCGTTGACGCGGGTCAGCGTCAGCTGCTTGAGGCCGGCACCGGAACCGATAAAGTTCTCAACGAATTCGCTGGCAGGGTTGGCCAGAATGCGTTCCGGTGAATCGTACTGTTCAAGCTGTGCGCCCTCGTTGAAGATCGCGATCCAGTCCCCCAGCTTGACCGCTTCGTCAAAGTCGTGGGTCACGCAGACGATGGTTTTCTGCACCTCGGATTGGATGTTCAGCAGCTCGTCCTGCAGACGCTGACGGGTAATTGGATCTACCGCGCCGAACGGCTCATCCATCAGCAGCACCGGTGGATCCGCCGCGAGCGCGCGGGCCACGCCTACGCGCTGCTGCTGGCCTCCGGAAAGCTCCTTCGGGAACCTGTCGCGGTACAGCTCCGGGTCCAACGACACCAGCTCGAGAAGTTCATCGACTCGCGCCGCAATCTTCTCCTTGCTCCAGCCGAGCATCTTGGGCACCATCGCAATGTTCGTTGCCACGGTCATATGCGGGAACAGGCCGCCGGCCTGAATCACATAGCCGATGCGTCGGCGAAGTTCATCGCCGTTCATGTTGGTGACGTCTTCACCGTTAATGACGATCTGGCCGCTGGTGGGCTCGATCAGACGGTTAATCATCTTCAAGGTAGTGGTCTTGCCGCAGCCCGAGGGGCCGACGAACATGACGATCGAGCCTGCGGGGATTTCAAGGGTCAGCCCGCCGACCGCCGATTTTTTCTGCCCGGGGTAGGTCTTGGTGACTTCCTCGAGCATGATGGATGCGCCGGTGACGTTGCTGCCCGGCTCGGACGTTGAAGAAATCTTTGAATCAGACACGAATACCTCGCGGGGTCGTCAGTCGGCCGATGCCGAGCAGAATGAGATCGAGAATCAGGGCAAGAATGACAACGCCCACCACACCGGTCACTACCGATTCGAGTGAGTTCGCGCCGCCCAGTCGGGAGAGCCCCGAGAAGATGAATCCACCCAGGCCAGGGCCCAAGGCATAGGCAACCACCGCTGCCACGCCCATGACCATCTGGGCAGAAATTCGCACGCCGGTGAGGATGACCGGCCAGGCGATGGGGATTTCGACGGCGAACAGGGTCTTGATCCTGCTCATGCCGATGCCGCGAGCCGACTCGACAATGGTCGGCTCAATATTGTTAAGGCCCACAATCGCGTTGCGCAGGATTGGAAGGGCCGCGAAGAATGTCACCACGATGACCGCTGGGGTCACGCCGAACCCGAAGGGAACGATCAGCAGACCGATCAGGGCGAAGGATGGAATTGTCAGGCCGATGGCGCTCACTCCGTTAGCGAGGCCCGCCATTGTTTTGTTGCGATAAACCAGAATTGCGATCAACACCGCAATCACCGTGGCAAGGATCAAACACTGTGCGACCAGCGAAAAATGCTGCCAGGAGGCAAATAATATTTGGCGATATCGCTCGCCAATAAAGTCACCCACATTAAAACCTACTTCACTTCAGTTGCGTATCAATCAGTCGTTTTCGAGCCGTTCAGGCCCCAAGTCTTTTGCCTAGCTTAGTGGCCTTCGTCATCCAAAACCAGTTGACTATTCATAACCTGCCATCTGACTAGGAGTTATTAAACCCCTCGTCACGTCATTCGAAAATTCTGATAAGTGCGTGCACCTGAGCGCTAAATGTAGTTCGATAGGGAGTATGAAACTTGCTACGCTCCGACTTGCCAGCGACCCCGGCCACACGACGGCTGCGGTCATCGAAGAAGGTAGGGTTTACTACCTTGAAAATCTTGATTCGGTGCAGCGTTTTCTGCGCCTGGAAGATGGCATCCAGCAAGAGGTCATCGCGCGTGCCCTGGTGGGTGAATCCATTGCCGAAGCGGAAGCAAACTACGCCCCCGTCGTCACCAATCCCAGCAAGGTCTACTGCATTGGACTGAACTACAAGGCTCACGCCGCCGAGGTCGGTAAGGACCTGCCAGAGTACCCTGCGGTCTTCGCAAAGTTTGCATCCACCCTGTGCGGCGCCAACGACCCCATCCAAATCCCTGCCGAAGACCACCGGATCGACTACGAGGCAGAGCTGGCGATCATTATCGGCAAACCGGGGCGCCGGATTGCCGCAGCGGATGCGGCAGAGCATATCGCCGGTTATAGCGTCAGCAGCGATGTGTCGATGCGCGGCTATCAGGGTCGAACCTCGGAATGGCTGCAGGGCAAGGTCTGGGACAAGACCACGCCGCTCGGACCCTGGCTGGTCACCGCCGACGAACTCCAGCCTGACGCCCGCATCACCAGTGTGGTCAATGGCGAAACGGTCCAGGACAGCACGATCGACGACCTGATCTTCACCGCCAATGATCTGGTCGCCTACTTGTCCGCCTTCAACGAGCTGCAGCCCGGGGACGTCATCCTCACCGGTACCCCTGCGGGCGTGGCCCTGGGACGGCGCAATGAGCATGGCCGCCACCCATGGCTCACGGCCGGCGACGTTCTAGAGACCAGCATCGAGGGCCTCGGTACCTCGAAGGTAACATTCAGGGCACCTGAAAATTAGCCGCTGGCGGTTCAACTGGGTCCGCGCCTTGACGCAGATTGCGCGGCCCAGTTTCCCGCGGCAACAATGAACTCACGGGCACACCAGCCCCGAATATTGCCTGTCTCAAATCCATAACATTCGTCGGCGCAGCGACCTGATCCTGTGACTTAGATCTCTACTTCATATAGGGTGTGTCAGACTAAGAGCTTTGCATCTTGAAATGCACAGTTCTTCATGACTCGCACATACGAAGGAACGGCTTGATGGAAAACTTGAGTGTTTTCTTAGGAGACATTTCAGCGATAATTTGGGGACCCTACGTCCTCATCCCCCTACTATTAGGAACCGGCCTATATCTGACGATTCGTTTGGGAGGGCTGCAGTTCTTCAAGCTGGGCGCATCCTTGCGTCTAGGGCTGATCAAGCGCAAGGATGCTGGAGCTGAGGGCGACGTCTCGCAGTTCCAGGCCTTGACCACCGCTCTGGCGGCGACGGTCGGAACCGGCAACATCGTCGGTGTGGCAACAGCCATCGGCATCGGCGGACCCGGAGCTCTTTTCTGGATGTGGGTTACCGGATTGCTCGGCATGGCTTCGAAGTACTCCGAAGCGTTCTTGGGCGTTCGCTTCCGCGGCACAGATGCAGCGGGCGAAAAATCCGGCGGTCCGCAATACTACCTGGAGCGCGGCATCAGGGGTCCGTTCGGCAAATTCCTTGCGTTGTTCTTCGCAGTAGCCGCCACGATCGCCTGCTTCGGCATCGGCAACATGACCCAAGGCAACTCGATCGCTGCCAACCTTGACAACTCGTTCAACATTTCACCATGGGTTACCGGGTCGGTATTGACCGTATTGTCTTTGGCAGTTTTGGTTGGAGGCATCAAGTCCATCGGCCGCGTGACTGCGGGCTTCGTGCCGGTGATGATCGTGTTCTACGTTGCCGCTTCTTTATATATTCTCATCGCCAATGTCGCTGGCATCCCTGAAGCATTTGCCCAGATCTTTACCGATGCGTTCACCGGCACCTCTGCGGTCGGCGGTTTCGCAGGATCGGCAATCATCATCGCGGTCCAGTACGGCGTTGCCCGTGGCATCTTCTCCAACGAGTCAGGTATGGGTTCGGCCGCTATCGCTGCGGCTGCCGCTCAAACCACTCACCCAGTCCGCCAGGGTCTGGTCTCAATGACTCAGACCTTCATCGATACCATCATCGTCGTCACCTGCACCGGTCTGGTCATCATCACCACCGGTGTTTGGAACATGATTGACCCCGAAACCGGAGAACAAATTTCGCCGGCGCTCATGACTGGACAGGCATTCACCTACGGTCTGCCAGGCGAATGGGGCCATTGGATTGTCACTCTCGGCCTGGTGATGTTCGCGTTCTCTACCATCCTCGGCTGGTGCTACTACGGTGAGCGCAATATCGAACGGCTCATCGGTCGCCGTGCCGTCATGCCATTCCGAGTCTTGTTCTCGCTGGTGGTATTTATCGGCTGCACCACCGAGCTCACGGTGATCTGGAACTTCTCTGACATGATGAATGGCTTGATGGCGCTGCCAAACCTCATCGGCCTGTTGATACTTTCGGGATTGATTGTCAGGGAAACGCGATGGTACCTGAAACACGATCCAAAGCTGGAAGCCGACAAGGCTCAGATTGAAGACTTCATGAACGCTCGTCCTGGATGGGCCGAGTGGAAGCAGGGAGATGTTATCGGTTCGTCGCGTTCCCGGCTCGGCGGGGAAACGGAAGCTGATTCAGTACGCTGACCGTCCATAAAAGCTCCCGCACCTGGGTGCGGGAGCTTTTATGTTGCCCCGAAAATTTGATTCCCTATGCCGCCGCACAGCCCGGTTCCTTCACCAGCTCTAACATCTGCTCGCGCAATGGCAATTGAGCGTCAAGGCGATGCTTTTGCGCTTTTACTTCTAAAAAGTCTTATTTTCATGTCATTTAATTGAAAATATATTCCATTAATGGGCAAAGAAAAACCCGGCACGAGGCCGGGCAATTCTTAGAAGCTTAAGCGTTCCACAGACCGTAGGAGTCCGCGAGATCGGCGATCTTCTGGGCGCGGGCCAAACGGGGCAAGTATGAACCGTCGCCCACCGAAGCACCGGCGGCATGGGCTTCGAGCAGTTCCATTGCCCAGGACAGCTCGTCTTCGCTTGGCGCCAGTCCGGCATTGATGCCGTCGACGTGGTCGCGGGACAGCACCAGTTTGCCGGTCATGCCCATCGAGGCGGTGATGCGGGTTTCCTCGGTGACCACCGCGTCATCGGCGCCCGCAGGAGGCGGACCGTCGATCGCGCCGGGCAGCTTGCCCACGCGGGAAGCCACCACGAGCTTGCCGCGGGCGTAGGCCAGGGCCAGGGGATCATCGGACACACCGGTGTCCTTGCGGAAGTCATTCACGCCGAAGGCCAGGCGGAAGGTGCCGGGAGCCGAGGCGATCGCGGTAGCGTTCTCAATACCGGCGGCGGACTCGATCAGCGCGAGCACCGGGGTGCCGGCGCGCAGTCGCATCGCGGTATAGGTAACCTGCTCGGGCTTCTCGGTCATGGCAAGCATGACGCCGCGAAGTCCGGGGGCAGTAGAAAGCGCTGCCAGATCGTCGGCCCAGAAATCGGTGTCGATGCCGTTCACGCGCACCCAGGCGGTCATGCCATTGGACAGTGCGTTGACGACGGCGTCGCGAGCCTGGGCTTTCTTGTCATCCGGAACCGAGGCTTCCATGTCAAAGATGACGGAGTCAGCCTCGCAAGCTAGGGCCGGCGCGAAATCTTCTTCTTTTGCCGCATTGACCAAAAGCCAGGAACGAGACAACTTTGCTGGGAGAGCCGCAGCGCGACGATTTCGAAATGCCATGCCTCTAGACTACTCATCTTCTCCCCCTTGCCCCTAATACAAAGGCCCGTATGAAATCACTAGCTCACTGTGATGCCAATTACAAGATGGAGTCCAAATGCTGTAATGTGACTCACTGGGCTCGGCAGAGCCCCCATCTGGAACGATCACTCGCATCGCGCAAGCGATATACGAAAGGGGCACCACGTGGCATCATCGACCACGGAGAATCCCAACGCCAACGAGCCAGAGCTCGAACGCGCACTGTCCAACCGCCACATCCAGCTGATCGCCATCGGCGGTGCCATCGGCACCGGCCTGTTCATGGGATCCGGCAAGACGATCTCCGTCGCCGGCCCGTCGGTCATCTTGGTCTACATGATCATCGGCTTCATGCTGTACTTCGTCATGCGTGCCATGGGTGAACTGCTGCTCAGCCGCACCGGCTACCGCAACTTCTCCGACTTCGCCGGAGACATCCTGGGTCCCTGGGCCGCGTTCTTCACCGGCTGGACCTATTGGTTCTGTTGGATCGTGACCGGCGTGGCCGACGTGATCGTTATTGCCTCCGTATACGTGGCCTACTGGACGCCAACCACTTGGCCTTTGTGGATTACCGCCATCGCGGTGATCGTCATCCTCATTGTGCTGAACCTGCCATCGGTGAAGGGCTTCGGCGAGACCGAATTCTGGTTCGCCATGATCAAGATCGTCGCCATCGTCGCGTTGATCGTCGTCGGCCTGATCCTAATCTTCACCGGCTTCACCCACGATTACGAGAATGGCACCGCCTCGGCGTCCTTCTTGAACCTGTTCACCCAGGGCGGCGGCTTCTTCGGCGGCGGCTTCATGGGCTTCATCATGGGCTTCCAGATTGCTGTGTTCGCCTTCGTCGGCATCGAGCTGGTGGGCACCGCCGCAGCCGAGACCAAGAACCCGGAGCACAACCTACCCAAGGCCGTCAACGCTATTCCGGTACGTATCCTGCTCTTCTATGTGGGCTCGCTGGTCATCCTGATGTCCGTGGTTCCGTGGCAGAACTTCAGCAAGGACGAATCCCCGTTCGTCATGCTCTTCTCCCTGGCAGGCTTGGGCGCAGCCGCCCACCTGGTGAACCTGGTCGTACTGACCTCCGCGATGTCCTCGGCGAACTCGGGCATCTACTCGACCTCCCGCATGGTGTACGGCCTGGCTACCGAGGGCGATGCACCGAGCATCTTCGCCAAGCTGTCGATCCGCAAGGTGCCGAAGAACGCGCTGTTCCTCTCCGGCGTCTGTCTGCTTTCATCGATCGTGCTGCTGGTCTTCGGCCTGGACAAGTCCACCGGCTTCTCCATCGTGACCACGATTTCCTCACTGTGCTTCATGTTCGTGTGGACCATCATCCTGGTCTCCTACCTGGTGTACCGCAAGCTGCGTCCACAGGCTCACGACGAGTCGAAGTTCAAGATGCCGCTGGGTACTGTAATGCCGTACGTAGTGATGGCGTTCTTCGTCTTCCTGCTCTGGGCTTTCACCAAGGATCCGGACACTCTGGCAGGCCTGATCGCCACCCCGATTTGGTTCGCCCTGCTGGCCATCGGCTACCTGGCGCTACGCCGCAACCCGGCCCATGCCAAGGCCCGCGCCGACCACGAGTCACGCATCGCCGACGAGAAGCGCGAAGCCGCCGAATACCTGGCCACCAAGGCCCGCGTCTAACACGCTGAATACCGAAGAGTCCGCTGCAGCAATGCAGCGGACTCTTCGCTTTAATTCAGCCTAATTCAGTTCGAAGTTCGTGGCGCGCAGCCACTGCTTGAAGTTGGACAGGCCCGGGATCAGGCGGGCCGACTCCAGCAGGTCCGCCCGGTAGGACGGGGCGGATGAGAAGTAGCGGAACATCTGCTGCATGTCATAGGCGCCGTCGAAGACTTCCAGCGGCAGCGCCTCGTAGCGGGCGGGCATGCCGAAGTGCTCGCCCACCGCCTGGGCCATCTGCTCGCCGGTCAGCTCGTCGCCGGCGAACTCCACGAAGTTTTCAGGCAGCCGTTCGGGGTACACCACCGCCAGCGCGGTCATCGCCCCGATGTCCTTCACGCCGATCATTTGCAGCGGCACCCCTGCGGGGATGGCCAAACGGACCACCAGTTCCTCACCCTCGCGGTCGATGCCGAAGTTCTGGAAGTTGTCCATGAAATACACGGGGTGGATGAAGTAGGCATCCAGCCCCAGGCTGGTGATGTAGCGTTCCACCTCGCCCTTTGACTCGAAGTGCGGCACCTGAGTAGGGCGTTCCGAGGCGGCTCCGGCGTTGTAGATGTAGCGCTTCACCCCGGCGGCGCGGGCGGCGTCCACCAGCGCCTTGCCCTGTTCGGCCTCGCTGCCTACCCCGGCGCCGTCCATGCTGGTCATGAACACAAAGGTATCGATACCCTGCAGCGCGGAGGTGATGCTTGCAGGATCGGTGATGTCTGCGGCCACAACCTGAGCACCGAGCTCGCGCAGCGCCTGTGCGCGGCCTCCCTGCGGGTCGCGGGCCAGGGCGCGGACCGACAGTCCGCGCTCACGCAGGGCCTTGACTACCGAACCGCCCTGCTGGCCGGTGGCACCGAAAACTGCAATTGAATCGCTCAAGGGGTGTTCCTTCGTTAGAAAAATGTGAGAGTCACTATCACTTTGATTGTAGCTATCATTATTTGAGAGGGGAATATCCAATTGATCACAGGCGGGGACATGACCGAACAGACAGGCTTAAGGGAACGAAGAAGAAACGAGCTGGTTTCCCGCGTTCACCAGATTGCCGCAGATCTGGTGGCTGAACACGGCTATGAGGGTATGACCGCCGCGCTCATCGCCACCCACGCAGGCATCTCCCAGAGCACCTTCTTCCGCCACTTTGAGACCAAGGCCGACGCGGTCTTCTGGCCGCTGCGCAACCTGACGGTCCTGCTGGAGAGCTTCGACCCACCGCGGGAACCGCATCAGCTGCGGGTGGCGCTGAATCAACTGTATGCCGAGCATTTTGCCGCGCAGAGCGATGAGCAGACGAGGTTTCTGATCTGGCTGCACGCGCTGACTACTCAGGATCTGCCGCTGCGCAATGCGCTGGCGGCCCATGAACGTCAGATCGAAGACCTGATCCACTCCAGGCTCAAGGAGGCGGGGCTGCCGGCAACCCTGGACACCATCGTGAGCATTGAATATTGCTCGGCACTGGGGGCCTCCGCCATCCGGCACCTTGCCTGCAACGTCCCCCTGGGCCAGGCCACCACGGCGCAGCTGGTCAAGACCCATCAACTAGTGGCGCAGCTGCGCCTGCCCTAGGAGCGATCGAGGTTCAGCGAGAACTCGATCGTGCCCTGCGGCTGAACCTTCACGAATCCCAGGCTCGGCGCCTCGATGCCGAAGTCGGCAAAGGTCACCGGAATCTGGCCCACCGCCTGCCCGGAGTCCTGATCCACGGCGGCATCGAGTTCCAGGGTAACTGGCTTGGTGCTCCCTGCCAGGGTCAGCTCGCCGGCCACCGCGACCTTGTCATCGTCGGTGCCGAGGCCGCTCAGGTCCACCGGTTCGCTGAGTTTGAAGGTAGCGGTGGGATACTGCTCGGCATTCATGGTGGTGCTGCGGAAGTAGTCGTCACGCCCCGCGGCATCGGTGGCAATGGAGGCCACTTCGACGGTGATCTGTGCCGAGTCCAGGGTATCCTTCGAGACCGACAGGTCGCCGGTGACCTGTTCGGTGCGCCCCACGACGGTGACATCGGTTCCGTTGAGCACCTCATCAACCCGGTAGCCCGCGTAGGATCCGGGGCCGATGACCCACTGGCCGTTCAAATCCGCCGCCGCTGTTCCGTTGGCCGAGGGCTGGGCATCAAGCGTCGGCGCCAGGGCGGCTTCTCCCACGATCAGGTCGCGATAGATCACGGGGCCGGCAATGGCACCGGCGGCCCCGAGGATCACTACGCCTGCCAGCGTCGAGCTGAGTATGATCTTGGATTTCTTTTTCATCTGCCGTCCCTTGGCCTTGGTTTCCTGCTCCGAGGGTAGCGAAGGAAAATTTGTTGACGCTTTGACTTTTCTAGGTGGCCGCCCCCTGGGTTAAACCACTGCGGCGGCCTGCCGGAGGTGTTCTTCCGGCAGGCCGCCGCCGCTAGGCAGGTTACTTGCCTGCAGGCTCAGCGTGGTCGGTTGGGGTGTGGATGATGTCCACGTACTCGCCCTTGGCTTCCTCGGAAGGAACGCGGTAGGTGAACTCGTCCTTGGTCAGCTCGGTGATTTCCGAATCGCGCTCGAACAGGGTCTTGCCCGACTCGTCCTTGGCGACGATGTGGCGGGTCTTGCCGTCCTCGGACACGGTCCAGTCGCCCTGCATCTTCGGCGCATCCTCCAGGGTGTACATGGTGAAGTCGCCGCCCTCGTTGAAGTAGGCGTAGCCCACGTAGTTCTTCGCGGCGTCGTCGGTCAGTTCAACCTTTTCGCCGTCCTGGTCCACCGCGCCGGTGGTCTCCCACGCGGTGGAGGACAATACCTGCGACGGAGTCAGCGCTGCTGGTTCTGCGTGGTCGGTCGGGGTGTGGATGATGTCCACGTAGACCTCTTTGTTGCCCTCTTCAGGGTAGGTGCGGTAGGTGAACTCGTCGCCGGTCAGCTCGGTGATCTCAGAATCGCGCTCGAACAGGGTCTTGCCCGAGCCGTCCTTGGCCACGATGTGGCGGGTCTTGCCGTCTTCGGAGACGGTCCAGTCGCCCTGCATCTTCGGTGCGTCGTCCAGGGTGTACATCTGGAAGTCGCCGCCGTCGTTGAAGTAGGCGAAGCCCACGTAGTTCTTGGCTGCATCGTCGGTCAGCTCGACCTTGTTGCCGTCCTGATCCACGGCGCCGGTAGTCTCCCAGGCGGTGGAGGACAGCACCTGCGACGGGGTCTGCGCGGCCGACTCGGCGGCGGCCGAGGAGGACGCAGGCGCTTCGGAAGCGGTGGAGCCGCAGGCGGCCAGCAGGCTCATGGCCAGAACGGCCGAACCCAGGGCGGTGATCGTCTTGGCTGGCTTGGACTTGAAGTTCACGATGATTCCTTCGCTCGGTGGTTTTCCTGTTATCTCCATCCTGCTGTGCTTAAAAGGGCACAACATCTGGCACGCGGCTAGGAAGAAATAGCCGAACGGATGATAGCCGGGGTTGGCTGCCGCCGTAGAATACGAACCTATGGACATAGTCGAGCCCGCGAAGCGCCGCGGAATTCTGGGGCAGATGCAGCGCCTGGACCGCTGGCTGGATCTGATCTTCGTGATTCTGCTGCTTTCCAGCGCCCTGCGCTACCACGAGCGCCATGACCTCTTTGCCGACGGATTGCCGGTGCTGCTGGGCACCGCGGGACTGGTCGTCGCCTATGCGCTGCGCCCGCTGGCCAACAAGCACGGCTGGAGCATCGCCTGGTCGCTGGTGGTCGTCGCACTCTGGGCGTTGCTGACGCTCATCGCCCCGAGCTTTGCCTGGTGTTCGGTGCCGCTGGCCTTCGCCGTGCTGCAGATGCTGCCCTTCACCTGGGCGGCGGTGGTGATCTCCGCGATGATGCTGACCATCACCGTCGGCTGGCTGAGCGTTGGCACTGCCATCGACCCGACCCTGATCGCAGGCCCCATCGGCATCGGGCTGGTGACGGTGATCGTCTACCGGGCGCTGGAGCGCGAATCCACCGCTCGGGCCAAGGCAGTGGAAGAGCTGCTGCAGGCCCAGGAGGACCTCGCCAGCGAGCAGCGGCGCACCGGCGCCATCGCTGAAAGGGCGCGGCTCTCGCGCGACATCCACGATTCCATCGGCCAGGACCTGTCAAGCATCAACCTCTTCCTGCAGGCGGCCGAGCAGTCCTGGGGGTCTCAGGCCGCCCGCGACCGGGTGCACACCGCGGCGCAGACCGCACGCGGCGCCTTGGACACGGTGCGCCGGGTGGTGCGCGATCTGGCCGAGGAGTCGCTGAGCGCTGTCTCCCCCGGCGCGCTGCGCAGCCAGTTGGAAGCGATCATCGCCCAGCCCTGCGCGGGCACCGACCTGGGGCTGCGCTTCGAGGGGGAGGCCCGCCCGCTGCCGGCGGATCTGGCCGAAGCGGTGATCTTCACCGTGCGCGGCGCCCTGGCAAATGTGCGCGACCATGCCGCGGCGGGCCGGGCCATGGTCACCCTGACCTTCGACGACGATGCGCTGCTTCTGGACATCCGCGACGACGGCCGCGGATTCACTCCGCAGACCCGGCACGCCCCGGCCCTGCGCGGCCACGGGCTGCCGGGGCTGCGCCGCAGGGTGCTGAGTTTGGGTGGTAGTTTTACCGTTGAGAGTTCCCCGGGTGAGGGAACCTCGTTGTCAGTTGTATTTCCCTGGGAGGAAGCATGATCCGCATTGCCCTGATCGACGACCATCCGGTGGTCCGCGCCGGGATCGTCGCGCTGCTTGAATCGGCCCAGGACATCGAGGTTGTGGGGCAGGGGCACGATCAGGCCAGTGCCCTGGAACTGGTCAAGCGCGAGGCGCCCGATGTGGTGCTCATGGACCTGCACCTGGGCGCCGGACCCGGCGGCATCGAGGTGACCCGCGCCGTGCGCGCGCTGCCCAATCCGCCGCAGGTTTTGGTGCTGACCACCTATGACACCGAAAGCGACATCCTCAAGTCGCTGGATGCCGGCGCCCTGGGCTACCTGCTCAAGGACACTCCCCCGGCCCAGCTTTTCGAGGCGGTGCGATCGGTGGCGCGCGGCGAAACGGTGCTTGCCCCGGTGGTCGCAGCGACTCTGGTCAAGCGCAATTCCAATCCCACCCCGCAGATCACCGCCCGCGAGGTCGACGTGTTGGAGCTATTGGCGGAGGGCAAGAGCAACAAGGAGATCGCCAAGTCGCTGTTCGTCTCCGAGGGCACCGTGAAGTCCCACCTGGCGCACATCTACACGAAGCTGAACACCGACACGCGCGCCGGCGCGGTGGCCGAAGCCATCGCCCAGCGCATCATTCGGCGGGCTTAATTAAACCTGCCGCGAACGCACCATCGAATGTCGCAGGCATTGTCACTGCGTGACGCCGGCGGCATGAGCCGCGTTCAGTTAACCGCGTGACGTAGCATATTTTCGCCTGCCGACCTAGCTTTAAATCATAAAAGCTGGGTCGGCATCCTATTTTCGTAACCTTGAAAACTTGCCCCTGAGGCATCCGGTAAATCCTCCCTAACTGTGATCTGCCGTAAATTCAGCACAAACGTGATGCCGCTCATCGCTTGAGGCCTTCCGCTCACCGACGCCAGTCACTAGTTTTTCCACGTAATGAAATTTCTTTTTCACTGTGCGATTAGTCATGATCATTAGGTAGCCAGAAAACGCACCAGCGATAATCTCAAACGCTGAAGCTGCACCGAACGGTTACACACAAGCCCATACGAATAGTTACGACAGATCCCTCCCAAGGGACCTGTCGTTCAGTTTTTCGTACAACCGAAGGAAGTGATATGGAAGCATCTAGCATTCAAAGCGTTGCACGTGATCTGCGCCTGGCCACCCGCAGCGGCGCGCCGGTGTCCACCCTTGGAACCGAGTCACTAGACCTGCAGCTGGCAGCCATCATCGCAGCCCACGGCCGCGAAATCGCCGAAGCAGAGGGCGACCGCGTCGTTGGATACAAGATCGGCCTCACCGCCGCAGCCGTCCGCGATTCCTTCAATGCCGACGGACCGGTACAGGGCTACCTACTTGAAAGCACCCTCATCGAAGCCGGTGGATCAATTTCTACCGAAGCCATGCGCAACCCAGCAGTTGAGGCAGAGGTCGCTTTCATCATCGGGGAACCGCTGAACAACCCGGAAGCGACCGTCGAAGACGTTATCGCTGCCACCAAGGCAGTGGCTCCCGCCATCGAAATCGTTGACAGCCGCTGGACCGGCGGACCGTCAAATCTTCCACTGCTGGTGGCAGACAATACGAACGCCGCCGCCGCGGTGGTTGGAGAGCCAGTTGAGCTGCCGGCAGACATTGCCGCAGCCACCAGCCTGCTAACCGTCGGCACCTCGGAACACCCTGGGTCCACCGAAACCGTCATGGGCAACCCGCTCGAATCGGTAGCATGGCTGGCCCGCTACCTGGCACAGACCGCAGATGGCCTGAAACCAGGGGATGTCATCCTCAGCGGTTCGATGAATGTTCCAGCGCCGCTGGGAGATTCGACGACTGCCACGGCTGCCATCACCGGAGTGGGAAGCGTCAGCGCGAACTTCCACTAAATAGGCATTAACTAGATGATCCCAGTCCACCACCCTGGTGGACTGGGATCATCCTATTTAACGTCGAGTCGACCAGACTTCATCATCCAGTATTCGAAGGGCCAGGTGATGAACGGCAGGCCGGAGCCGACGCAGCCGGTCAACCACACCCAGATCCTCCAGCGGAAGGTCAACGCGGTGAGCGTGGTAATCACTAGATAGGCGAGCCATGTCAGCCCGTGCGCCCACCCGAAGATCGTCACTCCCATGGCATTGCCGTTGATGAAGTATTTGAACACCATGGCTGTCAGCATGCCGATCCAGGTAACTACTTCAACGAAGGAGACGATGCGGAACAGCTGGCGGATGCCCTGCTGCCAGCTCACCGATCCACGAGGCGGCAGATTTTCCTGCAGGGTAGGGGTTGCCACACCGGTAGCCGTCACGAACTCGCTCCTCAAACGCCAAAAGACAATCCCGCCTAGGCTACCTCACCGGGAAGGTGGAAGGGAAAAGCTCGGCGGTATCGCGCTTCTTGAAGTCGCTGTTGCTAAAGGAAGCAACATACTTGTCCATGAAGTTCTGCGCCTTGAGTACATAGCTGCTGGTGTCGACGGTGACGATTTCCTTGTCTTCAACAATGGTCTTACCCGCAATCACTACGCGGTTGATGTCACGGCCGTCGCCGTTCATGATCAGCGTGCGGATCGGATCCACGTGCGGCCCCATGTGGGTCGACGCCATATCCAAGACGAAGTAGTCGGCCTGGGCTCCCACGCTCAGGCGACCGATGTCCTCGCGGCCCAGTGCGCGGGCAGGTTCAACGGTGGCCGCGCGATAGAGGTCTTCGGCGAGCGCTGTCGAGCGTTCAGCTGTCAGGGTTTTGGTCATGCCCATGGCCAGGTCGAGGCCGCGGATCATGTTCGGCGGGGCCGAATCGGTGCCCATTACCACGCGGGTCCCCTTGGCCAGGTAGGCATCGAAGTTGTCGATGCCGCCTCCGTAGTGCGCCGTGGGGATTGGGCAGTAGATCACCGAGGTGCCGTTCTCCCCCAGCAGCTTCACGTCGTCACCCTGGCCGTATTTTTCAGGCATGTGGCGGTTGCCTGGCACGGTCCATACATGTGGGATGAAGGTCTTGTCCTTGAGGAAGCCGATTTCATGCAGATACGGAATGGAGCGCTTGCCGGTGCGCTGGAAAATGACTTCCGCCTCCGCCAACCCCTGGGCCGCGTGCAGGCGGACCGGCAGATCCAGCTCGTCTGCGGCGGCGCGGGTCATCTTCAGCGTGCGTTCGGTCTGCGTCTCAATGCGGGCGGGAAGCAGGGCTGCACGGATCTTTCCGTCCGCAGTCCCGTCAAAATCTTCCGCGAACTTCACTGCCTGCTGCAGGCCGTCGAGGCCCTTGGCCTCGTCCTCGTGCAGCTTGCCTGACTGCCCGTCGGTGTAGGGAACCAGCGCTCGGTAGCTGGGGCCGAGGTAGCCGCGGATGCCCAGATCCTTGACGGCGCCTGCGAGCATTGCCATGTCGTCGTAGTCTTCGCACCATGGGAAATAGGTTTCGGCCGCGATGGGCATGATAGTGGTGATGCCGTTGCGGACCAGCTGGCTGATCGCAAACTGGCGGCGGAAGAGCATTTCCTCCTGGGTGAATACCGCACCGTGGTTGTGCAGGTACTCTTCAGACCACATCAAACCGAGGCGGCGATCCCCCGCAGGCCAGGAGTCAAACAGGGCGTGGTCGATGTCCGCTAGCGCATTGGTATCCACAAATCCAGGCGACACAATTGCGTGCCCCGCATCGACTTCCACGTCGACGCGGCCGGTGTAGCCGCGGCCGACGAAGATGATCTTGTCGTCCTCGTGAACCAGTTCACCCTGCGGCCAGATGCAGTGGTCGTCGTTGTCAAATCCAATAACAAAGGCCGCCTTGACGCGGGTGATCTGTCCCATTCGGTTCTCCTAGTAGTTCGGTGCTGTGACTCAGCTTACCCAAGAAACGGCGAACTTGGTATACCGAATCAAACTAGCATCTTAGGCCTTCCCTAGACTCGGCTGTATTCAAGTCGCTCTCATGGCGATCCAAGATCGAACCTACCGATGCCACGGACCGCTGCGGATCCTGATCCCGAATGGCACGATAGATCTCGTCATGGTCATCATGCTCCGCAATTGCGGCGCGCGCGACGCCCACGGGGGTCACCCATTCTGCCTCGACGACTTCGGTCAGAGTTTGGTGAAGCATGATCAAGAGATCGTTGTGCGTCGCAGCAAAGACGGCGCGGTGAAAGTCGTGGTCCGCAGCTCGGAACTCGACCAAATTTCCCGCGGTTGCAGCTTCACGGCGGCGCAGTAGTGCGGCTTCTAGAATACGAAGGTCCTCATCAGTCCGACGTTGCGCCGCCAGGGCTGCCGCAGGAATATCCAGCGCCTGCCTCGTCTCGATTATGTCGCGCTCCGAAGTATTCGCAATGCCGCGGCGCAGGGCTACGGCTCTCTCATCAACGGCGGTAACAAACGTTCCATCCCCGCGCCTAATGCCCAACAGGCCCGCCTGAACAAGGGCGCGCACAGCTTCACGCAGTGCCGCTCGAGACAGCCCTAATTCGGCCGAAAGCTCAGGCTCCGCCGGCAAGCGCATCCCTAGGTTCCACCGTCCATCAGTAATGCGATCTCGCATTAGATCGATAGCTTCATCCACGACACTGCGCCGAGTAATTGCACCCATTGCTTCCCCCTTGGTATTCCGGTTGACCACAGGTTTCGAATAGCCCTGAAGTAATTATTGGGCACTAGTGCTTGTGATAGTGCCATAAAAAGTTTTCAATAACCAGTCTTACGTCAGACATCGGATGTCTGATAAAACTGTCCCATGACGCAGATCACACACCGTGGGATCGATTCATCCCCGGACACCTCAGCCGCATTCAAACAGTCCACGTTCCGCATCGGGGCGCAATTCTCCCGATTTCCAACCCATGCTGAACAAGACCTACAGCACAGCATCAAAGCCGCCCTAGCTGCAGGCTTCACCGCAATTACGATCAACTCACTTCCATTGGAAATGCAGAATTCTACCCAGCAGGAACTTCGTGATGTTGTCGCGGAACTGCACAGTGCTGACATTGAACTGACTCTCGGTCTCGGCTCGGCTGGGCCCGTCGGCGATCCATTGGCCCTGCGTTCCGAAGCCTGCACAGCCCTAGAACTGGGATTGGAACTAGGCTGCCGGAACTACTTCTTTTACACCCGTAGCATCAGGGACACCAGCCACAGCCAGCAACTGCGACAGATCCGGCATACCCTGAAGTCGCTCAGCCCGCTGGCTGCCCAGGCCGGAGCCCGTATCAACCTGAAAACTCACGAAGATCTCGCCTCCGGAGAAGTATCGGCTATCGTCGACAGTCTGGATCCGGCGGTATTTTCCATCGGCCTCGATGTGGCAAACCTCGTGGTGCGCGGCGAAGATCCCCTAGCAGTCACCACGAAGCTTGCCGATCAGATCGGCAGCACGCATCTCGAGGACATAGTCCTCTTCCCAATCGGCACCGGGTACCGTCGTCGCCTGCGGCCCATTGGCGAAGGGGTTCTGGATTACCTGCGGCTACTTGAAGTGCTCTGGGACGCGGGTGTTCGAACTTTTACCGTAGAACAACATCAAGGCCGTTTCGACACACCTGTACACGACCCTTCATGGTTTGCTTCCGAGCCGCACAGTGATCCTGTCCAGTTGGGAGCACTTGCTGGCTATGCCTGGACAACCACGCAGCTCGCGGCAAGAGGAGACATCGCGGACCTGGAGAACTGGGACGAAGAACC
Source organism: Glutamicibacter sp. (assembly GCF_032154645.1). Classification (GTDB taxonomy): domain Bacteria; phylum Actinomycetota; class Actinomycetes; order Actinomycetales; family Micrococcaceae; genus Glutamicibacter. The sequence goes on along the minus strand of NZ_JALDXV010000008.1, from coordinate 136,137 downwards.
CAGCGCGGAAAGCAAACTGGCCCAGCTAAAAGCCTCGGCCACGAACCTATCGGCCGTGTTGAGTAAATTGGCGGCGCGCACCACAGCATCGGAGGAGTCATGACGCTGAGCGTTGCTTCAGTCCACGCGACCCAACAACGTAGCAACTCGCTGGCGGTGTTCCTCAAACGCGATGCTGCACTGAGCATTTTTCTGAGCCTCTTTGTTCTTTTGATCCTTGCGTTGCTGGTAGGACCACTGCTGTGGCCGCTGGACGCCGATGCCATTAATCTGGCGAATGTCCTGCAGGCTCCTAGTGCGGCCCATCCTATGGGCACCGACGACACTGGACGCGATATGCTAGCCCGCTTCCTAGCAGGCGGTCGCACCTCGGTTTTCGCCGGTTTGATGATCGCGGTTATTGGTGCAGTCATCGGCTGCGCACTGGCTCTGCTATCAGGCTCAATGCGAGGCTGGGTCGACTCGGTGCTTACATGGTTAACCAATTCGATTCTCTGCTTTCCTGCCATCCTGCTGGCTATGGCCATCGCTATGGCCCTGCGCCCAGGGATCACAGCAGTGATCATTGGCTTGTCGCTGCATTCATTCCCTTGGTACATGAGAACACTGCGCAGCGAGGTGATGCGCCTGTACGGTCAGGACTTCATCCGTTCCACCGACGCAATCGGCGCCCACCCATCACGCATCCTGCTTCGCCATGTCTTGCCGCACCTAATCCCAACCATGATCCTGCAGATGGCTGCGGTCTTTGGCGCAGCCATCCTTTCTCTGGCAGCGCTGGGCTTCCTTGGCCTCGGCGCCCAGCCGCCAACGGCTGAATGGGGAGCTATGATCACCGACGGTCAACAGTTCTTCCTCACCGGACAATGGTGGATTGCCGGTTTCCCTGGTTTGGGTCTGCTGGTTGCGGTAACCCTGACCACACTGATCGCCGACCGCGCCCGCGAGGTTCTCGATCCGCGTTCGGACGCGGTATAGGAAAGGAAAAGGCTGATGTTTTCCACAATTCTGCGCCGCTTCGGCATTGCAGCGGCAACGATCTTCGGCGCTTCGATCTTTGCTTTCATCCTGTTGCGAGTGGTACCTGGCGATCCAGCCCGAGCCATCGCTGGCGACATGGCCAGCGAAGAAGCGGTCTCGGCCCTCCGCGCCGACATGGGGCTGGACCAGAACCTTTTCGTCCAATACTGGCGCTATATGGGCGACGTATTCAGCGGTGATCTGGGCTTCTCATATTCCACCGGCGATACGGTGAATTCGCTACTAAGCGACCGGCTGCCCGCCACTATCGAGCTGGGCGTACTGTCGGTACTCTTCGCGATCGGTTCTGCGGTGGTCTTCGCATCAATCGCTGTCTATTCGAATTCGCGCTGGGCCGACCGGCTGCTGCGTGCGGCTTCCTCCTTGGCCATGGGATCACCTCCATTCTGGATCGCACTCTTGGCGCTGATGATCTTCTCCGTACAGCTTGGTATGTTCCCTGGACCAGAAGGAAGACTGAGCCCGGGACTCGTACCGCCTCCCGACCTCACCGGCCTGTACACCGTGGACGCACTATTGGCTGGAAACATCTCGTTGATGTTCAACGCGCTGTGGCACCTGATACTGCCGGCAGCGATCATCGCCATTGGACCTTTCGCCTTCCTCTCTCGGCTTTACCGTTCGCAGCTACGAAGCACCCGACGCGAAACGTTCGTGATGGTGGCCCGGAGCCACGGTCTGACCAAGTTTCCTGTCTTCAATCGTCATATCTCCACGCATGGGCTGCTCGCCATCCTTCCCGCGGGTTCTTTGCTCTTTGCCGATCTACTCACAGGAAGCTTGCTGGTAGAAAAGGTCTTCGGCTGGCCCGGCATCGGTTCAATGACCGCAGATGCCATCGTCCAGAAAGACTTCGCGGTGGTTCAGGCTGTTCTGCTACTAGCGGCGGTGCTCTATGTAGTTGTGAGCCTGACGGCCGATGTAGTACTTACCACCGTTGACCCCCGCACTCGAGTAGGAGCCCGATAATGCCTGTGAACACCGAAGTACAGCCGACCCGTCAGCAGCATCGCTTGGCCGACCCTGTTCTGGAAATCAATAATTTGTGCACAAATTTCGAACTGCGAGGTTCATCGGTTCAAGCGGTTCGTGATGTCAGCTTTAGTTTGTCCCCCGGCCAGCGACTTGCAGTTGTCGGAGAATCCGGTTCAGGCAAGTCAGCCATGGCAATGTCCTTGGTTGGCCTGGTTCCTCCGCCGGGGCGCGTTGCCTCTGGCAGCGTCAAATTGCGTGGCCAAGAACTAGTGGGCCTAGGCGACAAGGAATTCTCTGCCATCCGCGGTAAGGAAATTGGCCTGGTCTTCCAGGATCCAATGGCGGGACTCGATCCACTGAAAACCATCGGAAGCCAGTTCGTGGAAACCATCCGCGTTCACCAGAAACTCACGGTTCGCCAAGCCAAAGAACTAGCGTGCGAGCTTCTGGCCGAGGTAGGTGTGAACGATCCACGCCGTCGCATCGGCGACTACCCACACCAGTACTCCGGCGGCATGCGCCAGCGCGTGCTCATTGCCATGGCCATCGCCAACGACCCCGCCGTGGTGATCGCCGATGAACCGACCACCGCCCTAGATGTCACCACACAGGCGCAGGTATTGGAGTTGTTGGAACGCATTTGCGATGAACGCGGCAACGCGTTGTTGATGATCACCCACAATCTGGGGATTGTCCGTCAACTCTGCGACAGCGTCAACGTCATGTATGCAGGACGCATCGTAGAACAGACCAATGTCGACGCCCTCTTCAACTCTCCTTCCCACCCGTACACCCGGGCGCTTCTTGACTGCATGATCGACCCCTATACGACCACCCGTGGTCATCTACCGGCAATCCCTGGATCCCCGCCGGATCTAGCAGTCGTCCAGCCTGGATGCGCCTTTGCCGAGCGCTGCCCGCTGGGCCGTGAAGAAAAAATCTGCCACGAGCAGCAACCAGAACCAATCGCAACGTCCTACGGTGCGATCTCCCGCTGTCATTTCGCTGAACAGATGGAAGGGGTCCGGTGATGAGCTCCGAACCACTGTTGGTCATCGACAAACTGAACAAGTCATATTCGTCCGGGTTCGGTGGGCGACATAAGACTCAAATCCTGCATGAGGTCTCGTTGTCAGTCAACTGCGGGCAGACACTGGGTTTGGTGGGAGAATCAGGTTCAGGCAAATCTACTACCGCCTCCTGCGTTATGGGACTAACAGGTGTGGATTCTGGATCTATCCGATTCGACGGGCAGGAAATCACCGGCCTGTCAAAGTCAGATCGCCGTACCTTACGCGGCCGTATGCAGATGGTATTTCAGGACCCCAACGGTTCGTTGGATCCCCGGTTCACTGTGCGAGATCTAGTCGAGGAACCTCTGATAGTCCACGGGTATAAAGACCGCACCGAACGCCAGCTCAAAGTTGCCAAAACATTGGACCTGGTGGGACTGACCGAAAAACAGGCCGAACGATACCCTCATGCCTTTTCCGGCGGCCAACGCCAACGCATTGCCATCGCTCGTGCACTAGTGCTCAACCCACAACTAGTGGTACTCGATGAGCCAGTTTCCGCGCTGGATGTCTCCATCCAGGCTCAGGTGCTCAACCTGCTTGCCCAGCTGCAAGACGAGTTGTCGTTAACCTACCTGTTCATCGTCCATGACCTTGCGGTGGCGCGACTGATGAGCCATCAGATTGCCGTCATGCACCACGGAAAAGTCGTCGAATACGGCACCGCTCAGGAAGTCTTCGAAGAGACTACCCACCCTTACACCCAAGCTCTACTCGATGCAGTTCCAGGAACGAAGCAAGGAGCCGGACATGCGTAAACTTCTGATTCGAACCGCAGCTCTCTTCAGCGCCGGTGCGCTGCTGCTTAGCGGCTGCGGCACCGTACCCGGTTCGGGTCAGGCGGAACGGCCTTTCACCGTCAACTGGGCCACATCATTGACGAATATTGACCCCGCATTCGTTTGTGCTGGCGATGACAATTCCTTTGCCAGCAACTTCTACGCTCGGCTCGTACAACTGGACACTGACTCTCAGGACGATGGCACCGTTGTCGCCAGCACTGACTTAGAACGCGTCAAGCCAGATCTAGCCACCGGCTGGACTACGTCCGCAGACGGCAAAAACTACACCTTTAAACTGCAGAAAGGGGCCAAATTCGCCAATGGCAATCCTTTGGATGCTGAAGCGGTGCGTTACTCCATCAAACGCAACCTGACCATCGGTGCCTGCGGGGCACTGGCCCTGCAAATCGGCATCACCGAGCCACCGTTGATAAAGGATGTCGTGGTAGTTGATCCGACTACTGTGCGTCTGGAGCTGTCTCGCGCCTACCCGTCGATTCTGGTCACTCTGGCCCAGTCCCGTGGTTCGATTTATGATCCGCAGGTCATCAAGGAACACGGGGAAGACCAAAAAGGTGTGCCAAACCAGTGGCTGGCCTCCCACACCGCCAGCAGTTCCGGTCCCTATGTGCTGGATACCTATGTACCGAACAACCACGCCATCCTCAAGCGCAATCCGAACTACTACGGTCCTGCCCCTCTGGAAGACACCGTACGCATTAACTTCATCACCTCGGTGCCCACGTTGATGCTTCAAGCTCGCCGCGAACAAGCCGACGTCACCCTTGGCCTACCGCCTTATGTGGTGGCCCAGCTGGATTCTGAGGAGTGTTGCAAGGTTGCCACTGCCCCGGCCTTGTCTCCCGTAACTGTTTCAATGAACAATGCCGAGGGAGACAGCGCCAATGTCAAGCTACGCGAGGCGCTGACCCGTTCAGTGCCTTACGCCCAAATTATCAAAGAAGTGGCCCACGGCTACGCTGACAGTTACTACGGACCGTTCCCTCCTGGAGTATCCGGCTACAACTCAGAGCTCAGCGCCCCACGAGCCTTGGACAAAGAAAAGGCGCGCAAGCTGGTCAAAGAATCAGGCATCAAGAATCCCACACTCGATTTGATGATCAACCCAGCCGCACCAAGCGTTTCCACCCTAGCCACCATTTTGAAGGCGGCATGGGAAGAAATTGGTGTTACCGTCAACATCGATTCTCAGACACCAACATCCTTCGCCACCCGTTTCAACACAGGCAAGTATGAGTCGGCCCTGCTTTTCGAGGGCGCCGGTTCGGTAGCTGCATACGAATTCCGTAAGAAAATGACTTGCGACTCCAGCTTCAACAACCAGCACATCTGCATCGAAGGCAGCATGCCACTGTTAGAAAAACTCGGTCAGGTCCCAGATCCTAAGGACCAACAGCCTCTAATCGACAAGCTGACCCAAAAATGGGTGGAAAATTCCTCGACCATCGTCCTGTACCGCGCCCGATTTACCGCAGTGTTGAATCAGGACGTCAACCACTTCAAATATTCGTCATCACTCCGGGTTTCCGAGTGGGGACGCTAAAGATCAATCATCCCGAATTCAAAGGAGTTAAGTAAATGCGAGTTGGAGTAGACGGAAGCAAAATTCCGCACGAGGCCACCGACACCCCTTTCCAAATCTTAGAACGGGCCAAAAACTACGGTCTGGAAGGCGTGTACTTCCGCACCGTACTCGACGTCTCCCCCACCTTGGACCGGGGCCTTCTGGCTGAAGTCCGCCAGCATGCCGACAGCCTGGGTCTGTACCTGCAGATGGGATTGGCCAAGGTAAATCCATATGCAGCGGCCGAAGCTCCCGCGGTACGTCGACTGGGAGACGGCGACTACACCCGAGGCATGATCAAAATGATAGAGGCTTGTAGTCAGGCCGCCGGAGTCACAGATCTCTGGGTGGCCTGCGCCAACTACCAGAAGGGGTTGCCCGGCTACTACGTCTTCGACCGTTTCCGCACCGATGCTCCCTGGAACGATCAATTGGTAGCGATTGAAAAGTTCCTCAAACTGCTAGCTCCGGCCGCCCGCGAGCACGGGGTGCACATGAACATTGAAACCCACGAAGAAATCACCAGCTACGAGGTCGTCCGCCTTGTCGAGGCTGTCGGCCCCGACGTCACGGGAGTCACCTTCGACACTGCCAACGTGGTGGTGCGAGGCGAGGATCCAGTCGCTGCTGCCAAGCGCGTCGCGCCATACACCCGTGCCACCCACCTGCGGGATTTTGTGCTCGGTGAGCAGGACGGCGTTTTTGGCCGCGTCTTTGCAACTATCGGCCAGGGCGTGATCAATTGGGATGCGGTGCTTAAGATCTTGTATGACGCCAACCCGGGTCTGCACTTGTCCATCGAAAACGCCGGGCCGACTCTGCACCTGCCCATTGGGCTCGATGATCCGAAATGGCTGGCTCTGCACCCGGATCTGGATGACAGAGAAGTTGCTGAAATCCGTCGTCTTGCAGCAGAGTATGCACAAAAGGTCGATTCCGGCATACTGCCGAACCTACGGACGCTGCGCGATGCCGGTTATGACGGCGAGAAGATGGTCCTTGAGTCGGCTGCCCACCTGCGTTTAGTGCTTGATCAGCTCGGCATTTCCACTGTGGAATCTGCAAGGTAGTCTCAATCAGTTGGAGTTGGTGAGGATACAGATCGTATGTGGTTGTCTCCTCACCAGCTCCATTTCCAAGCGCAGCCCTGGATGGGTTGCAAGTGAACAGCATCCCCCCTAAAAAAACTTCCGGTGCTGGAAGCGCTGGAGTTGGTCGAGGAATCATGGGTTTTCGGATGTCTCCGGGCTATTTCCGAATAACTTTAAGACGCGTACGGTAAAGGCAGGCACTTTTACAGTTTCGAATGGCATTGGATTCGGTACAGGTAATGATTTCTGAGACAAAGTTCGCATACCAGTCAGTGAAGGTCCGCAGAGACTCTGAGTCCAAGACAATTGCCAAGAAGGCGAAATCTGGCTGGGATCTCGAATCTCAAGAACCAGCTGGAGCGCATCATACGACGCTGAAATTCCGACGTGTCAAAAAAGAAATTTCAAGAGCTTCATGGGTGCTACTTGGGATCGTAGGCATCCTGATCTTGGCGCTCTTCGTAGTACTTGGAATTTTCGAGGATCGAATCAATGGCAAGGTTGCTGATGCACCAAGTGTGAGTCAATCGCTTGCGGATGCGGCCTTGTCGGCATCCGGCCCGGTGCAGTTAATCACCGAGGAAAACTGAAAATAACACCAAATAGAGGGTGAATGACGCTAGTTTGTTGGTATCAGTTGCGAAGGACGCAGATTAGCGCGGCAGGATCAGTGCCGGCTTTGCACAAAGGTACAACGGACCAACGGTTAGTTTTGACGGGAACGTCACTGTAGATAAGCAAGAACAGAATCTGCAACACCAGATCTGACGTTCCTATTCGGTGACGAAGATACTGCCCCGGACTCTCAGCTACGAGCATCGGTCCACTTCTCCTTGAGGTCTGCCCATCCGTTGACCTCAGGTTTCAAGCTCTGGCTCTACACAGGACATCTCAGCGAGAAACTACTTGGCCATGACTGACTCTGCGTTGATCCAGTCGAACACCGTTCGGCAATCAGCATTCAAAGCTACTTCACCTCGCGGATTCGTGTGGCGTCATAGGCCCAGAACGAAGGCTGCCAGCGCATCAGCAGGGCGGCAACCAGAACACAGAGCAGCCCGCCGACGATCAGCGTCCAAGATTCGCCGATCACCGCGGAGCTCGCGCCGGCCAGCAGCCCGCCGATATGCGGTCCTCCAGCCACGACGACGATGAAGACCCCCTGAAGCCGCCCACGCATATGATCAGGGGCCGCCGACTGCAAGATAGTGGTGCGGAAAATGGCCGACACCGAGTCGGCGATACCTGCGATCAGCATCGACAACAGCGCCAGGCCGAGCCAGAGGTATGACTCCTGCTCGGCACCGCCGTGCTGCAGCGCAGCAAAGGCAGCGAGCCCCAGCCCGCTCATCGACAGGCCCCACACACAGACGCCGACGAAGACCGCTCGCCCCTGATGGCGAATGCCGTTGAGCATCCCGGAGAACAGTCCGACAATCATCGCCCCGATGGCCACCGCCGCCATCAGCAGGCCGACCGTCGTCTCGCCGCCGCCAAGTGCCACCGCTGCCAGCGCGGGCAGGAGCACCCTCGGTGCGGCAAGGATCATCGCCACTAAATCGATGATGAAGGTCATCCGGATATCCGGCTGCGTCGCCAGGTAGGCAAATCCTTCCTTCACCGATTTCAATCCGCGCACCGCAGATTCCAGCTGCGATGGCATGGAAGGAAGCCGGTACACGGACCAGACGCTCGCCGCAAAGGTCACCGCGTCGATCGTATAGGTCCACTGATATCCATAGTTCGCCACCAGCAGTCCGCCGAGCACCGGCCCGAGCATCATGGCGATGCTGAAGGTGAGCATGTTCAACGAGTTCGCCGAAGGCAACAGCTTCGTACCCACTAGCTGCGGAATGATCGCCCCACGGGTGGGCTGGTTGATGCCCGAGGCCCCTGAGTGGACTGCCATGAGGATGTACAGCCACCACACATTGCTGATCCCTATCCAGGCCCCGGCCGCCAGCAGCACCGAAACGATCCAGAGCACCAGCGTTGAATAGAGGGCAACCTGCCTGCGGTCATGGGCATCGGCGACGGCCCCGCCATAGAGGCCGGCAATCACCAGGGGCACCACCGTGAAAATACCGAGGAGGCCTACTGAAAAACTGGAAGACGTCTGCGCGTACACCTGCAGGCTGACAGTCATAATCGTCATTTGCGTGCCGATGGAGGAAAGTGAATTTCCCAACCAGAGGCGGCGGAAGGCCGGAGATACTTTGAGCGGAGTGACGTCAAGAAAGATCTTGGACACTAGAGGATTCTACCCGTCGGAGTTAAAGGAACAGCTCCAACCGCGTACAAAGCCGGGATTCGAACCGGTGGAGATCCTGTTAGTTGCTCAAATGAGCGGACTTTTACCATGGATTTCGGGCTAGTGGGGTGTACAGTGTTTCAGTCGCGGCATTCCCGGCATAGCTGAACCTAGAAAGTGCACCTGCAATGCTTGTTATCAACATCGTCAGCGCGGTCATCGGCACCGCTGCCGTTGGCTATCTGATTGCGGCGCTGCTGAAACCAGAACGTATCTGATGCCCTGGCTGGGCGCGGCGGCCAACCTATTACTGGTGGCTGCCGTCATCGCGGTGGCCTATCGGCCGCTGGGCGACTACATGGCCTGGGTGTACACAACCGAGCGTCATTGGCGCGTTGAAGGCTGGATCTACAAGCTGATCGGCGCACAACCCGAACGGCAGCACTCCTGGCGCGGGTATCTGGGGGCGATCTTCTCCTTCAGCCTGATCGGCTTCGTCCTGCTCTTTGCCATGCTCAGCGTCGACGGTATGTCGCCGGACCTCGCATTCAATACCACCGTGTCATTCGTCGCCAATACCAACTGGCAGTCATACGTCCCCGAGCAGTCCATCGGCTACCTAGCCCAGATGGCTGGGCTGAGCGTGCAGAACTTCGTCTCCGCCGCGGTGAGCATGTGCGTGGCAATTGCGCTGGTGCGTGCACTGGCCGCCCATCGGGCGCAGCACCTTGGCAACTTCTGGGTCGACCTAGTCCGCACGAACCTGCGCATCCTGCTGCCGTTGTCGATCCTCTTCGCGGTCATGCTGCTGATGACCGGAGTCATTCAAAACTTCACCGAGTCAACCTCGGTGCTGCCCGGCGGGCCGGTGGCATCGCAGGAATCCATCAAAATGCTAGGCACCAACGGCGGCGGATTCTACAACGCCAACTCGGCGCATCCATTTGAAAATCCGACGCCGGCCAGCAACATCATGCAGGTGCTGATGCTCCTGCTGATCCCCTTTACCCTGCTGCGCACCTTCGGCACCATGGTCGGCGACCAGCGCGCCGGCTACGCGCTGCTGCTGACCATGTCCATGCTGTTCCTGCTGATCTACTTCCCGCTGACCATGTTCGAGGCCAACGGCGCGGGCAGCGCACCGGAAATTGCCGGGGCCGCCATGGAGGGCAAGGAGCAGCGCTTCGGCATCATCGGTTCAACCCTGTTCGGCACCGCCACCACAGGAACCACCGGCGGCGCGGTGAACTCGATGCACGGCTCTTACACGGCACTGGGCGGGCTGATGCTCATGGTCGACATGGTGCTGGGCGAGGTGGCACCGGGCGGGGCAGGCTCCGGGGTGTACGCGGTGCTGATCCTGGTGATCATCGCGGTCTTCGTGACGGCGCTGCTGCTGGGACGCGCCCCCGTCTACCTCGGCAAGCAGCTGCGCACCGTGCAGCTCAAGCTGGTGAGCATCGCCATCCTGGTGATGCCGGTGCTCGCCCTAGGCGGCATGGCGCTGGCCTCAAGCATCCCGTTCCTCCGCGAGGAGATCACCACCGGAACGGGCAACCCCGGATCGCATGGCTTCTCCGAGGTGCTCTATGCATTCGTCTCCGCCGCAATCAACAACGGCTCGGCCTTCGGCGGGCTCAGCGCCAATACCCCGGGGCTGAACTCGCTGCTCGGACTGATCATTCTGCTTGGACGCTTCGCCCCCATCTGCCTGGTGCTCGCGCTCGCTGGGACGCTGGCGGCGCAGGAGCGGGCCAGTTCGCGCGCCGCAGAGCTGCCGCTGCATCGCCCGCAGTTCGTCGGCTTCCTGGTCAGCCTGATCGTCTTCATCGCTGTACCAACCTTCATCCCGCTGTTCATGGTCGGACCGCTGGCCGAGGGGCTGCTGCCATGAAATTTTCACACATCGCCGCGCTGCTCATCGATGCGCTGGCAAAGTTCAACCCCCGCTACCTCTGGCACAACCCGGTGCTGCTGCTCACCGAGTCGGGGGCGGTGCTGTGCACCTTCATCGCCGTGATCGAGCTGGCCACCGGCACCCAGGATTCCTCCGGCGGCAGCACCATGCCGCCGGGGTTCACCTGGATGCTTTGCCTGGGGCTGTGGGCCACCCTCTATGTTGCGACCCTTGCAGAATCCATCGCCGAGGGCCACGGGCGCAAGCAGAGCATGCACCTGCATCAGGTGGACGAGGACGTGCCGGCCTTGAAGGTCCTGGACTACAACCCGCTCAAGGATGCCGCCGCCCTGCATTGCCGCATCGAGCCAAGCACTTCCGGGGCGTTGAAGCCCGGGGATGTGGTGGTGGTCAAGTCGGGCATGCAGATCCCCGCGGACGGGGAGGTGATCTGGGGCCGGGCCGGCGTGGATGAATCCGAGCTGACCGGCGCGGTCGGCGAGGCGATCCGCCAGGCAGGCACCGACCACACCGCGGTCACCGGCGGCACGGTGGTGATCAGCGACCGTCTGGTGGTGCGGCTGCAGGTCGACTCCGAGGACAGCGTGCTGGCCCAGACGCTGAAGCTGGCCCGCGGCGCGCGGCGCCAGAAGTCGCCCATTGAAATGGCGCTCAACACCCTGCTGGCCTCCTTCTGCCTGGCCTTCATGGTGCTGGCGCTGAGCCTGAACCTTGCTGTGGCGCCCGTCGCCGCGCCGGTCTCCGTCCCGGTGCTCATCGCCGTGGTGGTGTGCCTGATTCCGACGGAGATCGCGGCGCTGATGAGCGTGACAGGCATCGCCAGCATGTACAAGCTGCTGCAGCGCGGCGTGCTGGTGGCCTCGGCCAAGGCGCTTGAAACCGCCGGCGGCGTCACCACGGTGATCCTGGACAAGACCGGAACGATCACCCGCGGCAACCGCACCGCGGTCGAGTTCATCCCGGTGGGCGACACCTCGGTGCAGACCCTGCTGGCGGCCGCCGAGCTTGCCAGCGCCGAAGATCCGACCCCCGAGGGCACCAGCATCGTCGAGCTGGCCAACCAGCTCTCCGACGGCACCCCCAGCGAAGGCGAAGCACACCAGTGGGATCAGCCCGGCACCGACGTGCCCTTCAGCGCCCACACCCGCATGTCGGGCCGCGATCTGGCCGACGGCACGCTGATCCGCAAGGGCTCGCAGTCTGCGGTGCTCGCCTGGCTCAAATCCCTGGGCACCGCTCCGCGGCGTGAAATCGTCGCGCAGCTGCGGGCGCAGTCGGTGCAGATCGCCCGCCAGGGCGGCACCCCGCTAGTGGTGGCGATCAAGGAGCCCGGCACCCCGGGCCGCGCGCTGGGCGTCATCGACCTGCGCGATGTCATCAAGGAGGGCGTCGCCGAACGCATCACCCGCTTCCGCGAGCTGGGGGTGCGCACCATCATGGTGACCGGGGATGACAGCATCACCGCCAGGACCATTGCCGAACAGGCGAAGATCGACGAGGTGGTGGGCGATGCCGCCCCGCAGGACAAGCTCGCACTGATCTCCGCGGAGCAGGCCACCGGACACTTCGTCGCCATGAGCGGGGATGGCATCAACGACGCCCCGGCGCTGGCCCAGGCGGATATCGGCGTGGCAATGAACAGCGCCACCTCGGCGGCCAAGCAGGCGGCGAATATGGTGATCCTCGACGACAACCCCACCCACCTGGTGGACATCGTTGAGATCGGGCGGCGGCAGATGGCCACCCGCGGAGCCCTGATTACCTTCAACTTCGCCAACGACGTCATCCGCTACTTCACGCTGTTCCCCGCCCTGTTCGTCGGGGTGTTCCCCGGCCTCGGGGTGCTCAATATCCTGCAGCTGCACTCCCCTGCCTCGGCGATCATCTCCACGGTGATGTTCTCCGTGGTGATCATGGGGATCCTGCTACCGCTGGCCATTTGGGGCGTGCCCTACAAGGCGGCGAACCTGCAGTCGGCGCTGAGCCGCAACCTGTTGTACTGCGGGGTGCCGGGGCTGCTGGTGCCCGCCATCGGAATCAAGATCATCGACCTGTTCATCAGCATGATTCCGGGGTACTAGGATGCGAGAAAAACTCACCGCCGCCTATCAATCACTGGGCACCGCCGCGCGGTTGATGCTGATCTTCACGCTGCTGCTGGGCGTGATCTATCCGCTGTCCATCACCGCTGTGGGCCAGCTGCTCTTCCCCGAGAAGGCCAACGGCTCGCTGCTGCGCGATGACACCGGCCAGGTGGTCGGCTCCTCATTGATCGGCAGGAGCTATACGGATGCCGCCGGAGATCCGCTGCCGCAGTACTTCCAGTCGCGCTATTCCGCGCACAACTACGACGCGCTGGATTCCGGCGGGTCGAACCTGGGCCCGGAGAACCCCGAGCTGATTGAGCAGCTGAGCGCGCGCAAGGAAGAGGTGGCACGCTTCAACCACGTCTCCCCCGCACAGGTTCCGGCCGATGCCGTCACTGCCTCCGGCTCCGGGCTTGATCCGCAGATCAGCGTGGCCAACGCCCAGATGCAAACCAGCAGGGTCGCCGCCGCCCGCGGCCTTGAACCGCAGCTGGTGCGTCAACTGATCCGCGAGCACACCTCGGGAAAGACCCTGGGGTTCGTGGGCGAGGAACGGGTGAACGTGGTGACGCTGAACCTCGCGCTGGACGAGTTGGATTAACTGCCAACTCCCAGATATTTGGTATACCATTGTTGGTAATAGCCAAGCACCCGAGGAAAGGCAGCCATGTCCCAGCCACTGATCGTTCCAGGATTCGTCAATGCCCACGTCCACCCGGACAAGACCTCCTTCGGCAGCGCTTGGCTGCACCGCAAGCCCGCGCACTCCCTCAAGGACCTGATCTCCAACGATCTTGAAACCCAGCTGGGCTACACCGACAGCGTCGAGACCCGCATGGGCACCCTGGTGTCTAACGCCATTGCCTCCGGAGTCACCGCCATGCGCGCCCACGTGGACTTTGGACCGCAGATCGGGCTGAAGAACATCCACGGCGCCGCCGCGGTGAAGGACAAGTACAAGGACCTGATCGACCTGCAGATCGTGGCCTTCCCGCAGTTCGGCCTGCTGAGCAACCCCGGCGCGGTGGACCTGCTGGAGGCGGCGCTGAGCGAGGGCGCCGAGCTGGTGGGCGGCATCGACCCCGAGGGCCTCGAACACGACCTGCACGGGCACCTGGACGTGGTGTTCGGGCTGGCAGAAAAGTACGGCCGCCGCGCGGATATCCACGTGCATGACACCGGCGAGGTGGGCTACCGCGAGATCCAGGAGATCGCCCGCCGCACCCAGGCGCTGGGCATGAACGGCCAGGTCACCATCGGCCACGCCTTCGCCCTGGCCGACGCCCCGAGCGCCGAGCTTGAACGCACCCTCGATGCGGTGGCCGAGGCCGGCATCTGGATCGCCACCTGCGCGCTGGGCGCGGACCCGGTGCCGGACCTTGAGCTGATGGCCAAGCACGGGGTCAACATCGTGCTGGGCACCGACGGCGTGCGCGACGCCTGGTCGCCATTCGGCACCGCCTCCATGATGGACCGCGCCCACCTGCTGGCCTACCGCACCAATGCCATCACCGACGAACAGCTGGAAAACTGCCTTGACATCGCCACGGTGCAGGGAGCGCGCATGATGGGCATCGACCGTGTGCTGAACTTCGACCCCGCCGATCCGCGCGATGCGGTGTACTTCGAGGCGCAGAACCGCGCCCAGCTGGTGGTCGACCGCCCGGTGGCCTCCAAGGTGGTCCGCGGCGGCGTGCAGATCGCCGCGGATGGTCGCCTAAGCTAGGTGCATGTCGACTTCCCTGTACTACACCGCCACCCGGGCCACGCCGCTGAGCGACGCGGAACACCGGCAGCTGATGAGCATTGCCCGCGCGCACAACGACGCCTTCGAATTCGACTACGAGACGCTGTACTTCTATCCGGCGCAGCAGCCTGACGAGGTGCTCAACGGCTCCACCAAGATTTCCATGGAGCCGGCCGAGATGGCCCCCTCGCTGCTGCACTGGCTGGCGGCGCTGACCGAGCTGCGCCAGAGCCTACCCGATGCCCACTGGGAAGTCTCCCTCGACGAGGTCGACATCCACTGGGATGAGGCGCGCGGCTACAGCCTGCCGGGCCTTGAGGACATGGCAGCAATGTACGACGAGTTCTAGGCCGCGGCATCAGCTGCCGGATTAAACAACTGCGTGGACCGAATTTTCGGTCCACGCAGTTGCTTAAGGAGATGTTGCTCTTAGGAAACCTGGGCGAGCTCCGAACGCCGCCGCGGCTTCCAGCCGGGGCCCGGCACCGCAGCGCGCAGCGCCCGGGTATACGGGTGGGTCGGCGCGTCGAGCAGCTGATCGGTCAGCCCCTGGTCAACCACTACCCCGTTCTCCATGACCAAGACCCGGTCGGCGATCTGCCTGACCACCGCCAGGTCGTGGGTGATGAAAATGTAGCTGATCTCCCGCTGGTCGCGGATCTCGTTGAGCAGGTTGATGATCTGTGCCTGGATGGAAACATCCAGGGCGGCCACCGCCTCGTCGAGCACCAGCACCCTGGGGTTGGCAGCCAGGGCCCGCGCGATGGCTACGCGCTGACGCTGTCCCCCGGAGAGCTGGTGCGGAAAGTAGTCGTAGAACTTCTCCGGAAGCCCCACCTGGTTCATCAGCTCGACGGCCCGCGTCTTGAGCACCGCAGCGCTTGGCTTGTCGCTGGCGTGCAGGGACAACGAGGTGGTGATGGTGGCCCCGATGCGCGCCCTGGCGTTCAGCGACGAGTAGGGGTCCTGGAACACATACTGCATTTCCCCTGCCCACCGCCTGCGGCCTGCCGAGGAGCGGGGAATGCGCTGACGCGGAGAGCCGAGCACGCTCAGCTCTCCTCCGCTCAGCGATTCCAGCCCCACCAGCATTTTGGCGACGGTGGTCTTGCCACTGCCCGATTCGCCGACAATGGCCAGCGACTCATTGGCTGCGAGCTCAAAGGACACCCCGTCCACCGCGAGCACCGGCCCTGAACCGGTGGGGTATTCCTTGCGCAGATTCTGTGCGATGAGAACTGGGTTGCTACTCATACCGATACCTCCTGGGCCTGTGCCGAGGCGAGTTGGATTCTTTCATGTTCATCGCGCGTGAAGCTGAGCGTGGGCAGCCGGTGCGACTTCACATCGATGCTCGGCCGGGCATCCATGAGCTGCTTGGTGTACGGATGCTGCGGGTCCAGGTGCACCTGCGGGCCGTACTCGACAATGTGCCCCGCATACATCACCGCCAGATCGTCGCAGCATGCCGCGGCAAGCTCCAGATCGTGGGTGATCAGCAGCAACGACATGCCCCTGGCCAGTCGCTGTTCCTCGATGATCGCCATGACATCGGACTGCGCCGTGACGTCCAGGGCAGTTGTCGGTTCATCGGCAAGGATCAGTTCGGGCTCGGCGAGCAGCACGCTGGCGATCATCACCCGCTGCAGCAGGCCGCCGGAAAGCTCATGCGGATACTGCCGCAGCCTATCCCCCGCATTGCGCACGCCCACGTCGTTCAGCAGCGACACCGCGCGGTCCTCGGCCTCGTCGCGCGAGAGATTCTTGTTGTTGACCAGGGCCTCGGTGAGGAAATTCCCTACCCGGTACACGGGATTGATATGCGCCCGCGGGTCTTGGAAGATCATCCCGACCTTGGTGCTGCGGTAGTCGCGCAGCCTGCTCTGATTCAGCTTCAATACGTTGTCCCCGCGGAAGCTGATCTCTCCGCTGACCCTGAAGGCGGGGTCGAGCAGGCGCGTGATCGCCCGGGTGGTCAGGGACTTGCCGGAGCCCGATTCGCCCACCAGGCCCAGTGCCCGGCCTGGCATGATCTGGAATTCAACGTTGTCCAGCAGCTTGAGCTCTTGCTTTCCCTTGCGCAGGGATGCGCTGAGCCCGCGAACTTCAATCAACGGCTGGTTCATCACATGCTCCTTGCATTGTTGGTCAATTTATCGCCGATCACGGTGACCGACCAGACGATGGCGACGATAGTGATGCCGGCGCAGATTCCCTCCAGCGGGTAGCCGCGCATCATTGAATCGAAGCCCGCCTTCACCATCAGGCCCAGGTCAGCGGTGGGCGGTTGCACGCCCAGGCCCAGGAATGACAGCGCGGCCAGGTCGATGACGGCGAAGCCCAGGGAAGACACTGCCTGGGCCACGATCAGCGGCTGCACATTGGGAAGGATCTGTTTGGAGACGATGCCCCAGGAGGACTGGCCCTGAAGCTGTGCGGCCTGCACATAGGGCAGCGACCGTTCGCGCAGCGCGGCGGCGCGCACCACGCGGGCCACATAGGGGATGTAGGCCACCGACAGGCCCACCACCAGGTTGAAGAGGTTCGGGCCGAAGACCGCGACAGCCACCAGTCCGAACACGATTCCCGGCACCGCGAACAGTACATCGAGCACCCAGGAGATCACCGTGTCGACGGCGCCGCCGCACCAGGCGGCGCACAGCGCCAGGACCGTGCCGATGATGGTTGACAGCAGGATCACCAATCCGGGTCCGACGATGGTGATGCGCGCACCGTAGATCAGCCGGGAAAGGATGTCGCGGCCCAGGGCGTCGGTGCCCAGCCAATGCTCGGCGCTTGAATAGTTCAGGGCGATGAGCAGATTCGGGAAGTTGGGATCATAAGGGGCAATGATGGGTGCGGCGATCGCCACCAGCACCAGCAGCCCGAGGACCGCCACCGCGCAGCAGCCGCTGACTCCCAGGCGTTGAACGAAGGTCCACAAGCGCAGGCTGTAGCCTCGGCTTGATTGAACCGCAGGAATAACCGCGCTTGTCATGCTTTGCTCCCCAGGGTGATACGTGGATCGATGACCGAGTACAACAGGTCGACGATGGTGTTGATGACGACGAAGGCAAGAACCAGGACCAGGATCACCGCTTGGACTACCGAGTAGTCGCGCTGCAGGATGGCTCGGACCAGCAGCGATCCCAGCCCGTCCAGCGCGAAGACGTTCTCCACGACCACCGCGCCGGCGATCAGGGTGGCAATGGTCAGGCCCATGACGGTGGTGATGGGAACCATGGCATTGCGCAGCACGTGGCGGCGGATGATCAGCCGTGGGGCCAGGCCCCGGACGGTGGCAGTTTGTACGTGTTCACGGCTGCCTTCTTCCAAGACGGAGGCGCGGGTGATGCGCACCAGGTAGGCAGTGGAGGCCACCGCCAGGGTGATGGCGGGGAGTAGTAGGTGATAGAGGGTGTCCCAGCCGCCGGTTCCGGTGCCGAAGGTCGGGAACCAGCCAAGACCTACCGAGAAAACACTGATCAACCCGACGCCGATGACGAACACCGGGGTGGACAGGCCAAGGGTGGAGATCGTTGACACCAGCGAGTCGAACTTGCCGCCCTTCAGCGCCGCGGCGGTTCCCAGCAGGATGCCGATGACGGCGATGAGCACCGTTGCCAAAGCGACCAGCGCCACGGTGGTGATGATGCGCGGGCCGAAGAGGTCCGCGATGGGCTGGCGGTAGACGATCGAATCGCCGAGGTTTCCGCTGAGCACATCTCCCAGCCAGTTCACGTAGCGAAGCATGAAGGGGTCGTCGAGGTGGTATTGCTCGGTGACCTTTGCGATCTGCTCCTCGGTGCCGCCGCGCGGGCCGAGGATGAATGACAGCGGCGATCCGGGGGCAATGTAGAGCAGCCCGAACACCAGGAATGAGGTGACCAGCAGGACGATGGCTAGGCCGCCGAGGCGCTTGAGCATGAATTTTGTCAGTTGCATCTTACTTGCCTCCGATCGTTGCGGCCCAGGGGTAGTACAGGTAGGAGAAGGAGGCGGTGGCCCCCGAAATCTTCGAATTCTGCACCAAGATATTCGGCAGGTAGGAGATGGTGATCCACGGCTGTTCTTCCTGGACCAGGTCCTGCGCCTGCACCGTCAGCTTGGCCCGCTGTTCGGGGTCCATCGTCCCCATGGCCTGGTTGAGCAGCTTGTCGGCGGAGTCCCATTCGCCGAAGTTCGAGCTATTCGACAGCCGGAAGACCTGGTAGACGTCCAGCGGATCCGGAACATTTCCGTAGTAGCTGGTGAAGAACGCATCAAGTCCCTCGCGTGCGGCGGGGTCGAAATAGATGTTGCCGAACTGCTCCACCGGGATGACCTGCGTTTCAATGGGAATGCCGATGCTCTTGCCCGCGGCCTGGATGACATTCGCCAGCTGCTCGTGGACCGCGGAGGATCCCTGCAGGGCGATGACGATCGGACGGTCGAACTCGCCGTGCTCCGCCACAAGCTTCTTCGCCTTTTCGATGTTCAGTTCATCGGCATTTGGATCTTCGGCAGCGGCAAAAATGTCCTTCTGACCTCCCCAATAGTCGGAACTGGCCATAGTCCCCGAACCGATGGCGGCGCCCTGGAGGATGACGCGGCTCATGGCGTCCCGGTCCATGACCAACGAGAGGGCCTTGCGCACCTTCGGATCGGCAAATGGACCTTCGGTGCTTGCCGCACGCAGCGTGAAGAACACCAGGGATTTGCCATAGGAAACATCAACTTCGTCGCTGTTCTTCAGCTGCTCCATGCCCGCCGGTGGGAGGTAGAAGTACTGTCCGTCAACGGAACCCGAGCGCAGGGCGTTCACCGCCGTCGATTCATCGGCGATGAAGGAGAATTCGAGGTTTTTCACGTGACGCGGCAGCGTCTGGTCCCAATAGCCGTCGAAGCTTTTCAGCTGCATGGACTTGCCGCTGGACCATTTGGAGAGTTGATAGGGACCGGTGCATTGCAGTTCACCCTGCGGGGTCCCGAATTTCTCCCCGGAGGCCTTGGCCGATTTTTCTTCGACGATGGCACCCGCGGCGCTGGCCATGCCCTGGGCGAAAAGCGCATCCGGGCGCAGCAGCTTGACCGTCACCTCGTAGTCGCCGGTAACCTCGGCCTTGTCCACGTTCAGGAAATAGTCGGAGAAGAAGCTTGGCGAGTCGGGGCCTGCCTGCCGGTTGATCGAGAAGGCCACGTCGCTGGCTTTCATCTCATTGCCGTTCCAGAACTTCACTCCCTGACGCAGGGTGAACACGACCGTCTTGTCGTCGGGGAACTCGACCTTCTGTGCAAGGCCAGGTGAGGTGGAGAGATCGGGATTCAGCCTAGTCAGGCTCTCGCACATATTTGCCAGAGCAGTATTTTCTGCATAGTTGAACGACTGCATGGGATCCAGGCTCATCGGCTCATAGGGCAGGTTCCAGCGAATGTTCTCTACATCTTTGGTCCCCGGCTCGGTGGTGGATACCAACGAAGCGCGGTCCAGTGCCGGCGGCGGCACGGGGTTTTGCCCCACGCATGAGGTAAGCAGCAAAGCCAAGGCACCCAAGGGTGCCAGATACTTCAATTTGTGACCAGGCACGAGGCCTCCAAAAAATCGGGTAGTAGCGAAAGAATCACGCCCACTCAAAGGTGAACGTGATTCATTTCACATGATTGCTAATCATCCTACAGTTGTCAGTTGTCTGATAACCAGACCTTTACCCAGATTTTTTTCACGCTAAAGTTCTATAAATGAAGACAGTGCAACGCCGCTCACTGGTCGACCAAGTCATCGACCAGATCATGGACGAGATCAATTCCCGTCGCTGGCCTGTAGGTTCACAAATACCCACGGAATCAGTACTCGTCGACCGCTATGGCGTCTCACGTTCGTCGGTGAGAGAAGCTACCAAGGCATTGGTCCAGCAGGGGCTGCTGGCAACGCGACAGGGCGTGGGCACCACCGTCATCGCACGGGACGTCACCGAGGTAGCGATGCGCCGCGCACTATTGAACGCACAGCCGCACGAAGTGCTCAGCGTCCGCGGGGCACTCGATGTCCTCGCCTGCGCAGAAGCCGCATCGGCACGCACCGACGACGAGCTAGCGGCGCTGGAACGCAACCTGCTGGATCGAAACGCCGCCATTACCGCGAAGGATTTCGAGTCCTTCGTCGAACACGACGTGGCTTTTCACCTCACCTTGGTTCAGGCGAGCCACAATCACCTGCTAATTGCGCTCTACCAGAGCTTCGATGAATCGCTGCGCCATTCGATCGCCAGCAATGACCTCTTCTTCTCGATAGACCAGCTCACCGAACACGAGCCGCATTCACTGCTGCTGTCCGCGATTCGACACCAGGATCGGCAAGGGGCTCGCGAAGCGGCGCGGGCGATCCTATCGATTGCACATGGCCACGAGCCGGAGATCTTCGACCAGGATTAGTCGAGATACGAGGTTCACATCGCCGCCCGGACCTGGGCAAGCGTCCGATCAGCTTCTTCGTTCGCACGTGCGTACCTCGAGCTCACAATTATCGCCGCTAGGATGGCCGACCTTGCTGCCTTCGACCACATAATCAATATTTTGGAGTCACCATGTCAAGCAATGCATTGCCGTTGAGCATCCGCCCCGCGTCCGCGGCACAACTCAGTGAAATTCAAGACCTGGCACGTCGCACTATTAATGCTTGCTACCGCGGGTTCCTTGGCGACGAAGCTGTTGACTGGTATGTCGGCAGCGGGGCATCGGATGAACACATCGAGGCCCAGCTTGCACAGGAGAATTTATACTGCTTAACCCAAAATGAACAGATTGTTGGTATTTCAATCCTCGATGGCTCCACAGTTGACTTGATAATGATCGACCCTGGGCACCACCGTCAGGGGCTGGGACGTCTCCTGCTATCGCATGCAGAGGAAACGTTGTTTGCACTGCATCCCCGTCTTCAACTGGAGACCTTCCCCGGCAACGCTTCCGCTGTGTCGTTCTACGAGTCCTGCGGATGGACCCTTGAAAAGCGGTTGGAAGAAGACGGACTGCTCAAGCTCGTCTATCAGAAGACACACTGACACAGGGAAGGTGCGAATCTGCTGATACCGCGGCTTACGGGGCATTAAGAACTACCGGATGGCAACGGTTTACAAACGTCATTCTGGTCATCCTAGTTGACAATTAAGAACGGTCAGCACTGACGCGTGAGGAGGGTTGCTTAAATATCAGTCAACAGCCTCAATGGTGTAGTTGCGCTCAATCCCCTCGGTGGCGCTCCCCCACCGGCTGGCACGAACGCGCTGCTGATGAGCGTCAAAGGATGCTTGATCCACAAAGAGCTCGCTGACCCACCAGATCAATGGATCACCAGTGGGGCGGACGAAGAACTCAAGACAGCCAGGTTCATCGCGTGAAAGCTGTTCATGCAGCGGCAGATGTTCAGCGACTATTTCGGCCTGCTGCCTTGTCGTACATTTCAGGTGACCGGTCAGTCTAATTGTGGGCATGGAGCGACGCCTCGTCCTTCTGTTCTTGGTTCGCTTCTCAATCTAGTCCAGCAGACTTCGGCTTCGCTCCAATTGGCACTGGGTCATCTAGAGAATCAGGGTGACCAAAGGCGTGGCGATCAGGATGGTGAGTGCTACACGTTCAAACCAGATGACAACCATCTGCCATAGCTTTACCGGAATGCTGGTGGCAAGGATGCAGGGCACCAGCGCTGAGAAGAAGATGATCGCGGAAACACAGACGATGGCAATAACCATCCGCAGTTCCAAGGACTCGTGGCCCGCCACCAGAGTGGCTGGAAGGAACATTTCGGCAATTCCCGTGGCCGAAGCCTTGCCAGCCAACAGCGGATCGTCGAGTCCCACCACCCAGGCAAAGGGCGCGAAGAGATAGCCGAGCCAGGTGAATACCGGCGTGAAGCGAGCCAACACCAAGCCGAGCAAACCGATGGACAAGATCGACGGAAGGATCGCCATGGCCATCTTCAAACCGTCGAGCACATTTTCGCCGATGTTGCGCCCCAATCCCGGGGCACGGTGGAGCGCCGCCATAGCCTCGTTGAAGGCCTTGGCAAAACGGTTTCCAGTGACCTTCTCCTCGGGTACGTGTTCAATCCCCAGGTAAGTTTCATCTGATATCAGCGACAGCGGTGGGATGCGCACGGAGATTGCGGTGACGGTAAATGTCACCACGAGGGCAAGCCAGAAATAGGTGCTCCAATAAGGCATGAGATCCAACGCCTTGGCGACGATCACCATGAAACTAGCTGAAACAGTGGAGAATCCTGTGGCAATGATGGCTGCCTCACGCCCGGTGTAGCGGCCTGAACGGTACATCCTGTCGGTGAGCAGCAGCCCCAGCGAGTAACTGCCGACGAACGAGGCCACCGCGTCGACCGCCGAGCGGCCGGGAGTTCGCCACAGCGGTTTCATGATCGGCTGGCAGAAAACACCGATGAATTCCATCAATCCATAGCTCACCAACATTGCTAGGAAAATTGCGCCGATGGGAACGATCAAGCCGACCGGAACGACGAGGGAGTTCAGCAGGAAGGGCCCCATGTCTTTGTCCATCAGCCACTGTGGTCCGATGCCGAAGGTCAGACCAATGCCCACGAGCAGGCCGAGGATATTCGCGAAGGCAAAGAACATGCGCATGCCTGATTTGCGCCAACCGCCATTGGCGAACGGCAGGATGGTGCCAGCCGCGAGCAGGGCAAGGATGTAATAGGGCACCGCCGCGCCGGCCGTATCACGGACCCAGGACACGATGTGATCCAACAGGATCGTGCTCTTGCCGTTGATGGTAACCGGCAGGAAGAAGACGAGAATGCCGATGCCGCTGTAGGTAATGAATCTCAGGACGTCCCACGGCTTGGTGGGTTCTCTGGTTTCCACTGTGCTCGGCATATTCAACCCCTATTACTTGCAATGGCTTCGTTCCATTCAAGTCCAAGTACGGGGAATTGTGTGACCCAAAGCTCACCAGGTGTCCGGGGTATCAGACGTAGCAGGAAATGAACGGCCACCGGGGACTCGCATACCCGGTGGCCGTTGGTCTTGATGCGCTATTTTTAGTAGCTGTTCTCCACCGAGAGAACCTTCAGTCCGTCGGCGACGACGCGGCCGTCGTGGATCACGGTGCGGTCCTTGCTGCGGTCCATCACGGTGGAAACTACGGTTTCGCCTTCCACCAGCACCAGGTCAGCGCGGTCGCCCACCGCAACGCCCGGACGGTCTGCCACGGACGACAGGCGTGGAACATCGTGGCTCATGATGGAGGCGCCGCCGATGGTGGCAACTGCCAGGCAGTGCTCGATCAGCTCGTCCTTGCGGAAGCCGTTGACGAAGGCCAGCTGCCAGGTGCGGTCCAGCAGGTCGCAGTTGCCGTATGGGCTCCAGTAGTCGCGCTGTCCGTCTTCACCCAGGCCGAAGCGGACGCCGGCTTCGGTCAGTGCAGCCAGCGACAGGTGGTTGGAGGTGCTTGGAGCGACCGAAGTCATCGCAATGTCCAGCTCTGCGAAGGTGTCGATCAGTCGGCGGCTGGTAGCCTCGTTGACGCTGCCCAGTTCGTAGGCGTGGGAGATGGTGACCTTGCCCTGCATGCCCAGTGCGCGGGTGCGCTCGGCGATCAGGTCGGCGGAGAAGACGCCCTGGGTGCCGTGCTCGTGCAGGTGGATGTCGATCTCGGTCTGGTACTTTTCGGCCAGTCCGAACACCACGTCGAGGTGGCGGACCGGATCGCGGTCAAGTTCGCAGGGGTCGATGCCGCCCATGACATCGGCGCCGGCCTTCAGCGCATCTTCAAGGTACTTCTCGGTGCCCGGCTCCAGCAGGATGCCCGCCTGCGGGAAGACCATGATCTGCACCTCGGCCTCGTTGGCGAACTTTTCCTTCGCCGCGGCCACCGCCTCGTACTTTTCAAGCTTGCAGTCAACGTCCACCTGCGCGTAGGAGCGCACCCGGGTGGTGCCGCGGGCGATCATGCGCTCCAGGGTTCCTGCAACGCGCTCGTTCAGGCCGATCTCTGCGTCTCGCCAGTTTTCACGGTCGTTGCTCATCATGCCCCAGACGCCAGGGCGTCCGGTGTGCTCGCGGAACGGCAGGCCGATGCGGGTTGAATCCAGGTGCACGTGCACATCGGAGAAGGATGGGATCACGATGCGTCCGCGGCCATCCACATCCTCCGCGCCGAGCTGGCGGGATGGGTCGTGGGCGGTGATTGAGGCGATCTTGTCGCCCTCAATGGTGATGTCGCTGGCGTTGCCGCCCCATGGGCGCGCGTTGCTGATCAGCACTGTGTGTTTCCTTCCATAGCGGATGCGGTATTGGTATACAGAATAGCCCTAGGCGCTGACTGTTGCAGCCAGCGGCGCGTTCGGGAAGTGGCATGCCATCTGGCCCGTGGGGACCTCGGTGGAGCAGCGCTGCTTCCCCGCCTCGTCAAGAAGCTGGAATGCCGGGCAGCGGGTGCGGAACACGCAGCCCGATGGCGGATTGCTCGGGGACGGCAGGTCGCCGCCCAGGCGGATGCGCTCGGTCAATGCGGCATCCAGGTCGACGCTCGGCACCGCTGAAAGCAGGGCCCGGGTGTAGGGGTGGCGCGGGTTTTCAAAGAGCTCGGCCTTGGAGGCCTGCTCCATAATTTTGCCCAGATACATCACCGCGACATCGTCTGCCATGTGCTTGACCACTGCCAAGTCGTGGGCGATGAAGATGTAGGAGACCCCGGTATCGGCCTGGATGTCCTTGAGCAGGTTCACCACCTGCGCCTGCACCGAAACGTCCAGCGCGGAGACCGGCTCGTCGCAGATCACCACTTCTGGATCCAAGGCCAGGGCACGGGCAATGCCGATGCGCTGGCGCTGGCCGCCGGAGAATTCGTGCGGGAAGCGGCTTGCGTGCTCTGGGCGCAGGCCCACCCGGTCCATCAAATCCGCGACCTTCGCCTTGATGCCGCCGGGGACCTTGATGCCCTGTTCCACCAGCGGCGCCGCGATGGCCGAACCGATGGACTGGCGCGGATTCAGCGAGGAAGCAGGATTTTGGAAGACCATTTGTACGCGGCGGCGGAAGCTGTCTAGCTGCTTGCCCTTCAGCCCGCTGATCTCCTCGCCCTCCAGCTTGATGCTGCCGGACGTGGGATCGAGAAGTCGCATCAGCACCTTGCCGGTGGTGGACTTGCCACAGCCCGACTCGCCCACCAGGCCCAGGGTGGTGCCGCGCTCAAGGGTGAAGCTGACCCCGTCCACAGCCTTGACTGCTCCGACGGTGCGGCCCATCGAACCCTTGATCGGGAAATGCTTGGTCAGGTTCGTAACCTCTAAGAGTGGTGCACTCATGAACCGGCTCCGATCAGGCTCGTCTCGTCAATCAATTTCATTTCGTGCCCGTGGCAGCGCACCGCATGCTCACCCTCGAAGATCAGCTCGGGGCGCATATTCAGGCAGCGGCCGTCGGGTACGATCTTCGCGAACTCGCAGCGGTCGGCGAAGATGCAGCCCTTGGGCAGGGCAAGCAACGCCGGAGGCGATCCGGGGATCGGGGTCAAGCGGTCGCTGTCACCGGACAGGTGAGGCATGGATGCCATGAGCCCTCGGGTGTAGGGGTGCGAGGGGTGCTGGAAGATTTCGCGCACGCTGGCCTGCTCGACGCACTGCCCGCCGTACATGACCACCACGCGCTGGCACAGCTGGGCCACCACGCCCAGGTCGTGGGTCACGAAGATGACGGCGGAATTGGTTTCGGACTGCAGGTCTGAAATCAGGTCCAGGATCTGCGCCTGCACGGTCACGTCCAGTGCTGTAGTCGGCTCGTCGGCGATCAGCAGTTCGGGCTCGCAGACCAGGGCCATGGCGATCATCGCGCGCTGGCGCATGCCGCCGGAGAATTCGTGCGGGTAGTTGTCAACCCGGCGCTTCGGGTCGGGGATGCCCACCCGGCCCAGCATGTCGATGGCCACCTGGCGTGCGGCCTTCTTGGAGACCTTGTTGTGCACCCGATAAGCCTCGGCGATCTGTGCGCCCACCGTGTAGAACGGGTGCATCGCAGAAAGCGGATCCTGGAAGATCATGCCGATCTTCTTGCCGCGGAACGGGCGCATGGCATCCTCGCTCAGCGCCAGCAGGTCGGTGCCTTCAAAGGTGATCTCACCGTCGATGACCGCTTTGGATTCCTTGAACAGGCCCATGATCGCCTGGCTTGTCACCGACTTACCGGAGCCGGATTCGCCGACCAGGCCCACGGTTTCGCCGCGGTTCAGGGTCAGGTCCATGCCGTTCAGGGCGGCGACCATTCCGTCATCGGTGGGGAACTTTACGGTCAGGTTCTTGACCGACAGCATCGGTTCCATTTAGTTCACCTTGACTCTCGGATCGATGAAGGCGTAGGCAATGTCTACGAGGACGTTGAAGAAGATGATGAAGAAGGCAGCCAGCATGGTGATCGCCATGGTCACCGGCAGATCGCCGCTGGTAGCGGCGCGGACCGCCGTGTAGCCCAGGCCCGGCACCGAGAAGATCTGTTCGGTGAGCACCGCGCCGCCCAGCAGGGCGCCGAGGTCCAGGCCCAGCATCGTGACGATCGGGGTGATGCCGGCGCGTACACCGTGCTTGAAGACGATCTTGCGGCGGCGCAGGCCCTTGGCCCGGGCGGTGCGCATGAAGTCTTCGGAGAAGGTCTCGATCATGTTGTTGCGGGTGATGCGCACATACTGTGCGGAGAACAGCACCGCCAACGCGACCCAGGCCAGGAAGTAGTTGTTCACCCAGGCCCAGAATCCTGCTTCGCCGAAGGGAGAGACGATCTGGTTGGTGGTGAAGGGGAACCATCCCAGGGTGCCGACGAAGACCAGCAGCAGCACCAGGCCGGTGACGGGGATGGGAAGTGAAACACCGACGGAGGCGGCTCCAACGATGAAACGGTCGGCCAGTTTCCCCTTCCGCATGGCAGCTAGCAAACCAAAACCTACGCCTACGGTGGTCCAGATCAGCACGGCTCCGACGGCCAGTGAGAGGGTGTACGGCAGCGCGTTGGCGATCATGTCCGTCACGTTCTCATTGGTCTGGAAGCTCTTGCCCAGGCAAGGCCATGCGCACATCTGCTCTGCGCCCGGGGCGCCCAGCATACGAGGCCCCACCAACCCTGTCAGGAAGGCAAAGTACTGCGCGAAGAACGGCTTGTCCAGGCCCAGGGCGATGCGTGCTTGTTCCACGCGGTCCGGGGTGCATTCCTGGCCACAGGCGGCCGAGGCTGGGTCGGCCGGGCCAAAGTAGAAGAGGGTAAAGGTAATGAAGCTGACGACGAGAAGCAGGATGAGCATCGCGCCGAATCTGCGGAAGAGGAAACTAACCATGAGTGTTTTCCTTACTTGGCGACGCCGACCGTGCTCAGGTCAATAGCGCCGAAGAAGTAGCCAACCTGAGCGTTGCGGATGTTGGATCCGACCACCGAGTTGGTGTAGCTGTGCATAGTCGGCACCAGTGGGTAGGTTGCCATGACTTCGTTGTAGATCTCGGACCACTTGGCGCCGAGTTCTTCAGGGGTGCCGTTGGCGCCGCGCAGCTCGTACATCTTCTTTGACAGATCGTTGTCGAAGAAGCGTGGGATGTTGCTGAATCCGTAGGTCTTGCCATCCAGCGATGGGCCGAGGTTCGGATCAACGGTCATGCGCACGGAGGAGGAGTCGGCGCCGCCGCACCAGCCGGAGCGGGCGATGTCAGGCATCTGCTTGCCGGCCAGGGTGGAGTAGTAGTTCGCTGCAGGAATCGGACGCAGTTCCAGGTTGATGCCCAGTTCCTTCAGGTTCTGCTGCAGCACGGTGCCGACGTTCTTGTAGCGTTCGGTGGAGTTGGCGTAGCCGTAGACCAGGTTCTTTGGAACGTCCTTGCCCTCCAGCAGTGCCTTGGCTTCTTCCAGCTTTGGCTTGCCGTCGGCCGACAGGTCGGTCTTCTGTGCTGTGACGCCGACCATCTGATCGGTCAGCTGGGAGGTGACCAGCTGGCCGAAGCGGGCTCCGCCGTACTGCACCTGGATGGACTCGCGGTCCATGGCCAGGGCGATGGCCTTGCGGACATCCGGATCCTTGATGGTCTCGGTGTTCAGGTCGATCACGTCGATGCAGCCCAAGAAGCCGCTGGCGGTGCGTTCCTTGATCTTTGGATCATTCAGGCTGGCCGCATCCGATGCCTGCAGCGCACCGTTGGAATCAAGGGTGATGGAGTTCGGATCGGAGTCGGAGATCAGCTTCTGGGAGATGGTCGACTGCGAGCTGGAGAGGCTGAAGGTGAAGGTATCCGGCAGCGCGGTACGGTTTGTATCGGTGGCTGGATCCCAGTTTTCGTTGCGCTCAAGCACCAGTTCGCGGCCGCGCTCGTAGCTCTTGACCTTGTATGGGCCGGAGGAGATCGGGTGGTTGGTGTAGTCCAGCTTGGTGTCCTTCTTTTCCATCACCGGTGCGGTGTTGGAGCGGGATACCAATGCCGGGAATTCGGCGAAGGGCTGCTTCAGGTGGAAGACGATGGTCTTGTCATCCGGGGTGTCGATGGCCTTCAGGTCGCCATCGGCGTAAGGGCCCTTGTAGGCGTCGTCGATCAGTGCCGAGTTCAGTTCCTGAGGCGCCTGGGTGTAGACGTCGCGGGCGTAGGTGCGCTCCACGCCGTACTTGACGTCCTTGGAGGTGATCGGGGTGCCGTCCTCGAACTTCAGCCCGTCCTTCAGGGTGTAGGTCCAAGTCTTGCCGTCCTCGGAGACCTTGCCGGTGTCGGTAGCAAGATCCGGAACGATCTCAGGAGGCTGGCCTGCGGTTTCCTTGGCCATGGTCAGGGTGCGGTAGTACAGCTGGCCGACGTTGGCGGTCTGTACGTAGTTCGAGTTACCCGGATCCAGGGTCGCGAAGTCCGCAGACATCAGGACGTTGACGTTGCCGCCCTTCTCAGCGAAGCCTGGCTGCACGACAACCGGAGCGTATGGATCGGCGGGGGCGCCGTTTCCTCCGCCCTGAGGCGATTTGGCTCCACCGGCGCAACCGGTCAGAGCCAAAGCTGCTACTGCTGCAACTGAGAGCAGTTTTGTAGCTCGCGAATTCATAAGTCCTCCTAAGGATCTTCTACTGCGAGTTGTGATGGGAAAAGCTAGGTGTTAGCGCGATGACTTCGGGTCCAGCGCGTCTCGCATGGCATCGCCAAGCAAGTTGAAAGCCAGTACCGTCAGGATCAGGGCGATACTCGGTACAGCCAGGAACCATGGATCCTGCAGGTACCAGTTGCCCGCCTGGGCTGCATTGAGCATCTGGCCCCAGGAAGGGGTTGGATCCTTCACACCCACGCCGAGGAACGACAGTGCCGCTTCGGCGGTGATGTTGGTCGGGATCATCATGGTTGCGTAAACCAGCACAACGCCCATGACGTTCGGAATGACCTGCTTGATGATCATCGACCAGTTCTTTGTGCCGAATGACTTTGCCGCGTCCATGTATTCCTGTTCGCGGATCGAGAGCACCTGTCCACGCACGACGCGGGCCAGGTAGGCCCAGCCGAAGAACCCGAGCACGATGACCAGCGAGGCAATCGGTACGAATGAACCACGGGCCAGCGCGGTTCCCGAAAGACGCGACTGCAGGATTGGCGCAATCGAGAGCACCAGCAGCAGGTGCGGGAAGGCAAGGAACAGGTCCATGATGCGGCTGATGACCATGTCGATCTTGCCGCCGAAGTAACCTGCCGCCGCTCCGAGAATGGTGCCAAGTACTACCGAGACCAAGGTCGAAAGCAGCGCGATGACCAATGAGACTCGCGCACCGTAAGCCAAGCGCGCAAACAGGTCGCGGCCTAGACCAGGCTCCACACCCAGCCAGTGCTCTGCGCTGGGGTACATGTAGTACGGCAGCGGCAGACCGGGGACGTAGAAGTTGTCCAATACTTCTGGCGAAGTGTTGGTGGTGTACGGATCTTGTCCTTCAATCGCCACGAGCACGGGGGCGAGAATCGCAAAGAGCACCATGCCTACGACGATGGCCAGGCTGACCATTGCTACAGGGCTTTTGCGGATGCGCATCCATGCGGTTGCCAGCAGCGAGCGCCCGGTGGCTACAGGTTTCGCCTTGTCCGATGCCGAAGGTTTTGAGGCCGTCGCGGTCATTGGCTGGTCCCCCTATTGCTAGTGAGTGATCTAAGTAACAGAAGAAACCGTATACCAAAACAACTTCACTTGGAATACCAAAACTGAAAATCTCTTAAGATTCTTGAAATTCGCTGTTTAAATAGGCTGATCAAACGATTAACTTGACCTTAATATCGGATACCAAACAAATGTTTCATAGTCTATTGAAGGAAACAGATCCGAGGATCGGTATCCCACGAACGAAAAAACGCACAAAAATACCTGTCGCGCATCAATCTCAAATGAACTGCTCCCCAAAAGTTGGACTGTAAAAGTCAACAACTTTTGGGGAGCAGTTTCATGCGCGACAGGTATTTTTCTAGAAAGCGCCGGTTGCCACTTTTCGCTGCCTTGCATTGGCGCTAGCTCGGCTGGTCTCCAGATGCTCCGGAATCAGTTCATCCATCACGGCCACATCCCGCGCCGCAATCGCCTCGTACAGCCGTTCATGCTCAAGCGCCATTTCCATCAGGTCGTCATGCTGCGCCATCAGCCAACGCATTCGGCCGCCCAAGGACCTGTGCAGTTCACACAGGAGCTCATTTCCCGCCATGACATTGACCAAATCATGGAATTTAGTTCCGGCCCTGCGCGAAGTCAACGCGTCGCCGCGTCGGGCACTGTCTAGTTCTTCATCCAGTACCGCACGCAGCTCATCCAGCGATGTACGCGTATACCTTTGGGCAGCCAGTTTGAAGGTCATGAGTTCCAGGGCCACGCGCACCTCGATGACATCTGCGATGTCTGATGCTTTGAACTCCCTGACGACGGCCCAGCTTCTCGGCCGCTGGGTGACAAGGCCTTCTGAAATCAGGGTCTTCAATGCTTCGCGCACTGGCAGTCGGCTGACACCTAGCTCAACAGCAACTTCACGTTCAATGAGCTTGGACCCAGGCAGCCTTACCCCGTCGATGATCTCCGAACGCAATTGCTCGGCGACGCGAACCGCTTCCGGCTCAAAGTCTTGCTTCTTGGACATTCAATAACCTCCCACCGCTTCCGGGTGCGGCAAAGCTGACGCACAGCGTGATTTTCAAGTGATATTTGTCGACCCAAGCTTTTTCTGCGGGCTTCATCTCGACGATTAAACGGGTTCTTCCGCTGGACGTCGACCTCCGAAGTTTCGCAGCCTTGAGCAACCGGCAAAGCTTGGTTAACGCGCCGTGAAGTTCTCAGTTCGGCGACGTCTGTCGGTGTTGGGCACCATCCGTTCCCCTGCACGCAGGGCCGAATCCGACTTTCTGCCCACACTCTATCCCTTTTGGTATTCCAAAGATAGGCATTTCCAAAAGTTGATTTTTTATTTCTTTCAAAATCGCCTGGCACCGGCAATTCGCGAGATTTTCACTCGTATTTCCTTGTAGTGACGCGATGACACCGCACGGATTGCGGAAGTCCTCCGAGCCTGAGTGAGTTTATGCCGTTGCGGCAAACAAACGAAGCTCGCGAAATGGCGGGCTTCTGAATACCAATTCTCGCGTTAGGCAGTCTGAAAGGAGCTGACAGGCGGCAAAAATTAGCTTGCACTAGACCAACGCCAAGACCACGATGATCAATACACCCAATAAGACTGCACAGGTGAAGTGCAACCTGCGTCGGGCGGAAGGCGGCAGAAAGTCATGAGACTGTTCGGTTGAAGTTTGAACCAGGCGCTCCCCCAGAACACGATCTGACACGAAAGCCTCCCGCTATTATCCTCAACGACTAGATCCACACTGCGCAGACTCGGCGGTGCTCCTTCCTCTAGTTTCATGTGCTTGGTAGGCGGCAATCCAGACGAGTCGACATGAACCGAATTATGCCGGTGACATTCGCAATTCTTCGTCTTCGGGGTTCACAAATGGGAGAAATGTGCGGCCGTTTCTTCTTCGACAGCGTCACGTGACGACACGAAGTATTACGGTGGCGATTAATTCTTCCAAGCGTTCAAGATTTCGGCCGGGCTTTGGGACCTGGGATCATTGCCGACAAAACTGATCTCTAAAACCCTGACCCTGTTGCCATAACGTGCACAGGCATCAACCACCAACGAATTCAGACCCCGAGTCATAACGCTGAAGAACAGTATTCGTCCGTCCTTCCACCGGGAAGTATGTCCCTGTCCGAAACGCTCATTACCCACAAGCACGCTCTCGGCAAAGCCATTGAGCATCTGACAAGTATCTTCAAAATTGAGCCCGCGAACCATGAACTCGGGGTGCCCAACCGCGGTGAGCCCCACGGTATAGCCGAAGGACCTCGTGAGCGGACTGGGTTCAACATAGATAATCGCGCGCCCGTAGTCCTTGATCCAGCGGTCGGTCCGCGCGTCAACATCCTTCTTGCTCATCCCATTACACTGATCGCACATGTTCATTGCCTACTAGACGTGGACCAAATGCAGCTGTGGCCGCCGGGAAAAAGCGAATTCAAGTCGTCGACTCCGAAGTCCGGGGCGCCCCATTCGTCGAAGCTAGCCAGCGCGTCTGCGACCGTATAACGGGAATCAGCAATGGATTTACAACCCACATGGACTCCTTCAACTTCCCGCACTAGTTCATCGCTAAGGGATATGAATTCCTTCCCAAAAGTGTGGATCATGATTTGTACTTTGCACTCGGAATCGCATTTTGGAACGACAGGAATGAGCTGCCGAGGCGCTAGTGCTTTAGTTTTCGCATTCTCGCTCATTGAATCTACTCCTTTTCTGTTGAAGCAGATTCAGTATTGCGTGTCTTAGAACAGCACCGACTTCGCCAAGTACGAACTGTGTATGAAGACTTGAATACTGCAAAATTCAAATGACTAGTCCAAGGCTCGACGAGCTGAACCGGCGTCAGTACTCCAGACGACCTCTTAGCGCAGCCACTTCAACACAAAGAACCCTTCGGAACGTTTGCCGTTCCAAAGGGTTCTTTGTCAGTTGCAATCTCGTAACTGGTACTTCCTATACGTAGTCCTGATACTTCTCAAGGTGCCGAACAGGAGTAGACAGTGCATCGCGTCGGAAGGGGTCGCCCAATTCACGGGTGCACATGATTTCAATAACGGTCGTCTTGCCGTCGACCATCTGTGCATCGATCGCTGACTGAAGAGCTGGTCCAACTTCTTCTAGCTTGTCGACAGTGATGCCTTCCGCCCCCATGCTGCGCGCCATTTCCGCAAAGCTTTCCCCATTGTCCAGTTCACCGGCAACGAAACGGCGTCCATAGAATTCAACTTGGTTCTTCTTCTCGGCGCCCCACTGACGATTACGGAATACCACTGCCGTGACAGGGATATCGTGTCGGACAGCTGTCAGCACTTCGCCCATGCTCATGGCCCATGCGCCGTCGCCTGCGTAGGCAATGGCGGGGCGTTCCGGAGCGGCAGCCTTGGCACCAATGATGGTTGGCAGTGCGTAGCCACAGTTGCCGAAGGACATTGGAGCGAAGAAGCTACGAGGCTTCTCAAACCGCAAATAACTATGAGCCACCGAATTGATGTTGCCAATATCTGTGGATACCATCACGTCACCTGGCATGGCCTTTTCAAGCTCGCGTAGGACCTGCCGAGGATGAAGCCAATTGCCTTCCTCCTGGTCTGCCTCGTCAATAACGTCTAATGAATAGTCGTCCGTCTCATGTGCCCAGGCACTGAGTTCTTCTTCCCATGCTTGTTTAGCTTCCTGGATCTTCGTGGAGCGCTCAGCCTTGGTGGCGTCCGAAGCCAACGATGCGTTCTTCAGACGTGCAACTAGTTCAGAAGCTACCGCTTTGGCATCGCCGCAGATGCCCACGGAGATTTTCTTGACCAATCCGAGCATCTTGTGATCGGCATCGACCTGGATGATCTTGGCATTCTTTGGCCAGTAGTCCTGACCATACTGCGGCAAGGTTCCAAAAGGTCCCAATCGGGTACCCAATGCTAGGACGACGTCAGCTTGAGAGATCAAGTTCATTCCAGCCTTTGATCCTTGGTACCCCAACGGCCCAGCCCAAAGTGGGTGGCTAGCAGGGAAGGAATCATTATGCTGGTAGCTGTTGACCACTGGCGCTCCGAGACGCTCGGCTAGGGCCCTGCATTCTTCTACGCCGTCTGCCATGACAATGCCTCCACCGGAGATGATCACGGGGAATTTGGCCTCGGATAACAGCTGCACTGCCTCATCCAGTGATTTGGTTCCACCGGCGCCGCGGTCCACACGACGCGGCGCCGGAATCTCGGTGACACTCTCGCTGTAGAAATAGTCGCGAGGAATGTTCAGCTGGGTGGGCCCGATCTCGCTCATAGCACGGTCGAAGCAGCGGGCAGTGTATTCTGCCATGCGATGCGGATGAGTTACGTGCCCCTGGTATTTGGTGAACTCTTGGAACATCGGCAGCTGATTGGCTTCTTGGAAGCCTCCGAGGCCCATGGTGTTAGTGCCGGCTTCTGGGGTAACGATCACGACGGGGCTATGGGCCCAAAACGCAGCTGCAATGCCGGTAACGCAATTGGAAATGCCTGGACCATTCTGTCCGATGACTACGCCATGTCGTCCGGAAGCCCTTGCGTAACCATCAGCCATGTGCGCGGCACCTTGCTCATGGACAACCGGAACTAGACGAATGCCAGCCGGTGCAAAAATGTCCATGGCGTCCATGAATGCCGAACCCATGATGCCGAAAATGTCAGTGACATCATTAGATACCAGCGTTTCAACAAACGCCTCTGAAGATGTCATCTTTTGCGCGCCTTGGACCGGCTCTCGCTTTGCAGCTGACTTCTTAACCTCAGCAATTTCTGAATCGATGATCTGCTCGGACATTTTGCCCCCTTCGGACATCTGGCTCCTTTCGGAGCCGACTGAATCTGTCTCAGATTTTGACGATTTTCTCCACAAAAAATGGGATTGAGATAAAATCTATGCGTCGTATGTCACACTCGTCAAGAGCTATTCAGCTTTTTGTTTCAAATGCTAATATTTAATGAAACTTTGATCTAAGGAGTGCGCGCATGGAAAATCTCACTGAACCATCATTGGGGCCTGTCGGAACAGTTCAAGGCGAAACGCCTGCGTTGCGCATGATCGCGCTGCTGGAACTAATCACAAGTAGAGACCAGCTCTTCACACTCCAGTCATTGGTTGATCAAACTGGAATTCCAAAGCCCACTCTGCACCGCATGTTGCAGCAACTTGAAAACGCCAATCTGATTACCCGACATAGCGATGGACGGCACTACGCCACGGGGTCCCGAATGCGACGTCTGGCTGAAGATACCCTGCTGAATGACACCCGCAACGGTGCGCGCAATGCAATATTGCGAGATTTGGTTGAACAGGTTGGAGAGAGCTGCAACATCACTGCGCTATCCGGTAATGAGGTCATTTACCTTGATCGTGTAGAAACGCCAGAACCCATTCGTGTTCATTTGGGGCCCGGTTCTCGGGTTCCCGCCCACTGCTCCGCCAGTGGAAAGATGATTGTTTCCCAATTCGGCGTGGCCCAACGAGAACGCCTCTGGGAAAATGGCAGACTCAAGCGATTTACGGCTCATACAATCACCGAGTACAGCGCGCTC
This sequence comes from Glutamicibacter sp., assembly GCF_032154645.1. Lineage (GTDB taxonomy): Bacteria > Actinomycetota > Actinomycetes > Actinomycetales > Micrococcaceae > Glutamicibacter. The sequence goes on along the minus strand of NZ_JALDXV010000008.1, from coordinate 99,940 downwards.
GACCATGAACTAGCGCGCATTCGCCAGCAGGGCTACGCGGTGGACCAGCAAGAATATATAGACGGATTGGTCTGCATCTCGGTGCTCGTGCCCAACGCTTCGGGTCGTTCGAACATGTGCGTAGCGGTGCAGGCGCCGATCATGCGTAAGAGAGCGTCAGACCTGGAAGAACTCCTACCACTGCTACAGCGTGCCGCCGAGGATATTGCACGGATAGAAGACCTAAATGATGATTCAGAACTCGAAGCCTCAGGATGGTGAATCCATGGAATTATGCTCCCCCGGCTTGCTAGAAATGGAACGCATTGCCGTGCGCGAAGTATTCGGCATCGACAGCGATCTGATGGTTGAACGATTCGTCATGCGCACCGAACAGGTCCCCGAGATAGATCCGGCGTACCGCTTCGACCGAGACACTACCCTAGCGATTCTCGCCGGATTTACCCATAATTCGCGCGTACTGGTCCAGGGGATGCACGGGACAGGTAAATCCACTCATATTGAGCAGATCGCTGCCCGTTTGAACTGGCCAGTCCTGCGGATGAATCTCGATGGACACATAAGTCGCTTGGATCTAGTCGGCAAAGACACTGTAGTTGTGGAAGAAGGTCAGCCTGCCACACGATTCCAAGAAGGAGTCATTCCGTGGGCCATGGTGCGGCCCATGGCATTGATCTTCGATGAATACGATGCAGGACGGCCCGACGTAATGTTTGTCATCCAGCGTTTGCTGGAACGTGAAGGCAGCTTCACGGTGACAGACCAGAATCGAGTCATACAGCCACATCCGCATTTCAGGCTCTTCGCCACCTCAAACACCGTAGGCTTAGGAAATCTGAACGGCCTCTACCACGGAGTCCAAAGACTGAACCAGGCGCAATTGGACCGATGGAACATTGTGGCAACGCTAAACTATCTTCCGTTGGAAGACGAAGCGCAGATCGTTGCCGCACGCGTTCCTGCGCTGGCCGACGCAAGGGGCATGGAACTAATTCGCTCCATGGTTCAGGTGGCTACATTGACGCGGGATGGATTCTCGGCTGGCGACATTTCAACACTGATGTCCCCTCGAACCGTCATGACTTGGGCCGAGAATATTTCCATCTTCCGCGATCCTGCGCTGGCCTACCGGCTCACCTTTCTCAACAAATGCGACGAAGCAGAACGCCTCACCATCGCCGAGTACTACCAACGGTGTTTTGCCACTGAATTAGATGAATCCTACGCACTGCAGACAACGGATCGATAGAACATGAGCACCGGCAGCAGCTCAACGTTCAGCGAACGAGAAATCCAGCAAATCCGCCAGCTGTGCGCCGCAAATCTACGGGCGCTGGCGCGCGATCCCCAGCTGACTTTGCAGGGACGCTATATTCACCGTACAGACAGACTGCTTCCATTGAATGCGCCGCACCTCTATCCAGCCGCACACAGTGCCAGCTTCGGCTCATTTCGCGGTGCCAGTGACGGCATGGCGTTGAGGGTCCTGCATTCAGACCTTCAGACGCATACACAATCACTGCCTGAAGCACCCAGTGCGCGCCTTATCTTTGAAGTATTGGAGCAGTTCCGCTGCGAATCCCTGGCCACCTTGGACGGTGTCCGCGCAAACCTTCGGTTACGTCACGAGACATGGTCGAAAGAGTATCTGGCGTCAGAAATGATCGAAACTTCGCTGGGTCTGCTGATCTACACAATTCTCCAAGTCACTAGGTCACGTATCACCGGAGAACCGCTGATAGCCGAGTCCGAAGACATGATCGAGTCAACTAGGGCACATTTGGCAAGTTCCTTGGGCCCATTGCTGTCTGACTTGCGCCGGCAACGACACGTTCAACACGCGTTCGCCCAAACTGCACTTCTGGTCGCTGAACTCACGGCGCAGAACGTCGCGGCCCTGGAAAAGGCGCAAGGCTCCGAGGCAGCTGACCGAAAAGGGCAACTGCAGCCAACTTTCGATCTCCTGCTGGACGTCGAAAGTGAGCTCCCCTCGCCCCCAAGTGCCGCTTCCGGGCGCAGCGGAACGTTGTCGGACGATGTCAGCGGCTATCGTATTTTCACCACTCGATTCGACCGAGAGCTCCATGCCGAAACGCTGGTACGCTCCGAGCAGCTAGCGAAATTTCGCGAACGCATCGCTGAAAGGGTGCGCAAGGAAGCAGTCAACGTGCATCTAGTGGCCAAAAAGTTGCAGTGGCTGTTGTGCGTGCCGGAGAATTCCGGCTTTGACTTTGGGGTTGAGGAAGGAGTACTCGACGGCTCTCGCCTGGGGCAACTAATAGCTTCTCCCACCGAACGCAGGGTGTTCAAGGCTCCCCGAGCCGATCCCCAAGCGGCCGCCGCGGTGACAATCTTGCTCGACTGTTCCGGCTCAATGAAGCATCATGCCGAGTCAATGGCGGCGTTTATCGATGTGCTCGTCCGAGCGCTGGAACGAGTAGAAGTTCCGTGCGAGGTCCTTGGCTATACCACTGGTTCGTGGAATGGCGGCCGAGTGCTGAAGGCATGGCACCAGGCGGGTAAACCAACGCATCCTGGAAGGCTCAACGAGCTGTCTCACCTGATTTTCAAGGACTTCGCAACCAGCTGGCGCACAGGTCGCAGCGCAATGGCCGCAATGCTCAAACCGACGCTCTATCGCGAGAGCGTCGACGGCGAAGCCGTGCGCTGGGCCGCAGCACGTCTCGGAGACCAGCAGACCGAGCGCAGAATCCTCGTAGTCATCTCAGACGGCAGCCCTTCCGACTCCGCCACGACTGCTGCCAACGACGAGCATTACCTGCACCAGGACCTAACCGAAGTGGTGCGTGGGCTCCACACAGATCCCCAGTTAACTGTCTTAGGGATTGGACTCGGGCTCGATATGAGTCCGTACTTCAAGAACAGCCTGATTATCGATGCCGAACTCCTAGGAGGTTCGGATTCGGTACGCGAGTTGCTCTCGCTTCTACATCGCTCGCTACGGAATTAGTCGGCAGCGATGGCTTCGCGTTGCCATTGACACCGAAGCTTGAATTTCCTATCGCTCTGCTAGTAACAGGTAGCCCCGGCAGATCCCTTGGATCTGCCGGGGCGTACGGTTACTTATTCAGTTACTAAGATGTAGCTTTGCTGCGTAGCTCACTGCCTTTTGGCCGCGGTGCGCCTAGCACCAGCATGTCCACCTGTTCATTAGTCAGTGTTTTGTTGTGTTTGCGCCGCATCAGGAAGAAGACCACTCCAAGCAGCGACCATACCAATAGCGCCAGCATCGATTCCTTGCCCAGGGCACCTGGTGATCCCGGAATCAGCAAGAGTGCCATAAAGGTCAGTGAGGTCAACGCTCCAAGCAGGCTCAGCACCTTCTTAGACGTCGAATTCACATCCCCCAACTCGCTAGGCCCGCGTTTTGAATTGGTGGTTCGAAAGAGTTTGAAAGCACAGAGACACGTGTAGAGGTACGCTACCGTCACACCGACTGCAGACATATCTACCACCCAAGTCAGCGCCGCGCGTCCGAACCACGGACTGATCAAACACACCGCGCCGACGAACAGGACGCCGTAGTGCGGGGTCTTGTACTTCGGATGTAGTCGGGCGAATACCGCTGGGACCATCTGCGCTCGGCCCATGGCCAACAGAATGCGACTGGCCGAGACATAGAAACCGTTCAAACCCGTGCTCACACCCATGGTGATGCCGATGGTCAGCAACAACATGCCCACTCCACCCATAATTGCGGTCAAGGCGTCGGCGGTGCCCCAGGCCGAGTCGCCGCTGGCCAGCGCTTCCCAAGGTGCGCTGAATGCAACAGATGCGATCATGGCACAGTACAACAACGCCGCGGCAAGCAATGCCAAAACGATCAGCCGCATGGCCTTTGCCGGAGGGAAGTCGAACTCCTCGGCGGCCTGCGGGACGTTGTCGAAGCCAATGAAGGCCCACGGGGCGATGGCAACGATCGCCGCAATCGCAGCTACCGGATTCACCTCGGCGGGGAAGGCGGGGAGCGCGTTGGTAAACACTACCTGCGGACTGATCAATACGCCGGCTAAGATGCAGACCACTGCAATGAGCATGATGACGCAGGCAATGAACTGGATCCGCCCCGAGAGCGCAGTACCGCGAATGTTCAGTAGAGCGAAGACCACTAGAACCGTCATCGAGATGACGATCTCCACGATATAAACATCCCATCCCGCCACGGTGTATAGGTACCCCTGCTGCACCAGATCGGGCATGAGCTTACGGAACAGCAAGGCCATCGCCGAGGCGTTCAGGGCAACGATGCACGTATAGCCCAGGGTCAAATACCAACCGCAGAAGAATGCGTGGGTGCGCCCAAAGCCGACCAGAGCGAAAGCCAGTTCTCCGCCAGAGACCGGGAAGGATTTGATCAAGAACCCGTAACTGACAGCAATGAGAACCATCAGCGCGCCTCCGATCATGAACCCGCTAATAGCGCCAACAGGGCCGCCAATAGCCAACCAGTCGGTAGGTAGGATAAAGGCACCCCAGCCTACTGCCGAGCCCAGAGCGATAGCCCAGACCCAGCGTGCCTTCAGGGTCTTGGCCAGGCGTTCTGGCTGCTGCCCTTGGTCAGACGTGCCGGCGGTGCCAGCGGCACCCGTGCCGGATGCCTGGGTCATGGGACTCGCCCCGTTACGTGTTGTCGCGTTCATAATTACCTCGATCGTAGGTGGTGTCCGGCCGCACCGCGGCCCAAGGATGCTGTTTCCCAGAAGGGGTTCAGACAGATTCCGATTGCACCAAGCTGATAAGGGAGACATTGACAATGTCGGTGATACTTGTCCCTCGGGACAGGTCGTTGACCGGAGCAGCCAACCCCTGGAGGATGGGGCCGTAGGCCTGCGCCGCTGCCAGCCGCTGGGTAATCTTGTACCCGATGTTCCCGGCTGCCAGATTAGGAAAAATAAATACGTTGGCTCTTCCGGCAACCGCCGAATCAGGAGCCTTGGCTGCAGCGACCATCTGGTCTGCTGCAGCGTCGAACTGGAGTTCTCCATCGATGCATAAGTCTGGGCGCTGGGTGCGGACTGTCTCGGTGGCTTCCCGTACAACCTGCACGCTGGGGTGCTCCGCGCTGCCCGCTGTGGAGAATGACAGCATCGCCACGCGCGGGTCGTTACCGGTGAGCGCCTGATATGTATCGGCGGTAGCCGTGGCGATGTGTGCCAGTTGCTGCACAGTGGGATCTGGAATCACAGCGCAGTCACCGAAGGCGTAATAGTCCCCCGAGGATAACCGCATCAAAAAGCTTGAGGAGATGGTTCCTTGGGCGGTTGCCGGACCTACCATCCGAAAAGCGGTTCGCATGACGTCGGCCGTGGGGCAAGTAGCACCTGCGACTACTGCTTGGCTCTCCCCCACCGCGACCGCAGCCATGGCCAGCGCGAGCGGATCAAACTGTGCTGCAGTCAGCGCGTGTTCTCCGCGCGGTCCAAGACGCTCCTGCAGGTGCGCCAACACCTTCTCCGTGCGCAGCAGATCAATATCCACCGCCCCCGGAACCAGTCCATGACAGCCCACCAGCAGAGGTTCAGCACCTAGGGAACGCAGGATCCGAGCTGCTTCGCGCACCCGTTGATCTCCACCCTCGGGCAGGACGATCCGCAGATCCTTCCCTCTGCCGCGCAGCTGATCAAAGCGCGTCAAGAGCAGCGGATCCACGTCTGCGTGCTGAACCACTGTGCTGGTCATAAACTGTTCCCTTCCAGATTGCCGTTTTGGCCCTGCATCCGCGCTTAGACCCGTGCCAGCGACGCGGCACCTTTGCTTAGGAACTGGTCTGCCGCGCTCATGACATGGTCAACCTTGACCAGCAGGTCGTCGAGCACGTCCTGATCGGCCACCAGTGGCGGCGAAAGCACCAGCATTGTCGCTCCACGGTTGTCCGGACGGGTGATCAGATTGACTTCGCGCATGGCCTGAGGCATCACCTGTGTCAGCAGGGCCTTGGACTGTTCCGCGCTCAGTTCGCGGCCGGAGTCGCGGTCACCTGTGAGCTCGATGGCGTAGAAGAAGCCGGTGCCACGGTATTCAAGGATGCTCGAATGGGCCTGCACGAGCTTGTCCAGACCGTTCTGGAAATACGGCTCCAGGCTGCGCACGTTGCCGGTGATGTTCTCTTCGGCCAGTGCTTTGAGATTCGCTGTAGCCACAGCGGTGGAAACCGGGTGTCCACCCCAGGTGGCTCCATGGGTGAAAATCCCGGCCAGCGGGCTGGCAAGCATGGCATCGGCCAGTGGCTTTCGGATAATGACTCCACCCAACGGCGCATAGCCACTGGTTGACCCCTTGGCAAAAGTGATCAGATCCGGCACGACGTCGTACTTGATGCTGCCGAACCATTCGCCCAGTCGGCCGAATCCGGTGATGACTTCGTCCGCCACCAGCAAGATACCGTGTTCGTCGCAGATTTTGCGCAGTTCCTGCCAGTAGCCAGCAGGAGGCACCAACGCGCCGCGGGAATTCTGCACGGGCTCGGCGAACAACGCCGCAATAGTGTGGCCGCCCTCGCGCTCGATGACTTCGCGGATCGCCTGGATCGAAGGAAGATCCGCGGCGCTTCCCCCTTCAGGGATCGACTCGCCCAGCGTGTTGGGGACGTGGAAGACGCCGGGCATCAAGGAACCGAACGGTTCCTTATAACCGGGGATCCCGGTCACCGCCAGTGCGCCGAGGGTAGTTCCGTGGTAGGCCATGTGCCTGGCAATGATCTTGGTGCGTTCCGGCTGGCCCTGGCTGCGGTGGTATTGACGTGAAAATTTAATGGCCGACTCTACTGCCTCGGAACCGGAATTGACGAAGAAGACCGTGTCCAAGTCGCCCGGGGCCAGGTTGGCGATGGCGGTGGCTGCGTCTACGGCTGCCGGGTGTGCGGAGCCCCAGTTGGTCCAGTAGGCCAGCTGGGTCATCTGCTCGTAGGCGGCCTTCGGGATATCCTGCCGCCCGTGCCCGATGTTGGCACAGAACAGCCCGGCCAGCCCGTCGAGGAACTTGTTGCCCTCTTCGTCGAACAGATAGCTGCCCTCGCCGCGAACGATGATTGGGAGCTTTTCGCTGTTCCACACCTGCCCGGCGGTGAAGTGCGGGTAGAGGTGCTGCTGTGCCCGGGAACGGATATCTGAAGTCGTCATTTCTTTCCTCCTTGGTAGGATGCAGTCCCCATCAGGAACTCGATGTGGTGTATATCACTGTGCCCTCTATCTGGTTCCATTCCCAGAGCCAGAATGGCCCAACTTTTTAGGTACCAGCGGACGTTCATCGTTCCGGCTGCCCATACACCCGCGGAACCCTGCTGCCAATGCGGGTGAGTATTTCGTAGGGGATCGTTCCGGCGGCATCCGCCCATTCTTGGACATGTGGTTCACCCCGGTCACCAGGCCCGAAGAGGATTGCCTGTTGTCCCGCAACGATCGGGTCTTGGCCTATTGGCACAATGAACTGATCCATGCATATCCGCCCAATCACCCGGTAGCGGCCATCCCCGATCTGCACCGGCCCTCGGCTGCTGGCGCTACGCATCACACCATCGGCATAGCCCAGTGGAATGATGGCCAGATTCGTCGGCGTGGTGGTGCGTTCGGTACCGCCGTAGCTCACTGCGGCCCCAGCTGGCGCCGGTTTCACGTGGGCCACCGATGCGCACAGGGTCATCGCGGGACGCAGCTGCATTTGTGCAGTCTGGTACTGCTGTGGCAACGGGTTCACCCCGTAGACGGCCAGCCCGGGGCGCACCATGTCAAAATGGGCTTCAGGGCAATTCAATGTGGCAGCGGAATTGGCAATATGACGCAGCTTAGGCCTGATTCCGTGATCCATGGCCACCGCAAGAGCGACGCGGAAGGCAGCCAGTTGTTCGAAGAGCGATGGGTTCCCCGGTTCATCAGCCGATGCCAGGTGGGACCAGATTCCAGTCACTTCGATCAAACCGTCGGCTTGCGCACGCCGGGCCGCACTGCACAACATTGGCCACTGCTCTGCGGTGGCACCGCCACGCCACATACCGGTGTCGATCTTCAGGTGGATCTTGGCAGGCCGTCGCACTTTCCCGGCGGCTCGGCAGATCTCTGCCAGTTGCGGTACGTCATAGGCAGCCACATCGATGTCTTCTCGAATGGCGCCCTCGTAGTCGCTGCCCGGGGCGCTAAGCCACGAAAATATCGGGGCGGTGATCCCTGCACGGCGTAATTCGAATGCTTCCTCCAGCACCGCGGTGCCCAGGTAGTCCGCGCCCCCGCGCAGCGCAGCCTGCGCCGCCGGTACCAACCCGTGGCCGTAGCCGTCAGCTTTAAGTACCGCCATCACCAGTGCGCTGCCGGCCAATCGTCGAATGGTCACTATATTCTGGCTGATCGCATCTAGGTCAATCAGCGCACTGCGCTGCGGTACCGGGGAACTCGACGTGTTTCCGTCAGGAATGGACAGGGTGCTGGGCAGCTCGCGCTCGTGTGCCGCTGTAGACATGGTCTGGCCCTTCATTTCGTAGCAATGGTTGTCCCCACTGTTACGGATCGGCGCGGCCGCGCCCAGATCCAACTTGCCTACATTTTTCTGAGACCAGCATTAGTCGAGTTCAAGGTATCCCATGTCGTTTAGCACCGTGGCCAGGCGTCGTACACCAGGATCAATGGCATTCACATTGATTGCCGCGAACCCCAAACGAAAGTAATTGCGGTGGGCGCTGGAATTGCTGAAGAAGACATCCCCGCGCTCGATGACCACGCCCTGTCGAAGACACCGCTGCATCAGCAGGCGGCAGTCGAGCTGCGCAGGGCCCTTGATCCACACTGTTACACCACCCGGAGGGGCATTGACCTTCCATGAAAGGTGGGCGTCCAGAGATTCGGTGAGCTTGGACCATTTTCGTTGCAGCTGGGTGCGGCGCCGGGAGATGGTCCTTTGGTACTGCCCCGAGTCGATCATCAGCGCCATGGCCCGTTGAGGATGCCCTGCAATGTGCCGGATCCGGTAGCGTCGTTGGCTACGCAGTACTTCCACCAGCTGTGGGTCAGCGACCACATATCCCATGCGCAGCCCAGGGGCTAGGAACTTGGTGAAGGAACCCAGGTAGACAACATGCGCTGAATTAGTCAGAGCCTTCAGTGCCGGCGTTGGTTTGCCGCGATAGCGGAATTCACTGTCGTAGTCGTCTTCGATGATGATCGTTCCACTGGATGCAGTGGCGTCGAGTATGCTCCGGCGGCGCGATGCACTGAGCGTCACGTTGGTCGGACTGTGATGGCTGGGCGTCAGGTAGAACGCATCGATACCGTTGAATGAATCCGGGGGCACCACACCCTGCGCGTCAACCGGTAGCGCGAGCACGCTTGCCCCGGTCCTGGCGAAAGTATGCCGGGCATCGACGTATCCCGGATCCTCGACGGCAACGGTGGTTTCATCATTCATGATGGTTTGGGCCAGTAAATCTAGGCCCTGTTGCGACCCGGCGGTGATCAGGATGTTTTCCGGGGCTGCGATGATGCCGCGTGCGGGCAGCACACGCTGGCACAGCATTTCAACAAGATACGGGTCGTCTTCATCTACCGAGTCACGCAGTGCAAAGTGCAGATGCGGCGGATCCAAGGAGTCGCGCAGGGCTCGCGCCCACGCCAAACGCGGAAAATCGCTCTCCTCTACCTGACCTGCGACGAAGGGGTAGGGGTAGTCGCGCCAGTTGCTGATCTTGGTGATTTCTGGACTGTCGGCTGCCACCCAGGATTTGATGTGCCGGCGCAGATCCAGTGGGCGGTAGTTGCGGGACGTTCCTTCCTGCGCTGGTGGCTGCCTGCCGAGCAACTGCGAGTTCACGAAATAACCTCGGCGCGCGTGAGACTCGATCAATCCCGACGCCAATAATTCTTGCAGCGCCGCGTTGACCGTATTGCGCGAAAGCCCCAATTCCCGGGAAAGCTCTCGAGAACTGGGCAATGGCAGACCTTGGACGATGGTGCCGGCATGGATTTGGTGTTCTAGGGCCAGGCGCAGCTGGCGGTAGAGCGGTTCGGGCGATTCACTACTGATCGAAATCGGCGCCAGCACCTGTTGTTCCGGCAATTCCGGCTTTTCTTGGTCTATAGCCATCGGGCTATACCTTGACCGTGTCGACTACATCGTTGACGATGTGATAGCGCGGCACGACCACCATGGGCACCGGCAGCGCGCGGAGCATCTTGTTGGCTGTCGCTCCGATAAAGATCTTGCTGCGTTCGGCCAATCTGCTCGAACCGATCAGCACGATTTCTTCTTCGTCCCAGTCCAGCTTGGCGATGGCAGCTTCAATTGTTCGCCCTTGAGCAACTTCCGTCGTGACCAATGTTCGTTGTGCAACCGCCTCCACTGCTTTTTCTAGAACGCGGGTGGCATGAGCTTGAGCGCGTTGCTGCAAATTATTGATTCCTTGGGCGACGCCGAGGTCCAAGGACACAAGGGAGACCAACCGCAGCGGCACATGGCGGACGGCTGCCGCTTCTACAGCCGTTTGAAGCACGGCTTCTGAACCCGAACGGGTCCCGACAGCGCAGGAGACGCGAGTCAACAAGCGCGGTGGCAGGTAACCTGAGGGGGCCAAGGCTACTGGAACGGGCGATGAGTGCAATAGCGCATTGGCCACGCTGCCGACTGTGAATCGGCGCAACGGGCCGTGGCTTGCGGCGCCGACGACTACTAGGTCCGCCTTGAAGCTGGAGACCGCTTCCAGCAGACCTTCGGCCATTGAATCAGCAAAGCGCACATGCATCTGCGCTTTGATCTTTGAAGGCACTAGGTTCAGTGAACGTTCCATCCACGCATTGGCCGAATCAATTTGAAACTGCTGGAAATTTCTTTCGCTTTGCGTCGCGCTGTCCTCAGGCGCCGATCCTCGGATGATGTGCACCAGTTCAAGTTCGACTGAGCCAGGATCGGCCAGTGAACGGGCCAAGGTCAAAGCCAGAGAAATAGCTTCTCGTCCCCGCTCATCTTGTGTACAACCAATCACGTACTTCACTTCTACCGCCCTTCGGCGTCGCTGTGGCACCGGCCGTACCGGGACACAATTAGGTCAAGCTTGCTTCTCAAGAAATCTATAAACTTCGGTTTCGTCGACGCCCGGAAACGCGCCGGTGGGCATGGCAGCCAACAAATGAGTATTGGCTCGCGTGGCCGGCCAGGCATTGCCCGACCACGTTGCCGACAACTCGACCGGCGGCCGACTGCAACAGCTTTCATCAGGACATTTAGACTGGCATCGTTCTTTGGTGCCACGCCCGCGGAACCACTGCGCGTGCTCAAAAGGAACTCCAATGGACAGGGAATACATCCCCGAAGAATGGCGCTCAGTGCGTGCCGTGCACCAGAAGGTGCCATTAACAGTGTCGGTGTACTGTTCGAAGGCACGGAACTTGTCGACCGCGTCGAACACTACCCGACTGGTCCAATACCGGCAGATACTCTGACCCTCGATGGCTCCGGTGTGATCGGAGGGAAAATTGACTCCGTCGTTTTCATAGGCCTTATGTAGGATCCCTGATTCATGAACCTTCTGAAAATGACAGGTGATTCCCAGATGCTCGGTTGCCAGATTCGTGAAACGATGGGCGGCGGATTCATACGAAACCGCGAACGCGTCGCGGATATCTTCGACCGCCAGCTCACGCTCCTTCTTTGCCTGGTGTAGGAAATCGGTGGTTTCCTTCTCCGGCATCATCAGTGCGGCAGCAAAGTAGTTTGTTGCAACTCGCTGCGAGAGAAAGTCCGCGTAATCGGCCGGCGCCTCATGCCCCAGCACGTAGTGACCCAGGGCCTGCAGCAAGACCGAACGCGGGTCGTGGTCCGATCGCTCAGATTGCGTGAGATAGATTCTATGGTTTTTTAGGTCAGTGACCGACCGCGTGGAGTGGGGTAAATTGCCCACATAGCGCAAGCTGAATCCTAGGTATTCAGCAATGTCAGCGGAGCGGTGGTGCGACAGCGGGCCACCTGTGTGCCCGGCTCCCTTCAGGATGCGACCGGCTTCCTGTTCTATTTCCCTGTAGTAGTTATTGCGTTTGCGCATTTGCTCACGCAACTGAGTATTGGCCCGACGCGCTTCTTCTGGAGTGGCGGTCTGTTCGTCCAACCGGCGTTCCAGTTCCCGTTGCAGTCCCACTAAAGATTCGAGCACGTCAGTGGGTAAGCGGCTTGAAATCCTCACCTTGGGCAAGCCCAAAGAATCATAAAGTGGTCCGCGTTGGGCACGTTCCAGCTCTATCTCTAATGCGGCTCTACGAGATGGAGGTTCAGCACCGAGTAAATCATCAAGGCTGACGTCTAGGGCGACAGCCAGAGACTTGAGCAACGAGAATTTGGGTTCCCTCTTACCATTTTCCAGCAAAGAAAGGTGACTCGGCGCAGCGTCGACAAGCGACGATACATCGTCAAGGGTCATTCCCTTGTTTTTTCTCAAGAATCTGATGCGCCGTCCCAAGGCGATGATGTCCATCTGGTGATCAGTGGAGGCTAACAGTGCCGAAGCGTCTGCATGGGACTCGCGGTTCCATGTGTTAGGAGTCACATTTTTAGCCTAGATGAATTCGTCGCCCTTTTTCCAATGTATTTCATGGAACCGCAATAGGCCCGCAGTAGATGCGATAGGCATTGCCTACGCCATGCCCGCTCAAAACAAAAACGCCGCAACAGATCTGTTGATCTGTTGCGGCGCCCTGTGTGGCCGGGGAGCTCTTCAACTACGCCCGGAAGATTCTTCTCGCGGGAGAAGAATTACTGCGGGTCTTACTCACCCGAAGCTGCTGCAACTGCAGCTGCTACGGCTGGCATCACACGCTCGTCGATTGCCGAAGGGATGATGTAGTCGGCAGCCAGGTCATCGCCCACCAGATCGGCGATGGCGTGAGCGGCGGCAACCTTCATTGCCTCGGTGATCTTCTTGGCGCCCGAGTCCAGTGCACCGCGGAAGATGCCTGGGAATGCCAGAACGTTGTTGATCTGGTTAGGGAAGTCGCTGCGGCCGGTAGCTACAACTGCAGCGTACTTGGCGGCGACATCCGGCATGATCTCAGGGGTTGGGTTCGACAGTGCGAAGATGATGGCGTTGTCGTTCATCTTGGCAACAGCCTCTTCAGGGAACTGCGAGGAGGACAGGCCGACAACTACGTCTGCGCCTTCCAGTGCCTCGGCCAGGCCGCCGATAACGTCATCGCGGTTGGTGCGGCCAGCAAGTTCAGCCTTGACTGCGTTCAGGTCGTCACGCTGGCGGTTGATGGTGCCGCGGGAGTCCAGAACGATAACGTCGGCAACGCCTGCCGAGAGCAGCAGGTTGGTCACTGCAACACCGGCAGATCCGGCGCCGGAAACGACGACCTTCAGCGAGCTGATGTCGCGCTTGGTCTGGCGTGCTGCACCGATCAGTGCTGCCAGGGTCACCACTGCGGTGCCGTGCTGGTCATCGTGCATCACTGGCATGTCCAGTGCTTCGATCAGACGACGCTCGATCTCGAAGCAGCGCGGTGCAGAGATGTCTTCCAGGTTCACTGCGCCGAAGCTTGGGCTCAGGCGAACGATGGTCTCAACGATTTCGTCGACATCGGTGGTGTTCAGAACCAACGGGATGGAGTTCAGGTCTGCGTACTGCTTGAACAGTGCTGCCTTGCCTTCCATCACTGGCAGGGAGGCTGCGGCGCCGATGTTGCCCAGGCCCAAAACTGCGGTGCCGTCGGAAACAACGGCAACCAGGCGGCCGGTCCAGGTGTGGGTTTCGTGCTTGGCTGGATCGTCGGCGATAGCCTGCGAAACCTTGGCAACACCTGGGGTGTAAGCGATGGAAAGATCGCGCTTGGTGGACAGCGGCATCTTCGATGCGATGGTCAGCTTGCCACCGAGGTGAGCGTTGAAGATTTCTTCATCGGTGATGGTTGACAGGTCGTTGGTGGATTCAACAGACATTGAATTACTCTTCCTTCAAGAAAGTTCTATATGACGAATAACGAGTTCCCACGAAACTTGTGGCATAGCGAAGGGACAGGCAATAAGACCATTCATCCGACCGCAATAGAGCTTGATCCTGCGCAGTTAAGGCAGTCCAAAGCATCCATATGCACAATTCCTCAACGGCGCCGCCTGGTAAGGCCGAGCATTCCGTCAGGATGTGCCGGAAGATGGCGTGGTCAATACTTTCTTTAGACCCTTGAATTTCCACGATACGATAAATAATGCCCGCTAGGCAAGAACTTTTTGTCGCAATGGCGTCATAATCGAGAATCGGCCGCTGTTCGTGCGGGCTTCCGGGTTCTGAGGCAAAATAAGAGCTATGGCATCTGGAACCTCTGCACTGGGCAATCTGCGAACCTTTGAAGCGCTCGATGAGAAGACCACAGCACGCCTGCGTCGCGCCTTGGAAGATTCAAGTGACACTACAGTATTTGTGAACGGAACGGCACTGCAACTGCCCATGACCGCACATGAAGCCCTGATAGAGGTTCTCAATCGCTTCGCCGCCGGAGAGACCGTCAGCATCGGCACCCCCGAACTACTGCTCAACACCTCGCAGGCCGCGCAGATGGCCGGAATCTCCAATACCTACCTGCGAAAGCTCGCCGACGCCGGGGTCATTCCCGTGGAATACCGCGGCACCCACCGGCGCATCCGACCCGGCGCCATCCAAGCCTGGCTTGACTCCCGCGCCTCGTCACAATCAGTTCATGTAGCCGATACCGAGGCATGAGACCCAGGACCGTCCCCTGGTGGGATCGCCTGCTGATCAGGCTGCCCATCTACCTCCTGCTGTCATGGATGGGCTGCTACGGCATGCACCAAAACGGCTGGATAACGCTGCGAATTTCAGCGCTTTTGTTCTTCGCCCTTGCCCTGCCGCTGCTTAGCCTCTGGCAAATTGCCCATGTCCTCGGCGACCGTCGAAGGGTGCAGGCCTGGGAGGCGGAGCATTCGACAACTCCCAACGATCTGGGCATCCCCGATGCCGATCAGGTCAGTGCTCAATTGGCGGCCATCGACGCCGCATACCCGCAGGTGCTGAGCATGCCCGCGCCACGCCACGGGGTGCCGATGGCTTTGCTGGCGGCGCTGGGCATCATCGCCGTGGGCACCGGCACCGCCTGGCTCGCCTGGTGGCTGGGTGCTGGTCGGTTCACCTCCCCGATCACCATCGCCGTGGTGCTCGCGCTGCTCTCCCGCTGGCCGAATAACATTATTCGGCGACGCATCATCCGCAATTTCGGCAACCTTGAGGCCCGCGCACAGCATCTGGAGTCGCTGATTAATACCCAGCAATACTCCCCGAGCAGCGCGCGAGACACACTCGCGACAGATGCCTCCTTGCAGCTGGCTGCAGCCGCCTGTCGGTCGATTGAATCCTTCGCAGCCGCCGAGCGCCACGACGCGGCGGCGGCAAGCCTCGACGTGCTCGCCGACATCTCCGCCCGCTGCTTCGCCCCGAAGAGCGAGCTCGCCAGGGAGATTACAAGGGCACAGAAAAAATGCTATGCAGCCCAACAAGAGCTAATGCAAAAGCCATCGCTCTTCGCCTAACTCTTGCCAATCCCCTGCACTTACTGCTGGAATACAAAAGTATATTATTTGTAAACTTTCTGGCCGCCGCGGCAGCCTGTTCAAGGAGTAGACATGACAGCAGAGCAGCGCAACGTGCAGGAGACGCTTTTCTCCGAACGAGCAGCAGGTATTAAGCAGTCGGCGGTGCGCGACGTGTTCGAGCTGTCACTGGATCCTTCGCTGGTGTCCTTGGCCGGCGGCAACCCTTACCTGCAGCTGCTGCCATTGGAGAAGATCGGTGAGATCGCCCAGCGCATCATCGTTGAGCAGGGACCGGTGGCGCTGCAGTACGGCTCGGGCCTGGGCACCGAAGAGCTGCGCGCGCAGATCCTGGAAGTCATGGCCGCCGAGGGCATCACCAACGTCGGCTTCGACGATGTGGTGGTCACCAACGGCTCGCAGTCGGCACAGGACATGGCTTGCAAGGTGTTCTGCGATCCGGGAGACACCGTATTGTGCGAGGACCCTACCTATGTGGGCGCGCTGAACACCTTCGAGGCCTATCAGGTCAATGCCCGTCCGGTGGGCACCGATGAGAACGGCCTGATTCCCGAAGCCCTGCGCACACGCATCGCCGAGCTGCGCGCGGCCGGCGAACGCATCAAGTTCCTTTACACCATCCCGAACTTCAACAATCCTTCGGGCATCACCCTGGCCGCCGAACGCCGCCAGGAAATCGTGGACATCTGCCGCGAAGCGGGCATCTTAATCCTTGAGGACAACCCCTACGGCATGCTGCGCTACGAGGGCGAGGCGGCCCCGACGCTGCGCAGCCTCGACGCGGACAACGTCATCTACATGGGCTCCTTCTCCAAGATCTTCGCCCCGGGACTGCGCATCGGCTGGGCCGCGGTGCCAACCCACCTGTTCCGCCGCTTCTACCTGGCCGGCGAGGCCGTGGCACTGTGCCCGCCGACCCTGAACCAGATGATCATCAGCACCTACCTGGAAGAGCATGATTGGAAGGGGCAGGTCGCCAAGTACAACGACCTCTACCGTTCGCGCCGCGATGCGATGCTCACAGCGCTGGCCCAGTACCTGCCCGAGGACATCACCCACACCCACCCCGACGGCGGCTTCTTCATCTGGCTGACCCTGCCCGAAGGCATCGACACCTACGAGCTGCTGCAGCAGGGGGTGAAGGCCGGAGTCATCTTCATCCCGGGAGCCGCCTTCAGCCCCAGCGGCGAGGCGAGCAACAAGCTGCGCCTGGCGTTCTGCTCGGTGGATGAGGACACCATCGCCGAGGGCGTGCGCCGCCTGTCACTGCTTTTGCAACAGGCCCTGGCTGGCTGACAACTCGCTGCGGCGCTGCGCGATCTGCATGATCGCTGCAGCGCCGAGGATCAGCGCCACGCCGATCAGCGCGACCGCGTCGAACTGTTCACCCAGGAAGATGATGCCGATCGCCATGGCGAACACCGGCGGAATGTAGCTGGCGGTGGACGCGGTGACCGCACCCAGCGCCGCCACGATGATGTAGTACAGCACGAACACCACGCCGGTGCCCATGACGCCCAGGCCCAGCACCACCGCGGTCAGGGCGCCCGGATCCTGGGCGATGTCGGTGATGCCGCTCAGGTCGGTGACCAGCGCCAGGCCGATGGCCGCGAGCACCGTCTGGTAGGAGGCGGCCGCCGCCGCGGGGATCCCCAGCGGGGTGATGAAGCGCCGTGCATACCCATAGGACAGACCCAGGCTCGCCGAGCCGATCAGCATCCACAGCACGCCTCCGGCATCGATGCTGGCGGCGTTCCACGGCCGGGCGATGACCACCACGCCCACCGCACCGAGCAGCACGCCCGCGGCCTTGGGCGCCGTCAGCTTCTCGGTCCGGAATATCAGGATGGCGCCCACCGTGGCGAACAGCGGGATCGAACCGCTCAGCGCCCCGGCTATTCCGCTGTCCAGCCTGAAGGTTCCGGTGGCATAGGCGAAGTAGTACAGCCCGGCGCCGAGGAACGCCTGGATGATGAAGCGGTGGGCATGGCGCAGGTGCCGTCGGGAGAAAGAACCTGTCAGCGCAGCAAAGATGACGATGGGGATCGCCCCGAACACCAGCCGCAGCAGCGCGGTCTGCCCCGCACTGATGTACGGGGCGGCCGCCTGCATGAACAGGAAATTCGTACCCCAGATGGCGCTGAGCAGCCCGTAGGCGCCCAGCGCCCCGCGCCGGTTGGCCGAAGAAAAACGCATGATCCCCACGCTACATCGTGGCGTTACAAGGTCCGCAATATGTCTTCGACGCGGTCCTTGGCGTCGCCGAAGAGCATCTGCGAGTTGTCCCTGAAGAACAGCGGGTTCTGCACCCCCGCATAGCCGCTGGCCATCGAGCGCTTGAAGACCACCACGTTCTTCGCCTCCCACACCCGTAGCACCGGCATGCCGGCGATCGGGCTGCCCGGATCCTCGGCCGCGGCCGGATTCACCGTGTCATTTGCGCCGATCACCAGGACCACCGTGGTCTGCGCCAGGTCGTCGTTGACCTCGTCCATTTCAAAGACGATGTCATAGGGGACCTTGGCCTCCGCCAGCAGCACATTCATATGCCCGGGCAGCCGGCCGGCCACCGGGTGGATGCCGAAGCGCACCTTGACCCCCTTGGCCGCCAGCTTTCCCGCAAGTTCCGCCACCGGGTACTGCGCCTGGGCCACCGCCATGCCGTAGCCGGGGGTGATCACCACGCTGTCCGCTTCGGCGAGCAGCTGCGCCGTCTGCTCCGCGGAGATCTCCCGGTGCTCGCCGTAGTCTTCATCGTTCTTGGAAGCCGCCTCGATGCCGAAGCCGCCTGCGATAACGGAGAAGAAGGAACGGTTCATCGCCTTGCACATGATGTACGACAGGTACGCGCCGGAGGAGCCGACCAGGGCGCCGGTGATGATCAGCAGGTCGTTGTTCAGCAGGAAGCCCGCCGCCGCCGCGGCCCAGCCGGAGTAGCTGTTGAGCATCGAGACGACCACCGGCATGTCTCCGCCGCCGATGGACGCGACCAGGTGCCAGCCCAGGGCGAAGGACAGGAGCGTCGCGGCAATCATCATCCACAGTTCGGTGGTGTTGACATAGAGCACCGTGAGCACCGCGAAGAGGGTGATGGCGCCGAGGTTGATGACGTTCTTCCCGGGCAGCACCAGCGCCTTGGACTTGATCCGCCCGGAGAGCTTCAGGAAGGCGACGATCGAACCGGTGAAGGTCACCCCGCCGATGAAGATGCCGATGAACACCTCGGCCCGGTGGATGGTATCCAGCTGACCCACCAGGTCCAGGTGTTCCAAATGCCCGTTCCAGCCCACCAGCACCGCGGCCAGGCCTACGAAGCTGTGCAGCAGGGCGATCAGCTCGGGCATCCCCGTCATCTCCACCACGCGGGCGCGCCACAGGCCGATGGCCCCGCCGACCAGCAGTGCGAGCACCAGCAGGATCAGGCCGGTGCGCAGCTGCGGGCCGGCCGGGGCAGCACTGAAGCTCAGGACGATGGTTGCCCCCAGGGAGAGCACCATGCCGGCGATGCCGTAGGCGACGCCGCGCTTGGCGGTTTCATGCTTGCTCAGCCCGGCGAGGCTGAGGATGAACAGCAGCCCGGCGGTGATGTACGCGGCGCCGGTGATCGATTCTGGACTCACAGTGGGGCTCCCTCAAGAAGGACGAATGAATGTAGCGTGTGCAGGGTCATCAGGAGCTGCTCCCGCGGGAGAACATCGCCAGCATGCGCCGTGTGACGGCGAAGCCGCCGAAGATATTGATCGATGCCAGCAGCACCGCACCGGCGGCGAGCACCTGCACCACCAGGTTGCCCGAGGTGATCTGCACCATCGCACCGACCACGATGATGCCGGAGATCGCGTTGGTCACCGACATCAGCGGCGTGTGCAGCGCATGCTTGACCTTGCCGATCACATAGAAGCCGATGACCACCGAAAGGATCAGCACGGTGAAGTGCCGGGACAGCGGGGCCGGGGCCGCCGCGTTGAGCAGAAACAGCAGCGCCATGCCTGCGATGAATGCCAGCGTCTTGCCCAGGGCCCCGAACTTTGCCGGCTGATGGGCGGCCTCTGCCGGCGCGGGGTCCGGCTGCACCGGCGTAGCGGCGGGTGCGGAGACCTGCACGGGAGGCGGAGGCCAGGTCAGTTCCCCGCGCCTGACCACGGTGACCGAGCGCTGCACCACGTCCTGGAAGTCGAGGCTCAACACCCCGTCCTTCTGAGGCGTCAGCAGCTTGAGCAGGTTGAGGATGTTCGTTCCGTACAGCTGCGAGGCCTGGGCGGGGAGCCTTCCTGGCAGGTCGGTGTAGCCGAGGATGATCACCCCGTTCTCGGTGACCACGCGCTCGCCCGCCACCGATCCTTCGACGTTTCCGCCCTGTCCGGCGGCCATGTCCACGACCACGCTACCTGCCTTCATCAGTGCGAGGTCCGCCGCGGTAATCAGCCGCGGGGCGGTGCGTCCTGGGATCAGCGCGGTGGTGATGATGATGTCCACCTCGGCCGCCTGCTCCGTGTAGATTTCGGCTGCCCGCTGGTTGTAGGCCTCGCTGGTGGCCTTGGCATAGCCGTCGGAGGAGTTCATGGCCTGAGCTACCTCGACCTTGAGGTATTCCCCGCCAATGGACTTGACCTGGTCGGCGACTTCCGGGCGCGGGTCGGTGGCCCTGACAACCGCGCCGAGGCTGCTGGCGGCGCCAATGGCGGCCAGTCCCGCCACACCGGCTCCGGCAACCAGGACCTTGGCCGGAGGGACCTTGCCCGCGGCGGTGACCTGTCCGGTGAAGAATCGCCCGAACTCATGGGCCGCTTCAATCACCGCGCGGTAGCCGGCGATATTTGCCATCGAGCTGAGCACATCCATCGACTGGGCGCGCGAAATGCGCGGCACGGCATCCAGCGCCAGCGCGGTGATGGGCTTCTGGGCGAGCTTTTCCACCAGTTCCGGGTGCAGCGCGGGGCCCAACTGGGCGATGAGCGTTGCTTCGGGAGCCAAAAGCTCGATTTCCTCATCGGTGGGTGCGTTGATTTTCAGCACCACCTCGCTCCCCCAGGTTTGGCGTGTGGTGCCCAGCAGCGCACCGGCCTGGCTATAGGCGGCATCCGAGAAGTCCGAACGGCTCCCTGCACCAGATTCGACGACCACCTCATAACCCAGTGCAGTCAACTGCCGCACGGTGGCCGGCGTTGCCGCCACCCGCGTCTCGGGCTGTTGTTCGGCCACGATCCCTATTCGAGTCAAGTTGGCTCGCTTTCAGTCAGCGTGCCAAGCTCAACGCTGAGCGGCACGGGGTCGATTTTGGCTGATATGCCATTGATATATGAGAAGCACTATAACGAAGCCGCGGGGATCGATCTAGGGGTTAAGTCAAATTCCACCCATTAATTCCACTGCGTGGACGCGGCGAAAATTTCCCCCGAAAAAGTGTTGCGCGCCACCATCCGCGCATGCCACCATCGATGGTATATCAGTTGAACATCAGAAAGTTCTTCGGGTAGATGCCAATTATCCGGCTCATTTTCGAGCCGCCTTATCCACTCAATGAGGAGGGGAAATGCGTAATTTAATTGACGATATGACCACTTTGAACGCCGCCGGGAAAGAAGTCTTCGCAGTCCGTTCGGAGGCCCGAAACACCGGCACTCAGGAGACGGCGATGTGGCCGTGGCTCGGCTCCGCCGACCTTTATGAGCCGATGACCGCCTAGGCGGATTTCCGGCGGCCCAGTGGAGGTGCCCATGAACTCCTGCGAGTTCATGGGCACGCTTTACATCAGGCCAGCCGACCGCCAAAGTCGTCGGCAATGTCGTTGGCGGCTTGGCGCAGCCGCGGAAGCAGCACCTCGGTGATGCTGCGCAGATCCGATCTGCCGCGCTGCACCGAAATGTTCAGCGCACCCAGCAGCTGGTCCCCTCGATAGACCGGGACCGCCAGGCCGCGCAGGCCTTCGTCGAGCTCCTGGTTGACCAAGCTCCAGCCCTGCGCAGATACCTTGTCGAGTTCCCTTTCCAGCTGCTCGAGGCTGCCCACAGTATGTTCGGTATAACTGCGCAGGTCGACATCCTTCAGGAAGGCTGCGCGCTCCTCGGCGCTCAGGGCGGCAATTAACACGCGCCCCATGGAGGTCACCCAGGCCGGTAGCCGGTTGCCGATGGACACATTCATTGAATGCAGCCGAGGGGAGGACACCCGCTCGACATAGAGGATGTCCTGGCCCTCAAGCACACACAGCGCAGCGGTTTCGCCCAGTTCGCGGGCCAGCGCTTCAAGGTGCACCGTGGCAGCCTTGGGCAGGGTCAGGCCGGAGAGATATGACGCGCCCAGATCCAGTACGCGCGGGGTGAGCCTGAAGTTTCCGCCGTTGGTTTCCAGGTAGCCCAGGTCCGCGAGGGTGAGCAGGAAGCGGCGTGCTGAGGCGCGGGTTTGATCCGTGGCGGCTGCGACCTGCGAGACCGTCATCTCGGAGTTGCCCCCATTGAAAGCGAGCAGCACATCGAGGGTCTTCGCCGTGGATTTAACAAAGTAGTCTGCCCGCTCGGTCACGCTGCGCTCTCCTTGGGTCCCTAGTGTGAACTCCAGCGGTTGCGCTCGAACTGTGCCGCCAGCCGGATCGGAGCATTCGGCGCCCCGTACCCATCGTAGCTATTTCGACGTTCAACTACTTCAATGAACATGTTTCCTACGCGCTGGGTGTAGAAGTGAAGGAATTCGCCGCGCTCGTCCCTGTCATAGAGCAGGTTCAGCTCCTGCAGCTCCGCCAGCAGCTGCGGGTCCAGGTCAAAGCGTGCAGCAAGGTCCTCGTAGTAGTTGGCTGGAATATGCAGGAACTCCATCCCCGCCTGCACCGCCCGGCGGGCTAGGGCGATGATGTTTTCGGTTTTCACGGCGATGTGCTCGGGGTATTCGTGCTGCCGGTCTAGCAGCGAGGCAAGGCCTGCAGGGACGATGTTCAACGCCAGGCGCACCTCCGAGTCGGCGGTGGTGAGCACCTGCGAGCGGACCAGACCCATGGGGCTTGGCACCTCGGTGCCCGGCAGCGCCTTCAGGTTCAGCACGCTGGTATAGAACAGCACCGATTCATCGAAGGACTGCCAGGGCTGGGCGAGGTTGATATGGTCGATGCCCGTCACTGCCCCCTCGACCCCGGGCTCAGGGTCGAGGTTGTCCCCGCCGAACTCCTGGTCCCATGCGCCGTCCACGGCACTGAAGAAGACTTCGGTGTCATCCGGTGCACTGAATCCGGGAAGGTCTTCCTCATTGTTCAGGTGCAGCCGCGGCACCCGCGGCGCGAGCAGTTCCTGCGCCCGCGCCGTGGCCTGGTCGGCCGAGGGTACGCGCACGCCGAAGCCTGAAACTTCCGCGTTCACGCCGGCGCTGCGCTGAGAGTTGAGAACGATGCGCGCGTCCTGGCTGCTGAAGAGCTGCACCGGTTTGCGACGGTGCTGCCCGCGGAAGGTGAAGCCGAGCTGGGTGAGCAGTCTCGCTACAGGTTCGGGGTCTTCGGTGCGGATTTCGGTGAAGTCAAAGCCCAATGCCTGTTGGCCCCCGGGCAGGGAGCGCAGGTTGAGCGCGCTGTTCTTGCCCTGGGCTGCGCGCAGCGCAGCGGTTTGGGACTGCAGCCAGAGCAGCGAGCGCAGGGCATCCACCGCTGTGCGCTGCACATTCGACTGGCGGAACACATCATTGAAAATCTCAAGGGAGATGATCCCGGCATAGCCGCTGTCCGCCAGGTAGCCCAGGAACTGTTCCAGTGCGAAGCCTCCCTGCCCTGGGAAGGCCCGGTAGTGCCGCGACCAGGAGAGCACATCCATGCTCAGCACCGGTGCGTCGGCCAGCTGCACGAAGAAGATCTTTTCTCCCGGGATCTGCGCAATCTGCGCCGGATCGTCCCCGCGCGAGAGGATGTGGAAGCTGTCGATGCAGATGCCGACATTTTCCCTGTCCACCTGCTGCACAATTTTCCATGAGTGCTGGTAGGTGTTCACGAATTTACCCCAGGCCAAGGCCTCGTAGGCGATGCGGATCCGATACTTCGCGGCAAGCTCTGCCAGTTGGCGGATCTGCCGGACGAAGACCTCGTCGTCGTTGATGTTGGCTGTGGCGACGCTGGAGCACAGCAGGATCAGGTCCATGCCTAGGCGGGCCATGAGCTTGAATTTTGCCTCGGCGCGGCGCAGGTTGGCGCTCAGGGTTGCCTCGTCGACTCCCTCGAAGTCGCGGAAGGGCTGGAACAAATCGAGGCTGAGCCCGAGCCGCGCGGCCAAGGCTTTGACTTCTTCGGGGGACATCTGGCTGACCAGCAGGTCCTGCTCGAAGATCTCGATGCCGTCAAAGCCGGCCTTGGCGCAGGCGTACATCTTTTCTTCCAGGCTTCCGGAGAGGCAGACAGTGGCGATGGAGGTGCGCATTGTTTACAACCCCTTCTCGAGCATGTCCAGCAGGTGGGCGCGCATGCGCGCTGCGTCGGGCTTGATCTCGGTGAAGATTTCAAAGGCATCCACTGCCTGCCCCACCGCCATATGCCCGCCGTCGAGCACCCGGCAGCCGAGGCGGCGGGCGGCGATGATCAGTTCGGTGTCCACGGGCCGGTAGATGCAGTCAGAAACCCAGTGGCGTGGTTCCAATCCTGCAAGGTCCAGCGGTGATCCCGGATGGTTGAACATGCCGATCGGCGTGGCATTGAGCACCCCGTCGACCTGCGGCAGCAGCTCGGGCACCTGGGCGGGTGCAGCGGGGATGACGCGGGAGCCGGAGAAGTGCTGCTGCAGTTCCGCGGCCCGCGTACCGGCGCGTTCCGCATCGGGATCTACGAGGTAGAGCGTGGTGGTTCCGGTGTTCAGCAGCGCGTAGGCCACGGCTGATCCGGCCCCGCCGGCGCCCAGCTGCAGCACGGTGTCCTGCACCGCATCGGGCAGGCCCGCGGCAAAACCGCTGGCAAAGCCGGAGGCGTCGGTGTTGTAGCCGAAAAACTTTCCGTCGCGGATCACCACGGTATTGACCGCACCGATGTCGCGGGCGTTGGGAGAGATCTCATCCAGGTGCTCCAGCACCAGCTGCTTGCAGGGGTGGGTGATGTTGAAGGCGTTGAATCCGAGCTCTGCCCCTGCACGCAGCAGCCGGCCCACGTCTGACGCATCGCGCCCGAGCACCGACAGGTCGATGGGGCGGTAGAGATAGCGCAGGTGCTGCGCGTCGGCTTCCCTCTCATGCATGGCCGGTGTCAGCGAGGGGGTGACCCCGTCTCCGATGAGTCCTACCAGAAAGGACTGCGCTGTTGTGCTCATGGATTTTTCCTCGCATTCTGTCATCACCGGCACGTTGGGTATTGCCCGAAGTGTGATTTAGATCTACTCTAAACCCATGAACACATTCCGAACAAGTGGTCGCATAGCGAACATTTAGGAAATCTGGCTAAGGTCTTCACCTCTCTCCCAAGGAGTCATCCGATGCAAACTACACGAAAGTCAGCGGCGTCTGCCGCAGACCAATCGGGGCAGCGCACCCCGGTCAAGGCAGCGCTTGCCAGCTTCATGGGCAGCGCCGTCGAATACTACGATTTCTTCATCTTCGGCTCCGCAGCGGCGCTGATCTTTCCGCATATCTTCTTTCCCGATGCAGACACCAACGCCGCGGTGATGTCACTGGCGACCTTTGGTTTTGCCTATGTAGCCCGACCCATCGGCGCCATTATCCTCGGGCATTTCGGCGACAAGATCGGTCGGCAAAAGGTCCTGATGTTCACCCTGGTCGTCATGGGCGCCTCCACCTTCGCCATCGGCTGCCTGCCGACATTCGACCAAATCGGCTGGTTCTCCCCCGCACTGCTGGTCTTTGCCCGGCTGCTGCAGGGCTTGTCTGCCGCCGGCGAGCAGGCGGGCGCATCATCCCTGTCGCTGGAGCATGCGCCGGATAACCGCCGCAGCTTCTTCACCTCCTGGACCCTGACAGGCACCCAGGGCGGTCAGATTCTGGCGGCGATGATCTTCATTCCCGTGGTGGCTCTGCCGGATGACATCAAGTACTCCATCGGCTGGCGCATCCCCTTCTGGCTCTCGGCCGTGGTGGTCGTCGTGACGTTCTTCATCCGCCGTTCGCTGCATGAAACCCCCGAGTTCGAGGAAGCGAAGAAGAACAACGAAATTGCCAAGCTTCCGCTGGCGGTGCTGCTGCGCTTCCACTGGAAGGACGTGCTGCGCGTGGTGCTGTGCGCCTTCATCGCCGCGGTGTCCACCGTGTACGGCACCCTTGCCATTTCCTATGGCAAGACCATCGGCAATATGGATGAGTCCATCACCCTCTGGTTGGTGGTGGCGGGCAATATCGGCGCCCTGTTCAGCCAGCCGCTGTTCGGCATGCTGGCGGACAAGATCGGGCGCAAGCCGGTGTTCATCTACGGTGCCATCAGCTCCGCGGTCATCATGCCCTTCTACCTGCGTTCCATGGAATCGGATAACACGCTGCTGCAGTTCGGACTCTCGCTGCTGGTCTTCTCCTGCGGCTACGCCGCGGCCAACGCCGTCTGGCCAAGCTTCTACGCGGAGATGTTCTCCTCACAGGTGCGCTTCTCCGGACTTGCCATCGGCACCCAGCTGGGCTTCCTGATGGCCGGGTTCGCCCCGTCAATCGTGGCTGCCATGGGCGGATTGGAACCGGGTGGGTGGGTGCAGATCAGCCTGTTCACCGCGGGCATCTGCCTGATCTCAGCGGTGTCTGCGCTGACCGCGCGCGAAACCTTCCGGGTGCCCACCTCGCAGCTGGGCCACCCGGTGCACAAGGTCGCCTAACTGCCGGCCGCGGCGATCTCGCGCAGCTCCTGCTCGGCCGGCGAGGGGACGTGGCTTGCCGACCAGATGATCCGCAGTTCGCGCACCAACGCCGGTCCTCCGAAGGGGATCTCCACCAGGGTGCCCAGCTTCAGCTGGTTCTGAACCGCCAACTGGCTGAGCACCGCGGGCCCCATGCCGGCGGCCACACATTGGCAGATCGTCGAGTTCGAATTGAACTCGGCGATCGGCTTGGGCCGCTCGGTGTGGGCGATGTAGTCAAGGAAGGCGCGGGTGCCCGAACCGTCCTCGCGTTCAATCAGCGCCGTGGTGGCAAGTTCATGCACCGACAGCGGGGTGCCTCGTGTGGCCCAGGGGTGGCCTGGTGCGGTAACGATGAGCATCTCGTCGGTGAAGACGCGCAGGCTCTGCAGCCCCAGTGGAATGTGCGGGGTTTCAACGAACCCGAAGGACACCTCCCCCTGCTGCACCGCGTGGATGACGTCCTGTGAGTTCATGATCCGCATGCGCGGCTTGACCTCCGGCATGCTGGCATGCAGCTCCCCGATCCACCCGGGGGCCAGGTATTCGGCGACGGTCATGCTGGCTCCGAAGTCCAGTTCCGCCTGCCCCGGATCGGCAAGGGTACGGGCCCCGGCGGCAAGGTTCTGCAGGCTTTCAAGCACCTCGCGCGCCCACTGCACCGTCAGCACCCCTTCCGGGGTGAGGGTGGAGCCGGTGGTTTTGCGGTCGATCAGCTGATAGCCCAGGCGGCGTTCCATGGTTTTCAGCGCACGGGTGGCATTCGGCTGGGCGATGCCCGCCGCGCGGGCGCCGGCGCTGAGGCTGCCGTGGTCGGCGATGCCCACCAGCAGGCTCAGGGTTGAGAACTGCATCCAGTGGGCAATGCTATTGAGAGATGACGGGTCCTGCTCCATATCAGCATCATATGCCGGTGATAGCAACAGAGGGAATACCGCGAAGTTGGCACCCCGACAAGACTTGTAAATATGCAACGCACCAAGAAACCAGCCGATACCGCCCCAGCCACAACCACCGGCGCACCGCCGAAGGTGGTCAAGGGGCTGCTCTTGTGTCTGGCGGTCGGCGTGCTGTGCGTGCTTGCCAGCAAGTTCCTCAACGGCCTGAGCGCGCTGCTTCTGGCCATCATCCTCGGCGCACTGTGGCGCAACCTGGCCCCGGTCCCGGCAGCGCTGGAACCGGGCATCGCCTGGTCGGCCAAGAAGCTGCTGCGCTGGGGCATCGTCTTTTTGGGCCTGCAGCTCTCGCTGAGCACCATCCTGGGCCTCGGCCCCGGCGTACTGCTGGTGGTCTTCCTGTCGGTGGGCGTCACCTTCCTGCTCACCCTATGGATCGGTGCGCGCATGGGCATCGACCTGAAACAGCGCATGCTCATCGCCACCGGCTTTTCCATCTGCGGTGCTGCCGCGGTGGCAGGTGCGGAGAACGTGGTGCGCGCCAAGCAGAACCAGGTGGCCACCGCGGTGGGTCTGGTGGTGCTCTTCGGTACCCTGATGATCCCTGCCATGCCAGCGCTCGGTGCGCTGCTGGGCATGGATGACCGCAGCATCGGCATGCTGGTGGGAGCCTCCACCCATGAGGTGGCCCAGGTGGTCGCTGCCAGCGGTTCGGTCTCCGCCGCAGCCCTTGAGGTCGCGGTGACAGTCAAGCTTGCCCGCGTGGTACTGCTGGCACCGATCATCGCCGGCGTGGGCGTCTACATGCGCACCAAGCATTCGGTGGTCGGCGGAAAGAACCCGCCGCTGATCCCGCTGTTCGTCGTAGGCTTCATCGCGGCCATGCTGCTGCGCACCACCGGCATTGTGCCGCCCCAGGTGCTGGTCGCCGCGGCAGAGCTGCAGACCCTGCTGCTGGCCGCTGCAATGTTCGCCCTGGGACTGGGTGTTCACCTGCGCAGCATCGTCAAGTCCGGCGGCAAGGCGTTGATCCTGGGCCTGCTGGCAACCCTGGTGATCATCGTGGTAGCCACCTCCGGCACCCTGCTCTTCCCACCGCAGTAGCCCGATACACTGATCAGCATGAGCACCGAGCACCTCTCCGATCCGCCGCAGTCCGAAGTTCCCGTCCGCCAGGCCGCCAGCGTGCTGCTCCTGCGTCCGGCAGGCACCGGCTTCGAGGTCTTCGTGCAGCACCGGGTGAACACCATGGACTTCGCGGCAGGCATGGTGGTCTATCCCGGGGGCAGGGTCGACCCGCAGGATGCGACGACGGTGGCCAACGGAGAACTGCCCGAAGACCTGATCATGGCTCAGGCACAGCGCTGGGCCACCTCCTCCATCGCCGCGGCTCCTGCCGAACAGCGCGCCCGGAAGGCAGGGATGGTCTTGGCCGCGGCACGGCGGGAAGTCTTCGAGGAGACCGGGCTGTTGCTTGACCCGGAACAGCTGCATCCCTGGGCCAACTGGGTGACGCCGGTGAAGTTCCCCAAGCGCTTTGACACCTATTTCTTCATCGCGGCCCTGCGCGAAGGGCAGGAACCGGCGCACCAGACCACCGAGGCGGTCATCTCCCGCTGGGTCAGCCCCGAGGCGCTGTTCGCCTCATTGGAACGCGGTGAGATCAAGATGATGCGGCCCACCCAGCGCACTTTGCTTGATGCCATGGCGCTGGGCAGCATCGACCGGATCATCGCCTCGCAGCATGAGATCCTCACCGTCCACCCCGACGGGACCGACACCTCGTCGGCGACTCCCGTCAGGGACAGCGAGCTTCGTGAGCGGGCTTAGGAGTCAATCAGGCTCCGGCCCACGATCAGCGACATGATCTCATTGGTGCCCTCAAGGATCTGGTGCACTCGCAGGTCGCGGACGGTCTTCTCCAGCCCGTAGTCGCTGAGGTAGCCATAGCCTCCGTGCAGCTGGATGGCGCTGTTGGCAGCATTGAAACCTGCATCCGTGGCCACCTTCTTGGCCATCGCACACAGCCTCACCGCTTCCGGGGTCTTGGCGTCCAGGGCCGCGGCGGCGCGGTGCAGCAGCGAGCGGGCGGATTCCAACTCCATGTCCATTTCTGCGAGCTTGAAGACCAAAGCTTCCTGCCGGGTCAGCGGGCCGCCGAAGGCCTTGCGCTCTTTGAGGTACGCGGTGGACTTCTCCAGCGCGAACTGCCCGCCGCCCAACGAGCAGGCGGCGATATTCAGCCGGCCGCCGTTCAGCGCCTGCATTGCCATGGAGAAGCCTTCGCCCTCCGCACCGAGCAGGTTCTGCGCCGGAACGCGTACATTGTCCATGATGACCTGGCGGGTGGGCTGGGCCTTCCAGCCCATCTTCTTTTCATTCGGGCCGAAACTCAGCCCAGGGCTGTCCAGCGGGACCAGGAAAGCACTGATGCCGCGTGCTCCGGTATCCGCGGTACGCGCCATGACGATATAGACCTTCGAGGCGCCGGCTCCGGAGATGAACTGCTTGACCCCGTTCAGCACATATTCGTCGCCCTGCTTCTCGGCGCGGGTAGTCAGCGCCGCCGCATCGGAACCGATGCCGGGTTCGGTCAGGCAGTAGGATCCGAGCTGCTCCATGGTGGTCATTGCCGGAAGCCAGCTGGTCTTCTGCTCGTGGCTGCCGAAGCGGTCGATCATCCACACGACCATGTTGTGGATGGAAATGTAGGCGGAGATGGTGGGGCAGGCCTTGGCCAGCTCCTCGAAAACCAAGATGGCGTCGGAGCGGGTCAGTGCGGACCCTCCGAACTCCTCGCTCGCATAAATGCCGCCCATACCCAGCTGCCCGGCCTCGGCGAGGACATCGATGGGGAAATGCTTGTTTTCATCCCAATCAAGGGCGTTGGGGGCAATACGTGTGGCGGCAAAGTCGCGGACCATTTCCACCAGTGCCTGCTGGTCTTCGCTAAGTTCGAGCATGTTTGGCTCCTCCCTCTCACTACGGCACCCGTTCGGTTAAGGGTCCCTAACCGCAGTATATGTGATTCGCGTTACAACTAGGAGGGCAATTGCTCTTGGCGATCATCAAATTCATCGCGCGCTTCCAGCACCTTGGGGACGTTGCGCTCGCCGAGTGCTAATCGGCTGTCGCAAACATACAATTGCACGAAATTGAACGAAACCTAGGGTGTGAACGAATCCGCAGCACCCAAGCTAGCCAGCGGATCGCTTTGTGGTGATAATTTGGATTGCAGGTGCCACGTTCGGCAGCAGGTCCGCGCTCAAGGATGTCGATGAAGGACAATGAACACAGCAAACTAGTTAAGATGCTGTCAACCAATTACCTAGAGGGTTATCTACATTCGACGTTGACTAACCAGCGCACGTTATTTACCAGCTTCCGCATCTATCAGGGTTTCACAGTTCCAGAATGATCAATTACACCCTGCGCCAACTGCAGTATTTCGTCGCGGTATCCGAAGCGGGTTCACTGTCAGCGGCAGCCACAGCTTGCCATATCTCACAAGCCGCTATGAGTCAGTCAATGGCAGAACTAGAACGCGTGGTCGGCACTCAATTACTGGTTCGCAATAGGGCCAGAGGCGTGGTTCTCACAGCAGTGGGTACCGAGTTTCTCCACGATGCATTGGCCCTTGTACGCCATGCAGAAGAAATACAGAGCCAAATTATGGAGCGCCAATCTGAGCTTTCTGGGCCACTGGTCATTGGCTGCTATTCGTCGTTGGCCGCCTTCTGGATCCCAGTGATCTGCGAACAATTCACCGCCCCGAACCCCGGATTGCAGGTGAAAATCATCGAGGGCGACGCTGCAGAATTGCAGCAGCGCATGCTTCAAGGACACGTAGACGTCGTCCTGACACACACGAGACATCTAATTGCGGATGTAGAGCATCGAATTGTCATGTCTGGAAGGCCTTATGTCCTGGTTTCGGCTTCTCATCGTTTCGCGAACCGTGCCTCAGTCAGACTCACCGAGCTTGCCAATGACGACTTCGTATCGCTCGACCTGCCGACAGTCCGTGACAACCAACTTGTGAATCTCAGAATGTCCGGACTCGATCCAAAGATCCGTTGGAGCTCACAAAGCTTTGAAGCTGTACGCGGCATGGTTGCCCGAGGACTCGGCTATAGCGTGCTGGTACAACGTCCACCGGTGAACCTAAGTTATGACGGCCTGCCGCTTGCTGTACTGGAAATCGATGGGCCGGTAGGCTTCAGCGATGTTTGCGTGGCATACACGGCAACCAAACGCCCGAGCCTGCGTCTACGAGCATTTCTTGATTTCTGCCAGAAAATCGGGGCGGAACGCGAAAACTGGGCCGTCCAAGAATAATCTTGAACGGCCCAGTCCTTCAACTACTACATGGCTAAAGGTCCTGCGCCCGAAGATCCACGTCTTTGCCTTCTTTCATACCCCTCATGGCCAACGCTGCGATCACGAATACTGCGGCCCAGACGACACCTACGAGCCATAACCTGCCGCCGGCCGCCAACACCAACCCAGCTACGATCATCGGAGTGAACCCTGCTCCGACAGTGGAAGAGAGCTGATAGACCAATGAGGCTCCGGTATAGCGAATGCGGGTCGGGAACAATTCCGCAGTAAAGGCTCCGAATGGTCCGAAGACGAAGGCCTGGATGACGCCGTTGGCAATGAACAGTGCGATGGCAAACAGCCAAAGTTGCCCCAGCTCCAGCATGAACATGATGGGCAGGGCCATCAGTGCACCGGCCACAATACCAATCATCATCACTGGCCTACGTCCGTACTTGTCTGAGTATCGAGCCGACACCCAAATACCCACAACAGTCAGTGCCGCACCTACTGCTTTAATGTTCAGCACAGCTGTACGGTCCATGCCCACCTCGTCTACCACGAATGAGATTGCCCAGACTGTCATCAAGCCCTGTACTGTATACGAGCTCATTCCCACCAAAGTTCCGCGAATAACAGACTTGGGATACCGGGTAAGGACTTCCTTGATCGGTATTTTTCGTTCCTCGGCCTTTTGCTCAAGGGACAAAAACAGTGGCGATTCGGTGACTTTTAGACGAACGATCAGTCCGATGGCCACCAAGGCGATGCTGAATAGGAACGGCAACCGCCATCCCCAAGACAAAAACTGATCGTTAGGTAGTAATGAAACTGCAGAGACGGCAAGCGTGGCCAATACTGCACCGGCCGGGCCACCCATGTTGGCAAAGCTCGCCGCAAAACCACGTCGCTGTTTGGGCGCATGCTCCAGTGCCATAAGCATTGCTCCGCCCCATTCTCCACCGACTGCGAGCCCCTGCAGTATACGCAGGATGATCAACGCAACAGGTGCGATCATGCCGATCTGTGCGGTAGGAGGCAGCAATCCGATCAGTGTCGAGGCACCTCCCATCATGGCCATTGAGGTCACCAATACGCCTTTACGCCCCAGTTTGTCGCCGAAGTGGCCAAAGACGATACCGCCAAGCGGGCGAGCCAGGTAGCCAACGGCAAGCGTGGCAAAGGAGGCGAAGATAGCAACTCCGGGTGTCAGCCCGGCAAAGAAAATCTTATTGAACACCAGTGAAGCTGCAGTGGCGTAGAGGATGAAATCGTAAAATTCTATGGCGCTACCCATAAAGCTCGAAGCCAGAATGCGCCGCATCTGCGGTGAAGAGAGGCTCGGAACTTTCAGGCCTGGATCTTGCTCGTGCTTCACAGTGTTACTCATGCTACTGCCATTTCAGAAGAGGTGCGGGCGAACGAAATTACGTCCAAATCGTTGGGGATGAAGAAGTCGCCGGGGAATTTTTCAGCATGTGCTTTCCAAACAGATTCAGGGGTAGTTCCAGGAACAAGGTGATGAAGTGCCAACGCAGTTGCGCCAGCACGTCCAGCCAGATCGATGGCTTGAAGTGCTGAGGTGTGTGACTTTCGATGGTGGTCCATGGATGCCCTGGCTTCTTCCGTACCCACCGAGCCGTAGGTACGCTGTACCCATTCGAAGTCGAT
This sequence comes from Glutamicibacter sp., assembly GCF_032154645.1. Lineage (GTDB taxonomy): Bacteria > Actinomycetota > Actinomycetes > Actinomycetales > Micrococcaceae > Glutamicibacter. The sequence goes on along the minus strand of NZ_JALDXV010000008.1, from coordinate 66,723 downwards.
AGCTTCGTGCAAAAGCAGATCGGTGTTCTGCGCCAGGCGAACCAAATTCTCGCACGGAGCAGTATCGCCCGAGATGGTCACCGAGCCTTGGTCGGTGTCGAAGCGGAAAGCGAAGGCAGGTGCGATCGGCGGATGTTCGACTAAGGTGGCTGTCACCGTGACCAGCTCATCACGGTAAATCTCGAATGGTTTGAAGCCTTGCGGGGTCGGATTCTGGTTGGGGTGGTATCCCCCGGCCGCAGGAATTTGAATGTCGCTGGCGAGAAAGTAATCCAACGGCGAGGGGCGCAGTGCATCGATGACACGGTCATTTAGGTCAGTTGCGTAAGCCTGCATCAGCGAAGAGAACATTGCCGCGGTTCCCGGAGTGGGGTTATTTGGGAATACTGGAGTGGGGGCCGCTGTAGCCCGAGGTGAGACTGGCGGAAGTTCCCCGCGGTCTCCCGGTCCAATGATCCGCACAGGAGCCTTGTCCCGCGACATGGTGAACATGCCGAATATCGCCAAGGAGGCGAGGTCGATGGTGTGGTCTGAGTGCAGGTGGGTAAGGAAAATTCCGCGCAAATCCCCGGGAGTAAATCCAGCCTTCATCAGCTGATTGCCCACTCCGCTTCCCGCGTCAACCAAGTAAACTGCCTGTCCCACGACGACTGCAGTAGCAATTCCCGAGCGACGTCCGGCATCTTTCCCGGTCCACCAGCGCGGGCCGCCAGCCGTTCCTAGAGTGACGACGCGGGGGTTGAGATTTTCAAGCACGGCTTTTGCCCTTTCACGAACTGACTCCTGACTCTTCAATCATCGTGAGGCGGGTTACATTCGTAAAACTGTTTTTATCTACGAATAAACAAAGTTTTACTTATAATCAATGTCCCGATGCTTGCTCTTGGCGATCATCAAATGCATCGCGCGCTTCCAGCACCCTGGGGACGTTGCGCTCGGACCACAAGCGAATGGTTTCCATGGGGCCCAGCAGGCTGCGCCCCAGCTCGGTCAGCTCATAGTCCACGCGCACCGGGACCTGGGCGGTGAGCGTGCGCAGCGCCAGTCCGTCACGTTCTAGTGTGCGCAGGGTGCTGGTGAGTACCTTGGGAGTGACGGTTCCGATGTTCTGGCGTAACTCGGAGAAACGCTGCGGCCCCTCGGCGAGCGCCAGTAAGACCAGAGGAGTCCACTTGTCTCCAAGTCGTTGCATAATTTCACGCGAGGGGCAGCCCTGCACGAAGACGTTGAAATCCTGCTCGCTTTCCATGAGGAAACCTAGTTTCGTTGTAGTAGTCGGTATCAAAAGGATACCATTGTTGTGAAGCATTCAGCTGGGACCGCCAGCACAGAGAGGAACAGCATGAAAATCGCAGTTTACGGAGCCACCGGCATGGTCGGCAGCGAAGTCGTCACCGAAGCCATCTCCCGCGGACACGAGGTCACCGCGGTGACCCGCTCGGGCAAAGATGTCGAAGGCACCACCGCAGTGGCGGCCGAGCTGGGCGATGGCGCAGCCTACCGCGAGCTGGGCAAGAACAACGACGTGATCGTCGTTGCGGTGCCGCCATCGCGCACCGGAGGCGACCACCAGGAATACCTCGACGCCTTTGAGCAGATCACCGAGACCCTGACCGACGCCCGCTTGGTAGTCGTCGGCGGCGCGGGTGCCACCGAGGTCAACGGCGTCCGCCTGGTCGACACCCCCGGATTCCCCGATGCCTACAAGGCAGAGGCGCTGACCTGCGGCGAGGTCTACGACATGTTCACCTCGGTCTCCGGCATCACCTGGACCGTCGTGGCCCCGGCCCCGGTCATCGCCCCGGGCACCCGCACCGGCAGCTACACCCTCGGCACGGATTCGCCGGCCGGCGACTTCGTCTCCTCGCAGGACTTCGGCGTAGCGATCCTCGATGAGATCGAAACCCCCGTGCACGCGAACCGCCGCATGACGGTTGCCAGCGAAAAGCAGTAACCACCGCCGCCGCATGCCCGCCCAAGGTGTGAACTGGATGACAAGCCATCCTGCGTTCACCCTTGGGTGGCTATGGTTAAAGGTGGTCATCACTCTCACCGATACAACAAGGTATGTTCCCACTCATGCAGAAAAATCAGCGCGCACTGCGCGTGCTTTCAAGCGCACTTGCCGTAGGCCTGGTCTCGGCAGTGCTCGCAGGCTGCTCGGCCGACCCGAACACGTCATCTGATCAAGCCGCAGAGCCAACCGCCGGCGGCACCCTGGTCTACGCCTCCGGCGACGCCGAACCAAGCTGCCTGGACCCGCACGTTGGCGGCAACTACCCGCAGGCGCTGGTCTCCAGCCAATACCTCGAACCACTGTTCACCAAGGACGCCGAGGGCAAGATCGTCCCGTGGCTGGCCGAAAGCACCGAGGTCTCACAAGACGGCCTGACCCGCACCATCAAATTGCGGGGAGGCATCAGCTTCACCGACGGCACCAAGCTGACTTCCGAGGCCATCAAGGCGAACATCGAGCACCTGCAGGATCCCGACACCGCGTCCTCCACCGGCTACCTCGCCGTGGGCAAGGTCAAGGACATCAAGCTTCCCGACGAGCTCACCGCGCAGCTGACCCTCTCCGCTCCTGACAACGCGCTGCTTGAGTCGCTGTCCATGCCGTGGACCGCCATCGAATCCCCCAAGGCGCTCAAGCGCGATCAGGCTACGAACTGCGCCGCCCCGGTGGGCACCGGCCCGTTCAAGGTCGAGTCCTGGGAGCACCAGAAGCAGGTGAACCTGGTGCGCAACGACGCCTACGTCGCCCCGGTAGCAGAGGCGAACCGCAGCCAGGGCACCACCTATCTTGACGGCATTACCTGGCGCTTCATCCCGGAGGCGGCCACCCGCTATGCGGCGTTGCAGTCCGGCGAGGTGGACGTGATCGACAATGCCCAGCCGGATACCATCGCCTCCGCGATGAGTGACAACGCGCTGGGCCACCTGGATGCGCCGCGTCCGGGCGCGTCGAACCGCATCGAGCTGAACAGCGCCAAGGCGCCGTTCGACGACGTCCTGGTGCGCGAGGCGTTCATGCGTTCGCTGGATGTCAACGCAGGCATCAGCTCGCTGTTCTTCGACACCGCCAAGCGCAGCTACTCGCTGCTCTCCAGCGTCGAACCGCTGGGCATCAGCGAAGAAGGCCTGTTCGGCACGGATGTCGCCAAGGCAAACCAGCTGCTCGACCAGGCGGGGTGGACCGAACGCAACAACGAGGGCTACCGCATGAAGGACGGCAAGCGCCTGTCCGCCACCTTCCCCGTCTCCACGAACCAGTCGGTGCCCGCAGAGCAGTCGCTGTTCGAACAGTTCCAGGCCTCGGCCAAGGCCGTGGGCTTCGAGGTGAAGATCGAACTGCTGGATCTGTCCAGTTGGTACGGTGCGCTGGCCGACCACAAGTACAACCTGGTCTCCGCCCCCTACACCAAGGTCGGCCCGTCGGTGCTTCGCATCCTGTACCACTCCGACTCCACGATCCCGGCCCCCTCTGGCTACTTCGCCAACAACGCCCAGATCAAGGACCCGAAGCTGGATCAGCTGCTGACCGACGCGGAGCAGACCAACGACGAGGCGCAGCGCGCAGACCTCTACGATCAGGCGCAGAAGATCGTGCTTGAGGGCTACTATGTGCTGCCGCTGTACGACCAGCAGAACCACTTCCTCTACGGCAAGAAGGTTCAGGGCATGGGCGCCACCACCGCGGTGTCCTCGCCGACCTACTACGACGTGTTCCTCACCAAGTAGGCCCAAGCAAGTCATGAATCACGTCGGCTGGGCCGCCAAGAAGATCGGCGGAGCGTTGGTGGTGTTGTGGCTGGTCGCCACCGCCATCTTCATAGGCATCCGCATGATCCCGGGCGACCCGGCCGAAGCAATCATGGGCGGTCCGGGGTCTCAGGCCTCGGCCGAGGCCCTGGCCGCCGCCCGCACCGAATTCGGGCTGGACCAGCCGGTGGGCGTGCAATACCTGCTGTATCTGGGCAAGCTGGCCCAGTTGGACTTCGGCACCTCCTATTCGCTCAAGCGGCCCGTGACCGAGGTCATGGGCGAGGTGCTGCCCAATACCCTGTGGCTGGCGCTGATCTCCCTGGCGGCGGCCTGGCTGCTGGCACTGCTCTTCGCCGCCGCCTCCATGCGGACCAACAGGCTCGGTGCCTGGCTGGGCAACATGTTTGAGATCATCGCCGCCGCGGTGCCGCACTTCTGGCTCGGGGCGGTGCTGATCATGCTCTTCTCCTCCGCCCTGGGCTGGCTGCCAGCGGTGGACAATGGCACCGCCGCGGGCCTGGTGCTGCCGGTGCTCACCCTGGCCCTGCCGCTGGCGGGCTTTTTGACCCAGCTCATGCGTGATTCCCTGGCCTCGGCGATGGGCAGCCAGTTCGCGCTGGCGGCCCGGGCCCGTGGGGAAAGCAGGCTCATGGTCTTCTGGCGCCACGGGCTGCGCCATGCTGCGCTGCCCGCGCTGAACCTAACCGGCTGGGCCTTCGCCTCGTTGCTCTCCGGCGCTGTGGTGGTGGAGGCGATCTTCGCCAGGCCGGGACTTGGGCGCTCACTGCTCTCCGCGGTGCTGGCCCGCGACATCCCCATGGTCACCGGCATCGCCCTGTTCTCGGCCCTGGTCTACATCCTGGTGATGGCCATCGCCGAGGGCATCGAAAAGATCATCGACCCTGCCGGGGCCGGAACATGAGCCGCACCGCCAAGATCCTCAGCCTGGCGTTCATCGCCTTCTGGCTGCTCACCGCCTTCGCCCCGGCGCTGATCGCCCCGGGCGACCCGCTGGCCATCAATCCTTCCCAGGCATTCGCGAAACCGGGAGCCGCGCACCTCTTCGGCACCGATGAGTCGGGGCGCGACATCTTTACCCGCGTGATCCACGGCGCCCGGGACTCGCTGTTCATCGGCTTGGCTGCCACCGCCCTGGGCATGGGCATCGCCATCGTCCTGGGCACCATCAGCGCACTGGCCCCGAAGTGGCTGGATGAGAGCATCCTGCGGGTCCTCGAGGCGCTCTACGCGGTGCCTTCGCTGCTGATGGCGCTGCTGATCATCGCCTTCACCGGCCCCGGTGTGGGCCCGGCGATCATCGCCGTGGGCCTGTCCACGGCCCCAGGCTATGCGCGGCTGGTGCGCAGCCAGATCCGCACCCTGCGCTCCTCGGAAATGCTGGAAGCTGCCACCGTGCTGGGCCGTGGCCAGTGGACCAAGGTGCGCAACCACCTGGTGCCCAATGCACTGAAACCGCTGCTGGCCCTGGTGACTCTGGGCATTGGCCAGGCGGTCATCTGGGCGGCGGCTCTCTCCTTCCTCGGGTTGGGCACTCCCCCGCCGGCACCGGAATGGGGCGCCATGCTTTCCGCGGGCCGCACCTACCTGCATCTTGCCTGGTGGATGAGCCTGTTCCCGGGCATTGCCATCGTCGTTGTCGCCGCGGGAGCCACGCTCATCGGCCGCGCCCTGGGCGGAAAGGTGAAAGCACCATGAGCGAACCAGTCATCGTCGTTGAAAACCTCAACGTGAAATTTGCCGGCAGCACCGCAGTGGACGGCATTTCCTTCACCCTGCATCCGGGGCGCGCCCTGGCGCTGGTGGGCGAATCAGGCTCCGGAAAATCGGTCACCGCCCGCAGCCTGCTGGGGCTTTCCGGAGGCAGCGTCACCGCTGACAGGCTTCAGATCTGCGGGCACAATGCGCTGACCTTGAACGACTGTGCCTGGCAGCAGATCCGCGGCACCAAGATCTCCATGATCCTGCAGGATGCCCTCATGGCGCTGGATCCTCTGCGCCCGGTGGGACGAGAAATCGGCGATGCACTGAAGTCGAAGGGATCGCTGTCCAAGGCGCAGCGGGCGCAAAAAGTCGCCCAAGTCCTCGCCTCGGTGCGCATGCCGGACCCTGAACGCAGGGCCAAACAGCGCTCCACGGAGCTCTCCGGCGGTATGCGCCAGCGTGCACTGATCGCTCAGGCGCTGATCGGCGACCCGCAGGTGGTCATCGCCGACGAGGCAACCACCGCACTTGACTCCCAACTCACCGCACTGGTCTTGGACCAGCTGCGCGAGCTGAAAAACCAGGGGCGGGCGGTGCTGATGATCAGCCACGATCTGGCGCAGGTGGCGCAGCTGGCGGATGACATCGCGGTGATGCGCCTCGGCAAGATCGTCGAGTTTGGCCCAGCGGCCCAGGTGCTGGGCAGCCCCCAGCATGAGTACACCACGACCCTGCTACAGGCGATCCCCTCGGGCGTCCCCCGTTTTGCTCCACTGTCCGCGGGCTCGGTCCCGGCACCCGAACGCACGGCACCTACCCAGGCTGTCCCGGCGCTACGCGTGAACCATGTGAGCAAGAGCTTTGGTGCACACACGGCGGTGGATGACGTCAGCTTCGAGGTGCCCCGCGGCAAGACGCTGGGCATCGTCGGTGAATCGGGATCCGGAAAGACCACCACAGCCCGCATGGTGCTCGGCATCGAGAAACCAGATTCCGGGCAGGTGGAATTGCTCGGTCGCAGCTTCGTCCCGCAGCGCGAATCAAACCGCAGGCAGCTGCGCCGCCAGATGGGGGCGATCTACCAGAACGCCTTGGGCTCTTTCGATCCGCGCTATTCCGTAGCCCAGCTGCTCACCGATGCGCTCAGTTTCGGCAGGAGCAAGCGTTCGGGCCAGTACCGGGACGAGGTGGCCCACTTGCTTGAACAGGTCGAACTCGACTCCGCCTTAGGCAGCCGCAATCCAGTTCAACTCTCCGGCGGTCAGCGCCAGCGACTGGCAATCGCCCGTGCGCTGGCGGCCAAGCCAGCCGTGCTGATTCTCGACGAGCCGGTCTCCGCGCTCGATGTTTCGGTGCAGGCCACGGTGCTTGACCTTTTGGATAGGATCCAACTGGAAACAGGCACCAGCTACCTGTTCATCAGCCATGACCTCTCGGTCATTGAACACATGAGCGACTTTGTCGCAGTCATGTATCAAGGACGCATCGTTGAGCAGGGTCCAACCGAGCAGATTTTCGGTGACCCACAGCAGGACTACACCAAGCTGCTGCTCTCCGCCATGCCGCGCCTGCGCTGAACCTTCGCCGCGTGGGGCAAACGATGACCACGCCATACGAGTCGAAATACCTGCCCGGTGCGGATTGTGAAGAATCAAGTGCTGGTAGCTATTTGTCGTCCCCGACAAGGGTTCCGTTCCTCGGCACAGATTCGCCAAATCTCACAGGGAGCCCCTGAGCCGAAGCTATCGGAAGTGCCGTGAACGCCTGGAGGTGCAGGTGGGGCTCGGTGCTATTGCCCGAGTTTCCACAGGCTCCCACCGTTTCACCGGCGCTCAGTTCTTCACCCGCCTCGAACGGAACACTGTGCTGCTGCAGGTGGCATAGGGCGACGATTGCTTCATCGGTTTGAATCATGATGTGGTTGCCGGCCAGGGCCTTCCATCCTGCGGCTGCTCGTTCACGTTGAGTCAACGCGTACTTCAGAGAAGGGATCCCTCGGTAGGCAGGATGGTCGGCCAGTGAGTTTTCAACGGCGATGACCCGGCCCGCGCAAGGACTGAAGATGGGACGCCCGTATCCCACAAAGTGCGCTGGGGATTCTGGTTTGAGAAACGAGGCAAGCGTCATCGGGGCAGAACGCCCCTGCTCGTCGACCGGAACAAAATCAATGGCAAAGCTCGACGCGAAAAGGGCAGCTCCATGGCTCGGCACCCTATTGGCAGGACTGTTTTGAACAAGCCAGCGCCCTGAGAATGGGTAGCTGAGTTCCAGAGTTCTTTGCGAGCTCATACTTTCATCTCCACTACAACTGTGTCCGCGTAGTCCCCGATCCTAACGATGCAATTTACTGGAATCCATGCCCGGCTCGACCTAGGTTGGTAACGAGCCGGAATACTGAAGGGGTGCGGATGAGCTATTCACTAGATATTGAGCTCAGCGTGGTTAATTTGCGCAGCGATCAAGAACAGATTGACGTAGTGCGTTTGTTGACGACGGCGATGACCAACGCGCGGCTGGATGACTGTGTGAACATTTGGATGCACGGCGACGGCGATCAGCGCAGGGTCCAGGCATGCACCGAAGAAGGAAATTTGCCGTTGGCCAGCCTCGGCTGGGCCAAGACCTTTGAATCAGAATTAGAAGAACTCGTGAAGGGCCGTTTACCGCATGCAAAATTTTCTTCGTACATTGTTTCGCCGGACTTCGACGAAGAATCCTGAATCGGAATCCTCCCAATCATCTCCGTTGCAATACATCACCGTCAGCGATGACGGGACAAAGATTTATCGCGGACTTCAGCTGAGCGCTTCGACATACAAATGGGACACCATCACGGCCGAACAACTGGTCTATTGGGTGCACCGCGTTAAGCAACTGCAGACTCCATTCCTGGTGATAGCCAAGCCGCGATCTGGAACCGAGCAGTCGGAGTTTGTGCAGACCTACTGGCATTCGGACAACGAATACCAGTTTGAATGGTGGAATTTCGACAGACCTGGCAGGCATAGGGAATGCACCGTCGCATCCGCCGAACGGGTCATCGAAATGATGCAAACATGGTTAGATGACGACTTCAGCCAGCTTGAACGTGAAAACTGGATTGAAGAATAGGACGGCAGCTCGGGCAACTGACGCAGGCTCAACCGCATGCTCAACGACCAGAAAGTCCCCATCACCCGCGTTTGAATTCCGCTCCCGGATCAGTGTGCCTGGATTCTCTCGCTCCTCTGGCTGAGCAGGAGCATGCGCCTCTCTCTGGCACGGCGTTCTATCCGAGCACCGACAACGGTCGCCACAACGATGAAGACGATGCCTAGCGCCTGAACCGGCCCGACCCGATCACCGCCGAAGGAAACGCCGATAGCTACCGCCCATATGGGTTCGGTTCCCATCAGCAGACTTGCCCGTGAAGCAGAACTTCGTCTCACCGCCCAGGCCTGGACAAGAAAAGCGAAGACGCTGCAAGCTAATCCGAGGAATATGGCATCTGCCCATGCGGGACCGCCCATACGGCTAATATTTACTGCCAATTCTGATGCGCTCAAACAGGTAAATATCGCCAGCCCGGTAAAAATCTGCAAACCAACGATTAGCGGCAAATCGTCCCCTGATTGCACAAATTTCGCGGTGGCAATCACGTGAACCGCCCTGACGAGAGCTGCCGCCACCACGAGCAGGTCTCCAGATCCTGGAATGCGCAGGCCATCGACTGAAGCCAGCAAGAACGCGCCGAGCATCGCCAACAATGCCATCAAGTAGAAGGACTTCGGCAAGATTCTGCGCAACACAAGCACCTCAAGCAAGGGAGTAAGGATCAAACTCAAGCTGATCAGAACACCTGCATTGCTGGAGCTGGTCAGACCAACTCCGGAGGTTTCCAGCCATAGAATCGCCGCCTGACTGAGACCTAGCCCGAACCCAAGAAAGGCTACTCGTCGGCTCAACACGGCCGAGCGGCGGATGAGAAGAAAAATCAACATGCCGATGAGCGCTACCGCGTATCTCAGCGTCAACGCCGTATTGACGTCGGTAGCGGCAACCAGGTTTTTTGCTGATAGGTAGCTTCCTCCCCAGGTTGCTGCAACTGCAATCAGAAGCAGATCGGGAACCAAGGCTTTAGCTGAGTAGTTTGCGTGCATAGATTCAATGCTTGTCGCATTGACACTAAAGAACAATCTTTACTTACTGAACTAAATATTTAGAATTGTCTAATGCAACTCTATGAGCTTCGAATCCTGCGCGAACTTGGCGAGCGGGGCAGCGTCGCTGCCGTGGCTGAGGCGCTCATGGTGACGCCCTCTGCCGTTTCGCAACAACTGAGCACCCTTCAGCGCGGATTCAAGACTCCGCTGACCACACGCCGCGGGCGCCGATTGGAACTGACTCAGGCGGGGTGGGCACTGGCGGCCGCTGGCACCAAGGTCGCCGCAGCGATGGCGGATGCCGCCTCGTCGGTAGATGATTTTCTAGCAGATCCTGGTGAGCCTGTCAGCGTCTCGGCCTTCCACAGTGCGGGGCTCGCTTGGTTCGCGCCATTGTTGGAGGCGACACAGGGCATGCCGGCCATCAATTTGTCGGATGAAGATGTTCCTCGCTCCGATTTTGCTGCGCTGACGCTGAGCCACGACATTGTGATTGCCCATCGGCTGCCCCATGATCCGCCGTGGCCACCGGGGCGCGTCATAAGTACCGCCCTGCTGTCGGAACCCCTGGACGTCGCTGTTGCTACAAACCATCCTTTGGCTTCGCGGCAAAGTATCAGCACCCTGGATCTGGCCCGCGAACGCTGGATATCCGTACATGAGGGTTTCCCACTGTCCCAGTTGCTGGCTCCCATCGCGGTGCGCCATGGTCAACCGCTCGACATTGCACATCGGGTCAATGAGTTTTTCGTTGCTGCAACCATCATTCGCACGGGCCAGGCCATTGGGCTGATGCCGCGCTACACCATGAACTCAGCAAGCCTCGATGGCATTGCCTTGCTTCCACTCAGCGATCTGCCATTGGCACGTCAGATCGACGCGCTCTCGCGTCCCGAAGCGCTCCACCGAGCTTCGGTCCGCAAGGCGCTGACCTTGCTAAGTTCCATTGCCAGAGACAGCGCGACAAACGCCAAATAGGCAGGAGAACCTTCCCACACTCTGCGCACCGGCGATGTGAAACCACCGCCGCCCTGCTGGCAAAGCGCCAGCGGAAGGCGGCGGCTCGGGCCGCTAGATCGTGTCGACGAGCTGATCCTTAACCTACTTGCGCAGGATCTTACCCAGCATTGAACGTGGCATCTCATCGATGGCAACAATGCGTTTGGGCACCTTGTACGCCGCCAAGAGTTTTCGACAGTGCTCGCGCAGTTCTTCTTCGTTCAACTCGGCGCCGTCCTCCAGCTGCACCGCCGCCATGACCATTTCACCGCCGCGGGCTAAAGGCTTGCCGAAGGCCGCCGCGTCGGCGACATCGGCATGCTGGCGCAGGGCGATCTCCACCTCGGTGGGCGAAACGTTGAATCCGCCGGTGATGATCAGCTCCTTGGCCCGGTCGACAACCTTGGCGAAGCCGGCTTCGTCGACGGTGACCACATCACCGGTGCGCAGCCAGCCGTCGGCGGTGAGGGCCTTGGCAGTTTCTTCTGCGTTGTTCCAGTAGCCCTTGAACACCTGAGGCCCCTTGATCAGCAGTTCACCGGGCTCGCCCTGCTCCACTTCCCGTGTTGGGTCATCCAGATCGACGACCTTCATCAGGGTGGAGGGGAAGGGAACTCCAATGGTTCCGGTCCGACGGCTGGGGTGGAAGGGATTGCCCAACGCCACGGGCGATGACTCGGTCATCCCATAGCCTTCGACGAGCAACCCGCCGGACATCGATTCCCAGAGCTCCACCACATGATCGGGCAGATTCATCGCACCTGAAATGCAGTATTTGGCAGATTTCAGGGACATCCCGCGTTCCTTGGCCGCGAGCGCAGTGCGCTCGTAGATCGGCGGTACCGCGCAGTACACGGTGGCCGGCGACTTCTTCCACGCGTCGAGGATCATTGCCGGGTCGAACTTCGGGAAGAGCACCAGCAGTCCCTGCTTTTTGACGCCGAAGGTGAGGTACAGGGTCATCCCGAAGGCATGGAACATCGGCAGGATCGCATAGAGGATCTCCCTGCGTTCCTGCGCTCCGTGCATCCAGGCCTCACCCTGAAGTGCGTTGGAATAAAGGTTGAAGTGGGTGAGCATTGCCCCCTTGGGGCGACCGGTCGTTCCAGAGGTGTATTGGATGACCGCAAGGTCTTGCACCTGTGGGTAGGGCAGGGCCCGATCGAGGTTTCCGTGGCTCAGCAACTGCTTCCACGTGGTGGCGCCTCGGGTGCTCGCGGTCAGTGAGGCCTTGGTGCCGCGCAGCTTCTTCAGCGGCAGGTTCAGCGCGATGCGCTTGACGACGGGGAAAGCCTCAAGCAGGTTCACTGCAACGATCGCGTCCAGCGGCACGTCGTCCGGGAACTGCTGGAGGTTGGCGACGACCTTGTCCCAAGCGATCACTACGCGCGCCTGGTGGTCTTCAAACTGGTGGCGCAGCTCGCGCGAGGTATACAGCGGATTGTGCTCGACCACCACCGCGCCGATGCGCAGCACCGCATAGAACGCGATGACATGCTGGGGACAATTCGGCAGGATCAGCGCCACCCGGTCGCCGGCGCGGACGCCGAGCTGACGCAGTCCCTCCGCCGCCTGCTGCACCTGCTCGCCCAGCTCCCGGTAGCTCATGCGCCGGCCGAAGAACTCGGTCGCGGGGCTGTCTCCCGCCTGCTGCACGGAATGCTCAAACATATGACTCAGGGACTGGGTGGGAAGCGTAATCTCGGCAGGAACTCCGGGCTGATAGTTGGCGACCCATGGGTGGACAGCAGAATTCTCCATGCCCCCATCATGCCTTGTTTGCACTGGCCAGCTCAACGAAAAGGGCGGCGTACACCGCGTTCACCACATCACGTAAACAATACTGTCATCATCGTTGACATTAGGATCGATTATCCATAATCTCGGTATCACTGAGACGCACGTCTCATTTATCGTCATGAATGGAGCTTCACCGATGCAGCTGCACCACCTCACCGCGACCCAGGCAGGAACTCTGTTCAGGAACCGGCAACTGTCCCCCGTAGAACTCTTGGATGCGGTGGTGGCGCGGTCCGCCGAAGCGGAACCAACGATCAATGCGCTGACCGAGCAGATGCTCGATACCGCCTACGAAGACGCCCGAGAATCCGAGAAAAAGTTCGCCGCTGGTTCGGCAAACCTTGGCGCGCTGGAAGGCATCCCGCTGCTGCTCAAGGAAGAACAGCCGATCGCCGGCTACAAGGCGGAGGAAGGGTCGCTGACCGAAAAGGGAACCATTGCCGAGCTTTCACATCCGATCGTGGAGCGCATCTTCGAAGCGGGAGCCGTAGTCCACGGACGCACCACCACCCCTGAATTCTGCTGCGCCCCCTACACGCATTCGAAGCTCTGGGGCGTCACCCGCAACCCCTGGAACACCGAACTGACACCCGGCGGCTCCTCGGGCGGTTCGGGTGCGGCGCTGGCGGCCGGCGAATCGATCCTCGCCACCGGTTCGGATATCGGCGGCAGCATCCGCATCCCTTCGTCGTTCTGCGGCGTAGTCGGCTTCAAACCGCCCTTTGGACGGGTCCCGGGCATGGCGCCGTTCAACCAGGACACCTATTGCGCCGACGGACCGATGGGCCGCAGCGTCGCAGACGTTGCGCTGCTGCAGAACGTCATCGCCGGCCCGCACCACACCGACCAGGCGTCCCTGCGCCCCGCCCTGCAGCTGCCGACGCCCTCGGCCGCGGCCGCCAGGGGCATGAAGGTCGCGCTGTGCATCAACCTCGGCGACTACCCGGTAGACCCCGTGATCGAGGCGAACACTCGTCAGTCGGCCCAGGCGCTGCGCAACGCAGGGGTCACCGTGGAAGAGGTGACCCTGCCCTGGACCAGGGATAAGATCATCTCTGCAGCCTGGTCCCACTTCGGCGGGATCATGGGGCCGTTCATCACCGAGGTGGCGGGCGCGGACAGCGATCTGCTCATGGAATACACCAAGGACTTTGCCCGACGCGCTGCCCAGGCTGGCAGCTTTGCCGAGGGCCTGATGGCGGAGGCGGAAGTCTACGAACCGTTGGGCATCTTGCTGGCAGACTACGATGCACTGCTCTGCCCGACCCTGGGCGTGACAGGCATGGCGGCAGACTTCCCCGATCCCGCGGCGCTGCTGGAGGTCAACGGAGCCTCGGTTAGCTGGATCGAATCGGCGCTGACGGTGCCGTTCAATGTCATCGGCCGCGTCCCGGTGCTCGCGCTGCCTTCGGGGCTGGCGCCCAACGGCCTGCCCACCGGGGTGCAGCTGGTGGGACGCACCTATGACGACGCCACCGTCTTCACCCTGGGCGCCGCGCTGGAGAAGGAACTTGATCTGTGGACCCAGCCGACCTGGTGGCCGCAAATTCATCAGGCACTGAAGGTCTAGTTAGGCTTCACGGACCGTTGGCGCAGCCGGTGTAGACGATATTTCAGTTTGCACCGGCAGCCGCTATTTAACGTCGTCCTCGTTGAGATTGATGACGAAGGCGCGGCGCTCGCAGATCAGGTGCTCACGCAGGACGAACACCTCGCCCATCACCATGCGGACCTCGTCGCCAGCTGCGCGGTGGGTGCGCCCGTGGATTTCGGCCATGATGGTGTCGCCTTCTTCTACCATCCGAACAATGTGCAGCTCCGGATAGCCGCTGAAGTTCTCGTTTTCGATGGCGGCGTCGTAGGCCTGTTTACCCTGCAGTCGAAAATGACCGTAGACGGTCCAGACAATGTCCTCGGTCAGACAGGAAAGGATCTGCGCATGGTCGTTCTTATTAAAACCGTCAATATACTTGCGAACCGTGGCCTTGTTTGCCGAGTTTTCTGCCGCCATTTCGACTCCGTAGTTCGATTCCGGTCGATGTTTGATCTCAGATTACATGGCATCGAAATTGCTGGTGTTGGGGCACCGGAAAATTCTGAACGCGTGGCAGCCAACGACGGGTCACGAGCTCGGAAGGCCAGAGGAAAGCAGTTATTTTTGGTGGTGCGCCATTGAAAATGTCCACGATGAGAGCTATGGAAACTCTAGCCTCAAGAAAAGTCCAAAGGAATTTCTGGCTTAATATATCCGAATTCTCCGGCCTGCTATAGGGTCTGGAATAGAGGAGGATTTAGATGCCAAATCACAACTTTGACTACGACGTCATCGTCATTGGCTCCGGATTCGGAGGCAGCGTGGCGGCAATGCGCGCCACCGAAAAGGGCTACCGCGTAGGCATTATGGAAGCCGGGAAACGCTGGCTCGACGAGGATATTCCCAAGACCAGCTGGGATGTGAAGAAGTTCCTCTGGCAGCCCGAAGCCGAAATGTTCGGAGTCCAGAAAATAGAAGTCCTCGACGACGTACTGGTGCTCTCCGGAGCAGGCGTCGGGGGCGGCTCGCATGTATACGGAAACACACTGTACGTGCCGCCAAAGCACTTCTTCGATGCCAAGGAATGGGCGCACATCACCGATTGGGCCGATGAGTTGGCCCCGACCATCGATCAGGCCCGACGCATGCTCGGCGTGGAACGGGTGCCCTATATGCCCACCGACGTCGACCGCCACATGAAGGCCGTAGCCGACGACATGGGTGTGGGACACTCTTTCAATCGGGCTCCGGTGGGCGTGTATTTCGGTAAGCCGGGCATCGAAGCCGAGGACCCATACTTTGGCGGTGTCGGCCCCCGCCGCACCGGTTGCATCAACTGCGGGGACTGCATGATCGGCTGCGGACGCAACTCCAAAAACAAGCTGACCGTGAACTACCTGTACTTGGCTGAGAAATATGGGGCGAAGGTTCACGAGCTGCATGAGGTTCACGAACTGAAGCCGCTTGAGGGCGGCGGCTTCGAGGTGCACACCCGGCATCCGGGCTGGGCTCACCGTGCCCTGCAGCGCGACCGCAATGTCTACACAGCACAGCAGGTGATCGTATCGGCGCACGCCTATGGATCGGCCAAGCTCCTGCACCACATGCAGGACAAGGGGAACCTCGGAGGGATCTCCACGGAACTCGGCCACCGCGCCAGGACAAATTCCGAGCAGCTGCTGACGGTGACCCTGCCCTACGACCAGTGGAAGAAGGATCCGGAACGGATTCACATCACTCCGGGCGCCGTATCGATTACCTCAGGTGTGTGGCCGGACCCGTACACCAGCATTGAACCTGTGTATTACGGCAAGGGCAGTAATCTCATGGCGTTCATGATCAACTATCACCAGCACGGCGAGCAGGACCATCCAACGCGTGAATGGTTCAAGAAGATCTTCACCAACCCGGCAGAGGTCTTCAAGGTCGTCGACCCGCGCCACTGGTCCGAACGCATGGCGGTGATGCTGTGCATGCAAACCACCGACACGTCCATTGATCTGTACTGGAAGAACGGCATGTTGCGCAGTCGCCAGGGTGACGGAACGCCTCCAAGCACCCACATTCCGGTGGTCGAAGAGTATGTCGATCGGCTGGCATCGCGCATGGGTGCGGAGCAGGGAGCCTTGCTCTTCGAGACCTTCAACAAGACCGCTTCCGCGCATTTCATCGGCGGCATGTCTATTGCAGACAACCCGGAGCAGGGCGTGGTCGATCCCTATCAGCGCGTCTTCGGCTACCCGGGCCTGCACGTCATGGACGGGTCCGTCATGCCGGCGAATCCGGGCGTCAACCCGTCGTTGCTCATCACGGCTCTGGCAGAGCGTGCCATGTCGCTGTGGCCCAACAAGGGCGAAGATGATCAGCGACCGCCGCTGGGTTCGGGCTACGAAAGGATCACGCCGATCATGCCGCACCGACCTATTGTTCCGGCAGGTGCGCCCGGTGAGCTGCGTCTAGATGCCACCGCGGAAGACACGATCCCCGAGTACCCTTACTGAGGTGAAGAGACAATGACATCGCACGACGGAATGCGTACTTTAGGACCAGCTTCCGAAATCAGTGAAGGTTACGTCGTTCCCTACTATTTGGAAGACGTGAAGCATCGAGTTTCGGTGGCGCGTGTGGACGGCAGGCTCTATGCCTTTGACGACCTCTGCCCGCAGGGGGTGAGCCCGCTGTCGGCGGGCCTGCTAGAAGGCTATGAACTGCTATGTCAGTCCCACGGCTGCCGCTTCGATGTAAGGACCGGCGAGGTGCTTTCCGGTCCAAGCGTGCAAAGGCTCCCGGTGCACGGGGTACAGGAAGAGGAATCACAGGTAAAGCTGCGGCTGAACCACAAGATCTAATCCGTCACCTGGCATCCGGCCTTCCTTGTACTTGGAAGCAATGAACACCCAAAGCCGCATGAACAGAAATTCTGTTCATGCGGCTTTGTCATGCAGTTTTGCTATTTGGCGAGGTAGATTTTGCGCAGCGGTTGATCCACCACCCAGGTCGTGTGCATCCCCTCCCGCAAATGACAGACGCTGCCCGCCACCAAATCAAAGACCTGCTCCGCAAACCCGTTCACAGCATGCACCGTGACCGTCGCCCTGCCGGCCAGCACGATGAACAATTCCTCCGCCTCAACGTCCTGCATCGCGCCTTCGGTCATCTCCCACAGCCCGAACTCGACCCCGAAGATTTCACCCAGCCCGTGCACCGCGGTGCTCGGGGTGCCGTCCACCAGCTGGGCCGCGTCCACCGGCTCAGGCACCAACACCACCTCCAAAGCGTTGAGGCTGCGGGTGTCCTCATAACCGTCAAACACACTGGTGTTGCTGATCATGAATCAAACCCCATCCCGATCGCGTCCATGGTCCGCAAAAACAGCCCCCGCTTGCCTTCGTTGCGATCCGAGGCGGCCATGGCCCCGGTCATCATCTTCACACCCAGCCACGCGGCGGGTTCTGGAGGGAAGGGCAGCGGCTTCTTCTTCACCATTTTCAGCTCGGTCAGCTCCGTTGTTTCACCCGAGAGCAGGTCGAGCATGACCTTCGCCGCGAAGTGGGTAGCCCCCACCCCCAGCCCGGTGAACCCGGCCGCGGAGGCGACCTTGCCGTCATAGGCCAGGTCAAAGAAGGAGAAGAACCGGCTGCAGGAATCAATCGCACCACCCCAGGCATGGGAGAACTTCAAGCCCTCCAAGGCCGGGAAGGTCGCGAAGAAGTGCGCGGCCAGGCGGGTGTAGGTGTCTTCGCTGTTGTAGTGCTTGCGGTCTACCTTGCCACCGAAGAAATACAGGGCGTCATAGCCGCCGTAGAGGATGCGGAAGTCTCCCTGCTCGTCAATGATCGGCCGCGAGTAGTGGAAGCGGCTGTTCAGATCGGCCAGCCCGGTGAGCTTCTCCCAGCCGATCTCCTCACGCTGGACTGCGGTGAGCGGCTCGGTGACCAGGGCGTAGTCGTAGACCGGGACGGTCATCAACGCGTTGCGCTTGAGCAGCGAAGGGAACACATTGGTGCCCAAGATGACCTTCTTGGCCAGCACCTGACCGTCTGCGGTGGCCGCGGCAACAAGGTCTCCCTGCTCTGACAGGGAGTCCACGCGGGACTGCTCGTAGACTTTCACGCCGAGTTCTTCACAGGCCGTCAGCAGGCCCCAGACCAGTTTGGCCGGGTGCACCAGCACCGTATCTGCCGTGGACCAGGAACCGGAGAGGAACGCGTCGGAGCGGATCATCTTCGAGGTCTCTTCCCGGTCCAGGTAGAAGACGTCCTCGCCGTTGGCTTCCTCGCGCAGCCACTGGTCCTGGTGCGGTTCGATGGCCACGCTCAGGGAGCCATCTTGGATCAGGTCGCAGTCGATGTTGTAGCGGTGGAGGGTGTCGATGAGCTCGGCGAGGTTTTCTTTACCGAGTTCGGTCAGGCGGGCGTTCTCTTCGGGGAGGTGGTTTTCACCGTTGGATTCACCGTGCACCAGCGATGCTTCGCAGAAGCCGCCGTTGCGTCCGGAGGCTTCGTCGCCGACCCATCCGGCTTCCAGCAGCACCACGGTGGCTTCGGGGTGGCGTTCCTTGGCCTGCAGGGCGCTCCATAATCCGGTGTAGCCGCCGCCGACCACCAGCAGGTCTGCGGTGGTGTGTTCGGTGAGTTTAGGGCGGGGTGCTGGCCGGTTCGGGTCATCGAGCCAGTAGACTGCCCGCTTGGTTTCCCTGAGTGAGGTGGCGGTGAGGGCTGGGTCGATGGTTTGTTCGGCCTGTTCGAAGAAGGTCGGCGTAGATGTAGTCATCACTGTTTCTTTAGTAGGAGGTGTTTTCTGCCGGTTCACGGGTGGGGTTCTCGGACTCCCAGCGCGGACGCGGCACGGAGGCCAGCAGCGACTTGGTGTAATCGTGGGCCGGGTGGTTCAGCACCTGGCCAGTGGGGCCGGATTCAACGATGCAGCCGGACTGCACCACGACCAGCTCGTCGCAGATTTCTCCGACAATCCCCAGATCATGGCTGATGAACAGCACCGCCACCCCGTGTTCGCGGCGCAGCGTGTTCACCAGTTCAAGCACCTGGGCCTGAACCGAAACGTCCAGCGCGCTGGTGGCTTCATCGAGCACCAGCAGGCGCGGGTTCAGAGCCATGGCCTTGGCAATGGCGACGCGCTGGCGCTGGCCTCCCGACAGCTTGCGCGGCAGCAGGTTCGCGTGCTTTTCTTCCAGGCCCACGCTTTCAAGCAGTTCCTTGATGCGTGCCCGCATGGCCCTAGCATCCAGCTTGTAGTGCAGCTTCAGCACCCGCTCCAAGGCCTTGGCCGGGGTGATGCGTGAGTCAAGGGACTGGTATGGATCTTGGAAGACCATCTGCACCCGCGAAGCCCGGGCCAGTCGGCGTTCCTTGGCCGAGCCCTTTTCGCTCTGGTTGCCGGCAACACTCATGGTGCCCGAATCCAAATCCTCCAGGCCTGCAACGATGCGTCCCAGCGTGGACTTGCCGGACCCCGATTCGCCGACGATGGCCAGGCCCCCGCCAGCGGGGATGGAGATGGACACATCCTGGACCGCCTTCACCGCCGGCTGACCGTGCGGGTGGTAGGTCTTGAAGGCGTTCTCCACCTGGAGCACCGGCTGCGAGCCCTCGGACTCCGGCAGGCTGTGCACTCCCGCCGCCGGGCCCGAACGCATGGACGGGGTGGAGGCGATCAGCTTCTTGGTGTACTCGGCCACTGGCTGGGTGAACACCTGGCGGGTGTCTCCCGCTTCCTGTACCTCGCCGCGGCGCAGCACGTAGGTGCGGTCCGCGATGGATGCGGCCAGCGCAAGGTCGTGGGTGATGAACAGCATGCCCATCTGGCGTTCGCGCACGGCGGTGGACAACAGATCCATGACCGCCGCCTGGGTGGTGACGTCCAGGGCGGTGGTGGACTCGTCGCAGATCAGCAGCTGCGGATCGTTCATCAGCGCACCGGCAATCATCACGCGCTGCAGCATGCCGCCGGACAGCTCGTGCGGATACTGCTTCATGCGCGCCTCGGGGTTGGTCAATCCCATGGAGCCCAGCAGCTGCACTGCACGCTTCTCCAGCTGTGCACGGTTGGCCCCAGGCACCTGCATCATCGGTTCGATCAGGTGCGCTCCGAGGGTGCGCACCGGGTTGATCGAGGAGCGCGGGTCCTGGAACACCATGGCTGCGGTGTTGCGGCGCACCTGGCGCAGATCGGTCTTGGAGGCGCCGAGGATTTCGGTGCCGCCGAGCATGATGGAGCCGTGGGTCGTTGAATGGGAAGGAAGCAGGCCGAGCACCGCGCGGGCGGTCAGCGACTTGCCGGACCCGGATTCGCCGACCAGTGCGACGGTCTCCGAGTTGTTGATCTGCAGCGACACGTCGTGCAGCAGCCGGGTGGTCAGCCCGTTGACGCGGATGTCAATGCCCAGTGCATCGATTTCTAACAGGCTCATGCGAACGGGTCTCCCAACTTATCTGAAAGCCAACCACCAATTGAATTAACCGACACCACGATCAGCACCACTGCCAGCGAAGGAATGAACGCCGGCAGGAAGTTGCCTGCCACCAGTGCGCTCTGGCCCTCGTTGATCATGCTGCCCCAGTCGGGGGTCGGCGGCTGGATGCCCAGGCCTAGGAAGGACAGGGCCGCCAGCTCGACCAGCACGTAGCCGAAGTTCTGCGTGGTCTGCGAGCCGACGACGCCCATCACATTCGGCAGGACCGCGCGGGTGGCCACCCAGCCCGGGGCAAAGCCCTGCACCTGGTAGGCGGAAACGTACTGGCGGTTCTTTTCACCCGAAACCAGCTGTCGGGTCAATCGGCCGATATACGGCGTGTAGGCGATGGACATCGCGATGATCGGGGCGGTCAGGCCCTTGCCGAACAGCGCCACCGCAAGGATTGCCAGCAGCAGTGCGGGAAAGGCCAGCACGATGTCGAAGACGCGGGTGATCACCGCGTCGATGAATCCCCCGGCCCAGCCGGCCCACAGTCCCAGCAGTACCCCGAGGATGGTGGAGAGCAGGATGACGAAAATCGGGCCCGCCAGCGCTGTGCGGCCGCCATAGATCAGGCGGGAGAGCGTATCGCGGCCCAGCGCGTCGGTGCCCAGCAGGTGGGCCGCGCTCGGGGCGGAGTTCACGTTCAGCAGGTCGACCGCCGCCGGCGGGTAGGGCGCCACCAGCGGTGCGAAGATCGCGGCGAGGACCACGACAACAGCAAAAATGGTGGAAACCAGCAGACCCCAGCGGGTGCGGTGCAGGCTCAGGCGGCTGATCGCCTTGCGCGGTGCTTCTTGGATGCTCATCGGGCTCCCTTTCCTGCCTTCAGGCGTGGGTCAACTACCGGGCCGAGCAAATCAACCAGGGTGTTGATGGCGACGAATGCGGTGACGACGATCAGCACGATGGCCTGCACCACGGGGAAGTCAAGGCGGTCGACCGAGGACACCAGCAGGGATCCCAGGCCAGCCAGGCCGAAGGCCTGTTCAACGATGGCCGAGGACACCAGCAGGCCAGCGACCAGCAGGCCGGAGACCGTCATGATCGGGCCCAGCGAGTTGCGCAGCACGTGGCGGAAGACCACGGCTTTTTCGGTGACGCCGCGGGAGCGGGCCACCTCGACGTGTTCGCGGGAAAACTGCTCCATCATTGCCGAACGGGTCACGCGGCCCACCACCGCAATGAATGACAGCGCCAGCGCCAGCGACGGAAGCACCAGGTGGTAGACCATGTCCCAGAACCCTTCGCCGGAGCCGAAGGAGGGGAACATGCCCAGCTGGATGGAGAAGATCGCGATCAGCACGATCGCGCCGACGAAGGACGGGATGGCTGCCAGGGCGGACATGGTGGCGATGATGCTGCGGTCGATCCAGCTGCCGCGGAACAGGGCGGCGCAGATGCCCGCCGCCAGACCCAGCACCGCGATCATGAGACCTGCCATGACCACCAGGCCGAGGGTGACCGGCAGGCGGTCCAGAATCACATCGCTCACGTCCTGGCGGTACTGCAGCGAGCGGCCGAAGTCGCCGTGCAGCACACCGGTGATCCAGTTGATGTACTGCTGCACCGGAGGCTGGTCAAGACCGTAAATCGCCGTCACCTCGGCAATGGCCTCCGGGTTGGGGCTGCGCCCGCGCAGCAAAAAGCTGATCGGATCCCCCGGCACGAGCCAGCGGGAGAAGAACACGATCACCGATGAAATGAAGACGGTGAAGACGAAGCTGAACAGCTTCATGGCAATCATTTTCAGGTTTGCCAGCAGCATTGATTCTTTGTCTGCGCGCGCACGTGCCTCAGGCAGTGCTGTTGCGAGGTTACTTTGCGCCAATTTGGGCCGCCCAAGGGTAGTAGAGGTAGTTCACCGAAACGTCGGTTCCGGTCACCCGGTCGCTCATCCACAGCGTGGTGGGGGTTTCATACAACGGCAGCCATGGCAGCTGGTCGTTGAGGATCTGCTGCGCCTTGAGCACGTTCTTCGACTCCCCTTCGGGGTTCTTGCTGAACAGCGCCTGGTTCACAGCCTTGTCGTATTCTGCGTCGGAGAAATTGCCGTAGTTCGCAAAGTCTCCGGTGCGCAGGATCGAGAACATTTCCAGCGGGTTGCCCACCGAAAGGTACCAGTTGGTGAAGAACAGGTCGGTGCCTTCACGCGCGGCAGGATCGGAGAACAGCGAGGTGTAGGCATTCGGGGTGACGGTGTTGATCGTCGCCTTCAGCCCGATGGATTCCGCCGCCGCGGCGGTGGCCTGGGCCACCACGTTGAAGTTATTGCCCATCGGGGCGGTGGTGATGGTGATTTCCTTGCCTTCGGCCCCCGCCTGCTTCACCAGCTCCTTGGCCTTGTCCAGGTCATAGGGGTAGGCGTTGAGCTCGTCGAAGGCCTGTTTCTGCACCTGGTCGGGCTGTTGTCCCCAGACCGATTCGGAGGTCAGCGCGTCGGTAGCCGTCGCATATCCGGATTCGGCGGCCATAACCAGGCCGTTGCGGTCGATCGCACGCAGCAGCGCCTCGCGCACCCGCTGGTCCCCCAGGGGCCCTGCCGGATTGGAAACCACCAGGGAGCTGACCGCACAGTTGGTGCCGAAGTACATGTTTCCGGCTCCGGTAGCCTGCAGTTCGTTGATGGCGTTGGACGGAATCATCCAGCCGCCGTCGATCTCCCCCGACTTCAGCGCATTCACGCGGGCCACCGGATCGGTCATGATGACGAACTCGAGGTTCTTCGCCTTGGGTTTCAGGTCCTTGTCCCAGTACCTGTCGAAGCTTGAAAGCTTCAGCTTTTCGCCGCTGCTCCATTCATCGAGCTGGTATGGTCCGGTGCAGTTGACCCCGCCGCTGGCATTGCCGTAGTCGCCGCCCAGCTTCTTCAGCGTGGCCGCCGATTCAACCACGCCCGCGGCGCCGGAGAGCGATTCGTTGAGCAGTGCGTCGGGCTTCACCGTGGTGATGGTGACCTGGTTATCGCCAGTGGCTTTGATGCTCTTCACATTCGCGAAGACGCTGTACCAGGAGGAGCCGACGGCAGGATCCAGGTGGCGGTTCAGCGATGCCACAACGTCCTTGGGGGTCAGGGTGCTGCCGTCGTGGAACTTGACGTTCTCACGGATCGTGTAGACCCAGGCGGTAGGGGTGGGGTTCTCCCACTTTTCGGCGAGTCCCGGCGACACCGACAGGTCGGGGTTCAGGCGCAGCAGAGGTTCGCAGATGTTCGCCAGCACCTGGTTGTCCGAGTAGTCGAAGGCGTAGGCGTAATCCAGCGAGAACGGCTCGGAGTACAGCGACCACTTCAGGGTATCCAGCTCCCCGGCGGCCGCGGGGGTTGAATCGGTCAAGTTCATGACCGGCTTGTCGACCATGGTGCCGCTGGCCGAACCGCAGCTGGCAAGCATCAGCATGCTGGCAGCGGCGGCGGTGAGTTTCAGTGCGTTGTTCTTCATTGAACTGTGGTTCCTAGCGTGCGTTCACTGGTTCAGCCAGATCCGAGGCGCGGTAGACGCACTTGCCATCGATCCAGGTGGAGCGCACCTGGCTGCGGTAGATCTGCTCGGCAGGGACCTCGAAGGGGTTCGGTGCAACAACGACCAGGTCGGCGGCGAAGCCTTCGGCGATGTGCCCGGCAACCTCGTCGAAATGGTTTACGTAGGCGGTGCCGGAGGTGTACGCGGCGAGGATGGTCTTCAGGCTCAGGCATTGTGCTTCCCCGCCCAGGGGAACGCTCTGGTTTTCCGGGGCAATGCGGTTCACCGCCACATGCGATCCTTCCAGCGGGTTGGCGCTGGACACCGGCCAATCGCTGCCGGCGGCCAGGCGGGCGCCGCTGGCGTGGATCTCGCCGAAGGGGTACTGGCGGTCCTGGGCGCTGTGCGGCATGAACGGCAGGGTCAGCTCGTCGAGCTGGTCCTCGTGGCAGGCCCACAGCGGCTGCAGGTTTGCGGTGGCGTCCAGCTCGACGAAGCGGGCCGCGTCGTCCTTGCTGACGATCTGCAGGTGGGCCAGGTGGTGGCGGTTGGCCGAGGGGCCGTTGGCCTTGCGGGCAGCGGCCACAGCGTCCAAGGCGTCGCGCACCGCGCGGTCGCCCAGCGCATGGAAGTGAACCTGGAAGCCTTCCTTGTCCAGCGCGGTGACATAGGTGGCGAGGTCTTCGGCCGAGATGAAGGAGATGCCGTTGTTCTCGGTAGCATGGCCGCACTTGTCGCGGTAGGGCTCGATCATTGCCGCGGTGAAGTTCTCCGCAATGCCGTCGACCATGATCTTCACGGTGCCCAGGCTGTAGCGTTCAGGCAGGTTCAGGACCGCCGCCTGTTCACGCAGGGCAATCATGCCGGGAATTTGCTCCAGACCCTGGTCGCGCTTCCACCACTGGGCGCCGCGCACGCGCACGCGCAGGCTGCCCTCGGCAATGGCGCGCTCGTAAACGGTGGCCAGTGAGTCGGTGCCGTTGTATTCGTTGATCATTGCGTCCTGCCAGCCGGTGATGCCCTGGGCGAGCAGGTCTTCCTGGGCTCTGAGCAGGCCGGCGAGCGCGAAGTCTTCGGTGAGCTCCGGGGTGATCGCCTCAACTAGGCCCATGGCGCCTTCATGCAGGGTGCCTGCCGGGCTGCCGTCCTGAAGGCGTTCGATGCGTCCATCGGAGGGGTCAGCGGTTTGCGCGGTGATGCCTGCTCGGCGCAGCGCTTCCGAGTTGGCCCACATCGAGTGGTGGTCGCGGCTGTGGAATGCCACCGGACGATCGGGAACCACCGAATCGATCAGTGAGGCCAATGGTGCTCCGCCGGCGTAGTGGTCCATGGACCAGCCGCCACCGACAATCCATTCCTGCTCCGGGTTCGCCGCCGCGTAGGCGGCGATGGTGTCGATGACTTCCTGGACGCTCTGCGCCTCGGAGAGGTTGCACTGCAGCAGTTCGGTGCCGCCGGAGACCGGGTGCATGTGCGAGTCCTGGAAGCCGGGGGTCAGCAGTGCGCCGTCCAGATCAATCACTTCGGTGCTTGCGTCGATGAATTCGGCGGCCTGGGATTCTTCAACAACTGCACTGATTTTTCCGTCGTTGACCAGCACTACGTGGCCCGAGATGGGCTGGCCGGTACCGGTGAAGATGCTTCCATTGCGGAATGCGACCTGAGCTGCAGCAGACATCTGTGATCCTTCTCTCAAGAGCTTGTTGGGTAAGACACTATTGGATGATCAACGTGTCTGTCAACGGCGTTGACAGACACGTTGCCGCGAGAGAACCTTGGATGGCTGACAATTCGATTTCCAGCCCTAAATCCGACGTTGAAAGGACCGTGAACCACAGTGCCAGCCGTCCTTGGCCATCCCAAAAAACACGTCCTGGACCGGGAAGCATTCATCCGCTCCGGCCTGCGCTTGGCACTGAATTCCGCGGCCACCTCCCTGACCTACCGAGACATCGGCAAGGACCTCGGTGTGGACGCCACCGCAATCTATCGGCATTTTCGAACCCGCGAAGATTTCTTTGCCGCGCTGCTGGACCGCATCCTGCAGCAGGTTGTCGAACAAACCAAGACGCCGGTAGCGCAGTGGAAGCAGCGGCTCGTTGAATTTGCGCTGCACACCCTGCAGACCTTCAGGACCTACCCGCCGATTGCCGCGGTAGCTGGAACCGTCACTACCCGCGGGCCAGGAGAACTGGCCTGCATGGAACTGATGCTCGAATGCTTCGCCCGGGCGGGGTTGAGCGGAGCGGAGTTGGCCGGGCAGTACGCGCGCTTCGTCTCCTATGTCATCTCCAGCTCCACCGGCCTGGCTAGGGAAAATCTCGATGGCTCAGCATCAAGCTCCCCCGCATGGTTTGCTGGGGAACTCGTCACCGATCCGGGGCGCCACCGGCTGACCTCCGCGCTGCAGGATGAAATCCTGAAGCTCGATAATGAATCGCTTTTTCTCGCCGGAGCAGCCCAAATCATCGACGCCGCAACCGCAAAGGGCCATCACCTTTCATCGACTGAAAGGTAATGGCCCTTTGGGCGCAGGATTCAGCTATTTGGCACCCAGCTGTGCCGCCCACGGGTAGTACAAGAAGTTCACCGAAGGCGAGGGGCCGCTGACCTTGTCACTCATCCACAGGTAGTTCGGCGTCTCGTAGAGCGGAAGCCATGGAATCTGCTCGTTGGTGATCTTCTGCGAGGTCAACGACTTCTTGAAGCGTTCCTGCTGGTCCATGGTCTCAAGCGCGGCATTCGTATTCGCATCGAATGCCTTGTCGGACCAATTTCCATAATTGGAGAAGTCTCCGGTGCGCAGAATGGAGAACATCTCCAGCGGATCACCGATGGAAAGATACCAGCTGGTGAAGTACAAATCTGTGCCCTTGCGCGCCTCGGGATCCGAGAACAGTGCAGAGTAGGCATTCGGGGTCACCGTATTGATCTTCGCCTTCAGCCCAATGGACTCTGCGGCAGCCGCCGTAGCCTGGGCAACTACAGCGAAGTCATTGCCCATGGGGGCGGTGGTGATGGTGATCTCCTGGCCCTTGACCCCCTGCTCTTCGATGATCTTGGTGGCGGCGTCCAGATCATATGGATAGTCCTGCAAATTCTCGAAGGCTTCCTTGGCGGTAGCCTCATCGGCCTGCGCCCACACCGATTCGTTGGTGAACGAGTTCGTCGGCTTGCCATAGCCCATGGTTGCGGCTTGGGCCAGACCATTGCGGTCGATGGCCATCAGCAGCGCCTTGCGCACCTCCGGCTTGCCGAGCGGACCTTCGAGGTTGGAGACCACCAGCATCTGCGTGGCGGAGTTTGGCCCGAAGTACATTTGACCTGAGCCCGAACCCTTGAGCTCATCGATGGCGTTGGCAGGAACGAGCCAGCTTCCGTCCACCTCGCCGGACTTCATCGCATTCACGCGCGCCACCGGGTCGGTCATGATGACGAAGTCAAGATTCTTGGTCTTGGCCTTCAGATCCTTATCCCAGTAGTTGTCATAGCGAGTCAGCGAGATCTTCTCGCCGCTCTGCCACTTGCCAAAGGCGAATGGGCCGGTGCAATTCACCCCGCCCTTGGCGTTGCCGTAGTCTCGACCCACTTTTTTCAGGGTCTTCGCCGATTCAACGACACCGGCCGCCCCGGACATCGATTCTGCGAAGAGGGCATCTGGAATCTTAGTGGTGACGGTGACTTCGTTGTCACCGGTCTTCTTGATGCTCTTGACGTTCTGGTAGACGGAGTACCAGAAGGAGCCCACCGCTGGATCCATGTGGCGGCTCATCGACGCCACGACGTCATCCGCGGTCATGGTGCCGCCATCGTGGAAGGTCACGCCGTCACGGATGGTGAAGACCCACGTCGTGGGGCTGGTGTTCTTCCATTCGGTAGCAAGGCCCGGGGAAACCGACAGGTCCGGATTCAAGCGCAGCAAAGATTCGCAGACATTGGAGAGCACCTGGTTATCCGCATAGTCGAAGGCGTAGGCGTAGTCCAGCGACATTGGTTCCGCATAGGTCGCCCAGGTGACCTGATCCAGCTCACCACTGGCGGCGGCTGTCTGATCTGTAATTTCGTACTTCGGCCCGTCAGCGTTCTTCGCCTGGTTGGCGGAACCACCACAGGCGGTGAGCGCCAAGGCGGCACTGGCCACCACCGCCACGGTTGCTAGCTTCGTTCTCATTCCGGTCTCCCTCGCTGCGAGCTATACCTCGAAGTGCACATTCCCCATGAGGCCGTCGCGATCAATTGTGACGCCCGTCTCTTCGAGTGTTTAGCTAAGAGACTAAGCAAAGGTAAATAATGATGTCAATGGTGTTGACAAGATTGCTGTCAAAGATGAAATGTAAGATGACCGGGGAGAAGCATTCGGTATTCCAGATCAAGAGGAAGTAGGCAACATGGCAACCAAAGCATCAAGCAAGCGCGGAGCGAAAGCCTCGCTTGACCGCGAAGCCTACGTTGCCGCCGCCCTGCGCCTGGCGTCGCGGCAGACCACCACCAACCTCACCTTCCGCGAGCTGGGAACAGAGATGGGCGTCGATCCAACCGCGATCTACCGCCACTTCCTGAACAAAGATTCGCTCATGCAGGAGCTGCTGGATCGGGCGTTCAAGATGGCGCTGCAACGGCTGCAGACACCCATCGAACAGTGGGATCTGTGCCTTGAGGAATTCGCCGTGCACACCCTGGATGTCTTCTTGGAGCACCCGGCGATCGCTGCTTCCGCAACGGTATTGACCACCAGCGGCCAGGGCGAACTCGACAGCATCGAATTAATGCTCGGCTGCTTCTCTCAGGCAGGATTGGAGGGCAAGGCTCTGGCCGAGCAATATGCCATCTTCGGATCCTACGTCCTCTCCGGGGCTGCAAGCCTGGCCATCAGCCACGTCGAAGCCTCGGATCCGGAAGGCAGAGAATGGTTCAGCGGTCCGCTGCTGGCCGACCCCCGCACCACCCCGTTGGTCAGCTCGCTGCGCAATGAGATCCTTGAACTCGACCACCGGGAGATCTTCATCTCCGGGGCCCGGCAGATCATTCGGGCCGCCAGAGCCTAGCCCTCAGGAGATACCGTCCATGCGGTAGCCAATGCCCGAGGCTGTAGAGATGAATACCGGCTTGGCCGGATTGACCTCGATCTTCTTGCGCAGCTGCGAGATATACAAGCGCAGGTACCCGCTGTCCATGGCGTGCTCGGTCCCCCAGATCGCTGTCAACAAATCCTGGCGGGTCACCACCTTGCCGACATTGCGGATCAAGATCTCCAGCACCTGCCATTCCGTAGGCGTCAGCGAGATTCCTTTGATGCCTTCTGGACCTTCCCGAGTCACGATGCGCGCCGCCAGATCAACCGTCACCGGCCCCAGCTTGACAACAGGGACGCTCTCGTCGCTTCGGATGCGCCGAGTCAGCGCCCGCAGCCGGGCCAGCAGCTCCTCGATGGAAAAGGGCTTGGTGATGTAGTCGTCCGCTCCCGCGTCGAGGGCCTGGACCTTGTCGGTGGGGCTGGTGCGCCCCGACAACACCAGAATCGGCGCCTGCGACCAGCCACGGATTCCCTGGATGACCTCGACCCCGTCAAGCCCCGGCATGCCCAAATCCAGCAGAAACAGATCAGGCTGATGTTCAATGGCCGCGTTCAGTGCCGTAGTGCCGTCGGCGGCGGTAATGATCGTGTATTTCTTCGCGGTGAGGGTGATGCGCAGTGCGCGCAGAATCTGCTGGTCATCGTCGGCGATGAGTATTTTCATGAATCCTCCTGCAGTTCTTCTGCTCCTGGGCCCTTGCGCTGAACCCGAGGAAGCGAGATCACCATGGTCAGGCCGCCGCCAGGGGTTTCTTCGGGTACCAGTTTTCCATGCATCGCCTCGACAAAGCCGCGAGCCAACGCCAACCCAAGGCCCAGACCAGTCGAGTTGTCGGTATCCCCCAACCGCTGGAAGGGTACGAAAACATCCTCCAACCGTTCGGCAGGAATCCCGGGACCGTTATCCACCACACGGATTTCCAGCGTTTCCAGGAAGACGCTCGTGGTGATCAGCGTCGGCGAACCTTCTGGCTGATGGCGCAGGGCATTGGTCAGCAGGTTGACCACCACCCGCTGCAGCAACGCCGAGTCGCAATCGATGTCGTTCTCCTCATGGCCCAGGTTCACGCGCACCAATGCTGGCCCCGGATTCAGCTCGTCAAGGGCACCGGCTATAACACTGGCGGGATCGGTGGGCACGGTGATCAGGCTGATCACCCCGGCCTGCAGCCGGGTGACATCCAGCAGGTCGTTGACCAGCTCGGACAGGGAGGCAAGACTTAGACGGGCAGCGTCGATCAGCTCGGCCCGGTCATCCGCAGAGAGTTCATCGCCTACTTCCTTCAGCCCTCCCACAGCGGCGGTCGCCGCGGCCAGCGGCCGTCGTAGGTCATGGCTGAGTGCGGAGAGCAGCGCGCCGCGGATCTTGTCCGAGGCGGCCAGCGGTTCAATCTGCTCGGCCGCCTGCCTCAGGCGCTCGCGCTCCAGCGCGGACTCAAGCTGGGAAACGATCACCGACAACAACCGGCGTTCCGAACCAGATAAGTCCCTGCCCTCGATCTGCAGCGTTGTGTCATCGGTCAGCGGAATCACCGCCGGTTCGGCTTGGGCTTCCGTCTGGCCGCTGCTGGCCAGTACCGTGTCGTCCGCGAGCACCTGCACGCGGGCCAGGCCGAAGACCTCCCGAGTTTGCTCCACCAGCGCGCTGACAGGGTCCTCGCGTTCAAGCACCGTGTTGGCCACCATCTGGATCAGCTCGGATTCGGCGCTCGAACGTCTGGCTTGCCGCGAACGCCTTGCCGAAAGGTCCACGACAACGCTGACCACGATGGCCACCAGCACGTAGAGCACCAGCGCCAGCGCATGCAGCGGCTCGGCGATGGTGATCGTATACAGCGGAGAGACAAAGAAGTAGTCAAGGGTCAGCCCGGAGAGCACCGCGGCAAAGATCGCCGGCCAGAAACCGCCGACCAGCGCGACCAGCACCACCAGCAACTGGTAGGAAAGCACGTCGCTGGTGATCGACTCGGCACTGCGGAAGACGGACAGGAACCAGGTCAGCAGTGGGCCTGCGAGCAGCGCGAAGACGAACCCCACGACCTGGCGCTTGAGCGACAGGGCACCGCCCAGGGGCGGCAGCGTGAACCTGCCGCCGGCCGCAGCGTGGGTCACGATGTGCACGTCCAGGTCCCCCGATTCCCGGATCACCGTGGCGCCGATGCCTGGCCCGCTCAGCGCCGCCGCGATCCGTCCACGACGGCTGACACCGATGATCAGCTGGGTCGCGTTCAAGGACTTGGCGAATTCAACTAGGGCCTGCGGCACATCGTCCCCGACGATCTGGTGGAAGGTGCCGCCCAGCTTCTGCACCAGGGCGCGCTGCTGGGCCAGGGCCGCAGGATTCAGCGGCTCCAGCCCGTCCTGCCCGGTGACGTGCACGGCGAACAGCTCGCCGCCGGCCGAACGGGCTGCCACCCGTGCGCCGCGGCGCAGCAGCGTTTCACCCTCGGGGCCTCCGGGAAGGGCCACGACCACGCGCTCGCGGGCTTCCCACGTGGCCTCGATGCGATGCTCGCTGCGGTAGGCCTGCAGCGCCTGGTCCACCTCGTCGGCAAGCCAGAGCAGCGCAAGCTCGCGCAGTGCTGTGAGATTACCCAGGCGGAAGTAGTTGGACAGGGCAGCGTCGATGCGTTCAGCGGGATAGACCACCCCGCCTGCCAGCCTGTCGCGCAGCGCCTGCGGTGCCAGGTCGATGACCTCGATCTGGTCGGCGCGGCGCAGGAAGCTGTCGGGCAGCGTCTCGCGCTGCGGCACCCCGGTGATCTTTTCCACCACATCGTTCAGCGATTCGATATGCTGAATGTTCACCGTGGTGATCACGTCGATGCCGGCCTCCAGCAGTTCATCCACGTCCTGCCAGCGTTTGTCATTGCGCGAGCCGGGAACATTTGTATGCGCCAGTTCGTCCACCAGTGCGATCCGCGGATGCACCGACAGCACCGCGTCAATGTCCATCTCCGCCAGGTCCACACCCTGATAGTTGACCAGCTGGCGGGGTATGACCGGAATCTGCCCCACGCGGCCGGCGGTGCCGGCCCGGCCGTGGGTCTCGACGAACCCGATCTGCACATCGTGCCCGTCCTCGATGAGCCGCTGCCCTTCCTCGAGCATTGCGTAGGTCTTGCCTACGCCCGGGGCCGCCCCAAGCAGCACCCTGAGCCGACCCCTTGCGCCCATCACTTATCCTCGCTGTATCTGGTCCAGCGCAAGATTCAGCTCAAGCACCTGGACCACCGGCTCGCCGAGATAACCAAGGTCGGGAGCTTTGGTGTACTTTTCCACCAATGCTCGAACCTTAGCAATATCAAGCCCACGGGCCGTGGCAACACGCTCCTGCTGGATCTGCGCATAGTGCGTGCTGATATGGGGATCCAGCCCGGAAGAGGAGGCGGTCAGCGCATCCGCCGGCACCTGAGATTCCGGCACCGAGTTGAACTCGGCGATGTTCTTCTTCCGCTGCGCAATCTGCTCGATGAGCTCCGGATTCTCCGGGCCCAGGTTGCTTCCCGAGGAGGATGCGCCGTCGTAGCCGTCGCCGGCGGCCGAGGGACGGGTCTGGAAGTACTGTGGCAGCGGCTTGCCCTGCTGATCGGTGAAGGCCTGCCCGATCAGCGCCGAACCGACGGTGTCCCCCTGCTGGTTGGTGATCATTGACCCGTTGGCCTGGGCGGGCAGGATCAGCTGCCCGATCCCGGTGATCAGCGTCGTGTACCCCATGCCGAGCACCAGGGTCAGCACCGCGATGGCCCGTACCGAGGCAAGGGCCGTGCGGCTGGAGGAACTGCTGAAGAATTTCATGGTGTTTCCTTGAGTTTCAGGTAGTTAGAATCCGGGGATGAAGCGGACCAGCTGGTCGATCAGCCAGATGCCGATGAACGGCGTGATGATGCCGCCCAGCCCGTAGATCATGATGTTGCGGCCCAGGGTCTTGGCCGCGTTCATCGGACGGTACTTCACACCGCGCAGCGCCAGCGGCACCAGGAAGACGATGACTATCGCGTTGAAGATCACCGCTGAGAGCACCGCCGAGGCTGGCGAGTGCAAGCCCATGATGTTCAGCGCCTGCAGCCCCGGCAGGGCGCCGACGAAGATCGCCGGGATGATCGCGAAGTACTTGGCGATGTCATTGGCGATGGAGAAGGTGGTCAGCGCGCCGCGGGTGATCAGCAGCTGCTTGCCGATGGCGACGATGTCGATGAGCTTGGTCGGATCCGAATCCAGGTCCACCATGTTGCCCGCCTCCTTGGCCGCGGAGGTGCCGGTGTTCATCGCCACGCCCACATCTGCCTGGGCCAGGGCCGGGGCGTCGTTGGTGCCGTCCCCCGTCATCGCCACCAGCGCTCCGCCTTCCTGCTCGCGGCGGATGTAGTCGAGCTTCTGCTCCGGGGTGGCCTCGGCCAGGTAGTCATCCACCCCGGCCTCTGCGGCGATGGCTGCGGCGGTCATCGGGTTGTCTCCCGTGACCATGACGGTGCGGATGCCCATGGTGCGCAGTTGCTCGAAGCGCTGCGGCAGGCCCTCCTTGACGATGTCCTTCAGGTGGATCACCCCGAGGATTTCACCGTATCCGGTACCCTGCCGGCTGGCCACCACCAGCGGGGTGCCGCCGGAGACCGAAATGTGCGTGACGAGCTCATCCAGCTCGGCTGCCTGCACCGGCGCCACCTGCCCGCCGTCTTCCCGCAGCCAGGTGAGGATCGCGGAGGATGCCCCCTTGCGGATGCTGGTGCCGTCGGCAAGGTCAATTCCGGACATGCGGGTCTGTGCCGAGAACGGGACCACCTGGCTGTGCGCCTCGGGCTGCACGTCGATGCCCAGCTCATGGCCTAGGTCCACTATCGATTTCCCCTCCGGAGTGGGGTCTGCCAGCGAGCTGTACACGGCCGCCTGCATTATCGACTCCCTGCGCACCCCGGTCAGCTCCGCGAAGGCGCTGGCGCGACGGTTGCCGTAGGTGATGGTGCCGGTCTTATCCAACAGCAGCGTGGTCACATCTCCCGCCGCTTCCACGGCACGACCTGACATCGCCAGCACATTGCGCTGCACCAGCCGGTCCATGCCGGCGATCCCGATGGCGCTGAGCAGCGCACCGATGGTCGTGGGTATCAGGCAGACCAGCAGCACGACGAGCACCGTGAGGCTCGCGGGACTCGCCGGATAGGAGGCGATGGGATTCAGCGTGAGCACCACCGCGACGAACACGATGGACAGCGAGGAGAGCAGGATGTTCAGCGCGATCTCATTGGGGGTGCGGGCCCGGGAGGCGCCCTCGACCAGGGAGATCATCCGGTCCACAAAGGTCTCGCCGGGACGGGAAGTAATCTTCACGACGATTCGGTCCGAGAGCACCCGGGTACCTCCGGTGACCGCCGAGCGGTCGCCTCCGGCCTCGCGGACCACCGGGGCTGATTCGCCGGTGATCGCCGATTCGTCCACGCTGGCGATCCCCCAGATGACATCCCCGTCGCCCGGGACCAGCTGCCCCGCGGACACTACGACCGTGTCGCCCAGGCTCAGGTCGGCCGAGGATACTTCACGCAGCGATGCCTGCAGCGCCCCCGGGTCCTGCAACTGGTCATAGCCTTCCGGTACGAACGCGGGGGTGCTGGTTCGGGTCTTGCGCAGGGATTCGGCCTGGGCCTTGCCGCGGCCCTCGGCGATCGACTCGGCCAGGTTGGCGAAGAGCACCGTCAGCCAGAGCCACAGCGCCACCGTGGCGGTGAATGACACCGGGACGTGCGTGCCGCCGGAGGATTGCGGCCCGCCGGTGAAGGGCTCGGCCACGGCAATCATGCTGGTCAGGCAGGCGCCGATCCAGACCAGGAACATCACCGGGTTGCGCCACTGCAGCCGTGGATCCAGCTTCTTGAACATGCCCGGCAGCGCCGCGCGGATCTGTTCCCAGGACAGGAGCTTTGCTCGGCCTGTCTGTGGTTGCTGGTCCGGTTCCATGCGCGGCTGCGACGGCTTGATTTGGGTGGTAGACATGGTGCTTACATCAGCCCTTCTGCGATGGGTGCAAGTGCCAGCACCGGGAAGAACACCAGTGCGGTGACTAGGACCGCGGTTCCTGCGGTCAGCGAGATGAATAGTGGTCGGTGGGTGGGCAGGGTGCCGGCGTTGGCCGGGACCTTGTCCTGGGCGGCGAAGGAACCTGCCAGGGCCAGCACCAGCGCGATCGGAATGAACCTGCCCAACAGCATCGCAACGGCGATCGAAGCGGTGAGCCACGGGGTTGAGGCGTCCAGCCCGGCAAAGGCGGACCCGTTGTTGTTGGCTCCCGAGGCGAAGGCATAGAGAACCTCGGACAGCCCGTGGGATCCGGTGTTCGCCAGCGATTCGTTGACGATGCTGCTTTTCAGCGCCGGCACGCCGAAGCTCAGCGCCACGCCGGAGAGCACCAGCAGCGGCATCACCAGGATGTAGAGGCTCGCCAGCTTCATCTGGCTCGGGCCGATCTTCTTGCCTAGGTATTCGGGGGTGCGCCCCACCAGCAGGCCCGCTAGGAACACCGCGATAACGGCGATGACCAGCATGCCGTAGAGCCCCGAGCCCACGCCGCCCGGGGCGATCTCGCCCAACAGCATGTTCAACATCTGCATCATGCCGCCCAGCGAGGTGTAGGAATCGTGCATCGAGTTCACCGCGCCGGTGGAGGTCAACGTGGTGGTCGCCGCGAAGATCACCGACTGCACCAGGCCGAAGCGGGTTTCCTTGCCTTCCATCGCGGCGCCGGCAAGATCCGGGGCGTTGCCGTGGCCTGAGAATTCAAAGGCCGCCAGCGCGGCCATCGATCCGAGGTACAGCACCGCCATCGTGGCGAGGATCGCGTAGCCCTGCCGTTTGTCGCCCACCATGGTGCCGAAGGTGCGCGGCAGCGAGAAGGGAATCAGCAGGATCAGGAAGCATTCGAACAGGCTGGTCCACCCGGTGGGATTCTCAAAGGGATGCGAGGAGTTCGCGTTGTAGAAGCCGCCGCCGTTGGTGCCCAGCTCCTTGATGACTTCCTGCGATGCCACCGGACCGCCGGGGATCAGTTGTTGCCCTCCGGTCAGCGTGTGCACCTGGGTAAAGCCATTGAAGTTCTGAATGACGCCGGCGCCGACCAGCACCAGTGCGCCGAGAATGGAGATCGGCAGCAAGATGCGCAGCGATCCCCTGACCAGATCCACCCAGAAGTTCCCGATCACCCCGCTCTTGCGGTACGCCAGGCCTCGGATCAATGCCACCGCCACGGCCATGCCGGTGGCAGCGGAGACGAAATTCTGCACCGTCAGCCCCGCCAGCTGCACCGAGTAGGACAGGGTCTCCCCCGAGTAGGCCTGCCAGTTGGTATTGGCAACGAAGGAGGCGGCGGTGTTGAAGGCGATGGACGGATCAACGTTGTCGCTGCCCAGCGAATAGGGCAGCCAGCGCTGCACGCGCTGCAGCAGATACAACAGCAGCAGTCCGGCCAGGGAGAAGTACAGCACCGCCCGCAGATACGCGCGCCAGGATTGCTGCTTGGCCGGGTCTACGCCCATGGCGGCATAGGCCCAGCGTTCCACCCGCCAATTCTTCGCGGAGCTGTAGACCCACGCCATGTAATCGCCCATGGGGCGGTACAGCAGTGCCAACGGTAGGGCGAGCGTCGCGATGCTCGCAGCAAGTGAAGCCCACAGCATTAGAACCGCTCCGGCTTCACGAGTGCGATGAACAGGTAGATGACAGCAGCGGTTCCGAGCACCGCAGCCACGACGTCGAAAACGATCACAGCTTCTGCACCGCCTTAGCTACGAAGGCCACGGCAGCGAACAGCAGGATCGCTCCCAGCACATAGACAATGTCAAGCAAAACAGAACCTCTATCGATGCGAATCAATCAGCCGCAGGTGCTGCGGCTAGACGCTCAGTGCAAGCGTCAGCATCTATGTAGCGCCCTGCGGCGATCGACTGCCAAGCATCCTAACGGAACACATACAGCCGGATTCGGCCCTGCCTCAGAATCCCCGAAATGCGTCCTAACGGTTTCTTAACGTCGTACAGCCCCGCCGCGGGTTCTCCCACAACGAGGCCGTTCTCCGTAATCAACCGCTGGTTTACTGCACCGACACGATGGCTGCGACGGTGCCACCGCCCTCGGGTCCCTGGTGGAATGCGGCGTTGGAGATGTACATGATCGTGTCCTGCATGAAGACGGAGTAAGCTCCGGCCACCGCCGCCTTCAGCTCATTGAAATAGGCGGGGTTCTGCCCCTGGTGCACCTGGCGTCGGCCTCGCAGCCTGCCGTCCACCGGTGTTCCGACCTTCACGTAAAGCGCCTTGACTCGGGCCCGCTGCTGCGCGGTGAGGATCGCACCGTCGGCGATGTCCATCCCCGCGGCGCGCAGTGCTCGATGCAGGGCGGTGATATCCAGCAGGTCGTGCATCACCGCATGCCCCACGCGCAGGTTTCCCCCGGCCGCGGCACTGTTGCCCATCAGCAGTACCTGGGCGCGGTCGTTCTCATTGCCTGCCGAGCAGGAGGCGATCGGTGAAAACAGCGTTCCGTCAAAGCCGATGGCTGATTCTTCGGGCAGGGCGATGGCACCGGTGGCCACGGCGATGCCCAGGGCGGCTCCGCCGGTGGTCTGGGCCGTGGCATGGGCTCGGTCGAAGGGTTCGATGTGCACGCCGCGGGCAGCCGCCTCATCAATGTCTGCCGCCGAAACACCACGATTCTTCGTCAGCACATATTCCGCGTCTTCCGGCGCGATCCCTGCCTGACGCGCTGCACGGCGCACGATGCCTGCCACCTGTTCGACGATCTGTCTCTTGCCCACCCACTCGGGCAGGATCGGTTCCGACAGGGCGGTGCCGAGGGTCAGCCGAGGCTTCCCAACAGGGCCTTCCCATGGGCTGCGCGTGTAGATTGCAAGGTGCGGGGTCAGGATCCCTACCCCGCCGTAGGAGAGCACGAACGGAATCTGTTCCACGTGGTCTTCGGGCAGCTTGGCAGTATCGGTGAGTAGTCGGCGCACGGACGCCATGGCCTTGCCGCGGCTGTTTTCACTGGGAGTATTTCCCTCGACTTTGCCGGTGACGGCAACGATGTGCGCAGGGTCGATCACACCGTCGCTGATTAAATTGGAAAGAACCGTGGTATCGGTGTTTCGTGTTCCAGTGGTGCGGTGAAAATGTCGATGGCAGTCGCCATGGACTGCTGGCTAGGGTCGCTCACAAACACCAATGCTATGCCAAGACAAAATAAGCCAAACACATAAGTACCTTGCCTCTAAAGGGTGCCGGTGGATTCAACCGACGGGGCGGCTTCCCTTGCTCAAACTGGGTTTCCACCGAGTGTGGCGGTCAAACCTCTTCCACTGGGATATCTTGAAAGCGCACAGCAGGTCAAAGAAAAGGCGAACGAAAGCATGGCTCACCGCGCACGCAGCAACCGAAAGCTGCCGATCCGTCGCCAACACTGCGGCAGAAGTTTCCGCTACTTCGATTCTCAGAAAGTGATCGAAGAACCTGCCACGCTCCAGCGGATCGAGGACCTATCGATCCCACCTGCTTGGCGAGACGTTGAAATTTCGCTCAGCCCGCGAGCGAAGGTTCAAGTACGAGGCGTCGATGCGGCCGGCCGTACCCAAACGATCTACCACCCTGCATTTCGCGCACGTCGAGAGCGGGAGAAATTCGACAAGCTAGTGGAATTCGGGCGGGCCTTACCGCAGCTGCGAAAGCAGGTGCAGCGGGACCTGCGACGCAGACCCGACGATCGGACATGGGTCACCGCTTGCTTGGTGCTGTTGATTGACGAGCACCTGTTACGGGTTGGATCCCCCACCTATGCCAAGGGTCATCAGTCCTTCGGCGCCAGCACCCTGCGTCGCAAACACGTCCGAACCGAAGGCAAGCATGTTGTACTTTCCTTTGGCGGTAAAAGTGGACAACAGCACCGCATCAAAATAGTCGATAAACAGGTTGAACACTTGGTTTTGGAACTGTGCAACCGACCGGGCTATGAGCTATTTACCTATCTTGATGCAGAAGATCATTCCCATCTGATGCAGCCGCACCAAGTAAACGCGTATCTATCCCAATATCTGGGAGAAGGCTTCACAGCCAAGGATTTTCGCACCTGGGGCGGGACCCTTGCAGGATTCGTTTCATTGCTCGATGCCCCTGCGAAAACCGACGCAGACGAACTGAAACAGATCCTCCTCGAAGCCGCAAGCCTGCGGCTGGGGAACACCGTGGCTATTGCGCAGTCGTCGTACGTCGATCCACGGGTGATCGAGCTGGCGGGTGACGCCGCTCGCTTAGCTACACTGCGTCGCTCGCGCGCACACTTCAAAGCGCGCGCCCATATGGACGCGAATCACCAAGCCCTCGTCTCATTTCTGCGCCGAACGCCAGTAAACGAGAACTAGTCACCGTCAGCGTCATCGAGGTGAATGACGCTGGCGACATGGACGCTCTCCACATCGCTGCCGGTGATGTCCGCAACCGATGCTCGCACGAGGTCTTGGGCTTCCTGTGCCGTTGCCCCTTCGCCCAGCGCCGCCTTAAGCTGCGGCACGGTGGCCATAAACGCGTCGTCGTCGCTGATGGAGCGAATTTCAACATCGATGTTCATGCACCGATTATGAGGGTCCCGGAATGGCTGGGCAAGGCCTAGTAGTTCATGCCCCTCGAGGCGACGTCCCAGCGTTCCACAGAGTCATCCGGGTGCACTGCAAGCACCGAATCCACCAAGTTCACCGCGATGCACACGTGGTTGGGAATCACGCGCAGCAGCGTTCCGTGCGCCGGAAGTTCCTGCTCCTCGGGCCACTGCACCGTTGCGTGGTGTTCCGACAACGCGGTAATCCTTGCCTCCGGGCATTCCACGACGCGCCCGAATCCGCTGGCCCATCCGGGGCGGTCGGCCCCCAGAACCTTGCTACCTGCATCCACCACAATGCGGCGCGGGATCTGCTCATCGCCCTCATGGCGGCTGACAACTGTAGTTGCCACCGACAGCGCGATGTCATCCCATTTGGTGCGGCCAAGCTCGAACTGCTGGGCGTCCCCGAAGACGTAGACTCCCGGGCGGACTTCGGTGAGCACCGAGCAGTCGCTCAGCTCTGCCGTTGGCGTTGAACCACCGCTGATGCGTTTGATGTTGTGTCCGGCTTCGCGCAGCAGGAAGGCCGCTTCCGCCAGTGCCTTGTGCTCGTCGTTGATCGCACTGTCCATGGCCGCAGGTGCATAGCTGTGTCCCGGGAAGGTGAAGACTCCGTGGACCTTCAGCCCTAAATCCCTGGCTGCGTTGGCAATTTCTACAGCCTGCGCAGGAGAAACACCGCTGCGATGGTGTCCACTGTCGATCTCGATCATCAGCTTGACCTTTGGAGCCTTCTCGCCCAGCATTTTTGCGGTCTGCGCAACTGCCTCCACGGAGTCGGTGCCGATGCTCAGCTTGGCCCGCTTCATCAATTCAAGGATCCGCTTGGCCGAAGATTCGTTGATCCACAGCGGGTAGGCGATGAAGATTTTAGGCACGCCGTGCAGTGCAAAGCTCAACGCCTCACCCACGGTGGCGACGGTGAGTCCCGAGGCTCCCCCGTCGAGCTGGCGCTGTGCCACCTCGTGCATCTTGTGGGTCTTGGCATGTGGACGCAGCTTCAGCCCCTGACTTGCCACTCGGTGGGCTACACGGGAAATGTTCCGTTCAAGTTTTGCTACATCAATCAAGATCTCAGGCGTATTGATGCCTGCAGGAATATTGCCCACTGCTACCTTTTCATTGCTCATTCGTGCCCGTGCACCACGAAACATTTCCGCAGGACAGAATACAGCAGGAAGTTTTCTGAAACCTGTGACCGGTTATCTGCCCATTGCCCCGGGAGAGTTGCGCAGTTTGGTAGACAGCTCGTGCGCATGGTGCAGCAGCAGCCTTCCCAATTCCTTGCGCCGCGGCGCCTCGAACCTCGATTGGATACCCGTCAGGCTCAACGCCCATGCCGGCTGCCCCGATGCATCGAACACCGCGGCGCCCATCCCCCAGCTCCCCTCGACGATCAGTCCGGGGTTCACCGAGTAGCCAAGAGTCCTCGTTTCGGCGACCTTTGCCCGCAGTGCCTTGGCTGAATGGGCGGCCCCATATTCCGGGACTAGATTGTTGTTCTTCAGGTAGTCTTCGACCTCCGCTTCGGGAAGAAACGCAAGAATGGCGATCCCTGCGGATGCCACACCCAGCGGGAAGCGCCGCCCCTCGTAGAGAACAAATGAACGCACGGGGAATGCTCCGTCCTGACGCACCAAGCAAACGGTTTCATCCCCGCGTCGCGCTGAAAGAAAGGCACTTTCACCGGTGGCATCGGCCAGCGCTGCAACATGTTCGCGGGCCAGTTCGCTGATGTCGTAGCGTTCGGCGGCAACGGCGCCCATGAGATACAGTTCCGGACCCAGCAGCCAATGTCCCGTTTCTTGGTCGTGGTCGCAGAATCCTTCGGCGACCAGGGCAGTGAGCAGCCGGTGCACCGTCGGCCTAGGTAGCGCAGTTTTTTGGGCGACCTGTGTGGTGGTGATCCCCTGCGGCATGGAGGTGCTCACCGCGCGCAGCACGGCTGCGAGTCTGCCTACTACCTGGGCTCCGGCGAGAGTTGTACTCATTAGAACATTATGTGCGAGTCACCCCCGATAGACGAAGTTCAGGTTCATGGTGTGGGCACACAGTAGAGTGTGACCATGATGCACGAAGGTGAATTGAGCATCGACGCACCTGCGGTTGAAAAACTCGTCGCTGCCGCGTTCCCGCATTTGGCCCATGAACCGGTGCGCCGAGTCGACTCGATTGGGACGGTCAATGCACTGTTCCGAATTGGCAGCTTTCACGCTGCTCGCTTCCCCTTGCTTCCGGTGCTGCCGGTCGAGCTTGAAAATGAAATGACTGCAACCACGCAACTGGCAGAGATTGCTCCTTTGCCGGTGGCCCGTATCCTCGAAATCGTGCCAGCCAGTTCCACCTATCCCTCGGCGTGGTCGCTGCAGTCCTGGGTGCCGGGGAGAACCGCAGATTCGATAAATCTCGGCGATACCGGCCACGAGCTCCTGGTGCACGACTTCGCTCGGCTGATCTCGGCATTTCGGGCGCATCCGGTTTCAGGGCGGGAGTTTGACGGCAACGGGCGCGGCGGACGATTCGCCGAGCATCATCAGTGGGTCGAGCATTGTCTGGAACAAAGCAGCCATCTTTTCGACACCCAGGCGGTGCGAACGCTGTGGGCACGGCTGACCGCGGTGGACCCGCCCAAGGTTTTGGTGCTCTCGCACCGGGATCTGCTTCCGGCGAATCTCATCATGGATGACACAGCCGCGGGGCTGCGTTTAGCCGGAGTCATTGACGGCGGCGCCTTCGGGCCGGCAGACCCTGCATTGGATTTGATCGTTGCATGGAACTTGTTCGGGCAGCAGGACCGCCGAATGCTGCGCAAACTGCTGCACTGCACGGATGCGCAGTGGCACCGTGCGGCGGCTTGGGCGTTGGAACAGTCGGTCGGTCTTGGCTGGTATTACGAGCAGAGCAATCCGCAAATGTGCGCGCTGGGGCTTGAAACTATTGACCGTTTGCTGGCAGATCTAGATCTTCGCTAGCCTGCTCTGAGATACTGCGGCTCATGGAATCGAACTTTCAGTTGACCATCGACTGCAACAATCCTCAGGCAATGGTGGATTTTTGGGCCCCGGCGCTTGGCTACGTGCCAGAGCCTGCACCTGAACCGCATGCGACATGACGGGCCTATTGGGAGGCTTCGGGCGTACCTGCCGAGGAGCTGCCAGATGGCGCAGGCGACATCCCCGAATCGATCGTCGACCCCCAAGGTAGGGGGCCGCGCATCTGGTTTCAGCTGGTCCCCGAGGAGAAGACGATCAAGAACCGTTGGCATTTCGACCTGAAGGTGTCCGGCAGCCGCGAGGTTCCGGTCAATGACCGCAAGGCCCGCATCACCGAAGTTGTGGCCCAGCTCGTCGAGTCCGGCGCGGTGCTCACCGCAGTTAATGACCATCCGGAAATGAATCACTATGCCGTGGCGATGAAGGATCCGGAAGGCAATGAATTCGATGTGGTTTAGCCAGAACTACATTTGTGTGCCTTCGGAATCCTCGACTTCAAAATCACGCAGTTCCTCCTCGATCGCTTTACGGGCCGCAAAAACTGCGGCTGGTAAGCCCAATTCAAAAGCTTCCCGGAAACGGCTTGGAGGGATTGAAACGCTGATACCTGCAATGCCATGATTCCAGCGGTCGCGAATCACAACACCCAGGGCATTAATACCTGCCTCTGATTCTTCGAGGTTCAGGGCAAACCCCATCTTTCGAGCTGTTTTCAGCTCATTGGCCAACGCGAGAAACCACGTCTGAGAAAATGGCGTCTGGTTGATCCGTGCTTCACGTGCATATAAGTCCTCCACGGACTGCGCATCCAACTGAGCCAGCATCGCCTTTCCCGCGGAGGTAGCGCTGGCAGGCATCACCTCGCCTTGCCGATCGCCAACCCGCAAAGGACGAGATCCTTGAACTGATGCGAGGAAGCGGACTTGGGTACCAGCCAAAACCATCAGGTTGACTGTCTCGTCGATTTCTTTGTTCAGCTTCTGCAGGTGGGGAAGAACTCTAGTGCGCAGTTCAGCCGTCCAACTAATCCCGGCTGGTGCAACGCCCAATGAGGGTCCTGGTATGTAGCGTTGCTTCGAATCTTGTTCAGCGAATCCTCGATAGACCAACATGGCCATCAGCCGATGCGCCGTGGATCGTGAAATGCCGAGTTGAAGAGCGGCGTCGGAAAGTCGGATAGCTCCAAAATCTCGCAGCAGTTCAATCAGCGCAAGCGCATTGTCCACCGATTCAATCGGATAGGCAGGTTGCTTCCTTCGGAATTTCTTAAACTGCATATTCCGAAGCATACGGTCAATTCCAAGAATGTGACCCATAAGATTCTGCTAGGCAGAACTGTATGGTGTTTGCCCGCGTGCAAACTTTAGCCTCAGTTAGATTGAGAATTCACCTCGTTCTATCGAGACAGCTGAAGGATTGTGGACGCAGCATGCAGTACTACCTCAACGGGTTCACCGGCGGTGACCCGCTAAACCAAGCAAGTGGCAAGATCTCTCCCAGCATCCCCGAGCTTGTCGACGTACTTGTCGTTGGAGCTGGTCCGGCCGGAGCCGTTCTCACCGCACAATTGGCGCAGTTCAAGCACCTGAGCACATGCGTCGTGGAGAAGAACGAGCAGCCCTTAGTCATGGGTCATGCCGACGGGGTGGCTTGCCGAACCGTTGAAATGTTCAATGCTTTCGGGCTGGCAGATCGGCTAATTCGCGAGGGATACAGCGTCAATGAAACGGTATTCTGGGGCCCGGATCCACAGGATCAG
This sequence comes from Glutamicibacter sp., assembly GCF_032154645.1. Taxonomy (GTDB): domain Bacteria; phylum Actinomycetota; class Actinomycetes; order Actinomycetales; family Micrococcaceae; genus Glutamicibacter. Next base: position 22,367 of record NZ_JALDXV010000008.1, on the reverse strand, counting down.
AACAGCATCACTCGGACAAGCCGGGTCAAGGACGTGGCCGAAGGACTCAGCGAGTACCCCCACCTGATTGTGAATCAGGCAAGGCTGCAGAACTTCCTTTTTGAAAAAGCCGCCCAAAGCGTCAACCCAACAGCTCCGCAGTACGGGATCGAACTTCTGAATCTCGTTGACACCGGTCATGGTTCTCATCCGTTGACAGCGCACCTGCGGCAGGTTGAGACAGGTCAGGAATTTACAATCAGCGCTAAATACGTTGTGGGCACCGATGGAGCGCGCTCGCAGGTGCGCAAGTCGATGGGAATCCGCCTCGCGGGCGACACGCGAAATCATGCATGGGGCGTGATGGATATGCTCGTCACTACTAGTTTTCCCGATATTCGTTTCAAAGCCGCAATTCAGTCAGCTGACGGCGGGAACATCCTCTTGATTCCACGCGAAGGCGGCTATATGGTCCGCCTCTATGTCGACCTTGGTGATTTGGACCCGAGCGACCGGAATGCCCGACAGCGGTTTACTGCACAAGAGATTATTGAGAAAGCCCGCAAGATTCTCAGCCCTTATACGTTGGACGTTAAAGAGATCGTCTGGTGGTCAGTCTACGAAGTAGGTCAGCGCTTGGCCGGACGCTTCGACAATGCAGGTCCTACCGACCTGCGGGAGGAACCTAATATTTTCATTGCCGGGGACGCCTGCCATACCCACTCTGCCAAGGCTGGACAGGGCATGAACGTGTCCATGCAGGATGCCTTCAATCTCGGGTGGAAATTGAGCGCAGTCCTGCAAGGGCACAGCCCCGCATCGTTGCTTCGCACGTACTCCGAAGAACGACAAAGGATTGCTCAGGAACTGATCGATTTCGATATTCAATGGTCCGCGACCATGTCTGCTTCCCCTAAGGATCCGAAGCATCCAGAAGCAGGTGGCTTGGACGCTGCAGAGATCCAGGAACGGTTTGTCCAAGGCGGCCGCTTTACCGCAGGTTTCGGGACTCGATACGCTCCTTCCACCTTAATTGGGGCTAGCGAATATCAGCATCTGGCCACTGGCTTCGCCGTCGGCGAGCGCTTCTATTCGGCAACCGTAACACGCATCGCCGATGCCCTTCAGGTCGGGTTAGGGCACACAGCCGAAGCTGACGGCCGGTGGCGGATCTATGCCTTTGCCGATCAAAGCACCGAAAAGTTCCAACGCTTGATGGAATACCTAGAATTCGATCCCGCATCCCCGATCCGACAATTTACTGGTCCTGGACAGGATATCGACTCGGTTTTCGACGTTCGCGGAGTACTTCAAGGCGCACACACAGCGGTTCCTGTGACAGCGCTGCCGTCGCTATTGCGCCCGAGTAAAGGCATCTACGGACTGACTGACTACGAGAAGGCATTCGCGTCTGCCCTCAAGGACTGTGGACGGGAGATCTTTGAGGAGCGCGGTGTAGACCGGGAGCAAGGCGTCATGGTTGTAGTCCGCCCAGACCAGTACATCGCCCAAGTTCTTCCACTGGACGCTACCGAAATGCTCCCAGCGTTCTTCGAGCCAATCATGAAGTCCAGCAACGCCAGCCTCGCAAGATAAAGGCTAACTTCGGCTGCACAGCCCACCACCAGGCGTCATCGTCAGGTGGTGGGCTGTTCGCCGCGACCAGACAGACAGACAGAACATCCTCCCCTGCTAGAACGGACTGCGTTGCTTTATCGCAGGCACATCACTGTACTAGATCCGACTATTGCTCATGCCCACGCGCTGCCAAGCCCCGGATGCCTTGTTGACTTGAATCCTCAGCTTGAGAAGTCGACCAAGGAAACTGAACGGTTGGAGTTCACCTTGGCTGTGTACCTCCTTCACCAATGCAAGTTCGATCTACAGAAACCTGTCGATACCCTCAGATTCTGGTGGCCGGTCTTTCAGCAAAGCATCCACCGCTCGTTTTCCTCCGCACAATTCACAACGAAACCTGACTGAGCTTGAGACGGAATGAGCTCTAGGCACTTCCCTACGCCGAGCAAATCAGGCATGTTTCGGTGGCCACCTAGCGACTGAAAGAGGCGTACGGCACACTGCCGCACGCCTCTTTGTTATTCAGGTTGTGCGCTGGGTTCGGGTATTGTCCTGCTGCATTCCGACGGAAGCTCACGCCACCGTTAATTTGGCAGCCGCCATCAGGCAATTTATGAATGGCTCAAATGTCCGCCGACAGTTTGACCTATCGGATCCCTAGGCCGTTTTGGATTTGGTGAGAACTGCCGTTACCAGCAGCAGAGCCGCCGAGCATCCTGCGCCCAGGGCGAAGAGTAAGAAATTGGAGCTTTCCCCGAACCCTGACTGCAGCATCAGCCCTGCTGCCTGTGGCGCTAGAACTGCGCCGATACGGCCGACGCCGGTGGTCCAACCAAGGGCAGTGCCGCGTAGGTAGTGGGGGTAGTAATTGGCCACCGCGGCGATAATCAGGGCGGCTGTACCGTGGGTGCCAATTCCAGCCAATACCAACATTGCGTAGACCACCCCGACGGGCGGATGGGTGATGATGACGCCGAGGCCAACGCCTGCCAGAGCGGCTGCCACTGCGCCCGTGAGAGCCGGGCCAAATTTGTCGCCTGCCCAGGCAGTAATGACGGATCCTGCCACGGCGCCGAGGTTCAGCACCAGCCCGAACACCAAAGCCGAACCTAGGTCGTAGTTCAGCCCAGTCATGAGTTTAGGAAGCCAGGTAGCCAGTCCGTACCACGCGAACAGTGTGGCGAGATTTGCGATGGCAAAAACCATTGAGGCTACGACGTACTTGCGTTGTAGCAATGCCCCAAATCCCTGTGCGCCGAAACCTGCCTTGGTGTGCGTAGTCGCGGGCATGGTCTCGGGCAGTGTGGCCCAGGCTATTGGCAGCACGATGACCAAGGCAGCTCCACCAATCACGAACATTGGCTGCCAACCGTAATTGGGGACGATCCCCATTCCCAGCAGCGACGCTATGGATCCGCCGACTGGAACGCCTGACATCATGAGCGTCGCAATGCCTGAGCGCCAGCGTTCGGGAACTAGCTCGGCCACCATTGCATTGACCGAAGGCACAAGGCCTCCTAGACCGATGCCTGCTAATAGGCGCAGTCCTCCGAACACCATCGCATTGGGAGCAAAAGCGCAGAGCACCGTGAGGACCGAGAAGAGTGCGGCGCAACTGAGTATTGTCTTTCGACGGCCTAAGGTATCCGATAACCGACCTGCTAGCAGCGCCCCGATCAGCATTCCGAGGAAGGCCAGAGAGCCGATAGTCCCGAGCGTCGCGTCGTTGAGCCCCCAGCCTTCGTTGAGCAAGGCCTTTTGCACTGTGCCGTAAACGATCAGGTCATAACCGTCGAAGACAACCAACAACCAACATGCTAGGACCGCAAAGAACGCGGTCTTTGAAGAAACTTTTGCGGCCAATGGCTTCGCGTGGATGGAGGTGCTCATAGGCAATAGTTTGAGCCGTGTCACTTTTGGCGGCCTAATTGATTCTGCTCTCCAGAAATCTCTCACCACCTTGGCGGAAATGGGTAAGGCGGCTGCCCATCCGAGCTACTCTTGACCCCATCTGTCTCTGCGCGAAGGATTGAAAGGCGCGGCACTGCAGATGAGGATAGGAAAATAACGCGTACCACTGCTGTAGGATCGGCACGTCTTGACCGCCGACTGATGCAGCCTCATGGCACCTGTTAAACGATCGCGTCGAGTGACCCGCAATGCAGAGGGTTCGGCGTAAACTGGCACCCAAATTCATGCGTTCATATTATGGACGTAAAGGGCAGCTTTCCCCATCATCTGAGCAATCAACAATGAATCCAGTGACAGCTATTGATTGCTTACCTGCGACTACGTAGGTTTGAAGGTAATCAGAACTGCAATCCACATAGTGGACGCATGGAGGAATCGATGTCAACGAAGTATCGTGAGGACGCCGCGGCGGAGCTCGCTGCAGTCGTCAAGGATGGCATGACCATCGCCGTCGGAGGGTTCGGTCTTTCTGGCAACCCCAACCGGCTGATTGCAGCACTGCGCGACAGCGGTGCAAAAGATCTCACCGTCGTCTCAAACAACATGGGCGTTGACGGCAAGGGACTGGGCATCCTCATCGAAAACAAGCAGGTGTCAAAGGTCATCGCCTCTTATGTGGGCGAGAACAAACTCTTTGCCCAACAGTTCCTCAGCGGAGAACTAGAGGTTGAGTTCTGCCCACAGGGCACCCTGGCCGAACGTCTTCGCGCGGGCGGCGTCGGCGTTCCCGCCTTCTTTACCCCCACCGGTGTCGGCACCCCGGTGGCCGAGGGCAAGGAAGTCATGGAGTTCAACGGCAGGCCGGCGATCCTTGAACGCGGCATCTTTGCAGATATCGCCCTCGTGCGTGCATATCAGGCGGATGCCGAAGGCAACCTCCGCTACCGAATGACCTCCAAGAATTTCAACCCGCTGGCGGCGATGTCCGGGCGTCACACCTTCGCTGAGGCCGAGCACATTCTCGATGATTACATGGATCCTTCCCTGGTGGAGACACCCGGTATCTTCGTACAGACCCTCGTACAGGCAGATGAAACGAAGTACATCGAACAGCGCACCGTACGAACCAAGCAGGAAGGCTAGCGATGTGGACCCGCGATGAAATGGCTGCCATTGCAGCCAGCGAATTGGTCGACGGCCAGTATGTAAACCTCGGCATCGGCATCCCCACCATGGTGGCCAACAACCTACCCGAGGGCGTCTCGGTTAAGCTGCAAAGCGAAAACGGACTCCTGGGCATGGGCCCCTTTCCCTATGAGGGGGAAGAAGACGCCGATCTGATTAATGCAGGCAAGCAGACGGTGACGGTGCTGCCCGGAGGCAGCTTCTTCGACTCCGCCACCAGCTTCGGTATGATCCGCGGCGGCCACGTGCAGACGGCAATCCTCGGGGCGCTGCAGGTGGCGTCTAACGGAGATCTGGCCAACTGGACCATCCCCGGCAAACTCGTCAAGGGCATGGGTGGTGCCATGGACCTGGTGGCAGGCACCCCGCGCGTCATCGTACTGACCGACCATGTGGCCAAGGACGGCACCAGTAAGATCGTGGAACAATGCGACCTGCCGTTGACCGGAGTCGGCGTCGTGGACCGCATCATCACCGACCGTGCGGTCTTCGACATTGAAGACGGCAGGCTCATCCTGCGGGCAGTGGCCCCGGGAGAAACCGTTGAGAGCATTCAGCAAATCACCGCGGCGGGCTTCGCCGTGGACATTCAGGAGGATCAGGCAGTATGACCGCCAAAATCGTGGGCTATGCCCGCACCCCGTTCATGAAGTTCAACGGGGCATTCGCCGCGGTGCCGGGCACCGAACTCGGCGCCCATGCAGCCAAGGCGGCCCTTTCCCGTGCGGGAGTCGACGCCAGCGAGGTCCAGCAGGTCATCGCCGGCCAGGTACTGCAGGGCGGCGCGGGACAGAACCCCGCCCGTCAGTCAGCGGTGGGGGCAGGCATCCCGCTCAGCGTCCCATCCATTGCAGTCAACGCGGTATGCCTTTCTGGCGCCGAGGCAGTGGTCGCGGCCGCCCGGCTGATCAACTCCGGCGAGGCAGACGTGGTGCTAGCGATCGGCCAGGAGTCGATGTCGCTGGCGCCGCATGTGCAGCGCGCCCGCGCGGGCACCAAGTACGGCGCCATCGAAATGATCGACACCCTTGAGTACGACGGCCTGACCGACGCCGCCGAGAAACGATCAATGGGCGCCTCCACCGAGGAACACAACGCCGTTTTGAAGCTGACCCGCGAAGCACAGGACGAGGTCTCGGCCGCCTCGCACCAGCGTGCCGCAGCCGCCCGTGACTTCCTAGCCGGGGAGATCGATCCCTTCACCATCAGCACCCGCAAGGGCGACACTGTGTACTGGGAAGATGACGGCGTCCGCGCTTCGACTACAGTCGAGTCGCTGGGCGGGCTGCGTCCGGCCTTCGCCAAGGACGGAACCATCACCGCGGGTAACTCTTCGCAGATCACCGACGGCGCTGCCGCGGTAGTGCTTGCCAGCGATGCAGCCATCGAGCGTCTGGGCCTGACACCCATGGCGGAGGTCGTCGCCCACGCCTTCGTCGCTGGCCCTGACCGCACCCTGCACGAGCAGCCTTCCAACGCCATCAAGGCAGCGCTGGCCAAGGCCGGAGCCAGCGCCGACGAGCTGAAGGTTGTTGAAATCAATGAGGCCTTCGCCGCCGTATCTGTGCAGTCGACCATCGCGCTGGGACTAGATCCAGCCATCGTGAACCCGCACGGCGGAGCGATCGCGCTGGGCCACCCGATTGGTGCTTCCGGCGCCCGCATCATCGGCTGCCTTGCCCGCGAGCTGCAGGAGATCGGCCCGGGTTCGCTGGGCGCCGTAGGCATCTGCGGCGGCGGAGGGCAGGGCACCGCGGTGGTGCTGCGCTCGCTGTAACAGCCACCTAATAAGTAACTGAGGCTGCCGTTCGTTATGGACCGGCAGCCTCAGCTGCTTGTTCTCGGCACGATGGTTAGTGCCAAAGCGGTTCGCGGGCTACATGGTTGGCCAGCAGCACTGAGTCCAGTTCAAATACCTGCGCATTGGCAACGTTTGCGGGAGCGCTCCCCGTCAGGGCCTTGAGCACGCTACGGATCAGTTCACCGTGGCTGACCACCAAGACCCGCTGCCGAGGATGCTGAGCTGAAATCTTGAACAGTGCGTTGACCGCACGCTCCACCAGATGATCCTCGTTTTCACCTTGGTTCATCAACAGCTCTCGCTCTTCGGTCGACACAGCCTTCACCAGCTTGCCCTCGGAGTCTCCAAACTCGCGTTCCATCAGTTCAGGGTTTTCCTGCACCTTGGGCAGACTCAAGGACTTGGCGATGATCTGTGCTGTCTGCAGCGCCCGGAACAGCGGCGACGAGTACGCGGCGTCCAGCGTCCCACCAGTACTCAGCTCCATGGCCAAAAGGTGCGCCTGCTGGATCCCTGCATCATTCAACGGCAGGTCGCTTCGTCCGTGGAGCCTGCCGGCCCTGTTCCATTCGGTTTCTCCGTGACGGACGAGGATAATTTTTGAGGCGTTCATTTTCCTTCTTCTTTCTTTCCACAGCGCCGCTGGGATCTCCGCGGCTTTCGCTATTCGACGGTCCCGAGGTGGTCAGCGCCGTCGAAGGGATAAATACGTATCTGCCAGCGAGCTGTTGGCTGCGACGAAGCTACTGGATGCCGGTACCGAAACCACCGAATCGGTGGAGACCTTGATGACCGAGAACCATGCATCCTGCTGGTCTAGTATCTGGGTCGGATTCAACGGGTTCATGTTGAAGGCCGTCGAAGGTGCCATAAAGACCGGCGTCGATGACAAGTGGCTCGCTCCCAGTTGGTGGTAGTGGCCGCATAATATTGCCCGGACATCACGATGAGTGATGACGGCATTCAGCTCGTCAATATTGCGCAATCCCCTGCCCGCCAGCACCGGAGAAAACGATTCAAGCGGCGGGTGGTGCAAGAGTAACAGCGTTCCTCGCGGGGCCGGGCCGCTGAGTAGCCGACGCAGCCACAACAGCTGATCTTGATCCAGCTCTCCCTGGGCCTGCTGAAATCCTCCGCTGTCCAGGCCGATGATGCGCAGTCCTTTAATTTCGTGGACGGTATTTGCCGGGCGTGGACCGGTGGAAATTCGGGTCGTATTGAACTGGCTTCCGATGGATCCAACCGGATCGTGATTGCCAGGAATGGTGATGATCGGTGTTCCCAGCCGATGCTGCGCCTCTCGAAGCAGCCGAGCTGCGTCCCTATGGATCCTGTCCCCACGATCGGCAATATCGCCGGTGATCACTACCGCATCGGGTGAGTATTCTTCTGCGGCGCACAATGCCTGCGCAAGTTTGGACCACGGGTCGATGCCCGGGGACAGCAGTCTGTTTCCAGAGCTCAGGTGGGTATCGCTGAGATGGACCAGCCGCAGTTCACCATTCAACTTGCTCCCCCTTCCACTGCTGTTCGTTGGATCTATTGCAGTGCATGCTCTTGGCCGCGAGGTAAACAGTGCACCGATAACGCATGAAGATCCCATCAACAGCGAAAATTCGGTTTCCGAACAATCGCTCCTTGATATATGTCTTTTGGCGTATGTGAACGGCAAGTAGGCCGCAAAACGACTAATCTTAAGAGAGGCAGTATTGAATCCACCAAGGAGCAACATCCATGACCGGCAGCAAAGTCGTCGCTTTTGGCCACTTCCAGCCAGAGCGCATCGTGCCAAACACCGAGCTGGAAAAGCTCGTTGAAACCAGCGATGAATGGATCGTGCGACGCGTAGGCATTCAGGAACGCCGCTGGGGTACAGGTGTTGAAACCGTTGATTCCATGGCCATCAAGGCTGCCAAGATGGCACTGGGGAACGCAGAAGGCATCGACGCAGGCGACATCGACATGGTTATCGTCGCCACCTGCACCGCCACCGACCGTTCGCCAAACATGGCAGCCCGCGTGGCCAATGCTCTGGACATGGAGCAGGGTCCTGCCACCATCGACGTGAACACCGCTTGCTCGGGATTCGCCCACTCGCTGGCACTTGCTCAGGGTGCCATCGCCTCCGGCAGCGCCACCAAGGCGCTGGTCATCGGTTCCGAAATGCTTACCGATTACACCGACTTCACCGACCGCACCACCTGCGTGCTGACCGCTGACGGTGCCGGCGCAATGATCGTCACCGCCTCGGAAGAAGACGGCATCTCCCCCGTGGTATGGGGCTCGGTGCCCTCCCTGTCCGACGCGGTGCGCATCGAAGAAGAGAACAACAACAAGTTCGCGCAGAGCGGCCAGAGCGTTTACCGCTGGACCGTCACCCAGCTGCCAAAGATCGCTTCGAAGATCATCGAACGCGCGGGCCTGCAGCCAGAAGAGATCGACGGGATCATCCTGCACCAGGCAAACCTTCGCATCATCGAGCCGCTGGCTGAAAAGATCGGTGCACCGAACGCCCGCGTCGCCACCGACGTGGTCTACTCGGGCAACACCTCGGCAGCCTCGGTGCCGCTGGCGCTGTCCAAGATGATGGCCTCCGACGAGCCGTTGCCTTCCGGCTCCAAGGCATTGCTGTTCGCCTTCGGCGGCGGCCTGTCCTACGCAGGTCAGATCATCACCATTCCGTAGTCATTCAGACACAGCGTTGGAGCCTGCCGTTCACATGACGGTGGGCTCCTTTGCTTTAATATTCTTGAATTTCGGCCACATGAGGCCCTTGCCGTGGCAGGCTGAGGCTATGAACACACACCCAGATCAGAATTCATCATCAGATCGCAGCAAGGGCCGGGCAGGACGACAGACCGCCGGGCTCTGCCTGGGTGCGCTGTTTGCACTCAGCCTCAGCGCCTGTGGCTCCTCCGATCCAAGCTCCAATGCCTCCGCATCCGCCCCTCAAAGCCCCAGTTCCGCCTCGGCATCCTCAACGGCGACGGCTTCGTCCTCCGCCGATGCCAGCCCTGCCTCATTCAAGGCCGCCGCGGAAAAGGCCTTGAGCAGCGTCGAGGGCTCGAAAGGCGCCTCCTCCATCGATAAGGACCGCGGCGGATACGAGGTGGATATCCAACTGGCCGATGGAAGCGGCGTTGACGTCTTTGTAGCCGCCGACGGAACTGCCACACAGGAGACCGACGGCCCTGATGACCGTTCAAATGATCCACTACTCGACCTTGACCAGTTGGAGGAAATTTTCCAGGCCGCACAGGGCACGCCTGAAGGCAAGGGCGGAACCGTAGATTCGGTGTCCACCAGCGATTCCACCAACGCCGCCTACGAAGTCAATCTAACTTCTTCCAGCGGCGATGACACCGAGATCAAGCTGACCCGAGAGCTGAAGGTTCTCGGCACCGACACCGATGAACATGACGATGGCGTCAATTCCACCAGCCCGAGCCAGTCGGCGTCTGCACTCGCCAACGACGCGCAGACCCTGGGCAAGGTCGCCCAGGCCGCCATCGCAGCCGCCGACGCCCAGGGCGTTGACTCCATCGAGATTGAGCGCAAGGGGTACGACGTTGAGGTGCAGCTGCAGGACGGGCGCAGCACCGACGTTCACGTCGACGGCGCCATCAAGGCAACGGTGACTGGACAGACCCCCGAAAAAGATGACGATGCCGACGCGCTCCTAGACCCCGCGAAATTTGACGGCATCATCAAGGCGTCACAGGATGCGGTTGCTGCTGCAGGCGGCGGCAAGGGAAGCTTGGCCTCGATCTCAACCACCAACGACGGCAATGCCTATTATGAGATCTCCATCGATCTTGAGAACGGCAAGGATGCCGAAGTTCAACTGGATAAGAATCTGCAGGTCTTGAATACCGACATCGACCAAGACTGAGAATGAACCGGCGCCTTGAAGCCTGCCCCGCACCTACCGCGGGGCTGTCTTCCTCTGGTCAGTCCTCATCAAGCTGAAGGTGTCTCCCGGCGCTCAATACCTCATCGAGTAGTTCGAAGGCATGAACTTCGCTCTTGGTTTCAGGAATACTCGAAAATTCATCAGAAGCTTGGCTTTTGATCGCCGGGTTCATTTACACCGGCCGAATTTCACCGTCGGCGTCCCCCGCCTGCAGTGATTCGTCCAGGCGATTTTGAAGTGCTGGAACCTGCTCAAACAGCTCTTGCACATCGAGGTCCGGGTTCTCCTGTTGGGTTTCCACCAGCTCGATCGCTTCTTCCTCGGTCGCCACAGACGGCAGGGAACCGGGCAGCGGGCGCCGCGCAGATTCCTTCAGGAAGCACACCGCCACAACACCGCAGGCCGAGGTTCCCATCACCCAGAAGGCAGGGGCCAGAGAAATATGGGTGATCGTGACCAACGCTTGCATGATGAACGGTGCGAATCCGCCGAAGACTGCCACAGCCAGATTGTAGGAGATTCCCATGCCTCCGTAACGCGACGAGGTGGGGAACAGGGCAGGCAGCGAAGAGGCAAGATTGGCAACGTAGAAAGTCACCGGGAATGCCAGTAATGCCAGGCCCGTCAGCGTAGACCAGATCTGTCCGTGCATCATGAAAAGGAACGCCGGAATTACCAGGACGATTGCCGAAATCGAACCAATGAACAAAACTACACGACGGCCCACCTTGTCGGAAAGGTGGCCTGTCAGCGGGATGCACAAGGACATCACCACGAGAATCGGCAAGGTCAGCAGGTTTCCGTGGACCGGGTCGTAGTGCAGTGTTTCCGTGAGGTAGGTCGGCATGTAGCTGGTCAGAGCGTAGCCCGCCGTGTTGGCTGCGGATACCAGAACGAATGCTGTCAGAAGTTCCCGCCAATAACTGCGGACCAGATCGATGACGCCCTTGGGTGCATCCGCCGAGTTCCGCGCGTCCTCGCCGGCTTTCTGCGCCGCTTCCTGGGCTTCCTTGAACGCTGGAGTGTCCTCGATGCGGGACCGGAACCACAGTGCGATGGCACCCAGGGGCAGGGCCACCAGGAATGGAATACGCCAAGCAAAACCTTCCATGGCTTCGTTGCTCAAGGTCAGCTGCAGAATCGAAACAAATGCCGCGCCAATGGCGAACCCCATGTAGGAGCCCAGATCCAAGAGGCTCGCATAGAACCCGCGCCGCTTGTCCGGGGCATATTCCGTCACAAAGGTCGTAGCTCCCGCGTATTCGCCTCCCGTGGAGAATCCCTGAATGAGCTTAAGCACCACCAGGAGAATCGGGGCCGCTGCGCCCCATACCGAATAGTCGGGAAGGATGCCGATGCCAAAGGTCGATGCGGCCATCATCAGCAGCGTGAACACCAGGACCTTCTGGCGCCCCATTCGGTCGCCGAGCTGACCCAAGATGATTCCGCCCAGCGGCCTGGCCACAAAGGTGACAGCAAAGACGCCGAGGCTGAATAGTGTTTGAATCGCCGGGTCAACGGAATCTGGCATGAACAACTTGCCGATGATCACCGCCAAATAGCCGTAGACACCTACGTCATACCATTCCATGAGATTGCCGACGACGGTGCCGCCGATGGCCTTTTTGAGCATGGCATCATTGACGACGTTGACGTCTTCGACTTCAAGACGCTGCTTCTTGGAGTTCTTTTTGCGCGGTTTCTTTGCCGACATACTTAAGATCCTCGGATCGTTCCGGATATACGACGCTGGAGTTTATCCTCGCCAACGTTGGGCTCGCTCGGCCTTTCAGGCAACTTACATGTTCCGCAGGAGCTGGATCTTCCCGGCAGAACCGCTCATTTCCGCAGGAATATGCCAATGACGTGGGCACTTAAAGCAAGAAAAAACACGACTTGACGTAGGGCAGGTCACACTGCCACACTCATTAGCGTGAACCTGTCAGACAGCTGGACACCCGGACAGCAGCGTATTGAGCGTCGCTCCGCTGCGGAGGCCGTTTTCCACGCCCTCCGCACCGCCATTGAGAACCAAGAAATCCCCATCGGCACCAAGCTGGGCTCCGAGGCGACGCTCGCCGCCGACTACGGCGTGAGCCGCTCGGTGATCCGCGAAGCGCTGCGCTCCTGCGCGGCCCTGGGCCTGACCCGCACCGAAACCGGGCGGGGCACCTTCGTCATCTCCCACCAGCCGACCCAGGAACTGGTGCTGGGCAGCTTCTCCTCGGAGGACCTGCACGAAGCCCGCCCGCACATCGAGATTCCCGCCGCAACGCTGGCGGCGTCGCGGCGCAGCGAGGAAGACCTCGAACGTCTCAGCGGGCTGATCGAACAGATGGAGCACGAGGACGATCCCGCCGCCTGGGTGGACCTGGACACCGCATTCCATGCGGCGGTGGCGCTGGCCAGCAAGAACTCGGTATTCAACAAGGTCGTCTCCGACATCCGCGAGGCAATGGCCCGCCAGTCGGAAACCGTCAACCTGGTCGCCGGCCGTCGCACCCCGTCCAATGAGGAACACCGGGCCATCTACCAGGCCATCGCCGACCAGAACTCTCAGGCCGCGACAGCGGCCATGACCGCCCACCTCTCGGCGGTTCAAGATGCAGTGTCCACCATCGTCAGGAGCTCTTAGTGAAGCAGAATCCCCCACAGCCGCTGCCGCAGCACGTCCCCCTGGTCGCCGCCACCCGTGGCGACGCCATCGAATCCATTCACTACGGCTCGGCGGTCGTGCTGGGCGCCGACGGCAAGATTCTGCGCAGCCTTGGCGATGCCCAGGCGGCGTTCTACCCGCGCTCGGCGCTGAAGCCGCTCTTCGCCGTGGGCATGCTCCGCGCCGGTCTTGAACTGGACGACGAGCAGCTGGCACTGGCGTCGGCAAGCCACTCCGGCGCCCAGCGCCACCAGGACGTTGCACTGACCACGTTGGCGGCGGCCGGGCTCAGCGCTGCGGACCTGGGCAACTCCACCGATCTTCCCTACGGCGTCGCCGAGCGTGCAGCCTATCTTGCCGCCGGCGGCACCCCGACCCAGCTGGCGCAAAACTGTTCCGGCAAGCATGCCGCACTGGTGGCGCTGAGCAAACTCAAGGGTTGGAACACCGCCGACTACCTGCATGATGAGAACCTGCTGCAGCTGCTGCAGGAAACCGTCGAGGAGTTGTGCGGCGAGAAGATCAGCGGCGTGAGCACCGACGGCTGCGGCACCCCCGTCTACCGGTTGACCCTTGCCGGACTGGCCCGCGGCTTCGCCCGACTGGCCGCCGCCCCCGCTGGTACGCCGGAAGCACGCGTCGCAGCGGCGATGGCCGCCTACCCGGAACTGGTCGCCGGCGAGGGCCGCGACGTCACGGAGCTGATGCGTGCAGTTCCCGGATCGGTCGCCAAGGACGGCTTTGAGGGCATTCAAGCAGTGGCACTGTCCGACGGCACCGCACTGGCGGTGAAGATCGCCGATGGCGGGGACCGCGCCCGCATGCCGATCACCGCAGCCCTGCTCTCCGAGCACGTGGCGGTTCCCGAAGAGCTGCTGTCCTCCCCCGCGCTGGGCGGCGGACAGCCCGTGGGCACACTTGCCGCACTTTAAGTTTTTATCCAACAACATTTCAGGAGAAGAATCCGAATGGGACAGCTCACCGCAACTCGCGTAGAGCATGATTTGGTCGGAGATCTGGAGATTCCAGTCGAGGCTTACTGGGGCGTGCATACCCTGCGCGCCAAGCAGAACTTCGACATCACCGGAACCCAGTTGTCGAGCAACCCGCACCTGATCCGTGCACTGGCGCACGTGAAGCAGGCTGCGGCCCGGGCCAACCGCGAACTCGGCCTGCTCAGCGTAGAGCGCGCCGAAGCCATCGATGCAGCCTGCGAGCGCATCGCCGCCGGCGAGCTGCACGACCAGTTCATCATCGACCCGATCCAGGGCGGTGCCGGCACCAGCACCAACATGAACGCGAACGAGGTCATCGCGAACCTGGCGCTGGAAATCATGGGCCATGCCAAGGGCGAGTACAAGTACCTGCACCCGAACGACCATGTCAACCTGTCGCAGTCAACCAACGATGCGTACCCGACCGCCGTGAACGTGGCCACCCACTTCGCCACCCAGCCGCTGCTGGATGCGATGAAGGTGCTGCAGGACTCCTGCCTGGCCAAGGCCGCCGAGTTCCGCACCGTGGTCAAGATGGGCCGCACCCAGCTGCAGGATGCGGTGCCGATGACCGTGGGCCAGGAATTCGGCGGCTGGGCCGTCACCCTGGGCGAAGACCGCGCCCGCCTGGAAGAGTCGCTGTCGCTGGTCACCGAGATCAACCTGGGTGCCACCGCCATCGGCACCGGGCTGAACGCGCCGGCCGGCTATGCCGAGGCTGCCTGCCGCCACCTGCGCGAGTTGACCGGCCTGCCGCTGACCACCAGCCCAGATTTGATCGAGGCGACGTCCGACGTGGGCGCGTTCGTGCACCTCTCGGGCGTGCTCAAGCGCGTGGCGCTGAAGATCTCCAAGATCTGCAATGATTTGCGCCTGCTCTCCTCCGGGCCGCGCGCCGGCCTGAACGACATCCAGCTGCCAGCCGTGCAGTCGGGATCCTCGATCATGCCTGGCAAGGTCAACCCGGTGATCCCGGAGGTCGTCAACCAGATTGCCTACCAGGTGGTCGGCCACGATCTGACAGTGACCATGGCGGCCGAGGGCGGACAGCTGCAGCTGAACGCCTTCGAACCTGTCATCGCCCACTCAATCAGCCTCTCACTCAAGCACCTGACCAATGGCTGCCTGACCCTGGCTACCCGCTGCATCGACGGCATCACCGTCGATGAGGCTGCGCTGCGCCGCGAGGTGGAGAACTCCATCGGCCTGGTCACCGCGCTGAACCCACGCCTGGGCTATTCAGCATCCACTCAGATCGCCCTCGAGGCCCTGCACACCGGTCGCGGTGTGGCAGAGCTAGTTCTGGAGCGCGGTCTGCTTTCAGCCGAGGATCTGAACGAGCTGCTCTCCCCAGAGCGCCTGGCAAACCTCTCCGACTAAAAGGAAATTTATGGAGAATACCACTACCGAAGCGGCGCTCACCGCCGGCGACTCGGATTACCACAAGGGCCTGTCCTCGAGGCAGATGCAGATGATCGCCATTGGCGGCGCCATCGGCACGGGCCTGTTCATGGGCGCCGGCGGACGACTGGCCCAGGCCGGTCCCGGCATCGTCATCAGCTACGCGGTCTGCGGCTTCTTTGCCTTCCTGATCCTGCGTGCGCTGGGCGAACTGGTCATGCACCGTCCTTCCACCGGTTCCTTCGTGTCCTATGCACGCGAGTTCTACGGTGAGAAGGCGGCCTTCGCCACCGGTTGGCTGTACTGGCTGAACTGGGTCATGACCGCCATCGTGGACATCACCGCGGTGGCCCTGTACATGGCGTTCTTCGGCAAATACGTGGCCTGGATCGGTGCGGTGCCGCAGTGGCTGTGGGCCTTGCTCGCCCTGGCCCTGGTGCTGACGATGAACCTGATTTCGGTCAAGGTGTTCGGCGAGATGGAATTCTGGTTCGCGCTGATCAAGGTTGTCGCGCTGGTCGCATTCCTTGTCATCGGCTGCTACTTCGTGTTCCGCGGCACCCCGATCGACGGACATGATGTGGGGCTCTCGCTGATCGCCGAGAACGGCGGCCTGCTGCCCAACGGCCTACTGCCGGTGCTGGTGCTGATGCAGGGTGTGGTGTTCTCCTACGCTTCCATCGAGCTCATCGGCACCGCCGCCGGCGAGGCCGAGAATCCCGAAAAGGTCATGCCGAAGGCCATCAATACGGTCATCATCCGCATCGCGCTGTTCTACATCGGCTCGCTGGTGCTGCTCTCGCTGCTGCTCCCGTACACCGCATACTCGGCCAACGAATCACCGTTCGTGACCTTCTTCGGATCCATCGGCATCCAGGGCATGGACGTGGTGATGAACCTGGTGGTCCTCACCGCTGCGCTGTCCTCGCTGAACGCTGGCCTGTACTCCACCGGCCGCATCATGCGTTCGATGTCGCTGAACGGTTCGGCGCCGCGCTTTGCCGGGCGCATGAACAAGGCCGGCGTGCCCTATGGCGGCATCGTGATCACCGCGGTGGTGGCCATCTTCGGCGTCATCCTCAATGCTGTGGTTCCGTCCCAGGCATTTGAGATCGTGCTGAACTTCGCAGCCGTGGGCATCCTGGCCTCGTGGGGCATGATCGTGCTGTGCCAGATGGCCTTGAGGAAGAAGGCCCTCAAGGGCGAGCTGGAACGCCCGAGCTTCCGCATGCCGATGGCACCGGTCTCCGGTTGGGTCACCCTGGCGTTCTTGGTCTCGGTGCTGATCATGATGGCTTTCGACAACCCCGTGGGCACCTGGACCGTCTGCTCGCTGGTAGTCATCATTCCGATGCTCATCGGCGGCTGGTACCTGTGCCGCGGCCGCATCAACGAGCTTGCAGCCGCCCGCAAGAACGCCGAAGAACAGAGCGATCTGGTCTAGCTTTTTCGGGATCCTAAAGATTGAGCCGACGGCTCGGGATCTTCCCGGGCCGTCGGCTTTGTCGTACCGTTCAAGATCTAGTGGGCAGGCTCCATTCAAATCCGGGAATGAGCACCTCCCCGGTGGCAGTCCCCTGCTCCGATAGGCGCCAGCCCATGCGCTTTGCAATATGTGAAATCACCGTACTCTCAGCGATCTGCAGTTCAGGAAGCCGCGAGGCAAGCATCCGTTCGATGTCGCCCACCTCAGCCGCGTTGCGGATCCAAAACATAAACATGAAATTGGATGGTCCGGTAATCGAAGCACACAACCTCAATGCACCGAACTGACGTAAGATCTTTGCTGCCTCGCTGTGCTGATCTGCCGGAAGCCTGGTGTACCAATGGCAGGCCATGGGGTACCCGGCAGGTGCCTGAGCCACGTCGCAGCGGATCGCCAAGGCGCTGCTATCAAGAATGCGCTGCAGTCTGCGTCGTGCAGTCGTCAGCGACAGCCCGGTGGCATCAGCAATTTCCTTTGCGGTTGACCTTCCGTCTTGGGCCAGTATCCGCAGGATGTCGGCGAAGTTTGCCGGCAGCGATGACGAGCCTGATCTTTGATGTTTGGCAAGTGACCGCAGCTGCTGAATTTGAGTTCTGCTCAGCGCTCCGACGGTCCACGCCCTCGCATCTGCATGCAATGCAGTGGAATAAGCAGTTTGATGTTGAAGGATGCCGGGAATTGCGTCGAGCTGCGGAGTCAGGTTCCGATGCACCCAACCGGAAGACGGGGAAAATACCGTCAGCATGAAGTCCTTCTTCCAGGAGCATTCATCTACCGTGGCAATCTCTTCGATGGAGCACAGGGCCTCGGCGACGCGTTGCCGTTCGCTGGGGATGCAGCGAACGTCATGAAAAGTCACGACCATTTCCCGGGGGTCGCCGAGAATATGGGCGGTGATCCAGGCAGCTCCGGTAGAACGCAGTTGTTCCCAGCGGTGAGCGAGGGTTGTCGGGTGTCGTCCTAAGATCCTGCCGGCGTCAACCCAGCTGATGCGTGGTGCGATCTGCAGGGTGTTGATTAACTCCAGTTCTTCCTCGGAAAACTCCTGCACTCGATCAATTTTGGATGAATCTTTAGTTTTTGGAGTCATTAATGGATTTTTCCAGATCTTTTCATCGTGCGAGTGGAATGTGACCCAGAATACTTTACGTAGGTTCACCCGCTCAATACGGAGTACATCATGGCTCAACACCAGCTAAGCAAAACGGCATCAACGTCCGATGCGCCGGCAAGCAAGAAGAGCGACAGCAAGGCCAAGTTGCTCGTTTCGGTCGGCGCCGGAAACGCCGCAGAATGGTTCGACTGGGCTATTTACGCTACCTTTGCCCCGTTCTTTGCAACACAGCTATTTGATGACAGCAATCCTGCTTCTGCGGTTCTTGCAACCCTTGCCGTTTTCGCTGTCGGGTTCCTAGCTCGACCGTTGGGCGGTTTGTTTTTTGGCATGATGGCCGACAGGGTAGGACGCAAAGCGTCCATGACCCTAGCAGTTGCCTTGGCAGCGGCCGGCAGCCTGATGATTGCCATCACTCCGACTTTTGACCGCGTTGGTATTCTCGCTTCCCTCATGCTGCTGGCCGCCCGCCTCATTCAGGGCCTGGCCCACGGTGGCGAGATGCCATCCGCGCAGACTTACATATCCGAGGTCGCACCTCGTGAACGCCGCGGACTGTGGGCGACTTTGATCTACATTTCCGGCACCGTCGGCAATTTATTCGGCATCCTGCTGGGCGCCGTGCTCACCGTGGTTCTTTCCAATGAAGAAATGCTTGCCTGGGGCTGGAGGATTCCCTTCTTCATCGGGGCAGCTTTCGGTCTTTACTCGGTATTTATGCGATTGAGCATGAAGGAAACCGAAGTCTTCGACAAAAACGCGTCCAAGAGCAAGAAACGAGAATCGCTGTGGCCGCAAATTATCAAGCATCGTCGCAAGGCCCTGCAGATCATCGGCCTCACCGTCGGCGGCACCGTCAACTACTACATTTGGGCCATCTCCGCGCCGACTTACGCATCCACCCAGCTGGGCATGGATCGAGGTCACGCCCTTTGGGCAAGCTTCGCCGCGAATATCGTGTTCATCATTGCACTTCCACTGTGGGGAATGCTCTCCGACCGAATCGGACGCAAACCAGTGCTGATCATCAATGCTGCGGGAAGCGCATTGCTGTTCTTCCCCATGAACTGGATCCTGACCGACAATCCAATGAGCCTCTTCATCGCTCAATCGGTCATGATGGTCTTTGTTGCTGCGGCCTCCGCGATTGTTCCTGCCACCTATGCAGAACTCTTTCCCACCGAAATCCGAACGGTTGGCGTGGCTATTCCGTACTCTATTTCCGTAGCCCTCTTCGGCGGCACTGCACCTTACCTCCAGGCATGGCTCGGCAGCGCCGTAGGACCCAACGCGTTCAGCTTCTATGCAGTCATTCTGATGTTGATCACTCTAGTTGTCATCAAGACCATCCCCGAGACCAAGGGTATTGATCTCAGCGGAAACAAAACCAATGAGAGCCAGGAGATTCACTAAAACCATGAACGCCCCAACTACTCATCCAGCCGCGACGAGAACCGGACTCATGCCGGAGGACCTCCGCCCAAAAATTCAGGAACTCTATCGGCAGCTGCACTCGGCCCCGGAGCTGTCCATGCAGGAGCACCAGACCGCAAAATTGATCGAACGAGAACTTGACGCTTTAGGGATCGAGCATTTCCGCTGCGGTGGAACTGGAGTCGTTGGCCTACTAAGCCGCGGTCCCGGCCCCGTGGTGGCATTCCGCGCCGATATCGACGCCCTCCCCTTGGCCGAAGATTCAGCCCTCCCCTACGCCAGCACCGCCCATGCGCTGTTGGATGACGGGACCGAAGTACCTGTGATGCATGGCTGCGGACACGACGTCCATACCGCATCGCTCATTGGAACCGCTGCATTACTGGTGTGTGATACCTCATGGAGCGGAACCGTCATCCTGATCTTCCAGCCGGGAGAAGAAACGGGGCAAGGTGCCCAGGCGATGATCGAAGACAAGCTATGGCAAAAAGTTCCCACCCCACAAGTAATTTTCGCCCAGCATGTAGAGCCTGGTCTCACCAATACCGTATCCCTGCGTCCCGGAGCGACGCTGTCCAGCGGGGACTCCATGCATGTTCTCGTCAAAGGCCGAGGTTCCCACGGTTCGGCACCACACAATTCCATCGACCCGATCGTGCTCGGCGCTCATATGATCGTCCGGTTACAGAGCATCGTCGCCCGCGAGATTGATCCTCGGCAGACGGCAGTCGTGACAGTAGGTAAATTTGCTGGCGGCTTGAAGGACAATATCATCCCCGATTCGGCGGAGTTCACCGTCAATGTGCGGACCCACGATGCCTCGGTGAGGCACAAGGTTTTGTCCTCGATCCGTCGGGTCATTCTCGGAGAGGCACAGATATCCGGGGCCGAGGAACCGGTTATTCGGGTAACCGGCGAATTCCCTCAATGCGTCAATGATCCAGATGCCACCGCGGAACTTCGTGAACAGTTCATCAACGAGCTTGGATTCGAACACGTTCTTGAGGCCGAGCAGGGCATGGCTTCAGAGGATTTCGGACGGCTCCCGGAAGCGATCAACGCACCTTCAGTATTTTGGACATTTGGCGGGTTCGATGAAGTTGGGGAGCACATGCCCCGCAATCACTCTCCGCACTTTGCACCGATATTGGAACCGACCCTCGATACAGGAGTCAGGTTGGCTACTACCGCGATCCTGTCGGTACTCAAGCAACCTAATAATTAGGAGCAATTCAAGCTCAAGCGTGACGATTGTTGGCGGAGCAGACAGGACAGTATGACAAGACCGACAGCCCAAGTCGGCTGCGGATGATTCGAACTCGGCGCCCGCCATCTTACGCGGCCGATGTTTTGATGATCTTATATCCAACTTTCCACATCATCGTTGCATATTGTTGGTGCATCCTCGTCAGCTATTTCAGGGATGAGGATGCACCATTGACGCCTTCGTCATGGCTCTTACATTCTTAGGTCACCAGGTTCAAGGATTCTCCCGGCCTAGCTGAGCTTGTCTATGGCCAGCCAGGTGAACAGCAGGCCCATCATGACGCAGATGGCCCAGCCGGTTGCCGCGGCAAGCCACCATGTCTGCTCAAGTTCCATGCCTTGGCGATCTGGCGGTCCCCGCTCAATGTTCCGCAGCCGTCGATCGGTGATCCAGAGAACCGGAAGGAAAAGACCGAGGGTCAACAACCAGGTGCACAGCTGCACGGCAAGCCACCAGGACCTGGTACCACTGCTGATGATGTTCAGCCCGTACAGGATTCCGCTGCTGATTTGCCATGGGCCGCAAATTACCAGCAGTCCTACCGCCCCGAGAAGCACCGCCGCACCTCGGGCACAACGCTGAACCGCGGATAGCCGTTCCCCGGGTGGAGCAGGAAACTTCTGTGATCCCCAGGCGGGAATCTTCCCGGGCGAAGCACCACGTGTGCCCCAAAAATATCTGCGCAGGCCCCTGAGGCACAACGGCCACAGCACCACCGAAACCATCAGGCTGAGCATCCACGCGAAAATCACCTGAGGTTCCATCGTGATGCCCAGGTCTTCTGCCAGAAATATCAGCCCGATCCACGCTGCAAGCATCAGCGGGACGATGATCACCACGCCGACCAGGGCAATCACGACCCCCTTGAGCTTGCTCCGGCTCCGTGTTCCTTCATAGTCCGCCATTATTGTGCGGGGATGAAGATTTCAACTCGGCGGTTCATCTGGCGGCCGGCCGCTGTGTCGTTGTTTGCAACGGGCCGGTCCTCCCCGAATCCCTCGGCCTCAAGGTCGGAGGTTGAACCCAGGTCCTGCAACAGCTTGACCACGGCATCGGCGCGGTTTTCGGACAGGGTCTGGTTCCATGCCTCATCACGCACGCTGTCGGTATGCCCCTGAACTTTGACCTTGCCGGCATCCACGTCGTTCAACGCGGCAGCCACCGACTCAAGGATCTCTTGCGCGTCTTCACGGATCTCATACTGATCGACATCGAAAAGCACCCCTGATTCCATTGAAATCACGGTGCCGCAGCCCTTCACCGGCTTCAACACGCTCATGGGAGGGAATTTGCCCAGTTCGGCAACCTGATCCAGGGGTTCCATCTCAACACTGTCGCCATTGACAAGGCCCGTGCCGTCGCCGTCATTGACGATGTTGATCCCGTACCCCGAATAGGTTCCCGAGCCATCGCCCGCATTGACAATCGACTGCTGCGGGTCCGAATAGGTGCCCGAGCCATCTCCTGCATTGACGATGGATACGTCGCCCGCCGAATAGGTACCGCCGCCATCGCCGTCGATCACCAGGTTGATCTTTCCGTCGGAGTAGGTCCCGGATCCGTCTCCCGAATTCACTACCGAGACATCGCCAGAGGAGAAGACGCCCGAACCGTCGCCGCCGACCACCACTGAATCGCCGTTGATGT
>NZ_JALDXV010000035.1:0-10304 GCF_032154645.1 Glutamicibacter sp. | reverse complement strand
GTCACCACCGTCATGCCTATGGTCAGCGAGCTGCTGGACGGTGAGCGGCTGTTCGCGCTCTCCTTCGCCGCCCCGATGGCCAGCGGCATGCTCGGCATGGTGGCGGCGGGAGAAATCACCGACCGCCGCGGTCCGAAGATTCCACTCTTCGCCTCGGTGGCGATCTTCACCGTCGGGCTGCTGATCTGCGGCACCGCGTCGGGCATGCCGATGCTCATCGGCGGGCGCGTGCTGCAGGGGGTGGGCGGCGGCGCGATCACCGTGGCGATCTATGTGCTCATCGCCCGCGCATACCCGGGACACCTGCATGCGAAGATCTTCGCCCTCTTCGCCACCGCCTGGGTGCTTCCCGCGCTCATCGGACCGTGGCTGGCGGGCCTGATCGCCGTGCACCTGGGCTGGCGCTGGGTCTTTCTGGGCGTGATGGTGCTGGTGGTCCTGGCGTTCGCGGCGGTCATCCCGGCCCTGAACAAGCTTCCTCGCGAAAACAATTCGCAGCTGGGCCCAGTGTCTTCCAAACGCCTGCTGCTTGCGGCGCTCACCGCGTCGGCCGTGATCGCGATGAACCTGCTGGGCAACACCGGGACCGCCTGGTCATTGGCCGCCCTGCTTGCCGCGCTGGCAGCGGCGCTGATCGCGATCAGGCCGCTGCTGCCCCAGGGGACCTTCATCGCACGCCGCGGTCTGCCGGCAACCGTCATCACGCGCACGCTGACCACCGCCGCCTTTTTCGGCGTGGAGGTGTACCTGCCGTACCTGCTGCGCGAGGACTACCAGCTGGCCCCCGACCGCGCAGGTCTGGTGCTGACCGCCTCAGCGATCTGCTGGTCGGTCGGCTCGTGGCTGCAGGGCAAATTGGGTGACAGGCTCCCGAACTCGCTGAGCATCACGCTCGGCGCCGTGGCAGGAACCATCGCCATCGCCACCGCCCTGGGCACCGCGCTGTTCCACCCACCGGTGCTGGTGCTCATCTGCGGCTGGGCCCTAGGCGGACTGGGTATGGGCATGATCTTCCCGCGGCAGAACGTGAACATGCTGGCCCTGTCTTCCGAGCGCGAGCAGGGGTTCAATTCTTCGGCGATGACCCTGGCCGACTCCCTGGGCACCGCGGGATCCACGGCCCTCGGCGGCGTGATCTTTGCCATGGCGGCCGACGGCATGGGCTTCGTTTCGGTCTTCGGCTTCTGCCTGCTGCTCTCGGTGGTGCTGATCCTTATCGCCCCGCGGACCAAGGCCTTGCCTGAAACCGGTGCTTCGGTAGGCTAGCCCCATGGCTACAGAACTACCGCGGATCGGGGCCCCGGCCACCCGCGCATTAACGCAGGAGGGCATCACCAGCCTGGAACAGGCCGGTGATGCCGGTGAAGCAGCGCTGCTGGCGCTGCACGGGGTCGGGCCCAAAGCCATCCGGATCCTGCGCGAGGCACTGGCCGAACAAGGGCTGCAGCTCAAGGCCTAGGCGCGCGGCAAGATCTCCAGGTGCGCAGGGGTCGGCTGCGCCAGATGTTCGTCGTAGTCCTTGTGCTTAGCCACATAGGCTTTGACGTACGGGCAGACCGGGACGATCTTCGCCCCGGCGGCGATGGTGTTCTCCAGCGCAAACTTCACCAAGACGCTGGCCAGTCCCTGGCCGCCGTACTCTTCGTCGACGGTGGTGTGGAAGAAGACTCGCTCCACCCCATCGGCGCCCTCATAGTCGCGGTAGTGGGCGGCGCCGATGCGCTTGTCGCAGTCAACCAGCGCGAAGCGGTTGCGTTCGGGTAAAAATACGGGCTTGATTTCACTCATGGGGCGATCTCCTCATCGATCTTTCTAGGAAGGGTTGACGCGTGGGCGCAGCCGCACCGTTGGCAGCGCCGGTGCGGGCAGCGGGTCGGGGGTGTTCGGCGGGAAGGGGCCGAAGCGGTCTTCGGTCGCATCGCCGGGCTCGGCGCCGATCTCCGCCTGCCACTGCGCGCGGAACGCGAGCACCTCCTCGTGGGTGCGGCCGACGAAGTTCCACCACATCAAGATGTTCTCGTTCAGCGGTTCGCCGCCAATCAGCAGCGCCAGTACCGGCTCGTCGCCTGCCTTCAGGTGCAAGGTGGTGCAGCCTGCCCTGACGAATCCCAGGTCCCTGACCTTCAGGCTGTGCCCGTTGACCTGAAGGCTTCCCGAATCAAGCAGCACCCCGTGTTCGTGGTGGGCGGGGACGGTGATGCGTATTTCAGCACCCGGCTGCAGCCGGATCTCCGCCCCCGACAGTTCCGTGTGGGTCTGCACCGGGGAGGTGGAGGAGATGCCGCCGACGCTGAAGCCGCCGAGGAAGACCGACATGCTCCACCGCTCGGTGTGCAGCGGTTCCGGGCGGTAGTTCTCAAAGGTCGGGGGCATATCCCGCGCGCTGTCGGGCAGGGCCGTCCACAGCTGGGCGCCGTGCAGGGTTTGGGTTTCGGAGGTCACGATCTCCGAGTGGCTGATGCCGTGGCCCGCCGTCATCAGGTTGACCTCGCCGGGGCGCACCAGTGCCTCGTGGCCGGCCGAATCGATGTGGTTGATTCCGCCGGTGAAAAGCCATGAGACTGTCTGCAGACCGGTGTGCGGGTGGCGTGGAACATCCATGCCGCCGGTGACCTTCACTTCGTCCGGGCCATAGTGGTCCAGGAAGCACCAGGCACCGATGAGGCTGCGCTGTTTCTGCGGCAAGGTGCGGAAGACTGTCATGGCCCGGGGTCCGCCGAGTGGAACCGCACGGGGTTCCAGGGTCTCGACCTCGGCACGGGATTCTCCCGCGCAGCAGTCGATCTCAGCTGGGGCCTGCTCAAGGTTGCTCATAGCCACAAGGCTATGCAGTAGGGCGTACTTTCGCTAGCCACAACGCCGAGGTTCCCACCCGGGCGGCCGC
This sequence comes from Glutamicibacter sp., assembly GCF_032154645.1. Lineage (GTDB taxonomy): Bacteria > Actinomycetota > Actinomycetes > Actinomycetales > Micrococcaceae > Glutamicibacter. The sequence continues at coordinate 7,420 of NZ_JALDXV010000035.1, read as the reverse complement.
AGTGCACCAGATGAGGTACCGGCGAACGTGATCCCTCAGGCAATGATTCAGCATGAAGCCGGAGGCGGATTGGCAGTGGGAGCTCTCTGACCTCGAATTAAAGCTACAAACGTTGGTGGGCAACAGCGAGTTCGGCCCTGAGTATTGATTTAAGTCTCAAATAATTTTGCCGGGCACAGCGTACGATCGAAGGGGGAAATTGGAGATTTTGGACCATAGGGAGAGACACGAACCGTGGAGAGCACTGAACTGCAAGGCGAGGACCTGCTGGCATTGGAGAAGCAAATTTGCTTCGGACTGGCAGTTGCTTCGCGCTCGGTGATATCTGCCTACAAGCCGGTTCTGGACCCCCTTGGCCTCACGCATCCCCAGTACCTGGTCATGCTCGCACTATGGGAGTTTGCTCCGATGAGTGCGCGGGAGCTCAGCGAACAGCTGCATCTAGATCCTGGAACACTCTCGCCCCTGCTCAAAAGGCTGGAGAAGGCGGGACTCATTACGAAGACCCGCAACCCCGAGGATGAGCGGTCCATCATTATCAACACCACCGAACAGGGCGCTCAGCTGCGCAACGAGGCGGTCAAGGTGCCGCGGGAGATGATGCGCAGGTTGAATTTGAGCCTCGATGAAGTGGTGGAGCTGCGCGGGATTTTGAACAGGATGATCAGTGCCGGGGCGGCGGCTCCGAAGGGCTGAACCTAAATTAGTTGGTGCACCAACTAATGTCGTACACTGGTGTTGTGGGGAAGTGTAGAAACACTTCCGACGACACCGACGAGGTTAGGCCATCATGGACGAGTCACCGCTGCCCATCATTGAGGACACCACCGGATTGAGCGCCGGATACCGTACCCTGTGGCGCCTGAAGTACCTCGGTTTGAGCATTTTCGGCCCGGCCGAACGCACCATCACCGCCAGCCCCCGCGAGCGTATCAAATGGGATCGGGCATATAGGGTCTTGAAGGCTCACGAGGCTGCGGGCACCGCCGCGGATGAGCAAACAATATATACCGTTGGGCGCATGGAGCCACGTCGGCGCCCACAGTAGCCGATCTCATATCGACCGCGGACTGGATTTCGCGATAATCTTTGATGCATGGAATCCATGAGCGAACTGTTTGTGACCCGGCAGTTTTCAGCACCGCGCAGCGCGGTATGGGCGGCATTCGTCGAACCAGAAATTATTGCTCAATGGTGGGGCCCGCAGGGCTGGACCGTCGAGGAAGAGTCGGTAGTTCTTGAACCGGTGGTCGGTGGGCGCCACGAGCTGAACATGGTCCAGCTCGGCAACCCAGAATCCAGCGTTCCACTCAAGGCTGTCATCACCACATTCGACGAGTACAAGTGTCTGATCAGCGCCGACGGGCCGCACGAGATGACCCTTGACATGGTGATCCACACCCGCGTCGACTTCAACGAGTTCGCTGGAAAAACTATCATCACGCTGACTCAGAGCCCGCTGCCTTTTGAGGTCATCGAGTCGAGCACGAAGGCCTGGAACTCGGCGTTCGCGAAGCTAGAAGAACTGCTGGCACAGTTCTTCTAGGCTCCGAGTCTTCTAGGCTCCGAGCAGCCCTAGCCGCGGCCGATATATGGCATGCCTCCGGCGGTGATGGTGAACTGGTTGATGGAAGTTCCCAGGGGCACCGAGGCGATGTACGCCACCGCTTCGGCGGCCTCGATCAGGGGGAAGGTCGGTTCCACCGCGCGCTGCCCGTTGGGCTGCAGGGCGCCCTGGGTGGCACCGAAGTCATCGAGAAGATCGCTGGCAGTATTGCCGATATCGAGCTGGGTCGCACGGATCCTGTAGGCGCGTCCGTCGAGCTCCAATGATTTGGTCAACCCGGCAATCGCATGCTTTGTGACGGAGTAGGCCACCGAGTTCACTCGCGGCACCTGGGCTGAGATTGAGCCGTTGTTGATGATTCGTCCGCCGCCCTGTTTCTTGAACAGCGCAAAAGCCGAACGGGCTGCATTCATGGAACCTGTGAGGTTGATATTGCAGACCTGCTCCCAGTCCTCGGGGCTCAACTCGTCGATGGATACCGCGGGACCAAAAATTCCTGCATTGTTGAACAGCACATCCACCGTTCCGAAGCGCTGCGCAGCCTGTGCAAAGAGTGAATCTACTGCAATTGGATCGGTCACGTCGGTTGGAACCACCAGGGCCTGTGGATGGCCCTCGGCCGTCTGACGAAGCGTTGCTTCGGTGCGTCCAGCGAGAACTACATTCCAACCCTGCTGCAGCATCAGTCGTGAGGTAGCCCGGCCGATGCCGGTGCCGGCTCCGGTAATAACGATGGTTGATGGTGCTGAGGCTGCCTGATTCATCAAGTCTCCTTGCGGCTAGAGGTGGAAATTGGTGAGGCGTGTTTTCAATCCTAGGAAGCAGGGGCTTGCATCGCCCAGAATTTACCGAGATGTTGCTGGGGGACCGGGTGCAGATGACGAATGAGGTGCATCGGTTCTGAGAACTCGGGTGAGAACCCGTAGCGTTAAATGGCCGGTTTGAGCCAGCGAACCCGGTGAATCCCGCAAAGGAGTTTCGTGTTTCTCGACGTACTGTACGGTGTGCTGCCGCTCTTTTTCGTCATGCTCATCGGTTATGCGGCCAGTTACGCTCCGACGTTTCCGCCCAGCGTTGAACCGGCGCTGAACGTTTTCGTGTTCTATGTGGCTCTCCCGGCGTTGTTGTACAAGGTCGTCGCTCAGGCCGATGCCAGCGGCGGGGTGCCGAGTGAGTTCTTTATTGCGGTGATCGGAGCGACGCTGCTCTTTTCCCTGCTGTGCTGGATCGTATTCCGCTACCTGATGCGCCAAGACCGCCCCCGATCGCTGGCCGGTATGCTGACGACTTCCTTCGGCAATGTGTCATACCTTGGCATCCCGGTGATCTTGGGTGTGATGGGCCCCCAGGCGGGGCTTGCTGCAGGCATGGGGCAACTGATCCACAACGTGATTTTCATGGTGGGCTTCCCAATACTTGCCCAGATCATGCTGCCGGCGGCCGGAGGCAAGGGGCATAAACCCAGTGCAGCGCGCATGCTGCGGACCATCAGGAATGCACTGATCTACAGTCCGGTGACGTGGTCGATGCTTATCGGTGGCGCGGTGCTGATCTTTTCGCTCCCGGTGCCTAAGCCGCTGAACGACACGGTGGATTTGCTGGCAGGAGCTGCGGCCCCCGGCGCCTTATTCGTCATTGGAATGTCGCTGCGCAGAACCATCGACCGCAGCTTCCGACGAAGCCCCACGCCGAGCAGTTCAGGGGAAGGAGTGGTGAAGCAGGCGCCCCGAGGCTCGGCAGCGGCGCTGAGCGTGATGGTCCTTGGCAAACTTGTGGCATTGCCGTTGTTGACGGTGGTGTGCCTGAATCTACTAGCCCCGCAGCTTCCGGCAATCTGGTTCAATGCGGCGGTGCTGATGGCTGCGATGCCTACCAGCGCCACCGCCTACATCATGGCTCAAAACGACACGGGGGATGGCGAGCCAACAGCCATGGCAATCGTCATCACCTGCATGCTATCAGTGATCGCATTGCCGGTCCTCTCCGCACTTGTGCTGCGCTGATCAGGGGAGCAGGGCCTTGACCCGATGCTCCGTGCGCGACATGCTGATAGTCAGCGCACCAAGGCGGACTAGTTCCGCAGATCATGGGGTGTGGACGCGAAAGACGATCGGGGATTCATGAAGAAGTTTTCACTCACCGCCATAGCTCGTGCAGAACTTCGCGAAGCATTCAATGCGAGCAACGGTCGCGCCGCCCGAACAGTTTTCGGCGGACATGAACATACCCTGCGACAAACCGTCATCGCGCTGTTGGAAGGTACCGAGCTGCAGGAACACGAGAATCCTGGGGAAGCCACGGTTCTTATTCTCAGTGGGCGGATTCAAGTCAGCTCCGATGGCGAGTACTGGGAAGGGCGCAGCCAAGATCTGCTGATCCTGCCGCATGGAAGAACGCAGATCACCGCGCTTGAGGAGTCGAGTATCCTGCTCAGCGTTGCGAAACTGGACTATTAGATCAGAAGCAAAATGTCAGCGTATCGACGCTAGTCGATACGCTGACATTTTGCCTTAAAAGAACGTAGAGATCATGCCCGACGCCTCAGGGGAATGATCTCTACGTGGTCTATGTGATGCACCCTAGGTGCAAGTTTTAGTGCCGGCCGAAGAACTTGCTCCAGAAGCTCGGCGTTTCGCCGGTGATGCGAATGCGCGGGGCGATATCAGGGTCCAGGTTCTCAATTGGGTGGAAGAGGCCTGAGCTCAGTGCTTCGGTGGCCACTACGACGCACTTTCCTTCAGGTGAGCAGTACACGTTTGCTGGATTCATAGCGGTCATTGTGACCCTCCTTCAAATGATATCAACTTCCGAATCGTGGAAGTTTTATTTTGCTTTACGAAACTAGTATGTAGTGTGTCACCTGTCGATGGCAAGAGTTTGGCGTAAAAAAACTTATCCGCCATGTGAAAACTTGTCATAAGTACTACTTTTTCGAAATTCTTCGGTTATGACTTGACGCACACCATGTGAAGTGGCTTACAGTAGAATCGCAACGTTCCACGGAGCCAACATCTAGTCGAAGCCGATACTCATCGGTGGTAAGGGTGTTCAGCAAGGTTTCCTGGATTAAGACCCTGAGTATGAAAAGAGCTGAGCACCCGATGCAGTTGAATGTCTTCAATGAAGTTTCCGAACAGGAAGCAGCTGAAGTTTTGCGTCCCTGCATCGACATCGAGCGCTGGATCAACGATCTGGTTTCAGCTCGCCCTTTCTCCACTCTAGAGGACTTGAACGAATCTGCGGCTCGCAGTGCGCAGCCTTTCAAGGACGATGAAATCGCCGCTGCGCTGGCCCATCACCCACGAATCGGTGAACGTGCCAGCGGAGACAGCCAGGAAGCAAGCCTTTCCCGCGGAGAGCAGTCAACCCTGAATCTCAATGCAGATGTCACCGCACGTCTTGCGGTTGCCAACCGGGAATACGAAGAGCGCTTTGACCGCGTCTTCCTGATCCGCGCCGCCGGCCGAACCAGCGAAGAAATCCTCGCTGAGTGCCAGCGTCGACTGGGCAATACCGATGAGGCGGAGCTGGCCGAAGTTGCCGACCAGCTACGCCAGATCGCCCTGCTTCGCTTGCAGGACGCGGTCAAAAACTAACTCCCTGCCTAATTTTCTGGCTAGAAGTCCATAGATTTTTGTACCAATAATCCCTCCAACCAATACTCGCAAAGGCAGGAGATGAACACATGGCAGATGTAAGCGCAGAACGCAGCCACATCACCACCCACATTCTCGACACCGGGACCGGGAGGCCATCCTCCGGTGTCAAGGCCACGCTGGAAGCCAAGACGGCATCCGGCTGGCAAGAAATCGGCACAGGGATCACCGATGCGGACGGCCGCATCAAGAACCTTGGACCGACTCAGGTTGAAGTAGGCCACTACCGAGTTTCATTCGAAATCGGGGAATACTTCGGGAAGCAGGGAACGGAAAGCTTCTTCCCCGGGGTAACCATCGACTTCTACGTCAATAGCGTCGATGAGCACTACCACGTACCTCTTCTTATCAGCCCGTTTGCATATTCCACGTACCGAGGAAGTTAGAAACATGACTACCGAAACCACTGCACCAGCAACCACCAAGATCGTTCTCGGCGAGAACCAGTACGGCAAGGCCGAGGTTCGCCTGGTCAAGGTCACCCGCGACACCGCTCGCCACCAGATCGAGGATCTGAATGTTACGTCCCAGCTGCACGGTGACTTCACCAAGGCTCACCTGGAAGGCGACAACGGCCTGGTTGTCCCAACCGACACCCAGAAGAACACCGTTTACGGCCTAGCTCGTGACGGCGTGAACAGCCCAGAAGAGTTCCTGCTTCGCCTGGGTGCTCACTTCACCGGTGAGTTCGAATGGATCACCGGCGGCCGCTGGGCAGCTCAGCAGTACTTCTGGGATCGCATCAACGATCACGACCACGCATTCTCGAAGAACAAGAGCGAAGTTCGCACCGCTGTTCTGGAGATCGCAGCCGACGGCTCGAAGAGCATCGTTGCCGGCCTGGAGGACCTCACCGTTCTGAAGTCCACCGGTTCCGAGTTCCACGGCTTCCCAGTGGATCGTTACACCACCCTGAAGGAAACCAGCGATCGCATCCTGGCAACCGACGTGACCGCTCGCTGGCGCTACACCGAGGAAGCAATCAACAAGGGCATCGATTTCAACGCAGTTTACGCATCCGTGCGTGAGCAGCTGCTGACCCTGTTCGCTAACACCCACTCGCTGGCTCTGCAGCACACCATGTTCGAAATGGGCAAGGCTGCTCTGGAAGCTAACCCAGAGATCGCAGAGATCAAGTTCTCGCTGCCAAACAACCACCACTTCTTGGTTGATCTGGAAGTCTTCGGTCAGGACAACCCGAACGAAGTATTCTTCGCAGCTGACCGTCCATACGGTCTGATTGAAGCTACCGTCACCCGCGAGGAGACCGAAGCTCGTCACCCAATCTGGACCAACATTCCAGCATTTATCTAATTTAGAGCGTTGAGAGGGTGTCGGTGTGTCCGCACCGACACCCTCTTGGCAGCGACTGACTTAGGAGGTCAGCCATGAGCGCTACACAAGATGAATTTATCAAAGGGACACGTCCCGAAGATGTAAAACTGCCACTGGGTAAGTCTTTTGCCTATGGTCTTCAACACGTCTTGACCATGTACGGCGGCATTATCGCACCGCCACTGATCATCGGCAGCGCAGCCGGTGTATCACCCGAAGAAATCGGCCTTCTGGTCGCCAGCTGTCTTTTCGTCGGTGGCCTGGCAACTATTCTCCAGACCATCGGTATCCCATTCTTCGGTGCCCAGCTTCCACTGGTACAGGGAACTTCCTTCGCTTCGGTGTCCACCATGGTGGCTATCGTCAACGGCGGCGGCGGCATCCAGTCAGTGTTTGGTTCAGTCCTTGTAGCAGCGCTCATAGGCTTCCTCATCGCGCCGTTCTTCGCGCGAATTATTAGATTCTTCCCGCCGGTGGTGACCGGTACCGTGATCACCATGATCGGTATCTCGCTGACACCGGTCGCGGCAAACTGGGCCATGGGCGGCAACGCCAAGGCCGAAGACTACGGATCACTGCAGAACATCGGCCTCGCGGCCGGCACCCTGCTGGTAGTACTGCTGCTCTCGAAGGTGGGCAACGCAGCCATCTCCCGCATGTCGATCCTGCTGGCGATCGTCATCGGCACCGTAGCTTCCGCACTGCTGGGCATGGCTGACTTCTCCAAGGTCGGCACCGGCGCCATCTTCGCCTTCCCACAGCCGCTTGCCTTCGGCATGCCGGTCTTTGAAATTGGCGGCATCATCTCGATGACCATCGTTGTTCTCGTAATCCTGACCGAGACCACCGCTGACATCCTGGC
>NZ_JALDXV010000007.1:0-163073 GCF_032154645.1 Glutamicibacter sp. | reverse complement strand
CTGTTAAGCAAATTAATGCTCAAATGCAGCAACGAAACTACGAAGGGCTACTGCGATGAGTCGACTGCTAATTATTGGTCCACCAGGTGCCGGCAAGGGCACCCAGGCCGTGAAGATCTCCGAGCGTCTTGAGATTATTGCAATCTCCACCGGCGACATCTTCCGTGCCAACGTCAAGGGCGGAACCCCGCTGGGCATCGAAGCCAAGAAGTACATAGACAACGGTGACTTCGTTCCTGACTCGGTCACCAACAACATGGTTGAGGACCGCCTGAACCAGGACGATGTAGCTGCCGGCTTCCTGCTGGACGGCTACCCACGTACCAGCGCACAGGTCGACGCCTTGGACGCCATGCTGGCCGCAAAGGGCATCGCATTGGACGCAGTCCTGCAGCTGACCGCTGACGACGATGAGCTGGTCCAGCGCCTGCTCAAGCGTGCAGAGATCGAAGGCCGCGCAGACGACACCGAAGAGGTCATCCGCCATCGCCTGAGCCTGTACCACGCAGAGACCCGCATCGTAGTGGACCGCTACGAAGAGCGCGGCATCGTACGCAAGGTTGACGGCATCGGCGCCATCGACGAGGTCACCGACCGCGTACTGGAAGCACTGAACGTCAACGCCTAGTCGTTAGATGTTTTACACGCAGGGATCGTGGTGAACAGCAATGCAGCTGTTCCACGGTCCCTGCGTCTTTGATTATCAATTCCTTCGCAACATCAACTAACGGTGTCGCGGAAAGAAGAACCTTAGTAGGGGAGTACACCGTGGCGTTTGGACAGCCTCGCATTGAATACAAATCCAATTCGGAAATCCTGAAGATGCGTGAAGCAGGCCTAGTCCTCGCAGAAGCATTGGATGAAGCAGTGGCTGCAGCGAAGCCCGGTGTAACCACAGCATCGCTGAATGAAATCTTCGGCAAGGTGCTCGAACGCCACAACGCCACCAGCAACTTTCTGGGGTACCACGGCTTCCCGGCCAATATCTGCGCGTCGGTGAACCATGAAGTAGTCCACGGCTTCCCGTCGGACTATGTTCTGAAAGACGGAGATGTCCTGAAGATCGATGGCGGCGCCATTGTTGACGGGTGGCATGCAGACTCCGCACGCACGGTACTCGTGGGCGAAAATATCGACCCAGAAGACAAGCGTCTAAGCGAGATTACCGAGCAGGCTATGTGGGCAGGCATCGCTGCTGCAGCCAAGGCCCGCTTTGTCGGCCAGATCGGCGAAGCAATCGATGACTATGTCACCAGCCAGCCAGGCGATGAATTGGGCATCTTGGAAGACTACTGCGGTCACGGCATCGGTTCGGCTATGCACATGGCGCCGGATGTATTGAACTACAACGCCGGTCACCGCGGCCCCCGCATCAAGCCAGGGATGGCTCTGGCCATTGAGCCGATGCTGGTACGCGGTGATATTGAGACTTCAGTCTTGGAAGACGACTGGACAGTTGTCACCAATGATAAGTCCAATGCTTCGCAGTGGGAGCATACGGTAGCTTTCACCATGGGTGGAGTTTGGGTGCTTACAGCACATGATGGGGGAGCGGCCGGCCTTGCCCCATTCGGAGTCGAGCCTTCGCCGATACTCCCGTAGTCTCGACAAATCTGTTTAATAAGTTGGATCCAGTACCGGTGCTTTCTTGCACTAGTGCTGGATCTAACAGTTTAAGTTCGCCATCGGAATTGGCGATGTCCGGATCAATAGCGTAGAGTTATTTGTTGGTTCGCTATTTAAGTGCGCCCAAAACCTTTGGTGTTGGATGCATGGAATTCGAACTTGAACCAATTACTTGTTGAGGGTCCACCTCAACAACCAAAGTTAGCGGGGAAAATGGGCAAGAAGGAAGGTGTCATCCAGGTAGAGGGCACTGTGACCGAAGCGCTGCCGAACGCGATGTTCCGCGTAGAGCTGCCAAACGGACACGTGGTGCTCGCCACTATCTCGGGTAAGATGCGTCAGCACTACATTCGAATCCTCCCAGAGGACCGAGTGCAGGTTGAAATGAGCCCTTACGATCTCAACCGAGGTCGTATCGTTTACCGCTACAAGTAAACAGCACTGAAAAGACTTTCCTAGCGGATGTTGTGCGTTCAATCGCAAAACGTCCGCTAGAGCAATGTTCTTGGATAAGCTTTTTACTGCTCCACAAATAACTGCAACCGCAAGAGGAGTAACCCTTGAAGGTTAACCCAAGCGTGAAGCCGATCTGCGACAAGTGCAAGGTAATCCGCCGCAATGGTCGCGTCATGGTGATCTGCGAGAACCCACGCCACAAGCAGCGTCAGGGCTAATCCCGTTCTTCGGGATTCCCACGCGTAGTCGAAATAGGCAGTGCCGCGGTATGAAAATGCTGCAAACCCCCGGATTCGGAGGCCGGGGCCGCGAGGTAACTCGCGGGTGGCGCTGCTCCAGACCTCCGTTCGTTGAAAGGTAGCCAACATATGGCTCGTTTAGCAGGCGTGGATATTCCACGCGAGAAGCGCGTAATCATCGCGCTGACTTACATCTACGGCGTGGGCAAGACCCGTGCAGAAGAGACCATCGCGGCCACCGGCATCAGCCCGGACACCCGTGTGAAGGATCTCACCGACGCTGAACTGGTTCAGCTGCGTGACTTCATCGAAGGCACCTACAAGGTGGAAGGTGACCTGCGCCGCGAGGTTCAGGCAGACATCCGCCGCAAGGTTGAAATCGGATCCTACGAAGGTCTTCGTCACCGTAAGGGCCTGCCGGTCCACGGTCAGCGCACCAAGACCAACGCTCGTACCCGCAAGGGCCCGAAGCGCACCGTAGCCGGTAAGAAGAAGGCTCGCTAAATTTTAGCGGCCTAATCTATAAACCTTTTTCGTAGGAGAAGAAATGCCCCCAAAGACTCGTGGAGCGGTACGTAAGCCGCGTCGCAAGGACAAAAAGAATATTGCGCAGGGACAGGCGCATATCAAGAGCACCTTCAACAACACCATTGTTTCGATCACCGATCCAACTGGTGCTGTTATCTCGTGGGCTTCGGCCGGCGAGGTAGGCATGAAGGGTTCGCGTAAGTCGACCCCATACGCTGCCCAGATGGCTGCTGAAGCTGCTGCAAAGCGCGCTCAGGAGCACGGCATGCGCAAGGTTGACGTTTTCGTCAAGGGCCCAGGCTCGGGACGCGAAACCGCGATCCGTTCGCTGCAGGCTGCTGGTCTTGAGGTTGGATCCATCCAGGATGTTTCCCCAAGCGCACACAACGGTTGCCGCCCATCGAAGCGTCGCCGCGTCTAATTGATTCGCTAGGCTAAGCCTAAGGAAGTCACCGAAGTGTCCTGCGGACGCCTCGGTGACTGACTTGGACCCACTGCCTGCAAAAGACGAACGGCCACCCGAAGGCTACCGTCGTTTCCACCCCCGTGAGGCGTCATATAGCGGACGCTCGCTGAAAGGAAATGTAAGTGCTCATTACGCAGCGCCCAACCCTGACCGAAGAAGTAGTTGCCGAGAACCGCTCCCGTTTCGTTATCGAACCGCTGGAGCCAGGCTTTGGTTACACCCTAGGTAACTCGCTCCGCCGTACCCTGTTGTCCTCGATCCCTGGTGCATCCGTAACCAGCGTTCGAATCGACGGCGTACTGCACGAGTTCACCACCGTAGCCGGTGTCAAGGAAGACGTCACCGAACTGGTTTTGAACATCAAGAACCTGTCCGTGTCTTCCGAGCATGACGAGCCAGTCGTCGCCTACCTGCGCAAGCAGGGCCCAGGCGTCGTCACCGCAGCGGACATCACCCCGCCAGCCGGTGTGGAGTTCCACAACCCTGATCTGCACATCGCGACCCTCAACGCCAATGGCAAGTTCGATATGGAACTGACCATCGAGCGCGGCCGCGGCTACGTGTCTGCATCGCAGAACAAGAGCGCTGATGGCGAGATCGGTCGAATCCCAGTTGATTCGATCTACTCCCCAGTGCTGAAGGTGACCTTCCGCGTGGAGGCTACCCGTGTTGAGCAGCGCACCGACTTCGATCGTTTGATCGTTGACGTGGAGACCAAGGAATCGATCACCCCGCGCGATGCAGTTGCATCCGCAGGTACCACCCTTGTTGAGCTGTTCGGTTTGTTCCGCGAACTGAACACCGCAGCTGAGGGTATCGAAATCGGCCCATCGCCTACCGACGCAGCCCTGGCTGCCGACATGGCGCTGCCGATTGAGGATCTGGAACTCACCGTTCGTTCGTACAACTGCTTGAAGCGTGAGGGCATCCACTCCGTGGGTGAACTCGTAACTCGCTCCGAGGCCGACCTGATGGACATCCGCAACTTCGGTGCCAAGTCCATTGACGAAGTCAAGGCAAAGCTTGTTGAACTGGGTCTAGCACTGAAGGATTCCCCTCCAGGCTTCGATCTGGCCGCTCGTAGCGCCATCGAGGATGGCGTCGACTACGACGAAGGTCTGTAAAGACCCTCGTCTCGCGACACACTACTTCATCCGTCCGCACGGTTTGACCGTTCGGAACGGGTTATTCATCTAGGAGAACTACCATGCCTACCCCTACCAAGGGTCCGCGTCTCGGCGGCAGTGCAGCACATGAGCGACTGATTTTCGCTAACATGTCCGCACAGCTCTTCGAGAACAAGAAGATCACCACCACCCTGACCCGTGCAAAGCGTCTGCGTCCACACGCAGAGCGCCTGATCACCTTCGCAAAGCGCGGGGATTTGGCTTCGCGTCGCCGCGTCCAGTCCGTGATCGCTTCGCGTTCGCGCACCAACAAGTCGATCGTTCACGAACTGTTCGAGAACATCGCACCAGCAATGGCTGACCGCAATGGTGGCTACACCCGCATCACCAAGATCGGCAACCGTAAGGGCGACAACGCTCCTATGGCTGTTATCGAGCTCGTGATGGAGCCAGTTTCGCCAAAGCAGGCCGTCGTCAAGGAAGCCACCAAGGCTGCCGAGAAGGCTGCAGAGGCAACCGAAGAGGCCTAAACCCTCTTTAGTGCTCAGCACATAAAGAAATCCCTCCGCGATTATTCGTGGAGGGATTTCTTTATGCCCACATGCTTAGAGATGGAGCAAGGGCCGGCTCACTTCAGTGAAGAAGGAGCCGGCCCTCGCATCAAGGCAGTGAGGACTTACTTCAGGGTGTCACCGCAAACTTCGCCGACCTTGTCCATGGCTGGGCCCATGTCGGTGATGGTTTTCTGGAAATCGGTGTCGGCTGCGATCTTTGCCATGTCCAGCTGGCCGTCTTCGCCGACGAAGTCGCCGACGGCCTTGAAGCCGTTGGCAACGGTGCCAAGCTGGGTCTTGAAGTCAGATTCGGTGCGATCTGCAATGTCCTGGATCTTTGGTGCAGCTTCCTTCAGCTTTGCCAGATCCTTGGTTGGGTCGAAGTCGGCGCTCATGTTGGCACCTACCTCTTCCAGCGAGGTGCGCAGTTCCTTGCACGCGGCATCATCCGACAGCGCGGTGTTAGAGGAACCGCAGCCGGTCAGGAGGCTGATGCCAACCAGGGGAGCGGCAACGAGGGATACGAGACGCATCTTTTTCATGGGGGAGTCTCTCTTTCAAATGAGGGTGATGAGCGGAATCTAATCCGTTAGCTACACTCTTTCATATAGCCAACGAATTGACTATTCGAGATGCCGTTTATGGGGAGTGCTACCCATAATTTGACGACGTGATCTTCTGCCTTCTAGGTGAAGGGTTTGATCCCCGGACAGGTGCGCATCAGGTAAGTGACACCCTCAAATTGCTCTGTTCCCTGGAGATTATTGTGGGCACCGTGATTCGTGCTGTCGTGTGCGTCCGTTTGTCGCAAGGCGTCTTGCGCCGTGTTGGAGAGGCTTGTAAGAGCTTGATGGAGCTGTTCGTCGCCGGTTCGTGCGGCGACGTCATCGAGAATGCCGCTGAAAGTTTCGGAGATTTTTCGATGATCGCTGCGGTCTGCCAGTTGCTGCTCGAGTTCAGGTTGAGAGGCCAGCTCCTTGAGATCGTCGCAGGTCTGTTGTGTTGAGAGCAACGCACGCAGCTGGTCAGCAATGCCGCGATGCCCGCGGCCATGAGAACGGATGCTGTCGCTTTCGCGGGTTTCAATTATGGACTCCTGGGACGGATCATCGCTGATGCTCGACATTTGGTGGGTAGTCTAACCAGTTTTCCGCACATGGGGTAGAAGCCAGACCCGCGGTGATTCGGTGGGTGCACCGAAGGCATCCATAATGGATTGTATGAGTACGAATCCAGAAATCATTGATCCGCTCGGCCTAACAGCACTGGGGTCAACGTCAACACCTGCTTGGATTCGGATGCGTATGGTGCTCGGTTACGACGGTGCCGCTTATAACGGTTGGGCCCGCCAGCCAAATGTCACCGGTGTGCAGCAATTGGTGGAAGAAGCGCTCGAAACACTCATCCGACGTCGTGTACGAGTCATTGTCGCAGGCCGTACCGATGCAGGGGTCCATGCACGCCGTCAGGTAGTCCACTTCGACCTCACCCAAGAAGAATTCGATGGGCTCCCGCGCCGTGCTCCGCTGGCTCCCGGCCCCGCATTGGTACGCCGAATCAACGGTATCCTCGGGCGACAGGACGGCGCCGTCTGGGTGCACGAGGCCGACGTGGCGCCCGAAGGGTTTGACGCGCGCTTCTCGGCCCTTGCCCGTCGATACTCCTACCGCATCGCGGACGGCCTGGAGCGTTGGGATCCACTCACCCGGCATCTGACCACCTGGCACCGCTCGGCACTCGATGTCGAGGCAATGAACCGTGAAGCCCAATCAGTACTGGGCCGGCACGACTTCCTCTCGTACTGCAAACCACGCCCGGACGCGACGACAATCCGCACGCTTCAGGAATTCTCGTTCACCCGGGGTGGGGACGGGCTGATCCTTGCACACCTTAAGGCCGATGCTTTCTGCCACAACATGGTGCGTGCACTGATCGGGGCGGCCATGATGGTGGGGGATGGGCGCGAACAACCTGGTTTCCTGGCCAAGCGTTTGGAAGCGATGGTGCGCGATTCGAAGACCAAGCTTTCACACCCGAGGGCATTAGTGCTTGAAGAGGTCTATTACCCGGATGACGATCAGCTGGCGGCCCGCGCTGCACAGACCCGTGCGAAGCGCGATAACGACGACGTGCATACGCTGCCCTCGAAGCAGGAGCCAGAGGCCTAAAATCCGCGTGGATTAAGGGTGTTGTTGCTCACGAGCGCCGGGCAATTTTGCCCGGAAACACTTTAATCAGCTAAACTTTTATGAGTTGTGTATGTCCACGTTCGACACTACACACCCAAGCGTGACGGTTTAGTTGCATAGCCGCTGGTCTGCTGGGTGCGCGAACACTATATGGACGGCCGGTAATTATCAGTCCTCACCTGACGTACTGGTCCAAACACAAGAACAACACGACAGTGCTCGTAACCGGGGGATCTCACCGCCTTCGGACTTGCGACTGTTTGACCAGAAACGAAACAACGTAAGGCAATTACTGTGCGTACGTACACCCCAAAGCCGGCTGACCAGACCCGTCAGTGGTTCGTCATCGACGCTACCGACGTAGTCCTCGGCCGCCTCGCAGTTCAGGCCGCAACCCTGCTGCGCGGCAAGCATAAGCCAACCTATGCTCCACACATGGACATGGGCGACCACGTCATCATCATCAACGCCGAAAAGGTTGCTCTGACCGGTAAGAAGCTTGAGAACAAGCGCGCTTACCGCCACTCGGGCTTCCCAGGTGGTCTGAAGAGCGTTAACTACGCTGACCTGCTGGAGAAGAACCCAGTTCTCGCAGTCGAGAAGGCCATCAAGGGCATGATTCCAAAGAACAAGCTTGCAGCTACCCAGCTGTCCAAGCTGAAGGTCTACCGTGGCTCCGAGCACCCACACGCTGCTCAGGCCCCGAAGGCACTGGAAATCACCCAGGTCGCTCAGTAGTCCTGGCCCCGAGAAGAAATACTTAATAGGAGATTATCGTGGCTCAGAACGCTGAAGAGATCACTGAATTCGAAGGCGAAGCTCCTTCGACTTACACCACCGAGACCACTGCCTCGACCGCTGCTGTCGAGACCGAGCGTGCTCCGCTGACCGTTCCAGGTGCAGCTGTTGGCCGCCGCAAGCAGGCTATTGCTCGTGTTCGCCTGATCCCAGGTACCGGCAAGTGGACCCTGAACGGTCGCGAACTTGACAACTTCTTCCCAAACAAGCTGCACCAGCAGGATGTTAACGAGCCTTTCAAGGTTCTGGGTCTGGAAGGCGCATACGACGTTATCGCTCGCATCCACGGCGGCGGCATCTCCGGTCAGGCTGGCGCACTGCGCCTGGGCATCGCCCGTGCACTGAACGAGATCGACCGCGACGCTAACCGCCCAGCACTGAAGAAGGCCGGTTACCTGACCCGCGACGCACGCGTCATCGAACGCAAGAAGGCTGGTCTGAAGAAGGCCCGCAAGGCTTCGCAGTTCTCGAAGCGCTAAACCTTTACCAAGGTTTTTCCAACGGCCTCATGCTCCCATTCGGGAGTGTGGGGCCGTTGGCCTTTTAACCGATGAGAAATATCAAGCTAATTCACCGTATAGAACAGCACACACTGCAAGGGGAACTAGTAACGCAAGGTTTATGATGGAATACGATGGCAAGGTTATTTGGGACCGATGGTGTCCGAGGAAAAGCAAATGAGTTGTTGACTCCGGAGCTGGCGATGGAACTCGCTCAAGCAGCTTCGGTAGTTTTGGGTTTGAGCCAGTCCGAAGGCGAGCGTAAACCTGTAGCGGTAGTAGCCAAGGACCCGCGCATCAGCGGCGACTTCCTTTCGGCAGCCATCGAGGCGGGTCTCGCAGCTTCCGGAGTTGACGTTCGAGACGCCGGCACACTTCCCACTCCCGCCGCCGCCTACCTAGTGGGGGACCTGGATGCAGACTTCGGCGTGATGATCTCCGCCTCCCACAACGACGCGCCGGATAACGGCATCAAGTTCCTGGCGCGCGGCGGCAAGAAGCTGGACGATTCTCTGGAGGACGCCATCGAAGCCTGCCTAAAGATGCCAAAGCCCCGCCCTACCGGCGGCGAGGTGGGACGCGTAGAACGCTTTGCAGACGCGGAAGACCGCTACATTGTGCACCTGCTGCAGTCCCTGCCAAACCGCCTTGAAGGGTTGAAGGTGGTTTTGGACTGCGCGCACGGTGCAGCCTCGGGATGCTCCCCGGAGGTCTTCAAGGCCGCCGGCGCACAGATCGTAGTCATCGGTGCCGAACCGGATGGCGTGAATATCAACGACGGCTACGGTTCCACCCATCTGGAGAAGCTGCAGGCTGCGGTACTCGAACACAAGGCCGACTTGGGCATCGCTCATGACGGCGACGCTGACCGCTGTCTGGCAGTCGATCACGAAGGGAGTATCGTCGACGGCGATCAGATCATGGCCATTATGGCCATCGCCCTGAAAGAACGCGGCGAACTCAGGGACGACACCCTGGTCGCCACCGTCATGAGCAATCTGGGTCTCAAGCTTGCCATGGATGCTGCAGGTATCACCCTGAAGCAGACCGGTGTGGGAGACCGCTATGTGCTTGAAGGCATGCAGGAGGGCGACTACTCGCTGGGCGGCGAACAGTCGGGCCACGTGATCTTCAGCAAATACGCCACCACCGGCGACGGCGTACTTACCGGCTTGATGATTGCCGCTCGGGTCAAGGAGACAGGCAAGAGCCTGAAGGAACTTGCCTCGGTGCTGACGGTATTGCCTCAGGTGCTCATCAACGTGCGAGGAGTGGACAAGGCTGGGGTCGCCGACTCCGTGCCGTTGCAGCGTGATATCGCGGCCGTGGAAGCCCGTCTGGGCTCTACGGGGCGCGTGCTGCTGCGTCCATCAGGTACCGAACCTGTGGTCCGCGTGATGGTTGAGGCAGCCACCTCGGAGCATGCATTGGCAGAGGCTGAGGTGCTCGCCGCAGCGGTGTCGGCTCACCTGTCGCTGGACTAGGTTCACGGTCCAAAGAAGTTATGGCTACGCCCCACAGTTCGTCGTTGACGATGAACTGTGGGGCGTTTGCATATCTGGAACTTGGTAAGGACACCTAGCTGGCAGGGTAGTAGGTCTTGGTGCTTGGGGCCAAGTTCGGAATCAGCGGTGAAATGTGCTGAGAGAACCATCCGATCTCAAAGATCCAATCCGTTCCAGGGGAAAAATTCGCCGCCGTTTTCTCGTAGGTGTCGTAGGTGGCCCCGGGCCCATTCAGAAGTATGGTTCCGCAATTTTCGGTATGCACCGCAACTGCAGACGAACCCGAGGAGCGTCCGCCAGAAGTGGTGATGGGTTCAGCCCATTCAATCGTGCAGCGCCAGGACTGTACGTCTTTCGTTTCAAGCCAAGGGCTCATGATGACCAGGGCGATGAACAGGCTCATGACGGCGAGTATGATCAATGACATCGTTCCGACGTGCCGTTTCCAAACGCCTGACCACCATCTAAGAACCGATTTCAGAAAGGTCCACGTTGCAAGCCCGATCCGGTTGATCAGCGGCTTTCGATTCGGCGACTTTAGGTGCTGGCCTCGCGGCATTGGTTTCCTGCTTCGTACTGATTCGTGGCGGTGCAGTATTA
This sequence comes from Glutamicibacter sp., assembly GCF_032154645.1. Taxonomy (GTDB): domain Bacteria; phylum Actinomycetota; class Actinomycetes; order Actinomycetales; family Micrococcaceae; genus Glutamicibacter. The sequence goes on along the minus strand of NZ_JALDXV010000007.1, from coordinate 152,485 downwards.
ACCATAGGCAGTGGAATGCTCAGTGTTTGGTATCTAGCAAGCGTTTGAACAAAAGAAATGCGCTGTTCGCAGTGAACAGCGCATCTCCTAAACAGCCATCATCCAAACTGCCGACTGACAAACCACTAATGACTATGAGGGCCAGGTCGTCTCGGTAGGACCGCTCAAGGCACCGGTACCTTCGTTGGGGTCAACCATGAGATCCGTGAGCACTGCTCCGTCGGGGTAGTCAGCACTGGCTGGAATGGTAGCGGTACCAGCAACCGTAATTGAGTTATCCTCTGGACGGACACCGGCGGGGAGGAACCAAGCGAATGAACCGATTACGGGTTCTGAAGAAGACGTCTGAGTCACAGCAGTGAACGTGATGGTATTGGTTGTTACATCGATCGTTGGCCATGAAGGGTTCTGTCCCTTGTTATAGTCCACTCCGTATTGCGGGTTGGTGAAATCCATTTCCGGCATGTCGCCAGTGTAGGTGACTACGATGCTGAAGATTGTGCCAGCTGGAATTACCTTTGGATTGGCGGGATCCTCTGGCGAGATACGAACACCATTGGAGCGAATCTGACCGTTGGTGCCGATGCCGGTGACCTGGAATGCAGTAACGTAGAAGTCGCCGTCTTCTGTATCCGTACTAGCAGAAGCGAAAGGGACGGTAGTTGCTGCCGCAATAACAGGGACTGCCCATGCCGCGCCCTTGACGATATTGCGACGGGCAATTGCGGGAGATCCAGAATTCTGAGGGTTCGGTTCAGTCATACTTGAGGTCGCTACTCATCTCTTGGGGACAAATCCATAGCAAACTTTGCTGGTTGAATTTAGGTAAGTCTGCTTTCGAGCTTCAAGTTTACATTGGTTACTAGGGAGTAAACCTGAAAATTTGGGCAGTATCCCCTTGGTACGAGCTGGCATTTGTTGGACGTGGCATGGTTTTGACATCCTTCAAGCCCTAGGAGAGCAATGAATTATTGATTGCGAAATTGAAGTGACAGGTTGGGATTTCGTCGATATAGAAAATATTCCACCTTTGCAAAAACTTTCAGGAATTGCTGATTGTGACATTGAGCCAAAATTCATTAGCTAATATACCGGGACGTTGTCAGCCGCGGGTCAGGACCTTTACGGGAAAACGATAAAGGAGCATCCGGGGCATCGAAGCCTTGTTGTCACCATGATGCTGGCGTCCAAGACGCGCAAATACTCGAGAGTTCGTCTAGCTAGGTCGACCAGGTCTAGAACCCGAATTCCTTCATGACCGACGGCAGGCGGTCGATCAAACGCGACGCGCTGACGGTGCCTTCTTGAGCGGTCACACGGCCGAGGTATCCGTGGATGACTGCGGCGCAGGCGGTGAGCTCCATCATGCGGATGTTGGAGACCGTCTGCAGGCCGCTGGCCCCGGTGAGGGAGCTGTCGGAGAGCAGGTAGCCGAGGATGCCGGTGAGCACGTCACCACTGCCTGCGGTTGCCAGCTGTGCCGCGGCATGGCAAACTACCAGGCTGTTGCCGTTCGGAGCCACGATGTAACTGGTTGGCCCCTTAAGCAGTACTACCGCGTTATACGCCAGGGCCGCCCAGCGGGTCCAGCGCACCGGGTCGGTGGCAATCTCGTCGGTGGTGACACTGACGCCTGCACGGCGCAGCAGCATGCGCAGTTCCTTGGCATGCGGGGTCAATACGCGAGGTTGCTCGCTGGGGCCGGTAGGAACTAGTTCGAGGCCCGAGGCGTCGATGACTGCAGGCTGACGGCTGGTGAAGACGTCGGCGATGATGCCGGTCGGGGGAGTGCGGCTGTCAAGACCCGGGCCGATGGCCCAAGCTGAAATCTTTGCGCCGCGGCCGTGCAGGTAGCGACGGGCAGAAGAGAGCGCCTCACGGATTTGTTCGTCGTCCAGCGGCACAGTTTCCGGCGCGGCGACGGCAACCAGCGGTGCGATCTCTTCCGGCACGTGGGTCCGAAGCAGTCCAACGCCGCAGTTCACCGCCGCACGCGCGGTCAATTGGGCGGCACCTGGGTAGAGAGAGGATCCAGCGATCAGTCCCAGCACACCGCGCTGGTACTTGTGACGTCCAGCATCACGCCAGGCGCGGTGCTGATCGAGCAGGTCTCGGGCGATGCGCTCGTCGACCAGGTGGGTTTGGGCGTTCTGTGCAGAGAAATCAAAGTCGAGTGTTGCTACCGAGAGCTCCCCGGTCACCAGGGTGCCGTCGGCAATAAGCAAGCCGGTTTTCATCGCGCCGAAGGTCAGCGTACGTTCGGCCAGGATGACGTTGTCATCGGCGAGGCCGGTTGATGCATCAAGCCCGGAGGGCACGTCGCAGGCAAGCACACGGATTCCACGAGGAACCTTTGGGAGTTCGGAGCCTGGGCGGTAGCCGATGCCGTAGACGGCGTCGATGACCAAGGATGCCCGAGACAGCGCATCGTGGCCCTGAGCCAGGGGCAGAACTGTTCCGCCGGCATGGGTGTATGCGGCCAGAGCCTCAGAATTAATGGCGTCCGAGCACTGCAGGGCGAGGGTGGAACAGCCACGTTCGGCAAGTTCAGCCAGGGCATAGAGGCCGTCGCCGCCGTTGTTTCCCGGGCCGATTAATGCGACGACGAAACTCTGTGTTGTCAGTGGGTGCTCGTCGAGCATGAAAACAGCCTCGGCGGCCAAGGCCTCGGCGGCCAGTTTCATTAACGTGGCATCACCGCGGCGTGCAATCTCCTGAGATTCAACCACACGTACTTGCGCAACACTGTAGACAGGGATCATAAGTCAAACAATACTCACCCTGCGGCTTTAACAAGTGGTTTAAAGCGTTTCGTGTCGCTTGTGATCTATAACTTTTCGGCGATGACCATGGCGATGGCCATATCACCGTCGTGGGACATGGTCAGATGCCATGAGGTGATGCCGCGGCGGGTGCTTTCTGCCTGAACGGAACCGATGAGGTGGATCTGGGGATCGCCTGACTCGTCCTTGATAATGCTGCAATCCTGCCAATTCATCCCGGTCGGTGCACCCAGCGCCTTGGCAATGGCTTCCTTGGCGGCGAAGCGGGCTGCGAGGGAACGCAGCGGAAGTTCCCGCTCAACCTCAGTGAAGAGCCTGTTACGCAGTTTCGGTGTCTTTTCCAGCTGCCTGCCAAAGCGTGGCACGTCGACGATGTCTACACCTATTCCTGCAATCATGCCTTCCAGTTTATCCAGCAGTTTCGGGGCATAAAAATTGCGGGCCTCCCATCGCAGTGGATGAGGGGCCCGCAGTTGTGCTTCGAGGAGCAATTACTCCACGGTGACCGACTTGGCAAGGTTGCGCGGCTGGTCGACGTCATAGCCCTTGGCGGTAGCCAGTTCGCAGGCGAAGATCTGCAGTGGCACGGTGGCCAGCAGCGGCATCAACAGGGTAGGAGTCTCCGGAACATAGAAGACCCATTCCGAGAAGTCCTTGACCGCCTGATCACCGTCCTCGGCGATCACCAGAGTCTTGGCGCCACGGGCTCGCACCTCCTGGATATTGGAGACGACCTTGGAATGCAGCGAATCGCGGCCGCGTGGGGAGGGAACTACCACGAAGACTGGCTGGTCGTCTTCAATCAGCGCGATCGGACCGTGCTTCAGCTCGCCAGCGGCGAAACCTTCGGCGTGGATGTAGGCGATTTCCTTGAGCTTCAAGGCGCCTTCCATGGCAACCGGGTAGCCGACGTGGCGACCGAGGAACAGCACCGATTTGGACTCCGCCATGGAGCGTGCTAGGTCCTTGATCTCGCCGCTGCGGTCCAGGATGTCCTGGATCTTGGCAGGGATCTTGCCCAGGTCTGCAAGGATGTCCTTGATCTGGCCCTGGAACAAATTGCCGCGCAGCTGCGCCAGGTACAGGCCCAGCAGGTAGGTGGCGGTGATCTGTGCGAGGAATGCTTTGGTGGAGGCCACTGCGATTTCCGGTCCCGCGTGGGTGTACAGTACTGCGTCGGATTCACGAGGGATGGTGGACCCGTTGGTGTTGCAGATGGAGAGGGTCTTGGCACCCTGCTCCTTGGCATAGCGAACAGCCATCAGGGTATCCATGGTCTCTCCGGACTGGGAGATGGAAACGATCAGGGTGTTCTTGTCAACGATCGGTTCGCGGTAGCGGAACTCGTGGGAGAGCTCGACCTCCACCGGGATGCGGCACCAGGACTCGATGGCATACTTGGCAACTGAACCCGCGTAGGCGCTGGTACCGCAGGCAAGGACGACAATCTTGGTGATCTCTGTAAGTTGCTCCGGATCGATGCGCAGTTCGTCTAGGGTTAGGCGGCCCTCGGCGTCGGCGCGGCCCAGCAGGGTGTCTGCCACGGCCGCAGGCTGGTCGAAGATTTCCTTTTCCATGAAGGAAGGGAACCCGCCTTTTTCTGCGCTGGCTGCATCCCAATCGACGGTGAACTCTTTGCCCTCTGCAGGGTTGCCGTCAAAATCGGTGATCGAGTGGGAGTTGGGGGTGATGGTAACGATCTGGTCCTGACCCAGCTCTACCGCACGACGGGTGAAGTCAATGAAGCCGGAGACATCTGAGCCGAGGAAGTTCTCGCCATCGCCAAGACCCAACACCAGCGGGGAGTTGCGGCGCGCAGCCACGACGACGCCCGGGTGGTCCTGATGTACTGCCAGCAGGGTGAAAGCACCTTCGAGACGCTGCACAGCAAGCTGCATAGCATGGGTCAAATCGCCCTGTGTCTGCTCTGCGTAGACCTTGCCCAGCAGGGCTGCAGCGACTTCGGTATCCGTTTCGGAGATGAACTGGACGCCGTCGGCTACCAAGTCGGCCTTGATGCCGGCGAAGTTTTCGATGATGCCGTTGTGGATCATGGCCAGCTTGCCACCGTCTGCAAGGTGAGGGTGGGCGTTGCCGTCGCTTGGACCGCCATGGGTGGCCCAGCGGGTATGGCCGATGCCGGTCATCGACTCAGGCAATGGAGTCTCAGAGATTTCATTTTCCAGGTTGACCAGTTTGCCGGCCTTCTTCCTGGCGTGAATCGCACCGTCGGCCACAACTGCCACGCCGGCAGAGTCATAGCCGCGGTATTCCAATCGGCGCAAGCCTTCAATCAGAACGTCGAGTGCGCCGTGATTGGTCACAGCACTGGTGGTTCCTGCATATCCTACAATTCCGCACATGGAAAAAAGACTACCGGTTCTGGGGATTAGCGCGTTACTAATCGTGGTGCACCCCTCAATTTAAGTCATGGGATGGATCACTTTCGTTGTGCGTATTCGGCTGAAATACTGGGAGCCGAAGTAGACCTATTTGAGGTGTGGCACTACTTCTTGGCAGAATTTGACCTCGTGGAATCACGCGACACCCTCGAACCAACCATTACGCCGTTCGTAGATCTTGAACGAGCGACGTGGGCACGACTCTCCAACCAGATGGAACAGCCACTGAACCTCGATGACATCGAGCGGCTGCGCGGTCTGGGCGATGCCCTGGACCTTCAGGAAGTGCGCGATGTCTACTTGCCGCTCAGCCGCCTGCTGTACCTCTATGTACAGGGCGCAGGGGCAACCCATCGGGCAACCACCACCTTCTTGGGGGAGCAGACCAGTCGTACCCCGTTTGTCATCGGTGTGGCCGGTTCTGTGGCAGTGGGCAAGTCCACCACCGCGCGTGTGCTACGTGAAATGCTGCGCCGCTGGCCCGAAACCCCCGACGTTCAGCTGATCACCACCGATGGATTCCTTTACCCGAATGCCGAGCTTGAACGCCGTGGCATTATGCAGCGCAAAGGCTTCCCCGAATCCTATGACCGCAGGGCCCTGCTGAAGTTCGTCTCCGCGGTGAAGTCCGGAGCCAAGGAAGTCAGTGCACCGGTGTATTCGCACCTGACCTATGACATCATCCCCGGTCAGCGTCAATGGGTGCGCTCGCCACAGGTGCTGATTGTCGAGGGGCTGAACGTGCTGCAGCCAGCGCGTACCCGATCGGACGGAACCGTGGGTTTGGCGCTGAGCGACTTCTTTGATTTCTCCGTATATGTTGATGCCAAGACCAAGAACATTGAAGAGTGGTACATCCGCCGTTTTATGAAGCTTCGCTCCGGTGCCTTCTCGGATCCTGCCAGTTACTTCCATCGCTATGCAAAGCTCACCGACGAAGAGGCTCGTGAGACGGCCCACGGCATTTGGCGCAGCATCAACGAACCGAACCTGAAGGAAAACGTGCTGCCGACCCGCGGACGGGCGCAATTGGTGCTCCGAAAAGACGCTGATCACTCCGTGCGTCGAATGTTGCTTCGAAAAATCTAACTTTAGGTAACTTCTGATGTGCATTCATCAAATAATTCGAATTTTCTGGAAGAAAAACCAGCAAACCTAGTAATCACCTGTGTATGCTCTAGAGCATGTTAAAGGGATTCCGCGATTTCATAATGAAGGGCAACGTAGTCGATCTGGCAGTTGCCGTGGTCATTGGCGCCGCATTCGGCGCAGTAGTCACTGCCTTGGTGGACAACATCCTGATGCCACTGATCGCAGCGTTGGTCGGAAAGCCATCGTTTGACGACGTTTTGCGCTTCACGATCAACGGATCGGAGATCGCAGTAGGCGCTTTCCTCACCGCACTGGTTAACTTCCTGCTCATCGCGGCTGCTGTGTACTTCGCGCTGGTACTGCCAATGAATAAGGCCACCGAGATGCTCAACCGCCGCCGCGGCATCTCCGAAGAAGAAGAGGAAGCCGAGGCGGATCCACAGCTGGCTCTGCTGGAGCAGATTCGCGACGAGCTCAAAGCACTTCGCTAAAGAAACTTTCATCACTCGCTGTGAGGCGGGGTTGACGGCCGAAAGGCAGTCAACCCCGCCTCATCTCTGTTGACCATCGAAAACTGTGTGCCAGCGCGCAATCAGGTTACGGGCAAGCACTGGATAAAAGTGGGAAGATGGATAGGTGAACCCTGAAGCACTTGAGCAAAGCACCGAAACCGCCCAGCTAACCGTGACCACTTCACCTAAGTGGGAACGCCGCGCAGTGATCGACCTGTCAGCTATTCGCAACAACATCAAGCAAGTTGCAGATCTCGTCGCCCCATCAGCAGTGATGGCAGTCGTCAAGGCCGACGGCTACGGACATGGAGCGCTACAGGTGGCAAATGCTGCACTGCAGGCAGGGGCCCGCTGGATCGGCTGCGCCCACGTGACCGAGGCGCTGGCATTGCGCACCGCCGGCATTGATGCGCCGATGCTTGCATGGCTTCACACCGAGGACACGCCATTTGACGAAGCAATTCAGGCAGGCATCGACCTGGGCGTCTCCGGCTGGGATCTGGATGCCATCGCAGAAGCTGCCAAGCGCGTAGAAACTCCTGCGCGCATCCACGTCAAGGTCGACACCGGGCTGGGACGCAACGGCTCAACCATGGCGGACCTGCCGGGCCTGCTGCAACGCGCCAACGAATACCAAGAGTCGGGGCTGCTGCGCGTGGTTGGAATCTTCTCCCACCTTGCAGTGGCAGATGAGCCAGAACGCCCGGAAACCGACGAGCAGCTTGCGGTCTTTGATCAGGCGATCGAACTGGTTGAGGCAGCCGGATTCGACCTGGAAGTGCGCCACATCGCCAACACCCCGGGCATCCTCTCCCGCCCCGACTCGCACCACGACATGGTGCGCCTGGGACTTGGCCTCTACGGGCTGAGCCCCTTCGAAGGCGAAACCCCTGACAAGTTCGCGCTGCGTCCGGCCATGAAGCTGATCACCCGGGTCTCCAACGTCAAAAAGGTTCCTGCGGGGCAGGGCGTCTCCTACGGCTTGAACTACCACACTAGCGAGGAAACCTACCTGGGATTGATTCCCATGGGCTATGCCGACGGCCTTCCGCGCATCGCCACCGGGGCACCGGTGACGGTCAACGGCAAGAGCTACCCGGTGCGCGGGCGCATTGCCATGGACCAGTGCGTCATCGACCTTGGCCCGAATGTTGAGCCGCAGGACTTCATCGGCCGCGAGGCAATCATTTTCGGCGATGGCGGGCAGTCGGTGAACACCTGGGCCCATGCGGCCAACACGATCAACTACGAGGTCGTCACCCGCATTTCACCGCGCGTTCCACGCTTCTACGTCGAGGGCAGCTGGGGCGAAGCCGGTGAATAAGGCGGTCAAGGAATTCACCTGCCAGCTGCATGACCTCGCAGCCACCGAAGCGCTGGGGGAGGCGCTGGGCGCAGAACTTCAGGCGGGGGACCTGCTGATCCTCACCGGTGCTTTGGGGGCCGGAAAAACTACGCTGACCCAGTCGCTGGGAGCAGGGCTGAAGGTCCGCGAGGGAATCATCTCGCCGACCTTCGTGCTGGCACGCCAGCACCCGTCGCTGGTCGGCGGACCGGGTCTGATCCACGTGGATGCCTACCGGCTGAAGGACCAGAACGACGTCGACACCCTCGACCTGGAATCCACGTTGGCCGAATCCATCACCGTTGTGGAATGGGGGCTGGGCAAGGTCGAGCACCTCACCGATTCGCGCCTTGAGCTAACCCTCGACCGCGAGGCCCTCGCTGGAACCGTGGAGCTGCCGGCCAACCCCTGGGAAGAATCCGAAACCGAAATCGACGAGCCGCGCCTGTTCACGCTCAAGGCCATCGGCCCCCGCTGGGACGAGAAAGCCTTCGAATCACTGAAATCGGCGCTGCTGCACGCCGTCGCTACCGGAGAAGCACATGCCTAACTACCTATCCATCGACACCTCGGCCCATGCCTCGGTGGCGATTCTCGACGCCGACACCCAAGAGGTCCTCGACCTGCGGACCTCGCCCAAGGGCAATGACCAGACCGAAACCCTGGCCAGCTACGTCCGCGACCTGCTGGCCGCGAACAACCAGAGCGGCCCTGAGCTTGCAGGCATCTTCGTCGGCGTAGGCCCGGGCCCATTCACCGGCCTGCGCGTAGGACTCGTCGCGGCGCGGACCTTCGGCTTCGTCTGGAATGTTCCGGTGCATGGCGTCATGTCGCTGCACGCGCTCGCCGAAAGAGTACTGCAGCAGGACAACGTCCCCGCTGAGTTCGTGGTGGCGGCCGACGCACGCCGCAAGGAACAGTACTGGGCGCGCTACGACGCGTCGTGCACGCTGCTCGACGGCCCGCATGTCTCGGATCCATCGGCCCTTCCCGCGCTGCCGGTTTACGGCGTCGGCGCAGGGCTCTACGAAGAGGTGCTGACGCAGGTCGGCGCGCAGCCGGTGGCAGAATCCTTCGACTGGATCGCCGACGCAGCGGACCTGGCGAAGCACGGATTCAGGGGCTTGGCCGCAGGCCTGGACCTATCGAACACCGCACCGCAGTACCTGCGCGAATCAGACGCCCAGGTTCCCGCCTTTATGAAGAAGCATAACGACAAGGTGGCCAAGGCATGAGCGTTGAACTGCGCACCATGACCGTGGACGATATCCCTGCGGTCCACCAGCTGGAGACGGAGCTGTTTCCGGAGGACGCGTGGCCGATCGCCGGGTTTGAATCCGAACTCGCCCAGACCGAGACCCGCAGGTACTGGGTCTACGAAGATCAAGGACGCGTCATAGGCTACGCGGGGCTGTGCACCGTGCTGCCGATCAGCGACGTGCAAACCATCGCCATTTCCAGTGATTATCAGGGGCAGGGCCTCGGGCGAAAGCTGATGAATCTTCTGATCGACACCGCCCGGGAGCTCAAGGCGCTGGACGTGATGCTGGAAGTGCGCTTCGACAACCCGACCGCGATCAACCTATATGAGTCGTTGGGGTTCGACACCATCCACCGCCGCCCGCGCTACTACAAGGGCGGCATCGACGCTTTGATCATGAGACTGCAGCTGGAGAAGGAGACGAACGCGTGAGCACCATCAAAGAACCGGTAGTCCTGGGCATCGAATCATCCTGCGATGAAACGGGCGTGGGCATCGTGCGCGGCACCCAGCTGTTGGCCAATGCGGTATCCAGCTCCATGGATGAGCACGTCCGCTTCGGCGGGGTGATCCCGGAGATCGCTGCCCGCGCACACCTTGAAGCCTTCGTCCCAACCTTGCAGTCCGCCCTGGACACCGCCGAGCTGACCCTGGATGACATCGACGCCATTGCGGTGACCAGCGGTCCAGGCCTTGCAGGTGCCCTGATGGTCGGCGTCTCCGCCGCCAAGGCGCTGGCCTTGGCTACCGGCAAGCCGCTCTACGGCATCAACCATCTCGTGGCGCATGTGGGTGTCGGCGTGCTGGAAGGCACCATGCTGCCGCCGACCTTCGGAGCGCTGCTGGTTTCGGGCGGACATACCGAGATCCTGAAGGTCACCTCGCTGACCAACGACGTGCAGCTGTTGGGATCGACCATCGACGATGCGGCGGGCGAAGCCTATGACAAGACCGCTCGCCTGCTGGGTCTTGGTTATCCAGGGGGGCCCGCCATCGACAAGGCTGCCAAGGACGGGGACAAGAAAGCCTTCCGATTCCCTCGCGGGCTGACCCTGCCGAAGTTCGTCGGGACGGCAGCGAACCCCGGCAAGAATCGCCACAACTTCTCCTTCTCCGGTTTGAAGACTGCGGTGGCACGCTGCGTTGAACATTTCGAGGCCGCCGGTGAACCGATCCCGGTTGCCGATATTGCCGCATCATTCCAGGAGGCCGTTGTCGATGTGATTACCTCCAAGGCGGTCCGCGCCATGCAGGAGAGCGGACTGACAACCCTGCTGCTGGGCGGGGGAGTGGCGGCGAATACCCGACTGCGCGAGCTGTTGGCTGCGCGTTGCGCCTCGGCCGGAATTACCTTGGTCGTCCCGCCGTTCTCGCTGTGCACCGACAACGGTGGCATGGTTGCAGGCTTGGGGGCGCAGCTCGTGGCCGACGGGGCGGAACCCTCTGGGCTCGACTTCGCCACTGACTCTTCGCAGCCCGTGACGCAGATTGTGCTATCGGGTAATTCAACAAAGTAGGCCCGAAAACTGGATGGGACCGCCGATGGCGGTCCCATTTCTATGTGAGGGCCAAGACGCTGAACCAACGGGTTTTTCTATAACTTGCTATAAGTTGCTTCGGAGAAAAAGCCTTTGAATTGCTCTGTTGGCCGGTTAGAAAATTGATTGAAGTTTTCTCTTCGGAGCGGGATATATTGATCTAAACAGCCAGACGTAGCGGAACTCGCAACCGCAAATGGGGAATCGGAGTAGACGTGCCGGAAGCATCGCGATTAAATTCAGTTTTCTTTGCAACGCAAATCATTCTTGATGCGCTCATCCCATTTGTTGACCAACACATGCGAAGCTCAGATCGAGATGATAGCTGGCGCGGCGAATTGCCTGCAGCGTCCAACGGAGATCAGTCTGCACAGGATGCCCGAGTCGTCTCGGAAACAATTGCTGTTTTTAGACTCATCCGAGAACAGGCGAACGTCTTTGATGAATTCGATTCTCGGCAGAGGCAATCTCTCAAAGAAGCCGAAAGCTTTTTGGAATATATTCAGGCTCAAGCAGACACTGACGATCGCGAAATTGAAGCAGGCTTAACCTGTCTGGCGCAGGCATTAGAAGCAATGAATTTCCATGAGGAAGCAGAACGAATCTATTCCCTGCGGGTCGGTACGGTCAGCGGAATATCCGAAAATAATGCTGATGGGCAGATCGCAGAAGTTCAGGTTCAAGCATCAACCGACGACAACGAATCATTGGTACTCATGCAGGGAATACACAACGGACTGATCATCGACATCATGATGAGCCGTATATGGGTCTATGAGCGCCTGCATCGCCGGGAGAGCCCGATCCTGAGCATCGAGGCAAGCAACACCACGGAATCTACCTCAGCCCCTGCAAAGCTGAGCTTCAACGCAGTCTTTGATCTCGATGGAAGCTCCATGGGGTCCCCTTTCCAAGTGGAAATTCCTGAACTGAAGCCGCACGAGAGCATCGCGATTCCCGCACCCCGCCGCCGCTGGATTCCTTCCGGAGAGAAGTTCCTCGCCATTTCGGAAGGCAGCCGAGCCGTGGCCTTCACCGAACTCAGCGTTTCCGGGACCGTGCAACAGTTCAGCACAGAAATTACCCTGCTCCCAGCCGACCAATGGTGGGCAGCCGGCGGCGAATTGAACCTGGTGGCGTTCATTCGACCCAACGACACTGAAATCGGAGTGCTGCTGCGTGAAGCCAGCGACATCCTGCTTGCCCGAACGGGGCAGGCAAGCCTCGACGGATATCAAAGCAGCGAACAGCGTGTCCACGAAATTGCACATGCCATCTACGATGCAATGCAGGCCCGAGACATTGCCTATGTGGAGCCGCCTCAATCCTTCTACACCCACGTCGGTGTGGGACAGCGAGTCCGCAGCCCGCAAGAGGTTTTGGTCGAACGCCGGGGTACCTGTCTGGATTTGGCCACCACCTATGCCGCCGCTTTGGAGCAGGCCGGTGTTTTCCCGTACCTGATCGTGACCTCCAATCACGCATTTGCCGGGTACCGCACGGTCGAGTCGCCTCGGACGGCAGAGATCTTGACTGACGCGGGGCTGATCTCCAATGCGCTGGCCATGGACGGCATGGAGCTTGTTGAAACTACCAGCTTGTGCCAGCGAGCCAACCCGATTTCTTTCGATGAAGCTCGTGGCGAAGGCAGGCAGAAGGCGGTGGCCTTCCGCCGTGATCTCAAGGCGTTGATCGACGTGCACTCGGCGCACCAGTGGATCGCACCGTTGCCAACGATGCGCTGGGAAGGTGACACCCGGATCATCGAGACAGTCGTCTCAAGGACAGCTGCACCCGAACGGGAATTCGCCTCGACCACGGAGAGCACTAGGCTCAGCGACGACTCGCCGATTCGTGTTGGCCGGTGGAAGCGAGGGTTGCTTGACCTGACATTCCGGAACCCGCTGCTGCGCATGCAGAAGCGTTCCAGCTCCGAAATCTTGGTGTCGCCGAAATCTCTGGGCAAGCTTGAAGACCTGCTTGATATCGGAACCAACCTCACCCTGCACCACCAGGACCGCGCCACGGAACTGGTAGGCGACATGGAACTACTGAGGGAAGAAAACTCGACGATCCTATCGGATCAAATGACTCAGAATAGGGTCCTGTTCACCACGCACACGGAAAAAGAATACCGCCGCAGGCTGACAGCGCTGCAGCGGAAGGCTAAGGAAGACCTTCAGGAATCGGGGGCCGACTCGCTGTACCTTGGCATCGGCACCCTTGAATGGGAGGACGGCTCGCGAACCGGCAAGGCGCCACTGTTCCTCATCCCTGTTCGCCTCTTGGGAGGCAAAGGCTCGACGTCTTTCGCTCTGGCATTTGATACTACTAGGGAATTTCAGCCAAACTTCTGCCTCGATGAAAAGCTGCGCACCGGCTACGGCATCGATCTTCCCGAGCTGCTCAATCCGGGAAATGACGAACAGGGACTTGATATCGATGGTGCGCTGAAGCGTATCCGCCGAAAGCTTGTAGATGCCGAGGCCAAGAGCTTCCGAGTTTCTGAATCGGTATTCCTTGCCAATCTAAAGTTCGCCACCATCGATCTGTGGCGGGATCTGAAGGACAACTGGCCGCAGTTCATGGAACGCCCGGTGGTCAGGCATCTAGTCGAGAATGCCGGAGCGCCGTTCAACGACGGTATTGAAGTTCCGCCACCGGCCGATGCCGACGAAGCAAAGCTCCGCCTTCCTATACCTGCCGATGGCTCGCAGATTGAAGCGATTCGTTGGGCGGATTCGGGAAAGACCTTTGTTCTGGAAGGACCTCCGGGGACAGGAAAGTCCCAGACGATCACCAATCTGATCGCCCACCTGCTCTCTCAAGGCAAGAAGGTCCTTTTCGTCGCCGAGAAGCACGCGGCACTGGACGTTGTTGGACGCCGCCTCGAATCGGTAGGACTCGCCCCGTTGACGTTGAACCTTCACGGCAAAAACCAGTCGCCAGTGAATGTCCGGGCACAGCTGCAGGAAGCCATCGACTATGTTCCGGGCGTCGTACCCGGGTTTGACGCCGCCCAAATAACCTATGAATCGCTGGCAAAGCGCCTGGCTCTCTACCCGCGGTTGGTCCACGAGGAAGGCCCCGCCGGAAAGTCTGCGTGGGAAGCCCATAATGTGGCATTGACTTCTGTCCCCGATGAGATTCTCGAACCCACTGACGTAGAGATTCCACGTTCGGTAGTCCTCTCCAACGAACAGCCTCAAGAAGCGCTCAACGCCGCGTGGTCCCTTGCCGATGCGCTGTCCAACCTGAGCTCACGGCCACAGGACTCCATCTGGACCCTGGCAGATGCTCCGAGCCAAGGTGACAACGATCTTAATGCACAGGGTCTGATGCAGGCCCTGAACGATATGTTTGACCTTGTCGACAAGCTGGACGCCGTACCTGACCTCGCAGAATTCTTGATCACCGCCGATGGGGAAGCAGACCGCGAGAACCTGGCTGCCTGGGCCGAGCGCTCAAAGCAACCAGCAACACCAAAGATCGTTGATGCACAGTCCACGGTGACCGACGCCTGGAATGGCAAGGTACGTGCACTCAAGGAGATCCTGGAGCGTTACAACGCCGCCCATCACGCGATCATGCAGATCCTTACCTTCGAGGCGGCACGAAGCAATCCCGAATCGCTTCAGAACGACCTTGCGGAAGCGACTAGGAAATTCTTCGGACGCAAGAAGCGACGCAATGAATTCGCGTCCTCCCTGAATCAATATCTGATTCAGGGGCAGCCGCCCATCGACCCGGACATGCTTGAACGGTTCTTAGATGACTGGGCCTGCGGCTACAAGGTTCTGGCCGAAGAACTATTGCCGGCCGTTCACGGGATTGATGGCGTCGCGGTGCCAACGAACTTCGAGCCGTTGAATCCAGAACACATCGGCGAGCTATTCACCCAGATTGAAAACCTCACCCAGGTCGCTGCACTTGCCGAGTCAAAGAGCTTCTCGTCCAACACTGACCTTTGGGTCGCTATCGGAGAATCCAGGCTGCAGGCGGGGGACATAATTTCACTGGACCAGAAATACACGGCACTGAAGGCCAAGCTTCATACAACCACCCGAAGTGAGGAGCAATGGTTGGAAGGCCGCACATGGGTTGAAGCGCTGCACGCGTCGCGGGCAGCATGGCTTGACGACGCAAAGAACCTGACCTTCTTGGCTTTGCAACGATGGCTGACATTGCAGTGTGCGTTGGCAGAATTTGATGCGCTGGCGATGCCAGGAATTCGCGCGCAGGTTCTTGAGGAAGAGATCAATGACGCCAACGCAGTGATCAGCGTGAATTTCGCGTTGGCACTGGAAGTCGAGCGAGAACGCATGGAGTCCACCGGGCTTAGTAGTTTCGACTCAAAAAAGCGCGACCGCCAGGTAACAGCGTTCATGGAATCAGCACAGCAGATTCGTGCAATGCTTGCGAGGGTTGTACCGAATGAAATCATCGCCGAGCGCACCATTGATGTCACTTCATCGGTGGGACAGGTGGGATTGCTCAGGCAGCAGTTGGGACGCAGACGTGGAGGACTGTCCATCCGCGAACTTATGCACCGTTACGGCAACACGATCACGCAGCTTTCCCCGTGCTTCTTGATGTCTCCTGCCTCGGTGTCTAGATTCTTGCCGGCTACCGGTCTTGAATTTGATGTTGTGGTCTTTGACGAAGCGTCGCAGATTCGTGTACCCGAGGCAATTGGCGCTATGGGCAGGGGCAAGTCCGTTGTCGTGGTTGGCGACTCCCAGCAGATGCCTCCTTCATCGATGTTCGCGGCTGCGGCATTGGACGAAGAAGAAGAGGAAAACTCTGAAGGGGAGCTGCTGGCGCCTCAGGATATGGAGTCGATCCTCAGCGAAGCGGTTGAATCTGCCATCCCTCGAAACATGCTCACCTGGCATTACCGCTCCAAGGACGAGTCGCTCATCGCTTTCTCCAACGTGCACTATTACGAAGAGAAACTCAGTAGTTTCCCGGCGCCCCCGGCCGAAGAATCGGCGCACTCGGCCGTTGAATTCCGAAATGTTCACGGAACGTGGGAAGGCGGGTCCGGGCGCTCAGCCCAGCGTGTCAATCGTGCAGAAGCGAAGGCGGTGGTCGAAGAAATTCTGCGGCAGCTTCGCCTGCGTCCCGAAACATCGATTGGCGTCGTGACGTTTAACAAGCCCCAGCAGGAACTGGTACTTGATCTCCTCGATGAAGCTGCAGTAGACAACTCCGTTCTCGAACAAGCCCTTGAACGTGAAACCGATGAAATCTTCGTCAAGAATCTCGAGAACGTGCAGGGCGACGAACGTGACACAATCTTGTTCACGTTGGCATTCTCCAAGGACGAGAACGGAAAAATTCCGCTGAACTGGGGTCCGTTGACACGGCAGGGAGGCGAGAAGCGTTTGAATGTAGCGGTGACACGTGCAAAGGAACGCGTCATCGTTTTCGGATCCTTCGAACCTCAGGAGCTGGATACGAGCCGAAGCAATTCTGCTGGATTGAAGGACCTCCGCGAATATTTGATGTCTGCCAAGAATGGTGTTGGTCATCTGGCCAAGACGCACGAGAACGATCGGACAGCGCATGCCAGTGATATTCGTACATCGTTGATTGCCGACGGGCTGGAAGTGGTTTCAAACGTTGGTTTGTCGGATTTCACCGTTGATTTTGCGGTCAGGGCCAGTGCAGAACATCCTTGGATTGCGGTCCTCCTCGACGGACCTGCTTGGTACGGGCGACTCAGCGTTGGCGATCGTGACGCGCTTCCGCATTCTGTGCTTGTCGAAAAAATGGGATGGGTCGATACCTTCAATGTTTGGCTTCCGGAATGGATGCGAGATAAGGATGCAGTTGTCACTCTGATAAGGCAAGCAGCAGAGAACGCAACATTAAGGGAGACCGAACCGCCACTCTCACTGGAAGTTGTACTCGGCGAGCCTAGCGTCGGAAAAACCGAAGTATTCACCGGCGTTGAACCAGCTGAGTTTCAAGACAAGACGGATCCAAAGATTAGTCTTGATGTTTGGAACGGCAGCGAAGCGCCAGCTGAACCGAAGGCTGAATCCATTCAAGTCCAATATCGAAGTGCTGGAGTTCAGGAAACAACAGAATTCACCTTCACACCAGTCGCGCAGGCGAGTGAAAACACAGAATTAAACGTTTTTGTCCCTGCCTCAGATAGCGTGCGTTACGACAAGTCATTGCTTGATGATCGGACGGGAAAGGGCCTGGCTCGACTGCGCGGGGAACTTTTAGATGTTGTCAATGCAGAGAGCCCGGTCCTGTTGTCTAGGCTGGCGAAGATCGTTGCTTCTAGGTACGATCTCGGACGGCTTCTGGCCGCTCGCCAAAAACAGATCCTCAAGGAACTTCCGAGGCAGCACGTACGACGCAGTCCCAATGGGGATGAAGTCGCCTGGGCGGACGTAGCGGATGCTGAAGAGTATTCGGATTATCGTTTGGGCAATGAGCGCACGCTACAGGAGATTCCTTACGAGGAGCTTCTCAGCGCCATGAAAGTAGTCGTGATGCGTTCGGGCGGAATGACTGAAGACGAAGCGTTGCGCGAGACTGCTCGGATGTTCGAAATCGCTCGAATGGGACGTGCCGTTAAAGAACGACTTCAATCAGTAGTTGATGCTGCCCTTAGGCGTGGTGACCTGAAGATGACTGACGGGTTGCTGCAGAATCACCAATGAGAAGCACATGTCGGGATCCACAGTCATTAGCGACGCACATCTGGCTTTGGCACGACTAATTTCAGGGCGGATTCAGTGCTAGCGCCGGAGTGATAAGCGGCATGAGCTTGCGGTCGATACCGGAGTCGGCAAACTTTGCGTGAGTATGGTGGCTGCAAAAACGCCATAGAACAACGTGGAGAACGTCGAATTCTCGCTAGTGCAAACTCTGGTTCGAGATCCTGATTGCGGCAAGCGGCCTAACTACTCGACGTCCTCGATAACTTTGCTTCAAAGCTCGATGGGGTTGACGCGATAAACCCTAGACTGAAACTACGCGAGGGTTTGTCCTGTAGCAATGAGCAGACGGCCGGCGCCTACACCGCGTTCATGCGAGCGACATTGTCGCGAACGATGGCCCTATAGTCGCCTTCCGATGCTTCGAACGCACGCCGCTGTAACTGGTATTCGGCGCCGCGCTCAATCAAGCGAATGATGCCCTGAAGCTCATCGGCACAGCCAAGCTGCTCTGCGATTGGGGTCAGTCGCTTGACCTCGCTGCGAAGATGGTCCGTCACCAGCATTTCATCGCCCTGGGCGTTCAAGATGATGATGGCGTCCAGACCGTAGCGGGCGGCCCGCCACTTGTTCTCAACGCGGTACCAGTCAGGCATGACTGGAATCTTGTTGCCGGCCTCAAGGGTCAGGGACATGTCGTGGACCAAGCACTGGGTCAGTGCGGTCACCGAGCTGATGTCTTCGAGCGAACTCATGCCGTCGCAGATGCGCATTTCAACTGTTCCCAGGCGAGCCACCGGGCGGACGTCCCAGCGGATTTCGGAGACGTCGTCGATCACACCGGTGTAGAGCATGTCTGCCACGTAGGACTCGTACTGCGACCAGGTGTCGAAGTGGAATGGAATGCCCGCGGTCGGGAGCTGCTGAAACATCAGTGAGCGCTGCGAAGCATAGCCGGTATCTTCGGCACCCCAGTAGGGGCTGGATGCGCTCAACGCCTGGAAATGCGGCTGGTAGTTGATCAGGCCATCGGTGATAGGCAGGGCCTTTTCACGATCATCCAAACCAACATGGACGTGCACACCGTAGATCACCATCTGACGGCCCCACCACTGGGTGCGGTCGATCAGGTTCGCGTAGCGTTCCTTGTCGGTCACCGGCTGGGAGGTCGGTGCGGCAAATGGATGTGAACCGGCACAATACAGGTCGACACCCAAGGGAGTGGTGACCTCGCTGAGCATGCGTACATTGGCGCGAAGCTCGTCGGCCGCACTGGACACAGTCTTGTGAACACCGGTGACAATTTCTACGGTATTCATCAGCAACTCGGGCTTGATGGTGGGGTGTTCCTCATGATGAGGAATGCCCGCGTCGTCCTTTAGCTTGCCCAATACCTGCTCGGCGATGGAGCACAGATCAGCGGTGTCCTGATCGACTAACGCGATTTCCCATTCGACACCAATAGTGGACTGGGGCGAGTCGGCGAATTCGATCTTCTGCACGGGACTCCTCTTGCTGCGTGGTCGATCCAGATACGAACCTGAACCGCGGTGAACGATGATCGGCTCAACCCGTAGAGCTACGAAGAATCGCCTTAACCATTGTATTTGGTGGTACGAGTTTCCCACTTCGACGGTACAAAGTCAGTCGAAGCCGCGTCATATGACGTGCGGTATTAGTGCGGTTCAACCTCGAAGGCCAAGCGTTTGTCGCCAATGCGCGCAAGGATCAAGGTTGCCTTGTTCTTTGCGCTCTTCGGCACGCCTGCAAGAAGGATGCGTCGCAGTTCTTCAGGGGTAACATCGACACCGCGCTTCTTGATGTCCAAGGTGCCGATGCCGTTGGACTTGACCCAACTGCGCAGCTTCTTCACGTTGTAATCGTGAACTGCGATGACCTTGAATCCCTTGGCAAATGGCGTAGCCAGCTTTTCATCATGGGTGAAGTAGGCGATGTGCTCATCAAGCAGGTGGCCTCCGGTGGATTCCAACAGCGTTGAAATCAAGTGCGAGCGGATGACCGCTCCGTCAGGCTCATAGATATGCTCGCCAAGTTCCCCTACGGGCGCAGCAGCATCGGCATCCACAGCCAAGGGGCTGGTGAGCTCGTGTGCTCCATCCTTATCGATTACCAGCGCCGCCCGGGCGATGTCTTGACGCCTGAGTCTGCCGAACCAGAGGCACGCTTCAATGACTGAACCGTGGTCGGAGATCCATACGGCTTCGGCGGTTTCCGGGATCGCCTCATGCGGCATTCCTGGTCCAAGCTTCACTCCGACGTCGAGGCCCGAGTCAACGAGCTGCTCCACAAAAGAGAGGGGAGGGGAGAACGCTTCCGGGTCAAAGAGCCTGCGGGTGCTTCCCTTGACGTCGGTGCGCCGGGCCGGATCCAGCCAGACGCCGTCGATTCCCGCGAGGTCGGTGTCTTGGGCGCTGCCGTGGATCACCGTGGCGTTTTCAAATGGCATCAGATTCAGTGTTGTCGCCGCGGCGGTGGTTTCATCCATTTCTACCGCGGTCACCTGAAGGCCGGCGCTGGCCAAGGCGATGGAGTCGGTACCGATACCGCATCCGAGATCGGCAACATGGGTGCAACCGGCATTGGCGAAACGGCGAGCGTGCAAACCGGCAATGGTTAATCGGGTCGCCTGTTCCAGGCCCGCTGGGGTGAAGATGAGTGAATCTGCGAAAGGACCGAATTTCACTCGGGCTCGATAGCGAAGTTCTGCCTGAGCCATGACGGCCCGAACGACCTGTGCGTCGTGGCCTTCGCGTCGTAGCTTTTCATTTAATGACCACGCTGCATCCTTAGTTGCCACCATCGAAGGATCGATGGTGGACAGCAAACTCCAACCTTCTGCGGAAAGAAGGGCTGCGAATTGTTCATTGAGCGTTGAGTCATTAGAAGCCTGAGCCATAGTTCAAGCCTAGCGGTGATCATCACGTTGAGGCTTCTCCGGCCAGGTGCGGTGCGCCACGGGGCTTTGCCGCCACTGATGTGCGAACCGGAGGGATCCAATTTTTGTGCAGTGTCTATACAACTGCAACGTCCGAACTTTCGTTAGGAACATGAACAACGCGTCACAATCGCGTCACATTAGCGGCTTGAAGAATTTTCTTTCGTAAGCGATGGTGCGGATCGAAGCAAGATGTGAAGTACCCCTTGAGTATCTGCGCTTTCCGTGGCCGGAAAGTGTGCCTGTTTTTGGGCAAGGAATCCTGTTGCATATTTATCTGAGAGTTAGTGAAGCGTAATCCTTGTCACTTCTCGACTCCGTTCAGCGTTTTTACCCAAAGTTGGTGGCGTAGAGTGCTCTGCCGCTTTTCGGCAGGATCCGTGACTGCCAAAAAGTGAGGCGCAAAATCACGGAATCCATTCGACGCAAGTTGGGTGCAGCTCGTCGCGAAGGGGATGGATGTTGGTGTTTGATGTCACATGTGATGAATCAAAGCGAGAAGACCTTGGAGTCTTCGCAAGAGAAGTCAGGCGCCTCCACTGACGCGGCAAGCGTCGGTGCGGAAGCCTCGGAGCACAAGCTCAAGCGCGGACTGAGCAGCCGCCACCTGCAGATGATCGCCATTGGTGGATCAATCGGCACCGGGCTCTTCGTAGCCTCCGGCGGAACCATCGCCCAGGCGGGGCCCGGCGGAGCGCTCGTTGCCTACGCCGCGGTAGGTCTCATGGTTTACCTGCTGATGCAGTCCCTAGGCGAAATGACCGCCAAGATTCCGGTGGCCGGTTCTTTCCAGACCTTCGCTACGCGATTCGTTTCACCGTCCTTTGGCTTTGCTATCGGCTGGAACTACTGGTTCAACTGGGCCATCACCGTGGCCGCGGAGCTGGTAGCTGCAGGCATCGTCATGAGTTTCTGGCTTCCCGATGTTCCTGGATGGATTTGGGCCGGCGGATTCCTCGCGGTGTTGACGGGATTGAATGCGCTCTCGGCCAAAGCCTTCGGTGAGGGCGAGTTCTGGCTCGCGTTGATCAAGGTAGCCACCGTCGTAGCGTTCATCATTGCCGGCCTGCTGATGATCTTCGGAATCCTCGGTGACCACACCGACCCGTTGTCCAATTGGAAGGTGGGAGACGACGTCTTCCACGGCGGCTTCGTTTCGGTCATCTCGGTGTTCATGATTGCCGGCTTCTCATTCCAGGGAACCGAGCTCGTAGGCGTTGCCGCGGGCGAGGCCAAGGATCCACGCCGAGAAGTTCCCAAGGCCATCCGCTCGGTCTTCTGGCGCATCATGATTTTCTACATCGGCGCAATCTTCGTCATCGGTTGCCTGTTGCCATTCACCGACCCAAGCCTGCTGTCCAGTGGCGAAGCCGACGTAGCATCCTCGCCGTTTACCCTGGTCTTTGAACGTGCAGGCATTGCCTTCGCCGCCGCAGCAATGAACGCAGTCATCCTGACCGCGATCCTTTCCGCTGGCAACTCGGGACTCTATGCATCCACCCGCATGCTCTACTCGATGGCCCACGACGGCAAGGCTCCGAAGATCTTCGGTCGCGTCAATCGCCGCGGTGTTCCCATGGCTGCGCTGCTGGCCACCGCCGCCATCGGCCTGTTTGGATTCCTGACTGCGTTGATCGGACAGGGTTCGGCTTACGCCTGGCTGCTGAACGTCTCGGGCCTGTGCGGCTTCATCGTCTGGGTCGGCATCGCCGTTTCGCATTATCGGTTCCGCAAGGGCTACCTGGCGCAAGGTTATGACGTCAAGGATCTTCCCTACCGCGCGCCGTTCTTCCCGCTGGGGCCGATCGTTGCCTTCGTGATGTTGATTCTGGTGATTGCCGGGCAGAACTACGAGGCTGTGCTTGCGGGCAAGGGCCTAGAAGTTCTTTCCGCCTACATCGGTCTGCCGCTCTTCCTTGGGCTGTGGCTGGTGCACCGACTGGTCACCAAGTCGAAGGTGGTCAAGTTGACCGAGATGGACCTGTCAGCTCCGGACGACATTGAAGAGTCGGCCGCTGTACGCACCGCGCAGACCTGCACCGAGTTGAAGTCCAACGGCTAATTCCGGTGCCGTCGTGAAAAGTGTTCTCGTTGGGCAAGGAATCCTCCTTGCCCAACGGGGACACTTTTTCGCTTGTCCCGGCGTCTCATGCAGGTTTGTGGTGCGGCAGCGGTGCGCTCTGCGCGAACCAGCATGAAGAACACGCCGCACTATTAGCACTCGCCTTGACCGAGTGCTAAACGTCGACATAAAGTCATCCTTGGACGTTGATTGTTTACATGTATCAGTTCAAGTTGACAATCAGCTACCGCCTGACTGGACACCACCAACTGGCACCGCGACGACGGTTGGTCCAATGCCAGTAGGGCGCACCCCTACACCATTGGTTCATACACTGAAAAGGAGAGACCATGTCTGTCTCCATCAAGCCGCTCGAAGACCGCATTGTCATCAAGCAGGTCGAAGCCGTCACCACCACCGCCTCCGGTCTGGTCATTCCAGATTCGGCCAAGGAGAAGCCACAGGAAGGCACCGTTGTTGCAGTAGGCCCAGGCCGCGTAGACGACAATGGCAACCGCATTCCACTGGACGTAGCCGAGGGCGACGTAGTTCTGTACTCGAAGTACGGTGGAACCGAAGTTAAGGTCGGCAACGAGGAGTACCTGGTGCTCTCGGCTCGCGACGTTCTGGCAATCGTCGTCAAGTAACGCCTTCCTTTACAACTTTTCAGGAGTAAATGCATGGCTAAGCAGCTAGCATTCAACGAGGACGCACGCCGCGCCCTCGAAGCGGGCATCGATAAGCTCGCAAACACTGTGAAGGTCACCCTCGGCCCACGCGGCCGCAACGTGGTGCTCGCCAAGACCTGGGGCGCCCCGACCATCACCAACGACGGTGTCACCATCGCTCGTGACATCGATCTGGAAGATCCATACGAGAACCTCGGTGCGCAGCTGGCCAAGGAAGTTGCCACCAAGACCAACGACGTTGCAGGCGATGGCACTACTACCGCTACCGTCCTGGCTCAGGCACTGGTCAAGGAAGGCCTGAAGAACGTCGCCGCCGGCGCCGCTCCGGGTGATGTCCGCAAGGGCATCGAGCTGGCAACCGACATCGTCTCCGAGCGCCTGGCAGTCAACGCCGTGGCAGTGGAAGACAAGGTTGCCAACGTAGCCGCGATCTCTGCGCAGTCCGAGGAAATCGGCGACCTGCTGGCAGAGGCCTTCAAGACCGTTGGCACCGACGGTGTCATCACCATCGAAGAGTCCTCCACCACCGCCACCGAACTGGTCCTTACCGAGGGCATGCAGTTCGACAAGGGCTACCTTTCGCCGCAGTTCATCACCGACGCAGACCGCCAGGAAGTCGTCCTGGAAGATGCGCTCATCCTGATCAACCCAGGCAAGATCTCCACCGTGGCAGAATTCCTGCCGCTGCTGGAAAAGGTTCTGGAAGCCAAGAAGCCGCTGCTGATCATCGCCGAGGACGTCGAGGGCGAAGCCCTGTCCACCCTGGTGGTCAACAAGCTGCGCGGCCTGCTGAGCGTCGTTGCCGTCAAGGCACCGGGCTTCGGCGACCGTCGCAAGGCAATGATGCAGGATATCGCCATCCTCACCGGCGCACAGGTGGTTTCCCCTGAGCTGGGCTTGTCCCTGGACCAGGTCGGCACCGAGGTGCTCGGTTCTGCCCGCCGCGTGACCATCACCAAGGATTCGACCACCATCGTTGATGGCGCCGGAACCGAGGAAGATGTTCAGGATCGCGTATCCCAGTTGAAGGCCGAGCTGACCCGCACCGATTCGGAGTGGGACCGCGAGAAGCTCTCCGAGCGTCTGGCCAAGCTGGCCGGCGGCATCGGCGTCATCAAGGTCGGCGCTTCGACCGAGGTTGAGCTCAAGGAACGCAAGCACCGCATCGAGGACGCTGTGTCCTCCACCCGCGCTGCACTTGAAGAGGGCATCGTTGCCGGCGGCGGTACCGCACTGGTCGACGCCCTGGCAGCCCTGGACGAGGATGCTCGTGCAACCTCCGCCGAAGGCGACGTTGCAGCAGGTGTGGCGATCGTTCGCCGCGCACTGGTGCAGCCGCTGTTCTGGATTGCTAGCAACGCCGGTTTCGACGGTGCAGTAGTCGCTTCCAAGGTGGCAGAGTCCGGCGCCAACGAGGGCTTCAATGCCCGCACCGGTGTCTACGAGAACCTGCTGCACGCAGGTGTCATCGACCCGGTCAAGGTCACCCGTTCGGCGCTGCGCAACGCAGCTTCGATCGCTGCCCTGGTGCTGACCACCGAAACTCTGGTGGCTGACAAACCATCTGAGGAAGCGGAAGAGCACGCCCACGCGCACTAAGGTTTTTCAACCTCAGTAGCTGAAGCCGCTGCCGAATCAAGTCTCCACTTGATTCGGCAGCGGCTTCTTCTTTGTCCTCACGGTGCGTGGAAACAGATAGTTGAACGCATGGTGGCGAACAGCCCAGCGAAACGACAGACGCAGAATTATTGTGTCCTGCGGCACTCTAATCAGTGTCGTGGAATTAAGCCAGCTGTCGCAGAAAAGGAGATTCTGTAAGAACTTTGCCAACCTGCCGGACCTGGAACAAACAAGTCAGAGGGCTGTTGAAGGCACGCAACCTGAGAGAAGCCGTTGAAAAACTATCTATGCACATGGAAGAGAAATTCTCACTTGGTAGTATCGACGGATGTCTGGATTCAGCCTTGGAGCTGGAAGCTGACTGCAATGCCCCCAACGAAAGCACTACTTCGTGACGACTACGATCGCCCCACCCCAGCAAACCGAAAAGAAGTCCGGTTTTAGGAGCGACCTGCAGGGTTTGCGCGCCTTGGCGGTGTTGTTGGTGATGATCTATCACATTTGGTTCTCCCGGGTATCCGGGGGAGTAGACATCTTTCTGATGCTCTCGGCGTTCTTCCTCACCGCGTCCACCGCCAAGCGGATCTCGCGTGGTCAGCGGCCCAAGGTGCTCAGCGCCTGGGCGCATCGCTTCTCTCGTCTGGTGCCGCAGGCGGCGGTGGTGATCATGACCATCATTGCCGCCTCATGGATCTTCCTTCCATCCAACCGGTGGCCAGCGCTGATTGACCAGTCATTCGCCTCGCTGCTCTACCGGCAGAACTGGTATCTCGCGGCGAATCAGGTCAACTACTACAACTTCGACCATTCATCGGCCTCCCCGTTGCAGCACTTCTGGTCGCTGTCGGTGCAGGGGCAGATCTTTATCATCTGGCCCTTGATCTTGGCGTTCTGCGCGCTGGTGTGGAAGCTCTTCCTTTCGCGTATCAACTTTGCATGGGTTGCTGGTGCAGCCTTCACCCTGATCTTTGCCAGCTCGTTGTCCTATTCGATCAGCATCACCGCGAGCAACCAACAGGTGGCCTACTTCCACACCGGAGCGCGACTGTGGGAGTTCGCCCTCGGTTCCCTGGTGGCCTTGGCCATGCCATGGTTTGCCACGCTGCCCGAGAGGCTGCGCCGCATCGGCGGCTGGGCAGGGCTTGTCACGATCGTGACCTGCGGCGCCCTGTTGGACGTGCAGGGGCAATTCCCCGGATACATGGCGCTGGTCCCGACGCTCGGTGCGGCCCTGATCATTGCCGCACCGGCTCCACGCAGCTGGTCCAACCCATCCGGTGTCCTTTCGCTGCCGGTTCTGACCAAGCTCGGCGACCTGTCCTACGGCATGTACCTGTGGCATTGGCCGCTGCTCGTCTTCTTCCTGGCGCTCAGCGGCACCGAGCAGGCAGGCTTTTTCGCAGGAACCGTGCTCATCATCGTTTCGATCGCACTGGCTTGGTGCACCACCCACGGCGTGGAAAAGCCCTTGTCCAAATGGCAGTCAACACTGGACTTTGGCGGCATGGCGGTGGGGCGCCAAGCGCAGTTCGTGGCAGGAACACTCGTGCTGGTCATCGGCATCGGTGCTGCCAGCGTCCCTGCATTGGCCTGGGAGGGCAAGGTTGAACAGCGCCGAACCGTCGCCGCCACGCAGTCGGCCGATGAAAACCCCGGGGCCATGGCTCCCAAGGACTGGGATCCATCGCCCGCAGCGCTCACCCTTCCGTTGGCCACCGACCTGGACAGCGAGTGGCAGACCCCGGGCGAAAGCTGCGCGGGGGACAACGAGCCGAATGACGAACGAATCATCTTCTGTGCACAGGGCGGAGATTTCACGCCGGGAAAGCCGGTTTTGGTGATGCTCGGCGACTCGCATGTTCAGCATTGGTCCGATGCCGCCTCCAAGATGATGGAGGAGGCCAGAGGAAGCTGGATATTGGTCCACCACCCGGGATGCCGCTATGGCTCCACCGAGGCACGAGAAGTCCAGGAGTGTGCCGACTTCCAGGATGCGGCACGGGAGTACGTGAAGAGTCTTGCACCAACATGGGTCATGGCCACTGGAAGCATGACCACCGCCAGCTATGACGAGGACCTGCGCAGCCCCGGCGAGCAGGAGCACCTGGTGGACAACTTCGATGCTGCCATCCAGCCATTCCTGGACGCTGGAAGCAAGATCATCGCGGTCAGGGATACCCCGCGCTACGAATACTCCATTCCAGAGTGTGCAGATTCGAAGAAGCTCGCCGCCGGCCAGTGTGACAGGGAAGCTTCCGAACGGCTCAATGCGGTGAATCCGGTGGATACCTGGCTGCAGTCGAAGCACTACGGCGACAAGGTCGTTTCGCTGGATTTGACCGAGCTGCTCTGCCCGGACGGCACCTGTAAGGCGGTCATCGGCAATGTCCTGACCTATCTGGATGACTCCCACCTGTCCAAGACCTTCGTGGACAGCGCCGCCGGAGAATTTGAGACGGCATTCCGCAGGGCCACCGGCTTCAAGGACCACGGATCACAGGGCTGAACCGGCTCTATGACTGGGCGAGGGCATGAAGTTGGACACAGTGAGACAATCGGGAATCACGCGCGGGCCAAAAGAGTTCTAACATATAAGCAACCTCCGCTTTCGCACCGAAAGGTTCATACGTGACTGAGTTCAACCCCTTTGCCTTCGAAGGACTCACCTACGACGACGTGCTGCTGCTACCCGGTCCGACGGATGTGATCCCATCCGACGCCGACACCACCACGCGCTTTACCAAGCGCATCAACATTCACGTGCCAATCAGCTCCGCTGCTATGGATACCGTGACCGAGGCGCCGATGGCCATCGCCTTGGCCCGCCAGGGCGGCATCGGTGTCATCCACCGCAACCTGTCCATCGAGAACCAGGCCAAGCAGGTCGACCAGGTCAAGCGCAGCGAGTCGGGCATGATCTCCGACCCTGTCACCGTGAACCCCGGTGCAACCCTCGCCGACTGGGACGAGTTGTGCGCCCAGTACCGCGTCTCCGGCCTGCCGGTCGTTGACGAGAACCACAAGCTGGTCGGCATCATCACCAACCGCGACACCCGCTTTGTGCCGCGCGAGCAGTTCATGACCACCAAGGTGTACGAGGTCATGACCAGCACCCCGCTGATCACCGCGAAGGAAGGCGTTTCCCGCGAAGAGGTCATCGGTCTGCTGTCCAAGAACCGCATCGAGAAGCTGCCGCTGGTGGATAACGACGGCAAGCTCACCGGACTGATCACCGTCAAGGACTTCGACAAGGCAGAGCAGTACCCGCTGGCGACCAAGGACGACGAGGGCCGTCTGCGTGTAGCCGCCGCCGTCGGCTTCTTCGGCGAGGGCTACGAGCGCGCCATGACCCTGATCGACGCCGGTGTGGACGCACTGGTCGTGGACACCGCCAACGGCCACTCCAAGGGCGTGCTGGAAATGATCGCCCGCCTGAAGAAGGACCCTGCCGCAGCCCACGTGGACGTCATTGGCGGCCAGGCTGCCACCTATGACGGCGCCAAGGCACTGATCGACGCCGGAGCAGACGCCATCAAGGTCGGTGTGGGCCCGGGCTCCATCTGCACCACCCGCATCGTTGCCGGCGTGGGCGTTCCTCAGGTCACCGCCATCTACGAATCGGCCAAGGCGGCCATCCCCGCCGGCGTACCGCTGATCGCCGACGGCGGCCTGCAGCACTCGGGCGACATCGGCAAGGCACTGGTGGCCGGCGCCGACTCGGTTATGCTCGGCTCGCTGCTGGCGGGGACCGCCGAGTCCCCGGGCGACCTGGTGTTCATGAACGGCAAGCAGTTCAAGGCATACCGCGGCATGGGCTCGCTGGGCGCCATGGAAACCCGCGGCAAGAATACCTCCTACTCCAAGGACCGTTACTTCCAGTCGGACGTACCATCCAACGAGAAGCTGATCCCTGAAGGCATCGAAGGCCAGGTTCCATACCGCGGCCCGCTGTCCGCAGTGGTGCACCAGTTGGTGGGCGGCCTGCGCCAGACCATGTTCTACGTCGGCGGTCCGAACATTCCTGAACTCAAGGAGCGCGGCAAGTTCGTGCGCATCACCGCCGCAGGTCTGAAGGAATCGCACCCGCACGACATCATGATGACCGTTGAGGCCCCGAACTACCGTTCGCGCTAAACACGTCGAAATAAACCCCGCCACTGCCCGCCGACCAGGCGCGCGGCGGCGGGGTTTGTCGTACGCCCAGAGCCTGCCCAGATTTGGCGCTTACGCCCGGGTTCAATAGTTCCTGGCGGGCTTAACATGAGATGCACGACGCGAAGGCTGCCACTGTGGTTTCGCCCCGGAGCCACGCCCGGCGTCGGCTTGGGGGAGCGGATCATGAGCGATATCGACGACGCCGTTGCGCGTTACACCACCGGAAATCTGCGCGAGAGGGTGCACGCTGCCCTGCGCGACGCAGGACACGATCCGGCAAGGCTGAAACCAGACGACCTCAATGAGGGCGACCACTTCCACTTGGGTGGCAGGGATACCACCGACTGGATCGCCGGCATTCTGGGTATTGGTGAAGGCGTGCGAGTACTGGATGTCGGCAGCGGGCTGGGAGGCCCCGCCCGTCGTTTCGCGGTGTTGGGCGCTCGGGTCACGGGGGTGGATGTCACCAAGGAGTTCACAGATCTTGCCACGGAATTGAACCAGGCTTGCGGGCTTGAAGGCTCGATCGAGATGTTGAACCGGCCCGGACAGCAAACTGGACTGGAAGGATCGAGCTTCGACGTCGCGGTGCTGATGCACGTGGGGATGAGCATCGCAGATAAGACGTCGCTGTTTGCCGAAATCTTCCGGCTGCTGCGCCCCGGGGGGCGTCCTGGGAGTCTATGAACCAATGGGCACAAATGAGCTGAGCTACCCGGTACCTCGGGCGGACGTCCCCGCGGCTTCGCATGTGGAGCCGCGTGAAGACTATCGTGAACACCTGGAAGCTGTTGGCTTTGACGTGAAGGAAACGATTGACCGCACCCAAGAAGCCTTGAGCTATGCAGACTCGGTCTTGCCCCACGCCGGCATTGCGCTGAGCGCACCCCTGGTCATGGGCGAGAACCCAGCGCTGAGCATGAAGCATGTGATCGACGCCGTTCGGGCGGAACTTCTCTACCCGACCCTGCTGGTGGCTCGGAAGCCATCACAGCCTTAAGCGGCCAATAGCTTGGAGCGCAAGGTTGCGACGTCGACGTGCTCCCGGTTGAGGATGCGTCCGACGGCATCGAAGCGTCCGTCGAGCGCACCCAAGACCACATCGACGTCGTCCATGCGGCGATGTCCGCGCACCTTGCTGTAGGCAGTGCCGCGCTTCAGACAGGATTTAACCGAGGCTCCCCAGCGCGGGCGGCTGGGATGTTCGGCGCGTATTCGGGGTGCGTCGGTGATGGAGATTCCAGCGGCAGCCAAGCTTTGAATCCGCTCGCGTTCCAGGGCCTGCTGCCACCAGGAGAAGTCAAGTCCAGCCGCGGCTAGGATCTTCGTGGCGGTCAGTTGTTCCTGCGCTAGGACCGTGAGCAGCAGGTGCTCGGATTCAACGCTGCGGGCCCGGTCTTCTCTTGCGGTGTCGATGCTGCCCTCCACGATTGGTTTGAGCTGATCCGGTGTCTTCTGGTTAGCCATTTCTCCTCCTCAGGGGGATGTCTGCCTGCGCAACCCGGTGCAGGTGCTTCTTATGTACCGCTTGCCGGGTCACCGCCAGCGCCTCGGCAATCTGTGTCCAACTCCATCCCTGAGCCAGGGCGCGCTCCACTGCCGAATCTTCGAGCCGGTCTGCCAGCTCGCGCAGCCTGGGCACTGCCGCCAGCTCATCCGCTACGCCGCCCAGCGGCGGGATCTGAACACTCTCCATGCTGTCAACTTTAGTTGCTTAATCGCACATGTCAACCAAAGTTGCTAAACAGTGTTGAGCTGCCTGCGGGCCATGAGCCGGGCGATCGCCGCAAAAGTCAAGGCTCCGATCAGAGATCCCAGGGAGTTGGCCAGGACATCCCACGCCGAAGGGAATCGCGCAGGAAGGAACAGGAACTGGCAGAACTCAATCATCGCGGAGACGCAGAACCCCAGCAGGAGGCTCAGCCACACCTTGCGGCTGGCCCACATGGCAAGGAATCCGAAGGGGAGGAAGAAAATGATGTTCGAGCCGAACTCGATGGCCGAATAGCTGAACCATTTCGGAACGCCGAGGGAATGGAGGGTGGCGATGAAGGAGCTCAACCACGGGCCAGCACCCTTGTCCACGGGGGTCGGCCAGAAGGCTATGAGCGCCATCGCAACGATGTACGTTGCTATAGCTGCGGATATCCAACGCGTCCCCACACGATTCATTGCTCAAGCCCCCACCTGTGGCGTCGCCCGCCAAACAATCCGATGATGTCGCCAGTCTAT
This sequence comes from Glutamicibacter sp., assembly GCF_032154645.1. Classification (GTDB taxonomy): domain Bacteria; phylum Actinomycetota; class Actinomycetes; order Actinomycetales; family Micrococcaceae; genus Glutamicibacter. The sequence goes on along the minus strand of NZ_JALDXV010000007.1, from coordinate 121,158 downwards.
CGGCCGTCTACTGATCATGTACGCTGAACGGCGCTGCTGCCCAGGTATTTAATCCCACGCCGGTTGCCGCCGTGAACCGCCAGCCGGCCACGTAGAATTACCTGATGGCGATGCGAGGTGCGCAAGGCAGAGTGAATCCGCCGATTCGCCGGTGATGGAAAGGTTATTGATCCCAGTGGTTCAGCCGAAGAACTTGAAGAAGCTCACCCGCGAACGCATGGAACGCACCGGTGAAAGCTACACCACCGCCCGTAAGAACATCATGACCAACAAGCCCGAGAGCCCCAAAGCAGCCCGGGCGGCCGCCGCACGCAACTACGGCAAGGAAGCTGCGCAAAAGGCGAAGGCTCCCGCTCCCGCTGCCGCGGCCGCGCCGAAGCAGGCGCCAAAGCAAGAAGAGCTTCCCGAATACCCGGCACCCGAAAATGTGATGCAGTACGACGCGGCGCTGTGGCACCGGGTCTTCACCCAGGCGGGCGTCGTCAACCCGGTCACCGGACAGCCGTTCACCGAGGCGATGCTCGCGGGACTGGCGGGCGGCATCGGGTTCATGCAGCATAGCTTCGTTGACCAGGACGAGGTATCGGTCGCCCTGATTACCCGCGCCCACCCGGAGCCCTACACGCAGAACCTGCTCACCCGCAGCGGCGCCAAGCTGCTGGAGCGCACCACCAGCTCGCCGATCCGCGCCGCCGAGTACCTTGATGCGGGTCTGGATGCCGGCCGGGCAGTGGTCGTACGCGTTGCAGTCAACGCCCTGCCGTGGATCGACGCGGATCAGGTGGATGAGGCGGACACCATCGACCTGGCGGTCGTCGGCGACTACGAGGACGACCTGCTGGTGGACGACGGCTCCGGCTCGCTGAATGCGATCAGCCCGGAAGACCTGAGCGCCGCACGTGCCAAGCGCAAGAAGGAAAAGTTCTGGCAGGCCTGGGTGGTCTCCCGCCGCTCGCCGAAGTCCGAAGCGCTGGCAGCAAACGTACTGGATGCAATTTCGGAAACCACAGCACGCCTGCTGGGCACCAGTCAAATGCGCGGCATCCCGGCCCACTTCGCCAAGAACTTCGGCGTCGCCGGCATGCGCACCTTCGCCGCTCGGCTGCGCGATAGTGAAGGCAAGACCGGCTGGGCGCAGCTCTTCGCCGAGGATGCCCAGCGCGAGCAGGCACTTGAGCAGCTTGCAGGGTTCCTTGCCGACACCCGCTTCGGAGGCATCGGCGGCCTGCGCGGACAGTACGCAGACTTCCTCGACGAGGCGGCGGAGCTTCCGGGGCTGGAGGCGCTGGGGGAGCACGCCGCCAGCTACGCGGCACTGGCAGCGTTGTGGATTGACTTCTCCCAGCTGCTCTTCGCGGAACTGGAACCTGCCGACCTGTTCAACGCCCTGGCCGGCGCGTTGGAGCAGATTGCCGATGCCGAAGAGCACAGCGCCGCGGCGCTCGCCGAGACGGTGGCCGCGCTGCGCGCCTAGGACTGTGTCGCAGCCGACGCGTGATCGACTCGTTTTCGAGTCACGGAGAACTGGAAAGCCTGTCACTCTTGATAACCTAGAGTCGTGAGTAATGAGATTGAGATCGGCCGCGGTAAGCGGGCCACTAAGGCATATTCCCTGGACGACGTAGCGATCGTACCGAATCGCCGCACCCGTGACCCGAAGGACGTGTCGGTCTCATGGCAGATCGATGCCTTCCAGTTCGACACCCCAATCCTGGGTGCACCGATGGACTCGGTGACTTCCCCTGAAACCGCCATCGCCCTGGGCGAGCTGGGCGGTCTGGGCGTGCTGAACCTCGAGGGCCTATGGACCCGCTACGAGGATCCAACCTCGGTGCTGGCGGAAATCGCCGGCCTGAAGAGCGAATCCAGCACCCGCAACGATCCGAAGATCACCGCAAAGCTACAGGAGCTGTACTCGGCTGAAATCCAGCCCGAATTGATCACCTCCCGCCTGGCGCAGATCCGTGAATCCGGCGTCGTCGTCGCCGGCTCGCTGACGCCACAGCGCACCCAGCAGTTCTACAAAACCGTGGTTGACGCAGGCGTTGACATCTTCGTCATCCGCGGCACTACCGTTTCCGCCGAGCACGTCTCCAAGAGTGTTGAACCGCTGAACCTCAAGCAGTTCATCTACGAACTCGACGTCCCCGTCATCGTCGGCGGCGCCGCAGGCTACACCCCTGCAATGCACCTGATGCGCACCGGCGCCGCAGGCGTGCTGGTGGGCTTCGGCGGCGGAGCTTCCTCCACCACCCGCCGCACCCTGGGCATCCACGCGCCAATGGCCACCGCCATCGCCGACGTGGCAGCAGCCCGCCGCGACTACATCGAAGAATCCGGCGGCCGCTATGTCCACGTGATCGCCGACGGCGGCATGGGCAACTCCGGCGACATCGTCAAGGCCATCGCCATGGGGGCCGACGCGGTCATGCTCGGCACGGCGCTGGCACGCGCCGAAGAAGCGCCGGGGTCGGGCTACCACTGGGGCATGGAAGCGGTTCACGAGGCAAGCCCACGCGGCGACCGCGCCTTCGTCGGCACCGTCGGACCGCTAGAGCGAGTTCTCAACGGACCATCGCATGAAACCGATGGCACCTCCAACCTGGTTGGCGCGCTGCGTCGCTCCATGGCGACCACCGGCTACTCCACGCTGAAGGAATTCCAGCGTGTGGACGTCGTCATGTCACCTTACGAGTCCGACCGCTACTAAATCCTCAGTTGGTCACCGCGCCTGAAGCGCAGCCCGTCACCCGCATTACGCTGGTGGCGGGCTGTTGCATTTTCCATGAATTCGCCCCTACGCCAAGGACTTATATTCGTAGATAAGTTCTATACTTTGGTATCTTGTGGGAGTAAAATGGATATATGTCCGATTGGTATGAAGTTTCGAATGAATACTTCGAAGACCATGACTGGGAGTTGGGGTCCTTCGAGCATCCGCCGTGCCTAGACCCATGGGATGCCCGGGCAATGAACGATGCGCTGAGTTCAGAGGAATCCTCGGATCAGATCGAGGCAATGCAATATGCACAGCGGCAGATCGCTTTCTGGAGCTCCATTCAGGCTCGCTTGACCGCACGGATTGACGCACTATCCGGTTGCACTATTAACAATCATCCGATCCTTCGTGAACGGGGAACTGCCAACCTCATTGGTATGGCCCGGCATGAAAGTCAGTACGGCTTAATTACCTATGTGCGCAGGATGCGAAACCTCATTCCGGACATGCCCTATCTCTTTCATCGTTTTGAAAATGGCGATCTTGGGCTCAAGCACGTCATGTGTATTCTGGCTCCGTTCGATGACAGTAAGCCGGCAGCGCGCATCGAATTTGACGAGTATTACCGCGAGCATCCGGATCTCTTCGAAAATGCTGGGGCTGTGGCCGCAGGCCAAACCGTACAGAAGTACTACGACGAGAAGTTCGATGTAAAGCGCAGCGCTGAAGTTAAATCTGCCGCGGACCGGCGTTTTATGAGACTTACCAAGGGCAAAGATTGCTTCAAAGTCAATGGGTCACTGCCTGTAGAAGTGGGCGTGGCGCTGCAGGAACTGATCAATAAAGCTGCGCACGCGCAGCACCGTGCGGGCGATGAGCGGACGATGGACCAGTTGCGAGCTGACATCTTTGCTGCTGTGGCAGCTCGCCAGCCAGTGAATGAACCGCTCGGCGTTAATCTGCACATCAACATGGTGGTTACAGACAGGACATTATTCTTCCGAGGTAGTGAACCCGTAGTGGTTCAGGGCTATGGCAGCGTTCCCGCTGATTATGTACGCGCAATGCTGGCCGAAATGCAGGATGATCAAGAACCTGTCAGGAAAACGCGCGGCGGCGGTGCGCCAGGAGGCATCATTATCGCGCGACTCAATGAATCGGATGCCGAGCAGAGGGCTGAAAATTCGAGCGACCTGAAGCCGCAGGGGACAGGTGTGCCCACTTTCGACGCAGAACACGATTTGGGCAACGATGATTTGGAAACTGGAACCTGCGAGAGTCATTCCATCGAAGCAGCGGCGCCTGAACCAACAATTTCTCAGAGCATGCGAGCACGAATGAATGCCATGCCGACGCTTCGCCGGGTCTACACGGACCCGACAGGGCAGGAGCTTGTAGCCATGGATTCGAAGTCACGGTTATTCTCGGGGCAGCTGCGTCGGTTGATCCAGATGCGCGACCCATATTGCAGGACGCCCTATTGTTCCAATGATCCTAAGCACATCGATCATGTCAAGCAGGCTGCGCGAGGTGGGGAAACCAGTTTTGACAACAGTGGAAACCGCTGTCCAATTTGCAACCTCGCCAAGGAATCGCCCGGCTGGAGCGAAGAAGTCACGAACTCGACTCCTCATGAGATCACCATTCGGCCGACGTCAAAAATTTCGTTTAGGTCGGTTCCGCCGCCGCTGGTAGGGCTGGCAAGGTTGAAGAGAATTCTCAATGGTGAAGACAAAGCACTGAATCCTATTCCGGAGAAGGTGCCTCAGAGATATGAACTAGCGTCGGATGAAGAACAGGATTTTGACTTCTCCGACGACGAATACTGGGAACATGACATGCAGGCTAGCAACCGGCTATCCGAGCGAATCATGGCTGGCGAGTTCGATGCATTGCTGTCACTGATGGATTGATATCAGCTGACAGTGATTTTCCAGTCACGGGTGCAAGCTCACGTTATCCTCGTTTCGAATTCTACGATGAATAGAAGTACGGTTAAAGGGTGCTGAAAACTGCCTTCAAACCAAAATGGCTCCTTGCGTTGCTTGCCGCGTTGCTTTTGGCGACCGGCTTCGTCGCGCTGTCTGGATGGCAGTTTGGTTCTTCTGAAACTGAACCACCGGTAAAAGCGGAGACCACAGAGAAGGCAGTGCCCCTAGTAGGGCACCATGAAGTCGGCACCGAACTACTGGGGAACAAGGCCGATCAGATCGTGACGATGAACGGAAAGTTCGTCAAAGGCACCGATGAACTGATTGCTCCGCGTATCGAAGACGGTAAGAAGGGCGTCTGGGTAGTCTCCGAGTTCAAAGTGGACGGCGCACCCGATGACGCGACGATTGCTGTAGTTCGCGGCTGGCAGCCGGAGGCGAATACCCCGAGTCCCGTACCAGACGGCGAACTTAAAATCACCGGCCGCCTGATGCCTACCGAAGGCCCCGAGAACGAGCACGATCTGCGCAGTCCAACTTTGGAGACCCTGTCTTCGGCGCAGCTGGCAAATATCTGGGACAGCATCATGTATTCAGGATTCGTCGTCGCCCATGACACGCAAACCGCGGATGGCGCCGATGTGCAAGAGCCGGGCATCACCGAGATCTTCATCGGTCCACAGCCACAGGAAGCACAAGTAAACTGGCTCAATGTCTTCTACGGCATCGAATGGGTAGTGTTCGCCGGGTTCGCGCTGTTCCTCTGGTACCGCATGGTTCGCGACGACTACCAGCGCGATATGGAGCAGATCGCCGAGCAGGCGGCAGCCCAGGCCAAGAAAAATGCGGAAACGCAGACGGACGACGAGCAGGCCTAAACCGCCGAGTACACCAGAACTCACCAGAAACTACGCACTGACCGCCACGGAAGGATCACGTGACAATGTCCAGCACCACCCCAGCCTCCAGCCCGCGCAAGTTTGGAGGCACCCCGGCGCAGATCCGTTCGGCGGCTGCGTTCTACAAGGTCTTCGCCTACATCACCGGTGTCATGCTGTTGCTGTTGTGCCTTGAAATGGTCTTCAAGTACTTCTGGCAACTGGAGCTGTTCATCGGCGGCAGCCTGGTGGACGGCACCAGCAACACCATCGGTATGTACAACCGCGCCGAAATAGCCGGTGGCTTCAACGCCTCCCTGGGCATCTTGATCGCCCACGGCTGGCTGTATGTTGTCTACCTGTTCGCCGACTTCCGCCTCTGGTCCCTGATGCGCTGGCCTTTCGCCCGCTTCATCACCATCGCATTGGGCGGCGTAGTTCCGTTCCTGTCCTTCTTCACCGAGAAGCGCGTGCATGCGGAGGTAGTGCGAGAACTGGAAGCACATCCCAAGGCAGCCAAGCGCTACTAGTATCTCGAATTACTGTTGATCGCGGGCCGCACTCCTCATAAGGGAGTGCGGCCCGCGATCATTTGCGCTAACTGTGACGAATTTGGTGTACCACTTATCTCAAACTGTGCTGTTTCACACCCTGTGAACCACGTAGACTAGATGGGTGACTACTGCTTCCCAAATTCCAGAACATAAGCCGGTTCTGGTCGTCGACTACGGGGCCCAATACGCGCAGCTCATCGCCCGCCGCGTTCGTGAAGCCCGAGTGTACTCGGAGATCGTTCCGCACACCCTGTCCACCGAAGCCATCTTGGCCAAGAACCCTGCAGCGATCATCCTCTCCGGTGGTCCCTCCAGCGTTTACGCCGATGGCGCCCCATCTGTCGGGGCAGACCTGTTCGACGCCGGCGTGCCGGTCTTGGGCATCTGCTACGGCTTCCAGGCTATGGCCAACGCCCTGGGCGGCACCGTAGCTGAAACCGGTCTGCGCGAGTACGGCCGCACCGCCTCGGAATTCAACGGCGAAGCCCGTTCGATCCTTGCCGGCGCCACCGTTCCTCCGACCGTATGGATGAGCCACGGCGACTCCGTCTCCAAGGCCCCTGAAGGATTCGATGTGCTGGCTACCACCGCTGGCGCACCGGTTGCAGCCTTCGCCAACGAGGAAAAGCACCTCTACGGCGTGCAGTGGCACCCAGAGGTCAAGCACTGCGAATTCGGCCAGGACGTACTGGAAAACTTCCTGTACAACGGTGCAGGTCTGAAGGCAGACTGGACCGCGGACAACATTGTCGAAGAACAGGTTGAAATCATCCGCGCCCAGGTCGGCACCGGCAAGGCCATCTGCGGCCTGTCCGGCGGCGTTGACTCTGCTGTGGCAGCTGCCTTGGTGCAGAAGGCCATCGGCGACCAGCTGACTTGTGTGTTCGTGAACCACGGCCTGCTGCGCGAAGGTGAAGCAGAGCAGGTGGAGAAGGACTTCGTCGCTTCCACCGGCGCCAAGCTGTACATCGCCGACGAGCGCGAGCGCTTTTTGACAGCTCTGGACGGCGTGACCGATCCAGAGACCAAGCGCAAGATCATCGGCCGCGAATTCATCCGCGCCTTCGAGGCAGCAGAGGCAGCGATCGTTGCCGAGGCTGCTTCCGAGGGCGAGCCGGTGAAGTTCCTGGTTCAGGGCACCCTGTACCCGGACATCGTCGAGTCCGGCGGCGGCGAAGGTACCTCCAACATCAAGAGCCACCACAACGTGGGCGGCCTGCCGGAGGACCTGCAGTTCGAGCTCGTTGAACCACTGCGTGCACTGTTCAAGGACGAGGTCCGTGCAGTGGGCCGCGAACTGGGCCTGCCAGAGGAAATCGTCAACCGCCAGCCGTTCCCGGGCCCGGGCCTGGGTATCCGCATCATCGGCTCGGTCAATGAGGAGCGCCTGTCGATCCTGCGCAAGGCCGACGCGATTGCCCGCGCCGAGCTGACCGCAGCCGGTCTGGACAACGAAGTATGGCAGATGCCGGTAGTGCTGCTCGCCGACGTCCGCTCCGTGGGCGTCCAGGGCGATCACCGCACCTACGGCCACCCGATCGTGCTGCGTCCGGTATCCTCCGAGGATGCCATGACCGCCGACTGGTCGCACCTGCCCTACGATCTGCTCTCGCGCATCTCCAACCGCATCACCAATGAGGTGGACGGCGTGAACCGCGTGGTACTGGACGTGACCAGTAAGCCACCTGCAACCATTGAATGGGAGTAACCCGCTAGGGTTCATCCACAACGAAGCGAAATCCGCACCTGTGCGGGTTTCGCTTCGTGCGTTTAAGCGCAAAACGTGTTTCGCGCCCGGCAGATTCGCCACCCGTGCACTACGTTAGAAAGAGGTGCGTGCGCAGGTGCGCGGCACCGTTGTAGGTGCGGGTAAGTGAAGGGAATTACTGTCGTGACCAGTTCTCAGAATGCTGCTGCCGATCGCGTGGCCCTCTGGGTGAAATCCCTGGGACAAAGTGCCGGGGCCGACACTACTTTGCGCTTTGCGCCGTCGACGTCGAACAGCATCGACATCACCCATTCAAATCCCTCCGGCTTGGCCCAGTTCCTGGCAGGTCGCCGCACGCGCCTGTCCACACTGCTGCATGACGCCGAACAGTACGCCACGGCGCGCCGCACCGCCCGCGCGCTGTCATCGAAAATTTCCGAGCTGTGGGATGAACGAGGCATCGACGTCGGCTACCTGGCCGCCGGTGTCGCCAACTGGCGCGCGGTGCACGAGGGCAAGAGCGAGCCGGTCTCCGCCCCGATCATGCTCGGGCGCATCACCCTGACCAAGCACCTGGACACCGACGACTACGACCTGCAGCTGGTGGGCCGGGCCGAGGTGTCGCCCGCCTTCGTCCGCCAGTTCGAGGCTGACCACCAGGCAAGGGTCGACGTGGCCGCAGTGGACGCCGCTGCCTACTCCATCGCCCGCTTCGATCCGGTGCGCGGCATGGATGCCCTGCGCCACCAGATGGCAGAGGTCCCCGGCGTCGTGGTGGGCCACCGCCTGCTGCTGTCCACCTTCTCCGACCTGATGGACCCTGCGGACCCGAAGAAGCTGACCGGTTCGCACCCGGTGATCGAGGCGCTGATCGCGCACGACGCCAACGAAAAGCTGGCAGCCCGCGCCGCCAAGGTCGCCGAAGCCACCAAGGGATCCACCGCGCTGGCAAACCTGGTCGCCTCCAAGAACGCCAAGCCGGTGAGCACGCTCGAGTCCAACGCCGCGGAAGAAGCCGGCGAAGAATCGGCTTCCCGTCTCTCCCGCGTGAAGAGCCTGCTGGGGCGCAAGCCCGAGGACACCAAGACCCGCAAGGTGCACACCGGCACCTCCACGCTGGCCACCAACTCCGATGAACGCGACCCGGAATCCGAGCTGTACCTGCTGGATGCCGATGAGTCGCAGTCGCGGATGCTTGAATACATTGCCGCCGGTGAATCGGTGGCAATCAACGCCGCCCCGGGCACCGGTGCCACTCAGACCGCGCTGAACGCCGCCGCGGCGCTGGCCGCACAGGGCAAGCGCGTGCTGGTCATCGCCGAACAGCGCAGCGCCGCGGAGGAATTCGTCGCCCGCTTTAACGACCAGTTGGATGCGGCAAGCCTGCTGCTGGAACCCAATGAGGATCCGGATGCGGTGCGCAAGCAGCTGACCCGTGCGATCCTGCGCAACGAGCGGGCAGCCGAGCCGCAGCTCGGGAGCCTGTTCAAGCGCCTGCGCGAATCCCGCCATGCGCTGAGCGAGCACGTGAAGTCGCTGCATTCGGTGCGCAGCCGCTGGGGCTGCTCGCCGTACCAGTCCATGCAGGAACTGGCACGCCTTTCGGCGCTGAACCCGGCGCCGAGCACCACAGTACGGCTGAAGCGTTCGGTGCTTGACTCGATGGGGCAGCGCGGCCATGTGGCGGCGCAGCTCAAGCGCGCCGCCCAGCTCGGAGCCTTTTCCAAGGCGCACACTACCAGCCCCTGGCATGGTGCGCCGCTGCGCAACCAGGAAGCCACCGCGCAGGCGTTGAACCTCGCCAGCGGTCTGGGCCGCGACCTGCCGATCCTGCATGAGCACATGCTCAAGATCGCCGAGCAGTCCCAGATCCGTCTGGAGGACAGCTACGACAAGTGGGGCGACCAGCTGCAGCTGCTCGTAGCGGTGCGCGGTTCGCTGGACAAGTTCGAGGCCGACATCTTCGAAGGCGACATCGACGATTTGATCGCCGCCACCGCCACAAGCGCCTGGCGCCGCGAACACGGTGTGGAAATGGGTTCGCTGGTGCGTTCGCGCCTGCGCAAGATCGCCAAGGAATACGTGCGCCCCGGCATGCACGTGCCCGACCTGCAGGCTGCCCTGCATGCGGTAGCCCTGCAGCGCGATGCCTGGCGCGCCCACGCCACCTCCCAGCGCAACCCCCAGGTTCCCGGCGGCCTGTTGGATGTTGAAGCCGGCTACCACGACGCGGGCGCCCGCATCGACAAGCTGGCCTCCATGCTGCCGGTGCGCACCGGATCGCAGCTGCGCGAGATGCCGATCGCCCAACTGCTGGATCTGATCGCGGAACTCGTCGACCACAAGGAAGACCTGACAGAGCTGCCCGAGCGCACGCTGATCGCCGAACAGCTGGCCGAGGCTGGGCTGGGCGATCTGCTGGCAGACTTCGCCGAGCGGGAGATCGACACCGACGCGGTGGATGCCGAGCTGGAGCTGTCCTGGTGGCAGTCGGTGCTCGACGCGATGATTTCCGGGGACGACTTCCTGGCGATGAACGACGGCGCGCGGCTCGAAAAGATCGAGGCCGACTACCGGCTGGCCGACGGCGCGCACATCGCCGCGGGCCCGGGGCGGATCCGCTGGCAACTGGCCAAGAATTGGAAGGCTGCGCTGAACGACCATCGTGCGGCCTCTAAGGCGCTGCGCGACATGCTCAAGGAGGGCTCGGTCTCGATCGCCGACGTGCTCTCGCTGGGGGAGAAGCTGGTCAATTCGCTAACCCCCGTGTTCGTCTCCGCCCCGCTGCTGCTGGGCACGGCGCTGCCCGACGACACCGAGTTCGACGCGGTGATCCTGCTTGAAGCGAACTACCTGACCCTGCGCGAGGTCCTCGACGCGGTGCGCCGTTCCCGCCAGGTCATCGCGATCGGCGATGAAATGCTCGGCGGCCCAAGGCCCTTCGAGGTGTCGGTGGACCCCACCGCACGCCTGGGACAGCGCGACGCGGACCGTTCGGCCCTAGCGGCCCTGAACAAGGTCCTGGTTTCCGGCCGCCTGTCCACCGTGTACCGGGGGATCGACGAAGGCCTGGTGCAGCAGCTGTCCGACGACTACTACGAGGGGGCGATCTCGCGCCTGCCGCAGGCCATCGCCACCGCAGCGCACAGCGACCAGCTGACCGCCGCCTACGTTCCGGACGCCACCGGCACCCTGTCGAGCAGCGAGGAAGGCGTACAGACCACCGCCGCAGAAGTGGCGCGCATCGTCGACCTGGTCTTCGAGCACTTCGCAACCCGCCCCGGAGAGTCGCTGGCGGTCATCGCCACGAACCGCAGCCACGCCGCGGCCATTGCCGAGGCCATCCGGGTGCAGCTGCCGAACCACAAGTACGCCATGGAGCACCTGCGCTCCAAGCGCGAGCCGTTCGTTGTCACCACCGTGAACCGGCTGATCGGCCTGCGCCGCGACGCGGTGATCTTCGCCTGGGGCTACGGACGTACCCCGCACGGCAAGACCCTGCACGAATTCGGCGACCTGTCGGCAAAGCACGGCGAGCAGCTGTTCGTTTCAGCGGTGACCCGCTCGCGCACCCGACTGACCCTGGTCTCCAGCCTGCAGCCGGCAGAACTGGAAACCTCGCGCCTGCACCACGGGGCCAAGGCTTTCTTCGACCTGTTCACCCGTGTTCAGGCGGGAGACTCGGGGATGCCTTCGCTGAACCATCCGCGCTTCGACGCACTGGTCTCCGACCTGGCCCGCCGCCTGCGCGAACGCGGCGCCATCGTCTCCGAAGACTACCGCGGCGTGCTGGATCTTGCGGCCCACGCATTCGACGTGGACGGCAAGGACATCCGCCCGCTGGCGGTGGTCTACGACGGCACCGAGCACTACGCGGAGCTGACGGTGCGTGAACGCAGCCGGCTGCGCCCGGACTTCTTTGAGAACCACGGCTGGCGCTACGTTCCGCTGTGGACCATCGACGTGTTCACCGATCCGGGGACCGTGACCGAGCGTCTGGCCCGCTACCTTCAGCTGAAGCCTGCACGCCCCGCAGCCCAGGAGCCAGCAGCACGCGCCGCGGTGGCTCCCGCCCCGCCGGTACCCGCCAGCAAGGTCGCAAGTGAGCCGGCCGCGGCGAAGCCGGAGGAAGAGGCAAAGGTGGAAACCCCCAAGCCCGTCGCCGCGGTAGAAAGCACGGCCAAGGGTGGCACAGCCAAATAACGCCGATGGCCCGCGCAAGCGCACCAAGCGCCCGCGGGTCATCGCGCCGCCGCAGCACCTATCCAACCCGGTGGCACTGACCGGCAGCTACACCCCGGTGCAGCACTCGAAGTCGGTAGATGAGGCTTTGGCCAAGTCGCAGCACCCCAAGGCCCCGCCCGAAGATCCGCTGGCGGGCCTGCGGGCCAAGGACGAGGACCCGCACGGCTGGGGCGATGGAACCGAAGATCTGATTGAGGCCATGAAGCGCGAGAAGCCCCCGCACTGGGGGTAGTGCCTAGTTCACCAGCACGGCGGAGACCTTGCCGCGGGTGATCGCGCCCGCCAAGTCATCGGACAGCGTGGAGGCGGCCGCTACCACGATGATTCCCTCGCCCGGGCTAGCGCCGGCGCCGAGCATGCCGAATTCGCTGCTTTCCGCGGCAGGCACCCATAGCACCGCCACCGACTTTGCAATGGTTTCCGAGCGGATTTCATTCTCAAATCCGTCGCCCGTGGTCAAGACGATGTCCACCAACTGCCCCGGGTGGATCAGTGCGACGGTTGCGGCGTCGGAAAGCCTGATGGGGACGGCCACGGTGCCCTGCGGCGAGCCGGTGAGCAGCTGCGGGCCGACCAGCAGGAAGTCGCGCAGGGCGGTGCCCGCGGGGACCGCGATGGCAAGCCGCTGGCCTATCAGATCCTGCGCATTGGTGATCAGCTGCCGGTCGTTGGCATCGGCGGGAATCTGCTGCAGCTGCACATCACCGGAGGTCAACACGGCCCCCGCGGGAAGATCGCCGACCGCCACCACCACACTGCGCTGACCCAGCTGCCCCGAAGCCAGAAGATTCAGGGCGGCCGCCGCTGCCAACAGCAGGCAGGCGATGCCGGCAGGCCGCCGGTAGCGGCGTAGCAGCTCGCTGCGGGTGCGCGCCGGACGCAGCTTGGGGCGCGGGATTTTCGGGGCTCGGGATTTGGCGGTGCGGCTCATGAGCCAAGTACAACGCGTCCAGCGCGGGCGGAGCTTAATGGGCGGCGAGCTGTGGAAAGTTAGATGATGTGGTGCACCATGCTCGGGGTGATCACCAGATCCACCGGGGCGTCGTGGGCGTCCACCTCAAAGCTGCCGGCGGGCAGGTATTCCTCGTCGTAAACCAGTGCGGCGATCTGCACCGGGGTGTGCTCGATGCGCGGCAGGAAGCGGTCGTAGTAGCCGCCGCCCTGACCCAGGCGCCGGCCGTTGGAGTCGATGGACAGCGCCGGGATGAACAGCGTGCTGATCGCCTCCTCCTGTTCGAAGAGTTCGACGCCGTAGCGCCGGCCCACCGGTTCCATGACCGGGGCGTGGGCGCTGCGTTCAAGTTCGATCCCCGGTTCCCAGCGGACCCAGGAGAGCCGGTGCTCGGCTTCGCATACCGGCAGGTAGACATGGATGCCGTCGTCCACCAGCTGCCGCATCAGCGCCTCGGTGTCAGGTTCTTCGGGGGAGGAATAGTACAACGCGACCCCCCGCACCACGGGGGTCAGCTGCGCGAGGTACTCGCGCACGGTGGAGCACAGCTGTTCGGCGCGGGTGGCGCGCAGGTGCTCCGGAATGTTCTTGCGTGCTGCACGCACCGCGGCGCGCGCCGATTTCTTCGACAGTGGATCCATGCACACCACTGTACGCACCCGCTGACTATACGATGGTGCTCATGAGTGGTTTATGGCGCAGCGGTGCTGGCGTGGCAGATCTTGAATCCCAGCGGCTGCTGCTGCGTCAGCTGACGCTTGCCGACGCCTCCGAATTCTCTCGGCTGCGCTATGACAACCATGCATGGCTCAAACCCTGGGATCCGACCACCCCGGTGGGGCCGCCGCCGAGCGTGACCTACCGGCAGATGATCCGCGCGAAGAACCAGGCGGCGCGGGAGGGCACCGGCTATTCGTGGGTGATCACCCTGCCGCAGCTGCACAGCAGCAATCCACCGATCATCGGGCAGGTCAGCGTGTCGGGGGTGCAGTGGGGTGCGGCGCGCACGGCGTCCATCGGCTACTGGATCGACCACAGCCACGCGGGCTTCGGACTGATGCCAGAGGCTTGTGCGCTGGTGATCGATTATTGCTACGGCGTGCTGGGATTGCATCGGCTTGAAATAAATATCCGCCCCGAAAACGAGCCGAGCCTGCGGGTGGTGCACAAGCTGGGCTTCCGCGACGAGGGGCTGCGCCGCGGCTACCTGCACATCGACGGCCAGTGGCGCGATCATCGAACCTTTGCACTGAACCGTGAAGAACTCGACACGACAATGCTCGAACATATCTCCGAGCGATCCGGATGATTTCGTACAGAAACCGTAAACTGGCACCTGAGGTGCGCATATCGTGAGTGAAAACTTCGCAACACGCCTACACATGTGCGTGGTCATACAACCGGTGTTGCATAGTGTTGACGTGAGGAGTCGCACCAGGCTTCCACTTTTGAGAACTGACCGAACCCATCGGTGATGGAGGACCCACATGGCTGGCACGTCACTTAGCACTTCGAAGGCACAAGTTGCTTCTGAGTACAAGATTCGTGTGCGCTATGGCCGGTTATCCCTAGCCCTGCTGGGCGTGCTGGCGCTGCTGGCAACTGTGGTCGGCCTGATCCTTGCGCCCTTCACCTCGCTGACCTTCGGGGCGGTGGGACTGTTCTTCCTCGTGGGCTTCGGCTCCTTCGCCTCGCTGCGCATGCTCGCGGTGCGGGACCGCAACCGCCGCCTGCTGCAGAACCTGGAGGCAACGCGCCAGCGGGCCATGCAGACCCCCGCCATTGCCGAGGAAGCAAACAAGGTGGTTGTTCGCAATCAGACCCAGGACGAAGTCTTCGACGCCCGCCCCGGATCCTCGCTGAAGGCGCCTGCCATTACCGCCGAAGAACTGCGGGCGGAGGCGCTGCGCGTGGCCCACGGCCTGGGCGGCGTAAAACAGCCTGAAACCTGGGAGCCGAAGAAGGTTCCGCTGCCCACCTACGTGCAGGTGCGCGAGTCGACCCAGAAGGAAATTTCTTCCCGCCTGAGCCTGCAGCCTCTGCCGGTGTCGGAGCCGCTGCGCCCAAGCAAGCAGATCAGCCTGAAGGCTTCCGAGGGAGCCAAGCGCATCGCCAGCGAAGTGTCGGCCGAAGATCAGGCGGCGGTAGCCAGCGTTGCCGCCAAGCGCGATGAGGTCAAAACCCCGGCAGTGCCGGAGGTTGTCGAAAAGCCCGCCGAGCCAGAACAGAAGCCGGCAGCCACCAAGGGCCGTTTGAACCTGGACGACGTGATGCAGCGCCGCCGGGCCTAGAAGATTCTGAATAAAAAAGGAAGAACCCGCAAGGGTTCTTCCTTTTTTTGATTCGTGAAGCTTATTCGTCCTCGGCAGGCAGCGGACCGCGGTTGCCGCGGTGGTGGGCGAAGACCAGGGTGGTTTCGGTGTGTCCCACCGACTCGTCGGTGGCAAGATTGTCAAGCACCCAGTCGCGCAGGGCCTCGGTGCTGTTCACCGCGATGTGCAGCAGATAGTCGGTGCCGCCCGATACATGGAACATCGACAGGACTTCCGGCAGCTGTGGGATGCGTGCGACGAAGGCGTCGATCTTTTCACGGTCGTGGGCGCGCAGCTTCACGGAGATCAGCGCCTGCACGGTGCGCCCCACGCTGCGCAGCGAAACTTCTGCGTGGTAGCCGGTGAGAATGCCGCGCTCCACCAGCGCTCGAGTGCGCAACAGTGCCGTCGACGGGGCGATCCCCGCACGCTGGGCCAGGGTCGCATTGGAAATGCGGGCATTGGCTACCAGCTCGTCGATGATGATTCGGTCAATCTCGTCGAGATCGGCGCCGTGGTACTGCTCAGATTGCGATGACATAAGAATATTTCATCACACTCCGCGCCACACGGGCACTACTTCGATCCGCTCGGACACACAATGTCTCTACGACATGCAGATATATTGGTAGGCATGACACGACGCAGCGAGCTTACCGGAGAACTTTTCGATACCCGCTTGGCGGCCTATGCCCTGATTGAGCACGAAGGAAAGGTGCTGCTGACCCTGTGGGATATGCGCCACCGTGACCCGCGGTTCATCCCGCGCTGGTCGCTTCCCGGCGGCGGCGTCGAACTGGGGGAACAGATCCAGGATGGCGTGCGGCGCGAGGTTTGTGAAGAAACCGGCTACGAGGTCGACTCGCTGAAACTGCTGGATGTGAGCACCGGGGTTATCCCCGCCGCCAAGCGCTATTCGGGCGATGGGCACCCGATGCAGACCGTCGCCGTCACCTATCGTGCGCGGTTGGCAGGGGGAGCACTGCGCGCAGAAGAAAACGGTTCCACCAGCCAGGCCGCCTGGTTTACCCGCGAAGAAGTCAAGCAGCTGAACCGGATCGAACGGGTTGACGCGATGCTGCGGCTGGCCGACGAAGAATAACCTTCCGGGAATCCGGCAATTTCGGCGCGCACTACCGCAGAACCCGGCTGCGCTGGCCTAAAATGCATAGGGAGATGAAGTTTGTACATTCCCCCCGTGCCGCTGCGGCCCTGGCCCTGTGTGTGTTGAGCCTGCCGCTGGCTTCCTGTAGCACGCCCGGAGCGCAGGAATCGGCGAGCCCGCAGCCCAGCCGGAACATCACCTTGACGCTTGCTGTACCGGCAGATCCAACAGGGCAGGCCATCGGCAACGTTTACGCTGACGCACTTGAACGCCTGGGCTATACGGTGAAGATTTCCAAGTCCTCCAGTGCCCCGTACCAGCAGGTGGCCGAGGGCAAGGCCGACCTGGCCATCGACACGGCGGCTCAGGCGGTGAGCCTGGTGCCGGCTGCGAAGCCCCGCGGCGCCGATGGCATCCTGTCCCTGCAGGAATCCGCCGACCTGGTGAACACCATCAACCAGCAGGACCTCGGTTTTACCGCCGCCCCGCTCAGCGCCGCCAACGCCGGTAAGGTCATGGTGCTTTCGGCAGCAGAGGCCGCCGAATACAAGATCGACTCGTTGCCTACACTGGCGGCGGCCTGCACCAAGGTGGGTTTCGTCGACGATGTGCAGCCAAGCTCCGGGTTGAAGACCGTGCTGGCCGAGGCCGGATGCGACACCCCGCAATTCACCACGGAAAAGACCGAAGACCTGCCAGATACCCTGCGCACCGCGGTGGATCAGGTGGTGGCGCTCCAGGCGCAGGATGCGCTGATCGGGGATGAAGGATTCAAGACCGTCGACGGCAGCTCCCAGCTGTTCGACGCGGAACCCTACATGCCGCTGATGGGGACGGCGGTGGACGAGGACGCCGCGAAGGGCGTGAAGGAGGTCACCCGCACGCTCAGCCAGGAGGCGGTCATTGGCTTGAACCGCCTGGTCCAGGGGCCGGATGGCGTATCACCACAGGATGCGGCCGGCCGCTGGAAATGGCTCATCGACAACTAACGAAACCAGACGGTAACCAAGGCACGAGGAACGTGCCTGACGTGAGAAAGTGTACCCATGGCAGAATTCAAACAATCGACGAAACTGCACAACGTGCTTTACGACATCCGCGGACCGCTGCTTGAGCACGCAACCCGCATGGAGTCTGAGGGGCACCGCATCCTGAAGCTGAACATCGGCAACCCCGCGCCGTTCGGCTTCGAGGCGCCCGACGCGGTGCTCGTCGACATGATCCGCAACCTGCCAAACGCCCAAGGTTATTCGGACTCTCGCGGCATCCTCTCGGCACGCACCGCCGTCTCTCAGTACTACCAGACCCGCGGCATCCAGTCCATCGGCGTCGACGACGTCTATTTGGGCAACGGTGTGAGTGAGCTGATCACCCTGAGCCTGAACGCGCTGCTGAACAACGGCGACGAGGTGCTGATCCCGGCCCCGGACTACCCGCTGTGGACCGCTTCGGTCTCACTGGCTGGCGGCACCCCGGTGCACTACCTGAACACCGAAGAAGAGGGCTGGCTTCCCGACCTGGAGGATATGGAAGCAAAGATCACCGATCGCACCAAGGGCATCGTGATCATCAACCCGAACAACCCCACCGGTGCCGTCTATCCGAAGTCGACCCTCGAAGGCATCCTGGAGCTTGCGCGCAAGCACAACCTGATTGTTTTCTCCGATGAGATCTACGAAAAGATCCTCTACGACGATGAGGTGCACATCAACACCGCGGGCCTGGCCGACGACGTGCTGGTGCTGACGTTCTCCGGCCTGTCCAAGGCCTACCGGGTCTGCGGCTTCCGCGCCGGATGGATGGCTATTTCAGGCCCGCGCCACCAGGCCGCCGACTACATCGAAGGCATCAACCTGCTCACGAACATGCGTCTGTGTGCGAATGTTCCCGCGCAGCATGCAATCCAGACCGCGCTGGGCGGCTACCAGTCCATCAATGACCTGATCCTGCCCGGCGGCCGCCTGCTGGAGCAGCGCGATGCAGCCTACAACCTGCTGCAGGAAATTCCAGGCGTCTCGGTGCAGAAGGCCAAGGGCGCGCTGTACATGTTCCCGAAGCTCGACCCCGAGGTCTACCCGATCCACGACGACGAGAAGTTTGCGCTGGAGCTGCTCAAGAGCCAGAAGATCCTGATCTCCCAGGGCACCGCCTTCAACTGGGTGCGCCCGGATCACTTCCGTCTGGTCACCCTGCCGAATGTGCGGGACCTGACCGACGCGGTGGGCCGCATCGGCAGCTTCCTGTCCGATTGGCGGGCCAAGGCCTAGCCAGCTGATGAATGCCGGAGCGCCGTGAGAGTCGACGACTCTCGCGGCGTTCACGCATTTAATCGGCGTCTTCCCGTCTGACTAGGGAAGCGGCTAGGGTTGAGCCAACAGCAGCTGTCGATGAGTGAGGAAGACTCGATGAGTTCGTATCCCGAGAATCTGCTGATGTGCCTGCGTGCCGAGCCGGGGGTGCATCTGGAGCAGCGCGCCACCAAGAATCCGACATGGTGGCCCGGAGATGCACCGCAGGATAAGAAGCAGGCGGCGGTACGGATGAAGGTGCTGGCTGTGCAGCTTTCCGACCTGCAGGAACGGCTGTTCGCCCAAGCCCTACAGGAGGAACTCGAAGATTCGGTGCTGCTGATCCTGCAGGGCATGGATACCTCGGGCAAGGGAGGCATCGTGCGCCATGTCATGGGCATGCTCGATCCCCAGGGCGTCGAGCACTTCGCCTTCAAGGCGCCCACAGCCCAGGAGCGCGAGCACGACTTCTTGTGGCGCGTCGAGAAGAGGCTGCCGGCCCGGGGGAGGATCGGAGTCTTCGACCGTTCGCACTACGAGGACGTGTTGATCCACCGGGTGCAGAAGCTGAGCACGCAGGCACAGGTCGAGGCGCGCTACAGCAAGATCGTCGAATTTGAAAAGCGGCTGAAGGAGCGCGGCATCCACCCGGTCAAGGTTATGCTGCACATCAGCCGGGACGAACAGTTTGCGCGGCTTTCCGAGCGCCTGGAACGCCCCGATAAGTACTGGAAGTACGCGGCCAGCGATGTGGAAGACCGGCTGCTCTGGGATGAGTACCAGAAGGCCTACCAGATCGCGGTCAATCGCACGGATAACGATGCGGCGCCGTGGTACATCATCCCGGCGGACCAGAAATGGCGCGCCCGGCTGTGCGTCGCCGAACTGCTGCTCGCGCAGCTGCAGGAGATCGACCCTCAGTGGCCGGCGGCGAAGTTCGACGTGGCGGCGGAAAGGGCCCGCCTGGAGGCTGCGCGCTAGTCCTGTTCGCCCTCGTGCTTGGCGCGTGCGTCGTCGAGGCGCTGGGAAACGCCCGCGAGCCAATTTTCGCAGTGTGCGGCCAGCGCCTCGCCGCGTTCCCAAAGCGCCAGCGATGCCTCCAGTGGGGCGCCTCCGGTCTCCAGCTGGTTGACCACGTTGATCAGTTCTTCACGGGCCTGCTCGTAGGAAAGTTCGGCAATGTCCTGGGGGATCTGGGCAGTCATTCTTGGCTCCAAACTAGTTGCTCTGTGCTGTGGTTTCGGCGGGGAAGATGTTGTGGACGGCTGCTGTCAGCTGGCCTGCAGCGACGCGGATGCGCAGCTGGTCGTTCGGTTGGACCTCGCGCACATCGCGCAGCACGCGCCCGTCGGCCAGCTGGGTCACCGAGTAGCCGCGGTCGAGGGTCTGCTGCGGGGAGAGCGCGCGCATCTGTGCCCGCAGATGGCCGACCTCATCGTTGGCGCGCTGCACCCGATGGCTGAACAGGGCGGTGGCGCGCTCGCGCCAGCGCCCCAGGTCTTCGGCGCGGGAAGTGACCATGACCTGAGGGTTTGCCAGCACCGGGCGGGCGCGCAGCGAGGCAATCAGCTGGCTCTCGCGCTGCAGCATGGTGTTCACCGCACGGTCAAGGCGCTGCCGGGCGGCGTCGAGCCCGGCGAATTCTTCGTTCAGGTCCGGCACGATGCGCTTGGCGGCATCGGTGGGGGTGGAAGCCCGCAGGTCCGCTACGTCGTCGAGGATCGGACGGTCCGCCTCGTGGCCAATGGCGGAAACCACCGGGGTGTGTGCGGCGGCCACCTCGCGCACCAGGTCTTCGTTGGAGAAGGGCAGCAGGTCTTCCAGCGCACCGCCGCCGCGGGCGATCACGATGACCTCCACGCTGGGGTCGGCGTCCAGTTCATGCAGTGCATTGATCACCTGGGGGACCGCGTCCACGCCCTGCACCGCGGTGTTGATGATGCGGAACTGCACCGCCGGCCAGCGCAGCGTCGCATTGCGCACCACGTCCTTTTCCGCGTCTGAGTCGCGCCCGGTGATCAGCCCGATCTTGCCGGGCAGCACCGGAAGCTTGCGCTTGCGCTCCACATCGAACAGGCCCTCGGCGCCCAGCGCCTGGCGCAGCCGTTCAAGGCGCACGAGCAGTTCGCCCAGTCCCACAGGGCGCAGGTCGGAGGCGTTCAGCGAGAGCCTTCCGGTCTTGGCATAGAAGCTCGGCTTGACCCGTGCCACCACGCGGGAGCCCACCTGCGGAGTGGAGTCCAGGGTGCGCATGACCGAGGCCCACACGGTGACCGAAAAGGAGTTGTCCACGTCCACGTCGCGCAGGGTCAGGTAGGCGTGGCCGTTGCGCACGTTGGCTTCAAGCAGTTGGCCTTCGACCCAGGTGACAGGGGAGTTCTCGATGTGGATCTTCAGCTTTTCGGAGAGAACTCGCAGCGGCCACGGGTTCTCGGCGCTGGTCTGCGCTGCAGTGGGCGGCAGGGAGGACGCGGGCTGCTGGTTTTCCATACACGCGACGCTACACCATCGGTGCGACAGTCGAGGTAGAGGCAGAATTCACAGGGCGCCGCATGTGGTTCGGCTCATATGAGCATGGGCTAACTTGCATGCACTTCGTAGAATGGAGGTATGGCTACTTCCACTTCCGTTCCGGTGTCCCTGCCGGTACCCCGCATTCCACGCGTTCGACGCACCCCTGCAGAGATCTTCGCAGCCTCCCCAGAGGTTACCGAGCGCAAGGTCTTGCTGGCAGCTCCGCGTGGCTACTGCGCAGGCGTCGACCGTGCGGTGGTAGCGGTGGAGAAGGCGCTGGAGCACTACGGCCCGCCGGTCTACGTGCGCAAGCAGATTGTGCATAATGTGCATGTGGTTTCCGAGCTTGAGTCCCGCGGCGCGATCTTCGTGGAGGAAAACGAGGAGGTTCCCGAGGGTGCGCTGGTCGTATTCTCCGCCCACGGCGTTTCCCCGGCCGTGGTGCAGTCGGCCGAAGACCGCGGACTGCGCACCATCGACGCCACCTGCCCGCTGGTCACCAAGGTGCACCGCGAGGCGGTGCGCTTTGCCAAGAACGACTACGAAATCCTGCTGATCGGCCATGAGGGCCACGAGGAAGTGGAAGGCACCTACGGCGAAGCGCCGGAGGTCACCACCATTGTGAACAACCCCGAAGAGGCCGACACCGTTCAGGTTAAGGATCCGGACAAGCTGATCTGGCTTTCGCAGACCACCCTGAGCGTTGACGAGACCATGGAGATCGTCCGCCGGCTGCGCGTGCGCTTCCCTAACCTGCAGGATCCGCCCAGCGACGACATCTGCTATGCCACCACCAACCGCCAGGCAGCGATCAAGAACATCGCCCCGCAGGCAGATCTGGTGATCGTGGTCGGCTCGGCCAACTCCTCGAACTCGGTGCGCCTGGTGGAGGTGGCGCTGGATCACGGCGCCAAGGCCTCCTACCGCGTGGACTTCGCCAACGAGGTGGACGAGTCCTGGTTCGAGGGCGTGGCCACCGTGGGCGTGACCTCCGGAGCCTCGGTGCCCGAGGTTCTGGTGCGCGAGGTAGTTGACCTGCTGGCCCAGTACGGCTTCAACGACGTCGCCGAGGTCACCACCGCGGAGGAAGACATCATCTTCTCGCTGCCCAAGGAAATCCGCGGCAAGCTCAAGGAAGCCGGCGACGACGACCGTGCCCTGGGCGGACGCGGCGCCCGCCCCGAGGCGCGCTAAATCAGCTTCACTTTCACTTAGTCCTCCTAACAAAGGTAGAATTTTCTCCCGTGGCTCTTACTATCGGAATCGTCGGACTGCCCAACGTCGGCAAGTCCACCATGTTCAACGCGCTGACCCGTGCCCAGGTACTGGCGGCCAACTACCCCTTCGCAACCATTGAACCCAACGTGGGCGTCGTGCCGCTGCCGGACGAGCGCCTGAAGGTGCTTGCGGGAATCTTCGGTTCCGAGCGCATCCTGCCTGCCACCGTGTCCTTCGTTGACATCGCAGGCATCGTGAAGGGCGCCTCCGAGGGTGAAGGCCTGGGCAACAAGTTCCTGGCGAACATCCGCGAGGCCGACGCCATCTGCCAGGTGACCCGCGCGTTCGTGAACGACGACGTGATCCACGTGAACGGCAAGGTCGATCCGGAATCGGACATCGAGACCATCGCCACCGAACTGATCCTCGCTGACCTGCAGACCATCGAGAACCAGCTGCCGCGTCTTGAAAAGGAACTGCGCAGCAAGAAGATAGAGAAGTCCTTCATGGACAACTTGCTCGCAGCCCAGAAGGTGCTCGAAGAGGGCAAGACCCTGTTCGCCGCAGGCAAGGCAGCCGGCATCGACATGGACGAGCTGGCCCCAATGCAGCTGATGACCACCAAGCCGTTCATCTACGTGTTCAACACCGATGAGGCTGGCCTGGCGGACAAGGAGATGCAGGCAAAGCTCTCCGAGCTGGTTGCCCCCGCCGAGGCAATCTTCCTTGATGCGCAGTTCGAGGCCGAACTGGCCGAGCTGGAAGAGGACGAAGCACTGGAGATGCTGGAGGATGCAGGCATCGAGGAGTCCGGCCTGGACAAGCTGGCCCGCGTCGGCTTCGATACCCTGGGCCTGCAGACCTACCTGACCGCTGGCCCGAAGGAATCCCGCGCCTGGACCGTGCGCAAGGGTGCCACCGCACCGGAGGCGGCGGGCGTGATCCACACCGACTTCCAGCGTGGCTTCATCAAGGCAGAAGTTGTCGGTTTTGAAGACCTCGTCGCAGCGGGTTCGGTAGCCAATGCCAAGTCTGCCGGCAAGGCTCGCATTGAAGGCAAGGACTACATCATGAAGGACGGCGACGTCGTGGAGTTCCGCTTCAACGTGTAGGTCATCATGCTTTGGCGACGCCCCGGTTTCCCTATGGAAGCCGGGGCGTTTGTGCATGATGGTCGCCAAATGGGAGGGTACCGTTGGTTGGATGGTGGCTTCGAAGGTTCAGCGTTCCCGCGTCGTAATGATGTGCGGTCCGGGTGGTGCAGGCAAGACAACCTATGCAAAAAAGCTAGAGTTCGAAGGATGGACGAGATTGTCGTTCGAGGTGGAGTTTTGGCAGCGCGGCATCACTTCGATGCCTACTTCTGAAGAAGCTCGCCAGGTCGCCGCCGAGCTCAAGGGGCGCCTGATGCAGTTGGTAGGAGAGGGGAACAACGTAGTCCTCGACTTCGGATTCTGGTTCCGTCGCCAACGCGATGAATACCGCGCCCTGCTCAACCCTGTGGGTGTCATTCCCGAAACCGTTTACCTAGCGACGGATCTGGAAACCATCCTGAGCCGCATCGGCAAGCGGCACGGCAGGCGGGCTGATGATTGGCCGCTGACTGCGGAAACGGCGAGTGAATACTTCGCCAGATTCGAGCCCCCAACTCCCGAGGAAGGGCCAATGGTAGTGGTGAGCTAATCGGCAGGTTTGCCCTCGACTTCGCTGTACCACTACAGGGCTGCTCAAAGTTAATTCTCGGCGCTCCGTCACCGGAAGGGTGACAGTTTTACTGCAGGGCGGCGGCCAGTTGCTGAGTCAACCAGCTTTCGTATTCTTCGGGGCTCCAGCCGCAGCGTCCAACCAATCGGTCGTAGACGTCCGGGGAATTCAGCGTCCAGGTGATGTCTACTGCCTGCTCAAGGGTGAGGCCTTCGGGCAGGCCAAAGCGTTCCCGGTAGTGCTTCATTGCATTGGTTGAACCGATGCGGCGTTCGGCCTCGATGGTTTCCACGAACGCGGCGATTCCTGGATCACTTTGACCCGGGCGAACGAGGGCTGCAAGGAGTGGAGCCACCCGATTGCTCAGGGTGCTCACCCAGGTGGAATATCGGCGGAAGAACTCTTGCGATTCAGTCGTTTCCCAAATTGATCTGAATGCCGGGCGTTCACTCAGCGGTGCGTCGATGTCGTCTCCTGCAATGGTGATGTCATAGCAGGCCTTGATGACCTCGGCCTTGCCTCCGATCGAGTTGTAGATCGTCTGAGGACTGACACCTGCCGCGTTGGCCAAGCCGGACATCGACAAGGATTTTGCGCCCTTTTCAAGAAGCAGCCGGTAGGTAGTGTCGAGGATGCGGCGACGAGTTTCCCGGGCGGCTTCGGCTCGATTGGAGAGATCATAATTGCGTCTTGACACAGCCGTACTTTCGTTGGAATCTTATTCCATTGGAATCGGGTTCTATTGAAAGGATAGGGTACATGGACAACATTGCCATGACAGCCGCTCGGCGAGTCTTCGACGCGATCAACTCGGGCGACCTGTCATGTATCAAGGAGTGCGTCACCGAGGACTTCGTCGACCATGGGTCGCCGATTCCCATTCCTCCGGGGTTTGAAGGGTACACACAGATCCTCACCTTCGTGACCCAGGTGCTGAAAATCAAATACACCCTGGAGGACGTCTTTTCCACCGAAGATCGCATCGTGGTTCGGGCGGTAGCGCGGGGCATTGGAGCAGCCGAATTCCACGGTCCCGAAGCTGTCGGAGCCGAGTATGAGATGGCAACCATCCATATCTTCCGGACCGAGGGCGAGAAGCTTGCCGAGCACTGGGGTGTGCGCGACGAGCTCGGGGCCATGCGGCGAATGGGCGTGTTGCCAGCGCTCGGTGAATGACGGCTGAAGCCGTATCGCAGCGGTGCAGAAGACTTAATGCTTTCACTGCGGTACGGCTCCGCCCAAAAATGGCGGTTCGATTTGCTGGAAAATGATAACTTCATTGACATCGATTCATCGAGTGAGAATCATGGCATCATGAGTTTGTTCATTACCTGCCCAGTCCAGAATGTCGAGCGAGCTGCCGCTTTCTATACGGCTCTCGGGTGGGCGAAAAATAACGAAATGTCCAATGATGATGTCGCCTGCTACGCAATAGCGGACAACCAGTACGTCATGCTCGGCAGTCGTGAGATGTACGCGAGCGTCGGTGGTGTTGAGGAGCTGATCGGCGGACCTGACACACCATCAAAGATCACTATATCCTTCGACATGGAAAGTCGTGAGGCGGTGGACGAACTCATTGACCGGGCACGCTCTGCCGGCGGGCGAATCGGCGACACCGACGAGTACCCATTTATGTACCAGCGCCAGTTCGATGATCACGACGGCTACCATTATTCGCCGTTTTGGGTGAAGCCCGATGCTGCGCAGTGAACGATTGAATATTATTGCAGGTATCGGGGTGAGCGTGTTGCAGGTAGCAAATGCAGGCTGTGCGCCACAGTAGGTAGCCAGCTAACTGTGGCACCGCCAATTAAGTTGGCTTCATTCGACATTCTGCACCACCTGAACTAAATGTCCATCGGGATCTTCGACCCACGCAATGAGCAGATGATCAAGCCACGCGGAAGGCTGCTTGACGGCGACCGCGCCGAGCTCAATGAGTTGCCGGTAAGCCGATGGAACATCTTCGGTCCACAGGATGACCGCTGCGCGTTGGCCGACAGCAACGGGAGCGAGACCATGGTCATCACGAGTGCTTACCTCGGTAGCCAGTCCGATCCGGTAGCCGTCGAGCACGAGATCGATATGAATTGGCGTACCGGACTTCGGAGTGCGGAACACCTCACTGAAGCCGAGGGAGACATAAAAAGCCGCCGCGCGGTCGATGTCGCGGGTAAATAGGACAATTTGCGGAGTCCGAAATTTGGCCATAGTCGGATGCTAACACCCGACACCCGACGGCGAACACCGTTCATCGTGTGCTCCTTGCCAGCCTTGGCCTCCATCTTGAACCGTTGGGAGTGTGCTGATTGGATTGGGCTGCACATATGCGAGAAGTCGTTGTTGCGGCGGGACAGGAGGACGCGATGAACTTGTCATCAGATACAGAATTGGACCAGTCCCGGCATCAGGTGCGTTTCGGTTGGGGTGTGGTGGGTGCCCGTACGCTGGACACTGATATTGCGGTAGTCGTTGATGTCTTAAGCTTTTCGACTTCGGTCTGCGTTGCCGTCGAGCGGGGAATATCTGTGTACCCGTTCCCATTGGAGGGGAGACAGGCCGAAGAATTCGCGCGTGCTCATGATGCGGTGTTGGCCGTTGGCCGGCTCGAAGCGACTGAGCTGGGGACGAACACCGCCCTCACACTATCCCCGGATGCACTAAAAACTGGCCCGTATGCTTCGCGGATTGTGCTGCCATCGCCTAATGGATCAACGATTTCGCATCAACTTGAGAGTTCAGGCGCTTCCGTTATCGCGGGGTGCCTGCGCAATGCAACCGCTGTTGCTGATTATCTGGCCGAGCGTATCAATCATGGCGACTCGGTGGGGATCGTTGCCACAGGCGAGCTATGTTCGCAAGAAGGAACGCTACGTCTTGCGCTAGAGGACCACCTCGGTGCTGGAGCCATCTTTTCAGAGCTCGCTGGACACGGTTACCAAGGGATTATGAGTCCCAGGGCTTTGACAGTGGCCGACTACTTCGATTCAAGACGCCCACTACTAAGCGAGCTTATGCACGCGTGCGAGAGCGCGAAAGAACTGCAGGGCATAGGATTCGGTGTCGACATCGAGGTGGCATCTGCGTTGAACGATTCTCCAACGGTGCCGGTATTGGACTCGGGTGCCTTTCAGGATTCTCTGCGCGATTGAACTTTTGTCTATAGGTGGGACGTTGACTGGTACAAGTATCGCCAGTAATGTCGGATTCATCCAGTGGGTAAATTATCGTCCTGATTATTACATGATCATAATATTCATTTTGAATACCGACGTCTGATTCTTTGAAAGAACCTGAGAACGAACGATATACGTTGGTCCTCGTAGTTCGCAGTCTGCATTGACTCTTTTAGGAAAGGATTGCCATGGGCATCCCAGTCTCAATAGATAACTTCACTCGTGCCGAGTCGAACACAATGATCGACAGACTCTTGAAAACTGCGGGCAGCGAAGCCAAATTTTTTCATGATCGCGAATTGGCGCCGTTGGACCGCCAGCCAGTCATCCGGCAGAATCGCGACACGCTGTACTCGTTTGCCATCGTTGATGTCACCGACGGCGCGAAGCTCACCATCCCCGAAACGGGACAGCGATACCTCTCCGTAATGGTCATCAATCAGAACCACTACATCAACCAGGTGTTCCATTCGCCGGGTACTTATGCGCTGACCAAAGAAGAATTCGACACCGATTATGTAGTCGTTGCCGCACGCATTCTTTTCGATCCGGCAGACCCTGCAGACCTAGATTCCGTGCATGCAGTACAAGATGGTCTCCTCCTGCACGTCGGTAATCAGAAGCCGTTCGAGAATCCGGAATACGACCAGCGGTCGCATCAGGAGGTGCGGGATGCTCTGCTGGTCCTAGGCAACACAGTCAGCAGCCTTGCCGGCAGCTTCGGTCGAAAGGAGAACGTTGACCCGATCCGCCATCTAGTGGGGACAGCTTTGGGATGGGGCGGTTTGCCCGACGCTGAAGCCTCCTATATCAACGTCAGCCCTCGCCTGCCACAGGGAAAATACGAAATGACGTTTACGGATGTACCTGCCGACGCGTTCTGGTCGCTCAGCGTGTACAACGGCGAAGGGTACTTTGAGCCGGGCGATGATCTCGTGACCAACGTAAACTCTGTATTTGGCGACAAAAACGACGATGGATCGGTGACGGTGCGCCTTGGCGACTGGGCGGATGGTACCGCCAACAGGATCCAATTGCCCGAAGGGTGGAATCTGCTGATTCGACTTTACCGTCCACGTCTTGTGGAGCTCGAGCAATGGCAAATTCCTGAAATAAAGACTGTCTAGAGTGCCCTCCTAGCGAGTCGGGAACTCGCCTCACAGGCAATTAGTTCTCCAGTGCCATCTCTCGGCAGGCACTGGAGAACTAATTTCTATATCGGTCGTCGTGTTCTGATGCGCTTTAGCGCAGCTCATCCGCGGTCTTGGCGACAACGCCGTAGAGGTCGCCGATGGTTGCCAGTGCCGCATCGTGCAACTGTTGCGCAGAAACGGGAACGACTCCGCTGTCCAATGGGCGGGTGGCGCAGGCGTCGGCGACTACTGTGGGTTTCTTACCTGCAATGAATGCACCTTCGGCAGTGAACTGCACGCACATATTTGTCATGAATCCCGCCATCACGATGTGGGTATTGCCCGCTGAATTGATGAGCTCGCCGAGCTCAGTGCCGACGAAGGCATTAGGGGCTCCCTTGACGACCACCTCTTCGCCATCGATGGGCGCTACCTTTGGATGAATTTGTCCGATTTCGGCCTTGATGTCATAGGGAGTGCCTTCGCCGCCGTCATTGACGATGTGGATGATGTTCGATCCGGCCACACGCGCTCTAGCCAGCAGATCTTCGGCCGCATTGAGCGCCGTCTCCCACCCTTCGAGTTCCATGATGCCCTGGGTGTAGGTGTTTTGGTAGTCGACCAACACGAGTGTTGAGTCTTGCAAGGAGGCCGGGGTGTTATCGAAACCATTGAGTTCGCGCAGGGTAGTGCGTGCCATGAATTGCCTTCTCTTCGTGTGTCAGCCCGCCACTGTGCGGGCAATTTAACGCTATGACGCCGGCATGGTGTCGGCAATGTCGTATAACCTGCAAATACAGACATTGTGAAAAGGGGATGGTGTGAGCAGGGGCGATAAGTTGGTAGTAATCGTGGTCTTTGATCAGGTGGATCTTTTGGATGTCACCGGACCTCCAGAGGTGTTCGCACTGCTCCAGCGGGAAATGGACAAGCCGACCGGGTACGAGGTGCTGTTGGTTGCCCAGACTCTTGAGCCCGTGACCACCTCGGCAGGCGTGAGGCTCCTGCCGGATGTGACGTTCGAAGAACTCGAGGGGCGTGCCATCGACACGGTCGTGGTCCCTGGGGCGGTGACGGTTGAGGAGGGCGGCCGGGTTGCCGCACTGGTAGATCCGGGCATCGTCGGACACGTTGCCAAGCTCTATGAACGAACCAGAAGAATGACTTCGGTATGCGTGGGCGCCCACATCCTCGCCGCTGCCGGACTGCTGGACGGCAGGAGAGCCACCACGCACTGGTCGACCGCTGCGCAACTGGCTGAGCAGTATCCGCAGATCAAGGTGGATTCTGATCCGATCTTCATCCGTGACGGCGACATCTGGACCGGCGCAGGCATCAGTTCCTGCATCGATCTGGCACTGGCCCTGGTCGCGGATGACTTCGGCGAGATGCTGGCTCAGAAGGTCGCGAGACAATTGGTGGTCTACTTGAAACGCCCGGGAGGGCAAAGCCAATTCAGCGTACCGTTGGAACCGATCTCAACCACCCGACGGGTGGACGAGCTGCGGCACTATATCCTAGGACACTTAACTGAGGAGCTGACGGTGGCGCGCCTCGCTGAGTCGCTGCATATCAGCGACCGGCAGCTCACCAGAGTTTTCAAGAATGAGCTGGGAACAACGCCGGCAGCCTACGTGGAATCGGCGCGGGTGGAAGCCGCACGCAGTCGGCTGGAAGCAGGTGACGAGACACTTGGAAAGGTCGCGGCGCTGTGTGGTTTTGGAACGGTCGACACCATGAGCCGGGCGTTCAAGCGTGCTCTCGGCGTTACTCCGGGGGAGTATCGGCGGAGATTCAGGATTGGCTGAAAGCCTTTCACGCACAGCGTTGATCAAGACTCCGGATGCGGATCCTTCCGGTACATAACCGACTTCAGATGGTGCGTCATCGGAATGCCGACCGCCGCCATAGCGAACTTGGTAGTCAGAGTATTCCCGGAGAGCTCTAGTTGTCGTTGCGTTGCATCGACCTGCTTCGCGCTCGCCGAATTCTGCATTTGGGAGGTGAGCGTGCAGATGAAGCCCTCAGGGTTGGACTCTAGATTGCCCTCGGCAAGTTCCGTTTGGCCGGTAGGCTGGGCCAGAATGAATTCCACCGACGTCTCGTCAATGAGACGAAGGAATCCTGTTTCGGTGTGCATGGGAGCCCCATCGGGCGACCATGTGCGTTGCAAGTAGTGGAGGAAGGGCTTGCCCACATCGGTGAAGGTGACCTCTTCGATGAAGTTAAACGCGGCGATTGTCGGGTACTCGCCGTGTCCTTCACCTCGCCAGGTGCCGACGAGATCGGCGAACGCCGCGAGTCCAGGGTGAAGTGCCATGGAACATGCTCCTATGGTTAGTCGATGCGCTTGGTATCAGCGATGTCACCTAGCCTAGTCCTGCATTCGTCCCCGGCTTCGTAGTGAAGCCGGGGACGTACGCTGTGGACTTGGGACGAGCGGGAAATCTTCAGAACGATTCGACGAAAGCTGCCCGTGGTTGATTATTTTGCCCGACGGGCACGCAGCACGATGTCGTGAATGTGATGGTTCGACACCGCTCCACTCGGACGCTCTCGGCGTTCATTGATGTTTACCTCCCATTCGGGAGAGGTTTCCAGCGCCTCTACGAAATCCTGGGTCGAGACGAAAGCCCCGTGGTCGAATGGGCGGGATATCTCATGGTCCATCGTGGCGAGAACTTCGCTCATCTCCTGCGCATCATGATTAATAATCAGCAGCACTCCGCCTGGGGCGACGGCATTCAGGAAGTTTGCAACGCCGCGTCCATCCGGCGTGCGCGGGATAGAAGCATAGGAAGCAGTGACAAGATCATAGCGTCGGCCGCCAAATGGGTTGGCCGAATTGGCATCTGCCTGAATGGTCTTGACCGATATTTCCTGCTGCTGCGCACCGGCGATAATTCGGTCGAGCGCCCGCTGCGAGATATCATTCGCGGTGACCGTCCATCCGCGCTTGGCCAACCAGATGGCGTCCCCGCCTTCGCCTGCACCAATATCCAGTGCGGTGCCCGGTGCCAAATCGGCAACTTCGGCCACCAGGGAGCCATTCGGATTGCCGCTCCACTGTACTGCACCGCTGTATCGTCCCTCCCAGTCAGCAGCGTGTGCGACGGGGCGTGCTGCTGCCTGGAGGTCCTCATTGGCCAGGTCGAAACTGATCATCCCGCCAACGCGGGTTCCGGCTGCCGCCGTCGGCAAGACCTGAAGCATTGGCTCCGTCAGCGTTCCGACCGCGTAAAGCCCCGGAATGGCAGTTTCGCCGGTCATCGGATCTGCCTCTACATAGGTTGCCAGACCGCTGGGGTGTTCGCTGGCGGTGAGTCCGAGCGATGCGAAGGCGTCGAGTCGTGCATGCAGACGCGATCCAGCTAGGACTGCATCGGTTGATACTTCCGTTCCGTCGGCCAGTTGCAGTGCCCGAAGTTCACCGGTTTCATTGTTGAGTACCTGCTCGACGCGGGAGTGAAGCACCCGAACCCCTGCAGCTTCGAGAATCTTCAACTGGGGGTCATCTTCGGGCACCCCCTGATGGACCACGATGCTCAGCTGTGCGGTGAGCTGGCGCAGCAGTGGCAGCGCATGCAGTGAAGCGGGGGATGTGACAAGTGCGGTGATGCGTTGGTCGCGCACTTCGTAACCATGGCAGAACGGGCAGTGGAATACCGAGGAGCCCCAATGTTGGGCGAGGCCGGGAATCTCGGGGAGCTCATCGGTCAGCCCGGTTGCTGCTACGACGCGGCGCGCATTAATTCGGTGGCCGCCTGTCAGCTCGATCTGGAAGCCCTCTGCCTGTCGGGAAACGCTGGTAGCTCGACCCGCGAGCACCTCGGCGCCATAGGCGCGGACTTCGGCTCGCGCAATGCGCAAGAATTCTGCGGGTGGGAGTCCCTCATGGCCCAGATAACTGTGCATCGACGACGCCGGCGCATTGCGGGGTTCCCCGGAGTCGATGACGATCACCGAGCGCCGCTGGCGCGATAGCTGCAGGGCTGTGGCAAGGCCCGCGGCGGAACCTCCGATGATCGCTACATCGACGTGTCGGGTGATGGTTCGCTGCTCGGGTGAGGGATGGTGGCCATGGTGTGAATGTGGGGAATGGGCGTCCGTGGTGTTCATGATTCCACGATAGCAATCTTGGCATATACTGCAAAGAGGCTTGCAATATTCGCAAGAATGACAGTTGGTATTGAGGAGAAAGCATGTCGGAGATCGAGCAAATAGTACGTACTCGCCTGCGCAGCCTGCGTCAGACGCAGTCGATGTCGCTGGATGAGCTCGCCGAGCGTTCCCATCTCAGTGCCTCGACGATCAGCCGTATCGAAACAGGTAAAAGAGCAATCAGCCTCGACGTTCTTCTGCCGCTCGCGCGTGCCCTGCGCACCGATGTCGAGACCCTGCTGGAGAACGACAGTGACGAAGATGTGATCATCCGTCCGATGCCGAGCCAAGAAGGATCACGGACCACCTGGATGCTGTCCAAAGCCACAGGCAACATGAAAGCACTCAAGGTGAGGCTCGAACCAACGCCGTCTGCGCCGGAGCAGCGGGTGCACCCGGGGCATGATTGGTTCTTTGTCCTTGAAGGTGCGGTCAAGCTTTTCCTCGGAGATCGGGAAGTCACCGTCAAGGCGGGAGAAGCTGCGGAGTTCGCGACGATGACTCCTCATGCATTCATCGCCGATGGTGGCCCCGCAGAGTTGGTCATGATCTTCGACCAAGACGGGCATACCGTGCACCGGCACGACGGCGAGCAATAGTGCTTGCCAAATGTTAAGTTACGATGAACCGCTCAACGCTGAACTTCTGGAGCGAGCTAATAGGATGGGAATTTCGAGGACCTGCCGAGTTGGTCCGACTCAACTTAAGGAGCCCTTAGCCATGAGTTTCAATGTTTATCTGTCCGGTGAGATCCATACCGACTGGCGCGAAGAGATTCAGCGCGGTGCTGAAGCCGCCGGCTTGGACGTTGTCTTCACCGCACCCGTTACCGACCACCCTGCCAGCGACGCCGCGGGCGATTACCTGGGCGAGACCACCCCCGGGTTCTGGCGCGATCACCAGTCTTCCAAGATCAATGCCATTCGTACGCGCACCCTAATCGAGAAGGCGGATTTCGTCGTGGTTCGCTTCGGCGACAAGTACAAGCAGTGGAATGCAGCCTTTGACGCAGGCTACTGCTCGGCGCTGGGCAAGCCATACGTGACTTTGCATGATGAGGACATCGTGCACCCGCTGAAGGAAGTGGATGCTGACGCCCAGGGATGGTGCAAGACCACCGATCAGGTGGTTGAAACCCTGCGCTACGTGCTTCAGGCCTAATACCAAATAAGCTGCCGCCGAGATGGAGAATCTTCGGCGGCAGCTTATTTTCAAGGACCTGCAGCAGACTTATTTGTCGGCAGGCTCTCCCGTGCTGTGATCGATAAGGTAAGTACGCCCGCCGAATAGATCTTCCAATATGGCCCACCAGCCGATATGAATTTCGGAAGGCACGTCAACTACCGATAACACTTCTGACTCTTGCGCGATCCACGGGCGAACATCTTCGGCAGCGAGTATGGGACCGTCTACGTCGTTATCGGGTACCGGCCAATAAAACATCTCGATCTGCTCCATGGTTGGAGCCTAACCATGGGTGGGTCGAAGATTGACAAATTAGGGAGAATTCCAAGTCCTAAACGTTCCCCGCAAGGTCTAGTAAAGTCGCCTCAACTGTTGCGGCCATCCGCAGGCTTCTGCAATTTTTCCTGCCCAGATCTTCGCTGTTTCTTCATCCTGTACGTCGATGATCATCAAGCCGCCGAGGTGCTGCTCCTCGGGTGCGAAGAGTCCCGCGCTGAACTCCAGCGACCCACTAGTCGCATCGGCTGTCATCGCTTTGTTGAGGTCTTCTTCGACTCCTGCTGCGGATACTAGGATCCCTGCGTCTCTGGCTTCTTCAACTACTGCATTCGCCAACGGGCCGCGGCTGGCGAACCATTCTTCGCTGTGATCGCCAACCCACTGCTGATGGAAATAGATAATGAACTGGGCCATGTGTTCCTCGCACGTAATCTAAATGTCAGATCTGTGGGGCCAGTCTATGGCCGAACTGCCGATTATAACTGTTCTGGGCGGGAGGAGTTGAACTGTTCCCACTCGATGGCCCAGGAATCCAAGCGGCACTTCATGAGCCACCAAGACAAGGTCCGGCGAACGGTTGTCAAAATCCAGACGGCTATCGCAGCTAAAGCGATGATGAAAAAGAACGTCAGCGCCGAAGCATTGAGATCTGCGATGGGTGCCTTGATACGTTGACCTGCATCGTCAATCTCGATCGCGACTTCATTGCTTGAATCTTGGTCCTGGTACAAGTGCTGCTGATCTATAAAGCGGTGGCCGTTCCACCACCATTCGATGGTTTGCGTAGTCACATCTACAGAGTCGGCGACTTCTTCTGAAATCACACTGGCGGTGATCTGATGGGAAGATGTAGGTGTTGGCGCGAGCGAATCGGCTAAGTTCTTCAGCGGAAGTACTGCCGATACTGCGGTGACCAAGACTGCGATGGCGAAAGCTGCTGCTAGGACAATGCCACGGCGTTCGGCCAAGCTCTGCGGCGGTGTTAATGGGTTAACTGCGGGACGGCTCTTTGTCCGCTGTTCATGAGTAGACGTCGGTTGAACGCGGGGTGGCTCTGGTTTCTGCGGAATACTCATGATTCAAGATTCCCGGGAAACAAATCATCAGTCCAACTGTTTGTTTCGATTGGCTGAATAGATACGATCTATACATGGAACTCAGACAGCTGTTGCATTTCCTCGCTATCGCCGAGGAGAGGCATTTCACACGCGCTGCGGCCAAATTACACCTGAGCCAGCCCAGTTTATCTGCCTCGATTCGGAGCCTTGAAAAGGAGCTTCACAGCACCTTGCTCATCCGAAATAGCAGGCGAGTAGAACTGACAGAAGCGGGACGGGCGTTGCTACCGGCAGCACGTCGCGCACTATCAGCCGTGGAAGAGGGGCAAGCTGCGGTCGACGCGGTGCAGGGAGTGCTTCGAGGCAGCCTGACGATTGGCTGCATCCAGTTTTTGGGTGTCGTCGATCTGCCATCGTTGCTGGTCGAATATCACCACCGGTATCCGGGGATCACCATCTCGGTGATCCACGACAGCGTGGATTCGCTGATGGAATCGATCGGTACCGGTGAGCTCGACCTGGCAATAGTTGATCGACCACTCGATCCGCGTACCGCCCACATGCAAGCGCTGGGCAGCGAAACGCTGGTGCTGGCCGTTGCCTCGGATGACCCATTGGCGAAGCAGCGGAAGGTGAGCCTGGAACAATTGCAGTCTAGAGACTTCGTTGAGTTCAGGGCAGACTCATCGCTGCGGGTTCGGCTCGATGCCGTGTACGCCGCCGAAGGACTGCAACGGCGCATCTGCTGCGAAATCGATGACATCGCGGAGCTGGTTAAACTTGTGAGCCACGGATTAGGTATTGCGCTGGTTCCACCTGGCCCCTTGGAAGACGTCGCCGGCGTCGTCGGCGTTGAGATTGAACCGGCGATTGCCCGGGACCTCGTCCTGGCAACGCCTGCGGACCGGCCCGAATCACCCTCGGCCAAGGCATTTCTACAGTTGCTTTCAAGCCAGGGAAACGATATTTATCGCCCTAACCCCTAAAGGATGAGCCGCCACCTAGGAGCGTGTGGTGCGCGATAGGAATGAAGCATCACCCTAGATTGGAGATTTCTGATGATGCACAAGCCTGCTACCGCGGCAATCCGCGCTCAGCAAGAAGCTGCCCGTGCAGCTTTGCCGTTCAACGACACCCGCGACTTCGAAGATACCAAGCGAGGGTTGATTGCGGAACTGACGCCGAATGTCATCCACAATGGTGAAGGCAAGGTGATTTGGGACAACGACAGCTACTCGTTCCTGACCGGTGAGGCACCAGACACAGTGCACCCAAGCCTATGGCGTCAGTCAACGCTCGTGGCCAAGGCTGGCCTCTTCGAGGTCGTTGAAGGCATTTACCAGCTGCGCGGCTTCGATCTGTCGAATATGACGATCATCGAGGGCGACACCGGCATCATTGTGATCGACCCGTTGATCTCCAGCGAGACTGCCGCCGCAGGCCTGAAGCTGTACTGCGAGCACCGTGGCGAGCGCCCGGTGGCAGCTGTCATCCACACCCACTCACACATTGATCACTTTGGCGGCATCTTCGGCGTGACCTCGCAGGAGGACGTCGATGCAGGCAAGGTGCAGATCATCGCACCGGAAGGCTTCGTTGAACACGCGGTATCCGAAAATGTTTATGCAGGCACCGCGATGGGACGCCGCGCCGGCTATATGTACGGTGCGGCCCTTGAACGCAGCGCCCACGGTGCAGTCGGCGCCGGGCTCGGCCAGACCACCTCGGCCGGAGGCGAAATCGGCCTGATCGTGCCTACGCTGTTGATCGCCACCACCGGCGAGACCCACACCATCGACGGCGTAGAGATCGAGTTCCAGATGGCGCCCGGTACAGAAGCACCGTCGGAGATGCACTTCTACTTCCCGAAGTTCAAGGCATTGTGCATGGCTGAGAACGCTACCCACACGCTGCACAACCTGTTGACCCTGCGCGGCGCTGTGGTCCGCGACCCACACGTCTGGTCCAAGTACCTCAGCGA
Source organism: Glutamicibacter sp. (assembly GCF_032154645.1). Classification (GTDB taxonomy): domain Bacteria; phylum Actinomycetota; class Actinomycetes; order Actinomycetales; family Micrococcaceae; genus Glutamicibacter. The sequence goes on along the minus strand of NZ_JALDXV010000007.1, from coordinate 84,054 downwards.
GGCGATCGACCGCTATGGCGACAAGACCGACGTGGTGTTCGCTTCGCACCATTGGCCGACCTGGGGTGCCGAAAACATCAGCGAGTTCCTTGGCCTGCAGCGCGATCTCTACGCCTACCTGCACGATCAGACCCTGCGGCTGATCAACCTGGGCTACAACGGCGCCGAAGCAGCAGAAATTTTCCAATTGCCTCCAGCTTTGGAAAACTCGTGGCATGCCCGCGGTTACTACGGTTCGGTCAGCCACAACGTCAAGGCCATTGTGCAACGCTACCTCGGCTGGTTCGACGGCAACCCTGCAAGATTGTGGGCCCACACTCCGGAAGAGGGCGCCAAGCGTTATGTGAAAGCTATTGGCGGTATCGATCGCGTTGTCGAGGTTGCTCAGGAAGCCTTCGATGAGGGCGATTTCCGCTGGGCGGCGACTCTGTTGGACCACGCGGTGTTCACCGATGCTAACCACACTGCTGCACGTGCGCTGTATGCAGATACCTTGGAGCAGTTGGGCTATGGTTCCGAAAACGGCACCTGGCGCAACTTCTACCTTGCCGGCGCCACGGAGCTGCGCGACGGACAGTTCGGAACGCCGACCGTCACCAATGCTCCAGCCATCGTCGCACAACTCTCGCCGGAGATGCTCTTTGACGCCATTGCCATTCAGATCAACGGCCCGAAGGCGTGGGACCTGGACCTGGCGATCCGCATCAACGTCACCGATCTTGACCGCAGCTTCCGGTTGACACTGCACAATGGTGCTTTGGTCTATTTGGAAGACGGCAAGGGCGACGTTGACGTGACCCTGTCACTGAGCAAACCACGGCTGCTGCAATTAGCTGGCGGGGATACCCAGTCTGAGGGCATCGAAATTGACGGCGACGTATCGGTTGTCGGCAAGCTGCTTTCGGTCGTTGAACCAGGGGACCCAGACTTTGCCATCGTGACCCCATAAGGGACTCTCGCTGAACGCCTCGTGCCCATCACTGTCACCGGTGGTGGGCGCGTTGCGCTATTAACGTTGTCTGCGTACGCCGACGGATAGGGGGCAAGTGCCATGGGATGCTGGGAGTTAGGGGTAGGCATCGTCGAATTTCCCGACGGGCGTCGGGTGCGCGGACGCGGCCTGGGCAAGTCACCCGAGGTAGGTCAGGATCCTGAATTGGGCGTCTACCTCCTCGGGCGTGAACCGCAGGTAGGCAATTGGCCGATGCTCTGGATTCCTTGGAAGGACTTTAGGCTTCCAACATCCACCGATCAGGCGCTGGACATTTTGAAGCAGGCCCACCAACGAGCAGCATATGAACGCGTGGAAATTGCCTGTCATGGCGGTACAGGACGCACAGGCACCGCGCTGGCGGTATTGGCAATGCTAAGCGGAGTCCCATCCAAGGATGCGGTGAGATGGGTGCGGCAGAATTATCGGAACCATGCAGTTGAAACATGGCAGCAAAAGCGATGGATACGCAAAGCAGAGTCCTTGCTAGAACCTTGAAAACAACAGGTAGGTTGCTTGCTAAGTTTGAGAAAGTCACTTTTAGACAGCAGGGGAGACTCTTGATGAGCAGGTCGCCGGAGAACATTCTTTTGCATCTGCCCCAGCGCGAAGAAATCCAGATCCGCGAACTCTTCGCCCGGCTTGAAGAACGCGGATTCCCTCATCAGCAGCAAACACCACACATCTCTATTACCTTTGCACCAGCCATGCCTGAGGAAGTCGTTAATTACGCATCTCAGCTGCTGCCTGCAGCAATACCGTCCACCCTGGCTCGGGTCGGAACGGTGGTCTTCGGAACGAAACGGAAGCAGACGGTGGCCTGGTTGTTGGAGGCTGGAGACGAGTTGGAAATAGCGGCCAGGAACATCAGCGCACTGAACCCTGAGGGGAGGGGACCACGTTGGACCCCGCATCTGACGATGGGTCTGCGCTTGCCCCGTGAAATTGTGCCCGACTACATTCGTGCGCTGGACGAGCTGACCTCGCCCCATTTGAAGGAACTGACCGCAGTTAGAGCCGTCTACTGGCGCCCACAGGTGAAGGAACTTAGGGTACTCGCCCAGGCGGGAGTCGAGGCATGAGCCATATAGGTTACGATCCGCGAATCGTTGACCTCTACGACGAAGATAATCCAGACGGTCCCGACCACGACTACTATCGGGGGCTTGCCACAGCAACGGGCGCACGGCAAATTTTAGATCTTGGATGCGGCACCGGAATTCTTACCGTGACATTTGCAGAGCCGGGACGTTGCGTCGTCGGCGTCGACCCATCTGCCACCATGTTGGACTTTGCCGCACATCGGGCCGGTGCCGATGCCGTGCGATGGATCCTCGGTAATTCAGGCTCTATTCCGCAGGGTCGTTATGACCTGATGGTGATGTCTGGCAACGTTGCCCAACATATTCCGGAAGGCCAATGGGTCAGGTCGTTGAAAGACCTAAGGCGCGTTGCCGCGCCAGATGCGCTGTTGGCGTTTGAGAGTCGTAATCCTCAGGACCGGGCATGGGAGCGGTGGGCAGGGGAGCTCAAGAAAATTCGGAATACCCAGTACGGTGAAATTGAAGAATGGTGCGAGGTTGAAGAGCTGGGGGAAGGCCAGGTCCGGCTTCGCGTCAAAAATCAGTTTCTGAAGACCGGCGAAGTCGTAGTCCAAGAGTCTGTGCTGAGCTTTCGAGGCGAAAGGCAGGTGATCGCAGACCTTCGAGAGGCCGGATTCGAGGTGCTCAATGTGTGGGGAGACTGGGACCAAAGTGATTTCGATGGCAGTCAAAGAATCATGATTTTTGAGGCACGTCCTGCAGCTGACGATAACTAAGAGGCGCCATGGGTCTGCTCGTGTGCGAGCTGCTCGAAATAGTCGTCAAGCTTTCTTGAACCAAAGGGCTGCGCCGTGGCATCGGTTTGCAGGCCTTCGAGGAAAAAGCGAGTCAACGACCCCGCGCGCGGGCTGATGCGGTCGGCAACCCAGGTTGCCGGCGTTGAAATTGACTCTGGCAGCCGAAGGTAGCGTTCGTTCTTTCCAAGAGTGCTGAATGCAAGATCGACAATCTGGCGGTAGGTCAAGACGTCGGGTCCGCCGACGTCCCACACGCCACGGTCTTCGCTGAGTTTTTGAACGCAGAAGTCGGCAAGATCGGCCCCGTGAATGGGGGAGAGGCGCGTTGTGCCATCGCCCAATCCCACGGCAAGCCCATGCTGCGCCATCGCAAAGATTTCAGATAAATCGGAGAAATAGCCTGAAGGATTGATGATCTGCGAAGTGACGGGTGAACGGCGGAGAATCTCAATAAACGCGTGTTTGGACCGTGCCACAGCGGAGGTACCGCTAGCGGCCTTGACGACTCCCACATACAAAAACGACTTCACCTTGGCCTGCTCGGCGAGGTCGAGGTACCGAAGGTTAAGGCGAAAATCGATGTCCCAGGGATCGGCCTTCTGCCTGGTGACTCCCAGTGTTGAAACCACCCGGTCCACCGAGTCCATAGTCTTTGGATCCAGCGGCTGATCGTTTGATGGGCGGACGACCCATTCGTCGACGAGTCCTTTCAAGGCGGGCGCATGGTAATTGCCGGGTTCCTGGGCACGATGCTGATCGCGTACTACCGCGCGCACCCGATAGCCCTGGGACTTGAGATTGGCAATGACGAATCGGCCGATGTAACCGGTGGCTCCGATAACCAGCACGCGTTCAGGGTTGTTCGACATATCGGCACCTTCTATTGGGATCACTTTGCAGGGTGATTTCTAGTCTTCCGAGAAACCCTCTGCAGGAAAAGGGGCGCGCTGAAAAACTCTTTTCACCCGATGGCGAATTGAGGAGCTTTTGGCACGGAATTGACGCATGTCTGTAGTCTTGATGCATGAGCGATAAATCAATACCTTCAATCAATATTCGACCTTGCCAAGGTCCTATTGAATATAACCAATTAGTTGCCATCTGGCGTTCGGCCGTCGACGCAACCCACGATTTTCTCCTGCCTGCTGATCGGGATGAGATCGAATCTCACCTGGCCTCCGACTACTTTCCACAGGTCAGCCTCTCGGTAGCAGAATATGGCGGTGAGCCGGTTGGGTTTGCAGGGACGGCCGAGGGAAGTCTTGAGATGCTTTTCGTGCACGACAGGGCGCGCGGTCGGGGCGTGGGGACGGCGCTACTGCAGCACGTGATTTCCCGGGAGAACGTTCGAACGGTAGATGTCAACGAACAGAATCCTGCGGCGCTGGGATTCTATGAGCATGCGGGATTCAGTGTGGTTGGGCGCAGTGATGTGGATTCGGCAGGTAAACCTTACCCCTTGCTGCACCTGAAAATTAACTGAGAATCCTAAATCACATTCACGCCTGGTTGTGCGATGGTCAGGAGGGCGCATTGCCCTGACTTGGGTATTAGTAATGATTTTGCACTCCGAATAGTGCATAGTGCAACTATGTAACAAGTTGACAAGACTCAACTACTTTTTAGATAGTTGAGTAATGTCAACTTCTGCGCCACCGATTCAAGCCGGGCCACAACAGCCCGCTGCGATGAAACCATCGCAAGTAATGCTTTCCATCTCGGGCATCATGGCCGCAATGTTCACGGTGCTGGTTTCCTCCACCGTGGTTGCGACTCCAATGCCGGAGATCGTCGCCGACCTGCACGGCACCAATACCCAGTACACCTGGGTGCTGGTTGCGGCCTTCCTGTCGATGACTGTGTCCACCCCGATCTGGGGCAAGCTCTCGGATATCTTCAACCGCAAGCTCATGCTGCAGATCGGTCTGGTCATCTTCGTGGTCGGCACCGTGGCGGCAGGCTTCTCCAGCCAGATCGGCGGCGATTCCCACGAGGGCGCCATGACCTGGCTGATCGCTTGGCGTCTGGTGCAGTCGGTGGGTACCGGCGGCCTGATGGCCCTCGGCCAGGTGGTCATCGCCGACATCATTTCCCCGCGTGAACGCGGCAAGTACATGGGCATCATGGGCGCGGTCATGGCCGTCGGCCAGATCGGCGGCCCGCTGCTCGGCGGCGTCATCGCCGACTCCTGGGGCTGGGAATGGTGCTTCTATGTCTGCGTTCCCTTCGCAGTCCTGGCCATCATCCTGATCCAGACGACCTTGCACATCACCCAGATCAAGGGCTCGACCAAGATCGACTACCTCGGTTCGGTGCTAATTATCAGCGGCATTTCGCTGCTGCTGATCTGGATCTCGCTGGGCGGCAAGACCCCCGAGTCCGGTGGCTTTGCCTGGGACTCGACCCAGAGCATCCTGATGGCCACCGCAGCGGCGGTCCTGATCATCGCCACCGTTGTCTGGGAGTACTTCGCCAAGGAGCCGATCATCCCGATCCGCCTCTTCGCACAGCGCACCTTTGCCCTGGCATCTGTAGCTTCCATCGCCGTGGGCGTGACCATGTTCGGCACCTCGGTGTTCCTCAGTCAGTACCTGCAGCTTGCACGCGGCTTCACCCCAACCCACTCGGGCCTGCAGACCCTGCCGATGGTGCTCGGCTCGATGCTCGGCGCGATCGTCGTCGGCCAGCTGATTTCCCGCACCGGACGCTGGAAGAAGTACGTGGTGGGCGGCGGCGTCGTGCTGACCGCTGGCCTGTACGTGATGAGCTTGATCAGCTACGACACCGAACTGTGGTTCGTCGACCTGGGCATGTTCCTGCTGGGTCTGGGCTCCGGCGTGCTGATGCAGAACCTTGTGCTGGTGGTGCAGAACTCGCTGCCGCCGCGCATGCTCGGTGCCGGTTCCGGCGCCATCGCCTTCTTCCGTTCGCTGGGCGGCACCATCGGTGTGTCGATCCTCGGTTCGGTGCTCGGCACGCAGGTGGCCACCAAGATGTCCGACGGCATGGGCTCCATCATGGAGAAGATCAACAAGGCGGCCGGCGCGCCGCAGCTGCTGATCGACCACCCCGACTGCGCGGACAGCCTCAAGGCGTTGACCAGCGGTCAGGTTCCAGCGGTCAACGACCTGTGTGAACCGGTGCGCACCGTGGTTGAAAGTGCCTATGGCGATTCCATCGCCTACCTGTTCCTGCTGGTGGTTCCGCTGGCAGTGGTCACCCTGATCTGTGCCATCCTGCTGCCCAATAAGCCGCTGTCCCGCAAGACCGCGTCGGAGCAGATCGAGGAAGAACTCGGCGCCGAACTTTCGGCCCTTGAACCAGCAGAACGCGGCGGCAGCGGCTACAACGAACTGGTGGCCACCGGGGCGATCACCCTTCCGGACGAGCAGGAACTTGAAGCCGCCCGGGTGGAAAACCGCAAGGCCCGCCGCATGGACGAACGGGACCTGGCAGAACAGGTGCTGCGCAACCACGAGGCAGCCACGCTGACCCTTGCCCAGGCGGAGCTGAACGCCCAGCATGAAGCCGGCCGCGCCAAGGTCATGATCGAGGAACTCTCCGGGGCGCTGGATCAGGCGCGCGAGGCCCACGCCCAGATCGAAGCCCAGTTCACCCACGCCAAGGCGGCGCTAGACGCCTACGACGAGCGCTTGAACCTGCTCAGCGAGCGCGTGACCGACAGTGAAAAGCGGGAACTTGAACAGCGCCTGGAGCGCCTGGACGAGGACCGCAGGGAACTGCGCCTTCAGGGGCGGCATGCGGCGCTCGATGAGCTGAAGGCCGACAAGGAAGAAAAGGCGGTGCCAGCGGTGGACGCCGCCGGCGAAGAGCAGCCGAAGGATGAGCCCTCGGCGGAGCCCGAGCGGCCATGACCCGCAGATCGGCCAGCGCCCTTGATGACATCCAGATCGCCTTTGCGCGGCTCGGGCCGCTGATCAAGGTGCGCATGGCCGAGTCGGCCAGCGACTTCCACCCGCAGCTGCGCAGCGCCGGATTCACGGTGCTTCGCATGGCGCTGATCAACGCTGCCCGCAGCCCCGAACGGATGCTTTCGGTCTCCGACATTGTCACCGAAACGCAGATGGACAAGTCAGTGGTCTCCCGCCAGCTGCGCGATCTAAAAAGCTGGGGGCTGATCAAACTGCAGCGCTCCACACAGGACGCCAGGGTATTCCAGGTGCTCCCCACGAAGTTGGCGCAGGAGCGCTACCGGCAGCTCAAGCGCAGCACCTTTGCCCTGTACCGGGATCTGCTCGGCTCCTGGGATGAGCAGGACGTTGCGCAGCTGGGCAAACTGCTGTTGAAGCTGGTGCAGGATATCGAGGATTCAGGTCAGCTCGGCGGTAAACCCATTGCCTGCGTTCGGGACAACCCCTAGGCTTTGGGAAGTACCCACACTGCTTTCTTGAGAGGAACTTCCCATGGCCGGTCTGTTGTCACGCACCGAGGAACTAGCGCAGGAGCATGCATCGGGAAAGCTGCTGGTGATGCCCACGGTGTGGGATGTCTTTAGTGCGAACGTTGCAGCCGAGGCGGGCTTCAGCCTGCTGACCATCGGCAGCCACCCGGTGGCGGATTCCATTGGCAGCCAGGACGGCGAAAAGATGGATTTCGCCCAATACCTGGGCATCGCCCGGCGCATCGTCGACGCGGTGGGTCTTCCGGTCAGCGTGGATGTTGAATCAGGGTACGGCCTTGCCCCAGATGAACTGATCAACCGCCTGCTGGAGGCGGGCGCCAGCGGGGCGAACATCGAAGACTCGGTCCACGGCGAGGGCGGAAGGCTGCGCGAGCGCAGCGAACATGCCGACTACATTGCCGCGGCCCGCCAAGCCGCCGACGAGGCGGGCGTACCGTTCGTCATCAACGGCCGCACCGATGCGGTGAAGGCAGGAACCTCGATGTTCGCCGATCCGCTGGAAGAAGCCATCGCGCGGATCAAGCTCATGGAGCAGGCAGGTGCCCGCAGCGTGTATCCGGTGGCGCTGAACAGCGCCGACCAGGTGGCGGCGGTGGTGCAGGCGGTGAATGTGCCGGTGAATGTCACGGCCCACCCCGTCACCGGCCACGGAGCCGGAGACCTGCCGGCCCTGAAGCAGCTCGGGGTGCGCAGGGTCAGCTTCGGCCCGCTGTGGCAGAAGTGGCTGGCTGAAGTTTCTGCTAACCAGCTGGTCAGCTGGCTTTCCCCAGCCTAGGCAGCGGTCATAGGCTAGGGGCATGAACCAGCCGAAACCAGCAGAACCGGGCCCGAACATTGAAAATACCGGGCTGCGGCGCGAGCTGGAGCACCTTTCACCGGGCTACTTCGCCCTGGTCATGGGCACCGGAATCATCTCGGTGGGGTTGCACGACGTGGGCCAGGAAGCGATCTCACTGGTGTTGCTGGCCATCGCCGCCATCAGCTATGTGCTGTTGTGGGTGCTGTATATCTGGCGTGCCATCGCCTACCGGGAGGCAATGCTTGCCGACCTGCGCGCACCGGATATCGCCTTCGCCTATTTCACCGTGGTGGCAGGCACGGGCGTGCTGGCGGTGCGGCTCGGCGCCGGCGGGTGGATGGACCTGAGTTTCCCGTTGGTGCTCTTCGCCGCGACCCTGTGGTTCGTCTTCGGCTACCTGCTGCCCTGGCAGGTGCTCATGACCCGCGACGGCAGGCCGATCCTGGCCAGAACCAACGGCACCTGGTTCATTTGGGCGGTGTCCAGCCAGTCGGTGGCCATCGGCATGAGCGTCATCCAGCCCTATGTCACCTCCGGAAAATACCTGATCGGCCTGTTGGCGGTCATGTCATGGTCGGTGGGCGTGGCCCTATATGTGGGAATCGCCGTTCTGGTGTTGCTGCGCGTGGTGCACTTCGGCATCACCCCCAAGGAATTCGAGCCTCCCTACTGGGTGTCCATGGGAGCCATGGCCATCGCGGTGGTGGCAGGCAGCAAGATCGTGGAAATGGAATCCACGCCGATGATCGACGCGACGAGGCTGTTGATCGCCGCCACCGTGGCGATGTTTTGGAGCTTCTGCGTCTGGTTGATCCCCATGCTCATCGGTGCCGGCATCTGGCGGCACCTGGTGCATAAGGTGCCGCTGAAATACGTGCCCACCTTATGGTCCATCGTCTTCCCGCTGGGGATGTTCTCCGTCGCGTCGATCAACCTGGGACGGGTGGACCAGCTTCCCGTGGTGGAGGCGGTGGGCCATGGCGCGCTGGTGGTGGCGTTGATCGTCTGGTGCATCGTCTTTGTCGCAATGCTGCGCCACGTGTTCCTGGTGTGGTGGCGCGGCAGAACTGCTAGTTCTTGAGCGCTCCTGCGGCGTAGGCCGCCTGGGCTACATGCGCCGTGGCGTCATCGACGATCGAAACCAGGCGCACCGCACGGGTCACCGGCGGCTCCCACCTCCTGTCGACTACCTGCTCGAACTCCTCAACGCTGAGCGTCGCAACATAATCTTCCAGCGCATTGAGCGAGGCATCGACATACTCGACCAGCAGCTGTTGGTCATCGACGACGATCTGCCGCGCCTGATCGGAGGTATGGCCGTAGCCCACCGAGTCGCCCAACTCCCCGAGGTTGAAACGGTCCCTGTAGGATTCCCACAACTGCGGCTCATCGCGCAGCTGAGCCAACTGCACGTCCACCTCGCGACCGGTATGCCACAGTAGCCACGCAATTGAATTCGGGTGCTCGCCCGGGTGCGCGTTCAACTCCTGAACCGTGAGCGGACGCAAGTTGTGCGCAGCATCGATGGGACGGTGGGCCATGCCGCTGAGAATCTCATTGATATTCATGTAGCCCATTGTGCTCCACGTCAGCAGGGTATGTCAGCCCTAGGTCGTGGTCCGCTGGAGGTCGAAATCGGCGACCGGCGCATCTGCGGTGAACCCCGCCGACACATAGGCGCCCACGGCGGTGGAGTTATCACTCGGCGTCCCCACCACTGCGCTGGAAGCGCCCATGCTGCGCAGCTGGGCGGCGGCCGCCAGCGTGATCGCCTGACCGTAGCCATGGCCGCGGTGCTCCGCGTGAACGCCGATGGGTTCAAGTAGCCCCGGGGCGCCGGGGCCAGCAGACCACACGGCAGCCACGGCCACGGGAATACCGCGGCCGTTGTAGCCGAGCAGGCACTGGCCCTCGGCATACAGCGGGTTGCCCGCCATCCTGAGCCAGCTTTCTTCCAGCAGATCCAATTCCTGCCCCGAGGCATGCCCGCCGCGGAAGGCGCTTGCATGCACCGCCACCCAGTCGCGGGCCTTGCTGGAATCGATCGCCGTGACGCGCAGCAAGGGCACCTGAATCTCAGAGGCTAGGCTGCGCCGCAGCGGCGTCCATTGCTCGCCGGCCGTCCAGCCGCTCTCCAAGAGCAGTCTGCCCAGCCGGCGAGCGCCGCGAGCCTCCACGGAGACGGTTTTCGTGGTGAAGATACGGCGCGCTACGGAGTTGAGGTCCGAGGCAATTTGGGCGGCGAGTTTTTCATCCTCGCGTAGGGCCGGGTTGATTCCCAGACGGAGCAGGCTCGGGCCGTCCAACAGGCCAAGGGCCACGATCCTTCGGTCTTTGACCCACAGCCGCAGGCTTTGTGCGGTGGCGTCGAGGCCGCGCAGTGAATACCAGCCAAGATCTCCTGGGTGAAGCTGTACCGGCAGCCCGTCTGCCTGCCAACTGGCTAGTTCCTGGGCGGCCCGTGGTACATCGCTTGCGGTGGGGGTGATCATTTGCAGTCCCATTTGGCCATTCAAACATTTGGCACGGACAGTCTCAAGGGCGGGCGACAGGTCGCAGGGATTATTCAGTTGGGCGGTATTTGCCGGTAGGGTGAAGCGCATGTACCTGGAGAATATTGTTTTTGATGCTGTGCGGCCCAGGGACTACGGGCAGTTTTTCGAGAGGCTGTTGGGCTGCACCCAGTTGACCGACTCGGAGCACGGTTATGAAACCCGGGCGAGGTTCGACCCAGACTTCGCTCTTGACCTGTGCTTCCCCACGGTGGAGCAGATTCCCGAGCGCACTGGCCGGCTCAGGCTGCTGCTGCGCGGACGGCAGGAGTTGTTCCGCGAAGCACGATTGGTTGCTCCCGGCCTGAATGTACAGACCTTCGAGGATCCGGGCGGGCATCTTTTCAGGGCGGACATCGAGGGTCCCGAGTATCGTGAGGATGTTGCACGGCTTGAAGCCATGGAGCTACAGTCGGCGGATCCGCATCGCGACGCGCAGTTTTGGTCGTTGTTGACTGGTTGGAAGCCGGTGGACAATCTGAGCACCTCTATCCTGATGCAACTGAGCGTGAACAGCCCGGTGCTGGCGTTTTATCAGGAAGAGAAGCCGAAGCCCGCGGGCGTGAAGAATTCCATGCACCTTGATCTGCGCCTTGAAGCTGACGACGATCCCGCGCAGATCTATGCGCTGGTCGAGGCCAACGGTGGCCACGAGCTGGAAACTGAGTGGGGCCAGCTACCGTGGAAGGTGTTTCAGGACCCTTCGGGCAACGAGTTCTGCATCCTTCCCGCCCCGTCGAGCTAGGACGCGGAGGCAGGTTTCCAGCCCAGGGCAGGGCCGAGCTTCTGCGCAATATCGTGCAGGATCTGCAAATAGTCCTGGTGTTCAAAGCTAAACGGCAGGGCAAACGCTACCTCGTCCACTTCTTGGAATCCGGCGTGTGAATAGAGCTGTTCGGCGATTTGTTCGCTGGTGCCGATCAGATCCCTGGCGAAGAGCATGCCGTGCGGCCCCTGGGGCGCTGTGGTCCGCCCGGTCCGCAGCTGGACATAGTCCTTGTAGCGGCGGACCTGCTCGGCGCTCGCCGAGTCGGTGGGGATGACCACCAGGCCCTGGGATACCCGGGGTTGGCGGTGTCCGTTGAGCGCCGCTGCTTCCTTGAAGGCAAGGATTTGTGCTTGTTGGGCGAGGCCGAAGTGCGGATTGCTGTCTTCGGGATCGGCGAAGAGCACCGAGCTGGTCAGCAGGTTGAATCCATGTTCGCCTGCACGGCGCGCCGAGGACAGGCTACCGGCTCCGTACCAGAGGCGTTCGCGCAGGCCGGGGGAGTGCGGTTCGACGCGGGCCGAGAACTCTTCAACCACGCCTTGTTTGCCTGAAAATTCTCGGATCTTTTCACCGGCGATATAGCGGGCAAGGCGTTCGGCGCGCTCAAAGCTGAAGTCTTCTAGGTCGGCGGTGTCGGGGTAGAGTTCATCCTTGACCGTATCGAAGTTCATCGGTGTTCCGACGCTGATGCCCGAGTTGATGCGTCCTCCCGAGAGCAGGTCGACGGTTGCCAGATCTTCGGCAAGGCGCAGTGGGTTTTCCCATCCTAGGGGAGTGACGGCGGTGCCTAATTCGATACGGGTGGTGCGTTGACTGGCGGCGGCCATGACTGCGATGGGCGATGAGATGCCGAATTGAAGATGGCGGTGGCGCAGCCAGGCGCTGTCGAAACCAAGCTGTTCGCCGAGTTCGATGATCTCCAGGGTGTTGGCATGTCCCGGCGCCGGATTATTCGGGTCGAATAATCCGATGGTCAAAAATCCCAGTTTGCGCAGCGGCGATCCCGACAGTGGCATACTCAATCCTTGTGTGTGAGTTTTCGTTCGGTCTGAGGCTAGGCCCATCGTAGCCCCGTGCCGAGGCAATTCGGCATGAAATATAACGAAGCATGTCACAGCGGTTTCACTCGGAGATCAGGGGAAAGATGCATCAAGGACTCAGTAAAGCCGGGAGGGCGTGTTTGCTGGGGCTGGGCATCGTGAGCCTGCTGCACTTCTTTGCGCAGATCACTGCCCCCGACCGGTTGATGAGCCAGATGACCCAGGTCCTGCTGGTGCCGTGGATGATTGCCTTCGTGTTGGTCTCGGTTCCGCGCAAGCGCAGCCGCAGCATCGTGTTGACGGTGACGGTGCTTCTTTGCTCTTGGATGGGCGATACTGTTCCCCGCTTCCTTGAAGGGGACGCAGGTTTCTTGGCGATGGTCGGCTGTTTCCTGATCGCCCAGATTTTCTACATTGCGCTGCTGCTGCGCTGGGCGGGTTCATCGGTTCTCACACGTCCGCTGTGGCTGATTCCTTATGCCGCTGTGTTCTTGGCCTTGGTTGCATTTTGTGCCGGCGGGGCAGGTGCACTGCTGGTGCCGATCATCGTGTACGGGCTGGCGCTGGTGAGCATGGCGGTGCTCTCCACCGGGCTGGGTGTGGTGGGCGGTCTCGGCGGGGCGGTCTTCCTGCTCTCCGATTCGTTGATTGCCCTTCGTTCCTTTACCGACGTCGAAATCTATCTGGGAGGATTGTGGATCATGCTGACCTATGTTGTGGGGCAGCTTCTTTTGGTCATCGGCATCGTGAACAAGGATCGGGACGAACAGTTTCTGGCGGGGAGCGAACAATGAAGAGCGCGGAGCATATGGATCTGAACCGGTATCAGGCGCCCGAGGTAAAGCTTGCGACCGGTGATGGGGTACTGGTGTTCATGATTCATGGGCAGGGGGTGGACCACCGCCTGCTGCTGCCCTTGGATCCGGTGTTTGACCGCGGCCGCGGTTTTGAACGCATCTACCTTGACCTGCCGGGGATGGGAACGACGCCCCCGCTGTCGGGAGCCGGGGGATTGCCCGAGTATGCCCAGTGGCTGGAAAACAGCATCCGCAGGATCGCCGAGGGGCGGAGGTTCGCGCTGTTGGGTAATTCCATGGGCGGTGTACTGGCTCAAGAAATGGCCGACAGGTTCCCCGGGCAGATCCTTGGCCTGGCATTGATTGCACCGGTGGTGTTTCCAAATAGCAAGGAACGCAACCTCCCCGCACGACAGATTGCATCCAGCGATGCCGGGCTCTGGAACCGGCTGTCAGCCGAGGATGCTGTTGCCTATCGGGAGATGTCGGTCGTGCAGAATTTCGAAAACTGGATCAGCTTCAAAGACTTTGCGCTTCCGGGAATTCGCAGCGCCAACCTACGGGCGCTGGCTAAATTATCGAAGCGCTACTATCTCGAACCGCCGCCGGTGCAGCGAGCTGGCGTCGCAGATATTCCAGCGCTGATTCTCTGCGGTCAACTGGACCATATCTGCGGCTTTCAGGACCAGCTGCAGTTGCTGAGGCGTTATCCGAAGGCCGACTACCGGGTGCTGGTCAAGGCAGGACACAACCTGCATCTCGACGCACCCGAAGCCACGCACCAGGCTCTCGCCGCGTGGGCCGCCGGCGTCGTTGAATACGCTCAGGACGTGGCCGACTCTGGCATCTAGTTGTTACCAATCCGTGCTTGTGCCGTGTCAAGCATCGGCGATAAATTTCGAATAATGGCATGCTGTCATGAATGGTCTGAAGGAGTGGCAATGGAAGATCTGCTTGTTCTTCGCGACTGGAGCAGCATTGATGAGGTTCCGGAACTCTTGGATGTCTGGAGAAATTCGGTGGAAGGTGGCCGGGACCTTCTCTCGGCTGCAGATATCGACGCGGTGGCTGCCGCGCTGGAAGCCGTGTACACACTGCAGGTCCGTGTCCGCATCGCTGAAATAGGCGACCGGATCGTCGGATTCTCTGCCTTTAGCCCCGAAAGGATCCAGCTGTTATGGGTGGTCCACCATGACAGGCACCAGGGCATCGGCAGCAGGCTTTTGAAGGACATGCTCGAACTGGCGCCGGGTCTGTGCGTACAAATCAATGGACAAAGCCGAGAAACACTTGAGTTCTTCACCGACCACGGATTTGAGAAAGACCCTGCCAAGGACCCAGGCAGAGACCCGGTCCGCATCGATCTGCGGCACGTACCAAGCGGCGCCCGCGACGTGGCACGATAGATTCATGAGTGAAAATACCCGCGCACTGCGCGAAGTTAAAGTCGAGCGCACCGAATCCCGCAAATACCTGGCTACCAGCCTCGACAGTGGTGCAAGCATTGAATTCGGACAGGGCGAAGGTCTGCTTTCTCCGGTAGAACTCCTGTTGGCAGCAATTGCCGGCTGCTCGTCCATCGACGTTGACGTTGCCACCACGCGCAAGAGCGAACCGGAAAAGTTCGAGGTCGCCGCTTCCGGTTACAAGCTCACCGAAGACGGGGCCAGCCGCATGGAGGATATCCACCTCGGCTTCGACCTGAAATTCCCCGACACTGAAGAGGGCCGCAAGGCGGCAAGCATGGTCGAGCGCATCGTGAAGCTCTCGCACGACAAATACTGCACAGTCTCTCGCACCGTGGAGCTTGGCGCCAAGGTCACCAGCGAAGTCAACAAATAGACTCACCGTAAAAGGCAGGCACCGTCAGAGAATTCTCTGGCGGTGCCTGCCTTTTTGGCGGAATCATACGCCGAGAAATTCATTGGTGGCAAAAACTGTCAGTTGGCTGAAAGGGGTAATTAACCTCTAGTCAGCTACGTATGCACATCGTAGTGTCGGAATTGTCCCTACGTTAAAGGAGCAGCAATGCAGTCTGAGAACGTTTTAGGCAATATCGATTGGGCGTCGATGCTACAGAAAATTGTCATCGCGCTGATCATCCTCCTCATCACCTGGCTCATTGCCCGACTGGTTCGTTGGGCGGCTGCCAAGCTGGTTTCAAGGGTGAAATTCCTGCAGAAGCAGGGCAACGACGGAGAACAGATCGGCCAATCCCTAGGCAAGGTCGCCGGCCTGATCGTTTGGCTCTTCGGCTTGGTGGCAGTCCTGCAGGTCTTCGCGCTGTCAGAGGTGCTCACACCGGTGCAGAGCATGCTGGCCGGAGTGATGTCATTCCTGCCGAATGTCATCGGCGCCGGCTTCATCTTCTTCATCGGCTATGTCATCGCGAACATCGTTCGTCAGCTGCTGAAAACCGGTTTGGGCACAGTCAATTTTGGTGCGCTGTTCTACAAGATCACCCCCAGCGACAAGGAACCTGACCCCGTCAAGGCCCAGGAGGTTCAAAACAAGACGGTCGACATCATCGCCAGCATCGTCTTTGCACTGATCCTCTTGGTGGTGGCCATTGCCGCCCTTCAGGTGCTGGGCATCTCCGCGATTTCTCAGCCTGCCGAGCAGATGCTCCAGGTAGTCTTCACCGCGATCCCGAACGTGCTCATCGCACTGGCGCTGCTGGCCGTGGGCTTCCTCATCGCCAAGTTCGTCGGGCAGCTGCTCGAGTCCACCCTGCACTCGGTGGGCACCGACCGGGTGGTTGACGGATGGGGCATCGTCCCCGAGGGCCAGAGCGCTTCGGGGATCATTGTCGGCATCGTCAAGATCGCCATTGTCCTGTTCTTCGGTGTGATGGCGGCGTCCATGCTGAACTTCCCTGCCATCACCCACATCCTCAACGAGGTCCTGGGGCTGGGCGGAAAGATCGTCTTCGGCGCGGCAATCATCGCAGCAGGCTTCGTCGTGGCCAACGTCATCGGCAAATTCCTCGGCGAGACGCTGGCCTCCAAGATCATCCGCTACTCTGCCATCGCGCTGTTCGTTGCGATGGGCCTGAGCTACATGGGCATTGCCGACTCAATCATCAACATGGCCTTCGGCGCGGTAGTCATCGGTGCCGCACTGGCAGCCGCACTGGCCTTCGGCCTCGGCGGACGTTCCGCGGCGGCCAAGGCGCTGGAAAAACTGGACAACGACCCCCAGCCCTTTGACGGGCCAGCCGGATCGAATCCAACCCCACCAACTGGACTCTAA
Source organism: Glutamicibacter sp. (assembly GCF_032154645.1). Lineage (GTDB taxonomy): Bacteria > Actinomycetota > Actinomycetes > Actinomycetales > Micrococcaceae > Glutamicibacter. The sequence goes on along the minus strand of NZ_JALDXV010000007.1, from coordinate 67,591 downwards.
CCAGATCAATAGGGACACCTAGTTCGACCCAATGGTGGGCGGCGGGATCTTCGGAACCGCCGCCCACCATTGTCGTGTTTTCGGGCGCCGCCGGCTAAATCACCCTCAGCGTCTCCCCCTCGGGGACTGGATCATTAACCAGGCGGGAATAGGTCAAGACGTCAATGCGCTCGCCGTCGATGAGGAACTTTCCGCGCTCCACCCCCTCGCGCAGGAATCCTGCAGCTTCCGCGACCTTTTTCGACGCCGGATTATTCGCCCGCAATCCCAGTTCGAGGCGCTGGATGCCTTGGCGTTCAAAGAGCAGTGCTGCCAGAGCGCGGACAGCCCGAACGGTCAGGCCGCGGCCGCGAAACGCCGCATGCAGCCAGTACCAAACCCACGCATTCCTATTGCGGCGATCAACCCGGGCGCAGACCAGCCCCACCAGCTGACCCTCGATGCATAGGGCCAGGGGCAGTTGCTCGGGGGAATCTGCGAGCAGCAGCTGCACGTAGCTACGGGCTTGTTCCAATGTCGTCACCTCGCCCTGGCGCAGCATATCCGGCGCAGAGTCAAAAGCCTCCAGGAGCGCCGGCGCGTCGCTGGGATGCAGTGGGCGCAAGTAGGCGCCGTGGCTGGAGGCAGCGGGAGCGGCAGCTGCGGCAGCGAGGGCCGGGAAACCTGGGCTTGTGGTGCCTTGATGGAAGTAGAGCTGCCAGCGATTCGACTCCTTGACCCACAGTGAGCAGCGGCGCGTTGAAGGGTCTGTGACCAGTCGATAACGCAACAGGACCCAGGACTCGCTTAACTGCAGCAACCGGGGATCGGCCAATCCCGGATGGGGCGACTTATCGCCTGAATCAATCACCGGATCGAGGGCGAGGGCTTCGATGATCTGTTGCCTGTCAAAGTGCCTGCCCGACTTGCCGATTTCTTCAAATCGCTCGTGGAGCAGCAACTCAAGCTCGGTGCTGTTCGCGCGCGTCTGGGTGCGCAGCAGCCGCTGCTCATGCTCGATGATTAACAGCCCCAGCTCGGAGCTGGGCGACAAATCTCCTGCGATGGTGCTTTTCTCCATGTCAGCAACCTACTACACCAAAGATGACGCGGTAAAAGCGCCTCGGCTGGCTTTTGTGCCGCAGCTCATGCCTATAATCGCTTGAACCTCCGCGGGAGCCTGAAGAGACCAGGCTGAGAGGGCACCGAGCCGACCGCCACACCTGATGCGGGTCATGCCGCCGTAGGAAGGATGTGCTCGATGCACGTTGTCATTGTCGGGGCCGGAATCATCGGCCTAGCCACAGCATTTGAACTGGACACCCGTGGGTGTGAAGTCACCCTGATTGATCCCGGCAGCGGCCACGGCGCCAGCCGCGCCGCCGCTGGCATGCTCGCCCCCGCCGCGGAAACCACCTGGGGCCAGGGAGCGCTCCACGAGCTGCTCGGCACCTCCAACGAACGCTACCCGCAGTTCGTGCAGCGCATCGAAGAGCACACCGGCCGGCGCCCGGACTACATCCGCAACTCCACTCTGGTCGTCGCCGCCGAACCAGCAGACCGAGAAGCCCTGCACGATCTGGTGCAGCTGCAGAACTCCCTGGGGTTCAGCGCACAGGTGCTGCTGCCCAGCGCCGCTCGCCGCCTGGAACCGGCCCTAGCCAGCAACATCTCCGGCGCCGTGCTGTGCGCGGACGACCACCAGATCGACCCGCGCTCGGTCACCGCAATCCTTGCAGGCTACTTCGCCGATCGAATCATCGCCGAAGAAGTCGAGGAACTGATCTTCAGCAACGGTGCGACCCGGGCGGTGAAAACCAGCAGCGGGCGCATCGTCGAGGGTGATCAGATCGTGCTCGCCACCGGGCTGCAACAGGTGCACGGGGCACCGGCGCTGCCGCTGCGCCCGGTCTACGGCGACATCCTGCGCATGCAGGGGCCCGACCGTTTCCCGCTGATCAGCCACACCATCCGTGGCATCGTGCATCGCGAACCGGTCTACCTGGTGCCGCGCAGGGACGGCAGCATCGTGCTCGGGGCCAGCAGCCGCGAAGACGAGAACCCGGCGGTCAACATCGGCCAGATGCACAAGCTGTTGGACAACGCGAAGCGCCTGGTCCCGGGCATCGTGGACTGCTCGCTCAATGAGGTTATTGCCCGGGCTCGGCCCGGCACCCCCGATGACCGTCCGCTGATCGGACGGGTGGACGAGGGGCTGGTGCTCTCCACCGGCTACTCCCGCCACGGAGTACTGCTGGCCCCCTTCGGATCCGCGCTCACCGCAGACCTGGTGCAGAACGCCGACCACAATGCAGCCCACGCCAGGGCGGTGGATCCCGCGCGGTTCACCGCACCGGGCACCGAGAACGAACCATCGACACCAACCTTTCTGGAGATGCACCGATGAACACCATCGCAATCAACTTCAACTCGCAGCCCACGCAGGTGCCCGAGGGCACCACGCTGCGCCAGATCATCGCCGGGCACATCGGCAAGGAACTGAACGATGCGGGCCAGGCGGCCGACGGCAGCAAGCTGGGCATCGCCGCCGCGGTCAACGGGGCCGTCGTACCGCGCAGCGGCTGGGCGGCCAAGGAACTGGCCGAGGGCTGCAGCATTGAACTCGTCACCGCAGCCCAGGGAGGCTAATATGAGCGACACCATCCACGAACTGTCCGCCGCCAACGACCCGTTCGAGGTGGCAGGGCGCAGCTTCGGCTCCCGCCTGATCCTCGGCACCGGCGGGGCCACCTCGCTGGCAACCCTAGAAACCGCGCTGGTCGGCTCCGGTACGGAACTGACCACCGTTTCCATCCGCCACTTCGGCGCCGGGGCAGCATCCACCGGGGGCAGCGTCTACGAATTGCTGGCGCGCAACAACGTCGCCCCGCTGCCGAACACCGCCGGCTGCTTCACCGCCCGCGACGCGGTGCTCACCGCGCAGCTTGCCCGCGAGGCGCTGGAAACCAACTGGGTCAAGCTTGAGGTCATCGCCGACGAGCACACCCTGCTGCCGGACCCGTTGGAGCTGTTCGCCGCCGCCGAGCAGCTGGTGGCCGACGGTTTCGAGGTCTTCGCCTACACCAATGACGATCCGGCGCTGGCGCTGCGGCTGCAGGACGCCGGGGTCGCCGCCGTCATGCCGGCCGGTGCGCCGATCGGCTCAGGGATGGGCATCCTGAACCCGCACAACATCGCCACCATCGTCTCGCGCGCCACGGTGCCGGTGATCCTCGACGCCGGGGTGGGCACCGCCTCCGACGCCGCCAAGGCCATGGAACTCGGCTGCGATGCGGTGCTGCTTGCCAGCGCCGTGACCCGCGCCCACAACGCACCGTTAATGGCCGCTGCCATGCGCGACGCGGTGCGTGCAGGCCGCGCCGCCCGTCTGGCCGGGCGCATCCCGGTACGCGACATGGCCCTGGCCTCCTCCCCGAGCGAAGGGCTCATGAAGACGCTGGTGGGTGACTTCTCATGAGCACCCCGCTGGTTGAACCCGGGGCGGAGCTGACCGGCGCCCAGCTGGCCCGCTACTCCCGGCACCTGACGCTGCCCGGGGTCGGTCCCAGCGGCCAGCGCCGCATCGCCAACGCCAAGGTGCTTGTCATCGGCGCCGGAGGGCTGGGCAGCCCCATCGCCAACTACCTGGTGGCTGCCGGCGTGGGAACGCTCGCGGTGATGGACGACGACACCGTGGAACTCTCGAATCTGCAGCGCCAGAGCATGCACCGGCAGCGCGACGTCGGGGCGCGCAAGGTCGACTCGGTGACCCGACTCGCCGCCGACCTGAACGACTCGGTGCAGGTCATCGCCATCAACCAGCGGCTGTCCGCGCAGAACGCGGTGCAGCTGTTCTCCGGGTACGACCTGGTGATCGACGGCAGCGACAACTTCGCCACCCGCTACCTGTCCAACGATGCAGCGGAAATCACCGGCACCCCGCTGGTATGGGGCACGCTCTTCCAATTCTCCGGCCAGGTCTCGGTCTTCGATCCGCGCACCGGCCCGATGCTGCGCGACCTGTTCCCGGACATCCCGGATGCCGACTCGGTGCCAAGCTGCGCCGAGGGCGGGGTCTTCGGCGCCCTGTGCGGTGTGGTCGGATCGCTCATGGCCACCGAGGCGCTGAAGCTGATCACCGGGGTGGGGCAGACGCTCTCGGGACGGCTCTGGCTTTACGATGCGCTGAATGCCACCGCGCGTACGCTCGGCTTTGAGCGCGACCCGCAGCGAGAGCCGGTCACCGAGCTGGGCGACTACCAGCCGGTGTCCTGCGCGGTGGGCCCTGTCATCGAGCAGATCGACGCGGTGCAGCTCGAAGCGCTGCGCGAATCAGCCGAGGTGCTGGTGCTCGATGTGCGCGAAGACTGGGAACGGGCCCTGGCAGCCATCCCGGGCAGCATCCACGTTCCGCTGCAGCGGGTGCTGGAGCAGAGCTGGGCGGCGATCGGGGAGCCTGCGCCGGGCAAGGTGGTCATCGCCTGCAAGTCAGGAGTCCGTTCGTTGAAGGCCGCCGCGGTCTTGGCTCGGGCCGACTCCAGCGTGAAGGTGCTGAACCTGGAGGGCGGCACCGTCAGCTGGTACGGCGAGATTCGCGGCGAGCAGCTGACATACTAGGGAGATGATCCGCCACGAGGACCTTGAATTCCGCGAACTAAACAGCGCCGACGAACAGCAGGCGCTGGATGCACACCAAGAAATGCTGGAAGAGGACTTCCAGTTCTTGTTCTGGACGAGCAACGGAGAAAGCTGGGAAGACTACACCTGCCGGATGTCCTCCTGGCGCCGCGGGGAACACCTGCCCGACGGCTGGGTGCGCACCGGCTTCTTCGTCGCCGTAGAACACGGTTATATTCTCGGCCGGGTATCGGTGCGCTACGAACTGAACGAATCCCTTGAGCATGTGGGAGGGCACATCGGCTACGGGGTGCTGCCCGATTCCCGCCGCAGGGGCGTCGCCTCGGCGCTGTGCCGCTACGGCCTGCAAGAGCTCGCGGCCGCCGGGGTGGCCAAGGCGCTGATCACCTGCCATGCTGATAATGAAGGGTCGAAAGCAACCATCCTGGGCTGCGGGGGAGTCCTCGACCCGCGGCTGCCGTCGGTGCGAAACGCCGAGGGCGTCGAAGAACTGAGATTCTGGGTTCCCACCAGCTAATTTCGCGCGTTCACCGGACTTACAGATGCTTTTTTCTGTATGTTTTGCCACAGATCAACAGTTGTACATTCCATAGGGCGTAAAATAGAACGTTGGGTCGTGATCGGCCCCGACTCCGTAGACCCTTAACTCGAGCAGAAGTGAGCCTTCACGCATGTCAGATAACATCACGAGCCGCGACGAACTGCGCAACGTAGCCATCGTTGCGCACGTTGACCACGGCAAGACCACCCTGGTCAACGCAATGCTTCAGCAGACCGGCGCTTTCGACAGCCACGGTGAAACCGAAGACCGCGTGATGGACTCCGGCGAGCTGGAACGCGAAAAGGGCATCACCATCCTGGCCAAGAACACCACCGTGTTCTACGAAGGTCCAGCAGCCAACGGCAAGAAGATGACCATCAACGTCATCGACACCCCAGGCCACGCTGACTTCGGCGGCGAGGTCGAGCGCGGCCTGTCGATGGTCGACGGTGTTGTCCTGCTGGTCGACGCCTCCGAGGGCCCGCTACCGCAGACCCGCTTCGTGCTGCGCAAGGCGCTGGCTGCCAACCTGCCGGTGATCATCGTTGTCAACAAGACCGACCGCGCCGATGCCCGCATCGACGGGGTTATCTCCGATTCCATGGACCTGCTCCTGGGCTTGGCCTCCGACCTGGCCGATGAAGCACCAGATCTGGACCTGGACGCCATCTTGAACGTTCCTGTCGTCTTCGCCTCGGGCAAGGCCGGCTACGCTTCGATGAACCAGCCAGGCGACGGCCAGCTGCCGGACAACGAAGACCTCGAGCCGCTGTTCGAAACCATCATCAAGCACGTCCCAGCCCCGACCTTCACCGAGGGTGAAGTTCTGCAGGCCCACGTGACCAACCTCGACGCATCGCCATTCCTCGGCCGTCTGGCGCTGCTGCGCATCTTCAACGGCACCCTGCGCAAGGGCCAGCAGGTTGCCTGGGCCCGCCAGGACGGCACCCTGAAGCAGGTCAAGATCACCGAACTGCTGGCCACCAAGGGTCTGCAGCGCGTTCCAGCTGAAGAAGCGGGCGCGGGCGAGATCGTCGCAGTTGCAGGCATCGAAGACATCATGATCGGTGAAACCCTCACCGACTTGGAGAACCCGAAGCCGCTGCCGCTGATCACCGTTGACCCACCGGCAATCTCCATGACCATTGGTATCAACACCTCGCCGCTGGCAGGCAAGGTCAAGGGCGCCAAGGTCACCGCACGCCAGGTCAAGGACCGCCTTGACAAGGAACTGATCGGCAACGTGTCGCTGAACGTGCTGCCAACCGAGCGTCCCGACGCCTGGGAGGTTCAGGGCCGTGGCGAACTGGCCCTGGCGATCCTCGTTGAGCAGATGCGCCGCGAAGGCTTCGAGCTGACCGTGGGCAAGCCGCAGGTTGTGACCAAGATGGTCGACGGCAAGGTGCATGAGCCAATGGAGCATATGACCATCGACGTGCCTGACGAGTACCTGGGCGCCATCACCCAGCTGATGGCATCGCGCAAGGGCCGCATGACCAACATGGCAAACCACGGCACCGGCTGGGTTCGCATGGAATTCATGGTTCCCGCCCGCGGCCTGATCGGTTTCCGCACCCGCTTCATGACCGAAACCCGTGGCGCCGGCATTGCCGCTTCGCTGGCCGAAGGCTACGAGCCATGGGCCGGCCCGATCGAATACCGCATCAACGGTTCGATCGTTGCCGACCGCGCAGGCGTCGTCACCCCATTCGCGATGATCAACCTGCAGGAGCGCATGAGCTTCTTCGTGAAGCCCACCGAAGAGGTCTACGAGGGCATGATCGTCGGCGAGAACTCGCGTGCAGATGACATGGACGTGAACATCACCAAGGAAAAGAAGCTCACCAACATGCGTGCTGCTTCCTCGGATAGCTTCGAGAACCTGACCCCACCGCAGACCCTGACCCTCGAAGAGTCCCTCGAATTCGCGCGCGAAGACGAGTGCGTTGAGGTCACCCCGGAGGCTATCCGCATCCGCAAGGTGCTGCTGAACGCGAACGACCGCGCCAAGGCAACCCGTGCCCGCGCCCGCGCCTAATCAGCGAACTTCTCAGGGCGGCAACCTCGGCGCAGTATTGCGCGGTGTGGTTGCCGCCTTGGCGGCGGGACTTTTCGGCACCAGCATTCACGCATCGCTGTTCTACATCGGCGACGTTCCGATTATTTGGGGCGTTGCCGTGGCATGGCTGTTGCTGGGACTGCTGGTGTACTGGGCGGCGATCTCCTCAGGGAAGATCTGGTCCGGAGCCATCGCCTTCATCGGCTGCTACGTTACGGTCGGAGTGATCTCCTACCTCGGGTATGACCAGCTGATTCTCAGCCCGGCGTACTTCCAGTACCTGCCGGGACCCACCCTTGCATCCCTGCTATGGATGTACGGAATGGTTGTTCCTGCGGTGATCGCGCTGGTCACTGCACTGCGCGTAATGCGACGCAGAAACCGCAAAGCATAAAAAATATGGTGTCCTTCAAACCGAAGGACACCATATTTTTTGGTTATTCGCTTTGTTCTTCCTGGCGGTCGTTGCCCGTCAGGTCGAGGTGGTGGGCAAGGAACAACGAGGTCGGCACCCCGTTCTCCTCGGGATCGCGCATTGCGTAATCTTCGATGACCTCGCGCAGGCGCCCCATCATTTCCTTCTGCGATGCCTCGCTGAGCTTGAGCCCGACTCGGACGATTTGCATTTCCTGCGGCGCCAGCCCATCGATTTCCTGCAGGAATGTATCCACCAGCATGGGGGCAGCATCGGGAATGCGGGTACCCCAAGAGAGTTTTGTGCTGCGGTAGGGAACTTCTTTGGCGCCCCGATTGCCGCGGCGCGGCTCTTCGGCTTCGAGAAAACCGCTGTTGACCAAGGTGCGCACATGATGCAGGGAAGTGGCGGGATTTAGGTCGAGAATATCCGCAATTTCCTTATTGGTCCGTGACTCATGCAAGCACAGGCGGAGAATTCGCAGTCTCAGCGGCGAGCTGAGGGCGCGTGCACGGGCTTGAACGAGTTCATCGGTTGGCATAGTGCCAGCATACGCGAAAAACACTCAGTGATTGGTAGTTTCAAATCACATGTCGGACACTCATTGATAGCGAATATATTTCGGGGCGATTACCCTTGGTCCGACTGTGACGTCAGCCGCGAGCCACGCCGCGGGGGAGCCGGCGGCACGCGCTTGGCATGGGTGATCAACGAGCGCTGAATCTTGACAATTCCATGTCGAGTTTCCACGCTGATATCTTCGTCTGCCACCTCGACGACATATCCGATGGCATCGCTGAGCGTGGCACCGGACGACGTCGATTCGCTCAAGCGAAAGCGGAGAACAATACGGTCACCAGGTGATAAATCATTGAAATTCAGCATGCCCTAGTCATATTTCTGTAAAAAGAATTCATCTGAAGTGACAATAATCGAAATGTGAATGGTCGGTTACGTCACAGCTGTCATGAAGGACCTTGGAAGTCCTAGCAACAGGACTAGACTGTACTTTGAGCTTGTAAAGGATTCAATGAGCATATTGGGATCCAACGGGCTTTAGTTGAAACCACAATGTGCAAGGAAAGGTCGCAGCTCCCGTGACTTACATCATCGCTCAGCCGTGCGTCGACGTGAAAGACAAGGCGTGCGTCGAAGAATGCCCGGTTGATTGCATCTACGAAGGCGACCGTTCGCTCTACATTCACCCAGATGAGTGCGTTGACTGCGGTGCCTGCGAACCGGTGTGCCCGGTAGAAGCGATCTACTACGAAGACGATGTGCCAGATGAGTGGGCTGACTATTACAAGGCCAACGTAGAATTTTTCGACGAACTTGGTTCGCCCGGCGGCGCCGCTAAGATTGGTAATACCGGCAACGACCACCCATTTGTCGCTGCCTTGCCACCTCAGAACCAAGGCTAGGTTTATTACACATGCTTGAGCTCCCCGACTACCCCTGGAACCAGCTCGCACCTTATCGCGAGCTTGCAGCAAAGCACCCAGGAGGGGTCGTGGATCTCTCGATCGGCACCCCGATCGATGACACTCCGCAGATCATCCAGGATGCTCTGTTCCAGGCCGCCAACTCTCACGGTTACCCCACCACTCAGGGAACCAAGGAAGTGCGGCAGGCAATTGTTGACTGGTTCGCCCGCCGTCGCAATGTGACGGGCCTTGGCCTTGAAGACGTGATGCCCACGGTGGGTTCCAAGGAAATGGTGGCCTGGCTGCCGCTGTTCCTCGGAATCGGACCGGGGGACATCGTGGTACGGCCAACCATCGCCTACCCGACCTATGACATCGGTGCCCAGCTGGTTGGTGCTACCCCTATTGCGACCGATGATCTGGAAACCCTGAGCAACGAAGAACGCTCTAGGGTCAAACTCATCTGGGTCAATTCCCCGGGCAACCCCACCGGCAAGGTGCGCAGCGTCGAGCAGCTGCGGCAGATCGTTGACACCGCCCGCGAGCTTGGCGCCGTGGTCGCGTCCGATGAATGCTATGCCGAACTCGGCTGGGACGAGTATCAGTCCCAGATCCCGAGCGTTCTCGACCCACGGGTCAACGGCGGAAATCTCGATAACCTCTTTGCGCTGTACTCGCTCTCAAAGCAGTCGAACCTTGCCGGCTACCGCGCCGCCTTCGTCGCAGGTGCACCAAATCTCATGCCGACACTGGTCAACAGCCGCAAGCACGCAGGCATGATTGTCCCCGGCCCCATCCAACACGCGATGGTCGTGGCGCTGAACGATGACGAACACGTCACCACCCAGTATGAGATTTATCGGGCACGCCGTGAAGCGCTGCGCCCGGCCCTCCAGAATTTCGGTCTAACCATTGAGGACTCTGTCGCGGGCCTGTACCTGTGGTGCACCGAGAACCAGCCGAGCTTCACCACCATCCAGCGACTTGCAGGGCTCGGAATAGTTGCAGGTCCCGGCGTCTTTTACGGCACCGCGGGGGAGCAGCATGTCAGGGTGGCGCTGACCGCGAGCGACGAAAGGATAGCTGCGGCCGTTGAACGGTTGAATTCTTCCGTCAACCTCTGAAGATGACACGCTGATTGGCAGAAAAGGGCAAAAGCGCGGTATGTTCTACGGTGACGACTGACCTTTCGGAACTACACGCTTTCCGGTTAGGAGATGCAATGACAGACACAACGTCTGCACAGCTACATTTTGGTGAATCTAACCTTGAACTGCCGGTCATTCCGGCAGCTGAAGGCAACAACGGTTTCAACGTAGCGCCACTTTTGAAGACCACCGGGAATGTTACCTACGACCCAGGCTTCATGAACACCGCAGCTACCAAGTCTGCGATCACTTACATCGACGGCGACGCTGGCATCCTGCGCTACCGCGGATACCCCATCGAGCAGCTGGCAGAGCACTCGAACTTCACCGAGGTCACTTACCTGTTGATCAACGGTGAACTGCCGACCCCAGGTCAACTGACCGAGTTCGACAACTCGCTGCGCCGCCACACCTTGCTGCACGAAGAGCTGAAGAGCTTCTTCGGCGGCTTCCCTCGCGACGCCCACCCGATGCCGGTACTGTCTTCGGCAGTTTCGGCCCTGTCGACCTGGTACCAAGATTCGCTGGATCCAAAGGACAGCGCCCAGGTGGAACGCTCCACACTGCGCCTGCTGGCCAAGCTTCCGGTACTAGCCGCCTACGCTCACAAGAAGTCCATCGGCCAGGCTTTGCTCTACCCGGACAACTCCATGAACATGGTGGAGAACTTCCTGCGCCTATGCTTCGGCACCGCTGCGGAGCCTTATGAGCTGGACCCGGAAATGGTCAAGGCGCTTGACCTGCTGCTGATCCTGCATGCTGACCACGAGCAGAACTGCTCGACCTCCACCGTTCGACTAGTTGGCTCCTCGGACGCCAACCTGTTCGCGTCGGTGTCCGCCGGCATCCACGCACTCTCGGGCCCTGCCCACGGCGGAGCCAACGAAGCTGTGCTGAAGATGCTGCGCGAGATCAAGGCATCGGGCATTTCTCCAGATGCGTACATGGAGAAGGTCAAGAACAAGGAAGACGGCGTACGCCTGATGGGCTTCGGCCACCGCGTCTATAAGAACTACGATCCTCGCGCAAAGATCATCAAGAAGACCGCACACGATCTGTTGGCCAAGCAGGGCAACAACGAACTGCTGGACATTGCGATGAGCCTGGAAGAGAAGGCCTTGAGCGATGATTACTTCATTTCGCGCAAGCTCTACCCCAACGTGGACTTCTACACCGGTCTGATCTACACCGCGATGGGCTTCCCGGAGAAGATGTTCACCGTGCTGTTCGCGATCGGCCGCCTGCCAGGTTGGATCGCGCAGTGGCGCGAAATGATCTCGGATCCGGAAACCAAGATCGGCCGCCCGCGTCAGTTGTACATGGGCGAATCCGCACGCAACTACCCGGGCGTCTAAGTTTGGTCGAGTTGTAAGAATCCTTGTGATTGGGCGGGGAATCCACGAAAGTGGGTTCCCCGCCCAACGCTGTTTTAACCCTGAATCAGGCGTATCCTAAGGATTAGAGGGCCGATGTAGACCCTCCGGCGAGTCAGGTGGTTTGGATGTATTTTCGTCGTGGCACTAATTGGTCGTTGACCATGTATACAGATCCGCATTTGCTCATGGCCTTGTACTTGCGGGAGCTAGCGGGGGTGAATCCTGCGGAGTTGGGCCCTAACTCCAAATTGGCTTCAGAGGTCAAGGAAAGAACAAGCCCGCATCTGGCCCATGGACAGATCAAACAAGAATGGAGTTCTTGGTGGGATTCGCTCGCCGTCGGCCGCACCCCGACATCGCCAGCTACAGGCACCGAACTGCTTGACTGGTTGGAGAACGAGGGGTATCCAGAATTGGCGAGGTTGGCACGTTCCCACTACGGGCAGACAACATTATTCGCCCAGCAGCACGCACAGGAATTTGAGACGAACAGTAACAGTTACATTCCAAAACGAATGGATGAGATTGAACAGATCCTCATTGAACGAGGCGTGGAACACGCCTCAGAGGTAGAACAAAAACAGATTCACATTATCGACGTTCCGCTTAAGGAGCCGCGAGCCTGGCTGACCGGCGGGGCCACCATCCTTGCAAGTTCCTCTTTGTTGAGGGATTCGAAGTCATTCCAGGGTTTCATACAGCCCATGGTGACGATCATCTTTCCCGAATAGTCGATGAGCAGACAAATGCCGGAGAACTGAAAAGTTCCCCGGCATTCTCGATGAAAAGTTGCGACTAGTTGGCGTGCAGCGCGCTGTTCAGCTCAACTGTCTGGCCTGCACGGGGCAATGCCTCCACTGCACCGGTCACCGAATTACGGCGGAAGAGCAGGTTCGGTACACCCGAAAGGTCTAGAGCCTTGACCAGCTTGCCGTCAACGCTCACGCGCGTGCCGGCGGTGACATAGAGGCCAGCTTCCACCACTGAATCGTCACCGATGGAGATTCCGACACCGGCATTGGCGCCGAGCAGGACGCGCTCACCGATGACGATGCGCTCCTTGCCGCCGCCCGAGAGGGTGCCCATAATCGATGCACCGCCGCCAACGTCGGAGCCGTTGCCCACAACTACCGAAGCCGAAATGCGGCCCTCAACCATGGAGGTGCCCAGGGTTCCGGCGTTGAAGTTGACGAAGCCTTCGTGCATGACGGTCGTGCCCTCGGCCAGGTGGGCACCCAGGCGGACGCGGTCGGCGTCGGCGATGCGCACGCCGGAAGGCAGCACATAATCGACCATGCGCGGGAACTTGTCGACACCGAAGACATCGACGTTGCCGCGGGCACGCAGCTTGAGTCGGGTGAGCTCGAAGTTTTCGACATGGCAAGGACCGAAGTTCGTCCACACCACGTTCGCCAGGTGGCCGAAGATACCGTCGAGGTTGATGCTATTTGGCTTGACCAAACGGTGGGAGAGCAGGTGCAGGCGCAGCCACACATCGGCGGTGTCGGCCGGCGCAACATCGAGGTTGATGGTGAGGGATACCAGCTTCTGGGTGGTTCCACGAGCGTCGTCATCGGCAGCTGCTGCCGACAGTTCCGCTGCAACCTCCGAATGCTCGGTCAATTCACCCAGCACCGGGGCCGGGTACCACACGTCGAGTACGGTGCCGTCGGAGGCGATTGTGGCAAGCCCGTGACCGGAAGCCAAACGTACAGATGAGTCACTAGATGCTGTCACAGTTTCTGAAGTCATACACTGATCTTAACGTTTCAGATCACGGTAACGTTTAAAAATGACAAGCTAGTGAAGCTCCAAACGTAGGACAGTGGCCCCGATGAATGAACTAGACCTGCGCCAAGATGTTGCAGTGTTGACCGAAGAGATTATGAACGTCGAATCGGTCTCCGGTAATGAGAAGCAACTGGCGGATCTCATTTTTGCCGCGCTGGGCAAATTGGAACACCTGCAGGTGCACCGGGATGAAGACGCACTTGTTGCGCGAACGAACCTTGGGCGAGAACGACGGGTCGTCTTGGCTGGTCATATCGACACGGTGCCGCTGCCGCGCACCGAAGGATCCAAGGGCACCGTACCGTCTCAGGTCATTGACGGAGTGCTCTATGGTCGTGGTGCCACCGATATGAAGGGCGGTGTGGCAGTTCAGTTGGCACTGGCTGCCTTGCTGACCGATCCGAAGCATGACATCACCTTCATCTTCTATGACCACGAAGAGGTTGAAGCAGAGAAGTCCGGCCTGGGCCGCCTGGCGCGCAACAATCCCGAGTTGCTCGGCGCGGACTTTGCGATACTTCTGGAACCGACCAACGGCACGGTCGAAGGCGGCTGTAATGGCACCAGCCGGTTCCTAGTTCGCACCCACGGACAGGCGGCTCACTCTGCTCGAGCGTGGATGGGACACAACGCGATTCATGATGCGAGCCAGGTGCTCAGTCGGTTGGCGGCCTATGAACCGCGAACCATCACCGTGGAGGGGCTGGAATTCCGCGAAGGAATGAACGCGGTAAGGATTAACGGGGGAGTGGCAGGCAATGTCATCCCTGATTACTGCGAAGTCGAAGTGAACTACCGCTTTGCACCAGACAAGAATCTGGAACAGGCAGAAGCCGTGGTTCGCGAGCTTTTTGATGGTTTCGATGTGGTGCGCACCGATGGCGCCGATGGCGCCCGCCCAGGGCTGGATCAAGAAATTGCCGCCGAATTGATTGCGGTGCTCGGAGAAGAACCGAAGCCCAAGTACGGGTGGACCGACGTTGCACGATTCTCCGCCCTAGGGATATCAGCAGTGAACTTCGGTCCGGGGGATGCGCTGCTGGCGCATTCAGATGACGAGCATGTGCCGCAGCAGGCAGTGCGCGACTGTCTTGCCACCTTACAGGCGTGGTTGAGCAAGTAGCCGAAAACAGCACAAAAATGTGGGGAGCAGTTCATATTGAACTGCTCCCCACATTTTTATACGGCGTTCCTACCCCTTGGAACGAGAGCTCAGTCGGCTGGATACCCAGGACGCAAGTTTTGACAGTGCGAAGTTCAGGATGATGAAGATCGCGGCAACTACCACCAGTGCTTGAAGCATGTTCGAGTTGCCGGTTCCTACCAACTTGCCGTTGAACAACAGTTCGTTGAAGTTGATGATGTAGCCCAGCGCCGAGTCCTTCAAGATCACAATGAACTGGCTGATCAATGCCGGCAGCATGGCCGTCAATGCCTGCGGGATCTCGATGATCCGAAGACTCTGGCCATGGGTCAGGCCAATGGCGATGCCGGCTTCGCGCTGGCCCCTGGGCAGGTTGTGTACACCTGAACGGATCAATTCGGCGATCACCGAACCGTTGTACAGGGTCAGGCCAATGACTACCGCGTAGAACGGTGACTGCTGGGATTCGATCCATCCGCTGTTGGCGAGCATGATCCACAGGAACAGCATCATCAGTAGGACTGGAACCGCGCGGAAGAATTCCACCACGACGGTGCTGACACCGTTGATGATCTTGTTATGCGTCAGGCGCCCCATGCCGAAGATAAAACCGAAGAGCAGCGAAGTCACGATCGAAATCGCCGCGGCCTTCAATGTCATTTCAAGTCCGGGCAACAGGAAGTTGGACCAGATGGTGCTTTCGAGGAAGACATCCCATTTTTCGGGTGCCAGCTCTCCGGCGGCCTGCAAGCCCTTGAGCAGATAGATGAACAGGCCGATGAACACCAGAATGGCGATGATATTGATGATGAGGATGCGCCGGCGGGCTTTCGGCCCCGGGGCGTCAAAGAGGACTGAACGAGTAGGTGCGCTCATCGTGCCACCGCCAGCTTCTTCGACAGCCAGGTCACCAGCATGCCGATAGGTACCACGATGATGACGAACATCATCGCTACGGTCAGGAAGATCAAGATGCCTTGATCGGCACGGTACTCGATCATGGTTTTCATCAGACCGGAAATTTCGGCCACCGAACCGGCAATGGCAACTGTGGTGTTTTTGATCAGGGCGATCAATACATTGCCGATGGGGACCACGGCGCCGCGGAATGCCTGCGGCAGGATCACCATACGGGCTGCCGGCAGGAAGCCAAGGCCGATGGCTCGGGCCGCCTCGGCCTGGCCCAGGGGAACGGTATTCACGCCGGAGCGGATTGCTTCACAGAAGAATGCTGCGTGGTAGATTGTCAGACCGATGATGGCAATCAGGAAAAAATTGAATTGGAAGTCATCGGAGAGTTGAAGTTGAAAAACACCGAAAAGCACCAAGACACCGAAGGTCATGATAATCGTCAGTGGGGTGTTTCGGAAGATATTGACGTAGGCGGTGCCAAAGGCGCGCAGGCTGGGGATCGGCGAAATACGCATGATCGCCAAAATCGTGCCCAAAAGTGCTGAAGCTAGGAACGCCCAGAAGGTGAGCTGCAGGTTGGTCCAGAAGGACTCCATGATGCGCGCACCGTATTCTTCCCAAAGACTGAGGTAGCCTTCCACGGCTTATTCTCCTTGGTGGATCGATGAGCTGGAAACTAAGGGTGCTGCACCTTGAGGGTGAACCGAGGTGCAGCACCGGTAGTTGTGGAACGTGCTAAGGATTAGCTGCAGGCTTCATACTTGGTCGGCGGGTTGAGGTCCGATGGCTTGTAGCCGGTGCCTTCGGTGTTCTTATCCAAGGCCTTCTTCCATTCGCCGGAGTCGATCATCTTCTTGATCGCCGTGTTGATGGCCTCGCACTTGTCGTTCTCCTTGTTCAGACCCACACCATATGGTTCTTCGGAGAACGTGTTGCCTACCACCTTGAACTTGCCCTTGTTGGCAGGGGTGGCGGCAAGGCCGGCAAGGATGATGTCATCGGTGGTGATGGCGTCGATGCTGCCGGATTCCAGCAGGCCAAGGCAGTCCGCATAGCCCTGCTGCTCAACCAGGTTCACACCGGGAACGTCTTTCTTCACGTTTTCGGCGGAGGTCGAACCGGTCACCGAGCACAGCTTCTTGCCGTCCAGCGATTCCTTGCCGGTGATGGCGGTGTCATCTGCGCGAACCAGCAGGTCCTGGCCGGCGATGAAGTACGGGCCGGCGAAGGCAACGCGCTGCTTGCGGGCGTCGTTGATCGTGTAGGTAGCGAAGATCATGTCAACCTGCTTGGTTTCCAAGAGGGTTTCACGGTTTGCCGATGGGGCGGATACGAACTCGATCTTGTCTTCGCTGTAGCCCAGTTCATTGGCTACATAGCGCGCGACGTCAACGTCAAAACCGGTGTACTTGTCGCCGTCCTTGAAGCCGAGGCCCGGCTGGTCGAACTTGATGCCGATGCGCACGCTGTCACTGTCGGCGCTGGATTCGGAGCCAGAGTCCGAACCGCCGCAGGCGGTCAGGGTGAGCGCTGCCACTGCAGCCATTGCAGCGAATGCTCCAAAACGATTCTTCCGCATTGTTCCTCCTAGTAAGAAGCGGTGATGATGCTTAGTGGTTGGTAATGAGCTTGCTCAAGAAGTCCTTGGCACGCGCACTTTGGGGGTTTGTGAAGAATTCTTCCGGGGTGGCCTGTTCGACAATCTGCCCGTCGGCCATGAAGATCACCCGATCCGCTGCCTTGCGGGCAAATCCCATCTCGTGGGTCACGACGAGCATGGTCATGCCTTCGCGGGCCAGCGACACCATGGTGTCCAGAACTTCGTTGATCATTTCCGGGTCCAGCGCACTGGTTGGTTCGTCGAAGAGCATGACTTTCGGCTTCATTGCCAGTGCACGGGCAATGGCGACACGCTGCTGCTGGCCGCCGGAGAGCTGCGCCGGGAGCTTGGCCGATTGGTTTGCCACACCCACCCGTTCCAACAGCTGCATGGCAAGCTTGTCAGCCGCCGACTTTTTTATGCCCTTGACCTTGATGGGACCGAGGGTCACATTTTCAAGAATCGTCTTGTGAGCGAAGAGGTTGAATGACTGGAAGACCATGCCGACATCTGCACGCAGCCGTGCCAGTGCCTTGCCTTCTTCGGGAAGGGTTTTGCCATCGATGGTGATGGTTCCTTCGTCGATGGTTTCCAATCGATTGATGGCTCGGCACAGGGTCGATTTGCCCGAGCCGGAAGGTCCCAAGATCACGACGACCTCGCCTTTGGCGACATCCAGATTGATGTCGTTCAAGACGTGAAGCGTCCCATAGTGCTTATTGACCCCAGCCAGACGGACAATTGGCCCGCCTGAAGATGCTTCTGCCTGATGATCGCTGTTCATGGCTTAGACAATACTTGATGTGACCTGCGCAACGCGAGACTTCTAGCAGGTCACAGTGAGTTGTTATGAAATTGTTCCGTAATCAAGACTTCGTACTTGACCTGAAATCATCGATTCAACGGATAGAGTGAAGTTATGGTTCATAAGCGAAAGAGTGAAGAAAACGCTCATGACGGACGCAAGCTGCATATAGAGGCCAGCTGGCCCGGGAAGAAGCCCGAAAACCAGCTGGACCACTACTTGCTGGAGAGCCCTCAAGAGGACGTCACTCATACCGATGTCTGGCGCGTATTACGCATTCAATCCGAATTCGTTTCCGGCTTTGGTTCAATGTCCGACACCGGACCAGCCGTTGCCGTGTTCGGATCCGCCCGGACCGACGTCGACAGCCCGTATTACAAACAGGCCTACCGCATCGGCCAGCGTCTTGCGGAAGCCGGGGTCACCACGATCACCGGAGGCGGCCCGGGAGCCATGGAAGCTGCGAACATGGGCGCGGCGGATAAGGATGGGTTGTCAGTAGGGCTTGGCATCGAACTTCCCTTTGAAACCGGGTTGAACACATGGGTTAACAAGGGGATGAACTTCCGCTACTTCTTCGTGCGCAAAACCATGTTTGTGAAGTACTCCCAGGGCTTCATTGTGCTTCCCGGCGGATTCGGAACGCTCGACGAGCTCTTCGAAGCATTGACCTTGGTGCAGACCAAGAAGATTACCTCATTCCCCATTGTTCTGGTGGGCACCGAGTATTGGGGCGGCTTGGTCCAGTGGCTGAGAAACACCGTGGCGACGCAGCGCTGCATCTCTCCCGAAGATCTTGATCTCTTCACGCTGACCGACGATCCCGACGAAGCGGTGGATATCGTATTCAAAGCGATGAACGAGGCGGCTGCCGAACGACTAGCAGGCAGATAATACTGTGCCATTCTTACTTATTGTTCTCGCCCTGCTGGTGATCGGCGCCGCCGCGTTGCTGCTCACCCGGCACCAAAAAATCAGCGACTCGGGTCGGCATTTCGAGGTGGTCTCGGAACCGATTGTGGGCCTGGCGGAGCCTCAGGCTTCCCTGCCGCCGGTACTGCTGCCGGAACATCCTCGGGCAGCCGACATCGAGCGAGTGAAGTTCTCACTGGGCCTGAGGGGCTATCGCTGCGACCAGGTCGACGATACCTTGGACGTGCTTTCCGCGGAGATCACCCGACTCGAAAATGAAATTCGTGAGCTGAGTTCACGGCGTGTGATTAGCGACACTGATCAAAATTAGCAATAATAAGAGGTAAGTGGTCCCTACTCAGAGACATAATAAGATTGAAGTAGAACCAGGCAATAGATTGTTCGCGTAGTAAATTTATGCGCTGCGTACAATCGATAGACGAAGGGAATAGCTTACATGGCTGCGATGAAGCCACGCACGGGCGACGGTCCAATGGAAGTCACCAAGGAAGGGCGAAGCCTGATTTTGCGTCTGCCAATCGATGGCGGTGGACGTCTTGTCGTTGAATTGAACAACGATGAAGCGACCGAACTGCGCAATTGCCTGGTTGAGGTTACCGACTAGCTATGATCCTCAGCCCAGTTCAAGGGCTGCACCATTAAGGACCGACGATCGTCGGTCCTTTTTGTTTGCCCCATGCTACCGGCGGACGCCCGCTGGCAACAGCGAAGCGACGAAGAGCCCCTGCTCGCTGGGAAGCAGGTGAGTGATGAGGCGCGGATCTTCACGCAGCATCCGCAATGCATCGCGAGTAGCGACGGTCGAAGCTTGGCGCACCGCTGGCTTCGGTAATTTGTGATGGTCGAAGGCATTGTTCACGATGATGACCCCGGAAGGGCCAATCAGCCGCTTGGCCTCGGCCACATATTCAAGCAGCAGCTCTCCGCCAGCATCGATGAGCACCATGTCGTAGGCGTGATCCGCGAGGCGTGCTAAGACGTTCTCCGCACGTTCATGAATAATTCGCGCCTGAGCTGAAGGGACGCCGGCCTCGCGCAGACCTTGGCGCATGGCGTTGGCATGTTCAAGGCTGGACTCGATTGCTGTCAGCGTGGACTCACGTCCCAGCACCTCAAGCATCGCCAAGGAAGCAACGCCTACCCCCGAACCGATTTCAACGATGTTCTTCGGCCTGTGCAGGGTGCACAGTAGCTGCAGCATTGATCGTCCCGCAGGATCGATGCACTGAACCCCCAAATCTGCTGAACGTTCACGGAGGGGTGCGACAGATTCCTTCTCATGAACCTGGGTCTGGCTAAAGCTCCAGGACGCAAGAAGATCTGAATTCATCGAAGGCATTGAGGATAAGTCCTTGAAATCGTGCGTAACGGGACACATCAATCGTACTTCGGTTCGTCGCAAAGGCGTGGTTGCTAACCGCTGCGCAGGCGATTCTTAGCTGTAACTCAGCTTGGACGAACATAATTTAAGTGTGAACAGCACACGAAATGGCTCAACTGCCACCCTGACGCACCCGGAAACCACCGTGCCGTCGTGGGATCAGATGGTTAATGAACACGGTGGACAGGTATTCAGGTTGGCCTACCGGCTGACCGGCAACCGCCAAGACGCCGAAGACCTATCCCAAGAGGCCTTCGTTCGTGCATTCAACGCCCTGGACGGTTACACCCCTGGAACGATGGGCGGGTGGCTGCACCGCATCACCACTAACCTTTTCCTGGATCAGGCGCGGCGCAAGAGCAAGATCCGCTTCGATCGTTTCGCCGAAGGTGCAGAAGATCGGATGCCCGGTACCGCCCCTTCTCCCGAACGCTACTTTGAATTCAACAACCTTGATGTCGATGTGCAGGCGGCGCTGAAGGCACTGAGTCCAGAATTCCGCGCGGCCATCGTCTTGTGCGATCTTGAAGGCTTCTCATATGAGGAAGTTTCACAAATCCTTGATGTGAAATTAGGTACCGTCCGCTCGCGTATCCACCGCGGCCGCGCGATGCTCCGGGATGCACTGGCGCACCGGAATCCTGCGATTCGGGCACCGAAAACCACTTCATTGCCGCTGCTGCCGCTCGGCCGACGTGTTGCTGCACAGGGGTAGTATTTCGACGCGCTGAGGCGTTCCGGCTTAGCCTGTTTGATTTGGACAAGGTAATCTTAATTACGTGGATTTTCTAGGTATAAATGGTGGCGAGTTTATTATTCTCGCCATCCTCGCGGTAGTCATTCTTGGCCCCGAGAAACTTCCCGAGTATGCCAAAAAACTGGCGAATTTGGTTAAAGAAGTTCGCCGCATGGCCAATGGTGCCAAGGAGCAACTGCGTGAAGAAGTCGGCGACGAGGTCGCCGACATGGATTGGCGCAAGCTTGACCCACGGCAATACGATCCGCGACGCATCATCAAAGAAGCGCTCGTTGACGATTTTGACGACGCTTTGAATGCAGCCAAGGGCAAGCCCGAGCCGGCGCCGGTGCGCACAGCCATTGCGACTCAAGCTTTGACCCAGGCTCCACTGGCGGTCAACGAGGCTGCGCCCTTTGACAATGAGGCCACCTAGAATCTGCCTCCACACTTAAATACAGGAAAATCCCGTCCACGTGGACGGGATTTTCCTGTATTAAGATCTGCCAGCTACACCGAAAGGGGTAGTGAACGTCCGGCCAATCCGCGGGGTTGACTTCCCAATCGGGCGGCCAGATCCTGCAGCGCCTGCGCCGCCGGAGCCACGGAGTTGCTCAGGACCACGGGCAAGCCCTGATCTGAACCCACGCGCACCGACTCTTCCAATGGAAGCTGGGCAAGCAACTGCACCGGGTAGCCCAGCTGCGCGCTGAGAGACTCACTGAGCTTCTCTCCTCCGCCGGAACCGAAGACTTCCATGCGCGAACCATCCGGAAGCTGCAGGTAGCTCATGTTTTCCACGACGCCGATGACCTTTTGCTTGGTCTGCAGCGCAATGGTCCCCGCACGCTCTGCCACCTCGGTGGCGGTCGACTGAGGGGTGGTGATGACCAGCAGTTCGCTATTGGGCAGCAGCTGGGAGACTGAAATCGCCATGTCTCCGGTGCCAGGTGGAAGGTCGAGGAACAAAAAGTCTAGATCGCCGAAGTAGACATCCGAAAGGAACTGCTCCAGGGAGCGATGCAGCATCGGACCTCGCCAGATCACCGGCTGATTAGAATCCAAGAACATGCCGATGGAAATGACCTTGACCCCGTGGGCCACCGGAGGCAGGATCATGTCGTCCACCCGTGTGGGCTTCTGGGTGATGCCCATCAGCGAGGGGATGGAGAAGCCGTGTACATCCGCGTCGATCAATCCCACCTTCAGGCCCTGGGCGGCCAGCGCGGTGGCTAGGTTCGCGGTGATCGAAGATTTGCCCACGCCGCCCTTGCCACTGGCCACGGCGATGACGCGGGTGAGCGAGGCGGGGTCGGAGAAGGGGGTGCGGCGGCTTGCCAGCTGCTCGCGCAGTGCTGCCCGCTGGTGCGGATCCATGACACCCAATTCCACCGTGACCTGCTCGACGCCGTCTAGTTCAAGCAGTGCCTCGCGCACATCGTTCTCGATGGTTGTGCGCAGGGGGCATCCGGCCACCGTCAGCAGGATCTTGGCCGCCGCGGTGGAATCCTGCACGTCGACATCCGCCACCATGCCCAGCTCGGTAATGGGCTTGCGAAGTTCGGGGTCGATGACCGAGTTCAGCGCCTGAATCAGCCGGTCATGGGAAATCTGCTCAGCTGCGCTCACTTCTGGTCATTCTTTCGATTAGTACCTTGGCCAGGCTGCACCACTTCGATCAGCCCGGTCTGCGGAGTACCGCCCTTGTTCTTACGTTTAGCCCGGAGGTTCAGCTCTTCACCGTCGGCTGTTTCCAGCAGCTCTTCCAAAACATTGCGCAGCTCGGAGCGGACATAGTCGCGGGTGGCTACATCGCGCAGTGCCAGGCGCAGGCCCGCAAGCTCACGGGTGAGGTATTCGGTGTCCGAAAGATTGCGTTCGGCGCGGGCCCGGTCTTCGGTCAGGGCCACACGGTCACGGTCGTCCTGACGGTTCTGCGCGAGCAGCAACAGCGGCGCGGCGTAGGAAGCCTGCAGGGAGAGCATCAGGGTCAAGGCGGTGAAACCGATGGTCGCATCGTCGAAGCGCCACTGTACCGGGGCGTAGGTATTCCAGATCAGCCAGAAGGCACAGAACACCGTCATGTAGAGCAGGAACTGCGGGGTGCCCATGAACCGGGCGAACTTCTCGGTGGTGGACCCGAAGGCGTCCGGGTCGGGGGAGAACTTCGGCCAGAAGCGTTTACGGGCTGCAAGGGGAGTGTCCAAGCCACTAGTCTTGCGCTGTTCAGCCATACCGGTGAACTCCTTTGCTGCTGTTCTCTGCATTGCATGCCCCGCACCTGGGCAGGGAGGGCGAACCGCTAGCGCGGTTCGAAAGTTTTAGGCGTCCTGGGAACGCCAATCGTCGGGAAGGATGTGATCGAGCACGTCGTCAACCGTGATGGCGCCGACCAGCCGGCCTTCCTTGTTGGTTACCCCAACGCTGGTGAGGTTGTAGGTGGCCAGGTGGCGGACCACTTCTTGAATGTCTGCAAGATCTGACATCGGCTCCAGCTCGGTATCCAAGATGTCGCCCAAGGGATTGGGAGGGGCCGTACGCAGCAGCGCCTGAATATGGACCTGGCCCAGGTAGCGGCCGGTCGGGGTTTCCAGGGGCGGGCGAACCACAAAGACGGTTGATGCCAGCGCGGGGGAGAGTTCCTCCAGGCGCACGGAGGCCAGGGCTTCCGCCACGGTGGATTCAGGGGTGAGGATCACCGGGACGGGTGTCATGATCGAACCGGCGGTGCCTTCCGGATAGGCCAGCAGTCGGCGTACGTCCTTCGCCTCGTCCTCGTCCATCAAATCCAGCAGTTGGTGCTTGGTTTCCTCGGACACCTCGGCCAAAAGGTCGGCGGCGTCGTCCGGATCCATTTCCTCCAGCACGTCGGCGGCGCGTTCCAGGCCCAGCGCGGAGAGGATCTGTACCTGTTCGCGGTCGGGGAGTTCCTGAAGCACATCTGCCAGTCGCTCATCTTGCAGGTGCGCGGCAATTTCAAGACGGCGCTTTTCATTCATTTCATGCAGGGCGTCGGCGAAGTCGGCGGCCTTCATGTCATCGTGGGTGGCCACGAAGGTATCTGCCGCCTGCGGTTCGCTGCGCTGGCCGTGGCGGATGTCATCCCAAGACACCAAAACCTTGTCGCGTTTGCGGCTGCGCAGGCCCAGCAGCGAGGTGCTGGCCTCGCCGCGCTGGACGTAGTACTCGTTGATCTCCCAGTCGCCGCGGCGAGTCTGGGTCAGGCCGATGTCTTCGATGACGCCCTTGCCGCTGCCGTCCACGAAGGTGATGACGCGGTCGAACATTTCGGCAACGATCAGGGTCTCCTGGCCGCGCTGCTGGAAACGGCGCATATTCACCAGGCCGGAACAGATGATCTGTGTGGACTCCATGGACTGGATGCGGGTCATCGGAACGAAGACTCGGCGTTTTCCGGGGACTTCCACCACCAAACCGACACAGGCAGGGGCTTTCTTGGGGCCGCGGGAGACCACCACGACGTCGCGTAAGCGTCCTAGGCGGTCGCCCAAGGGGTCGAAGACGTCAAGCCCGAGCAGACGGGCGACGAAGATTTTAGACACTTGAGCGCTCACCCTTCTAGGTTATCGTGCACAGCCGATAGTTGCGGTGCGCAGGGACACATGATGCCAAGGTTTCTTTCGCCCACAGTGATCCCGGCTTCACAACTGGGCGCAATCACAGCAATCCAATGCACAATATAAGTATGACCTCGCCACAAGGAGTAAATTCGATCAGCGCCAACGGACTGCCACGCGGTGAGCTGTTGGGTCGCTACACCAGTTACCTCGACGCCCAGAAGCTTGTCGACTACCTTGCCGACAACGACTTCCCGGTGGCTTCGGTGACCATCGTCGGCAATGACGTTCGCACGGTTGAACGCGTGACTGCCAAGCTCTCCTATCCGAAGGTTGCCTTGGCCGGCGCCGCACAGGGTGCCATGATGGGCCTGTTCGTCGGCCTTCTCATGTCCTTGTTTACCGGCGGCAACAACGGTGTCTACCAGATTCTTTCGGCCGTCGGTCTGGGCATGGCCATCTGGATGATCGCCGGGGTGATCAGCTACTCCACCCGTCGAGGCAAGCGCGACTTCGCTTCCTCCAGCCAATTCGTCGCCACCAGCTTTGACGTAGTGGTCGATTTTGAGCACGCGCAGGCCGCCCGCACGCTGGCTTCCCAGCTGCCGATGCGCCCGCAGCAGCCGATGCCGAGCGCACCGGTGCAGCAGCCGATGGCGCAGCAGGCGCCGGCACAACCGGCCGCCCCGGCGCAGGGGACCGCCGCTCCGGCGCAGCCCGAAGCGAAGAAGGACGGCCCGAACGGCCAGTTCCCCGACCTGCCGGACGGCCGCCCGCGTTACGGAGTCCGCGTGGAGACCACCCCTGCCGAAGCCCCGGAGGCCAAGCCTGCTCAGCCTGCTCAGCCTGCTCAGGAGGGCGCAGCCCAGGACAACCAGGCGCGGCCCGCCCCGAATCTTGCCCAGGAAGAACCAACCGTCAGCCAGCCGGCCTCCGCGCCGTCAGCCCCGGCAGATGCCCCGGAACAGGCCGAGACAAAGGATGAGCAGGGCAACAAGGACGCCTAGCTTCCCTTCCGCAGATTCACGACCAGCCCAGGCCCTCAGCAGATTGCTGAGGGCCTGGGCTGTATCTACTGCGTGGCGCGATTAAACAGGCAACGGCCGGCCACCCGTGCTGGGTGGCCGACCGTTGCCTGCGGCTGGAAGCTGCTGCTAGCCGCGCAGCTGTGCCATCCATGCCTCGACGTCGTCCGCCGTGCGCGGCAGGGCTGCGCTGAGCGACTCGGCGCCGTCGGCAGTGACCAGGATGTCATCCTCGATGCGCACGCCGATGCCGCGGTACTCTTCGGGGATCGCTAGATCTTCCTTCTTGAAGTACAGGCCCGGCTCGATGGTGAAGACCATGCCCTCTTCCAGCACCGAATCTAGGTACAGCTCGCTGCGCGCCTGGGCGCAGTCGTGCACGTCGAGGCCCAGGTGGTGGCTGGTGCCGTGCGGCATCCAGCGGCGGTGCTGCTGGCCTTCGGGATCCATCGCTTCCTCTACAGATACCGGCAGGATGCCCCACTCGGACAGGCGCTCGGCCAGTACGCGGGTGGCGATCTGGTGCAGGTCGCGGAACTTCAGGCCCGGCTTGACCGCGGCGAAGGTGGCGTCGGCTGCGTCGAGCACGGCTTCGTAGACGCGGCGCTGGACCTCGGTGTACTTGCCGGAAACTGGGATGGAGCGGGTGATATCAGCGGTGTACAGCGAGTCTGCCTCCACGCCGGCATCCAGCAGCAGCACCTCGCCCTCGTTGACGGCACCGTTGTTGCGGATCCAGTGCAGGATCGTGGCGTTGTTGCCCGAGGCGGCGATGGTGTCATAGCCCAGGTCGTTGCCTTCAAGGCGGGCGCGGGCGAAGAATGCACCCTCGACGACGCGTTCTCCGCGTTCGTGGGCGACGGCCTTGTCCAGGCTGCGTACTACGTCCTCGAAGCCCACGATGGTGGCGTTGACCGATTTGCGCAGCTCTGCCACCTCATAGGCGTCCTTGATCAGGCGCAGTTCGGAGACGAATTCGGAGAGCTGGTTGTCCAGCGCGTCGGATGCCTCAAGGTCCTGGCTGGTGTTGATGCGCGAGGTGTCGACCAGCGCCTCGACGTTCAAATCCACCGCGCGCAGCAGGCGGATGCGGGTGCCGCCCAGGGCCTGCGGGCCGGAGTTCTTGGTGATCGCAAGTTCCAGCTGCTCCAGGGATTCGGTGGGCATGCCGGTGCGGGCGGACATGGTGCTCAGGGTAGGGCGCGGGCCCACCCAGAATTCGCCGGAGCGGGAATCAAGGTAGAAGTCCGAGCTGTCGCGGCCGGCCATCGGTGCGAAGTACAAGGTGGCTGCATGGTTGCTGCCGCCGTCGCCCGCGCCGTCGTCGGTTGGCTCCAGGATCAACACCGCGTCGGGCTCGTGGTCAACGCCCAGGCCGGTGAGGTGCGCGAAGGCCGAATGGGGGCGGAAGCGGTAGTCGGTGTCATTCGAGCGGACCTTCAGCGGGCCGGCGGGGATGACCAGACGTTCGCCCGGGAAAGCCGAGGACAGCTTGGCGCGGCGGGCTGCTGCATAGCTTGCTGCCGGGTCTTCGGCGGGAAGCTGGGAGGTATCAGCGGCCCATGAGGAGGCCATGAACTGCTTGAAAGATTCAGAGGTAGGACGCTGGGAACGGTTATTCACTCGGTCTTCCAATGGCTGGTCGCTGCCCGAAGGCGATGAAACTTGATTGGTCATAGCTTCCAGTGTGTCACCATCTGCTGTATGCCGCCAAAGAATCAGCGCTCAGGATAACCTAGAGTATGCGTATCGACCTGCACACTCATTCAAATGTCTCCGACGGCACGGAAACACCAGCCCAGCTGATCGCCGCCGCCGCGGCGGCCGGCCTGGATGTAGTTGCATTGACCGATCACGATCAGACCAGCGGCTGGGAGCAGGCACGAGATGCTGCGAAGCGGCTTGGCATTGGCTTCGTCCCCGGCATGGAAATCACCTGCCAGGATCAGCACGGGATCAGCGTCCACCTGCTGTCATACCTGCAGGATCCCAATTACCAGCTGTTGTTGGACGAACTTGAAATTTCCCGCAATTCTCGCATTGTGCGCGCCCAGCGCATCGTCGAACGACTCGCGGAAGACTATCCGATTTCCTGGGACCTGGTGGCGGCGCACTGCCAGCCGGGAGCCACCGTGGGCCGCCCCCATATTGCCGACGCCCTGGTATCTGCGGGAGTCGTCGCGCACCGCAATGAGGCCTTTGCCAATATGCTCTCTTCCCGCTCGCGCTACTATGTGTCGCATCCGGCGATTTCACCCGCCAAGGCGGTGCGGCTGGTGCGCGCCGCCGGCGGCGTACCGGTGTTCGCCCATCCCAAGGCATCCCTGCGTGGTCGGGTCGTCCCCGACTCGACCTTTCACGAGATGATCGAGGCGGGTCTGGGCGGGGTCGAGGTGCATCACCGGGACAACACCGAGGCGGGCAAGAACGAGCTGCTTGAACTGGCCGAGCGCTTCGATTTGATTGTCACCGGATCATCGGACTACCACGGCACCGGAAAGCTCAATCGGCTCGGTGAGAATCTCACCGAGCCGAAGATGCTTGAACGGATTGTGGAGCAGGGAACCGGAAGCCGGGCCCTGCTCTAGGATTCGATGTACCTTGTGCCCTCAGGCAGGCGCTGGCGCATGACCTCGATGGCTTCAGGATTCTGGTCGATCAGCACAAAGTTGCGGCCGAGCTTCGCGGCCACTGCACCCGTGGTGCCCGAGCCGGCAAAGAAATCGAGCACCCAGTCGTTTTGGCGCGAGGACGCTGTGACGATCCGGCGCAGGATGCCCTCGGGCTTCTGCGTCGGATATCCCGTCTTTTCCTTACCGGTGGGGGAGACGATGGTATGCCACCAAACGTCGGTGGGCAGCTTGCCCTTGGCCCGTTTTTCCTCGGTGACAAGCCCCGGGGCCATATACGGCTCCCTATCGACCTCCGCCGAATCAAAGTGGTACTTCTTCGGATTCTTCACATACACCAAGATGGTGTCGTGCTTTGAAGGCCAGCGGCTCTTGGCGCGTCCACCGTAGTCGTAGGCCCAGATCAGTTCGTTCAGGAAGCAATCGCGGCCGAAGATCTGATCGAGCAGCACCTTGACGTAGTGCACCTCGCGGTAATCGAGGTGCACATACAGGGTGCCGTCCTCTGCCAACAACCGGTGGGCATGGAGCAGCCGCGGTTCAATAAAGCTCAGGTAGTCGTCAAAGCTGTCATGGTAGGAACGCTCCAAGCCGAGTTCGGTGGTGTAGCTGCGGCCCTTGAAACCCACATGGGTTCCCTCGCCCTCCTCGGCACGCACCATGGTGCGCTCCGAACGGGTCTGCTTGCGTTTGGTGTTAAACGGCGGATCCACGTAGATCAAGGTGAAGCTTTGATCCGGGAGGGCGGAAAGGACAGACATATTATCGCCAAAGAACACAGTGTTCTCTTCAGCCGGGGACGACACCGAGGGTTCAGCGCCGTCTTCCGGTGAAGACAACGGTGGATCTTGGGGTTGAACAAGCACCGTAGGGACTCGATCCTTTCAAAAATACGGATGGGGACGCAGGCTAGTCCTGCGCTCCGCCTTCGGTGCTGCGGGTGCGTCGGCGGGGACGGCGTCGGCGTGCTTGCGCCGAACCCTCTTCAGCTGAGCCCGACTGTTCGCCCGAACGGTGGGATTCGCGGTGGCGCTCGGCCTCGCGGGCCGGGCGGTCCTGCTTACCCTTCGAGTGTCCGTGGCGGTCGCCGCCCTGCGTTGAAGCATCCTCACGGTTCTGCTTCTCACCGTTCACGGTGCGGGTGCGGCTGCGCGAGTTGTTGCGGCGGCGCGGGGTGCGCTGGGAGGACTCGCGCGGCGAGCCGTCGCCCTCCGCGGCGGCGCTCTTCTTGGCGCGCGGCAGGCGTCCCTTGGTGCCCTTCGGGATCTCAAGGTCAGCGAAGAAATGCGGCGATGAGGAGTAGGTCTCCACCGGATCCGGCACGTTCAGGCCCAGGGCCTTGTTGATCAGCGACCAGCGCGGCACATCGTCCCAGTCCACCAGGGTCACCGCGGTGCCGGTGTTGCCGGCGCGGCCGGTACGGCCGACGCGGTGCAGGTAGGTGTTCTCATCGTCGGGGCACTGCAGGTTCACCACGTGGGTGACGTCGTCCACGTCGATGCCGCGGGCCGCCACATCGGTGGCTACCAGGATCTCGACCTTGCCGGAGCGGAAGGCCTTCAGCGCCTGTTCGCGCGCACCCTGGCCGAGGTCGCCGTGCAGCGAGCCGGCGTTGAAGCCGCGGTCCACCAGTTCATCGGAGAGCTTGGCCGCCGAACGCTTGGTCTGGGTGAAGATGATGGTCTTGCCGCGGCCCTCGGCCTGCAGCAGGCGGGCCACCATCTCGTCCTTGTCCAGGTTGTGCGCGCGGTAGACCAGCTGGCGGATGTTGCGCTTGGTCAGTGAGCCGTCGTCCTCCGGATCCTGCGCGCGGATGTGCGTCGGGCGGGACATGTAGCGGCGGGCCATGGTGATCACGGCGCCCGGCATGGTGGCGGAGAAGAGCATTGCCTGGCGTACCGGGGGCAGCGCTGCAAGGATGCGCTCCACGTCGGGCAGGAAGCCCAGATCCAGCATTTCGTCGGCCTCGTCAAGAACCACGGTGCGCACCTGCTTCAGGTTGAGCATGCGCTGGCGGTTCAGGTCGATCAAACGCCCCGGGGTGCCCACGACCACATCGGTGCCGGCCTTCAAGGCCGCGATCTGCTCGTCGTAGGGGCGGCCGCCGTAGATGGTGGTGATGCGAATGCCCGAATGCTTTGAAGCCACAGCAAGGTCGGCGCCGACCTGGATGGCCAGTTCGCGCGTTGGGGCAACGATCAGCGCCTGCGGGGCTCCCGGGTGTTCGAGGCCTTCGTAGCCGGCATCGCCCTCGCGGATCACGCGCTGCAGGGCGGGTATGCCGAAGCCGAGGGTCTTGCCCGTGCCGGTCTTGGCCTGGCCGATGATGTCGTTGCCGCCCAGGGCCACCGGAAGGGTCAGCGCCTGGATCGGGAAGGGGTATTCAATTCCCGCTTCGAGCAGGGAAGCGACGATGTCTTCGCGGACATTGAGGTCTGCAAAGCTCTGCTGCGGCGCCTGGGTGGCGGTGTTCTCATCGGGGGTATCGGCAGCATCTGCCGTTAGCGTCGTTTCGCTCACGATCTCTGAGTTCTCATTTCGTTGTGGCACCGGGCCTCATAGCCTGCGGTGCGGGTCCAGCGGAGCCGATCGCTTTGTGCACGCAACGCGCCTGATTCGGTGGACGTCGCTTGAAGATGACCGCTGGGAAGTCATCAGGTAACTGGTCGTTATATCAGCCCTGTGCGATCGGGCATCCTATTTAGTGATAATGACAGCATAACTGGTTCAGCTTGAAATCAACTGTTCGTCAGTTCGAAGCCACAACTTCGAAATGAATTTTTCTTCTCTTGGGATCAGCCAGAACAAGCTTCACCTTCACCAACGTTCCCGGCTCGCCCGCACCCGTGAAGCTGCCGGTGATCGGCTCGCTGACCAACTGCAACTGCCCTGCTTTGGATTTGCCGTTGCCCGTGGTTGAATCGCCGTTGGCCGCTGAACCTGAAAGCACGATCGCCTCGAACTGTTCGCCGACGCGGTGCTGCATGGTGTACGCCTCAAGCAGGTCAACAGCAGCTCGACTGGCTCGGTTGGCTGCGGCGGAGCTTGCTCGCATGAGTTCTGGCAGCTCGGCCATGGCGCTGCGCAGCTGTCCGGGGATCGGCGTCCCGGTGGAGATGAGATGGCAGGTGAGCAGCGCGAATCTATCGATCAGGCGGCGCAGCGGGGCGGTGGTGTGCGTATAGGGAGCGGCCAATGCCGCCTGAATGAGCTCTGCTTCATCTTGACCGTTGATGATTTGATAGTCGGCCCCGCGGAACAGCGAAGCCGCCCGATGCATGATGACAAGCTGTTTTGGATCCTCCAGCTCCAGGGCGTGCAGGTATTCGCCGTAGCTGAGGTCTTGAGGCCACGGGCGTCCGAGCAGGGAGGCCTGCACACGGAAGGCTTCTTGATCCTTGGGATCCGGCGCTGGCATGGTGCGCAGGATACCCACACCAGCGGCAAGCATGAGCCGGGCGGCGCCGATGCCGGTCACCAAAGAGATCTGTGCGTTGAATTCTTCCAACGGCAGGGGCGTGCGGCTCACGAGCTTATAGCCCTGACCGTCTGGTTCGATTTCCTGATCCGGCAGGCTCAGCGACGCCCCGCCGCGCAGGCGTTCCTGGGTGAGGCGTGCGGTGCCGATTTCCGCCAACAGCGCTAGCTGTTCGCCGCCACGGTTCGCATCGAATTGCGCCTGAGCCGATTCATAATCCAATTGGGCCCGTGAACGAATCGTAGTACGGGTCAGCTCGACCCTGTCCAGGGAGCCGTCTGGATCCAACCAGATTTTCCAGTGAAATGCCCTGCGCAGCTTTTCGGGAAGCAGGGAGCCTTGGTCTTCGGAAATCAGCGGGGGATAGAGCGTGATTTTGCGCTGCGGCAAATAAAAGGTCTGGCCGCGCCGGCGCGAGACCTCATCGAGGATGCCGCCCAATTCAACAAATGCAGGGACGTCGGCGATTGCGTAGTGGACCAGGTACCCCGAATCGGTCCGTTCCAGATACATCGCCTGGTCGAGATCGGTGGCGCCGAGCGGGTCAATGGTGAAGAAGGGGATATCGGTGTCGTCGTTCTCGGGCAGCTCAAGGTCTTCGACAGCCCGTTCCGCTGCGTGAAGTGCTTCTGCTGCAAAGTCTGCGGGCACATCAAACTCTGCCTCAAGTTCGTGCAGTAGCGCCGCAAGGTCCGGGGTGGGGACGTTCTGCGGACGACGAATGCTTCGTTCGATCATCTGCCTCCTGCCTTTCAGCCAACGCGATACCTCTACGGTTTAGGTGGAACCCCAAGCACCAGCACTCTAGCGCTTGGCAGATGCACCGGTGAGCTTGAGCTTATCGCAGGATCCGGCGGCTCATGAGGTAACAACGAAGGAATCCTCGAGCTGTTCAGCTTCGTAGGCACTAAAAAAGTGATCGGCTGATGACCACCGGTCGGTGGTCATCAGCCGATGACTCTTGTCTGTATTGCGGCAGCTGCTGCTACTGTGCGAAGCCGACGCGGCGGACCTCTTCGGGACCGACCTCAACGTAGGCGATGCCTGCGGCTGGGATAAGAACTTCGCGGCCCTTTGGATCCTTGAGCGAGAGTACCGAACCCTCGGCAATAGCCTTGGCAACCTGTTCGTTGACTTCTGCGTTGCTCAGCTCGGACTCTAGTACGACTTCGCGGGCAACATTCGCAATGCCAATGCGGATTTCCATAATTCTTGGTGATCCTCTCCAAAGATGCTGCGCCCTGCTTCGAGGGCTCTCTGTCTTTAACTTAGCTACTTTTCCTTGGGGAACTGAGAAATTCCGCGCCAAGCTAAACGGGAAATCAAATCCACCGCAGTGTGCTGGTCCACCGCGTCGTCGGTGGTGGCCCAGTAGCGTGCCGATACCTGCGAGAGGCCAGCCAGTGCACGACCGGCGAGCAGCCCCTCCTCCTCGTTCAGGTCGGTGTCCTCAACCACCACGCGCGAGATCGACGTCGCCAAGTTGTTGTTGAACTCTTCGATGCGGGCAGCGATCAGCGGATCGGAAAGTACATCCGATTCGAAGATCAGCCGGTAGGCCTGGGATTCGCTCTTGATGTACCGGTAGTACGTGTTGATGGTGGCGAAGACGCGCTGTCGGTTGTCGCTGGTGGAGCGGATTGCGTCATCGAGTTGCTTGCTGAAATCTGCAAGGTGGGAATCGAGCAGCGCCAGGTAGAGCTCGCGTTTGCCCGGGAAGTGCTGATAGAGCACTGGCTTGGATACCTTGGCAACCTCGGCGATTTCATCCATCGATGCCCCGTGGTAGCCGTTGGCTACAAAAACTTGATGGGCTGCTTGTAGAAGCTGTCGGCGACGCGCTTCTCGTGGCATCCGTTGTGTGCGTTTGCCTTTGAGCGTTTCTATTTCACCCATGACGTCTACGACCTTTCCACCTGCTTCGCGGCCCCGTCCACGTCATCTTGCATTTCGCGGATTACGGGGCCTACTTGCAAGTAGTATTCCACGCTTCACGAATAATGTGGAATTCGTCACGAAAGTTTCGTGGAAGGCTACGCGGACCGGGTCTCTGCGTCGGCTGGGCATTCGGCGGGCAGGGGCGCCGCCTTGGGCTCTTCGGGCTCGTTCAGTTCCAAGCCGTACAGGGTTTCAAGGGCAGCGACATAGTCAGCGGTACGTCCCTCGGCCGCCAATTCGCGGGCGCGCATGGTGGGGATGTGCAGCAGCTGGCGCATCATGCGCCGCATGGCAAGTTCAACTTCTTCAGCGGCGGCGGTGCAGCCGTGCTGCGCCCGGACCTTGGCAACTTCGGCATCCAAGACCGCCTTGGTGTGCTGGCGCAGGGCGACGATGGCGAAGTCTGCCTCGCGTTCGCGCTGTGCATTGGAGAACTCTTTGGCCGCTTTCTTCACGATCCGGCTTGCGGCGTGAACCGCCAGCGCCTGATCGGTGGGGGCCGCCATGCGCACCGACTCAAGGGTAATCAGGTTGACGTCGGCCATTTCCACGAGCGCCGGGTCGAAGTCATGGGACAGGGCCATGTCGATGGCCACCAGTGGATGGTTCTTCACCCTGACCTGTTCAAGGAAGCTGCGGTCAAGGCGGTGTCCGCCGCCGGAACAGCCAACGATGATGTCGGCCTCGCGCAGGGCCTGGGGGAGCAGCTCTTCGGTCAGTGGAAAGCCGCCGCGCTTGGCGGTGAATTCGGCCGCGCGTCCGGAGCTGGAATAGACCGAGATGCGCTCGACGCCGCGCTCCTTGAGCAGGGCCATGGTGGCTCCGGCGTAGGATCCGGTGCCGAAGAGCACAACGTCCTGTTCGGCCCAGGCGGTGTTTTCGTCGGTCAGTTCTTCGGCGAGGTCGAGCGCCACTGCAACGACCGACTTGCCCTGGGATCCTAGGTTGGTATTGGTGCCCACGTCCTTGGCGGCGCGGGTGGCGTTTTGGAAGAGTCTGGTCAGGCCGCTGGTGGTGGTTTTTTCCTGTTGAGCCTGGGTCAGCGCCCGGCGGACCTGTCCGGCGATTTCACGTTCGCCGACTACCGCCGAATCAAGTCCGGCACCCACCGAGAACAGGTGCTCGATGACCGAGTCGCCTTCCAGCGCGGTGAGCTGCCGAGCCAGGAAATCTGCCTGCAGATCTGCACTGTCTGCGAGCTGGTTGACCAGGTGCGCGGCGGCATCCTCGACGTTCTCGACGTCTGCGTACACCTCAAAACGGTTGCAGGTAGCCAACACGACCGCGCCGTTGATGGCGGTCGAGTCGTTAACGGAGGCAGCGGCCAGCCCGCTGGCCGAGGCGCTAATTTGTGCCACGGTCTCAAGGTCGAGCTGCGAATGCGATGCGACAAGAGAAAAGAAAACCACAATGTCCCAAGAATAATCTTCTATGGGTTGTAAAACAACGCAGGTTTGCCTAAGACAGCAGGT
Organism: Glutamicibacter sp.; assembly: GCF_032154645.1. Taxonomy (GTDB): domain Bacteria; phylum Actinomycetota; class Actinomycetes; order Actinomycetales; family Micrococcaceae; genus Glutamicibacter. Next base: position 32,588 of record NZ_JALDXV010000007.1, on the reverse strand, counting down.
CTGAGAGGGGTCATATGGCTCACCATTGCGTGAACAAGTTGGCGTCAAATGGGCTTTTGCGAGCAACAGTTGGCAGAATTGAAGCATGACTCTGTCGCAGAACCATCCGATGATCGATGGACGTACCCAAGATTCCGCGTTGATCCAGGCCTTGACCGGCCGCAAGCCGTCCCACCACCCGGTGTGGTTTATGCGTCAGGCAGGCCGTTCCCTGCCCGAGTACATGAAGCTGCGCGAAGGTGTGAGCATGCTTGATTCATGCCTGGACCCAGCCATGGCAAGTGAGATTACTCTCCAGCCGGTGCGGCGTCACAAGGTCGACGCGGGCATCTTCTTCTCCGACATTGTGATCCCGCTGCGTCTTGCGGGCATCGGCGTAGACATCGTCCCGGGAGTTGGCCCGGTGCTCGACACCCCGATCCGCACCAAGGAACAGGTGGCGAACCTTCCAGAGCTGACCGATGAGTCGCTGGAACCGATCCGCCAGGCGGTGGCATTGACGGTCGCCGAACTGGGCAGCACCCCGCTGATCGGTTTTGCCGGCGCGCCGTTCACCGTGGCCGCCTACATGGTGGAGGGCAAGCCAAGCCGCGACCACCTGGGCCCGCGCACCATGATGCACACCGACCCCAAGGTCTGGGACGGATTGATGAAATGGGCCGCCGACGCGTCGGGCAAGTTCCTGCGCGCACAGGTAGAGGCCGGGGCCTCCGCCGCACAGCTCTTCGACTCCTGGGCCGGTTCGCTCTCGCTGCCCGACTACCAGAAGTACGTCGCACCCTATTCATCGCGCGCGCTGGACTTCGTCCGCGAGCTCGGCGTACCGCTGATCCACTTCGGCACCGGCACCGGCGAGCTGCTCACCGCGATGCGCGACGTGGGTGTGGACACCGTGGGCGTCGACTACCGGATCCCGCTGGACACCGCCATCGAACGACTGGGCACCGGTGTGTCGGTGCAGGGAAATATCGACCCGGCGCTGCTTGCCGCACCGTGGGAGGTGCTCGAAGCCCATGTGCGCCAGGTGGTTGCCGCCGGTGAAGGTGCGCGCGGCCATGTGGTGAACCTGGGCCACGGAGTTCCGCCGACCACTGACCCCGCGGTGCTGACCAAGGTGGTCGAGCTCATTCATTCGCTGTAGGACCAGCGGACTAAGCTAGGAACTACAGGCAGCAACAAAAACTCAAAGGTAGAAGGTGCATCGGTACGTGATCAAGGACCAGCGCAGCGAAAACCAGCCGGCGGCGGAATCCCAGGCCCCTGGGCCGAAGGTCCGCAGAGACATTGCCACGGATGCTGCGGCACATGCACTGCGGCTGCTTGAGAAGGTGCGTGCAGCCACCGAGGCACAGGTGCACAAGCGCGCCGCCGCCAAGCAGTCGGAGGCCATAGCGCCCCACGCGATTGTCATCGGCGGCGGCGTGGCAGGACTGGTGGCGGCCCGCGACCTGCGCCAAACCGGCTACCGGGTGACGGTGCTGGAAGCCGCCGACAGCTTCGGCGGGTGCGTGCGCCGCACCGAGGTGGACGGTCTGCTTCTCGACGCCGGGGCGGAGTCCTTCGCGGTCCGCGGCGGCAGCGTCGCCAACTACCTCGACGAGCTCGACCTGGGCGAAGCGATCGTACAGACCTCCGGTGAGCGCGCCTGGCTGATCCACGCGGAGAACGACAAGCTGCTGGCCAACCCGCTGCCCGCCACCGCGCTGCTGGGCATCCCCGGCACCGTGCGCACCGATGAGGTGCGCAATATCATCGGACGCGCCGCCACCGTCCGCGCCGCCGCCGACCTGATCACCCCGATGAGCAGGAAATGGGCTACCGAAAAACTGTCGCTGGCCGAAGTGGTGCGTTCACGCATGGGCCAGGCGGTGCTTGACGAGTTGGTGGCCCCGGTGGTCAACGGCGTATATTCCACGGACCCGGCGCAGATCGATATCGACGCCGCCGCGCCGGGACTGCGCGAGGCCATGCAGAAAACCGGCTCCCTGGCCCGTGCCGTGACCGCGCTGCAGGATTCGGCCCCGGCCGGCTCCCGCGTGGCGGGCCTTGACGGCGGCATGTACACGCTGATCGAAGCCTTGACCGGACGGTTGAGCAAGGCAGGGGTGCTGCTGGTGCGCAACTCGCCGGTCACCTCGATCACCCGCGATAAGGCTGCGGCGCAGCCGTTCACCGTGCACACCCTGGGCCAGGAGCTCAAGGCCGACCGGGTGGTCATCGCCACCGAGGCGCAGCCGGCCCTTGCGCTGCTCAATCCACTGCTCGGCGAAGTGAAGCAGATCGCCGCCGAGAACCAGTCCAACGCGATCGCCCTAGCCATCCTGGTGGTTGACAAGCCGGAGCTTGACGACGCTCCGCGCGGTTCGGGGGTACTGGTGGCCCGCAACGCACCGGTGCACGCCAAGGCGCTGACCCATTCAAGTGCTAAATGGCCGTGGTTGGGGGAGCAGAGCGGACCGGGAACTCACGTGGTGCGCCTGTCCTACGGCCGCATCGGCGAAGCGGACGAACTGGTAGCCGGCGGGGACGACGCGGCACTGATCGAGGAGGCTATCAAAGACGCCTCAAAGATTCTGGGTGTTCAATTGCAGCCGGAGGACGTCCTGGGCAGCGCGGTCTCGCGCTTCAGCGACATGGTTCCGCTGCAGGGAACTGCGGCAGTCGAACGCCGCAGCCAGGTCCGCGCCGCAACCGCAGAAATTCACGGCCTCGACGTGGTTGGTGCCTGGTTGGCAGGCACCGGGCTGGCTCGGGTCATCAACCACGCCCGCGGTGCGGTAGCCATCAGCGCCAGCTAAAGACTTTAAGACCGAATTCAGATCAATTGATCAAGGAGAGACAGTAAGTGAGCAACGCACCGGAGCACAATTCACCAGTCATTCGCGAACGCGAAAACGCTGGTGAAAATCCGACCTTCTTCTATACCCTGTGGACCATCTTCAAGCGCTCGGCGGTTGTCCAGCGCTCCGCTGCCGCTGCCACCGAGTTCGACGCGCTGACCGAAAAGCTTGCAGAACAGGGCGTGACCCTGCGCGGCATCTACGATGTCTCCGCCATGCGCGAAGACGCCGACATCATGATCTGGGTCCACGGCCCGGCGGCCGAGCTGCTGCAGTCCGCGATGCGCCAGATCCGCCGTTCGGCGCTGCTGGAAGGCACCGAGATCGCCTACTCCACCATGGCCGTTCACCGTGAGGCCGAGTTCGCCAAGGACCACTCGCCGGCCTTCGCCCGCGGCATCGCAGCCAAGGAATGGATGACCGTCTACCCGTTCGTCCGCTCGCACGACTGGTACACCATCGACCCTGCGGCCCGCGGCAAGATGCTGCGCGACCACGGCATCCTGGGCCGCGAGTTCCCGAACGTGCTGGCCAACACCGTGGCTGCCTTCTCCTTCGGCGACTACGAATGGCAGATCTGCCTTGAGGCCGACGACATGATCGACCTGGTCGACATGATGCGCCACCTGCGCTACACCGAGGCGCGCCACCACGTGCGCGAAGAAACCCCGTTCTACACCGGGCGCCGCATTTCCGCCGCCGAGGCACTTGAGGTACTGCAGTGACCCAGAGTTTCGACCCGCGCACCGGCTACGACGAGCACGGCCGCATGGAGCCCAAGGCCTACGACGCGATCCTTCTGGCGTCCTTCGGCGGACCAGAGGGCCAGGACGACGTCATCCCGTTCCTGCGCAATGTCACCGGCGGCCGCGGCATCCCCGATGAGCGGCTGGAAGAAGTGGCGGTGCACTACCGCAAGAACGGCGGCGTCTCGCCGATCAACGCCCAAAACCGCGCGCTGAAGGCGGCGCTGGAAGCCGAGCTTGCAGCCCGCGGCATCGACCTGCCGATCTACTGGGGCAACCGCAACTGGCATCCATTCGTGAACGACACCCTTGAACAGATGGCCGCCGACGGCCACCGCAAGGTGCTGCTCATGGGCACCGGCGCCTACGCCGGCTACTCGGCCTGCCGCCAGTACCGCGAGGATCTGGGCATGGGCCTGCGCGCCACGAACCTGGAGGGCGTGGTGGAAGTGGACAAGCTGCGCCAGTTCTTCGACACCCCTGCCTTCGTGACCCCGTTCGTTGACGGGCTGCGCACCTCGCTGGCCACAGTCCGCGAACAGCTTGCGGCCGCCGGCAAGGCCGAGGGACGGATCAAGATCGTCTTCGTGACGCACTCGATCCCGATGTCCGACGCCAACGCCGCCGGCCCGGAGGCCATCCGCGCCACGCTGGATGAGAACCTGTACACCACGCAGCACCGCGCGGTGGCCAACTACATCCTGGCCAATGTGGAGGAAGCCGCGGGCCTGGAGCATTCGCTGGTCTACCAGTCCCGCTCCGGCGCCCCGCACACCCCGTGGCTGGAACCCGACATCAACGATGCGCTGGAGGAAGACGCCGCCGCAGGCGTGGACGGCGTCGTCGTGGTGCCGATCGGCTTCATCTCCGATCACATGGAGGTGCTTTGGGATCTGGACACCGAGGCCAAGGACACCTGCGCGGAGCTGGGCCTGGCCTTCGATCGTGTGTCCACCCCCGGCACCCACCAGGCCTTCGTCTCCGGACTGATCGACCTGGTCGAGGAGCGCCTGGCAGGCGCGGATGGCAAGGCCCTGCGCGGGGGCCGCTGCTCGGTGGTCGAGGGCGGTCCATGGTTCGACGTCTGCCGCCCTGGCTGCTGCGAAAAGGCGGCACTTGACGGAACCCTGCGCCCGACCATCGGCGCCGTGGACTCCGAAGTGGGAGTGCCGCAGGCATGAGCGAAACATTTCGCGTAGGCACCCGCGCCAGCGCACTGGCCACCACCCAGACCGGGTGGGCCGCCGATGCGCTGGCGCAGATCTCCGGCCTTGAGGTTCAGACCGTGCTGGTGAAGACCGAGGGCGATGTAGTGACCGGTTCACTGGCCACCTTGGGCGGCACCGGCGTGTTCGCCGCGGCCCTGCGCCAGCACCTGCTGGATGCCGGCTGCGACCTTGCGGTGCACTCGCTGAAGGACCTGCCCACCGCCCAGCCCGAGGGGCTGGTGCTCGCTGCCATCCCGCAGCGCGAGGATGTGCGCGACGCGCTGTGCTCCCGCGATGCGCTCACCCTGGACCAGCTGCCCGAGGGCGCGAAGATCGGCACCGGCTCGCCGCGCCGTGCGGCCCAGTTGCTGGCCTACCGCAGCGACCTGCAGATCGTTGACATCCGCGGCAATGTGCCCACCCGCTTGGGCCGGGTCAAGGGCGTGGGGGATACGCTGGATGACGGCAGCGTCGGGCGCGCCACCCAGGGCGACCTTGACGCGGTAATCCTGGCCGCCGCAGGCATGCGCCGACTGGGCCTGGAGAAGCACATCACGCAATACCTTGATCCGGGGATCATGCTGCCCGCCCCGGGCCAGGGTGCGTTGGCCCTTGAAACCCGCACTGCGGGGACCGGCCACGAGAAATTGGACGCCGCACTAGAACAGTTCGACGACCTGCACACCCGGCTTCAGGTTCAGGCCGAGCGAGCGCTGTTGGCAACCCTAGAGGCCGGCTGCGCTGCACCGATCGGTGCATTGGCCAGGGTTGAGGGCCAGGAACTGATCCTCGACGCGGTGGCCTGCAACCCGGACGGCTCCGAGGTCATGCGCCGCAGCGCCAGGACGGCGCTGGGTGATGTTGCCTCCGCCATGGAACTGGGCCGGGAGCTTGCCACGCAGATGCTGGCCGACGGCGCCGCAGTCGTTGCAGGGCTGGCCTAGCCGCCGCAATGGGCGCCAACGCACTGATCCTGCGCGATGCGGCGCGAGCCGCGGCCACGGTACGGGAATTCACTCGGCTGGGCATCACCTCGCGGTGTGCCCAGCTCATTGCGGCCATCTGGCCGGAGGACACCGCGGAACTTGAGGCGGCCTGCCAACGGCTTCGCGCCGGCGCCTTCGACTGGCTGGTGGTGACCAGCGCCAACACCGTCTACGTGCTGGCGCAGCTGTTGGACTGCCGCCAGTTGGGTCCGGAGCTGAAGCTGGCAGTGGTGGGAACCAAGACCGCGCAGGTAGCCAAAGAGCTTTTGGGGTTGGACCCTGCCTTCAGACCGCGGGTGCAGTCGGCGGAGGGAATGCTTGCTGGCTGGCGGCCGGAAGCAGGTGCGAAGATCTTCTATCCGCACGGCGACCTGGCCAGCACCACGCTTGCCCAGGGACTTGCCGAGCAGCAGGTGTTCGTCACCGAGGCCGTCGCCTACCGCACGGTCCACGCCCCGGCGGCGCGGGAAGTGCACCGGCGTCCGGCGCCCGAGGGGATCCAAAGCATCGCCCCGGAGCAAATCCCGGCGGTGCTCGGTGAACTGGATCTGATCGTGTTCACCGCCCCGAGCATTGCACGGCGCTTCGTCCAACTGGCGGGTGCAAGCCTGCCCCCGCAGTGCAGAACCATTGCCATCGGCCAACCGACGGCCGCAGCCCTGCGTGCCCTGGCGTTGCCGGTTCACGCGGTGGCGGAGGACCCCGGGCCCCGGGGGATCGCGGCCGCCGCGGCAAAGCTGCTGCGTGCATCCAACTAAACTTTGTATATACCTGTCAGAAGAAACTGGAGAGAAGAAGCCATGGGTTTCCCACAGCATCGTCCGCGCCGACTGCGGCAGAATCCTGCCATCCGCCGGTTGGTGGCAGAAAATGAGCTGGCCGCCCGCCAGCTGATCCTGCCGGTCTTCGTGCGTGAAGGCCTGAGCCAGCCTAAGGAAATCAGCTCCATGCCGGGTGTCTACCAGCACACCATGGATACGTTGAAGGCCGCCGCCAATGACGCCGCAGCCAAGGGCCTGGGCGGGATCATGCTCTTCGGCATCCCCGAGGACCGCGACGAGAACGGCAGCGCCGGCATCGATCCGGAAGGCATCCTCAATCAAGGCATCAAGGCAGTTCGCGCGGAGGTCGGCGACGAGCTGGTCGTCATGTCCGATGTCTGCCTGGACGAATTCACCTCCCACGGCCATTGCGGCGTGCTGGATGCCAAGGGCAACGTTGACAACGACGCCACCTTGGAAATCTACGGGCAGATGGCTGTGGCCCAGGCGCAGGCAGGAGCCCACATGCTCGGCCCGTCGGGCATGATGGACGGCCAGATCGGCGTCATCCGCCAGTACCTAGACGAGGCCGGCCATCAGGACACCGCGATCCTGGCCTACAGCGCCAAATACGCCAGCGCCTTCTACGGCCCATTCCGCGAAGCGGTGGACTCGCAGCTGACCGGCGATCGCCGCACCTACCAGATGGACTCGGCCAACCGCCGCGAAGCTGTCATGGAGGCCGAGCTGGACATCGCTGAGGGCGCCGATATGATCATGGTCAAGCCGGCCATGAGCTACCTGGACATCGTGCGCGACATCGCCGACATTTCCCCGGTCCCGGTCTCCGCCTACCAGATTTCCGGAGAGTACTCGATGATCGAGGCCGCCAGCGCCAATGGCTGGATCGACCGCAGGTCCTCGGTGCTTGAATCGCTGCTCTCCATCAAGCGCGCAGGCGCCGAACAGATTCTTACGTACTACGCAGCCGAGGTCGCCGGCTGGCTCAAGGAAGGTAAATAGACTTCATGTCCAACTCAGAACTGCTCTTCGCCCAGGCCCGCGAGGTCATGCCAGGTGGGGTGAACTCCCCGGTGCGCGCCTTCGGTTCGGTCGGCGGCATCCCACCGTTCATGGTCGGTGCCAAGGGCGCCTACCTGACCGATGCCGACGGCAAGGAATACGTGGACCTGGTCTGCTCCTGGGGTCCGGCGCTGCTGGGCCACTCGCATCCCGAGATTCAGGCAGCCGTGCACGCCGCGGTAGACCACGGACTGTCCTTCGGTGCCTCTACCCCGGATGAGGCAAAGCTGGGCCAGCTGATCAAGGACCGCATGGGCGGGGTGGAGCGCGTACGCATGGTCTCCACCGGCACCGAGGCCACTATGACCGCCGTGCGCCTGGCCCGCGGCTACACCGGCCGCGAGCTGATCATCAAGTTCTCCGGCTGCTACCACGGCCACCTTGACTCGCTGCTGGCCGATGCCGGTTCTGGTGTTGCCACCCTGGCCCTGCCGGGCTCCGCAGGAGTCACCGCGGCCACCGCGGCCGAAACCCTAGTGCTGCCGTACAACGACCGCGCAGCAGTCGAAGCGGCATTCGCTGAGCACGGTGCAAACATTGCAGCCATTATCACCGAATCCGCACCATGCAACATGGGTGTGGTGACCCCGGGCGAGGGCTTCAACAAGTTCCTCAAGGACACCACCGCCAAGCACGGCGCGCTGCTGATTGTGGACGAGGTGCTCACCGGTTTCCGTGCCTCCTCCTCGGGCTACTGGGGTTTGACCGGGAAGATCGAAGGCTGGAACGCCGACCTTTACACCTTCGGCAAGGTCATCGGCGGCGGCCTGCCGACCGCCGCCTTGGGCGGCCGCGCCGAGGTCATGGACTACCTGGCGCCGCTGGGACCCGTCTACCAGGCGGGCACACTCTCCGGCAATCCGGTGGCTATGGCTGCGGGCATCGCCCAGCTGACCCATGCCACCGACGAGGTCTACACCCACCTGACCAAGCAGTCAGATGCGCTACAGGAAGCAATCATCGAGGCATTCACCGCTGAGGGCCTTGACCACTCCATCCAGCGTGCAGGCACCCTGTTCTCCGTCGCCTTCGGCACCTCTGAAAAGGGCGTGCACAACTACGCCGACGCACAGGGGCAGGAAGCCTTCCGCTACGCACCGTTCTTCCACTCGATGCTTGATTCCGGCGTCTACCTGCCGCCTAGCGTGTTCGAGGCATGGTTCGTTTCTGCAGCCCACGACGATGCAGCCATGGAGAAGATCTTCGCCGCGCTTCCAGCCGCTGCCAAGGCCGCGGCCGCCGCCAAGGCCTAAGTACAAGTTCAGCAAGACAATTCAGGGGCCCACGCGTATATCGCGTGGGCCCCTGAGCTGTAATAACCTGCCGTGGGTTCTCAACGCGAAACATCTTCAACGAAATATTTAGAAGTTCAACGGGCTGGTCTTGACCTCAAGCTAACTGCAGTTAGTTGTATTGGTTTCTCGATATCGATTCCGTGTGGATCGATGTCTTTCATGATGCTCAACAGGCTTGCGAGGTCCCCGTGATACAGCGAAACCACCATCAATTTCCAAATGGCCAACCGCCTTATTCCCGTCAGGAAGTTCGCAGCGGTTTGCATCACGCTCCCTTTCCGCTCATGGAGGGAGTCAACGACGTAACGAAGCCCGCTATTAGTTCAACAACGGGCATTAAGCTACTGTGCACCCATGATGCAATTCATCCGGACAAGGTAGGAGGCACAGCGGAATAATGAAGATCGACAACGTATCGATAACCGTCAGCGACGTCGCAAAGGCGGCTGCGTTTTACCGGGACATCTTGCTATGTCCCGTTGATTCCAGTGCGGACGGCGCAGCAATCACCATCGGTTCAAGCAGGCTGTTCCTTACCCAGGGCGAAGAATTTGCTGGGGTGCACCACCTTGCCTTTGGAATCCTGCCCTCGGAATTCGAAAGGGCGCATGCGTGGCTAGCAGAGCGAGTCGAACTGCTTCCAGTTGGCGGGAAAGACACATTCTACGGCGGCACCGAATGGAACTCCCGGTCGGTGTATTTTCTTGGGCCCGAGGGCATCATCTTGGAACTCATCGCCCGGGACGCCGATGCGGGGGCCGCAGAGGAGGGGAGCGGCAAGCCGCGAATGCTATCCATCAGTGAAGTAGGCATCGGCGTCGACGATGTCTTAGACGCGGTCGCGACCCTATCGCGGGAACTGAATATCCCGATCTTTTACAATCTTTCGGCGACCTTTGCATCGTTGGGGAGCCACGATGGTCTGCTGATCGTTGTCCAACGCGAGCGACTGTGGTTTCCCAATAATGTGGCCCCGGCGGCTCGCGGACCGCTCCGAGTTGGATTGGAACCAGTGAATGGGGCATCGGTTGAATTCGGCTCGAATATTTCTATAGTGAGGTAGCTTCGAGAATCAACGGATGCTGGTTCGCCAACAACCGATCAAGCCGTGTGTACAGAATTAACGAAAACTCCTGCGGGTACCGGCGCAATGCCGGGGCCCGCAGGAGCTTGGAGTTCTAGAAATTAGAACGCTGGGATAACGCTTCCGTCGGTCCAGGTCTTCTTCATGTAGTCGCGAACCTCGTCCGAGTGCAGCAGCTCGTCAAGCTTCTTGATAGCTGGGGTCTCTTCGCCCTCGCGCCAGGTCAGGAAGTTGGCGTTCGGGTTGTTCTCACCGGACTCCTGAGCCAGGATTTCATCCTTGTTCAGCTTCGCCTGAACGATGAAGTTGCCGTTGACGACCGCGAGGTCCACGGAATCATCCTTGGTGTAGTACTGGGGAACCTGCTCTGCGTTGACTTCGGTGAACTTCAGGCCCTTAGGGTTCTTTGCCTTGTCGTCCTGCACGGTGAGCACCGAGTCATCGTCGGCCAGGTTGCTGAGCAGGCCGGCCGACTCCAGGACGCGCATGCCGCGCAGCTGGTTGACTGGGTCGTTGTTCAGCACAACGGTGGCACCCTCGGTGACATCCTCAGGCTTGTCGAACTTCTTCGAGAAGACGGTCATTGGTTCAACGTGGATGCCTGCACCGTGGGCGAACTTGTAACCCTTTTCTTCGGTTTCGGTCTTCAGGTATGCCTCGGTCTGGAAGTAGTTGGCGTCCAGGGAGCCGTCTGCCAGCGAAGTGTTCGGGGTGACGTAGTCGTCGATCTCTACAACGTCCAGGTCGATGCCGGCATCCTTGGCAAGGTTCTGATCGATGAAGTTGAGGATGTCAGACTGCGGAACCGGGCTGGCGCCGACCTTGATGACGGTGGGGTTTGCTGGGTCCAGGGTAGCGGATGCCGAAGGGTCGGCAGTGGTGGAGCTGCCGCCGCAAGCGGTCAGGGCGAAAGCGGTGGCAACACCGGTCAGTGCAAGAGCTAGCTTTTTGCGCATTGCTTGTTTCCTTTTGGTCGAGCCGTGAGGCACGGATGCGAGTTAGAGTAATTGGCAGTCCGAGGAGGCTGCCGTGAAGCCACCAGTCGAGTAGGTGGAAGTTCGAATTGGTTAGCGGTGGTCGACCTTGCGGGCGATCCAGTCGCCGATGATCTGAACCAGCTGCACCATGATCACCATGATGATGATGGTTAGGATCATGATTTCCGGATTGAAGCGGGTGTAACCGTAGGTGTACGCCATACGACCCAAACCGCCGCCGCCGACTAGGCCTGCCATGGCCGAGTAGCCGATGAGCGTGACGACGGTGGTGGTGACAGCCGCAACAATGCCGGGCATTGCTTCGGGGACCATCACCTTGCGGATGATCTGCATCTTGGTAGAACCAATGACCAAGGCGGCATCCACCTTGCCGGAAGATACATCGCGCAGGGCGGTCTCAACCAATCTAGCGAAGAACGGAACCGTGCCGATGGTCAGGGACACGGTCGCGGCGATCGGGCCAAGCGAAGTGCCAACCAAGAATGCAGAGAATGGAATCAATGCCACCATCAAGATCGCGAACGGGATCGAACGGGTGATATTGACGATGATTCCGGACAAGATGAAGTTCAACCAGCGAACAGGGGAGAGCCCGTCCTTGCCCGTGACGTGCAGCAAGATACCAAGGATTAGGCCCACAATTACGGTGATCACCCCAGAAATGAGAACCATTTCAATGGTTTCCCAGGTGGCGGTGAGCATGGCCTTCTGGACCGTCGGGGTGAGGAAATCAAACATTTACTTGGTTCCCTTCACGGTCACGGCAATACCATTCGACTTCAGGTGATCAACAATTGCGGCGACGTCGGCATCAAGCGGAAGCTGCACGCGCAGGTGGGCGTACTGCTGTTCGCTCATCTGCTCCACCGAGCCGGCCAACACATTCACATCAATATTGAAGGTGCGGGCTACCGAGGAGATAACAGGCTCGGTTGCCTGATCCCCGGTGTAAAGCAGATCCAAAATCGCACCTTCCCCGGCGGCACGCGGCGCATCGCCAGGCAGTGGGAGCAAGGTATTTGCCAGGCGTCCATTCGCATTGGCGATGACAGCGGCAATCTCGCCGTGCTCTACGATCTTTCCGCCTTCAAGAAGAGAAACCGAGTCACATGCCTGCTTCACCACGTGCATTTCATGGGTAATGATCAGCACGGTGATGTTCAACCGATCACGCAACTGCTTGACCAGCTCCAGAATTTCATCGGTGGTCTTGGGATCCAGGGCGCTGGTTGGCTCATCACACAGCAGCACATCCGGATCGGTAGCCAGCGCACGGGCAATGCCCACGCGCTGGCGCTGACCGCCGGAAAGCTGAGATGGGTAAGCCTTGGCGAATTTAGCCAGGCCGACCAGCTCAAGCAGCTGAGCCACCTTGGCCTTGATTTCGTTCTTTGGCGTCCCTGTGAGCTCCAACGGGTAGCCGACATTTTCTTCGGTGGTCCGAGAATCGAAGAGGTTAGCGTGCTGGAACACCATGCCGATACGACGACGAGCGTCGCGAAGTTCCGAAGAGCTGACATTCGTCAGTTCCTTGCCGTTGACGGCAACGGTTCCGGAGGTTGGCTGGTCTAGCAAGGTCAAGCAACGGACAAGCGTGGATTTACCAGCACCAGAATGTCCGACGATGCCGTGAATTTTCCCGGTGGGGACTTCAAGACTTACTCCTGCCAGGGCAACAACATCGTTGTTTCCCTGGCGGTAGACCTTGCGCAGGTCACTAACTGTGATCACTAGGCGTGTTCCTTCAGATTCTCAAGGGTATAGAGAGTACCCTCTATTCAATCATCATCGAACAAAATCGCCCGAATGGCCCTTATTCTAAGTTCATCAGACCTAAAACTGGGTGATATTACGCAGGCAACCGAATATGCTTCGTGATATTACGACTAAAAATGAATGAATGACTTAAATCGCACCTTGTGTTACAGCTCGCAGGAGAGTGTGAAGTGCCTTACTCCTTCGTATTTCAGCTGTCCTTGATAGGCCAGGCACCGTCGACTACCGCTTCAGGCTTGCTCTTGCGCAGGTACGACTGGAAGCTTTCTGCCTGTTCGCGAGCCCAGCCGATCTGCCAACCGTGAAGAATCTGCGGATCTACTTGAAGCTGAGGGTAGGTTTCGGCCAAGGCTCGGCCAACTGCCACGCAGGCGACCGCATCGGCAAAAGAAGTGTGGGCATTTTCAAGTACCACGCCATAGTGCTCGCACGCAGCAGCCAAGGTGCGTTTGCCCTTGCGGAACTTATCTACCTGCTTGTCGATGATGAACGGATCAATGACGTTGCCGGGGATGAACGGAGGCATGTCGTAGCGCAGGGCCTCGGAGTACAAGACCGAAAAATCATAGGCCGCATTGAAAGCGATCAGCGGGGCCTGCTCGGAGGCAAAATTGAGCAGTCCGAGAATTTCGCGAACAGCCTGGGGAGCGGGGCTGCCCTCCGCCCGGGCTTTCTCCGTGGAGACTCCGTGCACGGCGGTGGCTGCTTCCGGAATTTCGATGCCCGGATTAACCAGCCACTCGCGCTGATTGACGATTGTCCCCTCAGCGTCGAGCAGCACCACCGAGGCGGTGACGATGCGCGCGGTAGCAGTATCCACGCCGGTAGTTTCCAGATCAAAGCCTACGGCGAGGCCCTTATGCCATTCAGTCATATCTCAACGCTACAACCAGCTCAGGACAGGATAAGAACAGACGCGCCAATTGTGGAACGCCGCTATTGGCTTGGCAGAATAGAACCATGAGCGAGGAATCGGTTGAAATACCAATTGACTACGTGGATGCCGTGCATCAACTTGCGCAGATGGTTCCGCCGGGATCCGTTCTCAGTTATAAGGATGTTGCCGAACTGCTTGGCAGCGGGGGAGCCCGCCAGGCTGGAAAGGCCATGGGCCGTGCGCCGACGGGGACGCCATGGTGGAGGATTATCCGCTCCAACGGTTCCATCGCTCCCGAACTAGAAGCCGTGGCCCGCACTCATTGGGAGCGCGAGGCAATAGCGGCGCCGGATCGCAAGGTCAGCATGAACGCCAAGCGTTGGATTCCCACCGCTGCGCAATGGGAAAAGATTGATCGGCTGCGCCTCGCGTTGGGCAACGCTGAAATGTGGGAAGCAGGTGATCAACTATGAGCATGGATGAAGTGTTGGAAACCGAGGTCAGCCACGATGAACTGGTTGCCGGACTTGAACAGTCGAAGGCCCCCGTCTTGGTCCTCGGCGCGCCAGGCACCGGAAAAACCACGACACTCATTGATACGGCGGTGGCCCACCTAGACGCCGGGGCCGATCCGCTGTCCTTGCTGATCATCGCACCCACCCGATTGAGTGCCGCATCAATTCGCGATGAGCTCAGTCGCAGGGCTCAGCGGACCTTCACCGAACCGGTGGTGCGAACCTGGTCGGCCTATGCCTTCGACTTGATCCGACGGGCCCGCGTTGCTGGCTTGCTGCCGTTTATCGAGCGTGCCCCCCGCCTGCTGTCGGGACCAGAACAAGATACGCTGATCGGCAGTCTGCTTGAAGGGCATGCCCAGGGACTGACCCCGGGGCCCGGCTGGCCAGCCGAACTCGAGCTCGCGGTGGAAACCCGGGGATTCCGCAAAGAACTCCGAGAGTTCTTTGACCGAGTTTCTGAACTGGGGTTGGATCCCGGAGATATTGCAGATTATGGAGTCAGCACGCAACGTGAAGAGTGGGTCGCCGCGGCGCTGTTCTATCAGGAATATCGTGACCTTCTGGATCTGGGTAACGCCGAGGCCTTCGACCCGGCAGGGCTGATCACCAGGGCCGCACAACTTCTTGAGGAGAACCAGAATTTTCTTTATGAGGAGCACGACAAGCTGTCCTTGATTTTGGTCGATGACCTTCAAGAAGCAACGCTGTCGCAGCACCGGTTGCTGGAATTATTAGGCAGGGATCGCCCGTTCGTGGCGTTCGCCGCACCAGACAGTGTTGTTCAAGGATTCCGCGGTGCTCGAGCCGATGAGCTGCACCGCTTCAGCCAGCGTTACAGCAGTGGAAATTCCGCCCGAGTCATCGAGATGACTACGGGGCACCGGATGGCCCCCGCCGTCACGCTGGCTTGGCAGCGCGTGGTCCAGCGCATTCCCCAGTCAGCCGGCACCAAGGGGCGCGCGGTTGTTTCATCCAATGAGGGAGAGCAAGGACTCGCGCTATCGCTGTGTTTTGAAAACTCAACCCTGGAGGAGAGGTTTATTGCTCAGCGCATCGTGCAATTCAATCTTTTTGAGGGGCGAGAACTGTCTGACATCGCAGTAGTCGTACGCAACGGTTCGCAAGTCAGGTCCATGAGCCGATTCCTCGAAGGCCAGGGCATCGCAGTACAGGTACCTCCTGCCGAAATTGCTCTCAAGGATGAAGGAGCGGTGCGACCCTTACTTGACCTGCTCCAGCTGGCATTTGCCGACTCGGTCAGCGATGATCCGCTGCTTATGCACAGTTTGCTGCTCTCTCGTTATGGGATGAGTACAGCCCTTGAAATCCGGCGTCTTCGCCAGCTCTTGCGCCAGCAGGAAGCCGCCAACGGCGGCAAGCGCTCAAGCCAAGAACTACTTGAAGCCTGTCTGGAAGAGCCAGACCTCGCCGCAGATCTTGGCAAGCCTGGTTTTGGCCTGCAACGACTGCTGAAAATGTACGGTGCGCTGAAAAAAGAGCTCGCCACCGGTACCGCAACGCCGGAAACTGCTTTATGGGTGCTGTGGGAGGCCTCAGGACGTTCAGCTGTATGGCGTGAGGAAGCGCTGGGTACCGGAAATACCTCACGGCGGGCAGACCACGATCTTGATGCGGTGCTTTCGCTGTTCCAGGCGGCCGAACGCTTCGTTGATCAACTGCCAGGTGCCAGCGTCGAACAGTTCGTACAGCACATCTTGACCCAGGAACTCCCGATGGATTCGCTGGCCAGCCGTGCAGCTGGAAATCAAATGGTGACTGTACTGACAACCGCGGCCGCAGCCGGCAAACAATGGCCAGTGGTGTTCATTCCCGGGCTGCAGGAAGGCTCCTGGCCCAACCTGCGTCTACGCGGCGAACTGTTGGGGTCCAACGCCCTGGGCGACGCGGTGGAACACGGCGTTGAATTCCTTGCAACGCGCACGCCGACCCACTTGATCCGCCAAATTCGCAGTGATGAACTGCGCAGCTTTTCCAATGCGGTCTCTCGTGCTGGCGAACAACTGATTTGTACAGCAGTGGATAATGAGGACTCGCAGCCTTCCTCCTTCCTCGATTTGGTGCAGCCGCCGGATGAGCAAGGGCGGCAACTGACAGCGGTACCGCGCATTCGAGCCCTACCGACGCTTGTTGCCGAGCTCCGTCGTACCGCTGAACAGGCCAAAGCAGCGAGCCTCGGTGTCGCCCAGCCCCCGGTACAGTTCGATCCTGCAGACCTCTACCAGGACGCCACCCATGTTTTGCGCACTCTCGCAGGCCAGGAACGCAGCGTCAGGGGAGCCGATCCATCACAGTGGTGGGGCCTGCTGGAACCAAGCAGCGACGGACCGGTCGTCGCCGAAGGACATCCGCGAAGAGTATCCCCATCCAAGGTGGAGACCCTAGTCAAGTCGCCGCTGAACTGGTTTGTACAGAGCGCCGGCGGTACCGCAGCCCATGACTTCGCGGCTTCCTTAGGCACGCTCATCCATTCAATCGCCGAAGAACATCCGGACGCCAGTGGTTCGGAATACGAGGCGATCCTCGAGGAACGATGGCCCGAACTTGAAAAGCTGGAGAACTGGGAAGGGCAACGGGACTTCGACCGCGCAACGCAGATGCTCAAGAAGTTCGCACAATACTGTGTTGCCATGCGGCAGGAAGGGCGCCGCCTGATTGCCCGTGAACTTCAGTTCAATGTCAGCGTCCCCAACGATGGACCTGACGTTGAAATCCGTGGAATTATCGACCGAGTGGAGGCAGACGCCCAGGGAAAGGTTACGGTCGTCGATCTGAAAACCGGTGCCAGCGCTCCAAGCAAGAACGATGTGCTTCAGCACCCGCAGCTTGGTGTGTATCAAACCGCGATTCAGCTCGGAGCACTGGGCGACCTCGCGGAGTCGGAAGGGCTATCCGATGACCCGGCAGGAGCTTCACTGGTCTATGTCGGCACCTCGACCAAGAGCCCAGCACTGCGAGAACAGCCGGCGCTCAATCAAGAAGACTGGGCGCGCCAATTAATCATCGAAGCTGCCGAACTTATGGGGCATACGGAATTCACCGCCAGACATGTGGCAGGAACAGGGGGACTGATGGGTAGCTGCACACTGCCCGAAATCTGCCCGATATGTGAACAAGGACGACAGGTCACCGAACGATGAGCCAGATCAAATACACCCCGCAAGAGCTTTCCGAAGCACTGGGCGAAAAGTTCCCGCCGACCGAACAACAGGCGCAAATCATCGCGGCCCCGCTAGAGCCGATGCTGGTGATCGCCGGCGCAGGGTCTGGCAAAACCAAAACCATGGCAGACAAAGTCGTCTGGCTCGTCGCCAACCAGCTGGTGCGCCCGGAAGAAATTTTGGGTGTGACCTTCACCCGCAAGGCCGCCGGAGAACTGTCCATCCGCATCCGTGCAAAAATCGCCCAGCTGGTAGCGGCGGGACTCCTCAGTGATCAAGAGACTAGAGAATTCCTCGATCCGGTGGTTTCTACCTACCATTCCTACGCCAACACCCTAGTCCAAGACCACGGTCTCCGCCTGGGGCTGGAAGAAGACAGCACCCTGCTCGGAGCCGCCCAATCGTGGCAGCTGGCCCATTCGGTGCTTGAAAGCTACACCGGCGACTACCAGCATCTAAACAGCGCCACCAGTACGCTGATCGATGCGATCGTCTCCTTCAGCTCAGAATCATCCGAGCATCTTGTTGCTGCGCCGCAGGCACACCAATGGATCGAAGACCTGCTGGTGAGACTGCGTACCCTGCCAATGGACATCGAAAAGCAGAAGAACCCCACCCAAGCGGCACTCAAACTGCTGGACAAGCTGGCTTCCCGAGCCACAATTGCCGAACTGTCCGAGGAGTACGCCAAAGCAAAAAAGAAGCTCGGTGTCATGGACTACGGCGACCTAGTGGCCTATGCGGCCAAGATCGCCCGAGAAGTACCAGCAGCCGCGCTCGCCGAGAAGGCCAGCCACAAGATCGTTTTGCTAGACGAGTTTCAAGACACCTCTCATGCGCAGATGGTGCTGTTTTCCCAGCTTTACGGCCAGGGACACCCGGTGACTGCCGTGGGAGATCCGAATCAGTCGATCTATGGCTTTCGAGGCGCCAGTGCTGGTCAGCTATTCCGATTCCCGCAAGAATTTCCGATCGTTCATGAAACAGGGCGGGAACCAGCCCACGTCAACCACCTGACCGTCGCCTGGCGCAATACTGTTCATGTGCTTGACGCTGCAAATGCCATTACTGCAGGTGCACGGCAACGGAACAGCGGTCCGGTCTCGGTCAAACCGCTTGAGCCTTCCGCATTCGCTCAAGCGGGAATGGTCGTGCTCAACCGCTGCGCCACGGTGCGCGATGAAGCACAGAAGATTGCCGAACAAATCGTTGCAGCGGGCAGAACCAACCCTGACGGTTCGTTGAAAACCAGTGCCGTGCTATCTCGCAATCGCAACCAGCTCACCGCCATGGCGGAAGTTTTGGAAGAAAAAGGTATCGAGTACCAATTCGTTGGACTCTCCGGGCTGTTGAATACTCCCGAGCTGACCGACCTGGTAGCTACCTTGCATGTTTTGGTTGACCCGCTGCGCTCCGACAAGCTGATGCGCCTGCTGGCAGGTGCCAGGTGGAGGCTGGGCGCCGCCGACCTTTCGGCATTTGCCGACTGGTCCCGGCAGCTTGAGCGCCGACGGACCCGCGCGCTGAACTCAACGCTGAACCAGCCGGAACTGCCGCTCCCGCAGGACGAGAACTTCGAAATGCTCAGGGCAGAACTCAACGATTCTGCAAGCCTCATCGAGGCCTTGGACTTCCTCCCCTCCGAGGGTTGGGAAAGCAGTGAGGGAAGAACATTAAGTGATGCGGGACGCCAGCGGTTGATTGCCCTGCGAGATGAGTTGGCAGCCCTACGTTTGATTGCCAACGACGATCTTGAAACGTTGATCCGTGAAGTTGAGCGCGCCATGAATCTGGACATCGAAGTGGCCGCGCGGCCATGGATTGAGCCCGAAAAATCGAGAGCAAATTTGGATGCGTTTGCCGATGTGGTCCGAGACTACTGTCGCAACGCGCCAAGGGTTGAATTGGCGGGGTTCCTGATGTGGCTGGAACAAGCTGTAGAAAAGGAGAAAGGGCTACCGCTACCGGGTGAAGATGCAGATCCGCAGGCGGTGCAGCTGCTGACGATTCATGCATCCAAGGGTTTGGAATGGGACAACGTCGCGGTCATGTCGATGAACGAGGGGGTGTTCCCGGGCAGCAAATCAGACCGTTGGACCAGCGGTGATAAAGCGCTGCCGTGGCCTCTTCGCGGCGACAGCCAAGATCTGCCGCAATGGGATACAGATCAACCTGCATTAAAAGAGCTGATGGAAGCCGAATCGATGTTCAATGCGGAGGTCGAAGACCACCACATTGAAGAGGAGCGACGACTTGCCTATGTTGCTCTGACCAGAGCCAAGAGCCTGCTGATTTGCAGCAGCAGTATCTGGACCGCAAGTCGGAGCAAACCAACGCCACCTTCGCTGTTCTTCAACGCATTGGTGCCATTGACTGTTGGAGAGCAACCGCCTGCACAGATTGGTGAATGGGTTAATGACGAAGATGCACCGGAACAAAACCCGAGCAGAATGACCCCGCTGGAGGCGACGTGGCCCTATGACCCCTTGGTCGGCCCAGAGATCAGCGGCGGCGTCATTCAGGGGACCGCGCCCTATTCGCGCCGGTTGGTCTTGGAAGAAATGGCCGAAGCCGTGGTGGAAGTCGACGATGGATACGAACCGCGCACCAGCATGGGACAGGAGTGGGCTGCCGAAGCACGTCGTTTGCTGGCGCACCGTGATTTTTTGGCCAAGCGAGAACAGGATGTGCAGCCGCCAGAGCACGTTCGTGCTTCCATGTTTGTCGAGCTTGCCGAAGATCCAGAAGCAGTGTTGGCCAACCTTCGTCGGCCGGTTCCGCGTCGGCCAGGTCTTGCTGCACGCCGCGGTACAGCGTTCCACGCCTGGATCGAGGATTACTACGAAAAGACTTCCATGCTGGACCTTGGCGACATCACGGAACCTGCAGACAGCTACCTTGATGATGCTTTGGATCTTGAATCGATGAAGGAAGCGTTCCTCAACAGCGAATGGGCCAATTTGCAGCCGGCGTATGTCGAGGTACCTCTGGAAACACGCGTTGGACCGGTAGCTGTTCGAGGGCGAATCGACGCGGTGTTCCGTCTGGAGGACGGCACCTGGTTGATGCTCGACTGGAAAACTGGACGAGTACCCTCGGGCAAGGATCTCAAAAGCAAGCTCGTACAGCTCGCCGTGTATCGCTTGGGCTGGTCAAGACTCCATGGAATCCCGCTAGAGAATATTGGGGCCGCCTTTTATTACGTGGCCGCTGGCATCACGATCCACGCACAACACCTGTCGAGTGAAGAAGATCTTGAGCGGATGATTACCGAGGCATTTGAACGACTAGGAGACCAAGAAGCGTCAGCTCCCTAGCCTCCTAAACGGTTCGACTCATTTCGGGGACTCGTCCTTCGTTTCATTATCGGAGGGCGAGACTTCCGCCTTGTCTGTTTCGGTGCTCTGAACCTTGTCTTCGGCTGGCTTGCTGGTAGCAGCATCGTTTACAGCGATTTTCTCGACCTTCGGCATTTGAGCCTCTGAACCAGCTGAGTTTGAGTCCGTGAGTTTCGAGACCGACGGGCCTTGCTCGTCCAGCTGTTTCGACGTTTCCTTTGCCTTGAGCGCGGCGTCAGCCTCAGCGTTCGAAGTGGCACCGAGTGCAGAAACCTTCGAGGTATTGATTGTTGGGCTCTGCTGCTTTGGCAATGAAACGACCTTGGCGGCAGATTCCGGCGGGGCTTGCGCTGCAGCTTCCTTGGCCGGTGCGAAAGACTCCGGGGTAGAAACATTAATTGGGCGGGGGGCTTCGACCACTGACAATGGCTGGCCACCGTATTCAGAAATGTTCTGGTCCAGTTCCTTGAGCATCATCTCGGCTTCGGCAATGCGCTCTGAATCCTTGCTGTCAATCGACTTGACCAGCCACTGGGCCAGTGCAAATTCGGCGGCCAGAGCAGCGCGGCGCATGATATGAGGGTCGGCGGACTTGCCGCGTGCCTCGACGTAAGCGGCAAAAACTCGCTCGCTGAAGTTCTGATCCTCCACGGCAGAAAGCCAGGCGAAGTCATCTGCGGGATCTCCCACATGCAGGTCCGTCCAACCCTTGACCGCAGTAATGCTGGAGTGGGAAATCTGGATCTGTTCTTCGTCAAAATCACCATGGACGACTGTCGCATTAAACCGCCATAGCGCCACGTCTTCCATAGCGTGTTCCCAGCGACGCAATAGTCGGCTTGGGACCTTACCTGTGGCTGCGGCGGTATCCAGTTCGTTGAGCTTCCGCTGGCGGACCTCATTTGCGGTGTAGGTCGGAAGTCCAGCGATCTCCACCGACTCGTCCGGAATCTGGTGAATTGCTGCCATGCACTGGCCTAGCGCCTTGGCTAATGAACTGCCTTCATCCACCAATTCATCCAACGTTGGTACACGGCCTGGCAGGTCTTTGTATACAAAAGTGCGCAGCGAACCTTGACGAACAGTTCCTGCCACACTCGGCAACGCGAAGGGGAGTCCTGCACGGACCTTGGCTGAAAATGCGCGCAGTGCCGACAGCTCGGCTTCCAATCGCATGCTTGCTTCATCGTGTCGAGGGGAGCGTACACGCCAACGCAGTTTCTGCGCGTCAACGATCAGTGCCGAATCAAAATCTTCTGCATCATCGGATAGCGCGGCAAAGCCCACCGGGGACAACCCGGGTACAGCGGCGGTGGCAATTGCGGCGAGTTCCATAGCAGTGCGTTTCACAATGTCCACCGTATGCGACATTCCAAGGTTCATCGTTGAATGACGCACGGGAGTCCCCTGCATTCATTGGGAATTTCCAGTGTTGCGACGAAAATCATCGTCATATCTATGCACAGTCCGAGCGCTGGGAGGTTAAGCGGCTTAACAGTGCACTAGGTTAGATGTATGGCGTTGGCACAGAAATATCGTTCACCACTTACCGGGCTGAGTTTTGCTCAATCATTGATTGAACGACCGTTGACGGAGCAAGAGAACCCGGAATTGATTACCCGTGCGTTACAGGATGAAACCACGAGTGTTGTGCTACTTAGTGAATTGGGCGCCGCCGCCACCATCGACGCGCTGTATCTGGTTCCAGGGTCTGAGTTGAAACGTACAGAAGATACGACCTTAGTGTTTTTGGGAACTCATCGCTCGCGTAATTACATTCTGGCCATCGTCCTTTCGGATAACTACGTACTGGGCGCAGACGCCCGCTGGATTTCACTGCGTGAAGGGTTCACCTTATTCAACGAACTCCACATGGAACTTTTCGTCGAGGCACAGGCCATCTCGAACTGGCTTGGGTCGGAAAAGTTCTGCCCCCGGTGCGGTTCGCCGGTGAAGCCCTCGGCTGCTGGATGGAACCAACGCTGTGAAGCGAACGGTCATCAGCTATTTCCTCGAACGGACCCGGCAGTCATCGCCTCGATTATTGATGAGCAAGACCGCATCCTGCTGGGCGCCAACGCTAACTTCCGTACCCACATGTACTCGGTACTTGCGGGATTTGTCGAGGCAGGGGAGTCTCTAGAATCGGCGGTGCGCAGGGAAATCTTCGAGGAAGCTGGCGTACACATCGGAGACGTGGCCTATCGGGGATCGCAGCCCTGGCCGCTGCCGCGCTCACTCATGCTCGGATTCAGCGCCGAAGCGCTCAGCACAGATCTGGTACCAGATGGGGCAGAAATTCGAGACCTTCGCTGGTTCAGCCGCGCAGAGCTTGAAGCTGAACTTCGTGCCGGGTCCTTGGAAATTCCACGCGGAGTATCGATTGCCTACGCCCTGATCAAATCCTGGTACGGACAGGAACTGCCGGAAGCTGCCGGCCGATGAGCCAGATTGCCAACACCCCCATCCACGACCTCCTATTGGGGCTGGATGCCGAGCAGCGTCAGGCAGCAGAGACCCTGCGCGGACCATTATGTATTCTTGCCGGCGCCGGCACGGGCAAGACGAGGGCCATCACGCACCGTATCGCCCACGGTGTACATTCGGGAATCTACAACCCGACTAGCGTCTTGGCGCTGACCTTCACTACCCGGGCCGCATCTGAAATGCGCACCCGACTGCGTCAGCTTGGTGCCCCGGGCGTTCAGGCTAGGACCTTTCACGCCGCTGCTCTGCGTCAGTTGCAGTACTTCTGGCCACAGGCAGTTGGCGGCAGCCTCCCGAACCTCGTCGAGCACAAGGCGCCAATTATCGCCGAAGCGGCCAGACGACTTCGGATTTCCAGCGATCGTGCAATGGTGCGGGACTTGGCCGCCGAAGTTGAATGGGCCAAGGTGTCCATGCATTCTCCTGAAAGCTACGCAAAAATCGTTGAAAGTCGCGAAATGCCTAATGGGTTGGCACCGGTGAGCATGGCGCGCATTTTTCAGACCTACGAAGAGCTCAAAGACGACCGCAACGTCATCGACTTTGAAGACGTGCTGCTTCTGACTAGCGCCATTCTGGAAGAAGACGAGAAGGTCGCGGCAAGCGTTCGTCAGCAGTACCGTCATTTCGTAGTGGACGAGTATCAGGACGTCTCGCCCCTACAACAGCGGTTGCTAGATCTATGGCTTGGGTCTCGTGATGAACTGTGTGTGGTTGGAGATGCCAGCCAGACCATCTATTCATTTACCGGTGCACGACCGGATTACCTTCTAAACTTCGGCACCCGCTTTCCGGAGGCAAAAGTTGTCAAACTAGTTAGGGACTACCGCTCGACGCCAGAAATAGTTTCCCTAGCGAACAAGGTACTTGCAACGCGACGTATTGAAACGTCTGTTCCAGACAGGTTCATTACCTGGCCTGAACCACTAGAACTGATCGCGCAGCGCGATCATGGACCTGCGCCGGAATTCTTTGAGGGCAGCGATGACGAGAATGAAGCTGAGGAAATTGCCCAACGCATAAAACAACTGATCAGCCAGGGCCAAGATATCTCTGACATTGCAGTCCTGTACCGAACCAACGGTCAATCTCAAGCCTTTGAACAGGCGCTCAACGCCAATTCGATCGCCTACGTTATGCGCGGTGCCGAACGCTTCTTCTCTCGCAGGGAAGTCAAGGAAGGGATGCTTGCCCTGCGTGCGGCACTTGGAGTATCGGCGCAGGAAGAAAACGTAACGCAGCTGGTTCGCGATGTGCTCTCCTCGCACGGGTATTCACCAAACGCTCCTAGCGGTGGGACGGGAGCGGTCCGCCAACGTTGGGAGTCGCTGTCCGCGTTGGTCCGGCTTGCCGATGAACTGGTCGCTGGCAAGACGGCACAGGATGAGAAGTGCACCTTGCATGATATTGTCCGCGAGTTGGAGGAACGAGCTGCAATTCAGCATGCTCCAACCCTGGATGGCGTCACTCTGGCTTCATTCCATGCTGCTAAAGGTCTTGAATGGGATGTCGTATTCCTCGCGGGACTGAGCGACGGACTGGTGCCGATTACCTATGCCAAAGACCAGGCGGGTTTCGATGAAGAGCGACGATTGCTGTATGTCGGAATTACCCGAGCACGTATTCGTCTTTTCCTTTCGTGGTCCTTGGCTCGAACTCCTGGCGGCCGTGCACACAGGTTCCCGTCGAGGTTCCTCGACGGGATCAAATCGGCCCGACAAGTTTCCAGCCGCCAACAGCCACAGACGAAACGACGCGAACAAAAGCTGACGCCGGCGGTGTGTAACACCTGCGGTTCGTTCCTAACCAGTGCAAAAGAGCGAAAGTTGCGACGCTGTGCTTCGTGTCCGGCTGCGTACGATGAGGCGTTATTTGAATCGTTGAGAACCTGGCGTTCAGAAGTGGCCAAGGCGAATTCGATCCCCGCGTTCGTCATTTTCACCGATGCGACATTGATGTCGATAGCAGAGCACCGTCCAACCTCAGAGCAGGCGCTGGGGAAAATTTCCGGCGTTGGACGGAGCAAACTTGAACGCTACGGGCAAGCCGTTCTGGAACTACTCGCTGAGCATGGGGGATAGGCAGTTGCAGCAATATGCAGCGCTTGCAAGAACGGTTCTCAAAGGATTTTAGATGCCAGCACAACCCACCAGTGTCGATTTCCAAGCCGCCGATGAAATTCCAGTGAGGATCGTTCGTTCGGCAAAGCGGAAGAAGACGATTTCATCGCAGTGGAGGGATGACCGCCTAGTTGTCCAGGTGCCCGCAACACTCGATGAAAAATCGGAGCGGATGCTGGTTGATGAAATGATCAAGAAGTACCGCCAATCCAAGGCACGCAAAGCAGCGACGTCGAATGAGGTTGCACTGGCCGAAAGGGCAACGCGCTTGGATCATCAATATTTTGATGGTCGTGCTCGTCCAACTGCTGTTCGATGGGTCACCAATCAGAACAAACGTTGGGGATCGGCTAGCCTGCACCAGCGGACGATTCGGCTCTCTTCGAATTTGCTTCATACTCCTGAATGGGTGCAGGACTATGTGCTCGTGCATGAATTGGCACATCTGGTTGCCCCCAGGGACGGCCACGGGCCAGTATTTCAACGTCTGCTGAACCGCTTCGAGCGCAGGGTCGAGGCTGACCAGTTCCTTGCGGGATTTAGTGCCGGATATCGTGCCCACGCCAATGAGCAAGGTGAAACTGTGTCGGTAGCCGGATTTGACGACGTGGAGGACGAATCTTCGGAATTGAGCGAATCTGTATAAAGCACTGATGGGTGTGGAACGAGGTTCCACACCCATCAGTGCTTTCATATGGAATTAGTTTTTTGGATCCTCAGGATCATCATTCTGTTCTGCACCGTCGGGATTCTTTTGGTCGAATTCACCAGCTAGAAGCTTGCCAAGTGCAACGTCAAAATCGTCGAACTCCTGGGCGGCAAGTTCGCGACGCTTCGTAAATCCAGTCGGATCACTCAGATCCTCCTCTGTCGGCATCAAGTCAGGGTGGCCCCAGACCGCGTCTCGTCCATCGATGCCGCGTTCATCGTGCAGGTGCTCCCATAGTGCCGCCGCTTCACGTAATTTGCGAGGGCGAAGCTCCAAGCCAACCAGCGCCGCGAACGTGGATTCAGCAGGTCCGCCGGTAGCACGACGGCGACGCATGGTTTCGCGCAGATGCTCCGCGAATGGCAAGTTCTGTGCAGCCAGTGAAACGACGTGGTCAACCCAGCCCTCAATGAGAGCCAAGGTCAATTCAAGGTTTTCTAGGGCACGATCCTGAGCAGGAGTGCGTTGCGGGTTGAACAGGCCCTCGCCCAACATCGACTGTAGAGCTTCTGGGTTGGACGGATCGATGTCTCGAACAGCTTCTTCAATGTGCGACATGTCGATGTGGATGCCGCGGGCGTAGGCTTCAACGGCGCTAATCAACTGGGAGCTCAACCATGGAACACGATCAAAGAGTCTGGTATGCGCACTTTCGCGCAAGATGACATAGAGCAGAACTTCCTGCTCTGGGATTTCCAGTCCATCGCCAAAGGCTGCAACGTTAGTTGCAACAATTCCTGGGGTGGTACCGGCGAGGGGAAGCCCGATGTCGGTGCCGCCGAGTACGTCCTTGGCCAGACCGCCGAGCGCGGAACCAAGCTGCATTCCGAACATGCTGGCGCCTAGGTTCCTGAACATCTGGTCGGAGTTGCCCAGCATTCCCTTCATCTGCTCAGGGATCTGGTCCTTCATGGACGTAGTGATCGCCTGGGCAACAGATTCTGCGACCGGTTCGGTAATCTTCTTCCAGGTTGCCAGCGTCTTGTCATACCAGCGTTTACGCGTCCAAGCTTCAATGGGAATTGAACCGGATTCGAAAGAAGTGGCGTTGTTCAGCCACAGGTCCGCAAGGTAGGAAGCATCGGTAATGGCACTTTGGCGGGCAACTGACACCTCCGGGTCATCGCTGGCATAGGCTTGCAGCGCCGTGTCGGAGGCAAGCTTCCAATTCACTGGGCCAGCCGAGGCATTGTTGTTCATCATTGCCGACATCATGGCCTGTGCCTGCTGCATCATCCGCTGCATGGCGGCGGGATCTCCTTGCGCGCCTAATGCGTCTCGCAATTGGGGAGGCAGGTCATCTGGATTGAATCCGCCGCCAAAGAGCTGACCAAACATCGCAGAGAAAGGATCTTGCGGAGTGTTCTCGTCGTCGTTGTCGTCAGGTCGATTATTCGGAGGGTTCTGTGCCATGTAGTTAAAAGTACCGCGAACAGCATTGAGTTAATAGGCCCAAAAGCGACAGTTCGCTTTGGGCACATCAAATCGCATGAGTTCCTAATGAAATTCACAGCTCGGCTTCAGTAGGGTTAACAGTAGCCTTGCCTGAATTGGCATTGCTGCAACTACTTTTTCGTCAGGAGCAGGGCACGTGCACGAACAGGAACCAATAATCTCAGCTAGCAGTCCGGTGGATTCCGGTGGTGCTAGCATCGGTTCCGCGAGGGCAAAACGTACGAACGCGGGTATCATCGCTCTGCTTTTGATTGGCATCATGATGTTTCTACCGACGAATTTCGTGATCCGTTCACCTGGCCCAGTGCTCAACACGCTTGGTGAAGTTGATGGCACGAAGCTGATTACCATCGACGGTGCGAAAAGTTATGAATCTGAAAGCGTCCTAGACATGCTGACCGTTTACGTTCAGGGCGGCGGAAATAATCGAGTCACCGTTCCCGTGGTGCTCGAAGCACTTTTCAACCCCACCAAGGATATTGCCCCGGAAGAAACCGTTATTCCCCGCGGTGTAACCTCCGACCAGCAATCTGAACAAAACGATTTCCAGATGGTTTCCTCCCAGGATCAAGCTGTTGCCGCAGCCTTGACCGAATTGGGATATGACTACAAAACCTGGTTGGACGTTGCGGGGTTCGCGACTGACACAAACAAAGACGTACTGAAGAACGGCGACCGGTTGTTGAAGTTCGAGGGCAAAGATATCGAGTCGCTTGAACAGCTGAAGGCGGAACTAGATAAGCAGGGGGATAAAGCCTCCACTTTAACCATCGGACGACCAGATAGAAACGGCAAGTTCAAAACAATGGACGTGCAGGTCTCGACTACTCCCGGAGAGGGCGGGCACAGGCAACTCGGCGTCTTGTTGAACACCAGCCATGACTTCCCGATCGACGTAAAGTTTGGTGTTGAGAACATCGGCGGTCCGAGCGCCGGCATGATGTTTTCCCTAGCAATTATTGATCGACTCACCGAAGGATCAATCGCCGGTGATCATCAGGTTGCCGGTACTGGAACTATCGATCAGCAGGGCAAAGTGGGAGCGATCGGCGGCATCGCACAAAAGATGGTTGCGGCGCAGCGAAGCGGTGCCACCATTTTCCTGGCCCCAGCTGACAATTGCTCCGATGTCGTGGGACGTGTTCCCGAAGGGTTGAACGTCATTAAGGTCTCGACATTAAAGGAAGCGCGCCAGGCCTTGGAAGACATTGCCAATGGAGCCAACCCCGCCAGGATGACGACATGCAAATAGGTTTTACCGTCCGCTGTGGGAAGAATGCGAAGTACGCAGAACCCAATGGAATTTGTAATGGCAGTTCAATGAATTTGGTAGATGAGTTCCGACGCCTCATGAAGCGTCAGGGATCAAAGGTAAGGAATAGATAGTGTCACACGGATCGGATACGCCGTTCGGGGGGCCACCGCCGCGGCCTCGCGAACCACAACAACCGTCTAGGCCCTCGGGCAAGAAAGTTTCACCGCTGACCATCACCATATTTGCGGTGGTCATAATCGTTGCGGTGTTTATTTTCTTGTCCAATTTTTACGCAGATATCCTCTGGTACAACCAGCTTGGCTATTCTGAAGTTTATTGGACCGAACGAGTAGCGAAGATCATCATCTTCCTGATCGCTTTGGTGCTGATGGCTGTGCCTATGTGGTTCTCCATGCGTTCGGCTTACAAACATCGTCCGGTGTATGCACCTGACAGCCACCAGCCAAGCTCGATGTCTCGTTACCAGTCCCAGCTGGAACCAGTTCGACGCTTTTTGATGTTTGGCATTCCACTTGTAGTGGGTATTTTCGCCGCAGTTGCGGTTGCCGGACAGTGGCAGACCATCATGTTGTTCTTCAACCAGTCTGCATGGGGCAGCCCGGATCCCCAGTTCAACATTGACCTGAGCTTCTTCATGTTCTCGTTGCCATTCATCGCCTTGCTCAACGGCTTCCTCATTTCCGTGGTTCTGCTCAGTGGCGTTGCAGGCATGCTGACTCACTATCTTTATGGTGGAATCCGAGTTGAAGAACGCGGCGGCATTAAGATCGGCAAGGCCGCACGTGTCCACGCAGCTATCGTTGTGGCCGTGTTCCTGCTTCTGCAGGCAGTCAACTTCTGGATCGGCCAATACG
Organism: Glutamicibacter sp.; assembly: GCF_032154645.1. Lineage (GTDB taxonomy): Bacteria > Actinomycetota > Actinomycetes > Actinomycetales > Micrococcaceae > Glutamicibacter. The sequence continues at coordinate 2,998 of NZ_JALDXV010000007.1, read as the reverse complement.
AGACCCTTACCGACCAGTCCGGCCGCGTCGCCGGTGCGCTGTACCGAGACGTACACGCGGTGATTCCCGCGAAGATGATTCTGGCAATCATTGCAGTTCTGATTGCCATTACCTACATCATTGCCGCCTTTACCGGCCGCTGGCGGCTGCCGTTGATCGGGACCGCTATGCTCGTCGTCACCATGATTGTTGCGGCAGGCATTTACCCGTTCCTGGTACAGCAGTATCAGGTAGTCCCATCGCAGCGTGAACTGGAAAGCCAGTACATCGACCGGAACATTAAGATGACACGGCAGGCATTTGCCCTGGATGACATCGAAGTAACGCAGTACGACGCGACTGTAAATACCGAGAAGAACGCATTGGCCAAGGAAACAGCAACCACGGCGAACATCCGTCTGCTGGATCCGAATTTGGTATCGGCTGCCTTCGCTCAGCTTCAGCAGTTCCGCGGTTACTACACCTTCGCCGATACGTTGAACGTCGACCGCTACAAGGTGGACAACAAGGTGGAGGACACGGTCATCGCCGCCCGCGAGGTCAATGTTGCCCCGACCGATACATGGGTCAACCAGCACATTTCCTACACCCACGGATATGGCTTGGTCGCAGCCTACGGCAACCGAGTTGCGGCAGGCGGACGCCCAGACTTCATGCTTGGCGGCATTCCTACCACCGGCGCGTTGAGCAATGATGACAAATACGAACCGCGAATCTACTTCGGTGAAAATTCACCGCAGTATTCAATTGTGGGCGGTCCGGACGAGGGCTGGGACGATCGAGAACTTGACCGCCCGAGTACCAGCGGCGACTCACCGGATACCCGCTACACCTTCCAGGGAAGCGGCGGCCCGAACGTGGGCAATATGTTCAACCGTATTGTCTATTCGCTGAAGTTTGCTTCTACTGACTTGTTGCTCTCCAATGATGTGAACTCCGAGTCGCAGATCCTCTACGATCGCGACCCGAAGGAGCGCGTCAGCAAGGTTGCTCCGTACCTGACCCTGGACACCAACGCCTATCCGGCCATTGTCGATGGTCGCGTGCAGTGGATTATCGACGGTTACACCACGTCGAATAACTTCCCATATGCGCAGCAGCAACAGCTGGCCTCGGCGGTTTCCGATTCGCTGACCTCGTCTCAGGACATCAATGCGTTGAATAACCGGGTGAACTACCTGCGAAATTCAGTCAAGGCGACGGTTGATGCCTACGATGGTTCGGTAAAGCTTTACGCGTGGGACCCGGAAGATCCTCTGCTCAAGGCCTGGCAGAAGGTGTTCCCGAATACTATTAAGCCCATGCAGGACATGTCTTCCGAGCTGATGGAGCATGTTCGCTACCCAGAAGATATGTTCAAGGTTCAGCGTGAGGTGCTCTCGAAGTACCACGTTGACGATCCGGGAACTTTCTACCAGGGCAATGACGAGTGGGCGGTTCCCGATGATCCGACCACTTCAACGTCCAAGGTCAAGCAGCCGCCTTATTACATGTCCCTGAAGATGCCGACCCAGGACCAGGCGACGTTCTCGTTGACCTCGACGTTCATCCCGGCGGGATCTGCCAACGGGCAGCAGCGCAACGTGATGTTCGGCTTCCTGTCGGCCAATGCAGATGCAGGCAGCGTTGCAGGAACGAAGGACAAGGACTTTGGCAAGTTGAGGCTGCTGGAGCTACCGACGGATACCGCTGTTCCGGGTCCTGGTCAGGCGCAGCAGAACTTCGATACCAATACAAAGGTCACGACGGAACTTAACCTGCTGCGTCAAGGTGCTTCCGAGGTGAAGAACGGCAACCTGCTGTCGCTGCCTGTCGGCGGAGGCATCCTGTATGTTCAGCCGGTCTACGTTCAGTCGTCTGGCGCTACCAGTTACCCAACCTTGCGCAAGGTCCTGGTGTCCTTCGGCGATCAGGTCGGGTTCGCTGACACATTGTCGGAGGCTTTGGACGAAGTCTTCGGCGGCGACTCCGGAGCCGTCACCGGTGAGAACGATACCGGTGATTCAGGTAAGAAGGACGGCGAGGATGAAACCAAGCAACCGTCGCAGACCGAAGAGGAGAAGCTGAGCAAGGCGCTGGAGGACGCGAATAACGCTATCCAGGCCGGACAGGAAGCTCTGGGCAAGGGCGACTTCGAAGCCTACGGCAAGTCTCAGGAAGCACTCCAAGATGCTCTGAAGCGAGCAACCGAAGCTGACGATGCAATCAACGGCAAGACTGCCGATGATCAATCACCTGCGCCGGAGAACGCAAGCCAGGCACCAAGCGAGTCCGCGGTTCCAACCGATGGGGGCAACGGCTAGGGGAGTCCTACGCCAGGATGCCGATTTGCTTTACACTCCGCGATGATGCAATAATTTACTAGTCATCGCGGGGTGGAGCAGTTCGGTAGCTCGCCGGGCTCATAACCCGGAGGTCAGAGGTTCAAATCCTCTCCCCGCCACCAACGAAAAGGACGGAAGCAGCTGCTTCCGTCCTTTTCGCATCTCTGGAGTCTGGGCGTTGGGATGCTTACCAGAGGGCTGAGCCGGTATTTGATGACGAATCGATGCCAAGTCGTAGGATCATTCGCGGTGATAAGCTCATCGAAGAAGTCGCCGATGAAACCGTTTGAATTTAAGATGGCGAACAACTCAAGATTGCGCCGTGATGAAGGACACGTCATCTCAAGTGGCGGTGGAGTTTTCCAATTGGTAAAGTTGTATTTACCGACGCGGGGTGGAGCAGTTCGGTAGCTCGCCGGGCTCATAACCCGGAGGTCAGAGGTTCAAATCCTCTCCCCGCCACGAAAGTGGCAAGGACGGAAGCAATCGCTTCCGTCCTTTCTTTTTGCCACCAGGCTTTTGCGGGTGAAGGTGCTGCATGGGATCGCTCCAGTTTGGCCCCTCGGTAGCTTTCGGTGACCAGCGCCACGCACTCTCGATTTGAACTGGACGTTACGGGTTGGTAATGTTGTATTTACCGACGCGGGGTGGAGCAGTTCGGTAGCTCGCCGGGC
>NZ_JALDXV010000023.1:0-54497 GCF_032154645.1 Glutamicibacter sp. | reverse complement strand
ACGAGGAACTGAAGCCCCGCGTCGATGAGGCGTACAAGACCATCGCTCAGCAGATCCAGATCCCAGGCTTCCGTAAGGGCAAGGTTCCTGCACGTCTGATCGATCAGCGTGTTGGCCGCGGCTACGTTATCGAGACCGCAGTTAACGAAGGCTTGAACGACTTCTACCAGCAGGCAATGGTTGAGAACGAGCTCACCCCACTGTCCCGCCCAGAGGTAGACATCACCGAGCTTCCTTCTATCGAGAAGGAAGGCGAGGGCCAGCTGGCTTTCACCCTGGAAGTTGACATCCGCCCGACCGTTGAACTGCCCGACTACAAGGGCATCGAGGTTTCGGTAGAGGCCAAGGAAGTTGCTGACGAGGATATCGAGAAGGCTCTCGACGACCTGCGCGGCCGCTTCGGCACCTTGAAGGAAGTTGAAGCTCCAGCAGCTGCAGACTCCTTCGTAACCATTGACCTGACCGCTTCCGTCGAGGGCGAAGAGGTTGACTCCGCACAGGGCCTTTCCTACCAGATCGGTTCCGGCAACATGCTTGAGGGCATGGACGAAGCAATCACCGGCTTGTCCGCTGGCGAAGACGCAACCTTCGAGACCGAACTGGCTGGCGGCGAGCACGCCGGCAAGCCTGCCACCGTCAAGGTAGTAGTCACCGCCGTCAAGCAGCGCGAACTGCCAGAGGCCAACGATGACTTCGCTCAGCTGGCTTCCGAATTCGACACCATCGCTGAACTGCGTGAAGACCTGGGCAAGTCCGCTGCCGAAGGCAAGATCGTTGAGCAGGGCGTAGAGGCTCGCGAGCTCGTTCTCGACAAGCTGCTTGAACTGGTTGAGGTTCCTGTTCCAGCATCGGTCATCGACGAGCAGATCGATCAGCACTTCAACGCTCCAAACTCCGAAGAGGGTCACGACACCGAAGAGCACCGTGCAGAGGTTCGCGAGAACACCGAACGTGCCTTCAAGAACGAGATCATCCTCGATGCTGTTGCCAACGCTGAAGAGGTTGGCGTTGAGCAGTCCGAGCTGATCGACTACATCGTTCAGACCGCCGGCCAGTACGGCATGGAGCCAAACCAGTTCGCACAGATGCTGGACGGTGCCGGTCAGGTTCCAATGCTGTTGGGCGAAGTTCGCCGCCGTAAGGCATTGGCAAAGGTTCTTGAGTACGCGACCGTCACCGATTCCAACGGTGCAGCCGTGGACCTGAGCTCCTTCGTGAAGCCAGCCGGTGAAGAAGAAGCTGCAGAGGTTGAGACCGAAGAGGCAACCGAAGCCAAGTAGTCTTCGCTAAGTACTTGAGTGGTCGTCGGCCAGCTTGTGTAAACAAGCTAGCCGACGACCATTTTTGTTCGCTCCGGGCGTGCTACATGCGCCGTGAGCGAAACAGGGGCATGAAACGCCCCATGAAGGACTTGAAGTAAGTAATCTGCAAGTAACCAGTTGCAGCTTTGGGGTTCAACCTATGTATCCCAGAATCTGATCTACACGTTTGGAAGAGGTAGAGAACATGTCAAATGATTCGCGCACTCCCACCATGGCCACCGTTGATGCGGCAAGCCGTGAGGATTACATCTACAACCGCCTGCTCAAGGAGCGCATCATCTGGCTGGGCTCTGAAGTCCGCGATGACAACGCTAATGCGATCTGCTCCCAGCTGCTGCTGCTCTCGGCAGAAGATCCTGAGAAGGACATCTACCTGTACATCAACTCGCCGGGCGGCTCCATCACCGCTGGCATGGCCATCTACGACACCATGAACTTCATCCCTAACGATGTGGTGACCGTAGCGACCGGTCTGGCCGCTTCAATGGGTCAGTTCCTGTTGTCCTCCGGCACCCCGGGCAAGCGCTTCGCCACCCCGAATGCCCGCATCTTGATGCACCAGCCCTCGGGCGGCATCGGCGGCACCGCATCGGACATCAAGATTCAGGCAGAGCTGATCATGCACATGAAGAAGGTCATGAGCGAGCTCACTGCCGAGCAGACCGGACAGAGTGTAGAGCAGATCCTCGTCGACAACCAGCGCGATAAGTGGTTCACCGCAGAAGAAGGCCTGAAGTACGGCTTCTTCGACCAGATCGCAAAGCACGCCGGTGCAGTCACCGGCGGCGGCGGAGTCGAAAACTAATCGGTCGCCCACTTACCGGCTTGAACTTCACAGATTTGTCCTAGGAGAAAACCATGTACTTCAATACTGAAGCAACCAGCGGCCAGATGCCTTCGGCTCGCTACATCCTGCCACAGTTCGAAGAGCGTACCCCGTACGGCTTCAAGCGTCAGGACCCATACGCCAAGCTGTTCGAAGACCGCATCATTTTCCTCGGTGCTCAGGTTGACGACGCGTCCGCAGACGATGTTATGGCGCAGCTGCTCGTCCTTGAATCAATGGACCCAGAGCGCGATGTCACCCTGTACATCAACTCGCCTGGCGGTTCATTCACGGCAATGACCGCAATTTACGACACCATCCAGTTCATCCGCCCAGAAGTACAGACCGTCTGCCTCGGCCAGGCGGCATCAGCAGCGGCCGTACTTCTGGCAGCGGGTACCCCTGGCAAGCGACTGGCTCTACCAAACGCCCGTGTCCTGATCCATCAGCCTGCCATGGGCGGCGGCGAACGTGGTACTGCTACCGACCTGCAGATCCAGGCCGAAGAAGTTATGCGCATGCGTGGCTGGCTAGAGCAGACCCTGTCGTCGCACTCGGGCCAGACGGTGGAAAAGGTCCGCGATGATGTTGAACGTGACTTGTTCATGACGGCGGAGGAAGCAAAGGTTTACGGCATTGTTGACGAGGTATTGACTCCTCGAAAGCTCAATCGTGCGCAGTTGGGACACTAGTCCGACCGGGAATAAGTACTAAAGCATGGCGGTTTACATAGTTGGAGGCGTTGACTCGATAACGCTGACCCGCAGGTAAACCGCCATGTTTGGCTATTTTGGGGACTACCTGGCCTAGAATTGAAGTAGTCCACAGCTACTGAAGTAAATGGGAGATTGGTGCGATGGGACGTATGAGCGAAGGCTCGGATCTGCTGAAGTGTTCTTTCTGCGGAAAGAGCCAAAAGCAGGTAAAGAAGCTGATTGCAGGCCACGGCGTCTACATCTGCACCGAGTGCATTGAACTCTGCAATGAGATCATCGCTGAGGAATTCGCTGAAGAGCAGGTCAGCGAGGACTTCACCCTGCCCAAACCACGCGAAATCTTTGATTCGCTTCAGGAATATGTGATCGGTCAGGAGAACGCCAAGCGTGCGCTGTCAGTGGCTGTTTACAACCACTACAAGCGGATCCGTGGAAACCAAGACCATGCACCGGTGGCCGCACTCACTAATGAAGATCCGTTGGGCGAAGTTGAAGTCTCCAAGTCCAACATCATGCTCATTGGCCCGACGGGCTGCGGCAAGACCTATCTGGCGCAGTCGCTGGCAAAGAAACTTAATGTTCCATTTGCTGTAGCTGATGCAACGAGCCTTACCGAGGCAGGCTACGTAGGCGAAGACGTTGAGAATATTTTGCTCAAGCTGATCCAAGCGGCTGATTACGATGTGAAGAAAGCCGAAACCGGCATCATCTACATTGATGAGATCGACAAGATTTCCCGCAAGAGCGAAAACCCTTCAATCACCCGCGATGTGTCTGGTGAAGGCGTACAGCAGGCGCTATTGAAGATCCTCGAAGGAACTGTCGCCGCGGTACCGCCACAGGGCGGACGAAAGCATCCACACCAAGACTTCCTCCAGCTGGACACCACGAATATTCTTTTCATTGTCGCGGGCGCCTTCGCCGGCCTAGAAGAGATCATTTCTTCACGGGCAGGACGCAAAGGCATTGGATTTGGTGCTCCATTGACAGCGCTGAAGTCTGAGACAGCTTCTTATTCAGACGTGAGGCCTGAGGACCTACTTAAGTTTGGTTTAATTCCTGAATTCATTGGCCGTCTGCCGGTAATCACCACGGTTGAACACCTCGATAGCGATGCACTGATCCGCGTCTTAACTGAACCGAAGAACGCTCTGGTTAAGCAGTACCAAAAAATGTTCCAGATGGACGGGGTGCAACTGAGCTTCGAGCCGGCTGCATTGGAAGCAATTGCAGAATTGGCCATCGAACGTGAAACTGGGGCCCGAGGTTTACGGGCAATCTTGGAAGAAACACTGGGTGGCATTATGTTCGACCTGCCAAGCCGGGAAGACATTGCTGAAGTTGTAGTGACTCGGGAGACTGTCATCGATGGCGAAGACCCAACCTTGCTTTCGCATGCAGTGGCAGCGAAGCGCAACAGGAAGTCCGCCTAAGAGTCATATTCTGTCGCTGACGACGTACGCCAGCGAGATTACTTAAGAAAGTTGGTAGTACATGGCCGAGCGCCGGCATGTTGATTTCTGGTTTGATCCGATCTGCCCCTTTGCTTGGGCAACGAGCCGCTGGATCAAAGAAGTCCAGAATGTCCGCGACATTGACGTAGAGTGGCACGTAATGAGCCTGTCAGTACTCAATGAAGGCCGTGATCTTCCAAACGACTACCGCAAGAAGATGGACTCATCCTGGGGCCCCGTTCGCGTCATCATCAAGGCAGCTCAGGAGCATGGCGTCGAAGTCATCGACTCGTTGTATACGGCCATGGGGGAGCTTTTCCACTACGAAAAGATCGATGACCGAGGTGCAGTCATTGCCACGGCGCTCGAAAAGGTTGGCCTTCCTGCGAGCTTGGCAGAAGCAGCCGATACCGATGCCAATGATGAAGCACTGCGAGCAAGCCACGAAGTAGGCATCACCAAGGTTGGCCAAGACGTTGGCACTCCAATTATCGCAGTGGATGGAGTTGCCTTCTTCGGCCCGGTGATTACCCGCATTCCGCGTGGAGAAGAGGCCGGCCAGATGTTCGATGCCGCCGCGACCTTGGCTGCATTCCCATATTTCTTCGAATTAAAGCGTTCACGTACAGAGGCTCCGACTTTCCAGTAGTAGCAATCGTGAGGGGGACGTTTCCAGCATTGGAAACGTCCCCATCGATTTTTAACGAGAAATGTCACGAATCTTCCTGAGGCGTTAGGCAATGGATGCCCCCTGTTCCTTTGCTAGGGTCGATCCATAAAGCTTTTCCTGTGTGGCGGGATGGAAGGAAATTCGTTGAACTCATCAGGTCAAAGTTATCGGTCGATCGTGGCAGTAGTTTGCCTCATTCTAGGAATCGTTCTGGCTCCGTTGTCCATTACAGGTCTTTGGGCGACGAAGAACTTAACCGATACGGACGGATTCACCGCGCTCATGGCACCCTTGGCAAGAAATCAAGGACTGCAGGACGATGTAGCCGGAATGATCACTGCTTCGATTTCAGAGCAATTACAGATTGAAGCAAAAGTTGAAGCAATTCCCGGTAGCTCCTGGTTGCCCAATGCGCTCTCTCCGGAGCGTTTGGCGGCAAAATCCGACGAACTGATCAACCGTGGCGTATCAAATGTGATTCGCTCGGAGCAGTTCGCCTCCTTGTGGGAGGACGCGGTACGAGCTAGCCACGCGAAAACCGTAGCGGTCCTCAGTGGTAACAGCGAAAGTATGTCACTTGACGATGCCGGTGTACTGACTTTCCAACTGAGTACTATTCTCAACGACATCTCTACTCCGTTGTCGCAGTTGGGTATTCCCGGGATGAGCGAGATGCTGAATATTGATCCCCAGTGGGAACTGCGAGTTATTCAGAGCGATGCGCTACCTGCAGTGCAAAAGGTCTACCGGATGATTACAGGCTACGGGCCATGGTTGATTTACGTCGCTGCAACGTTCATTGTGGCAGGGATACTTCTGCAGTCGAGGTATTTGACGAGGGCCCTTGTGGCGCTGGGTATTGTGCTTGGATTAAGTGCGCTAGCGATGAACACGTTCCTTTTTGACTATGTTCGAGTCGCTTTGTTTGGCTCCTTGCGTCCAGCGGTAGCTGAATCCGTGTATCACCAGGTGATGGGCAGCCTATTTGGGGTTCTGATGACAACGTCTGTGGTGTCGTTGATACTGGGCGCTGCATCTTGGCCGTTGTCGAGCTTGGTGAGGAAGCGTGAGGCTCGGAATCGAGAATTCGTTTCAGGGGGCTGAAAGCAAGGAGAGAACAAAGAACGCCAGCATTCCACGTAGTGGAAGCTGGCGTTCTTGCCGTCTCTATTGATGGAAACATTCTCGCAGTTACATCGTTATGAGGTGTGTAGCGAAAGCGCGGCTAAGCATTTCGAAATTTTTTCGCATTGATTCTCGTGCACCAAAGTCCCTGCGGTGCTTAAATTGCTCTACGTGTCTTTCAGAGTTCCGTTTTTTCTACGCGCAAATGGTTGACCAATCGATGGTGTTATCAAACTGTGATATTTCTTAGAAACTGTCGTGATCTCTGAGCATCGCAGCGTACCTACTCGTTTGAATCCAGCTTTGCGGTGTTTCTGATTGTCTGGAATTCTCATCAATTGAGTCCATTATTTACTTCATAATTTTTGGGTAATTAGACCTGAAGGATCGCGTCGGTGACCAAAAATTTTCTCTAGCGAAAGCTTGAAGTGTGTGTTTGACTATCTCTCACGAGTGCTGAGGGCACTTGACCATTAGTGGCAATGAAGCCACTGGACAAGGAGAAAAATCGTGCAAGACCGTTCCTTTATTGGAATTAAGTCCACAGGCAAGCTCCGCAGGAAACTGGCCGGGGTCGCGGTGGCAGCGAGCGCTTTGACGCTTTGTGCTGCACCAATGGCCATGGCGGCTCCAGGTGTTGATCATCAAGATATCAACTCGAAGAAAATATCAGAAGCTCGCGGGCAGGCAGCAATTGACTACTGGACCCCCGAGCGGATGGAAGGTGCAAAGAACGCAGATTCCCTCGTTGCAGGAAAGACTGGTTCGGCATCAGACGTCGCCACCGGCAAGCCAGCAAAAATCAAGGGAGAGCCAGCATCACCTTCTCTGTCCAAGGGACAGCAAAACCTCAAGGGGAAGCCAACGAAACCAGCTTCTGAGCCAACGGTTTCGCACATCGGCAAAGTTTTCTTCACCCTTGGGGGAGCGGACTACGTCTGCTCAGGGAACGCGGTGGTTTCCGCGAATGAATCAACAGTCTCAACCGCAGGTCACTGCGTGAACGAAGGCCCTGGCACCTTTGCCACCAAGTGGGTATTCGTCCCTGCCTACGATAATGGAAATGCTCCATATGGCACCTTTGCGGCCACCGAACTTGTTGCTCCGACCGAATGGACTTCCGGAGGCGACATCACCTACGACACCGCCTTCGCCGTCGTGTCTGACCAGAGCGGCGTGAGCCTGACCGATCAAGTGGGTGCTTCCGGTGTAGCTTTCAATCAGCCCCGAGGAGAGTTCTACACTGCATTCGGCTACCCTGCAGCATCACCTTTCAATGGACAAACTTTGGAATCCTGCAGCGGTTCGGCAATCGATGATCCCTACGGACAGAGCATGTCACAGGGTATTAGTTGCGACATGACCGGCGGTTCGTCGGGCGGCCCATGGTTCCTGGGCAGCGGCTCGGGCGGTTACCAGAACTCGGTCAACAGCTTTGGATACAGCGGGGTTCGCAACACGATGTTTGGTCCGTACTGGGGCAGCGTCATCGAGCAGTCCTACCAGGAAGCACAGAACTAAAGCAAGGCGGGATGATGGGCCAGAAACCATCGGACAGCGAAGAGCAGCCTGTAACGGTACATCGGATGGTACAGAGCGCCTCCGAGCAGCTCGACTATTTCACAGCTGAACGGCAGCGGGACTCGAAACCGAGAAAATTGACGGTCAACCGTGAAGGACAGAAAATCGACAGTCCCGAAAGCTTCCCCGAATCATCCTGAACAAACAAAAGATCGGCTGCGAATCTCAAGTTGAGATTCGCAGCCGATCTGCATTAAGCCTTAGGCTTCCTCTGCTGGAGCCAACTCGACGTTGGTGACGGTAAGTTCACCGTCGGCAACAACGAGCCGTAGCTCACGGGCATTGGCGGCCGACTTCAAATCTTCGAAGCCTGCCTTCAACCTCTCGATGACCTCTGCAGGTGCATGGATCTCGCCGGAGAGAACCTCGGTGCGCTGCTTAACCTTTGCATCGGACTTTGCCTTGCGGATGCCTGAGAGCGCCTGGCCAACAGTTGGCAGCACGTCAGCATCGGCACCCTGAACGGCAGCGGTCAGGTGAGCGGTGCTTGGCCATTGGGCCAGGTGCACCGAACCGGTACGCCACCAGCCCCAAACTTCTTCCGTAGCAAATGGCAGGAATGGAGCGAAGAGGCGCAGCACCGAATCCAAGGTAGTTGCCAAGGTTGCCAGGACGCTTGCCTGTTCCGCTTCGCCGTGGCCGCCGTAGGCGCGGTCCTTGACCAACTCCACGTAGTCGTCGGTGAAGGACCAGAAGAACGACTCGGTGATGTCCAGTGCGCGCGCGTAGTCATAGTTCTCGAAGGCGCGTTGCGCATCATCGATCACGGTCGACAGGCGGGTCAGCAGCGAATGGTCCAACCCGTTGGTGACTACCGCGGCATCGTCGGTCAGGACATTGGCCTCGGTTGCGCCCAGATTCAGCACGAACTTTGAAGCATTCAGAATCTTGATGGCCAAACGGCGGCCGATCTTCATCTGGTTGACCTCATAAGCGGTGTCGGCGCCCAGCTTGGCGCTGGCTGCCCAGTAGCGCACCGCGTCGGCGCCGAACTGATCCAGCACGTCGTTCGGGACCACAACGTTGCCCTTGGACTTGGACATCTTCTTACGGTCCGGATCCAGGATCCAGCCCGAGATGGCTGCGTGCTTCCATGGTGCGTTGTCGTGCAGGGAATCTGCGCGAACGGCGGTGGAGAACAGCCAAGTGCGGATGATGTCGTGCCCCTGTGGGCGCAGGTCAAATGGGTAGACCTTGGAGAAGAACTCGTCGTCGCGGCCCCAACGGCCAACGATCTGCGGGGTGAGCGAGCTCGTGGCCCAGGTATCCAGGACATCGGCGTCGCCGATGAAGCCGCCGGCGGCGCCGCGCTGATCCTCGGTGAATCCGGCTGGCGCGTCGGCTGCAGGGTCGACCGGCAGCTGGGCGATCTCGGGCAGGATCGGTGCATCATAGTTCGGCTCGCCGTGCTCATCGACCTGGTACCAGACCGGCACCGGCACGCCGAAGAAGCGCTGGCGGGAAACCAGCCAGTCGCCGTTCAGACCCGATACCCAGTTTTCGTAGCGCGAGCGCATGAAGGACGGGTGGAAGTCGATCTGCTGACCGCGGGCGATCATTTGTTCGCGGCGCTGCTCATCGCGTCCGCCGTTGCGGATGTACCACTGGCGGGAGGTGACGATTTCCAGCGGCTTGTCGCCCTTTTCGAAGAAGTTCACCGGACGGGAGATCTTCTTTGGCTCGCCGTCGAGCAGGCCTGCCTCGCCGAGCAGCTCGACCATGGTCTCCTTGGCGGAGAAGACGGTCTTGCCTGAAATCTGGGCGTAGTTCTCCTTGCCTGCTTCCGAGGTGATCCATTCCGGGGTATCTGCCAGGATGCGGCCGTCGCGGCCGATGATCGGACGGGTTGGCAGCTGCAGTTCGCGCCACCAGGTTACGTCGGTCAGATCGCCGAAGGTGCAGACCATCGCGATGCCCGAGCCTTTGTCGGCCTGGGCCAGCGGGTGTGGGTGGACGGTGACCGGAACGCTGAACAGCGGCGAGGTGACGGTCTTGCCGAACAGGTGCTTGTAACGCTCGTCCTCTGGGTGCGCCACCAGGGCGGCACAGGCTGCCAGCAGTTCCGGGCGGGTGGTCTCGATGAAGACCTGCTCGCCGTCCTGCGCGGTGAAGGCGTAGCGGTAGTAGGCGCCAGGCATTTCGCGGTCTTCCAGCTCGGCCTGGGCCACAGCGGTGCGGAAGGTGACATCCCACAGGGTGGGCGCCTCGGCCATGTAGGCATCGCCCTTGGCCAGGTTGTCCAGGAAGGCACGCTGAGAGGTGGCACGCGAGTTGTCATCGATGGTGCGGTAGGTCATGCGCCAGTCAACCGACAGGCCCAGGGTGGTGAAGAGCTGTTCGAAGACCTTCTCGTCTTCCACTGCCAATTCTTCGCAGACCTCGATGAAGTTCTTGCGGCTGATGACGTCCCAGTCTCGCTGGTTCTTTGCAGGCTTCTCCGGCGGGCGGTAGCCCTCGATGTACGGCTTGGTTGGATCGCAGCGCACGCCGAAGTAGTTCTGCACGCGGCGCTCGGTCGGCAGGCCGTTGTCATCCCAACCCAAGGGGTAGAAGACGTTCTTGCCGTTCATTCGCTGGTAGCGGGCCAACACGTCGGTCTGGGTGTAGGAGAACATGTGTCCTACGTGCAGCGAACCGGATGCGGTCGGCGGGGGAGTGTCGATGGAGTAGACGGCCTCGCGGGTCGTGTCCTCGTTGAAGTGATAGGTGCCCTCGGTGCGCCACCGGGACGAGAGACGTTCCTCCAAGCCTTCCAAAGCCGGCTTGTCAGGAACGGAAACCGTTGCGGGCGTGTCTGTGCCCAAGTTTTCTTCTGCCATGCACCTATTCTTTCACGTTTTCCAGGCAAGAATTGCATCCGTGATTATTGCGCGGACCACTGCCGCAACGCCGCGGCGAGGCGTAGCATCGGTGCATGAAAACTCGTACTGCTCCGCCGATTCCTCCCCCCGCGATCGTCGCCGCCGCAGTGGGCTGTCAAATGCTTTTGTCCCGGCGGCACAGCAGTACCCGTGGAGAAAAGGTTGCTGCGGTGGTGGTGGGTAGTGCCAGCATGGGGATCGCAGTGTGGGCCGATGTCTCCTTCTACAGGGCGCACACCAGCGTCAACCCCCTGCGGCCAGAGGCGAGCAGTTCATTGGTGACCACCGGGGCCAATGGTTTTACGCGCAATCCCATGTATGTGGGAATGCTCGGTGGAATCGTTGCACACGGCCTGTGGCGCGGAGGAGCGGCAACCATGCTTCCGGCAGCTGGTGCATGGTGGTGGTTGGACAAGCTCCAAATCGCCGCGGAAGAACACGTGTTAACCGAAAAATACGGCCAAGAGTATCAACGGTATCTCTCCCGGGTGCCGCGATGGCTGTAAAACCCTCGGCCCAGCTACGCCTGTAAAGCCGACAGGTCATAGAGTTAGGGTATGACTCTGAATGAAAACGCCTCGACAACTCGTTCTGCCCTAGTCACCGGAGCCTCCAGCGGCATCGGCCAGGCAACAGTACGCGCCCTTCGCCAGGAAGGCTGGAAGGTATTCGCCGTCGCCCGCCGCGCCGACAGGCTGCAGGCGCTGAGCGGGGAAACCGGTGCCATCGCGGTGGCGGCGGATGTGAGCGTGCAAGGCGACGTCGACGCACTGGCACGCACCGTTGCCGAACACGGCGGCGTCGATACGCTCGTCAACGTTGCCGGAGGAGCCCGCGGCACCGAATACTGGGCCGACGCGGTGGATGAGAACTGGGAGTTCATGTGGCAGGCAAATGTCATGGGCACCATGCGCCTGACCCGTGCCCTGCTCCCGCACCTGCGCCAGGTGCAGGGAACGATCCTGAACGTCACCTCCACCGCTGCGCTGGCCAGCTACGAGGGCGGCAGCGGATACAACGCGGCGAAGGCGGCGCAGAGCGCCATGACCTCGGCGCTGCGGTTGGAAGAAGTCGCCAACGGGGTGCGCGTCATGGAACTGCTGCCGGGCTTGGTGCAGACCGAAGAATTCGCGCTGCGCCGCCTGGGCAGCCAAGACGCAGCGGACAAGGTGTACGACGGGGTCAAGGAGCCGCTGCTGGCCGAAGACGTGGCCGAGGTGATCCGCTACGCGGTCAGTTCGCCGCGGCACGTGAACTTCGACCAGATCGTGCTGCGCCCGCAGGCCCAGGCCGCAAACCACAAGCTCGTCCGTGACGAGCAGTAATCCACCCGAAGGACCCATCACATGAGCCCTGCAGCACCACACAGAATCCACATCCTCGCCGCCTCGCACGGCACCGACAATCCGCGCGGACAGCAGCTGATCCATCAGCTGCGCGCGCAACTGGAAGAGCAGAGCGGCGCTTGGGCTGTTCAGCTTGAATGGCATGAAGCCTACGTGGATGTCCAAGAACCCGCATTGCCCCAGGTCTTGGAGCAGCTGCCCGCCGGTGAACCGGCCATCGTCCTTCCCCTGTTGGTGGCCGACGGCGTCCACACCACCAAGGACATCGCCAGTGCGGTGGCCGCTCGCCCCAACGCCTCCGCCGCGAGCCCCTTGGGTGCCCTGCCGCAGCTGGCACAGGTGCTCGCCGAACGCGCCGAAGCGCACCTAGCCGAAGACCAGCAGGTAGTTCTGGCCGCCGCGGGCACACGCCTTGAGATCGGCCAGCAGCAGATCAGGAAGCTGGCGGGGCTCGTTGCCGAGCAGCTGCGGCGCGAGGTCTCGGTCGCCTACTGCGCCGGTGCAAACCCCCGGGCGGAAGAGGTCGTCGCCTCGGCCTCGTCGCCGGTGCTGCTGATCAGTGCCCTGCTGGCAGACGGCTACTTCCAGGACAAGCTTGCTAGCACGGGCGCTGCCGGACTGACAAGCCCCTTGCTACCTGACGTAACTATTGCTCAATGTTTCCTCGTGCGACTCGAGAATGCGTTGCATGAGGCGGGTTTTATGTCCTTGGATGACGAAGAATGAGCTGTTAAAGCAACGGGCAGTCATGTGACACAACCTTGTTGCAGGCACCCAGGGGTCAGTCCATACGCTGGGTGCCATGACGCAGACAACCACACCAGCACGACCCAAGCGGGCCGCCAAGCCCAACGGCCAATGGAAGATCGACGGGCCCACCCCGCTGAACGCCAACGAAGAAATGAAGGCGGCGGACAACGGCCTGAACGTCCGCGCCCGCATCGAAGAGATCTACTCCAAGCAGGGATTCGACTCGATCGACCCAGACGACCTGCACGGCCGCTTCCGTTGGTGGGGCCTGTACACCCAGCGCGCCCAGGGCATCCCCGGAGGCAAGACCGCAACCCTTGAACCGCACGAGCTCGAAGACAGCTACTTCATGCTGCGCGTGCGCATCGACGGCGGCGCACTGACCACCGAGCAGCTGCGCGTCATCGGCGGCATCTCCACCGAATTCGCCCGCGACACCGCCGATTTCACCGACCGCCAAAACGTGCAGCTGCACTGGGTGGACATCGTGGACGTCCCGGAAATCTGGCGCCGCCTTGAATCCGTGGGGCTGCACACCACCGAGGCCTGCGGCGACGTGCCCCGCGTCATCCTTGGATCTCCGGTCGCCGGCATCGCCAAGGAAGAGATCATCGATCCGACCCCGGTGATCGCCGAGATCTCCCGCCGCTACATCGGCAACCCAGAATTCGCCAACCTGCCGCGCAAATACAAGACCGCCATCTCCGGACACCCGAGCCAGGACGTGGTCCATGAGATCAACGACTTCGCACTGATTGGCATCATCCACCCAGAGCTGGGCCCGGGCTACGACCTGTGGGTCGGCGGCGGACTGTCCTCCAATCCACGCCTGGGCGAACGCCTCGGCGTCTTCGTCACCGAAGAGCAGGCTGCGGATGTATGGGAGGGCGTCACTTCCATCTTCCGCGACTACGGCTACCGCCGCCTGCGCAACCGCGCCCGCCTGAAGTTCCTGCTGGCCGACTGGGGCACCGAGAAGTTCCGCCAGGTGCTGCAGGACGAATACCTGGGCCATGCGCTGCCGGACATCGAACCGGGCCCGCAGCCCACCGAACCGGGGGACCACTCCGGCGTGCACGAGCAGAAGGACGGGAAGTTCTACGTGGGACTGAGCCCGGAGGTGGGCCGCGTCTCGGGCACCAAGCTCACCGCCCTGGCCGACCTGCTCGAGGCCCACGGCTCCTTCCGCCTGCGCACCACCCCGCACCAGAAGGTCATCGCCCTGGATCTGGACAAGGACCAGGTTGACCACTTCGTCGGCGGCGCCCGCGCCCTGGGCCTGGAAGCCTTCCCGGGGCTGCTCAAGCGCTCGGCCATCGCCTGCACCGGCATCGAGTTCTGCAAGCTGGCCATCGTCGACACCAAGAACACCACCATCGACGCGGTCAAGGAAATCGAGAAGCGCCTGGCAGACCACGAGGGCAAACTGCCCAAGTCGCTGTCGCTGCACGTGAACGGCTGCCCGAACTCCTGCGCCCGCGTCCAGACCGCAGACGTCGGCCTGAAGGGCCAGCTGATCACCAACGAGGCGGGCGAACAGGTGTCCGGATTCCAGGTACACCTCGGCGGCACCCTCGCCGGCTTCGAAAACGGCCAGGCAAGCCTGGGACGCACCGTGCGCGGCCTGAAGGTCGAGGCGGACAAGGTCCCGGACTATGTGGAACGAGTTCTCAAGAACTACTCGAACAGCGCCAACGAGGGCGAATCCTTCGCCGCCTGGGCGCACCGTGCCGAAGAGGACGAACTGAAGTGAGCACCTACACCACACACACCGAAGAACAGCTGCGCGCCATCGCCGCCGCCGGAGCCGAAGAGCTCGGCTGGGACGCCACCGCAGAACAGGTGATCGCCTTCGCCGCGAAGCACTTCGACATCAAGGACGTCGCCGTCGCCTGCTCCATGGCGGACGCGGTGCTCCCGCACCTGGTCGCAGGCCAGCTGCCGGGAGTCGACGTGCTCTTCCTGGAGACCGGCTACCACTTCACCGAAACCCACATCACCCGCGACGAGGTGGCCAGGAATCTGGACGTCACCGTGGTTGATGTCCTGCCGGAGCTGAGCGTTGCAGAACAGGACGCGAAGTTCGGCAAGGACCTCTTTGCCCGCGACGCCGCCGCCTGCTGCCAGTTGCGCAAGATGGACCCGCTGAAGAAGGCACTGGCAGGCTACGGCGCTTGGTTCACCGGGGTGCGCCGCGACGAGGCCCCCACCCGCACCAACACCCCGCTGGTCACCTTCGACGAGACCCACGGCCTGGTGAAGTTCAACCCGGTGGCACCGTGGAGCTTCGACGAGCTGATCGGCTACGCCACCGAGCACCAGGTGCCGGTGAACATGCTGCTGGCCCACGGCTACCCGTCCATCGGCTGCCAGCCGTGCACCCGACCGGTGGCCGAGGGCGAAGACCCCCGTGCCGGACGCTGGGCGGGCCTGTCGAAGACCGAATGCGGCATCCACATCTAAAACCAAGGACATTTCAATGACTGTAACTGCACCCGCTCCAGCCGGAACCCAGCGCAGCGTTTTGGACGCCCTGGAAGCCGAATCAATCCACATCATCCGCGAGGTACTCGCCGAATTCGACAAGCCGGGACTGCTCTTCTCCGGCGGCAAGGACTCGGTAGTGGTCCTGCACCTGCTGGCCAAGGCCGTCTACCCGGCCCGCGTGCCGATCCCGGTGGTCCACATCGACACCGGCCACAACTTCGGCGAGGTCATCAACTTCCGCGACGCGGTCGTTGAAAAGTACGGGCTGAACCTGGTGGTCGGCTCCGTTCAGGAGTACATCGACCGCGGCGAACTGAAGGAACTGCCCGACGGCACCCGCAACCGCCTGCAGACCCGCGTCCTGCTGGATACCATCGAGGCCGGCGGCTTCGACGTGGTTTTCGGCGGAGCCCGCCGCGATGAGGACAAGGCCCGCGCCAAGGAGCGCATCCTGTCCCTGCGCGACGAGTTCGGCG
Organism: Glutamicibacter sp.; assembly: GCF_032154645.1. Classification (GTDB taxonomy): domain Bacteria; phylum Actinomycetota; class Actinomycetes; order Actinomycetales; family Micrococcaceae; genus Glutamicibacter. The sequence continues at coordinate 38,883 of NZ_JALDXV010000023.1, read as the reverse complement.
TCTGGGATCCGCGCAACCAGCGGCCCGAAATCTGGAACCTGTACAACGGACGCCACCAGCCTGACTGGCATGTGCGCGCCTTCCCGATCTCCAACTGGACCGAACGGGACATCTGGTCCTACATCCAGCGCGAGAACATCCAGCTCCCGTCGATCTACTTCGCCCACAAGCGCCAGGTCTTCGAGCGGGACGGCATGTGGCGCGCGGTCACCGACGTCAGCCAGCCCGAGCCGGACGAGGCCATCACCATCAAGCAGGTGCGCTACCGCACCGTGGGCGACGCCAGCTGCACCGGCGCGGTGCTCTCCGCGGCAGACACCGTAGAGAAGGTGCTTGACGAACTGGCGGTGTCCACGCTCACCGAACGCGGTGCCACCCGCGCCGACGACCGAATTTCCGCTGCGGCGATGGAAGACCGCAAATCCGAAGGGTACTTCTAAACATGACCACCACACTGCTGCGCATCGCTACCGCCGGCTCCGTGGACGACGGTAAGTCCACCCTCGTCGGCCGGCTGCTGCACGACGCGAAGGCGATCCTCGCCGACTCCCTGGACGACCTGGCCCGCACCAGCGCCGAACGCGGCTTCGGCGGCGAAACCGGGGCACTGGACCTGGCACTGGTCACCGACGGCCTGCGCGCCGAACGCGAACAGGGCATCACCATCGACGTGGCCTACCGCTACTTCTCCACCGAAATGCGCTCGTTCATCCTTGCCGACTGCCCGGGCCACGTACAGTACACCCGCAACACCGTCACCGGCGCCTCCACCGCGGATGCTGCCATCGTGCTGGTCGACGCCCGCAACGGCGTGCTGGAGCAGACCCGCCGCCACCTGGGCGTGCTGGCACTGCTGCGCGTCCCGCAGCTGATTGTCGCGGTGAACAAGATGGACCTGGTCCAGTGGGACGAGGCGCGCTTCACCCAAATCGAATCCGAGATCCACGCACTGGCGGACCAGCTGGGCCTGCAGGCCACCACCGTCATCCCGGTCTCGGCCCTCGACGGGGACAACGTGGTGGAGCCTTCGGCGAACGCCGACTGGTATGCCGGACCGACGCTGCTCGGACTGCTCGAAGATCTCACCCTGGCACAGCCTGCAGGGACCGCACGCCTTGACGTGCAGTACGTCATCCGCCCGCAGGGCGGGTTGGCCCCGGGCCTGGACGCCGACTACTACCGCGACTACCGCGGCTACGCCGGCACTCTGGTCGACGGCAGCCTGTCGGTGGGCGATCCGGTGCAGATCCTGTCCAACGGCTACCCGGCGCTGAGCACCGTCAAGGCCATCGGCACCCCTTCGGGCCTGGTGAACACCGCCCACGCCGGGGAGGCCATTGTGCTTGAACTGGCCGACGAGGTGGACATCGCCCGCGGCGACACCGTGGTGGCAGGCACCCTGCCCCAGGCGGTCCGCGAATTCGATGCGAACATCTGCGTGCTCGCACCGGTCAAGCTTGCCGAAGGACAGCGGGTCTTGATCAAACACGGCGCCAAGGTGGCGGCTGCCAAGGTGGCGCAGATCGACCACGTGCTGAACGTGGCCGACTACAGCCGCGAACCTGCAGAGGCGCTGGCGCTGAACGACCTGGGACGCATTACCGTACGCAGCTCGGCCGCCGTCTCGGTCAGCGACTACCGCGACTCGCGCACCGGCGGCTCATTCCTGCTGATCGATCCCGCCACCGGCCGCACCCTGGCCGCAGGCATCATCCAGGCCGATGATGAAGCGGCCTAAGAAGCAGGGCGACCCGGCGCCGACGGCCGATCAGGGCGGCGCGCCGGGGACCGGACGCATCCGATTGAGCGCAACGGTGCCCAGCAGCAACCGCAAGGGCCGGGTCATCGGCTTGGTGCTGGTCGGGCTGCTGGCCTCCACCGCGGTGCTCACCGCCTTCGTCCCGGCGCCGAACAAGGCTGCCACCGCCAGCGCAGACCAGGGTCCGGCTGACACGCTGCGCCTCGGCTACTTCGCGAATGTCACCCACGCTCCGGCCCTGGTGGCGCAGTCCGGCGGGTTCCTGGACAAGGAGCTGAAGGCCGACGGCACCGGACTGGAAACGCAGATCTTCAACGCCGGCCCGGCCGCCATCGAGGCGCTGAACTCCGGCGCCCTGGATGCCGCCTACCTGGGCCCCAGCCCTGCGCTGAACAGCTACCTGTCCAGCAAGGGCACCTCGCTGAAGATCGTGGCCGGCGTTGCCTCCGGCGGTGCCAGCCTGGTGACCACCAAGGACATCACCAAGGTTGCGCAGCTGGAAGGTACGAACCTGGCCACCCCGCAATTCGGCGGCACCCAGGATGTGGCGCTGCGCGCCTTCCTGAAGGCCAACGGGTTGGAAGGCAAGGCCACGGTGACCCCAAGCTCCAACGGCACCGTCCCACAGCTCTTCGGCCGCGGGGCGATCGACGGGGCCTGGCTTCCCGAACCGCATGCATCCCTGTTGGTGCAGAAGTACGGGGCACATCGCCTAGTCGATGAATCCACCCTATGGGATGAGGGAAAGTTCCCGACCACCGTACTTGTGGTTTCGCAAAAGTTCATCGCCCAGCACCCACAGACCGTCAAGGAACTGGTTCAGGCGAACGCCCAGGCAATCGACTGGCTCAATCAGGCAGACGACAAGTCGAAGCTGAAGGCGGTGCAGGAGGCGCTCAAGCAGGCCAGCGGCAGCTCACTGGATGACAAGGTGATCGCCTCGGCGCTCAAGGAAGTGAACTTCGACCAGCAGCCGCTGAACAAGACCTTCGAAAAACTGGTGCAGAACGCGGTGTCGGTCGGCATCGGAGAACCGGGGGATACCGCCGGTCTGGTCGATGAATCATTTATCCGCTCGGAAGGAGGAAAGTAATGGGAGTACTGCTGCACGAAGTGTCGCTCAGCTACCCGGGCACCGGACTGGTGATCGATCGGATGAGCGCGGAAATTGAAGACGGCGAGTTTGTCGCGGTCCTCGGAGCCTCCGGCTGCGGAAAATCTTCCCTGCTCAACCTCATCTCCGGGCTGCTTGCACCCAGCGCCGGCTGGCTGGAGGTGCCCGAAGACGGCGCGGCCTTCATGTTCCAGGATTCAAACCTCTTGCCCTGGCTCACCGCCGGAGCCAACGTGGACCTAGCGCTGAAACTTGCCGACTACCCGAAGGAACTGCGCGGCGAGCGGGTCAAGGAACTTTTTGACCTGGTCCAGCTCAGCCACGCCGTGGACAAGAAGCCGCACGAGCTTTCCGGGGGCATGCGCCAGCGCGTGGCGCTGGCCAGGGCGCTGGCCCAGGACCGCCAGGTGCTGTTGATGGACGAGCCCTTCGCCGCCCTGGATGCCATCACCCGCGACATGCTCCACGAAGAGCTGCGCAACCTATGGGCCCAAACCGGCAAGACCATCATCTTCGTCACCCATAATGTGCGCGAGGCAATCCGCCTGTCCGGTCGCATCCTGGTGCTTTCATCCCACCCTGGTCGAATTCTTGAGACCCGAAGGATCACCGACGAACTGCGCAACAACCCGGCGTCCTCCGCCGAGCTGGCCAACGAACTGACCACGATCCTGCGAAAGGAGCAGCGTAAACATGAGCACTCTGACCGAGCTTAAAGCACCCAGCGCCCCCGCGGCGGCGCCGGCAGCGAAAAAGCGGCGCGAGGTTGACGCCGTGGTAGCTCCGATCATCGCGGTGGTCGTGCTGCTGAGCCTGTGGCAGATCGCCGCGTGGATCAGCCCGCTGCGTTCAGACCTGTTTCCGGGTCCCGGCGAGGTTCTGGCGAGCCTGCCGGAAGTCATTGCGGACGGTTCGCTTCTCGCCGCGGTGAGCACCTCATTGTTCAGGGCCATCAGCGGTTTCGTCATCGCCGTGCTGGTCGCCACCCCGATCGCGCTGCTGCTGGCCCACCAGCCACTGCTGCGCAAGGGCGTGGGCCCGCTGATCTCCGCCATGCAGGTGCTGCCATCCATCGCCTGGGTACCGGCGGCAATCATCCTCTTCGGGCTGAGCGACGCCACCATCTACACGGTGCTGCTGCTCGGCGCGATCCCGTCGATCATCAACGGCCTGCTTTCAGGCATCGACATGATTCCACGCCAGTACACCGCGCTGTCAAAGGTGCTCGGAGCCAGCAAGCGCGAACACATCCTGCACGTAGAGCTGCCTGCCGCGCTGCCTGGTTACGTCGGCGGCCTGCGTCAGGGCTGGGCCTTCGCCTGGCGTTCCTTGATGGCCGCTGAACTGATCGCGGTCGGCGGTTCGCTGGCCCTGGGCGTCGGTTCGCTGCTGCAGCGCGGCCGCGACCTGGCCGACCTCCCGCTGGTGATGCTGGTCATACTCGTGATCCTGCTCGTGGGAGCCCTCATCGAACTTCTATGCTTCGCTCCGCTGGAACGCAAACTGCTGCGTGACCGCGGAATGAGCCGAACTGGAGAAAAATAATGACTATCGGTCACATCACCCTCATCGGCGGGGGACCGGGCGATCCGGAACTGATCACCGTTGCCGGTTATAAGGCACTGCTCGCGGCGGACGTCGTACTGGCCGACCGCCTTGGGCCCACCGCACTGCTGGCAGACCTGTCGGACGACGTAACTGTCATCGACGTGGGAAAGGCCCCCAACTGCCATGTCAAAACCCAGGATGAGATCAACGAACTACTGGTCAAGTACGCTTTAGATGGCAAACACGTGGTGCGCCTGAAGGGCGGAGACCCGTTCGTTTTGGGCCGCGGCGGCGAGGAAATGCACTACGCCGCGAAGTTCGGCATTGCCACCCGGGTCATCCCGGGCATCACCAGTTCGATCTCGGTGCCGGCCGCCGCAGGCATCCCCGTCACCCACCGCGGTGTGGCTACAGGCTTCACCGTAGTCAGCGGTCATACCGACCTGGCGGATGTGCCGATCCGTTCGGACCACACCCTGGCGATCCTCATGGGCGTTTCCAATTTGCCAAAGATTGTTGAGACTTTGCTTACCCGAGGTTTACCGTCAAGTACGCCGATTGCGATAGTTGAGCGAGGTTACTCACAGACGCAGCGCACAACTATCGGTACGCTAGAAGAGATTGTAGTACGCGCCCGCAAGGCCGCAGTGGCGAATCCGGCCGTCATCGTCATCGGTGATGTCGTTCGGCTAGCCCCGGAAGCCTCCGACCAACTGGTAGACCTCCTGCCGCTAGAGAACGCCGAGGCCACCGTGCCGGCCACGATCGTTGACTAAGAAAGAGATGTTGTTTGATGAGTGAAATTATCATCCCAGAGCACCTGACCACCCGTTCACTGCGTGTGGCAATTGTTGGCGCGGGCCCAGCGGGTATCTACGCAGCCGACCTGCTGAACAAGAGCCAGCCGGTGTCCAGCGGCGCACTGTCGCTGAAGGTAGACCTCTTCGACGAACTGCCAACCCCCTTCGGCCTGATTCGCTACGGCGTTTCCCCGGACCACCCACGCATTAAGGGCATCATCACGGCCCTGCACAAGGTGTTGAACAACGACTGGATCGACTTCTACGGCAACGTAGGACTGGGACGCGACATCACCCTCGAGGACCTGCGCGCCCGCTACGATGCGGTCATTATCTCCACCGGCGCCCAGAAGGACGCCGACCTGAACATTCCAGGCATCGATCTTGAAGGCTCCTTCGGCGGCGCAGACTTCGTTTCCTGGTACGACGCCCACCCAGATGTCGATAAGCACTGGGACCTGAGCGCCAAGGAAGTTGCTGTCATTGGCAACGGCAACGTGGCATTGGATGTTGCCCGCATCCTGTCCAAGCATGCAGACCAGCTGCTGGAGACCGAGATTCCCGCCCACATTTACGATCTGCTCAACGACTCGGCAGTCACCGACGTGCACGTCTTCGGCCGACGCGGCCCAGCCCAGGTGAAGTTCACCCCGCTGGAACTGCGCGAGCTTTCGCACTCCAAGGACGTAGACATCGTCCTGTACCCGGAGGACTTCGAGTTCGACAAGGCTTCCGATGAGCTGATGAAGACCAACAACCAGGTGAAGACCATGGTCTCGACTCTGACCAACTGGCTGATCGAGCAGGAAGAACGTGAAGAGGCGCCGAGCGCATCGCGACGCCTGCACCTGCACTTCTTGCAGTCTCCGGTTGAGGTATTGGGCGAAGACGGCAAGGTCAGCGGCCTGAAGCTCGAACGCAATGAACTTGATGGAAACGGCGGAGCCCGCGGCACCGGCGAATTCATCGAATACCCGCTGCAGGCTGTGTACCGCGCCGTAGGCTACTTCGGCTCGGCTGTTGACGGCATCGAGTACGACGGCGCCAAGGGTGTGCTGCCGAACGTTGAAGGACGCGTCCTGGATGCCTCCGGAACCCACGTCACCGGCCTGTACGCCACCGGTTGGATCAAGCGCGGTCCAATCGGCTTGATCGGCCACACCAAGGGTGATGCACTGGAGACCACCACCCACCTGCTCGAAGACCTGGGCAACCTGGCTCAGCCAACCAACGACGAGCCAATTGCGGCGCTGCTAGAAGAGCGCGGCGTCCAATTCTCCGACTGGGAGGGCTGGATGAGCCTGGACGTCCACGAGAAGGAGCTGGGAGCCGCCGCAGGCACCATCGAGACCCGCTTCGGGGACATCACCCGCGATCGCATCAAGGTTGTGGAGCGCGATGCCATGCTGGAATTCTCCCGTGCAAAAAAATTAGCTGAGAGTCTGTAAGCTTCACCCCAGGCTCAAAACAAAGCCCTAGGCCGCCAGATGATGGCGGCCTAGGGCTTTGTTGTCGATACCAGTGTTCGCGGACGACTCCTGAAAGATGCGTTTGCTGAAGTCGGTGCAGATTCCTGCCGATGCTTTCGATAGCCCGGGCGATAAATACCGCATATCACCCCTGCAGCGAACCCCGTCTACCAAACTGTGATTTCAATAACAATACTGATGAGTAACGCTACGGATGAGTAATCAAGGATTCACTCTCAAGCTCGTTCGTCGCCCACAGGCAGGGACGTTGATCTGACGTCACTGCTAGACCGATGATTGCCCTATGACCCGGTTGCCTCTTTCGCCCAACCGACGATCCAGTTCCTTTCAGCTTTCGTGTGAAAGTCAACCGAGCATCTCGTCGAGTGGAGAAAGCACCCTCCATCAAACATTGCTTCAATTCATCGACGAAAAGGCATGGGGACATGAATCGGTCAGGACAATCGCGCCGCGCAGAAGCACAACTGCGCGCAATGGGCCATCAGGTATCGCGCCGCTCGCTGCTGCGTTTTGCGGGTCTGGGCGCCGCAGTTTTAGGTTCCAGCACGGTGCTTTCGGCCTGCGGTGCAGCCAGCGGGGCACAAAACGCCGCAAGTGCAGTGAAATTTACCGTGGCATCGGTGCCTGGCGACTCATTTATCCTCGACGCCATCAACGTGGCCAACTCCGATTATGCAAAGCATCAGCTTAACGTCCCCAAACACATCAACCCCTCCAGCGGGGTCCAGGGGTTTCAGCTGCTCGTTTCCAACGCCATCGACGGCATGGGCGCAGATACCTTGAATCTCATGGCCACCCACGTCAACGGCCAAGAAGGGCAGCGTCCGGTGATGGTGGGCCTGCGCGTCATGGAAACTACCTATGGCATTGTCGGATCCGCGAAGGGCGCCTGGCCCTCGGATCAGGCGGGCTTTAAGGAGAAGATGCAGTCGCTGAAGGGCAAGCGCGTCGGCGTGACAGCCATCGGCGCAGGAGGCGACCTGCAGCTGAAGCTCGCCCTGGAAGAAGCCGGCATGAAGTATTTGGACGTCACGGTGTTGGCCGTGGGACTTGCAGTTCAGGCAATCCCCAATCTGAAGGCGGACCGCATCGACGCCTATGTGGGCGTTCAATGGACCTCGACCCGGTATGTCGCCCAAGAATCCGGTGGCAGGGTTCTCGTAGATTTCTCGGCCAAAGACACCCCTGCCATCGTGCGTGATCAGGCGGTGGTCGCCATCGCGGTGCGTGAAGATATGGCAAAGAACCATCCCGAGGTGGTGCAACGGTGGCTTGCGGCCCAGCAGGATGCGCATCAATTCATGCTCGATGAACCGGCGAAGGCGGCCAAGATCCTCAACGATACCGGCCGGGGCGGCAAGGGACTGGCGATCGCCGAGGCCTATATGCAGCACTATGCGGATCAGGTGGCACCCTCGCTGCAGCCGAACTTCAAGGTACCGCAGGACATGGTGGAGCGCATGGCCCAAGTCGGACAACGCTTCGGCAGCATCAAGCAGGGAAGCATCAACTACGAAACCTTGGTTCCGGATTTTGCCAGGGCCTGAGGCGAACCAGTCGGTGCGTTGCGCATCGCAATCGATCTAGCTCGAACAACGAAGCCACATCAACTACTACAACGCTGAAATCAGCTAACCGTACCTACGGAAGGATACAACAATGACAGTTACTTCACAGTGCCCGGTCAGCCAGGGGATCCCGGTGCTGGACGCAGATCCTTTCGCCGCCGAATGCCTGGAAGATCCATTGCCCTTCCAACAGCAGCTTCGCGATGCCGGGCCGGTCGCGTACCTGTCGAAGTACGGAGTCTACGCCATCGGCCGTTTTGCCGAACTCTCCGAAGCATTATCCAACTGGCAGGGACTGATCTCCGGCGCTGGCGTCGGAATTCGAGACCTGGACGCGCCCAAGGGGCTTCTGCAGACCGACCCTCCGCTACATGACGCGCCGCGAGAGGTACTGCAGGAAATCCTTTCAGCCCGAGCACTGCGTGCCATGAAGGAAACGTGCATGACCCGCGTGACAGACCTGCTCCACGAGCATCTGTCCGACGCTCCCAAGGGCGCAACGGTCGAAATCGACGGTCTGACGCAGATTGCCCACGTGCTTCCCGTAGATTTCTTCCCCGACGCTTCGGGCATCGACGAATCGGCCAGGGACAAGTTCGTCGACTTCGCCGACCACAATTTCAACACCGCGGGCCCCTACAACGACCTCGTGAAGGCGGGCGAGTGCAAGGCGCCGGAGCTTGCCAGCTGGATGGCGCAGAAGTGCCAGCGTGATGCGTTGCGGCCCGACGGATTCGGCGCTGACATCTGGGCCGCCGCAGATCGGGGCGACATCCTCCACGAAAACGCGGCATTGCTTGCAAGCTCGTTGATCGCGGCAGGCGTTGATACGACGATCTACGGGATTGCCGGAATGCTCTACGCCTTGGCGACGAATCCGGAACAGTGGGAGCTGGTCAAGAAGAATCCGAGCCTGGCTCGAGTCGCTTTTGACGAAGCCCTGCGCTGGAGTTCGCCGGTGCAGGCAATGTTACGGAAGAGCTCGGTGGACCTGCAGATTGGAGGCGTCGTCATTCCAGCCGGACAGAAGGTGCTGATGTGTTATCCGGCCGCCAACCGCGACCCCCGGCGTTGGGAGAATCCGGACAATTTCGATGTTACCCGCGACCCATCTGGCCACCTGGCGTTCGGCATGGGGGTGCATCAGTGCGTAGGACAGCACGCGGCCCGTCTCCAGGCGGCCTGCCTCCTGGAACAGCTCATCGAGCGCGTAGACACCATCGAACTGGTAGGCGAGGTCAAATATCACCACAACAATGTGCTGCGCGGATGGTCCTCCGTACCCCGGCGCTTCACCCTGAAGTAATAGAACAAGCTGCCTCGAAACTCTCACAGGTTCGAGGCAGCTTGACCCGCACGGGGTCCTGGCGCGAGGTCCGCTAGTGCTGGTGTCCTTCTTCGCCGTCGAAGAACTTCATCGCCATGAAACCATGGGTCAACCCAGCACCGGCCCGAAGCGCGGTGGCGATCATGATGGTTTCCGCCAGCTCCTGTTCGGTGGCACCTTCCTTGCGCGCTGCCTTGGTATGCGCCTCAATGCAGTAGGGGCACTGGGTCGTCAGCGCTACCGCCACAGCAATTAATTCGGTTTCCTTACGGGGGATGACCTTGTCTTCACCGCGCAAGGCCGCCTTGTCGAATTCCAGAAATGCCTTGTGCGCTTCGGGAGCTCCATGGCGGATGTTGCGTGAATACTTCGAGTCGGTATGTTCGTGATAGCCCAATGTCGGCTCCCATCTGAGGTGGTGGCACGGTGCCTTGCCCTAGGCGGCACCGTTCATGAATCCAATGTTCCCGACGTTAGCACGGGTGTATAGCTAAGCTGCCTGTCAGAGGAATCTGCAGGTATATGACGGCGCGTTGTCGAATAACGCGTTGGTGAGATCACCCTTTGAGAACGGCAATGTCGGCTCCGGTTCAAGTCTGCAACAATTTGGCGATGTTCTTCGCCTGAAGCGCGTCCCGGGCGACGATCGTCATACGGAACTTTCCATCAACCGTGAAGGCGACCTGGGCGCATCCTCCGACGTTCAATCGAAGGCCTCGATCACTGGCCGCCCGTCCCGACACCGGCCAGTTGAGCCAGCCCGTATTCATGACGCTGAGCTCGGAAACGCGTATATCTGACACCCGGGCAATTTCAATGCGTCGGTGGTACATGGGTGCGCTCAGCAGGATGTGGGCATCAGCGCTCCTGGTCACCGAGATTCTCGCCTGGGTTGCGCCCCAGACTGTCAGTGCTGCGACCACGGTGATGATTAGGACAGCGATAATCAGGGATGAAGTAGGGCCAGCTTGCCCAGATCCCGACGGCCGTGCGGAGCCGAAGATCAGTACATACGCAGTCAGACACAATGATCCGGGCACCAGCGCAATAAAGCGGTAGGCCGGATCCGGGGGGACCACTACTTTTTGATGTATGGCGTCGCGGCCGGCGTTCACAGGCTTCCTCCTCACACTCCGGGCAGGCATCCCTCATTGTCAGCCTGACAGGGGCGCCCGCCGCCCTGTATGAGCAACTGTTGTTGGTGCGACCGTAGCAGAACCGACCTTAGGCCGGATGCGCCAATGCCCGCCGACCACGTCGACGGGCATTCATTGAGGGCATTCAACTAGTTGGAAGCGGCGTCCAGCTTCTGCGAAGAATCGCTGCGCCGGGCACCAACGCTGCGGCGCAGCATGATGAACAACAGGATCATTCCCGCGGTGAGGAACATATGTCCCAGACCCGCGATGCCCGAGATCATTTTGTTTGACTCGACACCAATGATGGTGAGCATGCCGTGGGCGGTCATCATCGAAGCGGTGAGGATGAGCCCGGCGTTGTAGGTGCCCAGGAACCATGCGTAGAGCTTGCGGTGCTGGCTGAGGGTGAATGCCCTTTCGAGGAGCAGCACCAGCAGGAACACCAAGAATCCCAGCACCAGCAAATGGGTGTGAACGATGGACAGCTGGGTGTAGCCGCCTTCAGGGAATTCGTTGATCTTGCTGAACTCACGGTAGAACAATCCGGATGCTACGCCTACCAGCATGTAGATGAAGGCGAGATTGACGAGTTTACGCATTGACGATGGTGTCCTTCTGATCTTTGTGATGGGTGGTAATTTCGGTGCCCGCAGTGTGCGAGCCGAAGATCGGGCGGCCGTTGCGGCCCAGAGTTGCGAAGAGTGCTGGCAGCAGCAGCGTGCGTACGACGAAGGTATCGAGGAGCACACCCAAGCCGACGATGACCCCCAGCTGTCCGAGCACCATCAGCGGCAGCGCAGCCAGCGCTGCGAAGACGCCGGCCAATACCAAGCCTGCACTGGTGATGACCGAGCCGGTATGGCCAGCGGCCTGTGCGATTGCCGGCTTCAGAGGCATCGAGGCAAGGTTCTGCTGCACACGCTGGGTAAAGAAGATCGTGTAGTCCACGCCCAAGGCCACCAGGAAGACAAATGCCAGCAGCGGAACCTGAACATCCAAGGCATCGGCGCTGAATACCAAGGAGGACACAAGCGAGCCAATGCCAATGGCGGCCGCGGCGCTGAGCAGGTTGACCAATCCAAGGGCCAGCGCCGTCCTGAAGGAACGCGTCAGCCAGCCCAGCGCAATAAAGCAGATCAGCATGATGAGCGGCGCAATGACCAACAGGTCACGCAGGTGGCCTTGTTCGGTGTCGTACCGTTCGGCAATTTGCCCGCCGACCAGCACCGTCCCATCACCCTCCTGTGCTGCAACTTCGCGGATGTTCTTCACCAAGTCCTGAGCCTGCTGGGAACCCGGGTCTGCGGAGGTGATGACCGAGAACTGCTGCCACCTGGTACCTTCCAAGGCGCTCGGTGAACTCACGCGTGCAACGTCGGGAAGCGCGCTGATCTGATTTCGCAGGTCGCTGGTGTCATCGGAGTCGCTCAGGACAATGATGGGCTGAGCTTCACCAGCGGGGAAATGCTCGACCAGCTGCTCCATGGCGCTCGCCGATTCGGTGGCGGTCCTGAACTGCTGTGTTTGATCCAAACCAAGCCGTACCCCGGCCAGGGAAGAAGCGAGCACCACGAGCAACAGCATGAGCGTGGCCAGATTGATGGCGGGTTTGCGCATGGCCGCGTTGGCCATGCGGGCAAAGATGTTCGCCTTGGTTTCGACCTGTCCCGGGCGGGGGATCAAAGGCCAGAATGCCTTTCGCCCTGCCATGGCAAGTACTGGAGGCAGCAGGAAAAGGACGAAGACCGCGGCAATGAGCAGGCCGACGGCGCAGACGATGCCCAAACCGCGGGTATCTTCCATCATTGCCAAACCCAAGGTCAGTAAGGCGAAGACCACGGTGAGGTTTGAGGTCAGGATCGCTTCAAAGCTTGACACCCAGGCACGGCTGAGCGCCGAACGATGATCCGCATGTTTCCTCAGTTCCTCGCGGTAGCGGGAGATCAGCAGCAGCGCGTAGTTCGTTCCTGCACCAAAGACGAGAACGCTCAAGACTCCGGAATCAAAGTGCAGGCCCAACCAATTGCCCAGGAGATTTGCCACTTTGGAGGCGGTGCCGTCGGCCAACCCAACTACGGCAAGCGGAAGCAGCCACAACACGGGGGATCGGTAGGTGACGATCAAAAGGACCGCGACGATCAATATGGTCACAGCCAAGAGGGTGAAGTCTGCCCCGGCAAAGGCCTGGGTGATATCCACGGCGAAGGCCGTTGAGCCGGTGACCTGCTGATCCACTGCGTCTACCGGATGCTCAGAAATCCAACTTCTGATGTCTATCAAGGTCTGCCGATCGGCATCATCCGAAACCGTAGTCCACGAGACCGGTACCATCAGAGCCTGCGCATCATCGCTTGCCAGCGGACGGCCCACCGTGAGGTTCAGCTGATCGGCCATGCTCCTCACTTGCCCGGTCAGCTGTTGCGTTTGGTCCGGGCTGATTTTCTGCCCGTTGGCTCCGGTAGCCACCAGCAGTGCAGTGGTCGAATTGTCGCTTGAATTCGCCTGGATGACCTGCGCGACCTCGGCAGATTCGGAGCCGCTGACCAACGAACTACCTGATCGCTGTGGTGCCTGAACGCTGCTGAGCGCTCCAAAAAGCAAGACCACCACGACGGTGATGCCTAGGGCCCAAACGCGTGCACCACGTTTACTGGTGAGCGACCGGCTGAGCCTGGTTAAGACTGGATGATTCATACTATCCAGTCAACAAGTTTTCCCCCTTCCTGCCGTCGTGAAGAGGAACGAAACAAATATCAACCAAAAGGTTGAGACACCGTCGGGTGTGTCGTACGGCTAGAGCAATCCCAGCTGTCGAGCCTTGTTGATCGCATCGGTGCGCGAGGCGGCCTGGAGCTTGTCAAAAATGTGTACGAGATGGGTCTTCACCGTTGCCTCGGAAACAAACAGCGCCTTGGCAATCTGCTTATTTCCGATGCCCGTGGACAACTGCTTCAATACATCCACTTCGCGGGCCGTGAGTTCCACCTTTGGTTGGCGCATCCCAGCCAAGACGCGTTGCGTCATTTCCGGAGCGAGCACCATCTGGCCCTTGGCGGCGGAACGAATGGAGTCGACAATGGTGGGCGCACTGACATCCTTGAGCAGATATCCGCTGGCGCCGGACTCGATGCACGCAAGGATCTCAGCATCCTTGTCAAAGGTCGTCAGAATCAGTACCCGCGGGGCGCCAGGTAGTTTGCCGATGGCGGCGGTCGTCTCAGCCCCGTTCATCCCCGCACCCAATCTGAGGTCGCACAGCACAACATCCACCTGCGTCCCCTGAATGAACTCCAACGCTTCTTCGCCGCTGGAGCACTCACCAACCACATTAAGGTCTTCGTAATTATCAAAAAGCGAACGCAGCCCGGTACGCACGATGGGATGATCGTCAACCAACAGAATCCTGATCATGAGCTCTCTTTCATTCGCAACAAGGGTAGATGGGCGCACAGGGCGACTCCATCACCCGGTGAACTCTCAACGTCAAGACCGCCGCCCAGCTGGATCAGCCGGGCAGACATCGCCTTGAGTCCGAAACCGCCGTCCTGGTTTGGCTGTTCGGAGGCGATGACAGATGGTTTGAACCCGATACCGTCATCAACAATATCCATACGTACCTCATTGGCCGCGGAACCTAAATTCAGCACCACCTTCGAAGCACGGGAATGCCGCTGCACATTGGACAGCGCTGACTGGGCTGTGCGCAGCAAGGCAATCTGCAGCGCCGGTTCGAGCACCGGAAGTCCTTCATCCACCGTGAGCTGGGCGGTGATGCCCGAGTCCTGCTCGAATTTGCTCAGGATGCGTTCCAGCGCACCGGTCAGCGCCTGGGCATCAAGCTCCGCAGGCGCCAATGCGGCAATGATTCTGCGCAAGTCGCCTAGGGCCTGACCCGATAACTCTTCGATGCGCCGCAGCGACTGCTCGGACTTCTCCTCTTCCTGCGCCGTCAAAGCGGCCTTGGCATGAAGCCCGATCGAGGAGAGCTGCTGCGCAATGGTGTCATGGATTTCCCTGGCCAAGCGTGTGCGTTCGGCCGCGACCCCCGCATCATGCTGGGAGCGGGCCAGCTCTTCCTGCACCGCCGCCATTTCATCCTGCGTCCTGATCAACGAATCGACGAGGTTCTGCCTTACCCGCGCATCACGTTCGAGCATCAAGTAGCCGCGGGAAATGCCCCAAGCGAAGATCCCACCGACCATGGGTCCGACCACCGCCGCGACATTTGTCTGTCCCTGATGAAGATAGGGAGAAACAATGGTCATGGCGTAAACCACCACGGACCAGAGTATTGATGGAAGCAGCGGCAACTGATGCCCCAACAGCAGCCAGAGACTGAATGCCAACCACATGAATTCGGGGCTGATCCACAACATGACAGCCCAAATGCCCAGCAGCCCGGCCAACCACCACAGGGGCAGCCGCTGCGCATGCGTCTTGGCCATGCCTATAAAGCCGGCCACATACCAACCGGTAAACGCCGCCGCGACACTAACAACTGGCCACAAATTTTCAACCGTCGTCAGTTCCCGCAGCAGCGCGATCAACAGCAAAATTGCAGTCACCAGATGCTGTCCAGAACGCAGCACCGTGGGGGAGGCCAGCAGATGGTGTTGATTGGCGCCCATCGCCCAAGACCGCACAGAAGAATCCATAGCGCACAGCCTACTAAATCCCGGCGGCCCCCAGATCCGAGAGAACTACCAATTCAGCGGTGGAACGCGTCATCGCCACATATCTTCGTACGGCACCGCTCAAACCCTGCCCGAAGCTTTCCGGGCGGTAGACAACCACTAGATCAAATTCCAGTCCCTTGGCATTCTCCGGTGACAGGGCAACCACTCGAGACGAGGTTGGCCGATGCGGCTGGCCGATCACCGCAGCCACGCCCTGACTGTGTTCAGCCAACCACTGATCTAGTACCTGCTGCAGCAGCTGTGGGGACTGAAAGCGAACGGCCGCGCCGTTGCTGCGCAGGGAGGTGGGAATATTCGCATCCGGCAGCTCATGGCGGATCACCTCGGCCGCAGCGGTCATGATCTGTTCGGTCGTCCGGTAATTGATACGCAGTTCGCTGACCCGAACCTTCCGAATTCCCGCACGATCCAGACGCTGAACCCACGATTCACGGAACCCAGCCACGCACTGGGCCCTGTCGCCGACGATCGTCAAACTGCCCGAAGGGCAGCGGCGCAGCACCATCGCCCACTGTGCATCGCTCAGGTCTTGGGCTTCGTCCACAATGACATGGGTGAAGGGCCCGGCGGACAATTCAGCAATGTCAGGTCGTGAGGCGTACTGGGCGACCAACTGGCTGCGCAGGTCGTCGCTGAGCAGCTGGGAGGACAGGTCTTCCAGGTCATCAGCCGACGCAACGAGATCATCGATCACCGCTCGAACATTCTGCTCGGCAGCCTCCAAACGCTGTCGATCCTTCTCATGATGACGCTCCGCCTGCTGATCGCCCAGATAGAACCGCGCCGCATCCAGCAGGGGAAGATCAGCCAGCGTCCATCCGGGACCAGCTGCAAAGTCCAGGAGGTCCTTTTGTTCCCAGGCATCCAATGTCGGTGCGCAGTACTGCAGGAGTGCCGGCGTCCGGTACATCGCTCGCAGGAGGTTTTCAGGTTCGATGATCGGCCAGTACTCATCAAGACAGTCGGACAGCTCGCCGCTGCTGTCCAGCGAACGACGAATCAGTGGTGCCTCATCCTCGGAAGGACTGATCCGCGGGACCAACAGTTCGATCAGCGCCTGTTTGAGCTGGATACGGTTCTCATTGTGCGGTACCTGCAGATCGATCAGCGACAGCGCATCCGCCCAATCTTCGGGATCTAAGTGGACCTGTCCCCATCCGGTATCAATGCTCACCGGTGAGTCCGGAGCCTGTTCAAAGACCGTCACCGCACGCTGTACCGCCTGAACCATCGCGCCGACACCCTTCAGCTCGGCAAGACGGTCGTCCTCTTCGCGGATGTTTTCAGGGGACTTCACCATCTGGGGCAACGTGGACACCACCACATCGTCCTCTCCGAGGTTGGGAAGCACATCTGCAACGTAGGAGGTGTAGGCGTCGTGGGGGCTGACCACCAGCACTCGGCCGCGTTGGCTGTGGAGCCGCGCATCCGAGTACAACAGGTATGCGGCGCGGTGCAGTGCCACCACGGTTTTGCCAGTTCCCGGCCCGCCGTCGACTACCAGCGCCCCGGCCGAAGAGCTGCGAATGATTTCATCTTGATCCGCCTGAATTGTTGACAGGACGTCCTGCATACGGCCTGTGCGTTCGGAGCCCAAGGATGCGATAAAGGCCGAATGGTCATCCAGGCAGGCACTCTGTTCAAGATGCGCCAAGTCGAAGACCTCGTCCCAATGGTGGGCGATGCGTCCTGCCCGCCAGCGATAACGCCGGCGCAGGGCCAGGCCTTCGGGCTGTCCATGCGAGGCGGAGAAGAACGGCTGCGCTGCCGGGGCCCTCCAGTCGACCATCAGCTGGTTGCCCTCGGCATCGCTGAGCCCCATGCGCCCGACGTAGATCCGCCGGCCCTCAACGGTCGTCATGAAGCCCAGGCAGGCCGAGGCCCCGATGCGGTCCAGCTGATGCAGTCGTTGGGCAAGTTCCTGCATTTGGACGTCGCGTTCCAACGACTGCTGCAGCGAACCCGCCGCATCGTGTCCACGCCGCGCAAGACGTCCGGCCGCTTCCGCGCGCAGCTGCTCAACCCTTGCGTCGATGTCCGACAGCTGTTGGTTGTCGCGTTCCATCGATGCGTCGGTAGCCGGTGTGGAGGAGAAATAGTTGGTATGAGCATTGGTCAAGGGCACTATGGAGGACTCCTGAGGTGAAGGGTGGGGCGGAAGCAAGTAACGATTATGCGCCCCACCCGGGGCCTTGCGGCAAGCCCCCACCGCCGGGGTATCCTGAAAATGCGGAAGGGCGCGCTCTTCCGATTTCTCTTGACTCTCACGATTTCCTTCAGGGCTGCATCCGCAGGTGTGGGGATGGGATATGTGCGCTCCCGCACACTGGTTGGATGGAATTTCCAGCACGCGATGAACACGGTAGAATATTTGTTATCCGACATTGATCCGGCCATCACCGGGGAGTCCTCGGAAGAACAGCACGCCTCCACAATGGAAAAGTTGCCCAGTAGAACCGAGCGGGACCAGCCCGTCACAGCTGAAGAGAAGCGGTTGCCCGCCATTGCGAACCAGCAATAGTGGGGGACAAGCGGGGTGGTACCGCGGCGAAAGTCGTCCTCGTAGGCAAGGATTTATCGACCCTACGCTTGAAGGACGGCCATTTCGATGAGCTTCTACCCGAAGGTCACTACAGACCCAACCGGTTCGACCCCGGCTTCACCGCGTTTCCCAGAAATTGAGAAGCGCGTCCTCGAATACTGGAAGAACGACGACACCTTCCAGGCCTCCATCGACCAGCGAGAGGGCGAAGAATTCGTCTTCTACGACGGCCCTCCCTTCGCCAACGGCCTGCCGCACTACGGCCACCTGCTCACCGGCTACGTCAAGGACCTCGTGGCCCGCTACCAGACCCAGCGCGGCAAGCGTGTAGAACGCCGCTTCGGCTGGGACACCCACGGCCTGCCCGCCGAGCTGGAAGCCATGAAGCAGCTGGGCATGACCGACAAGAAGCAGATCATCGACATGGGCATCGACAAGTTCAACGATGCCTGCCGCACCTCGGTGATGAAGTACGCCGATGAGTGGAAGCAGTACGTCAACCGCCAGGCGCGCTGGGTCGACTTCGAGAACGACTACAAGACCCTGAATGTCGAATACATGGAATCGGTCATCTGGGCCTTCAAGCAGCTGAGCGACAAGGGCCTGACCTACCAGGGCTTCCGCGTGCTCCCATATTGCTGGAAGGACGAGACCCCGCTGTCCAACCACGAGCTGCGCATGGACGACGACGTCTACAAGGACCGTCAGGATCAGACAGTCACCGTCGGCTTTACCATCGTTGCCGGTGAGAACCCCGTATCGGTTGAGCTCGCTGGCGTTCAGGCGCTGGCCTGGACCACCACCCCGTGGACCCTGCCGACCAACGAGGCACTGGCGGTGCACCCGGAGGTCGAGTACGTCGTTGTGCCCGCAGGCGAGAACGGCGTGAAGGCCTCCGAGGCCGCAGGTCCATTCCTGCTGGCCAAGGACCTGCTCGGCTCCTACGCCAAGGACCTCGGCTACAAGGACGCCAAGGAAGCCGCCGCTGCGATCAGCGCCAGCTACACCGGCGCGCAGCTGGCAGGCGTACGCTACCGGCCGCTGTGGGACACCTACACGGACACCGAGAAGTACGGCACCGACAACGCCTGGCAGATCGTCACCGCCGACTACGTCACCACCGGCGACGGCACCGGCATCGTCCACCAGGCTCCGGCCTACGGCGAGGACGACCAGAAGGTCTGCGAAGAGCACGGCATCCCGGTGATCCTCTCGGTGGACGAGTCCGCCAAGTTCCTGCCGGTCTTCGCGAACGGCCCGCTCAACGACATCGTCGGCGTGCAGGTCTTCGAAGCGAACAAGACCATCACCAATGTGCTCAAGGCTGACGGCCGCCTGGTCAAGCAGGCCTCCTACGAGCACTCCTACCCGCACTGCTGGCGCTGCCGCACCCCGCTGATCTACCGCGCCATCTCCTCCTGGTACGTGGAGGTGACTCAGTTCAAGGACCGCATGCTTGAACTGAACGAAGAGATCAACTGGATCCCGGGCAACGTCAAGCACGGCCAGTTCGGCAAGTGGCTGGAAAACGCCCGCGACTGGTCCATCTCCCGCAACCGCTTCTGGGGCTCGCCGATCCCCGTCTGGGAATGCGACGGAGTGGAGTGCACCCACCGCGAGGTCTTCGGCTCGCTGGAAGAACTGAAGAACTTCTTCGGCCGCATCCCGGTCAACCATGAAGGCCAGCCGGATCTGCACCGCCCGTTCATCGACGAGCTGACCCGCGCCCACGAGGGCTGCGAGGCCGGCGGCACCCTGCGCCGCGTCGAGGACGTGCTGGATGTCTGGTTCGACTCCGGTTCGATGCCTTTCGCCCAGGTGCACTACCCGTTTGAAAACCGCGAATGGTTTGAGAACGGCCACAACCCTGCCGACTTCATTGTGGAATACATCGGCCAGACCCGCGGCTGGTTCTACATGCTGCACATCCTGTCCACCGCGATCTTCGACCGCCCGGCGTTCACCAACGTGATCTCCCACGGCATCGTGCTCGGCTCGGACGGACAGAAGATGTCCAAGTCGCTGCGCAACTACCCGGACGTCACCGAGGTGCTTGACCGCGACGGATCCGACGCCATGCGCTGGTTCCTGATGTCTTCTCCGATCCTGCGCGGCGGCAACCTAATCGTCACCGAACAGGGCATCCGTGACGGCGTGCGCCAGGTGCTGCTGCCGCTGTGGAACGTGTGGCACTTCTTCAACCTGTACACCAACGCCGCGAACAACGGCGCCGGCTACGAGGCGAAGTTCTCCACCAGTTCCACCGATCCGCTGGATCAGTACATGCTGGCCGCCACCGGCCAGCTGGTCCGCGAGGTCACCGAGGCGCTGGACAGCTACGAGGTCTCCGATGCCACCGAGGCGGTGCGCCAGTACATGGACACGCTGACCAACTGGTACGTGCGCCGCTCCCGCCAGCGCTTCTTCGACGAAGACACCCAGGCCTTCGACACCCTGTACACCGCGCTGCTGACCCTAGTGAAGGTCACCGCCTCGCTGCTGCCGCTGGCCAGCGAAGAGATCTTCCGCGGGCTGACCGGACAGCGCTCCGTGCACCTGACCGACTGGCCTGAAGCCGAGCAGTTCCCGGTGGACGCCGCCGCGCTGGAAACCATGGACACCACCCGCAGGATCTGCTCTGTTGGCTCATCGCTGCGCAAGGCCAAGAACCTGCGCGTGCGCCTGCCGCTGGCGGAGCTGAAGGTTGTGCTCACCAATGCGGCGCGCCTGGAGGGCACCTACGCCTCGATCATCAAGGACGAGCTGAACCTGAAGTCGGTCACCCTGATCGACGCCGCCGGCGTGGACGCCGCCAGCTACGGCATCAGCCAGCAGCTGGTCGTCAATGCCCGCGCCGCAGGCCCACGCCTGGGCAAGAACGTGCAGCAGGCCATCAAGGGCGCCAAGTCCGGGGACTGGTCCGTGTCCAACGGCGTGGTCACCGCCGGCGGTCTGGAACTGGCCGAGGGCGAATACACCCTTGACACCGTGGTGGATGAAACCGCGCAGGTCGCCGCGGCGGTCATCGACGGCGGCTTCCTGGTGCTGGACACCGAGGTCACCGAGCAGCTGGCAGCCGAAGGCACCGCCCGCGACATGATCCGCAACATCCAGTCCGCCCGCAAGGACGCAGACCTGCAGGTCTCGGACCGCATCCACACCGTGATCACCGCCCCCGCCGCAGTGATCGCGGCGCTGGAAGCCAACCGCGAGCTCGTGGCAGGCGAAACCCTGACCGAGCAGCTGGAACTGATGGTCGACGATTCACTGGACGCGGAGCAGATCGTCGTAGCCAAGCTGGAAGAAGTAGCCAAGTGAGCGAGGTAGAGCGCGTCTACGCGCAGCTGCTTTCCCGGGCGCCGGAAAACAAGATGGAACCGCGCATGGATCCGATGTTCCGTGCCATGGAAATCTTGGGCGAACCGCAGAAGGCCTGCCCGGTGGTGCACATCACCGGCACCAACGGCAAGACCTCCACCGCCCGCATGATCGAGTCCCTGCTGCAGGCGCACGACCTGCGCACCGGCCGCTATTCCTCGCCGCACCTGGTCTCTGTCACCGAACGCATCGCCATCGACGGTGCACCGGTGGACGAGGAAACCTTTGTGCGGGTCTGGGATGAGATCACCCCGTTCCTTGAGATTGTCGACGCCGAACTGGTGGAGCGCGGCGAAAACAAGCTGACCTACTTCGAAGCTGTGACCATCCTGGCCTTCGCGGTCTTCGCCGAGGTGCCGGTGGACGTAGTGGTGCTTGAGGTCGGATTGGGCGGCATCACCGATGCCACCAACGTAGCCGACGGCGACGTCTCGGTGATCACCCCGATCTCGCTGGACCACACCGACCTGCTGGGGGATACCACGGAGCTGATCGCCCAGGAGAAGATCGGCATCCTCAAGCCCGGCGGCTACCTGGTCTCCTCGGTGCAGCCGGTGGACGCCGCCGATGTGCTGCTGGCCCGCGCCCGCGAGCTGGAGGTCCCGGTGGCCTTCGAGTCCCTGGACTTCAAGCTGCTTGACCGCCAGGTCGCGGTCGGCGGCCAGCTGCTGAGCATCCAAGGCCAGGCCGGACGCTATGACGAGATCTTCCTACCGCTGTTCGGCGCTCACCAGGCGCAGAACGCCACCGTGGCCCTCGCCGCAGTGGAGGCCTTCCTCGGCGGGGGCGAGCGCGAGCTGAATGCGGACCTGGTCCGCGACGGTTTTGCCGCAACCTCCAGCCCGGGACGCCTGGAGCTGGTACGCACCGCACCGAGCATCCTGGTGGACGCGGGACACAACCCCGATGGCATCCGCGTTGCCGCCGAGGCCATCAAGGAGTCCTTCGGTTTCAGCAAGCTGGTGCTCATGGTGTGCATCCTGCAGGAGAAGGACGCCGAAGCGATGCTCTACACCATGCGTGAAGAGTACGGCGACCTGGTTGAAGACCTGTGCATCACCCAGTCCTCCTCACCGCGAGCCATTCCGGCCGGTGAACTGGCGAATATGGCCATCGATGCCGGCTGGCCCGAAGAGGACATCCACGTGACCGAAGATCTGGAAGACGCCATCGAGTGGTCCGTGGGCCGCGCCGAGTCCGGCGATGACCTCGCCGGCGGCGTGCTAGCTACCGGTTCAATTACACTGGTGGGCGAAGTGACGGCGCTGCTCAAGGGAGGACACTGATGGCCAAGCTGACCCGTGCCCAGCGTGAATGGCGTCCGGGAATGAAGAAGAAGCAGCGCTCGGTGAAGATGATGTTCGCCTCCACCGTGCTGGTCTGCGAGGCCCTGCTGGCCATCTTCATCACCCTGGCGGCCTTCGGGCTCAAGCGGGCCGACCCGGCAGTGGTGCTGTCGATGGGCGGCATCCTTGCGCTGCTGTGCATCTTGAACTGTGCACTGTTAGGCAAGAAGATCGGCTACATCATCGGCTGGGCACTGCAGGCGGTCTTCTTCCTGTGCGGCTTTGTCCTGGTGGACATGTTCTACCTGGGTTCGGCCTTCGCGCTGTGCTGGTGGTATGCGGTCTCCAAGGGTGAAGTCATCGATCAGGAAAATAAGCAGCGGGCCATCGCCCAGGCCAAGTGGGATGAAGCCCATCCCGAGCAGGCCTAAGACAGAGTCTGACCCACAAAAAGTTAATTATCGATACGAAGAGGTAGTCACATGACTGAACGTACCCTGATCCTGGTCAAGCCGGACGGCGTCAAGCGCGGCCTGACTGGCCAGATCATCGCCCGCATCGAAGCCAAGGGCTACACCATTGCTGAGCTCAAGCAGCTGAATGCCACCCGCGAGATGCTTGCCGCCCACTACGCAGAACACGAGGGCAAGCCATTCTACGAACCGCTGGTGGAGTTCATGCTCTCCGGTCCGGTCGTGGCACTCGTTGCCGAGGGCCAGTCGGTCATTACCGGCTTCCGTTCGCTGGCAGGCACCACCGACCCGACCACCGCTGCTCCGGGCACCATCCGCGGAGATCTGGGCCGCGACTGGGGCCTGAAGGTTCAGCAGAACCTGGTGCACGGCTCCGACTCGGAAGAGTCGGCGGCGCGCGAAATCGCCATCTGGTTCGCCAACTAGGCATTAACACCGCGACTCCCCAAGGGCCTGCAGGCCCTTGGGGAGTCGCGTGCTTAACGGCAGTGGTGCAGCCGCCGTCAGCCGTCGGTGCTGAGCCGAGAAAACAACAGCGAGTCGCGAAACTCGCCACGGACCATCTTGTTCTCACGCAGTTGACCCTCCAAGACAAATCCGTTTTTCTCCAACACCCTGCGTGAGGCAAGGTTGAGTGGTGCACAGGTGGCTGTCAGTCGATGGATCCCCAAGCGCTTGAATCCAAGCTCCACCAGCATGCCTGCGATGATCGTGGCATATCCGTGTCCCCAGAACCGGCTGTTGAGCCCATAACCAAGTTCACCGGAGGGGACACCGGGCTCGGTGACCCACACCGCGGCGGCTCCAATGAGCTGGTCATCCAACACCACCGCGTAACTGAGGAAATCCTCCTTGCGCTGCATGGCATCGTCGATGAACGCACGTGTTTCATCTTCGGTGTTGGGTCCCCACTCGGCATAGCGGTAGACCTGGGGATCCGTGGCGTATTCGTGCACCGCGGCAAAGTCGTTGATGGCGAATTTCCTGAGCCGCAGGCGCTGGCCTGTGGGCAGGGGCGTTTCACTGACGTAGTTCATGGTGGTGCTTCCTATGCAAAGGTTTCGCAGAGACCAAAGGCCCGATCGGTTGATCGGGCCTTTGGGTGAATCCTGCGGCTAGTTTTTTGAAGTGTCGGATTCGTGTCCGTGCTCGGTCTTCTTGGACGAAGCATGCTCGGCCGACAGTTCCTTGGCCTCCTTGGCCGCCGCCTCCTTGTGCTCAAGGGAGTCGATGGCCTTCTGCTCTTCTTCGAAGGCCACCTCGGCTTCGATGTCTTGTTGCGCCTGCAAGGCAGGATCGACCTTTTCGCGGTTGGTCCATACCTTGATGACCGCCCAGGCTGCAGCGGTCAGAGGAACGGCTAGGACGGCGCCAATGATGCCTGCAAGGACGGTGCCTGCGGTCAACGCCATCAACACCACCAGTGCGTGCAGGCTCAACGCGTTGGCCATCACCACCGGCTGAAGGAAGTTGCCCTCAAGCTGGTTGACAACGATGACCGCGGCCAAAACGATCAGGGCGACGATGGGGCCATTTGTCACCAAGGCGACCAACGTGGCCAAGATGCCGGCCACCGTGGCACCGACCATGGGAATGAACGACCCCAGGAAGACGATGATGCCCAGCGGAATTGCCAGCGGAACCTGCAGGATCAGCAGGGTAGCGGTAATGCCAATGGAGTCGACCATTGCAACGATGGAGGTTCCGCGGATGTACCCGCCGAAGGTATGCAGTGCGCGGTCGCCCGAAAGGATCCACTTGTCACGGTAGTGCTTCGGGGTCCAGGAAATGGCGAAGGCCCAGATGCGGTCGCCGTCCTTCAAGAAGAAGAACAGGATCACCAGCAGCAATACCAGACCGGTCACCAGGGAGCCCGCGGCACTGATGGTGTTCAATGCGCCGCTGCCGAACTGCGAACTGGTCAAGAACCCGGTGACGGCGTTGACCGCCTTGTCGATCTGTTGTTGATCAATGGCGATGGGGAAGTCCACCATCAGCTCTTGAACGATGTCATTGAGCTGGTTGAAACCCTGTACTGCCTGGTCGACAAGTGTCGGCCATTCCTTGACTACGGACATGACCAGCCCGTAGCCGATGCCACCAAGGATCAGCAAAGAGCCGAGGAAGACGATCCATGCCGAAATCAATGCGCTGAAGACCTTGCGCAATTGCAGCACCAGCGGCCATAAGGCGCAGGAGATGATGACTGCCAACAGAGTTGGAATGACGATGGTTGTCAGCTTCAGCATGCCGATGATGACAAACGTTATCAGTGCGCCAACGATCAGAATTTGCGCACTGCGCATGCCCATGCGGCCCAAAAGATCGGTCCAAAGCCCACTGACAGTGAATTCCGGTGGCGCTTCGCTATGCCCTAAAAGTGCAGAAGTATTGGCGCCTGCCGCTCCTGAACCCGTTTTACTCGAGGATTTACCCCTTCGAAACAACCCCATACTCGCTCCTCATGGCCGGGTGTGATAGCTCCAAGAATAGGCTAATGAATTGAACAGTTGTGGGCACAACACTGTCCGCGCAACTTTTCCTTGGTCACTGAACTTCCAGCCTCACAGGGAGCAACAGCAAATTAGGAGGCTGCGCCGAAGTACTCGCTGGCCAGCAATCCCATGATGATTCGGTCGTGGAATTTTCCGTCGTGGAACCCAGCCTGCCGTTCTCGGCCTTCCTCGCGGAAGCCTGCACGGTTGAACGTACGTAGAGCTCGTTCGTTATAGGCCCAGATGTTCAGGCCGATGCGATTCAGTCCCATCTCTCGGAAACCGAAATCGACAATCATTTTCGTGGCCATGGTGCCGTATCCCTGGCCCACGTTGGATCCGCCGATCATGATCATCAGTTCTGCCGAACGTGCAGGTGCGTGATAGTTGTACAAGGCAGTGTGGCCGATCAGGGTGTCGTCGGGCAGCGTGATGCAAAGACCCACGCCGTCGGTGGTGCCGCGGTTCAGGCTGCGGCCCTTGAACAGCTCCGCTGCTTCGGCTCCGGGGTGGGGCAGTACGAGGCTTCCTTGCAGTGCCATGAACTCGGGGCTGTTCCACCACTGTGTCAGGATCGGCAGGTCTTCTTCCTGCAATTCGCGCAGCCTGATATGTTCGGAAATCAGCAGGCTGATTCCATAATCTTGGGCATTTTCGGTGTTCCACATGTTGCTGGCCATGTCTTTAACCTACCCCTTGCTCGTGCGGCTATGGTGCAGCGCACACAGATTTCAAATACGTGGAATTGCTCGTAAAAAAATGGTTTGACATGGGCCAAGTGTCTTTCTTCCGGAGGAGACTTCAACCAAGACACGCCGTGCGACGCCGGTTGCTAATTCCCATAGCTGCGCCAACGGGAAATCAGCAGCCGGTCGCAAAACCAAGCGGCGAGGACGCCCACCGCGTATGCGGCAAGGTCCAGCCACGCGAAATTGGAGCCGAAGATTAGGTGTACGGGAGGGAAGCAGGTGGCGAGGCGATGTGGAACATCGGTGAGTTGAAAGAGCTCGACGGCTACACACCATAACAACGTTGTTAAGGTAATTGCAGAGGCCGAGGCGCGAGCAAAGATGAGGGAGAACAATGCGTAAAACAACACTGCGTATAGCACTCCGCCGGAAAGATCTGCCGCCAGTCCCTGTCCCAAATATCGCGCGGCTAAACCAATGGGGATCATCGCCAGGGCGATGATCCCCATGAGGAATCGTCTTCGGGAGACAATGGTCACGGATTATCCGAAGAACGCATTCGGGAAGCGAAGAACCACGGATGCGGCGACCAGCAGCCAGAGAATCGCGGTCATGATCCAGCTCCACTCGGTGAAGAATTTTTTGACCCCGGCGCCGGCAGGAATCACGCCAGTGACTACGTTGCGTGCCGTGGTGAAGACGAAGAGCGGAATTACCATGGCCCAGACAACCATGCAGTAGGGGCACAGGGCGTTGATTTCATACAGCGCCTGCGACCAGAACCAAATCACAAGACCCAACGCGGCGGTGATTCCCAGCTGGTAGCAGAGCCAGAACCATCGCTTGAGATTCGCGGCTCCTGCAAGAAGCATCACGCCGATAGTGACAACCACGGCGAAGCAAACGATGCCAAAGAACGGGTTGGGGAATCCGAAGATACCCGCCTGTGCGGACTTCATCACGGTGCCGCAGGAGATCCACGGATTGACGTCGCAGCTGGTGATGTAGTTGGGATTCTTGTAGAGCTCAATGCGCTCTAGTACAAGAATCCCCGCCGCCAACCACGCGATGAAACCTGCAACGACGGTGAACAGGCCGAATCCGCGATCCTTAGCCCACCAGGGCAACACGCCCGGCGCCTGTTGATTTTCAATTGATGAAACCATGCTTTGACTATTCCATATGTTCATAGGAAAGCGGACGATTCCGCTGTGTGCGTTTACATCCTAAAAATCTTTTCTGTGCGCGGCATATGTTCGAATGAACGCGGTGTGAACTATATGTGAGAGAATGGTGATGGTTGCTCGCGGATCCACAGTCTGCTTTCAACCCGACGATAGACTTTTGAAACGACAGATCGACAGGCGATGCATCGCTTCGGTTGAGTGCCCAATATGTGCGCCTCCCGAGGGAATACCGCGGATCGAAGGGCTGCAAAGGAAAGCAGCTGGTTTGAAGGGGACGCGTTGAACCGCAGTTACTGCGTCAGGTTCGGTGCGCCGAACCATGATTGAAGTGATCTGCGGAAAATATAGAGCTTTCGTGGCCGGTTGACTCACAAGAAGTCGGCCGCGCGACACGTGATGAATTGTAGTTTCAGCCAAGGCGCCGTCTGTGGAGGATGCCAAAGCGGGACATAAGTAGGAGTACGCGAAATTAAATGAGCGCATCGAATCAGCGAAAGGGTGGCGCGCAGGGAAATAAGCGAGGCAATCGTTCAACACGCGCCCGCCGCACCAGTGTGTCCACTACCCCAGCCCGTCCACTGCGACGTGCCATGACCCTTGCAGAACTTAACGCTGCTGCCGGGGTTGAAGAGAGCCCATACCGTTGGCGTGCAACCCGACGCACCCAGGTATCCACCCCAGATTCTGCAAAGCGCGCCAGCCGACAGGCTGAACGACGTGCACAGGCTGCACGCAACGCCGCCAGCGAAGAGGCAATCACCGAAGAGGCCGCGAAGCTTGAAGCTTCTGAGCAGCCCGAGGTGCAGGAGAACGTCGAAGCAGCGGCTGAAGCACCTGTAGCGGAGCCTGAGGATCAGACCGGTGCTCTGCTGGCAGAGCACGGCAGTTCAATGATCATGAATCCTTTTGCGATTCCTGAATCGGCACACTCCGTATTGGCGCAGGCAGTCGCCAAGAAGACCGCACGCCCGGCAGCCAAGGCCGACGACCGCGCAGAGGGCGAGGACGCTGACGATGTCACCTCACGCCGGCGCCGTCGCCGCCGTCGCGGGGACGTCGATCTGGAACTTGAAGGTGGCTCGCAGGATGATCCACCGAACACCGTGACCCGGGTTCGTGCACCGCGCGCCAGCGTGGAGAGCCACACCAGCGTCAACAACAAGGTTGCCTCCGTCCGCGGCTCTACCCGTCTTGAGGCCAAGCGACAGCGCCGCCGCGAATCACGTGAGACCGGCCGACGCCGCCAGGTGATCACCGAGGCCGAGTTCTTGGCCCGCCGCGAATCCGTGGAACGCAAGATGATCGTGCGCCAGCGTGAGGACCGCATTCAGATCGGAGTGTTGGAAGATGGTGTGCTCGCAGAGCACTTTGTTTCCAAGACCCAGCAGGACTCGCTCATCGGCAACGTCTACCTGGGCAAGGTCCAGAACGTTCTGCCATCCATGGAAGCAGCCTTCGTCGACATTGGACGCGGCCGCAACGCAGTGCTCTACGCCGGTGAAGTCAACTGGGATGTGGCCGCCCTTGAGGGCCAGCCGCGCCGCATTGAAAATGCGCTGAAGGCCGGAGACTCGGTACTTGTTCAGGTCACCAAGGATCCTGTGGGCCATAAGGGTGCACGCCTGACCAGTCAGGTCTCGCTGCCAGGACGCTATTTGGTTTACGTACCGGGCGGTTCCATGACCGGAATCTCCCGCAAGCTGCCAGATGTTGAGCGCCAGCGCCTGAAGAAGATCTTGAAGGACCACCTGCCGGAGAATGCCGGCGTAATTGTCCGCACCGCCGCCGAAGGTGCTTCCGAGGAAGAGCTGACCAACGATATCAACCGGCTGCGCGCGCAGTGGGAAGGCATCGAGGAGCAGTCGACCTCTACCAAGACCTTGGCACCGGAACTGTTGTACTCGGAGCCGGACCTGACCATCAAGGTAGTCCGCGACGTCTTCAATGAAGACTTCACCAAGCTGATCGTCTCCGGCGAGCAGGCCTGGGACACCATCGAGGCCTACGTGATGTACGTTGCCCCGGATCTGATGGGCCGCCTGGAAAAGTGGGAACAGGAAGAGGATATCTTCTCCAAGTACCGCGTTGACGAGCAGATCGCCAAGGCGCTTGACCGCAAGGTCTTCCTGCCTTCGGGCGGTTCGCTGGTGATCGATCGCACCGAAGCAATGACGGTGATCGACGTCAACACCGGCAAATTCACCGGTTCGGGCGGCAACCTGGAAGAGACCGTCACCAAGAACAACCTGGAAGCAGCCGAGGAAGTCGTCCGCCAGCTGCGCCTGCGCGACATTGGCGGCATCATCGTCATCGACTTCATCGACATGGTCCTTGAATCGAACCGCGATTTGGTGCTGCGCCGACTGGTAGAGTGCCTGGGCCGCGACCGCACCAAGCATCAGGTGGCTGAGGTCACCAGCCTTGGACTGGTGCAGATGACCCGCAAGCGCATGGGCACCGGCCTGCTGGAAGTCTTCGGCGAGCAGTGCGAGCACTGTGCAGGTTCGGGTGTCATCACCCATGAAGAGCCTGTCGAGTCGCGCAAGTCGTACAACTCGCACGGTGAAAGCCACCCGAAGAAGTTCACCGAGAAGCCTGCGCGCAATCGCAACCGCCGCCGCGGCGAGAAGGACGAGGCAAAGAACGTCGATTCAGCTGCTACCGAGGTAGTAGAGGAAAAGACCGAGGCAACCCGCCATGCGCTGGCAAACATCGCCGCAGCTTCTCACCTGGACCACGGTGCCGAACCGGCAGTCAAAGTCGAGGGCGAAGAAGCCGCTGCAGCCTCGCACTCCGCGACCGCTGATTCAAACAGCGCCGAAGTGACCCTGGAGTCCCTGGAAGCCGCCTTGCCTGCCGGTGAAGGTGCCGACCAGGAGGCTGGCCGCAAACCGCGCCGCCGTTCACGTTCCCGCGGCCGCAACCGCGGCCAGGGTGAGAACACGGATGCATCACGCGCCGCCGAACAGCCGGTCGCCGACGAAGCGCCGAAGACTCAGGAATCGGAGCAGGGCGAAGCCAAGGCCACCAAGCCTGCACGCAACCGCTCACGCCGGGCATCGCGCCCAGCCAGTGCTCCGGAAACCCAGCAGCCGGTACTCACCGGTCTGGCACTGCCTGCCACACAAGCCCCAGCTTCCGAGCCGGCACCAGTTGCCGCAGCAGCACCGGCTGCCGCGGTGGCCCCACAGAGTTCCACTAAACCTAAGCGACGCAGCCGTCGGGCCACTTCGGTCCAAGGCGATGCGACCGCGCAGGTGGTTGTGGCCGAGGTATCCGCTGCTACCGGTTCGGTGGTTCAGATGGATGCCGCCAGTTCAACAACTGAAAAGCCAGCTGAGCAGTCCGGCGCCCCGGTCATGTTCGGTGTAGGAGTTCCAGTTCGCGAACTGAAATAGATGAACTTGATCACGGTTCACCCACTGGGGCAGTTTGTATTTGCCCCAGTGGCGTGGATTAGCGTAATCTAGTTGATCGGTGCTAAACGCCAAGATCACGGACTTTTCGTCCGCTCGGCGTTCAAGGCACAAGCGCATGAGATCCCCATGTTGACCTGTTCAAGGTTTTCGGGTTGATATCTGCGCCAGTAAGACAATAAACGTCGAGTAGAAGTGAGTACCCACGTGGTGTACGCAATTGTCCGCGCAGGCGGCCACCAGGAGAAGGTTTCCGTTGGAGACCTCATCACCGTTGACCGTCTTCAGGCTGCCCCAGGTAGCTCCATCGAGCTTCCTGCATTGCTGCTGGTAGATGGCGAGAAGGTAACTTCCGCAGCTGCCGATCTGGCAAAGGTCAAGGTCACCGCCGAGGTCGTTGAGAACCTCCGTGGCGAAAAGATCGTTATCCAGAAGTACAAGAACAAGACCGGTTACAAGAAGCGCCAGGGCTTCCGTTCCGCTCTGACCAAGGTCAAGGTCACCTCGATCGCCTAATTTGGGCGCTCGTAATATCCATTTTTGTAGCGAAAGAGGCTAAAAAGCATGGCACATAAGAAAGGTGCGAGTTCCACTCGCAACGGTCGCGATTCCAACGCACAGTACCTGGGCGTAAAGCGCTTCGGTGGTCAGGAAGTCAAGGCAGGCGAAATCATCGTTCGCCAGCGTGGCACCCACTTCCACCCAGGTGCAGGCGTAGGCCGCGGCAAGGATGACACCCTGTTCGCTCTGGCTGCCGGTGCAGTTGAGTTCGGCACCCGTCGTGGTCGCCGCGTGGTGAACATTGTGGCTGCTGCCTAATTTAGGCAACAGACAACATTTTTAGTACCCAAGGGGTGGGCCGTTTCGGTCCGCCCCTTGTGTGCGTAGATAGACTTTTAAGCGAGTATCAGCTCGCACCTTCGTTCTAGGAGAAGATGGCCCCGTGGCTGCATTCGTTGATCGCGTAACCCTTCACGCCACCGCAGGAAATGGTGGTCACGGTTGTGTGTCCATCAAACGTGAAAAGTTCAAGCCACTGGGCGGCCCCGACGGCGGCAACGGCGGCGACGGTGGCGACATCATCCTGCGCGTCGACCCGCAGGTGACCACCCTGCTCGACTTCCACCACCTGCCGCACCGCAAGGCAGGCAACGGCGAACCGGGCAAGGGCGGACTGCGTCCGGGTAAGCAGGGGGAGGACCTGATCCTCGGCGTACCTGCGGGCACCGTCATCAAGACTCGCGACGGAGACATCCTCGCGGACCTGGTCAACGTGGGCGACGAATACCTGGCGGCCGGCGGCGGTCAGGGCGGCCTGGGCAACGCGGCAATTTCCTCCGACAAGCGCAAGGCGCCGGGCTTCGCACTGCTGGGCATCCCGGGCCAGGAACAGGACGTGGTCCTGGAACTGAAGTCCGTGGCCGACATCGCCCTGGTGGGCTACCCATCGGCCGGAAAATCCTCATTGATCGCCGCCATGTCCGCCGCGCGCCCGAAGATCGCCGACTACCCATTCACCACCCTGGTGCCGAACCTCGGCGTCGTGCAGGCAGGCGAAGTGCGCTTTACCGTCGCCGACGTCCCGGGCCTGATTCCCGGCGCCTCCGAGGGCAAGGGCCTGGGACACGAGTTCCTGCGCCACGTCGAGCGCTGCGCGGCCATCGTGCACGTGCTTGACTGCGGCACCCTGGAGTCCGACCGCGACCCGATCAGCGACCTTGAAATCATCGAGGCAGAGCTTGCCAACTACGAGGCCGACTCCACCTTCGCCGGCACCGACGGCACCATAGTTCCACTGGTAGAGCGCCCGAAGCTCGTGGCATTGAACAAGGTGGACATGGCCGACGGCCTTGACATGGCCGAGTTCGTGCGCCCGGAACTGGAAAAGCGCGGCTACCAGGTCTTTGAAATCTCCGCCCTGGCCCACGAGGGCCTGCGCGAACTCTCCTTCGCCATGGCTAAGCTTGTCGAGCAGGCTCGTGCCGAACGCGTGGTCGAAGCGCCGGTGGTAGAGGTTCCGATCATCCGTCCACGCTCGGTGAAGCAGGTGGAGTTCGTGATCCGCCGCGAAGAGCAGAATCTTGAGCCGCTGTGGCGCGTCATCGGTGAGAAGCCCGAGCGCTGGATCATGCAGACCGACTTCCGCAATGACGAAGCGGTAGGCTACCTGGCCGACCGCCTGGCCAAGCTCGGCGTTGAAACCCAGCTGTTCAAGGCCGGAGCCAAGCCGGGCGACGCCGTGGTCATCGGCTCTGAAGAGAACTCGGTGGTCTTCGACTGGGAGCCGACCATGGCCGCCGGCGCCGAGCTGCTGGGCAGCCGCCGCGGCGAAGACATCCGCCTGGAAGACCGCGGCACCCGCAAGACCCGCGAAGAAAAGCGCGCCGAGCACGACGACCGCAAGGCAGCCAAGGCAGCGGCCCGCGACGAGCTGGAAGCCGAGCGCCGGGCAGGCATCTGGACCGAGTCGGTGCACGCCAAGGCCGCAGAACGCGCAGCCAAGCAGCGTGCGCAGGAAGCTCAGGAAGATCAGCAGTGAGCAACACCCCTGCAACACCCTCCAAGACCCTCTCCGAGGTCACCAGCCGCAGCGAGCTTCCGCGCGCCAAGCGGCTGGTCATCAAGGTGGGCTCCAGCTCGCTGACCACCGTTGAGGGTGGAATTTCCCACGAGCGCCTGAAGTTCCTGGTGGACACGCTGGCGCGCACCGTGGCCGCAGGCACCGAGGTGGTGCTGGTCTCCTCGGGCGCCATCGCCGCAGGCCTGGCCCCGTTGGCGCTGGCCAAGCGACCCAAAGACCTTGCCACCCAGCAGGCGGCAGCCTCGGTGGGGCAGGGTCTGCTGCTCGCGCAGTACACTCAGGAATTCGCCGCCCACGGGCTGACCGTGGCGCAGGTGCTGCTCACGGCAGATGACCTGATGCGCCGCACCACCTACACCAACGCGCTGCGTGCACTGGTGCGCCTGCTGAACCTGGGCGTACTGCCGATCGTGAACGAAAACGACACGGTGGCCACCCATGAGATCCGCTTCGGAGACAACGACCGCCTGGCCTCCCTGGTGGCACACCTGGTCAAGGCCGACGCGCTGCTGCTGTTCTCCGACGTGGACTCCGTCTACGACGCGCACCCCGCAGCCGGCGGCTCGCGCATCGCCCACGTTGGACACCCTGACGAAATCCAGGCCATCGACCTAGGCAGCGCCGGATCCAATGTCGGCACCGGGGGAATGATCACCAAGGTGCAGGCGGCGACGCTCAGCGCCTCGGCCGGCATCCCCGCCCTGGTCACCTCCACCGCCAACGCCGCCAAGGCGCTGGCAGGAGAAGACGTGGGCACCTGGTTCGCCGCGCGCAATACCCGCCGCTCGGCCCGCGACGTCTGGCTGGCCCACCTCGCGGTGGCCCATGGGCGCCTGATGCTGGATCCGGGAGCCATCCGCGCCATCAGCAGCGGCGAAAAGTCGCTGCTGGCCGCCGGCATCACCGGTGCCACAGGAGACTTCGAGGCCGGGGACGCGGTGGAGATCTGCGACGCGCAGGGCACCGTGGTGGCCCGCGGCCTGGTGAACTACTCGGCCCTGGAACTTCCCGCCATGTTTGGACGCTCCACCACGGCGCTGCATGAGTACCTGGGCGAAGGTTACGAAAAACCGGTCGTACATGTCGACGACTTAGCGCTGATCTAGGCCGGATCCTACAATGGGAGCATGACCCTCACCGATTCAGCGACCGTCGAAGCAGTGAACCAGTTGGCCGATCGGGCCCGCCGCGCATCCCGCGTGCTGGCCCGCGCCAACCGCGACTGGAAAGACCGTGCACTGCAGGCCATCGCCACCGCGATCGACACCAACCGTGTAGCCATCAAGCAGGCCAACGCCAAGGACCTGGAAGCAGGACGCGCCAACGGCACCTCCGCCGCCATGCTCGACCGTTTGAAGCTCGACGATGCGCGCATCAACGGTCTGATTTCGGCACTGCAGGAGCTGGCGGGGCTTCCAGATCCCATCGGCCGGGTGGTGCGCGGCGAAACCCTGCCCAACGGGTTGCGCATGCGTCAGGTCAACGTTCCGATGGGCGTGATCGGCACCATCTATGAGGCTCGGCCCAACGTCACCGTTGACATCGCTGGCCTGTCGCTCAAGAGCGGCAATGCCGTGCTGCTGCGCGGCGGATCGGCCGCCCTGAACTCCAACGTGGCGCTGGTTGGTTTCATCCGCGACGCACTGGAATCCGTCTCGCTTCCGCGCGATCTGGTGATCTCGGTGGATGAATACGGACGTGAAGGCGCAGACGCCATGATGGGAGCCCGCGGCAAAATCGACGTGCTCATTCCCCGCGGCGGCCGCGAACTGATCCAGCGTGTGGTCACCACCGCGAAGGTTCCCGTCATTGAAACCGGCGAGGGCAACGTCCACATCTTCCTGGATGAGTCAGCCAAGGAACAGATGGCGGTCGACATCCTGCTCAACGCGAAAACCCAGCGCCCCAGCGTCTGCAACACGGTTGAAACGCTGTTGATTCACAAGGATGCCGCGGCCGGTGCAACGGTGCTGCAGGCCCTGCACGCAGCCGGGGTCACCCTGCATACCGACGAGCGTGCCGCAAGCCTGGTTCCAGAAATCGAAACCGTTGCCGCGGGGGAGTCCGACTGGTCCAACGAGTATTTGAATCTGGATATCGCGGTGAAGCTCGTCGACGACATCGATGAGGCGCTGGAACATATCCGCGCCTACTCCACCGGTCACACCGAAGCGATCATCACCTCCGATCTGGCGAATTCGCAGAAATTCATCGCCCAGATTGAATCCGCCGCGGTGATCGTCAACGCCTCAACCCGCTTTACCGATGGCGGCCAGTTGGGGCTCGGCGCCGAGGTGGGCATCTCCACGCAGAAGATGCACGCCCGAGGCCCCATGGGTCTGGCCGAGCTGACGACGACCAAATGGATCGTCGAGGGCGACGGGCACGTTCGTAAATAGTTTCTGAGAAGCAATTTCGGTACGATGTAGAAGAACGTACCGTTAGTTTTCGAGCCGCGGCATTCCGACCTGTGTTGGGACTGCCGGCGGTCTCGCGGATAACAACTGGAGAGAACCTTGAACGCGCTGACTCTGGCTGCCGAAGCCACCAATTCCGCTTTGACTGCAGAAGGCTGGTCCTTCCTTATCGGTGGTGTGATCTTCGCAGCCTTCATGGTGCTGCTGCTGATCACCGTGTCCTACACCAACGTTGGCAACCGTCACACCGTGAAGCCCGAAGAGCTTGACACCCACCGTCAGTTCAAGACCCACCCAGAACACCACGAGCAGCACTAGTCTTGGTGGATTCACAGCCTAAGAACCGCCCATTACGCCTCGGTGTGATGGGCGGTACTTTTGATCCCATCCACAATGGCCACCTGGTAGCAGCCAGTGAGGTTGCCGCGGAATACGATCTGGACGAGGTAGTTTTCGTACCCACCGGTCAGCCGTGGCAGAAAGCCGACCGCCACGTCACCGACGCGGAACACCGCTACCTAATGACCGTGGTTGCCACCGCATCTAATCCACGCTTCACCGTGAGCCGTGTGGACATCGACCGCGGCGGCGCAACCTATACCCGTGACACCCTGCTTGATTTGCGGGCACTGCGTCCCGAAGCGGAGCTGTACTTCATCACCGGTGCGGATGCGATGAGCCAGATTATGAGTTGGCGGGACATTGACCAGGTGTGGGACCTTGCGCATTTCGTGGGCGTCACGCGCCCCGGCTATGTCATTGCGGATCTTGGCCGTGAGAATGTCTCCCAATTGGAGATCCCAGCGCTGGCGATTTCGTCAACGGATTGCCGTGATCGAGTGGCGGAAGGCAAACCTGTTTGGTACCTGGTACCGGACGGTGTGGTGCAGTACATTGCAAAATATGGACTCTATACCGAGTCGTAACCTCACATTCGGCCGTGAAGCACGGCATAATCGGTTATGGTGACGGTATTTGTCTATGCGGTCGGGGAGTAGTACCAGATGAGCGATAACTCGCAGCCAGTTTCCAGCAGGCGAGCTCTGCGCGAGAAGCGGCGCGCCGAAATGGAGGCGCTGCTGGCCAATAGCCAGGCCGAGCAGGCGGCGAAGGAGCAAGCTTCAGCGCAGGAAAAACCAGCAGCTGACAAGAAGCCTGCGCCAAGTCAACAGGCCAAGCCTGCGCCGGAAAAACCCGCAGCGTCATCGGCGCCCGCAAAACCTGCGGCCAAGCAACAACCTGCTCCGGTTCCTCCTAAGGCGAAGGAGCCGGCCGCTGCTAAGAAGCCGGAATCCAAAGCTCCCGCAAAACCGGCTCCAGCAACAGCTAAGAAGCCAGCGCCGGCCAAGCCCGAGGCGGCCAAGCCTACTCAGGTGAAACCAACACCGGCTAAGCCTGCCGATCAAAAATCCGAAGCTCCCGCCGCCGAAAAGCCAGCGGCAGCCGACGCCAGTGGGGAACGTGCCTCTCTTCGTCGAGCACGAGATCGCGAAGCACTGCGTGAACGTCGTCGACTTGAAGAAGAAGTTGGTGCCCTGACTAGCCACATTCCTACCGTTGAACCGGCAGATGATCCCAAACCCCTGACGCGCCGCCAGTTGCGCCTGCAGGCCCTGGCGGATCAGGGCAAGGGTGAAGCGCCAGCCAAGTCGGCACAGAGCACGAAACCTTCTGCCAAAACTGAAAAGCCTGTTGATTCAGAGCAGAACCCGGAAACTACCGTCATGAGCGTCGAGGACGCCCTCGCGGCTCGACGGGCTCACACCCCGCCAGCACCGGTTGATCCCAATCTCATCGGAGAAGATGACTCCGAGATCGACCTCGAAGTCTTGGCTCATCAGCGTGAAATGGCCGCACGAGCGGCGATCATTTCACGCAGGGCGGCAGAACGCGAGCGACTGCGAGTTGAGAACGCCAAGCAGGGCAAAGACGACGCCGCACCGGATCCGTTTACTGGAGCCTTGGGCAACATCAGGGATGTCGAAGACCGGATTGCCAAGACAGGCGTCTCGGGACCTAAAACCGAGAGCGTCGCGCTGTCGTTCAAGACACCTGAAAATAAGGCAGCGAAGCCATCGCCTAAGCCAGCTAGCGCTAAACCTGCAGCCAAGCCAGTGCCGAAGGCAACAGAAAAGCCGGCTCCTAAGCCAGCGGTCCAGCCTGCCGCAGTCAAGTCACCGTCAAAGCCGGCGCCCAAGCCGGCAGTCGTACCAGTTCAGACAGCTTCGGAAGCAAAAGACGTCGATCCAATTGACATGCCGCGCATTGAAGCAGTGAATGCCCAAGGGCTGCAGCCTCTAGATGTGCAGACACATGGCGTGCGCCGCGCGAACAACATGCTGATCGCAATGATTGTTGCCCTGGGTATTGGCGGGGCTGCGTTGATTGCGGGATTGATCATGTTGTTTAGCAACTAGTTTTCGTAGGACAATTAAGTTCTCAATTTATACCTCTAAAGGAGACACCCAACTTCATGGGCGCACACGCAGACTCTATTGCCTTGGTAAACACCGCGGCCCTAGCAGCATCGGAAAAGCTGGCCGAAGACATGGTGGCTTTGGATGTTGCCGAACGTCTCGGCATCACCGATGCATTCTTGATCGTTTCAGGCGGCTCCGAACCGCAGGTTAACGCAATTGTCGATGAGATCCAGGCTAAGGTCTTGGAGGAATTTGACCTGCGCCCAGTACGTCGTGAGGGCTTCGGCCTTGGCCGTTGGGTATTGCTGGACTACGGTGATGTCGTAGTTCACGTACAGCACCAGGAAGACCGCGTATTCTACGCTCTGGAGCGCCTCTGGTCCGACTGCCCGGTTATTGAACTTGCGGCCGAAGTCAAGAAGAACGACTAGCAGCTGTGGATTTGCATCCTGATCAGTGATTCATTTATGATTAATGAGTTGCCTGATCAGGTAGCAATCCTTTTGGGGGTATGGCGCAGTTGGTAGCGCGTCTGCATGGCATGCAGAAGGTCAGGG
>NZ_JALDXV010000022.1:0-54805 GCF_032154645.1 Glutamicibacter sp. | reverse complement strand
TTTCTGGTTCCGTCATTCTAGGTTCGAGTCCTGGTATCCCAGCGCTTCACCAAAGAAATTTGGTGAGCTGAAGGAAACT
Organism: Glutamicibacter sp.; assembly: GCF_032154645.1. Lineage (GTDB taxonomy): Bacteria > Actinomycetota > Actinomycetes > Actinomycetales > Micrococcaceae > Glutamicibacter. The sequence continues at coordinate 54,726 of NZ_JALDXV010000022.1, read as the reverse complement.
TCAGCATACGGCCCCATCGTATAGCGGCCTAGTACTCCGCCCTCTCACGGCGGCAACGCGGGTTCGAATCCCGCTGGGGTCACCAATAAACAACCACAGCCTTAGCTGTGGTTGTTTTGTTTAATTTGCTAGTAAGCCCGCCCAGTAGCCAAAGTTTGAACACCAAATAGTGCAAGATGGTCTCATGGCGGCAAATTTTGATCCGGGATCGGCGAAAAGCAACAGTGATGCGCAGACCTCCGACTACGCAGCAGCTATATCCTCCAGTCTGGAAGACTTGCGCTCGGTGTTGCGACAGACGAGCTTGCTCACGGACCTCAACCAATCGACTCACCCAAGCGATCAACTGCGGATCAAGACAATTCATCAGATCTCCGACTACCTGATCCCGCGACTCTGTAACCTGAACGCTCCATTGCTGGCAGTAGTGGGCGGTTCAACCGGGTCGGGTAAATCCACACTAGTAAATTCCCTGCTCCAGGACCGTGTCAGTGTTTCCAGCGCGGTGCGTCCTACAACTAAGGTTCCGGTTCTTGCGCACAATCCGCAGGACAACTTGTGGTTTGAAGATCAACGAATTCTTCCTGAACTGCAGCGCGTCTACGTCACGGGAACGGACCGGAACAGCACGATTACCGCGACAAGCCGGCTATTACTAGCTCCTAATGGTCGAGTACCGACAGGTATAGCACTGCTGGATGCGCCGGACATTGATTCAGTCTCCGATGCCAACCGTGCCTTGTCTGCTCAGCTTCTCAATGCTGCTGACCTTTGGATCTTCGTGACGACCGCCAATCGATATGCAGATGCATTACCCTGGGACATGCTTACCGAAGCGGGGTCCAGAGACATTACGGTTTTTATTGTCCTTAACCGCGTACCCGATGGTGCCGAATCAGAAATCGTCCCGGACCTTCAACGGTTGCTTAAAGAACATCAGTTAGATCCCTCGCGGCTTCACGTGATTCCCGAGGTCGAACTCGACCCGCATGGGTTCATCCCCATTCAGTACGTAGACAACCTGAAGTCATGGATAGAGTCTCTGGCCAGCGATGCGCAAGTACGTCATCGAATCGCCGCACAGACCTTGGACGGTGCATTGAAACGTACCGCCGCGGATATCAGTGAACTACTGGCGGAGCTGCGTGAGCAAGAAGGTCAACTCCAAGAGCTGAAACTCAATGTTGAAGAGAGATTCGACCAGGCGCTGGAAAAATCATCTGAAGCTTTGAATGACGGTGCAATGCTGCGCGGCGAGATCCTGACCCGTTGGCAGGATTTCGTGGGTACCGGTGAACTCCTTCGAGGTATTGAGAGCACCGTGGGCCGTGTACGAGATCGAATTGGATCTTTCTTCTCAGGTAAACCGCCGGCCGGGCAACGAGTCGAACAAGCCATTGAGTCGGGGCTGCATACGATCTTTGTCTCGGAGATTACCAAGGCTTGCAAAGATACTGATCAAACATGGAAAAATACACCTTTCGGAAGAGCGCTATTGCAGTCGCTTCCTGAGCATCGGCCGGCCGCTGATCTCGAAGAACAAGCGGCGCAGTCTATTAGAGCATGGCAGAACGACGTACTAGCAATGATCCGCCAAGAAGGTGCCGGAAAACGAAAAAGTGCTCGTATCGCCGCCATTGGTGTCAATGGTGTAGCTGTGATCCTGATGGTTGTGGTCTTTGCGTCAACAGCCGGGTTGACCGGCATCGAACTCGGTATTGCTGGCGGATCCGCCGTGGTGGGTCAAAAGCTTTTGGAGGCGATATTCGGGGAAGATGCGGTGCGCCGGATGGCAGCAAGGGCACGTACTATTTTGGACGAACGGACCAGCGAATTAATTCGAAGAAGTTCAGGTGTGTATCTTGAAGTAATCGCATCTCATGAGCAGCCTGAGTCCATCGCCCAACTTACAGAGTTTGTCCGGGAGCAGGGTAAGAAAGGTCAGCATTCGTGAACGAACGCAAGGTCATTCGAGCAACGTCGAGCCTCAACGAGCAAACTGATTCATTGGTAGCCGCATTTGAAATTGGTGAACCCTACCTTGAACCGCAGATAGTTGAATATGGAATGCAGGTACTGACCCGGGCCGATGTCCGTCGCTCCTTGTCTTCAGATCATGTGGTTATAGGATTATTTGGTGCCACAGGATCTGGCAAGTCCAGCCTCTTTAACAGACTTGCAGGCAGCGACATGGCTCGGACCGGCGTCACCAGGCCGACCACCAAAAAGACTGTTGCTGCGATATGGGGTGCTGAGGGGGCTGCTGAACTCCTCGACTGGCTTGAAATTGACGAACGACATGTGGTGGGCGCGGAAAGCGCCCCATCCGTGCTGACTCAAAGCCTCAAATCTGGACAGGGTCTAATCTTGTTGGATCTGCCGGATATGGACTCGACCGCCGTCGAACATCATGCAATTTCAGAACGCCTCACGTCCCAGGTGGATTTCATGATCTGGGTACTTGATCCGCAAAAGTACGCCGACGCATCCATTCACCACGGCTACCTTACAGATATGACGAATTATCAAGGCCACATGCTTGTGGTTCTCAACCAGATCGACAAGATAGCTGAAGATGAGCGCGCTCAGGTTAAAGAGTCTCTCATCAGCATCCTGTCGGCTGAGGGACTATCCACCCCTACTGTGATCACGGCATCCGCCCGTAGTGGAGAAGGGCTCAAGGAGCTATCCGAGGTTATTCGAAAGGTTTGCACCAACAAGGCCCTGGCCACTCGAAAGGTCAAGACCGACGTTGATGAGGTTATACGGATCCTCGCCTCTGAACTGCTTGTGGTCAAGGCGCGGGTGCCGACCAAGCTTGACCAATCGCAGTTGGAACAGGCCATCGCCCACGCCAACGGTACCCATGTCATAGCCGACGCCGTTGAACACTCATATCGTCTGCGCGCATCGGCGAGTACGGGTTGGCCGCTAACTACCTGGCTGGTCCAGCTCAAAAGCGATCCACTTAAACGCATGAATCTTGGCCGCAACAGGAAGAATCCTGAACTGTCCGCCACCTCACGCGGGCCGTTGTCGATTGCCGAGACCTCTGCGATCCACCTAGGAATAAACAAATATCTGGATGACGCAACCGAAGATCTGCCTGCACGCTGGCGAGAACCATTAGCGACTGAAGTGGCCACTCAAACCGAGCAGCTGGAGCAAAACGTTGATACCGCCATCGCCTCCACGGACCTGGGTATGGACAAGCGGTCATGGTGGTGGCCCATGGGCAAATTCCTACAGTGGGCATCGCTATTGATCGGTCTCGTCGGCGCACTGTGGCTCGGGGGACTGGCGATAGCAGGTTATCTCCAATTCCAGCTGCCCCCGGCCCCAAAAGTTGAAGGAATCGCGATCCCGACTCTGATGTTGGCCGCCGGAATTCTCTTAGGAATCGTTCTCGGCCTGTTGGGCTCATTTCTCAATCGAATGGTCGCTAAGATAAAAGGAAAGCGTGCACAAAGGAACCTTGAACGATCAGTTTCACAGGTTGTGCGACGGCTCATCGTAGAACCTGTCGAAATGCATCTAGATAAGTACAACAGCTATGCAGCCCTCGTTGACAAGGCTGCGCAGAAAGCAGATTAAGTCTCTGTGACCAATCGTCAGACCAATGAATTCCCTTCCGTAAGTGAACTTGGCGAACAAGGCATTCTTGATGCAATGTTGCCGTTGCTGGCTACCCGACAAGCAACATTGGGGCCCGGCGATGACGCAGGCGCGCTCAAGGTCGAAGGTGGGGAAGTGATAGTTTCCGTCGATACCTTGGTAGAGAATCAGGACTTTCGACTGTCATGGCCAAGCGGTTTTAAACATCGCGCCTATGATGTTGGCTGGAAATCAATCGCGCAAAACGTCTCTGACATTAATGCCATGGGCGGAGTGCCGACCGGAGCCGTTGTTTCACTTTCTTTGCCAGGAGACTTGAGTGTCGAGTGGGTCAAGGACTTTGCTGCAGGGGTAGCGGCTGCGGTGGAATCATTGGGTGCCAGCGAGATGGCGATTGTCGGCGGAGATCTGGGGCGATCAACCGAAATTTCGATTACCACGACGGTGCTCGGCGAATGCAGGTACGGCAAAGTCCTACGTTCAGGTGCAAGGACGGGAGATCTTATTGCTGTCGCTGGACGATTAGGTTCAGCAGGTGCAGGTTTGGCCGTTCTTGAGTCAAGCAAACAGTGGCAAAGCTGGAACCGATCGGTGCGACGGCTGGTCGATGCCCAGTGTCGGCCGGAACCTCCCTTGGCATCAGGGCCTCGTGCTGCCGAAGCGGGCGCAACATCAATGATGGATATTTCGGACGGTCTGCTACGCGATGCAGAACGGTTAGCCAAGTCCAGCAAGGTGAACTTCAACTTCAATTCGAGGGACTTGGAAGCTTTCAAGGCCCGGTTGGAACCTGCGAGCCTGTGGCTCAAACAGGACTCACTCAGCTGGGTTCTTGAAGGAGGCGAAGACTTCGGGCTGCTGGCAACTTTCCCTGCAGCAGCAGAGATCCCGGAAGAATTTGCCGTGATCGGCGAGGTGCAACATCAACCTGGTCGACGATCGCTGACAAAAATTGATGGTGAAGTTGTCAACGGATCTCATGGATTCGACCACTTTAAGACTCGGCGCACAATTTAGTACGTTGTCCCGGGCTGTCCGATGGTCTTTTTAAGAATGCTCATTCTGGACACGCAGTAGTTCGGACAATTCGTGAGCAGCTGCAACGACGACTTCATGGTAGATCTTGCCGGGCTGACGCGTAAGTCGCTCAATGGGACCTGACATGGACAGTGCGGCGATTACTCGACCCGACTGGCCTCGAACCGGAGCAGAGACCGAAGCAACGCCGGGTTCGCGTTCACCAAGCGACTGTGCCCAGCCGCGGCGTCGAACACCAGCCAAAATTGTCGGGGTGAAACGCGCATGGTGCAACCCTTCGATCATTCGTTCGTTATCCTCCCATGCGAGCAGCACCTGGGCGGCCGAACCGGCTTTCATGGACAACTGCGTTCCAACGGGAATGGTGTCGCGCAGACCTATTGGCCGTTCAGCGCTTGCGATGCAAACGCGGAACTCTCCCTGTTTGCGAAAAACCTGAGTGCTCTCGCCGGTCTGGTCTCGGAGTTTGAGAAGAATTGGTCCAGCAGCACTGACTAAGCGGTCTTCTCCTGCTGAACTGGCCAGCTCGACAAGGCGGCTCCCCAACTCGAATCGACCATGCATGTCTCGTCCAACGAGTCCGTGATGAGCCAGGGACTGTGCGATTCGATGTACCGTCGGGCGCGAAATCTGCGTGAGTTCGACGAGTTGTGAAAGTGTTGTTGGGCCGTTCTCTAGTGCGTTCAAAATCGCTGCTGCTTTATCGAGGACGCCTACACCGCTACCAGTTGTCATAGCTCAATTGTCTTATCTCATTATTTGAGATTCAAGTCCGCATACTGGAAAAGTCCTTCTGTGAAGTGTCAAAGTTGAAGTATCAAAAGTACGTAGCTTGAGGAGTGTGTCGCATGTCTGCAACGCAAATGCCACAGACATTGGCAGAGAAGGTATGGAACGCGCACGTCGTTCGCCGCGGTTCAGGTGAGGGTGAGTCCCGCCAGCCGGATTTGATTTACATTGATCTTCACCTTCTGCATGAGGTGACCTCCCCTCAGGCGTTCGAGGGTCTACGTATCGCCGGGCGTCAGCTCCGACGTCCCGACCTGACTATCGCCACCGAAGACCACAACACGCCGACGCTGGACATCGACAAGCCAATTGCCGATTTGACCAGTCGCACACAGATCAACACCCTGCGGGAAAACTGCAAGGAATTCGGTGTTCGCCTGCATTCGCTCGGTGACAAGGAACAGGGCATCGTTCACGTTGTCGGACCGCAGCTGGGATTGACCCAGCCGGGCATGACTGTTGTCTGCGGCGATTCGCACACTTCAACCCATGGCGCCTTCGGTGCGCTGGCGTTCGGCATTGGCACCTCCGAAGTCGAACATGTCATGGCAACTCAGTCGTTGAGCCTCAAGCCTTTCAAAACAATGGCAATTAACGTAGAAGGCACCCTGAAGCCAGGTGTGACGTCGAAGGACATCATCTTGGCCGTCATTGCCAAGATTGGCACCGGCGGTGGCCAGGGGTACGTTCTGGAATACCGTGGTTCGGCAATCCGCGCACTGTCCATGGACGCCCGCATGACCATCTGCAACATGTCCATCGAGGCAGGCGCCCGCGCTGGAATGATCGCTCCAGACCAAACGACCTTCGACTACGTCAAGGGTCGTCCACATGCTCCTACCGGCGCTGACTGGGATGCAGCTGTAGAAGACTGGAAGCAGCTGCACTCCGATGAAGGTGCACAGTTTGACGCAGAGGTATTCCTCGACGCCGATAACTTGGAACCATTTGTCACCTGGGGCACCAACCCGGGCCAGGGTGTATCGCTGTCTGACCGGGTGCCGGCACCTGAGGACTTCGAAGATGAAAACGACCGCAAGGCCTGCGAACGGGCATTGAGCTACATGGGCCTGACCGGCGGAACTCCCATGAAGGACATTCGAGTCGATACCGTGTTCTTGGGATCGTGCACGAACTCCCGCATGGAGGACCTGCGCGCAGCAGCTGCAATCATTAAGGGCAAGGAAAAAGATCCCAACGTTCGCATGATCGTTGTGCCCGGCTCCGCTCGTGTCCGTTTGGAAGCTGAAGCGGAGGGTCTGGACCAGATCTTCAAGGAGTTTGGAGCCGAGTGGCGTTTTGCCGGCTGCTCCATGTGTCTTGGCATGAATCCGGATCAGCTGGCGGAGGGGGAGCGTTGTGCTTCAACCTCGAACCGAAACTTTGAAGGTCGACAGGGCAAGGGCGGCCGTACTCACTTGGTCTCGCCGCTGGTTGCCGCCGCTACCGCTATCCGCGGAACACTCTCATCCCCAAGCGATCTCGCACAAACCCCAGCTGCGGTCTAGGAAGGATTCTGAACATGGAAAAGATTGTTAGCCATACCGGTATTGGCGTTCCGTTGCGTCAAAGCAATGTCGACACCGACCAGATCATTCCGGCCGTGTACCTCAAGCGCATCACCCGTACAGGATTTGAAGATGCACTTTTCGCTGGATGGCGCCGTGATGAAAACTTCATCCTTAACCAGGAACCGTTCAACGCTGGCTCCGTTTTGGTAGCCGGTCCAGATTTTGGCACCGGTTCCTCGCGCGAGCATGCGGTTTGGGCCTTGAAGGATTACGGGTTCAAGGCCGTTCTTTCCGCCCGATTCGCTGATATTTTCCGTGGAAACTCAGGCAAGCAAGGACTGGTAGCCGCCGAGGTGGCCCAGAGCGACATTGAACTGATATGGAAAGAGCTCGATAATAATCCGGGCACGCAAATCACCGTAGATCTGGAATCCCGAACTGTCCAGTGCGGTTCGATTTCCGCGCCGTTCCAGATCGATGATTACACTCGCTGGCGCTTGATGGAAGGCCTGGATGACATCGGTTTGACCCTGCAGCATGAGGAAGACATTACTTCCTACGAGGCAACTCGACCTGGCTACAAGCCGAAAACCCTTCCTGCCAAATTTGAGGATTAGAACGCGGCAAAATTAGAGCCTCATTGGTGATTTAATCCTGAATTCCTACAGGCTCGGCTCGTTCGCAACAGCGCGCATGATTTGTGCTACTTGCGAACGAGTCGATTCTGCTTTTAATCTCACTTCTTCGATTTCTTCCCTAATTTCTGCGCCTGAAAGCATGCTCACAATCGCAGCGCCACGGGCATATATGAGTCCTGTATAGCCTGTGAAGGCGGTATGCTTACTTAGTCCTGCTAGTTCTGGGCCGGCAGGCCACAGCAGACAATAACGACTACGCGATGAGGTAATTCATACATGGGTAAGGTCTTGACGATCCATGGCGGTGTGCCATTAGAAGGCACAGTTCGAGTAGGCGGAGCAAAGAACCTAGTTCCAAAGGCTATGGTTGCTGCGCTGTTGGGCGACACCCCATCTGTACTGCGGAACGTGCCTGAGATCAAGGACGTCACCGTTGTCCGTAGTCTCTTGGAAATCCACGGCGTCAAGGTTGACCAGGATCCCGAGACCGGGGATCTAACCATGGACCCAAGCCAGGCGAAGTCAGCATCGAACCAAGCCATTGACGCCCACGCGGGCGATTCCCGAATCCCCATTCTCTTCTGCGGCCCGCTGATCCATTCGCTGGGCGAGGCTTTCATCCCCGATCTAGGCGGCTGCCGTATCGGCGATCGTCCCATCGACTTCCATCTCGAAGTCCTCCGCGAATTCGGTGCCGTCGTGGACAAGGCAGTGGACGGCATTCGCATTTCTGCTCCGCTGGGCCTCAAGGGTGCCAAGGTTCATCTCAAGTACCCTAGCGTCGGAACCACCGAGCAGGTGCTGCTTTCTGCCGTGCGTGCCAAGGGCGTGACCGAGGTCAGCAACGCAGCCATTGAGCCTGAGATCTTAGACCTCATTTCGTTGTTGCAGAAAATGGGTGCAATCATCTCGGTGCACCGCGACCGCATCATCCGCATTCAGGGTGTAGACAAGCTGTCCGGCTACGATCACTCGGCACTTCCCGACCGTAATGAGGCCGCCTCGTGGGCTTCTGCAGCACTGGTCACCAAGGGGGACATCTTTGTTCAGGACGCGCAGCAGCGTGACTTGACTGCTTTCCTTCACGTCTATCGCCAGATCGGCGGAGAGTTTGAAGTCAAGTCCAACGGCATCCGTTTCTACCACCCAGGTGGGGACCTGAACCCGTTGATCCTCGAGACCGACGTACATCCAGGTTTCATGACGGACTGGCAGCAGCCACTGGTAGTTGCGCTGACCCAGGCGTCCGGAGTTTCGGTCATCCATGAAACTGTCTATGAAAATCGCTTTGGCTTCACCGACGCGTTGATCCGAATGGGCGCGACCGTACAGGTTCACACCGACTGCCTCGGATCCACCCCTTGCCGCTTCGGCCAGCGTAACTTCAAGCACTCTGCCGTGGTAGTTGGCCCCGCGCAGTTGAGCGGCGCAGAAATTGATGTACCTGATCTCCGTGGCGGCTTCTCCCACCTTATTGCGGCGCTGGCTGCCGAAGGCACCAGCCGAGTAACCGGCATTGAATTGATTAACCGCGGTTACGAGCACTTCATGGACAAGCTGACCGCGCTAGGCGCCAACGTTGAGTTGAGCGAATAGAAAGACTCGGTTAATGGTAAAAATCACGGCTCCCGGAGAAGATCCGCGAACCAAGCGCATCTTTAAGGTTCTCGGAACCATTGTTCGTCCATTGATGAACAGCTTGATGGGCAAGACGTGGAATGGTTTCGACAACCTTCCTTCAGGAGGATATATCCTCTGCCCCAATCACCTTACTGAGATCGACCCCTTGGTGGTCGGCCACGCGATTTACAGCAATGGCCGGCTGCCACGCTGGATGGCGAAAGAATCGCTTTTCAAGCCGCCGGTACTCGGCTGGATCATGCGTGAAACCGGTCAAGTCCCGGTCGCCCGCAGCGCTTCAGGCGCTGGGGAATCCCTCAAGGCCGCCAAGAAGGTGCTTGATGCCGGGGGAGTCGTAGTCATCTACCCGGAAGGCACGCTCACCCGCGATCCTGACCTCTGGCCGATGGTAGGAAGGACCGGCGCTGCTCGGCTGGCGCTACAGACAGGTGCACCTGTCGTGCCCATGGCACATTGGGGCGACCACGAATTTTTGCCGCGCTACTCCAAAAAAATTTATCTCTTCCCGCGAAAACACGTAACAGTGTCAGTGGGTCAGCCGGTGGACTTGGACGACTTGCGCTCAGGGCCCAGAACCCGCAAGGTGCTGGAAGAAGCCACGGAGCGCATCATGGACTCGATCACGAGTCTTCAAGCGGACATCCGCGATGAGTTACCACCAGCAAAGTTGTGGGACCCCAGCGAGCATGGCCAGGCCCGTACCGGTCGGAGCTTTGAAAATCCCACAGAATAAGAACGTGTCAGTACGGCCAAAGGAAAAATTGTGACTAAGCCACTTCCACGCAAGATCGCAGTTATGGGTGCGGGCAGTTGGGGTACCACTTTTGCAAAGGTCATGGCGGACGCTGTGGCTGAGCACAATATTCAAGTTGAAATTTGGGCTCGCCGCGAAGACGCCGCGGTAGAAATCCGGGAAAACCACACGAACTCCCGTTATCTTCGCAATACTAAACTGCCGCTGAATGTCACTGCATCCTCGGATCAGCAGGCGGTACTTGCCGGTGCTGATCTTGTCGTTCTCGCCATCCCATCGCAGTCGCTGCGTGCTGAACTAGACCAGTTCAAGAAATTTTTTGAGCAAGACGCAACTGTACTGTCGCTTATGAAGGGACTGGAGCGCGGTACTGATCTGCGTATGAGTCAAGTCATCTCCGAAGTTTCCGGGTTGCCTGGCGAACGGATTGCAGTGCTTTCCGGTCCCAACCTTGCCATGGAAATTGCTCGTGAACAACCTACCGCATCGGTTATTGCCTGCTCAGACGAAGGTACTGCCGTTTGGATTTCTCAATTGTGCTCGGCAGCGTACTTCCGTCCCTACACCAACGACGACGTGCTCGGTGTTGAACTCGGAGGCATCGTCAAAAACGTCATTGCGTTGGCCGTAGGCATGTGTGACGGCATGGGCATGGGCGATAACACCAAATCGACGGTAATTACTCGAGGGCTTGCAGAAACTATGCGTCTTGTGCTTGCCTTGGGTGGACGAATGGAGACTTTGTCCGGCTTGTCGGGACTGGGAGACCTCGTGGCAACGTGCTCTTCTTCGTTGTCGAGGAACAACACTGCAGGTCGGTTGCTCGGGCAGGGTCTCTTCTTGGAAGAAGTGAACGATCGCATGTCGCAGACCGCCGAAGGAATTAAGTCTGCACGGGCTGTGCTTGATCTATCGCGCGCAAACAATGTCGAAATGCCTATTACAGAGGCAGTCGTGATGGTGCTTGAAGGAACACTCAGTGTTGAGAACATGGCACAGCGATTGCTATCACGAGAACTGAAGTCTGAAGGAGAACAACAGTAATGACAGACAATAAGCCACGAGTCCTGCTGCTTTTCGGCGGTCGTTCTTCGGAGCATTCAGTGTCCTGTGTCACTGCGGCCGGCGTCATGAAAGCCATCGACAAGGATCGCTTTGAAATCGTTCCTGTCGGAATTACCCGACAGGGGCAGTGGACCCTTCTGGAGGAAAATCCTCAGGACTGGGCCTTGAATACTGGTCAGCTTCCAGAAATTACCGATGTTTCCCACCCTGTCCAGTTGTCATCAGACCCGAACAAGACCTCGCTGCTGTCGCTTTCCAATGCGGGAGTAACTGATCTCGGCCGAATCGATGTGGTATTCCCGCTGCTGCACGGTCCTTTCGGCGAAGATGGCTCCCTTCAGGGAATGCTTGAAATGGCTGGCGTCTCATATGTCGGATCTGGCATCGCAGCCAGCGCCATCGGTATGGACAAGCACTTCATGAAAGTCGCGTTCGAGAGCGCCGGGTTCAATGTCGGCCCATACGTCGTCATTACGAATAAGCAGTGGTTGCGTGACAGTGATGAAGCGCTGGCTCGCTGTGAACACCTTGAATTCCCACTGTTTGTGAAGCCAACCCGAGCGGGTTCGTCCGTTGGAATCACCAAGGTTGAAGCACTTTCTGAGCTACGCGCTGCCATCGAAGTTGCTCGTGCGGAAGATCCAAAGGTAATCGTGGAGCAGGGCATTGTCGGCAGAGAAATCGAGTGCGGTGTTCTCGAAGGGCGCGGTGCATTACATACTCGCGCATCAATGCCAGGCGAAGTTGCCGTGGCAGACAGCGGGCATACTTTCTACGATTTCGAAGCAAAATATGTAGATGGTACTGCCTCGCAGCTTACTTGCCCGGCAAACCTGAGTGATGATGCCACTGCGGAAATCCGCGAATTGGCAGTCAAAGCATTCGATGCCTTGGATGGCGAGGGCCTGTCGCGTGTTGACTTCTTCTATACTCCTGATGGGGAGTGGATCATCAATGAGATTAACACCATGCCAGGTTTCACCCCTTCGAGCATGTACCCGCAAATGTGGGCGAAGACCGGTATCGAATACAGTGCCCTAATCGACGAGCTGATCGGGTTGGCGCTGGACCGAAAGATCGGCCTTCGCTAAAGATCCCGAATAAATTCGTGGGCGCCCTGTTTGACCTAGTCAAGCAGGGCGCCCACAATTTTATTCCTGGTGAGCTTTCGTAGAGAGACGCTTAGAACTTTTCGTCTTTTTCTACGCTCGTGCACTGCTTTTGAGCGGGGATCCTCGATGCCGAATCAGAAAGAGTTGCCAATACAGTACTTGATGGAATCACGGTTGGATCCAAGACAACTTCAGTGGCAGGTGTGCGACCATAGGTAGTAAGAGTCCAAATGCCAGACTTATCCTCATGTGCGACCCAGTCGACGTTGTTGACCGACACGCACGGATCTGTGGTTGGGCCAGGTACTTCGACTCCGCAACGCAATACGACCTGTGAGGGATCTCCCCAGGCACTGGTCGCTTGGGAAGACGTCGGGCGACGCTCCGCGTCGCCGATTACTTCGGGTAGTACTACCATCATCTCGGCGCAGGCCGGGTTCGCGGCATCGGGTGCAGCATCCACCGATGCCACAGAAGCACACGATGCCATGGTGGAGGCTAGGAAACCTCCAAGTAGGACAACGGATGTGATTCGTACCATCTTTCGATTACGATTCGGTGACGGTTCGGGGGTCAAGCTGATTTTCGACACGTTTAAAGGGTACCGTGCGTTGCTGATAGATAAGATGTACTGAGTTGAAACTGTGAAAGGTCACATATGTCATTTGAAAATCAGGCCGCTCCTCCGCGCAAGAAGAAGCGCACCGGGCGCGCAGTGCTTCTGAGCATCATTGCATTGGTAGTCATCGCTGGGCTCGTCGCAGGCGGCTACGTCTGGAACCTCAGCCGGACGTTCAATGAAAACAGCCAGAAGATTGAAAATGCATTTCCTGCAGAGGAAAACCGTCCGGAGGTCAAAGAATCTTCGAAAGACGCAGTTAATATCCTGCTGCTTGGCAGCGATACCCGTGCTGAGCGTGACGACATCGACGCTAACAGCGAAGAGTTTGGAACTCTTCCCAACGGTGGGCGCTCCGACACCATGATGCTGGTTCACATCCCATCGGACCGCTCGGCTGTGTATGTAACCTCGATAATGCGTGATACCTGGCTGGACATTCCGGGCCACGGTAAGGCCAAGATTAATGCTGCGTTTGCCTACGGCGGTGTGCCCAAGGCTGTTGAAACTCTGGAAAACCTTTTCGGGGTTCGAATCGATCACGTGGCTTCAGTGGACTTTGAAGGATTCAAGGGATTGACTGACGCTGTCGGCGGCGTGACCATCAACAACCCGATCGCATTTAGCCCGGTGCACAACAAGAGCATCACATTCCCCGAAGGTGAGCAGACCCTCGACGGGGAAGAAGCACTGAACTTTGTTCGTGAACGTAAGGCATTCAAGACTGGCGATTACCAGCGTGTGAAGAATCAACAGCTGTTCGTCAAGGCTTTGCTCGGAGAGGTCATGTCAAAGGATACCCTGACCGACCCAGTCAAGGTCCAGAACATCGTTTCCGAATTTGCACCCTTTATTTCTGTGGATGACACCCTAGATGCTGCAAAGATTGCAAGCCTTGGTTCATCTATGATCAATGTGCGCCCTAGCGACATGGAGTTCTTCACGTTGCCAAACAACGGGACCGGCCGTTCGTCAGACGGACAGTCAATCGTAGTGCCTGACATGGCAACGATTCAGAAGTTTGGTGAAGCGTTGCAGAACGATACAGTAGATGAGTTTGTAGCAAACACAGATCTGTCGCAGTAACTAATCGAAGGAAGCCACTTCATCATGACCACCCAAAAGCTTGACACGTCGGTTCGCGCCATACACGTATGGCTTGCGCGAAGCGTCAAGAGTTTGGGAAATCATTCCGACCGGCTCAACGCCATCAACGTCTTTCCTGTTGCCGATGGCGATACGGGAAGCAACCTGTACCTCACGGCGCGGGCTGGGCATGACGCGGTCAGCAAATTGGATAGTGATGACATTGGGGCATTCCTTGAAATTGCCGCGCGCGCGGCATTGGAGTCCGCGCGCGGCAACTCAGGGACGCTACTCGCAGTGTTCCTTAGTGGGCTGAGCGAGCCCCTGAAAGGCAAAGAACGGTTAACCGCTCCGCTACTTGCCCTGGCGCTTGAACGAGCAAAGGTCCGATCCTGGTCTGCATTGAGCGAACCCGTTGAAGGAACCATGCTGTCCGTCATCAACGCGATGGCGCTTGCCGCGGCCTCCACACTTGCTCACCTCAAGGTTGATCTTGAAAGCCGTGCCGCGTTGGACACGCTGCTGTCGCAAATGACCCAAGCAGCCCGGCTGGCGGTACAGGGCACAGAGAATGAGCTTCCTTCCCTGCTTAAAGCGGGCGTGGTAGATGCCGGTGCGGTAGGGATGATGATCCTTATTGACGAGTTGTGCGCTGCGGTGCGCAATGAACACGCAGACTTTGAGAACTACGAAAGTTTTCGTGGCTACCAGGTCCAGGACCCACATGTGCATCTGGAATTTGAAGATGCTCAGGGGATTGAAGTCATGTGCACCGTCACCCTTGATGCCCTGGGTGCTGCAACCCTGCGCGGCCAATTGGACTCCATCGGCGACTCGGTGATTATGTCTCCGGTCAACCAGCTCTCGGAGGACACCTATCGCTGGCGAGTCCACGTTCACGTACCTGACTCCGAGGCAGCCCTGGAGCTGATCAGGAAGCAGGGCGAGCCAGTCAACATCAGCGTCACCGATCTCTGCGTTCATGACAACTAGCAAACTCGCCGCAGATTTCGAACAAACAGAACTCTCCCAAGTGCTCGGCGCCAAAAATGCCTCAGCGCTTGAGAAGGCATTCGGCTACCAGAACGTCGGCGAGTTCCTGCATCATTTCCCTCGACGCTACGTCGAGGTTGGCGAGTTGACTCCCATTGCCGAACTTCCCTTCGATGAGCATGTGACAGTAGTAGCTCAGGTGGTCAATGTCAGCCAGCGGCAGATGCACTCGCGCAAGGGTTTCATCTTCGAAGTGACCGTCAGCGATGAGCTGGGCGATGCGGGACAAGAACTGCGTATGACGTTTTTCAACGGATACCAGGCGCGCACAGACCTGCAGATTGGGACGATAGCCATGTTCAGCGGCAAGGTCGGTTGGTATCAAGACCACCTGCAGCTGTCGCAGCCGGACTATGCGATTCTCGACGAGGCGTCTCAGGCGGACCCCACGCCAATTCCCATCTATCCGGCCTCGGCAAAAATGCCGAACAAGCGGATCCGCGATTTGATGAATGTGCTCCTGGAACACATGACCGAACAGAATCTGCCTGAATTCCTGCCCCAGCCTTTGTTGGACGCCCGGCATTATCCAACTAGATGGCAAGCATTCGTGCAGCGCCATCATCCGCGGGAGCTCAAACAGGCTTATATTGCACGTCAGCGCTTCGCCTATGAAGAGGCTTTCGTCTTGCAGTTATCGTTGGCGCAGAAAAGCGCGCAACTGGGCAGCCAGCGCGCTGTGCCGCGGACGCGCGTCGTGGGGGGACTTGCAGACAAGTTTGATCAGAACCTGCCATTTGCCCTCACCGAAGACCAAGTAACCGTTGGGGATGAAATCGGCGCAGACCTTTCGGTGCAGCATCCCATGCACCGGTTGCTTCAGGGTGAGGTCGGATCCGGTAAGACGGTTGTTGCGCTGCGCGCGATCCTTCAGGTGATCGATGCCGGAGGGCAGGCGGCCCTGCTGGCGCCCACCGAGGTGCTTGCCGCACAGCACTATGCTTCGATCACCAAGATGCTCGGTTCCCTGGCAGACCCAGGACTCTTCGGTGAAGGCGAAGGCACTGGAGTTGCCCTGCTGACGGGCTCGGCCAAAACGGCACAGCGCCGTGAAGCACTGCTGGGCATTGCTAGCGGCGAAACGGGATTGATCATCGGTACCCACGCGCTGCTCTCCGACCAGGTGCGCTTTGCTGAACTTGGACTTGTGGTCGTTGACGAACAGCATCGCTTCGGCGTTGAACAACGTGATGCCCTGCGGGCCAAGGCCGGCGACGACGTCCCGCATACACTGGTGATGACGGCAACGCCCATACCGCGCACCGTTGCGATGACGGTCTTCGGCGATCTTGATACTTCCACGATCAAACGTCTCCCCGCCGGCCGTGCACCGATCGCCACCCACATTGTGCCTATGCAGTTAACCGGCTACCGCGACAGGCTCTATTCGCGAATCCGTGAAGAGGTGGGCAAGGGACACCAGGTCTATGTTGTGTGCCCGCGAATTACCGAGAGCGCGGGGGAGCAGGGCGTCCTGCTTGCCACCTATGAGGACACCTCAGCCCAAACCATGAGCGTGGAAATGATGTTTGACATGCTTAACTCCATGCCAGAATTTGAGGGTGTGCGCATCGAAAGCCTCCACTCGCAACTGGACCCGTTCGACAAGCAGCAGATCATGGACTCCTTCGCTGCAGGAGACATAGATGTCCTAGTTTCAACGACAGTGATTGAGGTGGGCGTGGACGTGCACAACGCCACGCTCATGGTCATCATGGACGCTGAACGCTTCGGCATCTCGCAGCTGCATCAGCTGCGCGGCCGTGTTGGCCGTGGCGGACTTCCTGGCACGTGCCTGCTGACCACCTGGCTGGACGCAGACCATGCTTCGGTTAACAGGCTGCGCGTGATCGAATCGACGCTGGACGGTTTTGAACTTGCAGAAGCAGATCTGCTCGAACGCAGGGAAGGAAATATCCTCGGCGTGCAGCAGTCGGGCAGCCAGTCAACGCTGCGTGAATTGAGTATCATCAAGGATCGAGCCTTGATCGAACAAGCGCGGCATGACGTGCAGACCCTCATCGGGACCGAGCAATGGCAGCTTGAATATCCGCTGCTGTTCCAAACTGTGATGGGATGGGTCGATGAATCCACCCGCGAATTCTTGAATAAGAACTAATGAACTAAAGGTCTAAGACAATGAGTCGAATTATTGCCGGTGCTGCCGGTGGCAACCCGCTGAAATCAGTTCCCGGTGACGCTACAAGACCAACTACCGACCGTGTCAAGGAAGCCCTATTTTCCCGTCTAGAAAGCTGGAACATTATTGCAGGGGCACGTGTACTGGACCTGTTTGCAGGTTCGGGTGCGCTGGGGATCGAGATGGCAAGCCGTGGCGCCCGTCAGGTCACGCTGGTGGAAAAGGCCCCCAAGGCGGTGGCAGTGTGCCAGCAGAACGCTGCCTTGATCAATAAGGTACTGAAATCCGACGCGGTGAGCGTCCACAGGGGTTCGGTGGACTCGGTGCTCGACCTCTATTTCGATGAAGCAACCGATACACCTCGAAAAACCTTCGACGTAATTCTTATGGATCCGCCCTACCCGCTGACCGATGCCGAATTGGAAACCACGTTGGGCAAAGCAGCTCGCATCCTCGCAGAGGACGCCACCCTCATCGTGGAACGCTCTAGTCGCTCACCCCAGCCAAATTGGCCAGCGTCAGTCGAGCTCATCGCCTCCAAGAAATATGGCGAAACCCAGTTATGGTTTGCCGAACCCATCGAGTTCAACTGAGAAACGGACCTCAGAGGGAAAGGGCCCAGCAGCTTCACAGGCCGATATCAATGACGGATCCAACGGCTGCTGGGCGGCGGTCAAGATCAGGTTTCCCGGATATTTCCGGGTGAACATCTGCGGCGGCGCAGAGAGCATGACAAAGTTGAAGTGTTGTTGCGCCGCCTGAATCTGAGAGCCGGTGAATTTCAACGGTGGATCATCGCCGATATTCACAAAGAGCAGACCCTCCGGCTCTAGCGCTTTGCGTAATTCTGCATAGTAGGCGGGAGCTGTTAGATGCTCCGGAGCTTCCGGGCCGCTGAAGATGTCAACGATGATCACGTCGAATTTTTCGCCGAAAAGTTCCTGGTCAAATACTTCACGGGCGTCGGCGACGACCGGAGTCAGCACGCAATTCGCCGGAAGCGGAAGCTCGGAAAGTACAAAATTAAGCAGCTCACGTTCGATGTCCACTGCAACGTGCGTAGCTTGCGGGTAAACGACACTGGCCCAACGCGCCAGCGTCAGGGCGCCCGCCCCTAGATGCAGCATACGCAGGGGAGCGCCGGTCGGTTTGAGTACCTTGATGTGGTTGGCGATGCGAGCTAGGTATTCGTAGAACACTTCTTGGGGCTGTGCAAGGTTCACGTGTGATTGTTCGGCCCCGCCAATGGCGAGGATCTTAGAATGTGATACCAAGTCATCGTCGTAAATAGTCGCGTGTTGTTGGACGAAGCCCAGCCACCGTGTTGGTATTTTTCCGCTCATCGCTGCAACGCCCCAAGACCTTGAAGACGATGGACTGCCTGAACGATCACTTCTTCTTTCTTGCAGAATGCGAAGCGAAGCAAGGAAGAATATGCAGTTCGGTTTTCCTCGTGCACAAATACCGACATTGGTATCGCGGCCACTCCAAGTTGTTCAGGCATAATACGGGCAATTTCTGTCGCATCCTCGTAGCCCAACTGCGCAACATCAGCGACCAAGAAATAGGTACCCTGCGGCCGGTAGACGGGAATCCCCGCATTTTCCAAACCAGCAGCCAGAAGTTCGCCGGCATGCCCGAGTTGGTGGGCGAAGCCGGTGAAGAACTCTTCCGGAAGGCGTAGAGCTTCTGCCACCGCCGGCTGGAATGCAGGACCGGATGAATATGTGAGAAATTGTTTGACAGTTCTTACCGCGGTGATCAACGGCTCCGGTCCACTGGCCCAGCCTACCTTCCACCCGGTGAAGGAGAACGACTTGCCGGCAGAGGAAATGGTGATGGTGCGTTCGAATCCTCCTGGCAGGGAGGCAATGGGTGTATGCCTAGTGCCGAATCGAAGGTGCTCATAGACTTCGTCGGAGATGATGACACAGTCGTGTTGGTGCGCGAGGTTGATAACCTCTTGCAGAACCTCGTCGCTGAGGATCGATCCGGTGGGATTGTGCGGGTTATTGACGATGATGACACGGGTCTTGTCGTTCACGGTTGCACGCAGCTGCTCAATGTCCGGCTGGAAGTCGGGGAGCCGAAGCTGAACTACCCGGTGGCAGGCATTGGCCAAGCCGATCATCGCAGCATAGGAATCATAGTATGGTTCGAACGTCACGACTTCGTCCTGCGGTTCAACAAAAGCAAGGATTGAAGCTGCGAGGGCCTCCGTAGCGCCGGTAGAAATCACTACCTGGGTTAATGGATCCAGCGGCAGATCATAGAACCGCAACTGGTGTTCACACACAGCGTTGCGTAAATCGAGTATTCCCGATCCTGGAGCGTATTGATTTGCGCCGTTCAAAATTGCGTCAACAGCAATCTTCCTAATCTCCTCGGGGCCCTCTGTGTCCGGGAAGCCTTGCCCCAAATTTACTGCCTGGTGCTTATTCGCCAACGCGGTGATTTCTTCGAAAATCGTGATACGAGGTGTTCCATTGGAGTCTAAGAGATTGGCTGAATCCGCTGTGCGCTGCCACGGTGTGTATTCAAAGCTCATATGTCCATTATGAAGTCAGTTAACGAAACATAAACTTACAGTCAGCGTAATGCTTGCGGGTCGTGGGTGGGATCAATCTTTGTTCCGTGCAAGTTCTTGATACATTCGACTTATGCGTAGAGCCGTTTGCCCCGGATCCTTTGACCCTATTCACAACGGTCATGTAGAAATCATTGCCCGCGCCGCCAGTCTCTTTGATGAGGTTATCGTGGCGGTGTCGACCAACTATGCCAAAAACTATCGGTTCACCGAAGAGGAGCGCGTCGCTATAGTCGAAGAGACCGTCGGAGGTCTGCGCGGTGTTTCAGCGTTGCCGATGGGCAATGGTTTGCTCGCGGACTTTTGCAAGGAACAGGGGGCCGAGGCCATCGTCAAGGGACTTCGCAGCACGGTCGACTATGCCTATGAAATCCCGATGGCCACAATGAACCGCCACCTCACGGGTGTTGAAACCGTGTTCTTGCAGGCAGACACGCGGTTCACGCATCTTTCTTCTTCGCTACTCAAAGAAGTGCAAGTGTTGGGCGGAGACGTTACCGACTATTTCCCCCGTGCTGTGATGAAACGACTACTGAAGAAATGAGTTGGTGCACTATTTCTGGTGCATGTGCATGCTTGAATAGTTGTAGCTTCCAACAGACAAGGTATTTGAATAAATGACATCCCCTTCACCGATTACCAAGGCAGTAATTCCAGCAGCCGGGCTCGGTACACGTTTTCTTCCAGCCACCAAGGCCATGCCGAAGGAAATGCTTCCGGTAGTTGATAAGCCTGCCATTCAATACGTTGTTGCTGAGGCAGCCAGGGCTGGATTCACCGACTTGCTGATGATCACTGGCCGCAACAAGCGTGCCCTGGAAGATCACTTTGACCGTGTCCCTTCTCTGGAATACTCGCTGGAAGCAAAGGGCGACAAGAAGAAGCTTGAAGCAGTTCATGAAGCTACGCACCTCGGTGACATTCACTACGTCCGCCAAGGCGATCCACGCGGACTGGGTCACGCGGTACTGTGTGCCAAGCAGCATGTAGGACAGGAGCCATTTGCTGTCCTGTTGGGGGATGACCTCATCGACGAACGCGATGAGCTGTTGACGATCATGGCCGAGGTGCAACGTAAGACCGGCGGGTCGGTGATTGCACTCATGGAAGTGGCCCCCGAACAAATCAGTGCCTACGGTTGCGCCGACGTCACCGCAGTGGAAGGCGAAGAGTATGTCAAGGTCAATGGCCTAGTCGAAAAACCTTCTATGGTCGATGCGCCAAGTAACTTGGCAATCATTGGACGTTACCTGCTGCACCCTCGTGTATTCGAAGTTTTGGAGCATACTGCTCCGGGACGGGGTCAAGAAATTCAGCTCACGGACGCACTTCAGGAACTGGCTGCCGCGGAAGGCGAAGGTTCGGGGGTGCACGCTGTGATCTTCAACGGCCGTAGGTATGACACGGGCGATAAGCTCAGCTATTTGCAGGCAAACATCACTCTTGCAGTTGACCATGACGATCTCGGTGATGGGCTGAAGAGCTGGCTCAAGGAATTTGTCGCTAATCTCGACGCCTAAGCAAACGCGGAAAGACTACTCAGGATGCACACAATAATCTTGGGTAGTCTTTTTGACTGCACGAAGTCACCTGGAAGATCCGTTGGCTTCCACGGAATTTCCCGGTGGGGTAGGAATGAAACAAGAAGAACCAGCTCGCGAGATTTTTGCGTCCAGAAGCGCCCAATTCGGAGTAGCACGACGCAAGAAACGTAAGGTACGCGCCATAGTCTTATCGTTGCTTGCCGTTGTGCTTGTGGCACTCCTGGGAGCGGGATATTATCTTTTCAACCTGCAGCATGCCTTTAATTCGAAGTCGAATACTGTTGACCTGAACTTCACCCAAGAGCAGGAAAACGCGCGGCCGGTCAAGGACCCGGACGATGGCTCAATGAATATTTTGCTTGTCGGCGTCGATCACGCCGACGACGATTCGGCTCAATCTGCTGCACTCGATGGGGCAGTCAGCCAGCGCAGCGACTCGATGATGTTGGTACACATTCCAGAAGATCGTTCGCAGGTCTATGTCATGTCAACGGTCCGCGATATGTATGTGGACATTCCCGGACACGGCAAGAATAAACTCAACGCAGCGGTGTCCCTGGGAGGCGTTCCCCTGTTGATGCAGACGCTTGAAGGCATGCTTGATACGAAAATCGACCATGTCGCCATGATTGATTTCGATGGATTTAAAGAGCTCTCTACAGCCCTCGGCGGAGTAACCGTCAAAAACGACATCCCGTTTACTGCAAACGACACCGACTATTTCTATCCTAAAGGTGAGATCACACTCGAGGGCGACCGGGCGTTGCGCTTTGTACGTGAGCGCAAATCATTCACCAACGGCGATTATCAACGTGTTGCCAATCAGCGGAAGTTCATTGCCGCCACCGCCAGCCAGATGCTATCGAAAGATACGCTGACCAACCCGGTCAAGCTCTATGACATCGTTGATAAAGTCTCACCGTATCTCACATTTGACAACAACTTCGATGCGGCGACCATGGTTGGCTTGGGGACGCAACTGAAAAACATTGATCCGGACCATATGGAGATGTTTACGATGCCTACCTCTGGTTCATCAACCAGCTTAGATGGGCAGTCGATTGAGTTGCCGAACGAGGCCGCAATCGCGCAAATTAGCGAAGCACTTAAAACTGACACGATGGCCCAGTACCTGAAGGACAATCCTCCGGAAGAGTGATTGATTCGCGTGATGGGCGCTACAGCTGGCAGTTCTATCGGGAGTGGTGATCTGGAAATCTCTTCAGATCTACTAGACTTTGAGTAAGTGTCTGTGCTTTTTGGCCAGATGGTAGTTGACAGAAGACATTGAGGACATTTCACACATGACAGTCGCAGAGGAGGCCGAACAGTATGGTTTGCACCGCGTAGGTGCTCGACCATCTTTGGCTAACTATCTGAAGCAGACTTGGGAACGTCGTGAGTTCATTTATGAGCTTGCAAAGGCCAGAGTTCAACGACAGAACCAACAGAACCGTCTGGGAATGATCTGGGTTGTCCTTAAGCCAACCATGAACGCCATTATGTACGGCGTGATCTTCGGCGTCCTGCAGGGCGGGGCCAAGGGTCCTGATTACCCGGTTTTCGTGGTTGTCGGTGTGTTCTTATTCGAGTTCTTTAGCACCTCGATGAACGGTGGGGCCAAGTCGATTACCGGCAATCAGGCGCTGGTCCAATCGTTATCCTTCCCCAGATTGACGCTTCCGGTTGCTCAGGTCACGCAGAACCTCTTGACCTTGATGCCAATGGTATTGGTTATGTTCATTTACGCCATGATTTTGGGAACTACACCGAAGTGGTCCTGGTTCGGGATTATTCCTCTCATTGCACTGATGACGGTGTTCAATATGGGCATAGCCCTGGTTTGCGCGCGAATCACCGTACATATAAGAGACTTCACTCAGATTCTTCCGTTGATCACCAGAGCTTTGATGTATACCTCAGGTGTGCTTTTCAGCGTTGATCGAATCCTCAACGAGTGGCCTTGGTTGGTAAGACTTTTTGATTTCCACCCGCTGTACCAGTTTCTTCAGATTGCCCGCGGAATGATCATGAACGATGCCCCATATGATCCAATGGCTTGGGTTGTCGTCGGTGTTTGGTCGGTAGTGATGCTGGCCGTTGGACTGGTGTACTTCTGGAAGGCAGAGGAGCGCTACGGCCGTGCCAATTAGTTTTGACGATCTGATCAATCCAGATCTACACCCCGAATACGAACCTGCACCGATTTTCTCGGATGACACTTCGTTTATTGATGTCATTCGCCCGGAAGACATCAAGACATCAACGCTCAAGGTCGACCCGGAGCGCGTTCCCGTGGTCATGGTCGATAATCTGCACGTCAAGTATCAGGTCTATTCAAGTGGCAAGGCCGTGGGTAATGCTGGAGCGCGTCGTCTGATGCAACCGAATATGCGTGGTGTTCGCACGGTTCATGCGCTCAAGGGCGTTTCCTTCGTTGCCTATGAAAACGAATCCATTGGAATCATTGGTTCCAACGGTTCTGGCAAGTCCACGCTGTTGCGCGCCATCACTGGCCTGACGCCTCCGGCCGCAGGCGCTGTTTATGCGCGTTCGCGTCCAAGCCTGTTGGGCGTAGGCGCTGCGCTGATTCCAGATCTCTCCGGCGACAAGAACATTACCCTCGGAGGATTGGCCCTTGGCTATAACCGCCAAGAGGTTGAAAAGATGCGCGAGGAGATTACCAAGTTCGCAGAACTGGAAGATTTCATCGACCTGCCGATGCGCACCTATTCCTCTGGCATGAGCGCTCGCCTGAAGTTCGCAATTGCGGCTTCGAAGGAGCACGACATATTGATTGTTGATGAGGCTCTGGCCGTAGGCGACGCAAAATTCCGCAAGCGTAGCGAAGCGAAGATTCGTGAGATTCGTGAGAATGCCGGAACGGTATTCCTGGTCTCGCACTCGATGAATTCCATCAAGGACACGTGCAACCGCGTCATCTGGATTGAAAAGGGCGTCCAGAAGATGGATGGCGATCCAGATACGGTGATCGAGGCCTACCAGAAGCACAAGAAGTGAAGTAAGGGACGCATGACTGATTATCCCGGTGTTTCTTACATCATGCCGGTGCTTAACGAAGCCGATTACCTGCAAGAGGCAATCGACTGCATTCTCGCTCAAGATTACGAAGGTTCAAAGGAACTCATCGTGGCGCTCGGTCCAAGTACCGACAACACGGACGAAGTTGCTCAACGTATTGCTGACGCGGATTCTCGAGTCCGCTTGGTTGATAATCCACAGGGGCGCACTCCAATGGCGTTGAACCTTGCAATTAAGCAGGCAGTTCATTCGATCATCATTCGAGTAGACGCCCACAGCGAGATTCCACTGAATTACACCAAGCGTGGAGTAGATACCCTCTTCAGGGTAGGAGCACACGATGTGGGCGGTTTGATGGATGCCCGCGGTAAGACACCAGTGCAACGTGCCATCGCTGCTTCGTATCATTCAAAGTTCGGCTTCGGCGGCCCCGCGTATCATTCCGGCGCGCCCGAGGGCGAAGCTGAATCAGCGTACTTGGGTATTTTCCGACGTGAAATCTTTGATGAGGTCGGATATTACGACGAGACCATGTGGCGGGCTCAGGATTGGGAACTTTGCCTACGTATCCGCCAGGCAGGCTACAAGGTATGGTTTGATCCTGAACTGAAGGTTGGCTATTATCCGCGGGACAACTTTGGGGCGTTGATCAGTCAGTCATTCGCTTCCGGGACCTGGCGAGGAGAAATCGCGCGCCGTTTCCCAGAGGGAAAGTCGCTGCGTCATGACATTCCGCCGTTAATGCTTCTTGTATTGAGTATTGGAGTTATCTGCACCTTAGTTAAGCCTGTGGTGCAAGACTCTGTCCCGGGAGTCGTGAACTTTTTCATGAACGTTGCCCAAGCAGGGCCAGCTGTATATGCGGGCGTTTGCCTTGTAGCCGGTCTTCGCAGTTCGGCACAGGGGCTTAAAGAGAAGTTGCTGACCGCGGTTGCCTACCCACTGATCCACCTTCCATGGGCTGCCGGATACGTCCGTGGCCGTCTAGTCGGTGCCTCCGGCACGCTGGATCGAGGCCGCGTTAAGTGAGCGTGGAACGAGCAAAGAACCCCTCCTTGGATCAGCTACGGGAAGTTTGTCAGCCGCCAGAGGTCCGAGCCCGCAAGAACGCCGAGCATTGGACCGCAGAATTGTATCTGCGCCATATCTCTATCTATCTCACTGCCGTACTTGTCCGCACTAGGATCTCAGCCAATGGCGTGACGGGACTGATGATCCTGGCAGGCTGGTCTATGTCGCTAGCATTGCTGATACCTGGAGTCTGGGGACCGCTTCTCGCAGTGTTTTTTTCACAAGTGCAACTGTATTTCGACTGCTCCGACGGCGAGGTTGCACGCTGGCGCGGGACGCAGTCGCCGCGTGGAATCTTCATCGACATGGTCGGCCACCACACCACCGAAGCTCTGATTCCCATCGCACTGGGCTACAGAGTGTTCAAGGAATTATCGGTGGTAGAGGCGCCGGCGGACCAGGCTTGGCCGACGCTGTTCATGGCTGCCTGCCTGTCGGTGTTACTGGTGCTGAACCGTTCGCAGTCCCTGATGGTTCATGCCGCCCGCGGCATGGCTGGACTTGGTAAGCTCCCGGATACCGCGGCGGCACGCGCCGTACCGACAACCACCCTTGTAGGCAGGATGCGGTCGCTGGCCCGGTTCATGCCTTTCCATAAACTATTGCACGCGGTTGAACTGAGTCTGATCGTCCTTGCCTGCGCTATCATTTCGGCGCTTGCTGGGGTGCCGGGCCTGGCCGAGAAATGGATGATCTGGATTCTGCTGCCGGCCTGCGTGCTGGTCAACATCGGTCATTTCCTGTCCAATATGGCCTCGGCCAGGCTGAAGGCCTAGCCCATCGGCAGTCATCCACTTAACGTTGAGGAACTGATGTCAAAAGTAATCAAGCCGAACATCGGCGTGGTCGTGTTGACCATGGGAAACCGTCCAGCCGAACTGCGGCGTGCCCTCGACTCGCTTTTGGCCCAGCGCGGCGTGCTCATCGATGCCGTGGTCGTCGGCAACGGCTGGGACCCGGTTGATATCCCTGCACCGTTCAAGACGCACTTCCTTCCGGAAAACCTAGGGATCCCGGCAGGACGCAACGCAGGCGTCGGTCAGGTGCAGGGTGAATATTTGTGTTTCCTCGATGATGACTCCTGGTTCCTGGACGAGGACTTCCTAATCACCGCAGTGCACCGGTTTGAAAAGTACCCGAAAATGGGTCTGCTGCAGCCGCGCATCACCGATCCAGAACATGAAGAACAGAACCCGACACGGTGGATCCCTCGGTTGAATAAGCGCACGGCAGTCGAGCCGAGCAAGGTTTTTCATGTGGGGGAAACCTGTCTTGTGACCCGCCGTGAACTCTTCGACGCAACTGGGGGATGGGCCGGAGGATTCTGGTACGCACATGAAGGCATCGAACTAGCCTGGCGCGTCTGGGACACCGGAACCTACGTATGGTATGCGGGGGATATGCGCATCGGACACCCGATCGTCGACCCGCGACGCCACGACGAATTTTACCGCCTGAATGCCCGCAACCGCGTGTGGCTCGCCCGGCGCAACCTGCCGGCGCCGTTCAGGTGGGTATACCCAACCTCCTGGATGCTTATTGAATGCCTGCGCCAACGCAGAAACCGCAGCGCAGTGCAGCAGTACCTGTCCGGATGGCGCGCCGGCTGGAAGGGCAGTCCTTGGTACAAGGAACCTCGCCCTAAACTTAAATGGAAGACTTTGATTCGAATGACCCTGGCCGGAAGGCCGCCGGTCATCTGAGTTCCCCGCGCACAGCCCGGAACAATCTACAGCTACGAACATCCACCACGAAGGTGGCTTGGAGGTAAACATGACTAAAACAGTTCTGACCTATGGCACGTTCGACCTGTTCCACATTGGACACCTGAACATTCTCAAGCGTTTGAAGGAAAAGGGCGACCGCCTGATTGTAGGCGTCTCCACCGACGAATTCAACGCGATCAAGGGCAAGAAGCCGGTGGTTCCCTTCGAGCAGCGCCGTCAGATCGTCGAGGCCATCAAATACGTGGACCTGGCGATCCCGGAGGAGAACTGGGAGCAGAAGCGTCTTGACATCAAGAAGTACGACGCAAAGGTCTTCGGCATCGGCGAGGACTGGAAGGGCCATTTCGACGACCTCGGCGATGAGGTGGAGGTCGTCTACCTGCCGCGCACTGCAGGCATCTCGACTACCGAAATGAAGCGCGTGCTCAGCGAATTCGACGAACGCCACGTCGAATCCCTGAAGAACACCCTTGACACGCTCAGCCAGATCGTCAAGGAATTGAGCTAGGTTCTTAACCAGCAGCCCGTCCATCGAAATTTCGCTAAGACCAGGAAAACAGAAGGAAGTTCAACGAAGTGAGTGCCTCGTTCAAGGCCGGTATCAGACTTTCGCTCAATGCGCTGGGACGCCAGCCGCTGGTGCGGCGTGCCTCGCAGCTGATGGGATTCAACTCGAATCCTGCAGGGGTAAGCGTCGGAATTTCGAACATCTCGATTCCTGGCACCGTTGCTGTGTATTTCGGCGATGGAGCGGACAAGATCTACCAGCTCACCCAGTGGCTTCCAGTGCTTGAAGATCTGCACGAAAAGCATGAAGTTCTTCTGGTCTTCCGATCCGTGGGCGCTTATAAGGCCGCCGGAAAGATCTCCGCGCTGCCTCGCGCCTTCGTCCGGCGCTTCGGGGACCTGATGGACCTCTATGACGACAACGATCTCAAACTGGTGATCTACGTGAACAACTCGCGTAGCAATTTCCAGTCCCTGGACCACCCGCGCCTGGTCCATGTGCATGTCAACCATGGCGAGAGCGACAAGCTGTCAATGGTGTCGAACAAGGCCAAGGCCTATGACAAGGTCTTTGTCGCGGGCCCCGCGGCAATCAAGCGCCACGAGGCCATGTTGATCGATTTCGACCTGGACAAGTTGGTGGTCGTCGGCCGCCCGCAGCTCGACATCAACTTTGCGCCGGAACTTGAACCCAGCCGGAAGTTCGACGTCCTTTACGCTCCCACCTGGGAAGGCGAGAACGAAGACAACAACTACACGTCCATCGACTTGTATGGCACGGCAATTGTCGCTTCGCTGCTGTCCAACCCTGCGTTCAGGGTGATCTACAAGCCGCATCCCCGTGTCGAGGAAAGCAAGACCCCGGGCGTTGCCGAAGGCCATGCCAAGATCATGGAGCTGATCGCCGAAGCGAATGCCGCAGGCGGCGAACACATCGTCTCCGAGCGGGGCAATATTCTTGCAATGTTCGAGGCGACCGACGCGTTGATCACCGACGTTTCAAGCGTTGGCTTGGACTACCTGTATCTGCAGCCCGAAAAGCCGCTGATCATCTCGGACCGCCGCAGCAACCGCGAACGCCTGCTGCGCGATGCACCCATCGCCCAAGCCTGCCCGGTCATCGACCAGGACAGCATCGGCGGAGTAGATGAACTTCTGGAAACCGGCCTGCTGAAGGACGAAAACGCCCAGCTGCGCCGGGAAATGCGCAATTTCTACTTTGGCGACCTGGAACTGGGCCAGTCCACCGAACGGTTCCAAGAGGTAGTAGCCGATCTTATTGAAACCCGCGAGGGCCAGCTGGCCGAATTCAAGGGATGGCATAGCTAGAACTCGGAAACCACCGGTGTCCCCGGAGACAATGAGTCGCCGGGGACACTGCATTCAGCAAGGAATTTGACGCAAAGAGCTTCTAATTTCAAGGTAATACCAAGCTGAATGTGAGAAGATTTCATGTTTGCTCAAGACCGGTTCAGTTGCAGGCGGATTCAAAGTCTTGGCAGCATAATTTTTTATTCACCATGAAGGTTGCTCGTGAACTCATTTCGTACCCGTGTTGTCTTAAGCCTTGGTCGTCGGATTGACCGGATCAAGAGGGCTAGAATTTCCGCCTTGTATTACAAGAAAGTACTGGGATTCAAAGTCTCCAAGGCACCTGAAGTGCAGTTTTCCTATGGCCTGAGTCTGTACAAGTGCAAGAAATACTCGGATGCAGTGGTCCATCTTGAGGGGGCAATCGCCCGCCAGCCGTACCGCTATGGGTGGATCCAGAGCCTGGCCTTGAACATGCAGCGCATGAAGAAATATGAGCGCGCATTGGAACTCTTCGAAGCCGCCTGCCAGGGCGAACCTGACCGGATCACCTGGCGCGTGCGCTGGGCAAAATGCGCCCGACTAGCACGCCGCAACGACGAGGCACTGGCGATTCTGGACCAGATGCTCGCCGACTTCCCAGATAGTCCCGAAGCCAGCGGCGCGATTGCAACCTTCCTGAAGGACCACGGCCAGCGCTGGCGCGAGCTCGATATCCGCGAGGCCTACCAGGAACAGCACGAGAGCGAGCCGGAATGGTTCTACCTCGCAGGTGAAGCGGCGCGCTTCATGTCCCGCTTCGAGCAGGCAGCAGGCTTCTACCGCAAGGCCATCGAGCTGAACGACGATGTACTCAAGTACCACTACGCGCTGGGACAGGCTTTGGAATCCCTGGGCGTCGCCGATCAGGCGGAGCAGGCCTATGCCCAGGCCGTGGCCATTTCCAACAGCGAGCTGGTGCACCAGACCGGCATCGGCAGGCTGCACGAGCGCAACGAGCAGTGGGCCAAGGCGCTGGAATCCTACACGCGGCAGCTGGAACTGGGCGGGGACCCGGTCAAGCGGTGGAACCTGAACTACCGGGCCGGCGAGGTGGCCTCGCGCCTGTTCAAGCTAGACGAGGCGGCCGAATTCTACGCCTCGGCGGCCAAACTCGGTGCCACGGCGGAAGACCGCGTGAAGTCCAGCTACGCCCGCGGACGCGTGCTTGCCCGCGCCGGCAGGCACCGCGACGCGGTGGCGGCCTATGAAGCCTTCGTCTATGAACTAGGCGAGCAGCAGGCGATAAAGCCTCAGGTTCCCTACTTCCGGTTTGGCTACTCGCTGCAGCGTGAAGGCCAGTTCGAGCGTGCGGCCGAGCAGTACCTGCTGGCCGCCGACGCGTGGGGCCATTTCGTCGGCAAGGACAAGGACTCCAAGTGGGCAGGCCTTCGCGGCAACGAGCACTTCCAGCTGGGTGTGGCGGCGGAAACCGCGGGCGACTGGCCCGAAGCGGCCGAACAGTTCGCACAGGCGCTGTGGCATACTTCCTCCACCGAACGCGGCTGGCAGGCCCGGGCCGGGCGCGCCTTTGCCAAGCTGGGCGACTACGAAACTGCCTGCGGCTACTTCGAGAACATGCTCATGTTCACTGAAATCTCGGTGGCAGGCACCGGCGACGCGCTCAAGGGCGTGGGCCGGCGCCGCGGGGCCCTAGCCATCCATGCTCGCGACACGCAGCCCATGGATGAGCGTCTGGTGCTCTTCGAGTCCTCCCACGGAAAAAACGTGCATTGCCACCCGTTCGCCATCTACAAGGCCATGCGTCAGGACCCACGATTCGCCGGATTCCGCTACGCCTGGGTCTACAACGACCAGAGCTCCATTCCGCAGCAACTGGCCGAGGATACAGATGTGGCGATCGTCAAGCAGCATTCGGACAAGTACATCACGATGCTGGGCACTGCCAAGTACCTGGTGAACAACGCGACGTTCCCCACCTACTTCCTGCGCCGTGAGGGCCAGCAGGTGTTGAACACGTGGCATGGAACGCCGTTGAAGTTCATGGGCAAGCTGGTCAAGGACGGGGTGGCTGAGCACCGCAACGTGCAGCGCAACTTCATGGCGACCACCCACATGATGGTGCCCAACGAACACACCTTCAAGACCCTGTCGGTAGACCACGACCTCGACGGCCTCTTTCCGGGCAAGGTCGCGCTGACCGGCAGCCCGCGCATCGACAGCACGCTGAATCTCAGCACCCAGCGCCGCGCCGAGATCCTGGAGCTGCTGGGTATCGACGCGGGCAGCTCCCGGAAGATCGTGCTCTTCGCGCCGACCTGGCGAGGCCAGCTCAAGGACCGCTCCTATGACGTGGCGGGACTCGTCGACGACCTGGCCAAGCTGGCCGAGGGCGAACACCACATGCTCTTCCGCGCCCACCGTTTTGCCGAGCAATTGATCGGCGACGCAGACTTGGATGCGACGGTAGTTCCGGCCTCGATCGACACCAACGAGCTGCTGGCAGTAGTCGACGTGCTGATCACCGACTACTCCTCGATCTTCTACGACTACCTGCCGCTGAACCGCCCGGTGGTCTTCTACACCCCGGACTACGAAGCCTATGAGGCCGAGCGCGGCCTGTACTTCGACCGCGACACGTGGCCTGGAAATGTCTACGACGAGATCCAGGACGTGGCCGCCGAGGTGCAGCGCCTGACGGCCGGCCCGGACGTGGAAGCCCACGCCAACTTCGCGCAGAACGCCGCCGAGTTCTCCCCGATGGAGGACGGCGCCGCCACCGGGCGGGTCATCGAATTCTTTTTCTTTGGCGACGATACGCACCTGCTGGACCAGACGGTGGAAGAACGCACCAAGCTTTTGTTCTACCAGGGCGGGTTCAAGCCCAACGGCATCGCCACCGCCTTCACGAACCTGATCAGCGCGCTGGATCCGCAGAAGTATCTGGTGTCCATTGCGGTGGACACCAATGCGGTGGCCAACAACCCCGATGCCCTGCAGATTCTCGAATCCCTGCCGGAGCACGTGCGGATCCTGCCTCGCGCCGGGGCGACTACCATGTCCGCAGAGGAGCGCTGGGTCTCCGATCAGTTCCATGCGCAGCGCGGCCACGCTTCGCCGGTCGCGGAGCAGATCCACATGGGCACCATGACCCGTGAAATGCACCGTTCATTCGGAGACCTGCGCTTCGACGCGGCCATCGACTTTGAAGGCTATTCGCGCTTCTGGGCCGCGTTGTTCGCCGCCGCGCACTCCCATGCAGACCGGACGCTGATGTACCTGCACAATGACATGGTCGGCGAGTGGCTGCTGCGCTTCGGCACGATGTCGGGCCTGTTCGCCACCTATCCGCACTTCGACCAGCTGGTCTCGGTGACCGATAGCGTGGGGGACCTGAACCGCGAGCAGCTTTCCGAGCGCTTCGGCCTGGACCCGGCGCAGTTCACCGTCTCGGAGAACCTGCTGGACCTGGACAAGCCGCTGGCATGGTCCAAGCTGGGCGAGCCGGTCCACGAGTTCGAGGGTGAAAATCTGACGGTCTTTGCCAACATGGCAAGGCTATCGCCTGAAAAGGGACAGGCCAAGCTGCTCGAAGCCTTTGCCGAGGTCCACCAGCGCCATCCGGAAACCCGCCTGCTGCTGATCGGCGACGGCCCGCTGCACTCGGATCTGGAACGCGAGATCGAGGCCAGGGGCCTGGAAGATGCCGTAGCCATCACCGGGCTACTGGCCAACCCGTTCCCTACCCTCAAGAGCGCGGACTGCTTCGTCTTCTCTTCGGATTACGAAGGCCAGGGGCTGGCCATGGTCGAGGCGCTCATGCTCGGCCTGCCGGCGGTATCCACCGACGTCGTGGGCTCGCACAGTGTCCTGGTCGGAGGCTATGGCCTGCTCGTGGAGAATTCCGTACAGGGCCTGGTCGGCGGCATGGAGCAGCAGCTGGCCGGCTACCAGGCGCCGAAGAAGTTTGACGCCGCCGAATACCAGGCCGGTGCGCTGGCCCAGTTCGAGCAGCTGCTGGAGCTGGCCAAGGTTTAGCGGCCCTGTCCAGCAGACCCCTACAGAAAACGCTCGTGGGCCCGTCTTCGGACGGGCCCACGAGCATTTTCTGTAGGGGGCGGCGGCTACTGGCCGGATGCCCCATCGCCGCGGATTAGCTGCAGCGAAGCGTCGATGAAACGCCCCATGCTCGCACCGGGCTGGATGTCCCCGAAGTAGTACGCGACGACTTCTGCAAGCTCCAGGTTCCTCTCCGCCATCGCTTGGCGGGCTAGCGTTGGAACGTTGACGGCGTCCTCCTGCGCAAGGGCGGGGACGCGGGCCAGAGCGGGGGAGTCGATCAACGTCGCGTCCGCAGATATCGGCGTTGTCACGAACATCGGCTTTCCAGTGGCCAAGAAGTCATAAGCAACGGCTGAAATATCGGTAATGCAGACGTCTGCCTTCGCCCACTGCCACCCCCAGTGCGCGGTGTCGTCGAACAGGAATCGTGCCGAAGCTGTCGAATCTGCCAGCTGCAGCTTGTCCCGAATGGACTGCACCGCCGCGCGGTATTCGGCGGAGTTAATGCCGGAGCGCGGATGGGGGCGGAAGATCAGGTTGAACCCTCCGTCCTTGATGAGCGCATCGACCAGCGACATGCCGTGGGACCGCACCGAACCGTAGTTCATCGACGGCCTGTCGCCCTCCCACGTGGGCGCGTAGAGCACCGTGGGCAGAGACTCGTTCAGCGAATACGGCGCAAGGTACTCGACGTCGATCTGCGGCCTGCCAACGGGGAAGGTCCGGGTCATTACGTCGAAATTGCGCAGGTGCTTAGTCAGCCGGTCCGAGGCCGCCTGGCCTGCGGAAAACACGTAGTCGTAGGCCTTGAGCTGGTTCGACCACATGTAGGCCTTTTCGCTCTCGCCGTGGCAGATGAACACATGCCACGGTTTATTGAAGCGCATCATCTGGAAATTGCGGATGTTCTGGTTGACGTAGAAGACAGAGCGGAGATCTTGTGTGTCCACCAGGCGCTCAACGTCTTCGATGGCCGGGGCAAAGTACACCGGCAGCGGACATTCTTCGCGTAGCGCCAATGCTGTGGCCGGAAGCCGGGTAATCACGACTGTCGGCACGTGCTCGGCAAGCTGCCTGAACGGCTCGTACCACTGGCGGATCTGATAGGCATTGACCATCTCGTCTGCGAAGTACAATGCAGCCTGGTAGCGGTCCTCGCCCGATGGCAGATGGCTCAGCTCGGTAGCGTGCTGTGCGATGTACTTCCGGTGCGCACGGGCCTTCAGTCGGGTAGTCGCATAGGATGCTGCATTGCCAAAGGAGTCGACTACCTTCATGATGGCACCTTCCAGATGAGAGAAACTTGCACAGTTTAAGGTTAAGGTTCTTGCCGGGGAGAATGAGAATTTACTGGCCGGGCGAGTCGCAGAGTATCCAGTATGTTACGCAGAAAATTTCTTCCCGTTTCGCGCCTGCGGAGGAGAGTGTGGCCATTGCAACAAGTGAAATGCGCAGGGTGGTCCTGTATCGGTTTGGGAACTG
Source organism: Glutamicibacter sp. (assembly GCF_032154645.1). Lineage (GTDB taxonomy): Bacteria > Actinomycetota > Actinomycetes > Actinomycetales > Micrococcaceae > Glutamicibacter. The sequence continues at coordinate 20,332 of NZ_JALDXV010000022.1, read as the reverse complement.
GGGCCTGGTCACGCTAAGATGAAATGTCGGACTATGTTCTATAGGAGTCATCATTAGCGATAAGCGTTCTGATCGATCGCCACACGGCGCACTCGATCGCAACTCGCCTTTGGTTATATCAACCAAAGATCTTGGCCGCTCGCCAGGATCGATGAAAGTTCTTAATGAGCAGGTTTTGGCACCCACGGATGTGGGAAATGCACTCATCGGTGTTCGTGGAGGATCTGAGCTTGACTTAGATCTTCGCCTTGAAGCCGTACATGAGGGAATCCTTGTATCGGGTACCGCTACCGCACAGATTGCGGGGGAATGTGGACGATGCCTGGAGCCCATCGAGTACGACTATGAGGCTGATATTCAGGAGCTCTTCTATTACGAGGGGAGCGAGGAATTCGACAACGATGATGAAGTGGATCAGTACTGGGTAGTCGATGACTTGATTGACATCGATCCGGTGGTGCGGAGCGCAGTAGTAACCGCCCTGCCATTCCAGCCGGTTTGCCGGGAAGATTGTTTGGGGCTCTGCAGTGAATGCGGAGTAAATCTCAACGAAGACCCTGAGCACCAGCATGCTGTACTGGACCCACGTTGGGCAGCGCTTGCGCAGCTGGCCGACATTGTCGCAGAAGATGTGACAAACGATAATACGTCAGACAAGAGAGAAGAGAAGTAGTCGTGGCTGTTCCAAAGCGGAAGATGTCCCGTGCGAATACTCGTGCCCGCCGTTCTCAGTGGAAGGCATCCGCACCGAGCCTGGTGAAGACCGTTGAAAACGGTCGCGTAACCTACAGCCTGCCTCACCAGGCTAAGGTTGTCACCGACTCGGCCGGTACCGAGCTGTTCCTTGAGTACAAGGGTCGCAAGGTCGCAGACGTCTAAGACATGTCTTCTAAAGAAGAACTTTTGAAGCGTCTCGGAATCGACATTGATTCCGAGACGCTTCGTCTTGCGTTGACCCACCGTTCATATGCTTATGAAAATGGTGGCATACCCACGAACGAGCGCCTGGAGTTCCTCGGCGACTCGATTCTTGGGTTCTCCATTGCCGAGTACCTGTACCAAACGTTCCCGGATCTGCCTGAAGGTGATCTGGCCAAACGGCGGGCTGCCATTGTCAGCACCCGCGCGCTTGCAATCATCGCCCGCGATCTCGGCGTGGGCGAGCACATCTTGCTTGGACGCGGCGAGGCCCAGTCAAATGGCGCCGACAAGGCGTCGATCCTGGCGGACACCATGGAATCTCTGATCGGCGCTACCTACCTGGTTCAGGGAATGGACGCCGCGCGTTCGCTGGTTCTGCGCTTTGTCGCACCGCTATTGCAGGATTCCCGGCTGCTGGGTGCAACCACCGACTGGAAGACAGCAATCCAAGAAGACGTTGCTTCCAAAAAACTGGGCGAAATGCACTACCAAGTTACTGGTACCGGACCTGACCATGCCCGCAGCTACGAAGCAGTATTGGTCATTGCCGACCAAGCATACGGCGTTGGCCACGGCCCGTCTAAGAAGGAAGCCGAGCAAGAAGCTGCCCGCAACACCTGGCTGCAGATCCACCCTGGCGAACAGATCCCACAGGACTAGAATCTTCGATGCCCGAGCTGCCCGAAGTTGAAGTAGTCCGCAGAGGATTGGACAAGTGGGTCCGCAATCGACGAATTGACGCTGTCGAAGTGCTGGACCCACGCTCAACCCGTCGCCACGTGGACGGCCCGGACGACTTCCAGCAAACCCTGACCGGCTGCACCGTGGCCAGCGTGGTCCGCAGAGGAAAGTTCCTTTGGATGGAACTGGACGGTTTGGCCAGGCCCTCCGCACTCGTCGCCCATCTGGGAATGAGCGGCCAGCTTCTCATCGAAGAATCAGACGCACCAGATGAGAAACATCTAAAAGTTCGATTCTCGCTCAGCGGCCAGGCGGATTCGCCGGCAGAACTCCGATTTGTCGACCAACGAATATTCGGTGGCATGTTCCTTTCAACCCTGATACCCACCTCCGACGGCAATGCCGGCGGATCAGGGAGCGTCTCTGCCTTCATACCTCAGGCCGCGGCGCACATTGCACGGGATGTCTTGGACCCAGTCAGAAACGTTGAAGAACTCTATGTATCGCTGCGCGGGAAAACGACAAAGCTCAAGCGCGCGATCCTCGATCAGGCAATCATCTCGGGAGTCGGCAATATCTATGCTGACGAAGCCTTGTGGCAGGCGGGGCTTTCTGGCCTGCGGAATACCGCAACCATCCGCCGCAACGAAGTTTCGCGCCTGAATGACGCGCTGATTGACGTCATGACTCGTGCCTTGGCAGCTGGCGGAACCAGCTTCGACTCGCTGTACGTCAATGTCAATGGCGCAAGCGGCTACTTTGCACGTTCACTGAACGCCTATGGGCGTGAAGGAAGGCCATGCCTTCGATGCCAAGACAATGGGCGTGAATCTCTCATTCGGCGAGATCCGTTCATGGGGCGTTCTTCTTACACTTGCCCGGAGTGTCAGCCTCGGCCGCGACGATAGCAACGGTTTCACGTTAAGGATTGGGCGCTCCAGCCTGTTCATTCTGTCCGTCGTCCGCTTCTAGCCAAACTTGTGTTTGGTGCATTGAAGCACACGTATTCTTTATGCATCACCGTTTGGGAAATACCTTCAAGTAACGTACCGACGGGACACGGACGTTCAGGTTCCGAGCTCGGCTACAAGAATCTGCTCAAGGTCCGTGGCGATGGCCTCATGGGGCGGTTGAAGATTCCAGCGATCAAGGTTGATTTGCCGATCTATCATGGCACCGCGGCCACCACCCTAGAAAAGGGCGCAGGGCACTTGGAAGGCACATCGTTGCCGGTCGGTGGCGAGTCGCAGCATTCTGTCTTGACGGCACACCGTGGTCTCCCTTCCGCAACGCTGTTCAATGGCTTTCCAAAACTGAAAATCGGGGACCGCTTCACCACCGAGGTGTTTGGGGAAGTCCTGACGTATGAGGTCAAAGAGACGCAGACAGTGCTACCTGACGAGTCCAAGGCCCTGATTCCGGTCTATGGAAAAGACTTGGTCACTCTCGTAACCTGCACACCACTGGGCATTAATACACATCGTATGTTGGTCACCGCAGAACGAATCACTCCGACTCCCGTTGAAGCGGCAGGGAAAATCCCTGATATTCTAGGCCATCCTTGGTGGGCGTGAGGGCTAGCCGCTGCAGTGATCGGGTCAGGCACCTGGGTATACCTAGCCGGCCGCTCTCGAAAGCGCGGCGCGGCGTAGTGACCGACGGGGGACTAGGAATACTGCTTGAGCACTGCTTCGTTGAACGAGGCCCATGTTTCGGCCGCCCACGGACCAAAGTTGCGATCGGTCAAGGTCACACATGCGATCCTGTCCACAGGATCTACCCAGAAGAAAGTCCCAGACTGGCCAAAGTGGCCGAATGTAGCTGAAGGATGGCTTGCCCCGGTCCAATGAGGGGTCTTTGATGAGCGGATCTCAAAACCCAGCCCCCAGTCGTTGGGATTCTGGCGTCCATAACCTGGGAGGATCCCTGCGAGACCTTCAAAGTGCACGCGGGTCGCCTCGGACATGGTGGCTGAAGAAACCAAGGTCGGGTTCAGCAACTCGGCGGCGAACTTGGCCAGATCCGCAGCCGTAGACCTGCCGTCCTTGGCGCAGCTGCCAGCAATTTCAGTGCTGTTCATGCCAAGTGGGCCGAAGACCGCTTCTTGCGCATAGCTAGGAAAATCAATTCCTGTTTCACGCTCTAGATGCTCAGCCAACTTTTCGAAGCCGACATTTGAATAGCCGCGTTTGGTGCCCACCGGAAAACGAATGGCATCAGAGTCGAAGTCATAGCCAGCAGTATGGGAGAACAAGTTATGAACGGTGGAACCTTCTGGACCTGCCGGGTCGGCAAGACCGATTGCTTCTTCTTCCAGGGAAATTAGAAACGCATAGGTGCTCAGCAGCTTGGTCACCGAGGCAAGAGGATAGATCTTTGATTCGTCGCCATGTCGGCCGATAATCTGGCCGCTTCCATCCAAGACTACGGATACTGCGTTATCTACTGGCCACTGTTCAATTTGAGCCAAGACACTCATAAGTTGATCTATCCCTCGTTTTTGATTCCTAGATAGGTTGGGCAGAAGCCAAGAATCACGCACTCATTTCGATAGAATCGATTTCGAACCACATGGTCTGCAACCTTCATGCTAACCATATCGATATTGGGCCGACCTTAGGAATTTCACGCCGTGCATCTCAAGACTCTTACCGTTCGCGGGTTCAAGTCTTTTGCTTCGGCGACCACTTTTGAATTTGAACCGGGCGTTACTGCAGTGGTTGGACCCAATGGATCGGGCAAATCAAATGTGGTTGACGCGCTGTCGTGGGTCATGGGGGAGCAAGGTGCAAAAACACTTCGCGGCGGCAAGATGGAAGACGTCATCTTTGCAGGCACTTCCGGAAGACCGCCGCTGGGGCGCGCACACGTTTCGCTGACCATTGACAATGCAGACGGCAAACTTCCGATCGACTATGCGGAAGTCACGATTTCTCGTACGCTTTTCCGCGCAGGAGGATCCGAATATGCAATTAATGGAAGTTCATGCAGACTCCTAGATATTCAAGAACTCCTCTCCGATTCTGGCCTAGGCCGGGAGATGCATGTCATCGTCGGACAGGGGCAGCTAGATAGGATTCTTCACGCAACGGCGGAAGACCGCCGCGGATTCATCGAAGAAGCCGCAGGCGTGCTCAAGCATCGGCGGCGTAAGGAAAAGACCCTGCGCAAGCTGCAGGGCATGCAGGGAAACCTCGATCGACTTGAGGATCTGAGCGCCGAGGTGCGCCGACAATTAGCGCCCTTGGGCCGGCAGGCAAAAATTGCACGCCGGGCCCAAAACGTGCAGCTTGATGTAAGAGATGCCAAGGCACGTTTGTTGGCCGATGATCTGGTTGGTCTGAACAATAAACTGGCTCAAGACATTAGCGACGAGTCGCGAGTACAGGCCGCGCAACAGGAAGCGACGGAACGCCTCGAGCATGTGAAGCGATATACCACGCAGTTGAACGACCGGCTCGAAACTCTTACACCGCGCCTGAGCCTGATGCAGGAAACCTGGGTTTCGCTCTCGACTCAAGCCGAGCGCTACCGTTCGCTAAGCGCATTGGCCCACGAACGCGGAAAACTATTAGTCAGCAATGACACGCACTTTGATTCGAGCCGAGACCCTGAACGCCTCGAAGCCCAGGCTGACCGGCTAGGTGAAGAACTGGTGGGATTGCAGGAGGCACTTGAAGACCGCCATGAAATTCTTGCCGAAGCCATCGAAGCCAAAGAACAGGCTGAGGAACAAGCTAGGGCCGAGCAGCAGCGCATGGCTGTGTTGCTGCGTGCAGCGGCCGACCGCCGGGAAGGCTTGTCCAGGCTGGCGTCGCAGGTAGCTTCGGCACGCAGCCGTGTGGATGTCACCCGAGCTGAGATCCTTCGACTGCAAGACAGCCTGCAGTCATTCGACTCAGATTTGGCGGCGGACGCCAGGTCGCATCGCGAGGTGCTACTTGAGCTTGAAACCAAATTCGGCGAAGAACATGATCTGAACGAGTCATTTGAACTCGCTGACGCAACATATTCACTGCTGAACAGCGAGCAGAATTCCCAGGCGCAGCGTGAACGAGAACTTTCGGTACGCGTATCTGGCCTGCAGTCGCGTTTGGAAGCGCTGCAGTTGAACACCAAGGCAGACGATCAATCGGCAGCAATACTGCAGCAATATCCTGAAGCATTGCACGGACGCCTTGGCGAATTAATGACGGTGGCCGACGGCTATGAAAAGGCAATAGCTTCGATCCTTCGGGAATCCGCGGAAGCCTTGGTCGCCCGAGATGTCGCCGGGGCGCTTGAAATTATTGCGGGCCTTGAACAGACCGAGAAGGCCAGCGCTTTATTCCTTCACGCTTCGGTTTCGCAAAAGCCCTCGCCGGTTTTGGGTGAGCCGGTGATTTCTGCACGCCACGTCGTTGAGGCAGACTCGGAGTACGCAAACCTCCTAGATCACCTGCTTGCAGACCACTACGTCATCGAGGACATCTCTCAGGCAGAATCCATTCTGGTAGCCCACCCTCAAGCTAAACTGACAACGCTGGACGGCATCTCGGTATCGCACGTTCATAGTGCCATTGGCGACTCCCAGGGAGCATCGCTCATTGCTCAACAGGCCCTGATTGAACAGACCAGTGCAGAGCTTGACGCGGCCCAACGAGAACTCGCCGAGCTTCAACTCCAACTATCGCAGCGTGCTCCATTGCTCTTGGAAGCGGAACAGGAACGCGGCGACGCCTTGGCCCTGCTCGCCGAATCCGACGCCGCCATTGACGAATTGTCCAATTACCTTGCACGTCTAGGCCAGAAGCTGCGCTCCGCCACCGCAGAAAAGGAAGCGCTCGGACAGAAACTTGAGGTGGTCGTTGAGAAACTCGAAATTGAGCAGGAATCGCTCGAAGAGATCACCGAGCGTATGGACATGGCCTCAGGCGACCAAGAGGATGAAACCATCGACGAGGCAGCCCGTACAGCGCTGGCTGACGCGGCGGCTTCTGCGCGCCAACAGGAGCTTGAAGCGCGGCTTGCCTTGCGCAGCTGCGAAGAGCGGGTCACTGCTCTGCGTTCGCGCGTCGACGGACTTCGCCGCACCGCCGCCGCAGAACGAAACCATCGACAAGCCGCTCAACAACGAGCGGCTCAGCGCAAGGAGCAAGCGGCAAAGGCACTGCGCGTAGAGCAGGCAGCCCAGAGGGTTTTGCGCTTTATTGAGTTGTCACTTAACACGGCCACAGAACAACGCGAAGAACTCATCGTGCAGAAAGCAGAGTTGGATGAGAACCTAGGGGAGCAGCGTACCCAAGCGGAGCAGCTGACAGCCGAATTATCACGGCTTTCAGATGCTGCACATCGAGACGAACTTGCCCGCGCCGAACTGCGCATGAAAATCGAAGCATGTGAAACCAAATCTCTAGAGGAGCTTGGTTACTCTCCTGAGCATCTGATTGCGAATTTTGGCCCGGACCAACTGATTCCGCAACAAGCTGACCCCTCCGACAAATGGGGAGAGCTACGCCAAGACGTTGACGAAGATGGAAATATTATTGGCACCATTCCATTCGACCGAGCTGAGCAAGAAAAACGGTTGAAGAAAGCCGAACGTGATCTCACTGCGCTTGGCAAGGTCAACCCGTTGGCCCTCGAAGAATTTGCAGCCTTGGAAGAACGCCATAAGTTCCTTGCCGGACAACTAGAAGACCTGAAGAAATCGCGTGCAGATCTTCAGCAAATCATCAAGGATGTAGATACCCACGTAGAGCAGGTATTCACCGAGGCCTTCAATGACACCGCAGTTCAATTTAAACGAATTTTCGAGCGCCTATTTCCCGGTGGTGAAGGTCAGTTGGTGCTAACCGATCCCGAGAACATGCTTACCACAGGAATTGAAGTTGAGGCACGGCCAGCAGGCAAGAAAATCAAAAGGTTGTCGCTGCTTTCCGGCGGTGAACGGTCGTTGACAGCTGTCGCGTTGTTGGTGGCAATTTTCAAGGCGCGACCTTCTCCGTTCTACGTCATGGATGAAGTGGAAGCAGCGTTGGATGATATGAATCTGGGGCGGCTAATCACCATTTTTGAGGAATTGCGGGAATCTTCACAGCTCATCGTTATTACGCATCAAAAGAAGACAATGGAAGTGGCTGACGCATTATATGGTGTGACAATGCGTGGAGACGGCGTGTCCACTGTGATTAGTCAGAAAATGGATCGCCGCGAGTCCAGCTGAGCTCATCGTATTCCTCTGACCTATAGTAGTTAGACAGCTAAATGTTTGATTAAATTTGGTATTCTAAATTGGGGATGAAGTGGCATTTTTTAGAAAGCGTTCCAGCGGAAAATCTGACGAACAGCTTGAAGTTAAGGCCCCTGAAAAAGTTGTTGCGGATGTAGACCTTGAGCCAGAGGTAGAAGCGCCGAGGCATGATCTATCGGAACTGCCAGGCGGCATTTTTATCAGCGTCGTTATTCCGGTCTACAACTCAATGCCTTATCTCACTGAGCTTCTTAATTCCTTAGAGCTTCAGGACCTCGACAAAGAATTCTACGAAGTTATCGTCGTGGATGACGGCTCCTCCGACTTTGGCGGAGAAATTCTGGATATTTATGCAAAGCGCAACGAGAACTTCAAAGTGGTCCACCAAGAAAATAGCGGTTGGGCCGGCAAGCCACGCAATGTTGGCACCGACTTAGCACGAGGCGAGTATATTTTCTATGCTGACTCCGATGACACTTTGGGGACCGAGGCGCTGCGACGCATGCGAGACTTTGCCTTCCAACACGAGGTCGATGTACTAGTACCAAAACTCGTTCCAACCGGTGGACGCGTAATCAGGACATCTCTTTTTGCAAAGACCATGATCGATGCCCCCTTAGAATCGGTCTTTGCTACGCTCATGCCGCAAAAGCTGATCAGACGAAGCCTCCTGCAGGACAACAATCTGCGATTCAGTGAAGAAAAGGTTCGACTAGAAGACGGCATGGTGCTTTCAGCCGTCTACCTACTGGCCAAACGAGTTAGCATCCTTGCCGACTACGAGTATTACTTCATTCGCGAGCGCGGGGACGGCAATAATATTAGCGCCCAACCATTCGAGCCGTTCAGCTACGTCCACTCTGTCGCCCACATCAGCCAAACGATTAAGGACCTCACCGCTGACGATCCACACTTGGGAAGATTGCTTACAGCAGGTTTGTTCAAGCGCAAGGGGCTCAAATTCTTTGTCGGCGAGCGCTTCCTAAAATACCGAGAAGCCCGGGCCAAACTTTGGATTTCTGCATTCGGTCCCTACATTAGCGAATACCTTCCCGAGCGCCGCGAGGAGTACTTCAGTGCTAACGACGCGGCGAAGACGGAGGCGATTATCGCCGGCGACTATGAAGAGCTCAAGCGATTGGCAGCCGTTGACCTTGAAGCTTCGCAGAAACCTGAGCTCGTCAAATCTGCGATTAAATCAGATGCCTTTGAACTCCGGTTCACCAGCCCAGTCAGTGGTCCTACACCAGAAGCTGTGCTAGTCAATGAACGCGGCGGCGATCGTAGGTTGGAGTTCCCCATCGATAAATCGAGCCGCAACGGTCAGCACGCGGTCTTGCTGACTTTTTCAGCCCTATCGACTTTGGCGCCGGCTATCGGGGATATTCACGTGAAATATGCGCACGCCGAAACGCGGCGAATTCGAGTGCCCAAGGATGTGCAGGAGACCAAGGACCACGGTGCCAGGGTCTATCGCACGGTCAAAGGTGCCTTGAGCATAGATCTGAAGAAGGCAAAATTCGCCTAATCGAAACAGATCTGGGATTGGCTCCGGACGAATGCTGAATAAGCAATCCGCCGGAGCCAATTTTCTTGGGGTTGAATGGCTCGCAGCTACCCCTCTACGGTTACCGGGGAAATTGGCCGCGGCACGAGGAGCCAGGCCGTCAGGCCCACGAGGCCGACAACCGCAGAAATGCTGAAGGCAAGTTGGTAGCTCCATAGGTCGGCAATGGCCCCGGCGACTAAGGGACCGATGATCGAGCCAAGGTCTTGGCACATTTGGAAGCCTGCCAGGGCTTTGCCGCCGTTCTTGCCGGCTCCAATGACATCAGCCACGGATGCCTGCTGTGCAGGGCCAAGGGTGCCAGCACCGAAGCCGGCGACGATGGAACAGAAAATGAAGCCCGCCCACGAGGTGAAGAATCCCATCGCGCCGATGGAGAGCACAAGGATCGACATGCCGATGAGCACGGGGATCTTGCGCCCAATGCGGTCGGTGAGCTTCCCGGAGAAGAGCAGCGCCGCGCCGTTGCCGATGGCGAATAGGGCCAGTGAAATACCGGCCACTCCTTGTCCCTCGCCCTGGCCGAAGACAAAAAGCGCAAAGAGCGGGATCATGCTGTTGCGCACGCCGAAGGCCAGCCACCCATAGCTGAATCCGGAGAACAGTGCGGCGCGGTAGGTCGGCGAAGCCACCGCCTGGCGTACGGTGACTACCTCGATAGGCTGCGACTTGTCCGAAGCCCCATCCGATTTCTTGTCCAGGTCGCGGCGGCGACCCAGCGCGAAGTACACGACCAGTGCGGCGACAACCAGCGCCGTACCGTAAATCAGAAACGGAATGCGCATTCCCAAAGGGGCGAGCACCGTACCGAGGACCGGACCTGCCACGTTTCCAAGTAGGAAGGAGCCTGCGTAGAGTCCGGAGATACGGCCGCGTGATTCTTCGGGTGACAAGCGTGCAATCAACGCCATCGCGGAGATCGTGAACATGGTGGAGCCAAAGCCGCCGAGGCCGCGGGCAATCAGCAGCTGCGTATAGTCCTGCACCACTGCGCACAGCAGTGTGGAGAGCGCCACCAGGAGAACTCCTGTGACATAGATCTTCGGTTCGCCCAGCTTGCCCACCAGCACACCTGCCACCGGCGCAAAGATCAACCTCGTGAAGGCGAAGATGCTCACGATAATCGTGGCAGCGGCAGCGCCCACGTCAAAACTCACCGCATACTGCGGAAGTATTGGTGCAATCAGGCCGAATCCCAGTGCGATGATGAAAGCAGCTACCAGTAGCACCCGGATTTCTTGAGGTATCGCGGGGCGGAGTGAATCCTTGGATGTGAATGCCATGTGTTCAGCCGAGGCCTCACCTGCGCAAGATGAACCCGGCCAGCCTTTCGTCGTGGAACAACTTCGACCTTTAAGAGCCGAACGCTTAAGTCTATGACGTCGAGGCCCGCCAGGGGCGCAGCGGTGAAATCTGCCACAAGCGGAGTAAAGCTTTCGGGGTATGAGACGATTAAAAGCGTGACCGATTCGCTATTACTTACCATCATCATTGTCGCGGTCGTTGCCGTGGTCGGCATTGTTGTCGCCACCTTCGTAGCCAAGGGCCGCAAGCCTAAGACTCCCTACACTTCTGAGCGTGACGCTGACGACGTGCCAACCGGTACGATCGCAGACGGTGAAGCAGAAGCTGGAACCGGAGAAACCACCGATGGCGCCCAAGGCGGTACAGCCGCAGCCACCGCAGAGCCGGAAGCGCCAGCCGCCCCGGCGCTGGATGTTCCCGAGCCCGTTCAGGGACGCCTGGCACGCCTGCGCGCCCGTCTGACCAAGTCCAACAACATGTTCTCCAAGGGCCTGCTGGCCCTGCTGAGTCAAGACTCCATCAACGAGGATGTCTGGGACGAGGTGGAAGAGACCCTGCTGCTGGCAGACCTGGGCACCGAACCGACCCTTGAACTCGTCGACGCCCTGCGCGAGCGCGTCAAGATCGAAGGCAGCAAGGACCCTGCGCGCGTGAAGGAGATGCTGCGCGAAGAGCTGCTCAAGCTCGTCGATCCTTCCCTCGACCGGAACTACCTGCCCGAGCCTCACCCGGACCGCCCGAGCGTCATCATGGTCGTGGGCGTCAACGGCGTCGGCAAGACCACGACCATCGGCAAGATGGCGCGTGTGCTCGTCGCCGAAGACAAGGATGTCCTGTTGGGCGCGGCTGACACATTCCGTGCCGCCGCCGCCGAGCAGCTGGCCACTTGGGGGGACCGTGTCGGCGTGCCGACCGTCCGCTCGGACATCGACGGGGCGGACCCCGCATCGGTGGCCTTTGAGGCAGTCAGCGCTGGTATCGACCATGAAGTCGACATCGTCATGATCGACACCGCTGGCCGCCTGCAGAACAAGGTCGGCCTGATGGACGAGCTGGGCAAGATCAAGCGCGTCGTTGAAAAGAAGGCGACCGTCGACGAGGTGCTTCTGGTCCTCGACGCCACCACCGGTCAGAACGGCTTGTCCCAGGCGAAGGTCTTTTCAGAGGTCGTCAACGTCTCCGGCATCGTGCTGACCAAGCTGGACGGCACCGCCAAGGGCGGCATTGTCGTCGCCATTCAGCGTCAGCTCGGCGTGCCGGTGAAGCTGGTCGGTTTGGGCGAAGGCCCAGACGATCTGGCGCCATTTGACCCGGAAGCGTTCGTCGATGCACTGCTTGAAGGCTAGAACCTTCGAACATTGACACCAAGGAGTCCTGCGAAAAACGGGGCTCCTTGGTTTGTTTACCGCTGTATTTACGTGACACGCCCAATCCTCATTTGTGCGAGGTCAGCCTTGTCATTGACCCTGTTCGACTCTAAGTGCAGTGGGAAGCAACTGGTCAGCTGCGATTTTTATGGACTTTTTCGGGCGGCTCAGTGAATTGTCTTGTACCCCCGACAGGCTGGGGTTTTGAGCAAACATCCAGATTAGGTAGGTAGACAAGAAAGCTGGGGATGCACGCGGTGCGAGCCGCTGCAAGGGGATATGTAAGAAACTTGGGACGAGGAAACAAACTCCAGGGAGCCACCCAGCGCGTGACACTGTTAAGAGAAAAACAAGCAGCAGCAACTCCAAAACCAACGGCGACATCAGCTCGACCGTCGGGCTTCCGCGCAGACATCCAAGGACTAAGGGCATTGGCTGTCTCAGCCGTGGTGCTCTATCACCTGTGGCCCAATCGTCTCTCCGGCGGTTATGTCGGCGTCGACGTTTTCTTTGTGATTTCCGGTTTTCTTATCACCTCGCACCTCATTTCCAAGCCCCCTCGGTCGTTCAAGGACATCGCTGATTTTTGGATGAGGCGAGTCAAGCGTCTGCTTCCCGCATCATTCTTGGTGATCTTTGCCAGCGTGATCGGCATTTGGCTTTTGGCACCTGAAACGGTGTGGGCTGACTGGCTATCGCAGGCGCTGGCCGCGACGTTCTATTTCCAGAATTGGTTCCTTGCAATTAACAAGGTCGATTATCTTGCCGAGGCCGACGCACCAAGCCCCTTCCAGCATTTCTGGTCGTTGTCTGCAGAAGAACAGTTCTACTTCGTTTGGCCCATTCTCATCGCGGCCGCAGTTATGGTTGCTGTTAGATTCAATCTTCCACGCAGGCGTGTGCTGCTTTCGGTGCTGGGTGCCGTATTCCTCGGTGGCTTGCTGTACTCGACCTATAGCACCATGAATTACGCCGGCGTGGCTTATTTCTCTACCTTCACCCGAAGCTGGGAATTCGCAGCTGGAGCGTTGGTCGCCGCGCTGGGGCCAGAAATCTTCCGCGCCAAAAACGACGTCATCAGCCTGCTAGCAGCCTGGGGTGGTCTGCTGGCCATCGGGCTGAGCGTTCTTTTCTTCACTCCCGAAATGCTGTTCCCCGGCTACATTGCGCTGCTTCCGGTACTGGGTACTGCGCTGGTCATCCTCGCCCAGAGCAGCCACGCGTTTTCTCCCAACAGGCTGTTTGCCATCAAGCCTGTTCAGTTCCTCGGCGATAATTCTTACGCCATCTACCTGTGGCACTGGCCGTTGCTGGTACTGCTTCCATTCGCATTCGACCACTTCTACTGGTACCAAAAGCTCGTGGCGTTGGCATTGACGCTGGTCCTTGCCGTCCTGACTCAAAAGCTGGTCGAAGTACGTTTCCGCAAGCTCATCGATCAATCCATCTATCTTTCGGCTCCGAGATTCCTGGTCGCTGGAAGCCTGTTGTTGGCAATCGTCGCGGGTGGTTTTTACCAGTACAGCAGCGTTCAATTGCAGCGCAGCCAGGACATTCCGGCCGCCGTTGCACAGGTAAAGGATGAGGTTGGCGCATCCTGCCTCGGCGCGAAGGCGCTGTCGGATGGCTGCGGCGATGTTCAGGATGAGTCCACCACCTATGATGATCTAGCACCGGCTCCGGTAGCAGCTAAAACTGATAAGCCGGAGATTTATGCCGACGACTGTTTCGCCAGTCAGGGCAATGATTTTAGCGACAAGCCTGTCTGTTCCTATGGAAAAGGCAAAACGAAGGTCGCGTTGGTAGGCAACTCGCACGCCGGCCAGTGGTTCCCTGCGGTCGAGGAGCTTGCCAAGAAGAATGACTGGCAAGTTGATACCTACGTCGCGAACCGTTGTGCGATCATGGCGGAGGCTCAGAAGTTCGACACGGAGGACAAGTCGGAAGGTTGCGCGGAACTCGGCGATTGGGTGACCGACCAGATCGATGCCAAGGACTATGACCTGGTGATTACATCTAATCGCCAGTCTGTACCGGTTGAAGGCTATAGCCTGAAGGAGTCGACGGAGCCAGCCAGGGAAGCCTATGAAAAGTTGCTGGGCAAGTGGTCTGATAGCGGTGCCGAAGTGGTCGTCATTAAGGACACCCCATGGCCGGGAACCACACTTGACAATGTGCCGGACTGTGTAGCGCAAAACCCCGACAATCTTGAGGAATGCAGTGGAAAAGCTGATTCCTGGATTCCCGACGACCCTCAATTTGAAGCGGCTAAGGCACTGGATGATCCGAGGATTGCCGCGGTGGACATGAATGATCAGCTCTGCCGGGATGAGCGTTGCTTCTCGGTGGTTGGAGGTCTCGTTGCCTACTGGGATCACTCGCATTTGAGCGAAACCTTTGCACAAAGCCTGAGCAAAAAACTCGGCCACCGCATGGAAGATGAAATGGGGGATAGCAGCCTGCTAAAGCAGATGTAGTGGGCAGCGACGTACACAAGCCCTTGAATGAATACTTGGGCCAGCCGAGTTCTCTGAAGGTCATTTCGCGAGCGTACTGAAGTGATCTAGGCAAACACGTAGCAACGGGTTCAAGTTCCGCCACCACAGGTGCGTGAAAGTATTCAGAATCGTCAGTGTTTTGGTCTGCTACAAGTGCAATTCCAGATTGTTTTCTTGCCGCTGCCATCAGGAAGATGTTGACTAGCCGAAGAGGGCAGGTTGCTCCGTACTTAAGTGCTCAGACAGCATTTCACAGTGTGTCTATGCGGAGCATGGATGCTTTAAAAAGCGCGGGCCAGGTTCATTAATCATGCCCGGGGTGCGTTTCGCCCCGCCTTAAAGGCCGATACCGTACGATCGTCGGGGATCCAGTACCGCCAAGGAAATTCGGGTCCTCCGGCGATACCAGCAACTCCCACGCGCGGCCCCGAAGCGAATGAAACCTTTCCTGACTTATTGCTTGAAATCTCGAACGGATCTGCGAAAAGATCGAGACTGTCATGACTCGACCGAGTGATCCCCAACGCAGCAGTTAGATTTCCCGGCCCTCGGGCAAGGTCCCGATCCTTGAGCATTGTTGGGTTAGACCCCAGCGGACGTTTAGCCAGTCGCCGTTCGCGCGCTAAGGCCATTCCATCAATGATTTCTCCCGAACGGATCAACACCCCTGAGGCGACCCCGGCTGGAGAACAGACCAGATTGAGCGCGAAGTGCATCCCGTAGCTCAGATACACATAGGCATGACCCGGGCCGAGAAACATCGAAGCGTTTCTTTCGGTCAGTCTGTCCTTCGAATGGCTTCCTGGATCATAGCGGCCACTACTTCCTAGGCCCATATACGCTTCGACCTCAGTGATCCGGATCCGAACTGTGCCTTCCTCAGCATGGACGCCGAGCACGGTACCCAACAACTTTGGCGCCACTTCGACGGCGTCCGGGGTGAAAAAGGATCGATCCATAACTCCAGTATGAATCGTTGAAACGACGCTTATTGAATCTGCTGATAAAGGTTCCCTAAATGCACAGTCCTTCGAGTCTGAAACCTGGTTGAAATGTTGTCGGAATGAACTGGTTACGCCCAACCCGGCTTTGTGATCTATATGTAACGCAGTGAAGGGCTCCCAGAAACATCAGTGCTCAAAGATTAAACCCAGATACGGAACAGCAGATTTCCGTCAGTCTCCAACAGTGAAAACATCAAGAGATTAGAAGGACGTGGGTCTAATGGCATTAGACGTGGGCAGCCTGTGGATCCTCATCGCCGCTGCGATGGTTCTACTCATGACTCCAGCTTTGGCGCTTTTTTATGGCGGGATGACTCGTTCAACCGGTGTGGTGAACATGATGCTGATGAGTTTTCTCGCCGCAGCCATTACAGGTGTCGTGTGGGTGTTGTGGGGATACTCCGTTTCGGCTGGTGAACCAGCAATTGCGGGAATAATCGGCAACCCCATCAGCGATTTCGCTATGGGTAAGACGCAACCAGAACAGTTACTTGCCGCAGGATTTGCTGGAACTTTCGCGATGATTTCGGTAGCGATTATTTCGGGAGCAATCGCCGACCGCGCACGATTCGCTCCATGGCTGGCCTTCGTGCCCGTCTGGGTTACCGTTGTCTATGCACCCGTCGCGTTCTGGGTTTGGGGCGGAGGAATTCTCTCTGCCGAAGGAGTGCTAGGAAAGATTTTTGGGGAGGCCATCGACTTTGCCGGAGGCACCGTCGTTCACACCAACGCAGGTATCGCAGCACTTGTATTGGCTCTGCGCCTGGGGCAGCGCTACAACTTCCACGATCGCCCTCAGCCGCACAACACCCCGCTGGTCATGCTCGGAGCAGCACTTCTGTGGTTTGGATGGTTCGGGTTCAACGCCGGAGCAGCAACTACGGTCGAAGAAGCGGGACTCATCTGGATCAACACCTTCGTCGCACCGGGCGCTGCTGTTTTGGGCTGGATCGTCGTCGAGCATTTGCGTGGAAGTCGACCAAGCTCGCTTGGCGTAGCTTCCGGCGTCGTCGCTGGACTTGTAGCCATTACGCCTTCCTGCGCAAACATTGCTCCTTGGGCGGCAATTCTCTTGGGAGTATTGGCCGGAGTGGGTTCTGCCTGGGCGGTCAACCTGAAATGGAAGTTTGGATATGACGACTCTCTGGATGTCGTCGGAGTCCATTTGGTCTCTGGCATCATTGGAACCGTGTTCCTCGGATTCTTCGCACTGCCCGGTGAAGCTGGCACCGGCGGGCTCTTCTACGGAGGCGGCTGGAATCAACTGGTATCGCAATTGGTAGCACTGTTGGTCGTCATCGTGTACTCTGCCGCGATGACTTGGGTTATCGCTTCAGTAATCGACCGAATCAGCCCATGGCGTGTTCCCACAGACGTTGAAGTCGCGGGTATTGATGCCTCAGAGCACAACGAATCCGGATACCTCTTGAACGGTACGCCGGTGGACTCGCACAATCGGTGACAGGAACCGGCAATGAGTTCGTCGGTTCACCGGTATCGGTCATCATTTCAGATGAGAATTATCCATAACCAAATACCTGTGTTTTGAAACGATACTCGCTAAATTCTGGCGGTTTTTGGCAAACAGTAGATTATGCGCCGTGCTGAGCCTATCCTGAAGCTCTGTTGTTGCATTGCAGTTTTGGGGGACTCGCAAGACATGAAACGACGTCATAAAAATTCGCATATTTCTGCGCCAAAATCGGCACGTGTCTCCAATTGCCGAAGGAATCACTGTGCGCTCGCATTGGCTGCGTCCTTGGGGCTTACCTGTTCGATTGCATGGCCTATGGCTGCAGATCAGGGGCCAGTGCGAGCAGAATCGGGAACGTTTGAACTTCAGGCAGTTCGCGATCTCCAATCAGGGCACGACGCCGTGCTTGTCAGGTCGGGGTCCAACGGTTATTTTCGAAACGAAAGCATTGGGTTCAATTCCAAGAATGAGTCCTACGTCGATTTCGTTTCATTGACAGAAGACGAGCAAGGGGCGCTCCTAGAGTCATCGTCGCGATCAACATCGCACGGCAAAGCTCGTGTATTTTTCGAATCGCGGGGCACCAAGCTTGTTGGTGAGGTTGGTCAGGTCGGTGAGCTGCCTTGTGGTTTGCAGTTGATGCATCCGGTGACGACGCGGACGATTTCTAGTCCTTATGGTTGGCGTGCGAATCCTACGGGCGCGGGTAATCAGGTGCATATTGGTCAGGATTATCCGATTGCTTGTGGTTCGCCGGTGTATGCCAGTGAGGCGGGGACCGTGGTGGTGTCCGGGTGGGCTGGGCATTCGGGGAATCGGGTGACGGTAGATCATGGTAGTAATGTGCAGACCGGGTATAGCCATAATTCGAAGTTGTTGGTGAAGGTGGGGCAGCAGGTGCAGCAGGGTGAGTTGATTGCCTTGGCTGGTACGACGGGTAATTCCACTGGGTGTCATGTGCATTTTGAGGTGATTATTGATGGGCGTTGGCATGATCCGCGGAATTATTTGCCGGTGATTCCTGGTCAGCGTCAGGCGATGATTGATTCTTCGCGGTTGACGGTGAATGCTGGGACTGCTCCGCGGGGTAATGGTGGGCAGCCGCCGGTGCGTGATGGTGAGGATACGAGCAGCAACCCAGACGTGGTTGATCCAAGGGACCATCGCTCCGATATCAAGAACGCGGCAGACAAGAAGCCAACGGTCAAGAAGTCGTCCAACAGCGTAAGCAAGAAGACACCAAAGGTTAAGCCAACAGTTCAAGAACCCGATGCCAAGGCCAAGCCCACAGCGGAGCGCGACAAGGACAACCAAACGAGATCGCCCGCTCCAACGCGTACTTCCAAGCCGACAGTGACACCACGTACGGTTGCACCGACGAGTAAGTCTCCGGACGGCGAACCAAAGCCTTCATCCAACACATCGTCAACGGATGTACCCTCCAAGTCACCAAGTCCTCAACACACCACACATCCCGCCGAACCGACCTCAAGCGTTGAGCCAACCGAGAGTCGGCAGACTCCTTCGCAGGCATCGGCGGAACCAACGGAAGATGCAAGTTCCATGCCGCCATCCAGTCCGCCAGCAGTCGACAAAGTGACCACCGCGGATCCAACGAGCAAGCAGGCAGATGAGTACTCATCTCCGACTGAAAGTAGCGCGTCAAATAGCGCAGAAGATTCATACAACGGCTCCACGGTCGACAACTTCGGAAATTTCGTTGTACCAACATCATCGACTGTATCCGAGACTGTATCCCCTGAGAGCTGGGTGACGACGACTTCAGCAAGGTAGGGCACAAGGCATTCTGCGGTCCGGTGGACCTCGCTCAAGCGGACGGTCAAATCCAAACTCAACTAATATTCAGCTGCGGAGGTTGCCTGGTGGGCGTCAAATTACCCGCTGATTCTGTGCACGGAGAACATGCAAAGCCCGGTGAATCGGTGTCCACGTGGCCTGACTTCCGGTGGGATGATGCAGCGGCGAGAGGAAGTGCCCCAACGGATGCAGCCCTCTCACACGAGACAGCCCGCGCCTATGTCGCCGAAGGCAAGAAGCGTGTTCAGCTTTCCTTGATCAATCTCACCGTGTGTATCGGGTTAGTTCGGGCCGTGATTCTTGATATTCTTATAAGTCGAGTCCTGTGCGATTTTCATGCGCACCTCAAGACCTATCGAAAGAAGTGCCCGGCACGTGTTTAATTCACTTTCCGATCGCCTGACAGCAACCTTCAAAAACCTGCGCGGCAAGGGCCGCCTGTCCGAGGCAGACATTGACGGTACAGTACGCGAAATCCGTCGTGCCCTGCTGGATGCTGACGTTGCAGTGCCGGTGGTCCGCGCCTTTGTGGCCCAGGTGAAGGAACGCGCACTGGGCGCCGAGGTTTCCGAGTCTCTGAACCCGGGCCAGCAGGTAGTCAAGATCGTCAACGAGGAGCTCGTTGCAATTCTCGGCGGCGAAACCCGCCGCCTGAACCTGGCCAAGAACCCTCCGACGGTCATTATGCTTGCAGGCCTCCAGGGTGCCGGTAAGACTACGCTTGCAGGCAAGCTGGCCAAGCACCTAAAGGGTGAGGGCCACACCCCAATGCTGGTGGCCTGTGACCTCCAGCGCCCGAACGCAGTCAAGCAGTTGCAGATCAACGGCGAACGCGCCGGCGTTCCGGTGTATGCACCCCATCCGGGCGTCTCGTCGGAGTTCGACACTCCGACCGGCGATCCGGTAGCCGTAGCACGTGACGGCATCGCAGAGGCTAAGTCCAAGCTGCATGACGTGGTGATTGTTGATACCGCGGGCCGTCTCGGCGTCGACACCGAAATGATGCAGCAGGCTGCGGACATCCGCGCTGCCATCAACCCCGATGAAGTGCTCTTTGTCATCGACGCGATGATCGGTCAGGACGCTGTCAACACCGCTCAGGCATTCCATGAGGGCGTCGACTTTACCGGCGTGGTCCTGTCCAAGCTGGACGGCGATGCCCGAGGCGGTGCCGCTCTGTCGGTGGCTTCCGTGACCGGCAAGCCGGTAATGTACGCCTCTACCGGTGAAAACCTGGACGACTTCGAAATCTTCCACCCGGATCGCATGGCCAGCCGCATCTTGGACATGGGCGATGTACTCACCCTGATCGAGCAGGCGGAGAAGAACTGGGACAAGGGCGAAGCCGAGCGTATGGCGAAGAAGTTCGCCGACCAGGAAGACTTCACTCTAGACGACTTCCTCGCCCAAATGGCCCAGATCAAGAAGATGGGCTCGATGAAGAAGCTGCTGGGCATGATGCCCG
>NZ_JALDXV010000021.1:0-59124 GCF_032154645.1 Glutamicibacter sp. | reverse complement strand
GTGGGCAAAATTGTTCTTTTCGGTCACGAAAGATCCAATCACTTCAGTCGTAGTCATTGCGCCTATGCAAACACCTCTATTCTACCGTGTTTGGTATTCCCAAGGTATTGCGTGTCGCCGCAGCTTCTCATACAAGTCGACGTGGGCTTGGGCACTGAAGTTCGAATTACACAGGAATTTCGGGGAGAATAAGTGATGTGCAGCCCGAGAATACAGAGAACTCCATGCCCGACGCCCTCGACAACGAGAGCCCTTCGGGCAAGGTGGAAACGCAGCGTCGAAGCATCGATGATCCCAACGCAACCTTCGAGGACCTCCCCCACAAGCCGCAGTTGACGGAGAAGCAGGCCAAGCGCGCCAACCAGACGCTCAAGGGCATGCTACTGTCGATCGGATTCTGCATCGCGGTGTTTATTCCGCTGTACTTGCTCAACCCGCAGCCCAGCGACAAGGCCTTCGACTCCAAGGTCGACCTCGCTGCTACCGCGCAGCAGGCATCCGAAGCGGTGGGCTACGAGCTTTTTGCCCCGCAGCTGGAACAGGGCGAATATGCGAACTTCGCGCGTTGGCAGACCAACTCGACCCAGGATGTTCCCTACTGGGAGTTCGGCGTCGTCTCCGACGACAAGAACTTCGTCTGGGTCCGCCAGGCCAAGGACGCCAACCCTACCTGGGTCGCGCTGATCACCGACGCGGCGGTGCCGGCCGGCACCGTTGATGTTGACGGCGTGCAGTGGGAAAAGCGCACCAAGGACAAAACCACCTATCTGATCTCCAAGCAGGGTGATTCAACGGTCATTCTTTCCACCGACACCGGTGAGGAAGAACTGGTTGATATGGCCAAGCGCGTCGACGCAGAGCTGAAGTAAATTTACTTAATGTTTCATGGGCGCAAGGGTAATCATTCGATAATCGAACATTGCACACCGTAGAATTCAAACCATGCCTCATGAAACCGTAGAGCAGTCAATGACTCCCAACGAAGCCTGGGCCCGTCTTCGCGACGGCAACCTCCGCTTCGTCAACGAAGAAACCGAGCACCCCAACCAGGACAGCGCCCGCCGCCGCTCCCTAGTGGACAGCCAGGAACCCTTCGCGGTAATTTTCGGCTGCTCGGATTCCCGACTCGCTGCAGAGATCATCTTCGACGTCGGACTCGGTGACATGTTTGTGGTGCGCACCGCCGGCCACGTCATCGACCTGGCGAGCCTGGGTTCGCTGGAGTTTGCCGTCGACCTGCTCAACGTACCGTTGATCGTGATCCTTGGGCACAACTCCTGTGGAGCCGTCACCGGCGCTATCGATGCGAAGAACGACGGCGAGATGCCCAAGGGTTTTGTCCGCGACCTCATCGAGCACATCGCCCCGTCAGTCCAGGCGGCGGAGCGTCAGGGCGTCACCGACGTCAACGGCACAGTCATCGAACACGTCAAACAGACCACCGAGCGCCTGGTGGAGCTCTCCACCGTCATTGCTACGGCCATCGACGAGGGGCGCACTGCGGTAGCCGGCGTTGCCTACGTCCTGGAAGATGGACAGGCCCAGCTGGTTTCCAGCCTTGGCTTGGATCTCGACTAAGCGGATTTATTCCGGTTTCGTCGAACGTCACTGTTGGTTGTGATATTTACGCCATAGGTCTGTTATTTATTTGCAGATCGGGCGTAACCTGACCCTATGACCAACAGTGACGAATTCCGCATTGAACATGACACCATGGGCGAGGTCCGAGTACCCGCCAAGGCCCTGTACCGGGCGCAGACCCAACGAGCCGTAGAGAACTTCCCGATCTCCGGCAAGGGTCTTGAATCAACTCATATCAAGGCACTGGCACAGGTCAAGAAGGCCGCTGCCCGCGCCAATCTGGTACTCAACGTCCTAGATGACGAACGCGCCCAGGCAATCATTGCCGCCGCAGACCAGGTGGCCACCGGCGCCTACGATGCCGATTTCCCTATCGACGTCTTTCAGACGGGTTCGGGAACCAGCTCGAACATGAACGCCAACGAGGTCATCGCCGAGCTGGCAACCCGAGCGCTGAAGGCCGCCGGCAGCAGCACCGAGGTGCACCCTAACGACCATGTGAATGCCTCGCAGTCATCCAACGATGTGTTCCCCACGTCGGTTCACGTTGCGGCTACGGATGCACTGATCAATAACCTGATTCCAGCGATGTCCACGCTGGTCGCCTCGCTGGAGGCTAAGTCGGCCGAGTTCAAGGACGTCGTCAAGTCCGGCCGTACCCACCTGATGGACGCCACCCCGGTAACCCTGGGTCAGGAGTTCGGCGGCTACGCGGCGCAGGTTCGCTATGGCATCGAACGCGTCGAGGCAGCCCTGCCGCGTGTGGCTGAAGTTCCCCTGGGCGGCACCGCCGTGGGCACCGGCATCAACACCCCGGACGGATTCCCGCAGCAGGTCATCAAGCTTCTGGGTGAAGACACAGGCCTGCCGATCACCGAGGCACGCAACCACTTTGAGGCTCAGGCAAACCGCGATGGGCTGGTGGAGGCTTCAGCGGCGCTGCGCACCATTGCCATCTCCCTGATGAAGATCGCCAACGACCTGCGCTGGATGGGCTCGGGCCCCAACACCGGACTTGGCGAGATCGCCATCCCCGACCTGCAGCCTGGCTCGTCGATCATGCCGGGCAAGGTGAACCCGGTGATTTCCGAGGCAACGATTCAGGTGGCAGCCCAGGTCATCGGCAACGACACCACCATCGCCTGGGCCGGAACCAACGGCGCGTTCGAACTGAACGTCGGCATCCCGGTCATGGCATCCAACCTGCTTGAGTCGATTCGCCTGCTCTCCAACGTCACCACGGTGATGGCTGAAAAGATGATCAACGGCATTTCTGCAAACGTCGAGCGCGCACGGTTCCTAGCCGAAGCATCACCGTCGATCGTGACCCCGTTGAACAAGCTCATCGGTTATGAGAACGCGGCGAAGATCGCGAAGAAAGCAGTGGCCGACGGTCTGACCGTCCACGAGGCAACCATTGCCTTGGGCTTCGTTGAACGCGGAGAAGTCACCGAGGAGCAGCTGGACAAGCTGCTGGATGTCTCCACCATGGTAGGCAAGCACTAAACCCCGAAAAACGGTCTTCGACACCATCACGAACGTCAGCAGCGGCACCAGCCGCTGCGGACGTTTCCGCATGGCCGCCACCATGCCGCCCGGACCATGTCTGCTTCCGATGCGGTCAGGTTGTCGTGGGCCGCAGCAAAAAAATTTCCGACCGAAGTTCCGTCAACACTGGCGCTGGGCTCTGCTAACCTCAGCTCATGAGCCGTGCCACATCCAGACGCACCCGAGGGATTTTTCTGGGCGTCGGAGCATTCCTCGCCCTGGCTTTGATTGCCTTCTTTGTTTTTGCACCGGGCATTGTCGAACGCAGTAGAAACGAGCTGGCCGACACCGAGCTGCCTCCCGTGGGAGATGATGCGCGGACGCTGCATGAGCAGCTGGCCATCGTCGACATGCACTCGGATACCCTGATGTGGGACCGTTCGCTGCTTAAGCGCGCGCAGCGTGGCCATGTAGATCTCCCCCGACTGCAGGAAGGCAATGTGGCGCTGCAGATTTTCTCCTCGGTCTCCAAATCGCCGGTAGGACAAAACTACGATTCAAACAGCGCCGACTCGGATAACATCACGCTGCTGAGCATCGCCCAGCTTCAGCCGCCGAAAACCTGGTTCTCACTGCTGGAGCGTTCGCGCTTCCATGCGCAGAAGCTCAAGGATGACGCGGAAAACTCGGAAGGCACGCTGCGGGTCATCACCACCAAGGGACAACTTGAACAGCTGCTCGCCGACCGGGCCGAGGGCGTCAATGTCACCGGAGCGGTCTTTTCCGTCGAGGGGCTGCAGAATCTGGAGGGCAATCTGACAAACCTTGACGTGCTGTATGCCGACGGCATGCGCATGGCAGGGTTGACCCACTTCTTTGACAACGAAGCGGCGGGCTCCATGCACGGCGAAGCCAAGGGCGGGTTGACCGACCTCGGCCGTGCCGCGGTCCAGCGCATGGAGCAGCTGGGCATCGTGGTGGATTTGGCGCATTCTAGTGAACAGACCATCGACGAGGTGCTCAGCATGGCCACCCGCCCGGTGGTCTTCAGCCATGGCGGAGTCCAAGCCACGTGCAAGGTCAATCGAAATCTCAACGATGACCAGATCCGTCGGATCGCCGCGACCGGAGGCGTCGTCGGCATCGGCTACTGGGACGCTGCCATCTGCACGCTGAGTGTTGACTCCGTGGTCGATGCCATCGAGCATGTCATCAAGGTCGGCGGAATTCAGAGCGTGGGACTTGGCAGCGACTTTGACGGCTCGACCGAGGTCGCTTGGGACACCAGCCAGCTTGCGCTGATCACCCAAGAGCTGAAGGACCGAGGCTATTCGGACAGCGAGAATGCTGCAATTATGGGTGGAAATACCCTTCGAGTGCTCAGCGAAGTACTTCCGGAATCCTAAACGCCGGGCTCATGCTCGATCCAATATCGGCGTACCGCGTCCTGCGCACCAAAGGTCTCTTCGATTTCGCTCTGGTCAATGACCTGTTCCAGGATGCCACCACCGGACTCAATAGTTTTGTAGGAAGCAATATTCGAATCGTTGCAGGTGATCAATACCTTGGACAGCCCCAGCCTCCGTGCCTCTTCCAAGACACCGGCGAGCGCAATCTTGGCCAACCCGCGGCCCCTCGCGCTGGGGCGGATGCCGTAGCCGATGTGCCCGCCGACGACCTTGAGATATTCATTGATCAGTTCGTGGCGCAGGCTGACGGCACCCAGATATTCATTTCCTCGACATACCCACAAGGTAGTTTGCGAGACGAAGCCTGCAGGAGGCTGGAACTGCGGGTTGGCTAAATCGTTCAGCAACTGCACCCACCGGCTGAAGTCCTCGGGCTGGCTCAGATCCCAGTCGAATTTCTCAGCGAAGAAGACCGAGGCTCCGTCCTGGTCGGCCGTACCCCATTCCTTCAAGTTTTCCAGCCATGAGGCATGCACGTCGGCGGTGGGTTTTCTAAGCTGAATTGGTTCCATTAACACAGCTTATTCAGCCTATTTATTCACTTCCAACTTCGCTACGCGTGGGACAGCCAGCGCATTGATATGGAGCTGGTCACATTAGTTGCACTCTGCAACGATTAGTGCAAAACTGCACTATATGGGAAATAGTGCAAAAGACTCTGGTGTGGGTACCGCTGCAAACGCAGGCCTGAGCAAAAGAATGCAGAAGACTCGCCTGTCCATTACACGCACCGCCCGATCCCTCACCGCCGAGCTTGGATACAACGGCTTCACCATTGAACAGTTGTGCGAAAAGGTCGGGATCTCGCGTCGGACGTTCTTCAACTATTTCCCCGGAAAACTCGACGCAATTTTTGGGCACAGCAGCGACGACATCCCGGAAGGTGCTATCGATAGGTTCATCGCGGCCCGGCCGGCAGGAATCACTGGCATCTCCCCCACCCTGCTGGCAGATACCGTCGCCCTTGTTCTTGAACAGCTGACCTTCGACGAGCAGGCGATTGTCAGCTCGCACGGGATCTTCTTGGTGGCCCATAAAGAACCCGAACTACTGCAGCGCATGATGCAGGTCGGTCCAAAGAAGGAAGCAGAGTTCTTGGACCTGTTGGCCGATCGAGAAGGCGTAGCGCCCGATCACCCACTGCTCGGCGTCCTCCTTCATGCCATGCGCTATTCAACGATGAAAGCAATTGACCGCTTCGTCGCCAACGCCGGAGCCCGCTCCCTGGCCGAAGAGTTCATGACCTCGCTAGAGGCGGCGCAGGAACTCTTCAGTCAACCACTACTTCACACTCAACCCTGAAACTTCAATTCCTACTCGCAAGGAAAGCCATGACAACAACAGCAGAACCCCGGAAAACACCGGGTACTGCGCCCCTGGTTCTCACCCAGCGGCGCATCTGGATCATCTTCTCCGCACTGATCGCAGGCATGCTCCTGTCATCCCTGGATCAGACCATCGTCTCCACCGCCATGCCGACAATTGTCGGCCAGCTCGGCGGCGTGGAGCACCAGGCGTGGATCACCACCGCATATCTTTTGGCCACCACCATCGTGATGCCGATCTACGGCAAATTCGGCGATGTTTTGGGGCGCCGCAACCTGTTCCTGATTGCTATCGCCCTGTTCACCCTAGCCTCGCTGGGAGCATCGTTCTCCACCGACTTCTGGGTCTTCGTGATCTTCCGCGCCATGCAGGGCCTTGGCGGCGGCGGCCTGATGATCCTTTCGCAGGCGATCATTGCCGATATAGTTCCGGCCTCGGAACGCGGCAAGTACATGGGCCCGCTGGGCGCCATCTTCGGTATTTCTGCAGTCGCTGGACCCCTGCTCGGCGGATTCTTCGTTGATCACATGACCTGGCAGTGGGCCTTCTACATCAACATCCCTGTGGGTGTTGCTGCCTTCCTGATTGCTTGGTTCGCGCTGACCATTCCGAATAAGAAGGCAGAGAAGAAGATCGACATCCTCGGTGTCCTCTTCCTCTCCATTGCCACCACCTGCCTGATCTTCTTCACCGATTTCGGCGGTTCGGCCGCCCACGGCTGGAGCGCTATGGAAACCTGGGCATGGGGCGCAGGACTGGTTATTGCGGCACTGGTGTTCGTGGCAGTTGAAGCACGGGCCGAGGACCCAATCATTCCGTTGAGCCTGTTCAAGAACAAGGTATTCATCAACGCCACGGCCATTGGCTTCACCCTGGGCATCGGCATGTTCTCCGCCATCGCCTTCGTCCCAACCTTCCTTCAGATGTCCTCGGGCACCTCAGCCGCCGTTTCGGGTTTGCTGATGCTCCCGATGATGGCTGGCATGATGGGCACCTCAATCTACTCCGGTATAGCCATCACGAAGTCCGGACACTACAAGGGCTACCCGATCGCCGGTACCATCATCACCCTTGCAGCGCTCCTCTGCTTCACCACGCTCAGCGCCGACACCGCCCTGTGGCTGATCTGCGTTTACCTGTTCATCCTTGGCGCAGGTATGGGCCTGATCATGCAGGTTGTGGTCTTGGTGGTGCAGAACGCTGTTGCCCCAGAGATGGTCGGCGTCGCTACCTCCACCAACAACTACTTCCGTGAGGTGGGCGCATCGCTGGGCGTTGCAATCTTCGGAGCAATGTTCACCAACCGGCTGTCCGAGAAGCTGATGGAAGTCTTCTCCGGAGCGGGCGCCAGCGCGTCCGACGCCGGTCAGGCCACGGCAACCCTGGATCCTGCCACCATGTCGCAACTGCCGCAGCAGCTGCAGGACGGCATCGTGAATGCTTATGCCGAATCGCTGGCGCCGGTGTTCTGGTACCTGGTTCCGTTCCTGCTGATCGCCTTCGTTCTGGCCCTGTTCCTCAAGCAGATTCCGCTTTCGGACAAGGCGGGCATGGTCGCCCGCGGCGAAGCCGTTGCCGGTGAAGAAGCTGAAGCAATTGAAGCGGCGGCACGCGCAGCCGCAGCGACGAAGAACAGCTCAGGCGGCACGATTGCCGAGCTGGAAGACACCGCTGATACCAAGTAACAGCGATATCAACGAGGGGCGTACCTTCCATTTCGGAAGTTACGCCCCTCGTTATTGATTACTAGTTGCCTCTCGGACGGCCCTTGCAAAAGACGAACCGCCGCACGGTCTAGGAGGCGAAGTATCCACCGGGTTTTGGATTCAACGCCCACTTGATGGCGCGCTCGTGCAGCGGTGGAAGCTCCGGCCTGTCGTCGAGGTCGAAATACTCAACCTCCAGGTTTTCATCATCGTGCACCCGAGCAACACCATCGATGTGCTTGGCCCTGAAAATAATGTCAAGGTACTGTGCGTGGTCTCCGTTGGGGTACACGGTGGGAGCCGTCACGCCGATGCCCACAAGGTCGGTCACCTCGCTGACCACTCCAGTTTCTTCGAACACCTCACGGTAGGCGGTATGCGAAGCTTCCTCCCCGGGTTCGATGATTCCCGCGGGCAGCGTCCATTTGCCATTATCGGACCGACGGACCAGCAGCACGCTGTTCTCCTTGAACACCACGATTTTCACCCCGGACAACCACAACATTTCGTGACCGATATGGGCTCTGAGCTTGGTGATGAACTCTGGTGTCGGCATAGGTCTATCGTGCCATAAGCAAAGCTGCCAGCGCCCCGATGACCATGAACGGCCCAAACGGAACCGCTGACTTCAAGGTCAGCTTCCGCAATAGGACCCCTCCCAATACAAAAAGGCTAGACAGCACGAAGCTGATCACGGTGGCGACAAACAGGAACGGCAGAGAAAAATATCCGAGATTCAACCCCAGCACCGCAGCGAGCTTTACATCCCCCATTCCCATGGCTCCCGCGGAAATCAAGGCGATCAATAGGTAGCCGCCACACAACAGGGCCATCCCCAGGACGGCTTGCAGCAACGGCCAAAAATCCATTCGGACAGCGCTGAGAACTGACAGCACGATCATCGATGCAAGTAGCCACCGGGCAACCAGTGAATTTGGAAGCCGATGGCTAGCAATGTCCTTGACCGACAGCAGCCAACCGAACCAAAGAAATACTGCCAGCAGCAAGGCGACGATCAGCGCCGAGACCCAAGATTCTTGGGCCACGGAGAATACCGATAACGCGTCGAACGCTGCCATGACAACAGCATAGACAGCACATGGAAAATTGAATCGCGTCAGCCGGGAAATGTGTATAACAGTGCCAACCGGGAGACGAACTCATAGACTGGAATCATGATTGAGCCATCAGCTCCTCCACTGTTCCCAGGGCACCCGGCTCCCGGGTCCGTTGAACGCCGCCGATTCCGCGCGCTGGCCCGTTCGGCCCCCTGGCTCACGAACTCCCTGAGACTGAAGTTCCACGTTCCAGAGCTTTTCGCGGCTCCGGACAGCGGGTTGATCGGCGAGTTGGATATGATCATTCGCCAGCGTGAAGCGATTGCGGTGCGCGATGAAACCGATCGGCTCGTGTATCAAAAAGAATTCTTCACCGCCGACCGTGGGCGGGACTATGTTGCCGCCAGCCTCTCCTCCTGGCAGCTGCCGGCATCCCTGACTTCACCGGTCTACACCGACGAACATCTGATCCTTCGTCGGCCCGAGATTGCGGGTTTTGGGGAGCTGCTGCCGTTGGACTTCCTGGCCACGATGCTCGACCCCTATGAGCTCGCAGGCACCGAACCGGCGTCTTTGGAGCTTGCCTTCGATCATCCAACCTTTATTCACGAACTGGTGGAAACCACGTTCAACGGCCGAAAGGTACTTGCCGCGGTGCTCACCCAGGGGTACAGCTACAAGGCCTTCAACCCGGAGTTCCAACTGGTCCCCCCGGGTTCTCATACGCTGATCATGCTTGATCGCGTCACCGGAGTCTGCGTTAAACGACAGGTGCTCACCAACGGCACCGCCGATGACGACCTTGAACTGCAGATCATCGCCCACAACGAGTACTACATTGATTCCCTGTTCACCTCGCCTGCCCCCACGCTGACCGATGTGCGTGCCCCGATCCCGTGGGAGCTGCGAAATGACTAATCCTGCCGCTAGTTCATAAACGGGGTATCCAACATTTCGGTGACCAGCGCCGCAATGGCCGAGCGCTCCGAACGCATCAGGGTAACATGCCCAAACAGGGAATGACCCTTGAGCTGCTCAACGACAGCTGCCACACCGTCATGACGTCCAACGTGCAGGTTGTCGCGCTGCGCGACATCGTGCGTGAGGACCACCTTGGAGTTTTGGCCGATGCGCGAAAGCACCGTCAGCAGCACATTGCGTTCCAGGGACTGCGCCTCATCGACAATCACGAAGGAATCGTGCAGCGAGCGGCCGCGGATATGGGTCAACGGCAGGACTTCGAGCATGCCCCGGTCGACCACCTCGTCGATGACGTTCTTTGACACGATCGACCCGAGGGTGTCGAAGACCGCCTGAGCCCAGGGACCCATCTTCTCCCCCTCAGAGCCCGGAAGGTAGCCAAGCTCCTGGCCGCCCACCGCATAGAGCGGACGGAACACGGTAATCTTGCGATGCTCCCGGCGCTCCAGCACCGCTTCCATGCCGGCGCACAGGGCCAACGCCGACTTACCCGTGCCTGCATTGCCGCCCAGGGAAACAATTCCCACGCTCGGGTCGGTCAACAGGTCGATCGCGATCCGCTGTTCGGCGCTGCGCCCGTGCAACCCGAAAACCTGTTGGTCACCGCGCACCAGCTTCAGCGTGGTGGCGTCGGTTTTGCGGGCCAGCGCGCTGCCGCGCGGCGAAGTGATCACGAAGCCGGTGTTCACCGGCGCCTCTGCCACGGCTTCGAGGTTGTTCAGGTGCTCACGCTCATACAGTGACGCCATCGTCTGTTCGTCGAGTTCCAGCTGCTGCACGCCGGTCCAACCGGTGGTGGGACTGAGCTCGTTGCGGTACACCTCCGCGAGGATCCCAATGGCCGACGCCTTGATGCGCATCGGAAGGTCCTTGGTCACCAGCGCCACGTCTTTTCCGTCGTCGAGCAGGCTCTTCGCGACGGCCAGGATGCGCGTGTCGTTATCCGAACCGCGCATGCCCACCGGCAGGACCTCGGAGGCAATATTGTTCAGTTCGATGCGCAGCGTTCCACCGGCCTCGGTCACCGGCACTGCCTTAGCCAGTCCACCATGGCTGGCGATCAGATCGTCGAGCAGCCGCAGGGCCTGGCGGGCAAAATATCCCAGTTCCGGGTCGTGGCGCTTGTGCTCCAACTCGGTGATAACAGTCAACGGGATCACCACGTCATGTTCCTCAAAGTGGAACATCGCCTTCGGGTCAGAGAGCAGAACCGAGGTGTCGATGACGTACGTCCGGTTACCTTCAACTGCGTTTCGGGTCATGGCAGCGCACCTATTCTCATATCCGGCGTGGGGTGCTCCCCCACGCAAATGTGGGGAATCCCGACACCGGATGACGCATGGCGAATCCGGTACTGACACCGGTGAACGCTGCTCTGGTCATCTAGTGAGAAACCCTTCGCTCAGCAGCGGCTGGATGCCGTTGCCTTACTGCTCACGATAGACCGGATCACTTAACGAATACATGGGTTGAGGGTAAATAAACGTTTGCTATCAGGAGAACGCTTGCCCAGTGCGGAGGTTTCTAGGTGCCGAAGCGGCGCTGGCGGTCGGCGAAGTCTCGCAGGGCGCGCAGGAAATCCACGCGTCGGAAGTCTGGCCACAGCGCCTCGCAGAAGTAGAACTCGGAGTAGGCGCTCTGCCAGGTTAAAAAGCCGCTCAAGCGCTGCTCGCCGCTGGTGCGGATCACCAGGTCTGGATCGGGTTGTCCCTTGGTGTAGAGGTATGACTCGATGTCGTCGGTGCTCAGATTTTCGGTGACCTGCTCCAGGGTGCGGCCGTCCTTGGCGGCGTCCTTGAGCAGGGAGCGGATGGCGTCAAGGATTTCGCGACGTCCCCCGTAGCCGATGGCGACGTTCACATGGACGCCCGTGCGGTTCGCGGTAGCCGATTCAAGTGCCGTCAGCTTCTGCGCCAGTTCTTCTGGGAGCAAATCCCTAGCCCCTACCTGCTGGACCTTAACACGGTTGGTTTCGCCCAGGCGGTCAAGGGTCGAACCGATGACTTCCAGAAGATCGCGCAGTTCGGCAGGGTCCCTGTTGAGGTTGTCGGTTGAGAGCATGTACAGCGTGACGAGTTTGATATCCAGTTCTTCGCACCAGTCGAGGAACTCCAGGATCTTGTCTGCACCTGCCTGGTGGCCCGCCACCGTAGGGGTGCCTGCAAGCTTGGCCCAACGGCGGTTGCCGTCGACCATGACG
The DNA here is from genome assembly GCF_032154645.1 of Glutamicibacter sp. Classification (GTDB taxonomy): domain Bacteria; phylum Actinomycetota; class Actinomycetes; order Actinomycetales; family Micrococcaceae; genus Glutamicibacter. The sequence continues at coordinate 47,315 of NZ_JALDXV010000021.1, read as the reverse complement.
CCAATGTGATGCGGCAGCTTGTCGGCAGGAAGAGACTTCGCCAGGCGCCGTTCATAGTAACGGTACACAAGGTTGGGAAGCCGCACCTGGCCCTGCCTTTCATTGAATGCCAAAAACTGTCGAACTTAAATCTACCGCGTTTGACCCTCGGTTCGATTCACCTGCCCCTTCTGGCGAGGTGCTTTATGCGGTGCGCAGCGACTCTAGGAATGCAGGCATGGTGGAGACAGGAATCCTGCACAGTTCTTTCCTGCACGGTTGAATCTGCAGGCCACCGTCCGGTGCGGTCAGGGTTTCATCGCCGCGATATCCCAAGCCGAGCGCGAGGCTGATACGGCGTACTTCGCGGGCCTGCACGAGGTCTGGATGGCTGACCGAAACATAGTGCACGGGCCCGGAAATCACCGACTGCACTTCGAGCGCCGTCGCCACCTGGGTGGGTGCTTGCTCCGATAGCGCCAGGGCATGGGCCGAAAGCTGCCGCGCCAATTCCAGGTTGTCCGCATCCATCTCGGTGTAGGTTCCCGCCGCCATGGCTGCAATGGCCTGCTGGGCCAGGGCCTTGGCGTACAGTGCGCCGGCTGCTGGCACCGCGTCGTCCAGGACGCTGGCGGCAATGGTTGATTTGCGCTGTGAATCAAGCCTCGCATCCGCTTGGATTGAGTCCCGGGGAATTCCTGTGGCCGGGTCGACGAACTGCGCCGCGCGGTGCAGCAGCTGCTGTGCGCGCTCGGCCCAACTGGCACCTTCGTTTGTGGCGCGGCCACGCGCAGATGCCAGGGCAAGACACCCAAGGGTCAGCGCTGCATAGTCCTGCAGGGTCGCCTCGTTCCCGGTGGCCGCCGTGCCGTCAAAACTTACGCGCGCCAACCGCCGTGTCTGCTCATCGAAATGAACAGCCCACAGCGTGTCGGCCACCTGTTCTGCCAGATCGACCAGCTGCGGAGCCTCCAATAAGAGCCCCGCCTCGCACAGTGCTTCAATGGCCAGACCGTTCCACCCCGCAATGATCTTTTCATCGCGTCCCGGCAGTGCCCGCCCTGCGCGCAGCGCCCGAAGCTGCGTGGTGAATTCCTCCCACAGCGCCGCTTCATCCTGCTGCGGCGAACGGTTCAGCGAGAGCTGGAAATGTCCTGGGTCGTCAGCCACCTCGGCCAGGCGAACAAGGTTTGCCGGCAATGCATCAAGCCCGCCAAGCACCTGATTCACCTCTTCTTTGGTGAAGGTATAGTAGGCGCCCTCAACGCTGTGCCCATCGCGCACCGAATCTGCGTCAAGCGAACTGGCGAAGGCGCGATGGCGGTCGTTCTTGGTGCCGGTGAGCAGTTGGGATTCAAGAAATATCGCGGTGTTGTGCGCCGCCCGGCGGGCACTCGAGGCAATGCTGAGGGCGCGCCGGCGCTTCTCTCCATGCGCCGTGGCAGCATAGCTCTGGGCAAAGACGACGGTTCGTGCGCACAGGCTCAGCAGCCCCGCGTTATCGTAGAGCATCTTTTCAAAGTGCGGCACGGACCAGTGCTCATCCACGCAGTAGCGGGCGAATCCACCACCCACATGATCCTGCAGCCCACCGCGCAAGATGGCTTCCAGGTTGGTGGCGGCGGCTTCAAATGCCTCGTCGCTGCGCTGCGGGTCGAGGATCACCGAGCGCCACAGGGTCTTCAGCGCCCACGTGGCTGGGAACTTGGGTGCGGGGGTCAGTCCGCCTTCTGGTTTGGTTTCGGCGATCCATCGATCGCTGGCCGCCGCCAAGGCTTCGTGGGAAGGCTGCGTCGAGGGCAGGTTGAGCAAGGCGTTCTGCCGGTTGCCGAGTTCTGCCAAGTGCTCGGCCAGCATCTCAGCCTGTTGTTCCAGCGCGTCGCGCCGGTTCTCCCAGGCATCGCCAACTGCCTCCAAGACCTGGGTGAATGACGGTGTGCGACCGCGGGGAACTGCCGGATAGTAGGTTCCCGCATGGAAGGCCCGTCCGTCGGGCATTGCGAAGATGGTCATCGGCCACCCGCCGGCACCGGTGAGCGCCTGCGTGGCCATCATGTAGGTGTCATCCACCAGCGGATGCTCTTCGCGGTCGACCTTGATCGCTATGAAGTTCTCGTTGAGACGCTGCGCAATGGCGGGATCGTCGAAAGACTCATGGCTCATTACATGGCACCAATGGCAGGCCGAATACCCTATGGAGAGCATGACCGGCACATCACGCAACCGCGCCTGTTCAAAGGCCTGATCACCGTAGGGATACCAGTCGACCTGCTGGTGCGCATGCTGTCGCAGGTACGCACTGGATGAGCTTGAGAGTCGTTGTGCCACGACTCCAAGCTAACACTTGCTACTTGTCTTCGCTGGTCTTCGGGTCGATCGGACCTTCGGGCTCCTGCAGCTTGCGGTTCTCGCCTTCGTTGACCATCTTTTCCTGGCGGGCTTCAGCCTCCGACTGGTAGCGGACGCGGCGAACACGCTTGGACATGTCGCGAATCAGGAAAATTGCCGCGACGACAAGAACGGCGGTGAAAACAAAGCCTAGGAATCCCGGACCGTAGTCGCTAGCCTTCTCAGTGCCGAAGCTGTTCTGGTTCGATGCCAAGATCGCTGAGGCATAGATCGCATTCACGGTGTAAAGACAACTCTTTTCTAAGCTAGAAGACTCTAGTCACTATCTTAGTCCGGCGAACAAGTCGGACTCTGGCAGTTCCGTCGGAACCTTGGAAGAAATCAACGTGTAGTCCTCCCACGGCCAGCTTTCAGCATAAACGTGTTCCGGAACAGCGAAGAAGAAACCTTCTGGGTCGATCTGGGTGCGGTGCGCCAACAGTGCCTGATCACGCTGTGAGAAGTGGTCAGCGCAGTAAATCTGCGTAGTGGTGGTGTGTGGCGAAACCCACTTGAACATCTGGTTTTCTTCGTCGGCTTCCCACTGGGCCACCCGTTCGGTGTAGGGCGATTCGTAGCCGGCCTCAAGCATTGCGTAGTGCAAGGTGCGGAAGCGCTCGGGAGAGAAAGCCCGGTCGTAGTACAGCTTGCCAACAGACCATGGTGCGCCCAGTTCCGGGAACATCTCTGGATTACCTGCATGCTCGAAGGCGAAGGTTGATACCTTGTGCGCGTGGATGTGGTCCGGGTGCGGGTAGCCGCCGTTCTCGTCATAGGTCACAATGACGTGCGGGCGGAATTCGCGGATCAGCTTGATGACGCCCGCCGCGGCGATCTCCACCGGCTGCAGGGCGAAAGCGCCAAAGGGAAGATCCGGCAGCGGATCACCCTCCGGCAGGCCCGAATCAACGTAGCCGAGCCAACGGTGCTTGATGCCAAGCACCGCGGCGGCTTCAGCCATTTCGGTGCGGCGCACCCCAGCAAGATCGCGGTGGGCGTGGGCTAGTTCTCCGGCGGCGGCGTTGAGGATATCTCCGCGCTCACCACCGGTGCAGCTGACAACCATGACTTCTGCCCCGGCGTCCACATAGGCGGCCATGGTTGCCGCACCCTTGGAGGACTCGTCGTCCGGATGCGCATGAATAGCCATGAGGCGTAGCCCCTCGGAGGGACCGATCTTCTTAATCTCGCGGTTCACCACTGCTTTTCTTCCTCTTACACCGGCACAGGCAGGCGGGATTCGAAAACCCTACCCTTTCTAACAACCACGGTCCGACCACTCATTATTCCCTTGGGCTTCGGGACGCTAAACTTAATCCCTAGGACCCAAAAAACGGCTGGCCCCCAACATGGCATGGGCCGCCGCAAAGGCAAGAGAGTGGTGCAAGGCACGCAATGTCTGATCCAAGCTTAACGGCTCGCTACAACAACCCCAAGAAACGTCACCTTTCAAGGAAAAATCGCAACATCCTCATCGGTGCTGCGCTGGTTGTCGGCGTTGGCGCTGCCGCGTATGTCGGCTTCTCGAATTATCAGGCGGTCGCATCCCAAGACGTCAGGTTCTCCATCACCTCGCCGACCGAGGCTCAAGCGGTGGTTTCGGTTGAATACAACACCAAAGACCGAGTGCAGTGCGATGTAAGGGCCCTGAACGAATCCAAGGCAGTGGTCGGCTACAAGACCATATTGATGGATCCGGGAGAACGCACCGGCGTCGTGCAGCAGACGCTGACCGTCAATCTGCACACGGACAACAAGGCGGTCACCGCCGGCATCGAGTCCTGTTATGTCGTGCCGCAAAACTACGCAGGTTAATATTTCCCGCTGATTCCTCACCTATTAGCTGAAACTATTGGGTTTATTGAGCAATGGCGACTACTATCGATGAAAAGATACGTTTCGCCCCGCTATCGCGTATGACCCGGAAACTACCACCCCGGGACATCAAGCAGGCGGGGTCTTTGCTTGCATCATCAGATTTCTTGCAATCACCTAACGTACCGAATCCGACTTCGTCGATGCCACCGTTGAGGTGGCTTTCCACTTTCCAGATCGGGAAGTCGACGGAGTCCTGACTGACCAAAGGAAGTACCACCGTGAGCACCAACAGCAACGAACCTGTCGTATGGCTGACTCAGGAAGCCTACGACCGGCTGAATGACGAGCTGACTTTCCTCTCCGGCCCCGGCCGCGCAGAGATCGTCGCACGTATTGAGCAGGCACGTTCCGAGGGTGACCTGAAGGAGAACGGCGGATACCATGCTGCTCGCGAAGAGCAGGGCAAGGCCGAGGCACGCATCCTCTACCTGAAGGATCTGCTGCGCCGTGCCCATGTGGGCGAGGCACCTGCCGATGATGGAATCGTCGAACCAGGCATGCTGGTTGTCGCCAACATTGCCGGCGATGAGACCACCTTCCTGTTCGGTTCACGCGAGGTCGCCGGCGACACCGATCTCGAGGTCTACTCCGAGCAGTCCCCTATCGGCGTTGCTGTGCACGGCGCGAAGGTTGGCGACAAGCTTTCCTACGCAGCGCCCAACGGCCGCGACATCAAGGTGGAGATCCTCTCCGCCAAGCCATACTCCGCCTAAATTCCGGGCAACGCGCAAGGCGCCGGCTTCCACGATGACTCGTGGAAGCCGGCGCCTTCGCCGTTGCTGGACCTGCCTAGGCGACCGAGCCGCCTGCGGTATTGGTGATGTGCGGGTCGAAGCCTTCGGCGCGCAGGTTACCGAGCACCTGCTTTGAATGCTCGTGGCCCTTGGTTTCCAGGTCGATGGTGATGGCCACATCGCCCATGGACAGCGAACCGCCGATGCGGGTGTGGTCCAGGCGGGTGACATTGGCATCGGATTCGGCGATGATCCGGGAGATCTGCGCCAGGGCGCCCGGGCGGTCCGGGAGCATCATGCGGATGGTCAGGAAGCGGCCGGCCGCCGACAGGCCGCGCTGGATCACCTTGAGCATCAGCAGCGGATCGATGTTGCCGCCGGATAGGATCACCGCAGTGGTGGCGGGATTGATCCCATGCTCTTCCAAACGGTTCTCCAACAGCGCTGCAACGCCCACGGCTCCGGCCGGCTCCACCACCAGTTTGTTGCGCTCCAACAGCACCACCAGTGCGCGGGCCAGGGCGTCCTCGGAGACCGTGACCACGTCGTCAACCAGTTCCTTGATGATGGTGAAGGGCAGCTGGCCCGGCTTGCCCACGGCGATGCCGTCAGCAATGGTGTGGACCGTGTCCAGCGGAACCAAGGCATCGGCCGCCAGTGACGGCGGGTAGGCCGCGGCGTTCTCCGCCTGCACACCGACGACGCGGATGGTACGCCCCAGCTCGCGGGCGCGTTCCTTCAAGGCGATGGCCACGCCTGCCAGCAGGCCTCCGCCGCCCACGCCCATCAGCACGGTGTCGACGTCGGGAAGCTGTTCAAGCAGTTCCAGGCCAATGGTTCCCTGGCCTGCGATGATGTCCGGGTGGTCGAAGGGGTGGACAAAGACGGCGCCGCTTTCATTGGCGTAGCGCTGCGCCTCGGCCAGCGCTTCATCCACGTTGTTGCCGAAGAGCACCACCTCTGCACCGTGGTCGCGGGTGGCTGTCAGCTTGGGCAGGGCCACGCCCAACGGCATGTAGATGCGGGCCTTGATTCCCAGTTGGCTGGCTGCCTGCGCCACACCCTGGGCGTGGTTGCCTGCCGATGCGGCGACAACGCCGCGGGCCTTGTCTTCGTCGCTGAGCTTGGCCATGCGCACATACGCACCGCGCACCTTGAAGGACCCCGCGCGCTGCATATTTTCGCACTTGAGGTAGACCTCGCTGCCTACGTGCTGCGACAGGACCCTGGAGTGCTCCACCGGGGTAAGGTCAATGACTGGTTTGAGCACCTTCGCTGCGGCTTCGATATCAGCCAGGGTGACAGGCAGGGTGGTCTGAGTGCTCATTGTTTATTCCTCGTTTACCGATTTTTCTGGTTGCCGGGCTTCCGGCTGGGGTGAAGTTTTTACTGCTGGTGGCGAAGACTTATCGGCGTCGGAACTATCTCTTGGCGGGACTGCTGCGGCAAGTTCCGCACCATAAATTTGGGCCACATAGGGGTCGTTGTCCCAGGCTCGCCCGGCAATGTATTTGACCACGGTGTTCACCACCGCAAGCACGGGCACCGCGAACAGCGCACCCGGGATGCCGGCGATCATGGTGCCGCCGGTCACCGCAAGCACCACGGCGAGCGGATGCAGGCTCACCGCCTTGCCCATGATCAGGGGCTGCAGAATATGCGACTCCGCCTGTTGCACCGCCAGCACGATGGCCAGCATGATCAGCGCGTTGAGCCATCCGTTAGCCACCAGAGCCAACAGAACCGCCAGGGCACCGGTCAGCAGCGCGCCGACGACCGGGATAAACGAACCCAGGAACACCAGCACGCCCAATGGCATAGCCAGCGGGACGCCCAGGAAATAGGCTCCCAATCCAATGCCTACGGCATCGATCAACGCCACGAGCATTTGGACCCGAACGTAGCGCACCAACGAGGTCCAGCCTCTAGTCAGCGCACCGTCCATCGCCGGTCGTGCACGGCGCGGCAACAGGTTAATCAGGAACAGTCCGATCCTGCGCCCATCGAGCAGCAGGAAAATCAGGGTGAAGAATGTCAACAAGACACCGGTAATGATCTGTCCCACGACAGATCCCCAACTGATGGCCTCACTCAAGATTTTCGTGGCATTGCCGCGTAATTCGGTCAGCGTGTCATCCAGAACCTTCTGAACGTCGTCACTGGTGAGCTGCAATGGGCCGTTAAACAGCCAGTCTTGGACCTGTTGGATGCCGATCAGGGCTTGATTCCACAGGTCCGCGAAGCCAGCGCCAAGCCGCTGACCTGCTAGCGACAATCCCGCACTCACAAGTGCAAGGAAAGCGATAACGGTGATCCCTACGGCCAATCCCTTGGGAACTGCAAATTTGTTGTTCAGCACTTTCACTACTGGTGAGAGCAAGCTTGCGAGCAGCGTTGCAACCAACACGGAGATCACCAGCAGGGATACCTTTGAAATCATCCAGAAGATGACCCAAAGAGCTGCGACGATAATAAGGAATCGCCAGGCCCAGCTTGCCGCGAGACGTACCGGATAAGGCAGATCTTCAGCGGTTCGCAAGTTGAGGTCCTCGACCGCTGACGTGGAGGTGGCGTCGCGGCGGGGGCTCGGAAGCGTGTTGCGCAGCCTGCGCAGACGCTCCAGCCGATTTGTCTTCATGTTCCTACGCTACCCCGTCGTCTAGATTGACCTTGAGTCCATGCTCAATTGTGACAAAAACAAAGGACCAGTGCCCAATTTGGGCACTGGTCCTAAAAATTCTTTCCGATATGAACGTTAGTTCTCTCGAAGAATAGACAGAATGCGCAGAATCTCGGTGTAGAGCCAGATCAGGGTCATGGTCAGGCCGAAAGCGCCTCGCCATGCCATAACGGCAGGGGCACCCTGACGGGACAGTTCCTCGATCATGGTGAAGTCGGAAACCAGTGCGTAGGTGGCAAGCAGAACCGCAAGCACACCGATTATAAGACCCAGCGCGCCGCCACCCGCGCTACGCAGACCGAACATGCCATCAATTGCACCGGTGAGCATGAGCACCATATTCAGCAGCGAGAAGACGATCATGCCGATCATCGCTACGAAGAACATCTTGTTCAGCTTCGGGGTCATGCGATACTTACCCGAGCGGTACAGCGCCAAGGTCACACCGGCAACACAGAAAGTTGCCAACACAGCTTGAACCGCCACCCCTTCATACAGGGAATTCAGGTACATCGACAAGCCGCCGAGGAATAGACCTTCAGCAGCCGCGTACAGCAGGATGAGCGGCGGCGATGGCACCTTCTTAAAGGCGTTAACCAGGCCCAGAACGAATCCGACCAACGCACCCGGCAGCATCAGAACCGGCATAACCCAACCCAAAGCTGCGCCGATGATCACCAGGGCAAGACAGAAGATCGTCTTATTGATGGTGTCGCCGATGGTCATTCGACCCATCTCGACACCCGTGGCAGCCGGCTGCTGATACATGGAGTTCAGCTGATCAGCGCTCAGGTTTTCAGAGTCACGGAATCCAACCGGAGCACCGGGCTTGGTACCCCAGGTTTCAGACTGGCTCTTCGAACCAAAAATTGGGTTGCCGCTCAAAGTTATTCCCCCGTAGGTAGTGTGGTCGGCTCGCACGGTTGTGCAGTTTTCCTGTAATTAACAGTAGTAAAAATTGCTGTGAATCGACTCAGTCAAAGGGATGATTTCGGGACCGATATCCCCGTCATCTTTCTTGATCTAAATGCGAATTCGGACCAGCATTCGGCAGTTTATATTCAGCATCAATAAATCAAAATGTAGTCGGAAATTTTTCGTTCCAGCCTCGGGCCCGAAAGTCACTGGGCCCGACCTAGACAGGAACGTAAACGAAAACAGCCACGCTCCTTCGAAAATGTTGGGATCCCCTTCAGCTCGAACATGTCCATGCGTGCGTATTTAAGTTCCACGCATTTGGCGTCGACCGCTACCATGATCGGTTCGCAGTCCAATCCGTGACAGGGCACACATCATTCACTCAGTTGCTCGTCGAAGTTTCGCTCCTTGGCCACGACGCTGACAATGCATCCGGCAACAGCTACCAGCCCTACGGCCACAGTGCCGTCAGTCTCCATGAAGGAGCAGCATTGCTTTTCTGATCATATCGTCCAACCCTTTGCAACCCGACTACGAATTCGACTGCTGGTCGAATATCACCTCCGTGGCCTGGCGCTACAGATCAGCCTACTGAAATGATGAGTTCTTCGAACCTCAGATCATCGCTGGTTCCGGGGTTTCCCGCGGCAGGGACTCCCGCGGGAGCAACTCGGAAGAATTGATAATAGTTGTGCACCCTGGTCTCCGTAGCGCAGAACCGGAAGCTAAATGAGGTCCTAACTCCGTTCGCTGGGTCAGTACCTACGTTGACCTGCGTCGCCCCGGGCCAGTCCGAGAAAGTCACCCCACGCGTTGCGACGTTGAATCGCGTCTCGTTCTCGAAAAAAATCAGACCGGAAACACCGCTGGACGCTGCCGAGTAAGGTGCCGCCGCACTCGCATAGGACGCGCTGGTAAACGTATAGCAGCATCCTGCCGTCAACGACAACGGGATCGTACGCACATACTGCAAATTATTGCCCGATCCACGCGCGGCACGGTTGTCGGCATAGACCTGGGTGATTGTCGCGGTCGCGGAGTTCGAAGACTCTGAAAACGGCACGCCACTAGTCGCGGGGTTTCGTACAAGCGGGGCAGTCCCGTAGCTTCCACTCACCGGCGCGCACACCTGTGACGCCGCAAACGCCGGCACCGCCCCAGCCACCGCAACCACGGGGAGCGACCACGCCGCCCCCTTCACAATCGTACGACGGCCGACCCGCCCCTTCTCGGAATCAATCAATTTTAGGTCCGCCCTTCCAGACTGGCCATTTTTAACATCAACACGTACGTCCATATGAGAGCTCAAACTGAGCCTAAAACACAGACCTAAGTATTGCAAAAGAGCAACAACTAATCGCCTAAAATGCACGTCTAAAGATCCGCTCATGGATAGCCGCCGCTGCCAGTCTCGCAAAGAGATAGCAAGGTGGAAATCGCACACAGAGATCGACCACTATTTAAGCTCGCGGTGTTCCTGATTCTCAGACGACGGTTGATTCATCCGAAGCAGTTGCAACTCCGAGCCGAACACGTTGGCGGCACCATCAAGCGGTGCACTCGGCAGCGGAAATATGTATAGCTTAGGACCGTCAAACCCTGAATAACGCATATACCCGGTATGCAACTTTCCCGTTCGGAATCCTCCTGATGCGCGGTGTGGCCAAGGCATTGGCCATTCAGGATTTCTTCGCTTGTCCAGGACGCGCCTGAGTCCTAAGAGGGCAGTTTCTCGACGGCCAGCGGCGCTGAATCTGCGATCAGGAAACAGACGGCGATCAAGATGGCGAGGTTCATGCGGAATGTTCCCGAAACAACTAGTTGTCGCTGAGTCGCCAGAACTCGTCGTTGACTTCTGTGGTGTTTTCCGCGGCGTCAAGGTGGGAGGAGGCGATTCACTCTTCTTGTTGCCACACCCATCAGGCTGGCGAGTGCCAGCACATCCCATTACATATCGTGGACGCTGCAATTATGCCCGCATGTTCTGTCACCAGTAACGGAGTTTCCGAATGCTGACCTCTGATTCTATTGGTACTGATGCTCGCGCAAAGCCTTACCGATCTGGGCGCGGAGGTCTTCAACAAAGAGCGCTCGATACCCTGGCAGATCTCTTCGACTACCCAACCGCGCTCGCACTGCTGAACGATGAACTCGGCGGTTCGTAGCGGCAAGCGTCACACTCGCCTGGCTAGGGAAAATTGCTGACAACCTCAAGGGGCCATTGATTTCAACTATGTCACTGGCCTTGGTTTTAGGGGCTCAGAACTCTGCGAAGTCGTCGCTGAAGGGTCCGGGTCGGTTGCCGATGCGGCTTGAGCATCGGCTCGGAGGAGCCGATGCCGCAGCGTCTTGGAGCCGAGCTTCGACTAGGCAGCAAGGCCTTGTCAGCCAGCGAATATGGCATCATACCAGTCTAAACGACCCTCGACATAGGCATCCGCCCGTGCTTTGACTTCAGATTTGTAGTGGTTGGGAAGGCCACCCATCCTCTCGATTGAAGGCGGCATCTAGAACCGATACGCTTCGAATCTCCGTTCACGCATAATCAATGGCACGGCCCAGCAGGTTGCCACTACAGCGACGTCATGTCCCAACCACACCCTTCTTGACGCAGTGATTATGCCTAGTGTGCTCACAACAAGGAAAAACGGCCTGCCGTAGTCTCCTGAGAAACTAAGGCAGGCCGAAAATCACCGGAGTTCCGGCAACGGTGCCCCCAGTGGGACTCGAACCCACAATCCTTGCGGAAGCTGATTTTAAGTCAGCCGTGTATGCCAATTCCACCATAGGGGCAGGACTCTCAAATCCTACGCGATCGATTCGGTAAAAATGAAATTACCCGGCACACGGGCAACGGGGACACTCTTCGCAGAGGTCCCCGTTGCTCGAATCGATCATCGGTCGCTAAGCGTTACTTCCTTGGCTTAGCGGTTTCTTCGAAGGCGGCGCGAGGTGCTTCGAGGTTGTTCAGCTGCAGCGCATCGCGGGTGAAGAAGAAGGCAACCATCCAGTCACCGAGCACACGGAACTTGCGCTCGAAGGTCGGCATGGCCATGCCGTGGTAGCCACGGTGGGCCATCCATGCTGGCCAACCCTTGAGCTTGATGCCAACAACCTTGGCAACGCCCTTGTTGCGGCCGAAGCCGGCAACTGCGCCCAGGTTCTTGTGCTTGTATTCCTTCACGCTGCCCACGCCGTAGCGCACTGCGTAGAGGTTCTTTGCCAGCAGCTTTGCCTGGCGTACCGCGTGCTGTGCGTTGGGCACGCAGGTGCCGTCAGGCAGACCGCCAGTGACGTCCTTGACTGCGGAGATATCGCCGGCAGCCCAAGCGCCGTCCAGCGCATCGCCCTTCTCATCCTTGATGCGCAGGTCGGTGCGGGTCTCGATGCGGCCGCGCTGCTCGATTGGGAAGTCGGTGGAACGGACCATCGGGTTGGCCATAACGCCTGCACACCAGATCAAGGTGTCTGCACCGAACTGGTCTGCCGGGGACTTGTCAGCCATGTTGATCAGCTGCATGTAACCGTCGGTGGCGTCGGCCAGCGAGGTGTTCAGCAGGACCTGGATGCCGCGGCTGCGCAGGTGCTCGACAACCCACTCGGCCTGCTCTGCGGTCACTTCTGGCATGATGCGGCCCATGGCCTCAACCAGAACGAAGCGCAGTTCGCTCAGCTCAACGCGGTCGTTGAGGTTGACCAGGTGGCGAGCCATGTCTTCAAGCTCGGCAATGGTTTCAATACCGGCAAAGCCGCCGCCGACGACGACGAAGGTCAGCGCACGCTTGCGTGCCTCCGGATCGGTCATGTTCGACGCCGACTCGATGCGCTCGGCCACCTTGTTGCGCAGGGCGACAGCTTCTTCGATGGTCTTCAGACCAATGCCGGTCTCGGCCAGGCCGGTGATGGGGAAGGTGCGGGTGACGGCGCCTGCCGACATCACGATGTCGGTGTATTCCAGCTCAAACTCATCGCCGCTTACCGGGGCGATGACAGCCTTCTTGCTGGCGTGATCGATGCTCAGCACGCTGCCGTTGACCAGCTCTGCATGCTTCAGGTGCTGGCGGTGGGAGACCACTACGTGGCGTGGTTCAATCTGGCCACCTGCAACTTCTGGCAGGAACGGCTGGTAAGTCATGTATGGGTTCGGGTCAACGACGGTGACGATGCCGCCGTGGCTCTTGACCTTCTTCTGCAGTTTCATCGCGACGTACAGGCCAACATAGCCACCGCCGACGACGAGAATGCGCGGACGCTTTTGGGAGGTTTCGATGATCGACATACTCTTGATTCTACGCGGATTTTCGGAGTTAGTGAAAACATTCACTAATGAATACAGTGCCTTTGAACACCTAAAAAGCGCGAGATCTCGACGTTCCCCACATTAAGTGTTGTAAGACACACGACCAATCGAGCTTAAAGCGAAGCGGCGGGAATCAATTCTCTGATTGATTCCCGCCGCGCAGCCGAAATGATTATTTGTCGTCCTCAGGAATATCGTCGAAAATATCCCTGTCCCGCTTGGAGCCTCCGACCTTGAGGTCACTGATCTTCGCCGAGGCTGCACTGGCTGAAAGCTTCTGGCGTCGCGCCGTCCTGCCGATCTGTATACCGCCGATGACCAGCACCAGCAGCAGCAGCACCGCCCCGCCGATGACAATCACCGGCTGCGTAGCGGGTATCGATGTGTCGGGGGCAATAGGCTCCGGGGCAGCCACCTGCTTCAGATCCGACTTTTCCATCGAGACGCCTGGATCGGTGGATTCTGTGCTCGAGTCTGCATTGCGGCGATGGACATGAATCCATTCTGCGATGGTTCCCAGCGGGTTTTCGTCGACCTCTGGAACCGGCGCATTGACCGCCGCGTTGGCGTCGATGATGCCGTATCCGTAGAGATTGTCCGCCCCCGGCGCACCGGTGTCCTTGGCCGTCTTCAGGATGCGGTTGATGACCTGGTTGGCTGACATGTCAGGGTATTTGGAGCGGATCAGCGCTGCGACACCTGCCACCAACGGTGCGGCGCCCGAGGTGCCTGACCAGCGGGCATAGCCGTTGCCAGGCAGGCCGCCAACCAGCTTTTCTGCTGGGGCGGCCACGCCAATGGAGATGCCTTCGGTGGACGAATCTTGTGAGGCCTTGCCGTTTTCATCCACGCCGGCCACCGTCAGCACACCTGGAATGGTCGCCGGCGCGCCAACCTGGCTCATGCCGCCGGAGCGGTTGCCCGCCGCAGCCACGATGACCACGTCATGGTCTTCGGCGTATTTGAAGGCCTCGTCCCAGCTTTCAGGCCAGGCAGGGCTGGTAGAGCCCAGGGACATGTTGATGACCTTGGCACCGGAGTCAACCGCCCATTTCACGGCGCGGGGAATCTGTTGTTCAACGGAGATTCCGGAAGGGTTCCCCTCCCCCATCCAGAGCGACACCGAGAGCAGGTCTGCCTTGGGGGCAACGCCCAGCACACCGTCCTTACCCTTGCCTAGCTTGGGAACATCCTGGTAGGTAGGTTCTTCGGGAACCTCTTTCTTGTCCTTCTCGTCCTCTACGTCCTTGTTGGCTTCCTCAACGGTCTTTTTCTCCTGCTCCCAGGCAGACTTCAACCGCTGATTCTCGGACTTGATCCGGTCGATTTCCTGCTGATTGTTCCCTCGTCCGCCAAGCAGCGTGGCCACCAACGTGCCGTGTTCGCTCATCACGCCGATGGGCCGATCGCCCTTGGCCCCGCCGGAGCCTGACATGTCGGCCCCGCCGACCACTGCGCCCTTCAGGTCGCGGTGGCCGGTATCGATGCCGGTGTCGATAATCGCCACCTTCACGCCCTCGCCTTTGGTCTCCTTTTGAGCCTCGAAGATGCCCAACGACTTCAGCCAATACTCGGCGTCGCGCATATCATCGGCGCGGGCGGCGGTGCTTGGCAGCAGAAAGACAAATGCCAGCAAAGTGACGAGCACAAACGACACCGCTGCGCGCATCATGGAAAATCCAGTCCGTACTGGTGGGTTCAAGTTCATCTCCTTACCGGGACGCAAACGGTGTTACTGGGAACGCTGTGCGGCAGATGCCGCGATTCCGTCGAGGATGTCGTGTTCGGAAGCCACGAGCACCAGGTTGTGCTTTCCGGTCGCTACTTCGAGGTAGTTCAAAATTCGTTCAACGATCACGGCACCTGCCTGGATGACATCCACCCGGCCCGGGTGCATGAATCCCAACGCCAGTCGTTGTTCACGGGAGTAGGACAACATGGAGGCCGTCGCCTGGCGCATCTGCTCAAAGCTCAGCCGTGCACCGTGGATCTTGCTCGAGTCGTAGTCCTTCAAGCCCAGTGCCTGCGCGGTGAGCGTGGTGAAGGTTCCTGCCACCAGGATGACTTCCTCGACCTGCGAAACATCGACCGCACCGTCCAGTTCGTGCAGGGTGGCGTCGATGAACTCAAGGCTCTTCGGAGAACGCAGGCCCTCGAGGTGGAAGCGTTCGGTCACGCGCACGCAGCCCATGTCCAGGCTCTTCGCGGCGATGGGACCACCGGCGTCGCCCACGACGAATTCGGTGGATCCACCGCCCAGGTCGATGACTAGGGATTGGCCGCGCTGTGAATCGAGCACCGATGCCGCTCCGGAGAAGGAAAGCTTTGCCTCCTCGTCCCCGGAAATGATCTCCGGGGCAACGCCCAGGATGGAGGTGATGGTGGATATGAACAGCTCGCGGTTCGATGCATCGCGGGCGGCTGAGGTGGCGGCAAAGCGGATGGCCTCAACCTGGTGCTCCTCGCACAGCGCCTTGTACTCGCGGGCCGCGGCGAAGGTGCGCTCAAGGGCCTCGGGGGCGAAGGCTCCGGTGGCGTCGACACCCTGCCCCAGGCGCACGATCTTCATGGTGCGCAGCACGTCGCTCAGCGTGGTGCCCGATTCGTCGGTGTGAACATCGGCAATGAGCAGGCGGATGGAGTTGGTGCCGCAGTCGATTCCAGCAACGCGCATTAGTTCTCCTCCCCCGCTTGTTCGGCGGCTTCACGGGCGGCCCGCTTGGCGGCGCGCGCTGCGCGCTTGACCGACGGATCTTCGGCCTTCTCCTGCGTCTTCACGTGGCGCGAGCGGTCCTGGCTCGGCACTGCGCTCTCGATGTCCCAGGCGCCGACGCAGTAGCACTGCTCCTTGGTCCACCACTGGGCGATGCCTGCCAGGGCTTCGTCGCCCAGCGGGTTCACGCCCTCGCCGGCTGCCAACGAGTGGCCCACCAGCACGTGCAGGCACTTGACGCGCGTGGGCATGCCGCCGGCGGAAACTCCTGCGATCTCGGGCACGGATCCGGTGCCCGAACGCTCGCCGATGGCGTCGCGGTTTGCCAGGTAGGACTCGTGGGCCGCGGTGTAGGCGGCGGCCAGCTCCGCATCCTCGCCCAGGCGTTCGTTCATCTCGTTCATCAGCCCGGCGGCTTCGAGGCGCGAAACAGCGGAGGTGATGACCGGGTGGGTCAGGTAGTAGGTGGTCGGGAACGGGATTCCCGAGCTCAGGCGCGGGGCCGTGGTTGCTACCAGCGGGTTGCCGCACACGCAGCGTGCTCCGATTTCCACCACGTCTCGCACCGGACGGTTCAGCTGGCGGCTGAGGGTATCCAGGTCCTGTTCGCTGGGTACTCGGCCGGCTGCGTCCAGGGCTTCGCGGATGGGCTGTTCAGTCACGTTGTATCTCTTTGCTGTGTCGATTAGTCGGTGGCGGAGCGATGGACCGAGTCAATCAGTGCATCAACCCACGGCAATTCCTGGCGCACCTCATAGGTGCTTCCGTTGCCGCCGGCGGCGCCCTGGTCTTCCGGCTTCTGGCCGACGACCATGTAGAGCTTCTCTCCGGGCATCACTAAGTTTATCCGCTCGCGGGCCTGCTGCTTGATATACAGCGGATCATCCCATCGTGCGATCTCAGCCTTCAGGTCGTCGCGCTGCGCTTCCATGCTGGCAATAGAGGCCCGCAGTTCACTGATCTCTGTCATCTGGGTGCGGTAGTAGTTCACCGTAGGGACCAGCATGACGGCGAAGAAGCCGAAGACCACGATCAATGCCGCGATGCGCCCGGAAAAACGGTGCGCCGCCACGGGCTGGCCCGGATCCACCGGCTGGGCCGGCTCCGGCTTCTGCCCCGGCTTGCGGCGCACGGCCATGGAGAACTTTGCCCGGTCCTCGCGGCGGCGTTCGTTCTGCTTCTGCTTGGCGCGCTCGCGCAGCGGCTTCTTGGCTCCGCTGTCGGGAAGTGATTCATTCGACACCGAACCGGCCGCTGGCTCTTCGGGTTTGGCACGGCGTCCCAGCGGTGCTGCTGCCGGGGTTGCGGCCTTCTTGGCTGAGGCCGGGCGTGGAATCTGCGGAATGCGTGCAGGCTTTGGCTGCTGCCCCTGCTCGCGAA
This sequence comes from Glutamicibacter sp., assembly GCF_032154645.1. Lineage (GTDB taxonomy): Bacteria > Actinomycetota > Actinomycetes > Actinomycetales > Micrococcaceae > Glutamicibacter. The sequence goes on along the minus strand of NZ_JALDXV010000021.1, from coordinate 30,345 downwards.
CGATGTGCAGGGCGTCGGTGGCCGGCTCCGGCTCACGGGCGCCGCCTACCGGTGCAGCGGGAGCCGCATCGCGCGGTGCGGCTGCGGGTTGTTGTGGCTCATTCTCCCCCGGGTTCGGGGTGTTCCGCCGTGGCATGCGCGGTGGTCGCTGAGCCATATTCCCCCATTCCCCATGGTGTTCTTCCGTACGTGGTGTCGCGGATGCACCGCGATAACTCCATTAAATAACGAAAAGCCCGTCGGTATCCACTACCGACGAGCTTAATCGCTATTGCTGGAAATTAGCTGTTGAAACGCGGGAAAGCGCTCTTGCCAGCGTAAACAGCCGAGGCACCCAGGTCTTCTTCGATGCGCAGCAGCTGGTTGTACTTAGCCACGCGCTCGGAGCGAGCCGGTGCACCGGTCTTAATCTGACCCGCGTTGGTAGCCACGCAGATATCTGCGATGGTCACGTCTTCGGTTTCACCCGAACGGTGCGAGGTGATCGTGGTGTAGCCGGCGCGCTGAGCCAGGGTGATGGCGTCCAGGGTCTCGGTCAGGGTGCCGATCTGGTTGACCTTCACCAGCAGCGAGTTGGCGGTGCCCTTTTCGATGCCCTCTGCTAGGCGCTGCGGGTTGGTGACGAACAGGTCGTCGCCCACCAGCTGCACCTTGTCGCCGATGGCGTCGGTCAGGGTCTTCCAGCCATCCCAGTCGTTTTCATCCAGCGGGTCCTCGATGGACACCAGCGGGAAGTCGGCGACGAGCTGGCCGTAGTAGTCGCTCATCCACTGTGCCGAGCGGCCTTCGCCCTCGAACTGGTAGGCGCCGTTCTCGAAGAACTCGGAGGAGGCAACATCCAGAGCCAGTGCGATCTCTGCACCCGGGGTGTAGCCGGCGCGCTGGATTGCTTCGGTGATCAGTTCCAGTGCCGCACGGTTGCTCGGCAGGTTCGGGGCGAAGCCGCCCTCGTCGCCCAGGCCGGTGGACAGGCCCTTTTCCTTCAGCACGTTCTTGAGGTTGTGGTAGACCTCGACGCCCCAGCGCAGGCCCTCGGAGAAGGACTCTGCACCCAGCGGAGCGATCATGAATTCCTGGATGTCGACATCCGAGTCGGCGTGCGAGCCGCCGTTGAGGATGTTCATCAGCGGCACCGGCAGGACGTGGCCGTTCGGGCCGCCCAGGTACTTGAACAGCGGCAGGTTTGCGCTGACGGCTGCCGCGTTGGCAACTGCCAGGGAGACGCCCAAGATGGCATTGGCGCCCAGCTTGGACTTGTTGCTGGTGCCGTCCAGGTCAAGCATGGCCTGGTCGATGGCGCGCTGATCGGTGGCGTCAAGGCCTTCGAGCTCTTCAGCGATTTCCTCGATGACGGACTCGACAGCGCCCAGCACACCCTTGCCCAGGTAGCGGTCCTTGTCGCCGTCGCGGCGCTCTACTGCCTCGAACTGGCCGGTGGATGCGCCCGAAGGAACGGCGGCACGTCCGTGCGAACCATCGGTGAGCAGTACCTCGACCTCAACGGTCGGATTGCCGCGGGAATCAAGGATTTCGCGCGCGTGAATGGCGTCAATCAATGCCATGAGTATGGACTCCTTGTAGAAAGGGGTGGTCTAAGGGCTGGCCAGCCAGCGGTCGCTGAGTGACCGTCGGCGCCTTCGCCTGTCTCTAGCCTAGCGCTTAGTGGACGATTCCGACGATGATGTTTCGTCCTCGGTGGCGCCGTAGGTTCGCTGGATCTGATCACGCAGCACCGATTCGGCGTCCAATCCCAGCTCCTGGGCCCGCGCGGTGAGCGCCATCAATTCGGCCGCCAGCTGCTTCTCGTCCTGCACCTGGGCGTGCATCCGGGCGCTGGGCCGGTGCCCGCTGACCGCCGGAGAATCGGCGCGGGCATGGCGATCGAGCAGCTTCTGGGCGAGCGTCAACGAGGGCAGCCCGGCCGGCAGACCTGCATTCTTGCGCGGCGACTGCCCCTGCGCCCGTTCGGCCTGCTTGGCCGCGTCCCACACGCGGATGATCTGCTCGACGTCCTTGGTGATATTGCCCCGAATATGTCCTTGTTCGTCGAAGACATGTTGATTGCGGCGCAGCAGTTTGGCATTCAGCGTGGCGGCCACATCCTGCAGTGTGAAGGCGCCGGCCTCCTGCTCGATCAGCGAATGCAGCAGGATCTGGAACAGCAGGTCCCCCAGCTCCTCCTTCAGCAGCGCCGCATCCTGCGCACCGATAGCGTCGAGCACCTCATAGCTTTCTTCGATCAGGTAGGTGCGCAGGCTTTCATGGGTCAGCGCCCCGGTCCATGCGCAGCGTTCTCTGAGGGTTTGCACCGTAAGGATCAGTTCATCCATGGGGCTTTGGTTGCTTGACATGACATCATGCTATCGCCGCCTCCGACGCCCGCGCGGACCTAGTGCGTCGGGAGGGTGAGGATCTGCGGTCCGTTCTCGGTGATGGCGATGGTGTGCTCGGTGTGCGCCGTGCGCGCCCCGGTGACGCTGCGCAGCGTCCACCCATCGGCGTCGATCTTCAACCGGTTCGTGTCCGCCATGACCCACGGTTCAATGGCCAGCAGCAGCCCCGGCTGCAGGATATAGCCGCGTCCCGGGGTCCCGTTGTTGGCCACGTGCGGGTCCTGGTGCATGGTCGTACCGATGCCGTGGCCGCCGTATTCAAGGTTGATCCGGTATCCGGCACCGGACAGGACGGCGCCGATGGCGTGGGAAATGTCTCCGATGCGGGCCCCGGGCTGCGCCGCTTCAATGCCCGCCGCCAGCGCCTGTTCGGTGGTGCCGATCATCTTCAGGTCGCCCGGATCCTGTTTGTCTCCGACGATGAAGCTGATGGCGGCGTCGGCTGAGATGCCGTTGAGCGTCACCGCCAGGTCGAGGGTCAGCAGGTCCCCGTTCTTCAGCTTGTAGCTGTGCGGTTTCCCGTGGAGCACCGCGTCGTTCACCGCCGTGCAGATGTAGTGGCCAAAGGGGCCGCGGCCGAAGGCCGGTGCGTAGTCGACGTAGCAGGAGACCGCCCCGGCCTCTTCGATCATCGCTTTGGTCCGGGCATCGATCTGCAGCAGGTTGGTTCCCACGGTGCATTCGGCTTTGAGGGTGGCGAGGATATTTCCCACCAGTGCGCCGGCGGACTGCGCCTTGCTCAGTTCGGCGGGGCTGAGGATTTCGATCATGCTCTCTCCTTGTTGCTGGCCGGGTGCTACCGTCAAACTACAACATGACGTGTCCCGACGCGACACGAACGCCCACAGGATGGCCTGTGGGCGTTCGTTCAATAACTGCTATGACTTAGCTTTCGTCGTAGTCTTCGTCGATCTCGTCGTCATCATCGAGCAGGTGGTCGTAGTAGTCGTTGATGTACTCGACCAGCAGTTCGCGCATCTCCAGCGGCACAAAGGCCGCCTCGGCGGCGTTCAGGGTCAGATCCAGCAGGTCTTCCAGGTCGTAGTCGAAGGCCTCGACCAGAAGCTCGTACTCGTCGGACAGGGTCGTGCCTGACATCAACCGGTTGTCCGGGGAGATCGTCACGTTGAAGCCGGTCTGCACCAGCAGGTCGATCGGGTGCGATTCGATGCCCTCGCCGAATTCAGCGGTGGCGCCGGTCTGCAGGTTGGAGGACGGGCAGATTTCCAGCGGGATGCCGCGTTCGCGGACCCAGTTTGCCACCGGCCCCAGGGACACCAGCCCGGTATCCTCGCCGACCTCTTCGCCGTCGTCGTCAACGCCGCCGAACTCGATCTCGATGTCCTCGGCAACGCGCACGCCGTGGCCCAGGCGCTGGGCGCGGCCCACCAGGATGGCCTCCTTGATGGAGTCCAGCCCGGCTGCCTCACCCGCGTGGACGGTGGTTGGGAAGAGGTTATCGGCCAGCAGGTCGAAGGCGTCCTTCATCCGCGACGGGGGGAAGCCCTCTTCGGCACCGGCGATGTCAAAGCCCACGACCCCGCGGCCGCGGTGGCGCAGGGCGAGCTTGGCGATTTCCAAGCCGTTGTCCGCGTGGCGCATGGCGGTCAGGATCTGACCTACCTGCATGGGGTGGCCCTCGTTGTTCAGTTCTTCACAGCCCTGGTCCAGGCCCTCCTGAATGGCGTCGACCACGTCGTCTAGGCTCAGCCCATTGCGCAGGTGCTGTTCCGGAGCGTAGCGGACCTCGCCGTAGATCACGCCGTCGTCTGCCAGGTCTTCGACGAACTCGCGGGCCACGCGGATCAGCGCCTCGCGGGTCTGCATCACCGCAAGGGTGTGCTCGAAGGTCTGCAGGTAGCGTGGAAGGGATCCCGAGTCTGCTGATTCGCGGAACCAGTCGCCCAAAGCTTCGGCGTCAGTAGTTGGCAACTCGTGGCCGATTTCGGCGGCGAGTTCGATGATGGTCTCTGGACGCAGACCACCGTCGAGGTGGTCGTGCAGTGAAACTTTCGGCAGATCCCGGAAATCGAATTCGGGATCGTAGGCGGTTTGAATCAGTTCTTCAGTCACACCACTGAGCCTAGTCGCAAAATGCGCCAACTGACAGTTCTGACGGGTAAAGTTCTGCCGGCCGGGATGTGACGCTGATCAAACGGTGAAGTTAACGCTCGTCAACGGTCGGCGGCACGGTTTCCAGCACCTTCTCCTGCTGCGCGGTGGCGTGCTGTTCTTCGTGCTTGTGGTAGCGCCCGAGCAGCCAGTTCACGATCCGGTCGATGACAAATCCGAGGACCAGGGCGACCACGATGGACACGGCAATGCCCAGGATCTTGTTGTCGTGCATCCAGTTGCCGGCGAGGGCACCGATGCCCACCGAATAGGCGGCCCAGGTGACGACGCCGATGGTGTCGAAGAATGCGAAGCGGCGGTGGCTGAATCCGGTGGCTCCGGCCGTCAGGTTCACTGCCACGCGGCCGATCGGGATATAGCGTGCGGTGAAGATCAGCAGTGCGCCGGAGGTTTCAAGCTTTTTCTCTGCATAGCTGAGCACCTTGTGCGCCCGGGGATTGTTCATCCATTTGAAACCGCGGGAGCCGAGTTTGCGGCCGATGAAGAAGGTGATTTGGTCGCCGATGATGGCACCTGCTGCGCCCAAGATGCCGATCAACAGCAGGTTGGGAGTGCCCGTATGGATGCCCACGGAAGCGAGGGATACGAGGAATGATTCACTGGGAACGATGGGAAAGACTGCGTCGAGCATGCAAAAAAGGAAAAGCAGGGGCAATACCCACCAGGCACTTGCTGCCTGGCCAATTGCCTCGTTGACCAGTTCCATCATGTGTAAATACTCTTTCCCCCAGTGCGAGCGTTGTGCCGCGCACTCTTCTATTTTCGCTCAAGCACCCTCAGGTGCGCATCAAACTTCTGGCCGATTGTTATCACAGTGGATGCAAGACCGTGGGTGGAGCTTACCTACACAACGTTCAGCACCATGCAACAAGTTCCCGGGATGTTGAGGGAAAAATTGGGAAGCAGGGGTTAAAAGTTGAAGCACCCGCGGGCGGGTGCTTCAAGGGTGGTGCTAGTTTGCACAGATGCGGTCGAGGATCAGCCGCATGTCGGGACGGTCGGCCTCGGAGCCGATCATGACGGCGCGCTGCACCAGTTCAATGGCGCGCTCCAGCTTTTCCGGGGTGTCGGTCAGCAGGGTGGCGATCGGTTCGCCGCGGCGTACCAGGGCGCCAGGCTTGACGTGCAGGCGCACCCCGGCCCCTGCCTGCACCGAATCTTCCTTTCGGGCTCGTCCTGCGCCCAGCGTCCACGCGGCCAGGCCGATGTCCATGGCGTCGAGCTTGAGCAGCACGCCTTCGGCAGGCGCCAGCACCGTGTGTGATTCCTTGGCCACCGGCAGCTTTGCATCCGGGTCGCCGCCCTGGGCGCTGATCATTGCCCGCCATTTGTCCATGGCCCGACCGTCGTTCAACGCGGCGCGCACGTCCACGTCCTTGATCCCGGCTCCCGCCAGCATCTCGGCGGCCAGCGCCACGGTCAGTTCGACCACGTCTTCCGGTCCGCCGCCGGCAAGCACCTGAACAGATTCCTCCACCTCGATCGCGTTGCCGGCGGTCAGGCCCAGCGGGGTGTCCATATTCGTCAGCAGGGCGACGGTGTTCACCCCTGCGTCGGTGCCGAGGTTCACCATGGTTTCGGCCAGTTCGCGGGCGTTGGCTTCATCCTTCATGAACGCGCCGGAGCCGACCTTGACGTCGAGCACCAGGGTTCCGGTGCCTTCGGCGATCTTTTTGCTCATGATCGATGAGGCGATCAGCGGGATTGATTCGACGGTGGAGGTGACGTCGCGCAGGGCGTAGAGCTTCTTGTCCGCCGGGGCCAGCCCGGTCCCGGCGGCGCAGATGACGGCACCGACGGTGGAGAGCTGGGAGAACAGCTCTTCGTTGGACAGCTCGGCCCGCCATCCGGGGATGGCTTCCAGCTTGTCCAGGGTGCCGCCGGTGTGGCCCAGGCCGCGGCCCGAAAGCTGTGGAACGGCCACCCCGAAGCTTGCCACCAGTGGTGCCAGCGGCAGGGTGATCTTATCCCCCACGCCGCCGGTGGAGTGTTTGTCGGAGGTGGACAGGATCCTGCCCGCGGGATCCGCCAGCGTGGAGAAGTCCATGCGTTCGCCGGAGTTGATCATGGCGGCGGTCCAGTGCGAGATCTCCGTGCGGTTCATGCCCTGGAAGAAGATCGCCATGTTCAGCGCGGACATCTGTTCTTCGGCGATGACGCCGCGGGTGTAGGCGTCGATGGTCCAGTCGATCATCGCGGCGCTCAGTTCACCGCCGTCGCGCTTGGTGCGGATGACTTCAACGGCACTGAATTTTTCGGCAGCCATGGTGCGGCCTCCAGTTCTTGAGAGCGGGTGTTATGCGGTGATGTTGTCCGGGCCGAAGGCGTCGGGCAGCAGGTGGTCCATGCCGACGACGCCGTTGGCGGTTTTGATCCTCAGGTCCCTGCCGCGGTGCTCGAAGAGCAGCTGGCGGCAGCGCCCGCAGGGAGTGATCAGTTCCAGCGGGCCGGTGCCCAGCTGGCCGAAGCACACAAAGTAGTCAAGGGTACCGCCGCCGGTGGCGAAGAGCTCGCCGACCATGGCGCATTCGGCGCACAGGGTGACGCCGTAGGCGGCGTTTTCAATGTTGCATCCTGAGATCATGCGGCCGTCGCTGGTCAGGGCGGCAGCCCCCACACGGAAGTTCGAGTAGGGTGCGTAGGCCTTGGACAGCGCGGCCGCGGCCGCAGCTTCAAGCTGCGACCACGGCGCGGTGTTGTTTTCCATGGGTGCTCCGGTTATTCCTTCACATAGGGTTCGCCGGCCGCCGCCGGACCGCGGGAACGGCCCACCAGTCCGGACACGGCGAAGATCGTCACCAGGTACGGCATCATGGCCATGAACTGGCTCGGCACCGGGGTGCCGATGATCGTGAGGATCACCTGCAGGTTGTCGGCGAAGCCGAAGAGCAGCGCTGCAAGGAAGGCGCCGATCGGGTTCCAGCGTCCAAAGATCACCGCCGCCAGGGCGATGAAACCGCGGCCGCCGGAGATTTCCTTGGTGAAGGAGTCGATGGCCACCAGGGTGAAGAAGGAGCCGCCGATGCCCGCGACGATGCCGCCCAGGGTGACATTCCAGAAACGGGTGCGGTTGACCTTGATGCCCAGGGTGTCTGCCGCCTTCGGGTGCTCGCCCACGGCACGCACGCGCAGGCCCCATTTGGTCTTGAACAGGCCGAACCAGACGACGAACACGGCGATGTACATCAGGTAGCCGATGACCGACTGGCGGAACAGGATCGGGCCGATCACAGGGATCGATGAAAGCACCGGAATGTCGATGACCGGCAGGTGCACCGGCGAGTTGTACAGCTCCGGGTCCTCCTGCATCACCGTGGTGAACAGGAAGCCGGTGATGCCGGAGACCAGCACGTTCAGCACCACGCCGACGATGATCTGGTTGACCAGGTACTTGATGGAGAACAGCGCGAGCACCAGCGAAACCAGTGCGCCGGCAATGCCCGCGGCGATCAGGCCGAGGAAGGCATTCTTGGTCATTGAGGAGACCAGCGCCGCGGTGAACGCGCCGCCCAGCAGCTGTCCTTCGATGGCGATGTTGACCACGCCTGCACGTTCACAGAGCACACCCGACAGGGAGCCGAAGACCAGCGGCACCGCTAGCACCACGGCACCCGCCAGCAGGCTGGAGAGCGAAATGGTGGTGATGTTTGCGCCGGAGACCACCCAGATCAGGAACGAGAGCACGAACAGCGCCGCGGCCACCGAGATGAGCCAGATGGCCACCTGCTCGGACTTACTGCGCAGCCACCAGGCGTAGGCGGCAATGCCCAGCAGCAGCACGCCGATGATGATGTTGCTCAGCTTGCCGGGGAAGGCGAGGTCTGGAATCGCGAAGGCGTCGCCGGCGCTGCCGAGCTGGAAGTGCGCCACTTCGCCGTTGCCCATCAGGCCGAAGAACAGGAAGACGATGACTGCGATCACCGTGAGGATGACCGGGGTCTTCTTACTGGGCAATACGGTTATTGCCGGCTGCAAGGTGGTAGTCACTTGGCACCTGCCTTCACTGGTTCCAGCTTCTTAGGGCTCTTCTTCTTGCGGTTCAAGCCGAAGATCGACTTGACCAGCGGCGGAGCGGCGATGAACAGCACGATCAGGGACTGCACCACCAACACGATGTCGATCGGGGTGCCGGTGGTGATCTGCATGTTCACCGCGCCGGCCTTGAATGCGCCGAAGAGCAGGCCGGCGAAGAAGGTGCCCCACGGGGTGGAGCGGCCCAGCAGCGCCACGGTGATCGCGTCGAAGCCGATCGAGCCTGCCACGCCGCTGGTCAGGACCTTTTCGGTGCCCGCCACCTGTGCCACGCCTGCGGCGCCCGCCAGGGCGCCTGCCAGCGCCATGGCCAAGATGGTGGTGCGGGCGACGTTCACGCCGGCGGTTTTTGCAGCCGCCGGGTTGTGGCCCACGGCGCGGAATTCAAAGCCGATGGTGGAGCGCTTGAGCATCCACGACACGGCCAGGGTCAGCAGGATCGCCATCACGAAGCCCAGGTGCAGGCGGGAGCCTGGCAGGGAGGGGAACAGCGCGCTGTCGTCCAGGATCGGCGAGATCGGGTTGGTCTCGCCCGGACGGCGGAAGGCAGGGGTGTTCATCAGGTAGTCCAGCAGATACAGGGCCACGTAGTTGAACATGATCGTCAGGATCACCTCGTGGGCGCCCGTCTTCGCCTTGAGCAGGCCGACCAGACCGCCCCACAGGGCGCCGCCGATCAGGCCGAAGACGATGACCAGCAGCAGGTGCAGGCCGAATGGCAGGTGCCAGGCGAAGCCCACGTAGGCCGCCATGGTGGCGCCGATGATGATCTGCCCCTGGGCGCCGATGTTGAACAGGCCCGCACGGAAGGACAGAGCGACGCCCAAACCGGCGCAGATCAACGGCGTGGACACCGCCAGGGTTTCAAGGAACGGCTTGAAGCCCTGAGTTGGGCTGTAGATCGAACCGTTGAACAGCGCCACGTAGCTTTCGGTGCCAGCGCTCCAGACTGCCTTGAAGAAGTCTGCGGGGCGGGCAAAGAAGTAGCCGGCGGTTTCCGCTACCTGTTCGTCGGTCAGGGCGATGAGCAGTCCGCCGATGACCAGTGCGACGAAAACGCCGAGCACGGAGACCATCGCCGGCCCCTGGGTGATCTTGCGGAACAGGTCGTTGCCTGAGTTATCGGTATCGGTCTTTGCAGGCGTTGTCGTTTCGCTCACTGTCCCTCTCCTTCCTGGGTATCGCTGCGCGCATCATGGTCAACCGGCACTGGTTTTGCTTCCACCGGCTCATTGTCAGACTTGGCGAATTCGGCCTGACTGAAGGCCTCCTCGGCGCTGACGCCGGCCATCATCAGGCCGAGCACCTCGCGGGAGGTGTTGCCAGGAACGATGCCGTTGACCCTGCCCTTGTAGAGCACGGCGATGCGGTCCGCCAGCTCCATGACCTCGTCGAGTTCGGTGGAGACGATCATGACCGGGGTGCCCTTGTCTCGTTCTGCCACGATGCGGCGGTGCAGGAACTCGATGGAACCGACATCCACGCCGCGGGTAGGCTGCGAGGCGATGAACAGCTTCAGGTCCCGGGAGAGTTCGCGGGCCATGACTACCTTCTGCTGGTTGCCGCCCGAAAGGCTTGAGGCGGGGTTCAGCTGGTTGTCAGTGCGGACGTCGAACTCCTGGATCTGCGCCGTGGCGTTCTTCTTCATCGCGCCCAGGTTCATCGAGATGCCCTTGCCGTACGGCGCACGGTCGTACAGGTCGAGGATCAGGTTCTCTTCGATGGAGAACTGGGTGACCAGGCCGTCCACCGAGCGGTCCTCGGGGACGAATCCGACGCCGGAACGCAGCACCTGCTTGACCGACTTGCCGACCAGTTCCTTGCCTTCAAGCAGGATGGATCCGGCGGTCACCGGCTGGGTGCCGAGGATCGCCTCGGTCAGTTCGGTCTGGCCGTTGCCCTGCACGCCAGCCACCGCAAGGATTTCGCCCTGGCGGATCTCGAAGGAGACCGCATCCAGGGTGGTGGATCCCGCGGGGTTGACCACGCTCAGGTCCTTGACCTGCAAGGCCACCTCGCCCGGGGTGGCCGCTTCCTTGTTCAGGTTCAGCTGCACCGCGCGGCCGACCATGAGGTTTGCCAGTTCGGTGGTGGAAGATTCCGGGGATACAGAATCGATGACTTCGCCGCGGCGGATGACCGTGATGACGTCGGATACCGCGCGCACCTCGCGCAGCTTGTGGGAGATGAAGACGATGGAGGTGCCGTTGTCGCGCAGCTGGCGCATGATGTCCAGCAGCTCGTCGGTTTCCTGCGGGGTCAGCACCGCGGTGGGTTCGTCGAGGATCAGCACCCGCGCGTCGCGCACCAGGGCCTTGATGATTTCCACGCGCTGCTGCACGCCAACCGGCAGGTCTTCGACGATCGCATCCGGGTCGACGTCGAAGTTGTAGCGGTCGGAGATTTCACGGATCTTCTTGCGGGTCACCGCCAGGTCCAGCACGCCGCCAGGCTTGGTTGCCTCGGCGCCCAGGGCGATATTCTCGGCGACGGTGAAGACCGGGATGAGCATGAAGTGCTGGTGCACCATGCCGATTCCGGCGGCCATTGCATCGCCTGGGCCGGAAAATTCCACCGGCTTGTCATCGACCAGGATTTGGCCCTCGGTCGGCTGATACAGCCCGTAGAGCACGTTCATCAACGTGGACTTTCCCGCGCCGTTTTCACCCAAAAGGCAATGGATCTGAGCATCTTCAACCGTGAGGTCGATGTTCTTGTTCGCGTAGAAGGAACCGAAGGCTTTCGAGATTCCTCGTAGTTCGAGTTTCACGATTCCACCATCTTCATTGTTCGTTGTATCAAAGAAGTCAAAAACTAGGTTGGCCCGTAGGCATTCATAGAGCGCGCTACCGTCTCACCAGCAGTGGTGGTGGCGGTAGCGCGCTCCATGATGTGCGTGCCTTAGCTACTTCTTAGGGCTGGCAGGCGATTCAACCTTCAGATCGCCGGAGATGATGGCCTGCTTCAGTGCCTCAACTTCCTGCTTAGTCTCGTCTGAAACCTTGGAATCGAAGTCGTGGTACGGTGCGATGTCGACGCCGGTGTTCTCCAGGGTGCCGATGTATGGATCGGCGCTGAACTCACCCTTGGTATCTGCCGTGATCACGTCTTCAACTGCCTGGTCCATGGTCTTGATGACCGAGGTCAGCATGATGTCCTTGTAGTCGGGAGCGGTCAGGTAGCCGTCGGAGTCAACCCATACCAGCATGGCGTCGGAGCCTGCCTTGTTGGCTTCCTTGATGGCTGCGCCTGCACCCTTGCCCACCGGACCTGCAACAGGCATGACCACGTCTGCCCCGGCGGACAGGAAGTTCTTGGTGACCTGCTTGCCCTTGTCCTGCTTCTCGAAGTCGCCGGTGAAGGTGCCGTCCTGCTTGTCCTTGTCCCAGCCGAGCAGCTTGACGTTCTTGCCCTTGTCTTCGTTGTACTTGGCAACGCCGTCGGCGAAGCCGTCCATGAAGATGGTGACGGTAGGAATCTTGATGCCGCCGAAGGTGGCGACGGTGCCGGTCTTGGAGGTGGCCGCCGCTACGTAGCCAGCCAGGTAGGCAGCCTGAGCCGTATCGTAGATGATCGGCTTGACGTTCTTGATTGGCTCTTTGTACTGGTTGTCGACGATGGCGAAGTGCTTGTCAGGGTTCGCATTCGCGGTCTTCTCGGTGGCGTCAGCCAGCAGGAAGCCCACGGTGACGGTCAGGTTGCAGCCTGCGCTCATCATGCCCTGCAGGTTAGGCTCGAAATCGGAAACTTCCTTGGACTCCGCTTCGCGGGTCTGAATGCCCAGATCCTTCTTCGCGTTCTGCAGACCGCGGTAGGAGGATTCGTTGAAGGACTGGTCATCGAATCCGCCCGAGTCGGAAACGATGCAGCCGATGTAGTCGGAATTCTCGGAGTTAGCTGCCGATTCCTCCGGTGCGGCGCCACAGGCGCTCAAAGTCAAAGCCGAGATGCCGATCATGGCCGCGGCCAAACCGGTCTTGCGCGATACGAAGCGCATCTTTTCCTCCAGTAAGTTATGCGAGATAACCGGGAGTCGTGAGGTCTTTCATCTCACGTAGGGCACCATTACCCAAGCCCTCCGATTGCACAGCAATGTGCAAACGTTCCCATCGTCTCCATAGCCTATCCGAGATACGTCAGAGGTAAAGACGGCAATCATTACATTTTGGGCGATATTCAGACTCGAAACGGCAAGCGCTTAACGTCAAAACCCAAGTCAATGAGCCAATTGTTTAACTCAATTGCCCACAGCAAAAATTTTTGCTGTTTTTATGCGTTTGCCCTAATCGGCGTCGACTTCGGCGATTGCCTGGACCGCTGCGGCGCACATGATTCGCACGCCTACTTCGATGCAGCGCTCATCCGGGATGTAGTCGCCGCGGTGCAGGTCGAAGGTCTTGCCTCCGGGTGTACGGGTGCCCAGACGCAGCATCGCCCCGGGGACCTTCTGGGTCATCCATGCGAAGTCCTCGCCGCCCATCGACTGCGGGGTCAGCTCGATCGCGTCGCTGCCGAATTCGCGGCGGGCCGCCGATTCAATCAGCGCCGTTTCATCCGGTGCATTGACCACCGGTGGCACGCCGCGGGTGTGCTGCAGTTTAATTTCTACGCCGTAGGGTGCGGCGATCTGGCGCACCGCGGCGTCGAGCAGTTCTCCTGCTTCGTACCAGATATCGCCGTCAAGGCAGCGCATGGTGCCCGCAAGGTAGCCGGTGGCTGGAATCGCGTTCGGGGCACTGCCCGCGTGGATCTGTCCCCACACCACGGAAACCGCTGAACGGACGTCGACCTTGCGGCCCAGCACCGCAGGAACCTGGGTGGCGATCTGGCTCATCGCAAAGACGATGTCTTCGGTCAGATGCGGGCGCGAGGTGTGCCCGCCGCGGCCGTTGACCTCAATGCGAATGGTGTCGCTGGCGGAGGTGATGGCGCCGATGCGGGTGCCGATCTTCCCGGCGTCGATGCGTGGATCGCAGTGCAGCGCCAGTACTCGAGGAACTTCCTCCAGCAGCCCCTGCTCGATGACCGAGAGCGCTCCCCCGGGAAGCTTTTCCTCGGCCGGCTGGAAGATCACGCGGATCTTTCCATGCAGTTCTCCGGCGTCGCGGATCTTCGCCAGGGCCAGGGCTACACCGAGCATGACGGTGGTGTGGATGTCATGGCCGCAGGCGTGCGCGACCCCTTCGATGCTGGAGCTGTAGTCCAGGTCGGTTTCTTCAAGCACCGGAAGTGCGTCGATGTCTGCGCGCAGGCCAAGGCGGATCGGGCCCTCGCCAATGTCGACATAGGCCCCGGTGTCTTGCATTTTGACCGGTTCGAGCCCTCCTGCGCGAAGGGCTTCAAGGATGCGCTCGGTGGTCTGATACTCGGCGAAGGACAGCTCTGGGTTGCGATGCAGTTCCCGGCGGAAATTAATCAACGCAGGCAACAATGACGTGGTCCATACGTCCACGGATCCCAAACTGCCGATTTCACTCACTGAAGACACCTTTCGACGATACGCGCCTTGAGCCTAGGGAAGACAGTTTATCCGTAATGTAGGTGTCAAATACGCAACACAGCGCCGGGGTACCGCCAATAGTGGCGGTGCCCCGGCGTGGTGTATTAGGCTTCGCTGACCAGCTCTGCCGTGCGGGCAGGTGCAGGATTTTCCTGAACCAGTTCGGCGCAGCGCTCACCGATCATCATCACCGTGATGTTCGGGTTCACGGTCACCAGCTCCGGCATCACCGATGCGTCGGCGACGCGCAGACCTGTCACACCCTTGACGCGCAGCTGCGGATCCAGCGGGCTCATCACGTCGTCCTCGGCGCCCATGCGAACCGAACCGGCTGGGTGGTAGACGGTGTTGTGGGTGCGGCGCAGGTAGTCGAAGATCTCTTCGTCGCTTTGCACATCCTGGCCCGGGAACTGCTCGACGCCGGCCCAGTCGGTCATCGGCGACTGGGCGACGATCTCACGGGCCTTGCGGATGCCGTAGGTCATGACGCGGGCGTCGTGGCCCTCTGGATCGGTGAAGTAGCGGGGGTCGACCTTCGGCTTGTCACGGAAGTCGCAGCTGCGCAGGCGCACGGTGCCGCGCGACTTTGCGTGGGTGACGTTCGGAGTCAGGCAGAAGGTGTTCTCGCTGGTTGGGTAGCCCTGGCGCAGGGTGTGCATGTCGAACGGCACCGAACCGTAGTGCATCATCAGGTCCGGACGGTCAAGGCCCTGTTGGGTCGGGGTGAAGATGCCGATCTCCCACCACTGGGTGGAGGACTCGACCATTGGCTTCTTGGCCTCCCACTGGATCACGCCTTCCGGGTGGTCCTGCAGGTGTTCGCCCACGCCTGGAGAGTCGACGAGCACCTCGACGCCGACCTCCTTGAGGTGTTCAGCCGGGCCGATGCCGGAGAGCATCAGCAGCTTCGGCGAGTCGATGGCACCGGCGGAGACGATGACCTCGTTGGCGGCGTTCAGGGTGACGGTGCGGCCGAAGGCGCCGTCCACCACATCCACGCCGGTGCAGCGCTTGTCTGCATCGAAGTTCAGCTTGCGCGCCTGCAGGCCGGTGAGCAGGAAGAAGTTCTCGCGGCCCTCGATCGGGTGGATGTAGGAGACCGAGGAGGAGGAACGGGTGCCGTCCGGAAGGCGGTTGATCTGGAAGAAGTTCGCGCCGTTGATGACGGTCTCATTGTTGTTGAACTTGGCGCGCGGGATGCCCGCCTGCTCGGCGGCGTCCAGGATTGCCACGCCGCAGGGGTCGACCGGCGGCACGTTCATCAGCTTGACCGGGCCCGAGTCGCCGTGGTGCGGTGCATCCGGTCCGGCGTCCTCGTTGGTTTCCAGCTTCTTGTACAGGCGGTAGGCCATCTCGGAGTTCCAGCCGGTGGCGCCGAACTTCGACTCCCACTCGTCGATGTCCTCGCGTGGTGCCCAGAAGGCGATGCATGAGTTGTGGCTGGAGCAGCCGCCCATGACCTTGGCGCGGGCGTGGCGCATGAAGGAGTTGCCGTTTTCCTGCGGCTCGATCGGGTAGTCCCAGTCGAGGCCCGATTCAAGCAGCTCCATCCAACGGTCGAGCTGCAGCACCTCGTCGTAGCCGCGGTCGTCGGGACCTGCCTCAACCAGTGCAACGGTAACGGTGGGATCTTCACTCAATCGCGATGCTACCGCGGCGCCTGCGGAGCCGCCGCCAACAATGATGTAGTCGAAGTCTTTCTTATCAATGCTCATTTTTCTCCCTTTCTCGTTACTTCTCGGCAAACCAGCCGGTGACCTGCGGGTTCAGGTTTTGGTAGATGTGCTTTGCTTCCTGGTACTCGGCAAGCCCTGTTGGGCCAAGTTCGCGGCCGTTGCCGGACTGGCCAAAACCGCCCCATTCTGCCTGCGGCAGGTATGGGTGGTAGTCGTTGATCCAGACGGTGCCGTGGCGCAGGCGGTTGGCAACGCGCTGGGCCTTTCCGGCGTCCTGGGTCCATACCGCCCCGGCCAGGCCGTAGACGGTGTCGTTGGCAATCTTGACTGCCTCTTCTTCGGTGCTGAAGGTTTCAACGGTCACGGTCGGGCCGAAAGCCTCGTCCTGCGCCACGCTCATGGAGCTGGTGACCTGGTCGATCACGGTTGGCAGGTAGTAGTGGCCGTTGCTCAGTCCCGCACCGTCCTCTTCGGTGGCCTTGCGTCCGCCGCAGCGGACGCGGGCACCCTCGGCGATGCCGCCCTGCACGTAGGCGTGGACCTTGGACAGGTGGTCGTCGGAAATCAGCGGACCGGTCTCCGACTGCGGGTCGAAGGGGCCGCCCAGGGTGATCTGTTCTGCCTTGCGCACCAGCGCATCGACGAACTTTTCGGCGATGCTCTCTTCAACCAGCAGGCGGGAACCTGCCGAGCAGACCTGACCCGAGTGCACGAAGGCGCCGTTCAGCGCGTTGTCCACGGCGGCGTCGAAGTCGGCGTCGGCGAAGATCACGTTCGGGTTCTTGCCGCCCAGTTCCAGGGCAAGCTTCTTCACGGTGCCGGCGGCGGCCGCTGCGATCTTGCGTCCGGTGATCAGGCCGCCGGTGAAGGAGACCAGGTCGACGTCCGGGTGCTCGGAGAGGATGGCTCCGGCCTTGGAGCCGGTGCCGGTCACAAGGTTTGCCACGCCGGCCGGCAGGCCGAGTTCGTTGAGCACATCCATCATCAGGATCGAGGTGGACGGGGTCAGCTCGGCGGGCTTGAGCACGAAGGAGCAGCCTGCGGCCAGGGCCGGGGCGATCTTCCAGGCAGCCTGCAGCAGCGGGTAGTTCCACGGGGTGATCATCGCAGCCACGCCCAGCGGTTCGTAGACGATGCGGCTGAGGACGTTCGCGTCGTTCGCATCGACGATGCGGCCCGAATCCTGGCCTGCCAGGCGGCCGAAGTATTCGAAGCACGCGATGATGTCATCCATATCGATGCGGGATTCGATGATCCGCTTACCGGTATCCAGGGTCTCCGCGGTGGCGAATTCTTCCTTGCGTTCGCGCAGCCGGGCCGCGACCTTCAGCAGGAATGCACCGCGCTCGGGGGCCTGCACTGAGGTCCATACGCCGGAGTCGAAGGCCTTGCGGGCCGCGGCGATGGCTCGCTCGGAATCCTGCTGGCTGCCTGCGGAAACCAGGGCCACCTGCCGACCGTCGGCCGGCGAGTAGATCCCCGTGGTTTCCCCGGAGGCCGCCGGGCCGAAGGCGCCGTCGATGAAGATTGACTCTCCGGTGGTCAGCAACTGCTGATTCGGGCTCTGGGTTAGCGATTCTGCGCTGCTCACGGTCATGAGTTCTCCTTCATCGTTTCTTTTTCGTTCTTGTCTAAATTTTCGATTTCTTCATCCAGCACGTCGTGGGCTGATGCCGGAACCACCGGAATCATTCCGGTTTCAAAGTCCCGCTCCCAGTCGGTCTTGGTGCAGCCGTCCTCATTGATCTGGCTGCGTTCGGCGGTGATCGACTGGTGGTGGATGAATGCCATGTGGGTTTCGTACTGGTCCAGCACATCGGCGATGACCTGCTCCTGGGACAGTCCCATGAGGTCGTGCCCGTGGCTGCCTTCCTGGTTGAAGACCTCCAGCCGGTAGTACACATCTGCACTGGTGGTCACCCGGGCATAGGACGGCATGTTCACCCGCACCGGGTACACCTGGTACTTGAAGGAGCGCTGCTCTGGGTGGGTGACGACGATCAGGTCCACCGACTCCAGCTGCAGGCCGCCGACCTGTTTGATTTCAAGTTCGACGTCAACGCCCTGGGCCAGGAACTCTTCGTAGACTTCGCGCAGCGCCGGCTTGATGGTGTCGTTGATGAATGCAGCGGTCTGCTCCTGTCCCGAGTAGCTGACCTGGCGCGAGAGACGCTGGCGCCAATTGCGGCGGTCGCTCAGGGAACTGCTGCGGCTGCTGAGCACCGAGTGCAGCGAGCTGTCGTAGCTGTTGGCCAGCGCCGACTCCACCCGTAGCGACTTGTAGAGCCCCAGCATCACGAACACCAGCACCACCGAGAACGGCAGCCCCATGATCACCGTGGCGCCCTGCAGGGTCGGCACGCCGCCGACCAGCAGCATGGCAAGGGTCAGGATGCCGATGGCCAGCGACCAGAACAGGCGCACCGGCTTGGAGCCGTCGGATTCGGAGTCCTTCAGGTGCGAGGTGAAGTTCGCCATCACCAGGGCGCCCGAGTCGGCGCTGGTCACGTAGAACAGCAGGCCGGTGAAGGTGGCGATGCCAGCGATCAGCGGCACGCCGGGGTACTGCTCAAGCAGCGAGTAGAAGGCGCGTTCCGGGGTGTTCATCGCGACCTCGCCGAAGGCGGCGTTGCCGTCGATGATCAGCTCGATGGCGCTGTTGCCGAAGATCGAGATCCAGATCAGGATGAATGCCATCGGAATGATCAGCACGCTGAAGACGAACTGGCGGATGGTGCGTCCGCGGGAAATGCGGGCAAGGAACAGTCCGACGAACGGCGCCCAGGCGATCCACCAGGCCCAGAAGAACAGCGTCCAGCCGTTCAGCCAGGCATCGGGGCGGTCATAGGCGAAGGTATCCAGCGCCATGAACGGGAATTGCGCGATCATGTCGCCCACGTTGCCGACCATTGCGTCCATAAGGAACGCGGTCTTGCCGGTGACCAGGATGTAGCCGACCAGGATGATGCACAGGATCACGTTCAGCTCGGAGAGGCGGCGGATGCCCTTCTCCACACCCGTCAGCACGGAGATGGTGGCCATGACCACCGACAGGCCGATCAGCGCAATCTTCCAGGCGTTGTTCTCCGGGATGCCGAAGATGAAGTACAGGCCGTAGTTCAACTGGGCGACGCCGATGCCCAGCGAGGTGGCGATGCCGAAGATCGTGCCCAACACCGCGGCGATGTCGACGCCGTGGCCGATGGGTCCGTTGATCTTCTTGCCGAAGATCGGGTACAGGGCCGAGCGGATGCTCAGCGGCATGTTGTGGCGGTAGGCGAAGTAGCCCAGCGCCATGCCGACCAGTGCGTACAGGCCCCAGCCGATCAGGCCGTAGTGGAACAGCGTCCACACCAGCGCCTGGCGGGCGGCTTCGGCGGTGGAGCCGTCTCCGCGCGGCGGGGCGAGGTACTGCGTCACAGGCTCCGACACCGAGAAGAACATCAGGTCGATGCCGATGCCTGCGGCGAACAGCATCGAGGTCCAGGTGAAGAAGTTGAAGGTCGGGCGGGCGTGGTCGGGTCCAAGTCGGGTCTTGCCGACCTTGCTCGCGGCAACCATGACGACGAACAACAGGACGCTGACAACTACCAGGGTGTAGTACCACCCCAAGTTCTTGCCGATCCACGTGACCATGGAGGTCAGCACCGTGTCGGCGGATTCCTTATCGAAGATGGCCCAGAGCGCAATGGCCAGCACACCGAAGGCAGAACCGAAAAAGACCACTTTATTGATTCTGGTCCGTGGCTCGGCAACGCTCGGTGAATGCTCGATCATTGGCCCGGGTCGCATCCCGGATTCATTCTCGGTACTCATGGCGTTTGAGCCTAGCAACGGATTTAAGGCAATATCAAGGTCTTGATATACCAGTGATATATATGATATGCA
Organism: Glutamicibacter sp.; assembly: GCF_032154645.1. Taxonomy (GTDB): domain Bacteria; phylum Actinomycetota; class Actinomycetes; order Actinomycetales; family Micrococcaceae; genus Glutamicibacter. The sequence continues at coordinate 10,723 of NZ_JALDXV010000021.1, read as the reverse complement.
TCACAGGATCTGACATCTTGGACTATATATCACCTAGTCAGACGCGTTTCTTGAAAAATAGATTTTTTCATGAAACGCGGGCGCGCTTATCACAAAAGGTCGACACGACCCTGATCTTTAAGCGTCTGCACCGTCTGTTTCACCCGCTGCGCATGCTCCTTCGTCGTCACCAACAACGCATCAGCAGTATCCACCACGATCACATCATCAATACCGATCAACGCCACCACCCGCGGACGATCCCCATAAACCACACCGGTCGCCTGGTCCGCATACACGCGCACGCTCTCACCCAGCGTGGTCACACCCTCTTCCTCCCGCGCCTTATTCAACCGGCCAATCGCCGCGAAGTCGCCCACATCATCCCAGTTAAAGACACCGGGAACCACCGCAACATCCCCCGCGGCCGCCGCGGGCTCCGCCACAGCATAGTCAATAGCGATCTTCGGCAAACCAGGCCACACACGAGACATGACCTCATCACGCTCGGGCGTGTTCCACGCCAGGGCAATACTCATCAACCCGTCATGCAGCGCCGGCTCATTGGCCTTCAAATGCTGCAGCATCAACGCCACCGGCGCGACGAACATGCCCGCATTCCACAAGAACCCACCCCTCGCCAGGTACTGGCGGGCGGTATCCTCGTCAGGCTTCTCCACAAACTGCTCCACACCGCGGGCACTCGGAGCCCCCTGAACCCCCAGCAGCTCACCGGTCTGGATATAGCCGAAACCGGTCGACGGATGCGTTGGATGAATACCAATGGTCACGATCTTGCCCGTCGCAGCGGTCAGCACCGCTTCACGCACCGCATCCTGGAACACCTCCACCGGCTCGATCACCTGATCAGCCGCGAAGGAACCCATGATCGTTTCAGGATCGCGAAGATAAAGGATCGCCGCCGCCAACCCAATGGCCGCAGCAGAGTCCTTCGGCTCGGGCTCCAACACCAGGTTCAGGTCCACCAGCTCCGGCAGCTGAGCCAGCACCGCGTTGCGGTGGGCCTGGCCGGTGACAACCATGATCCGTTCATCGGCCACCGGGCACAACCGGTCATAGGTTGCACGGATCAGCGTGGAACCGGAACTGGTTAGATCGTGCAGGAACTTCGGCGCCGAGGCGCGCGAGAGCGGCCACAGGCGTGAACCTACACCGCCGGCTGGAATGACACCGTAAAAACGCGAAAAAATATCTTCACTCACGCTACTAAGGGTAATTGATACACCCGATTGAGCCCTATTATCACTGCCCGCGACGGCAATTCATGGACATCAAATACGCAAGGATCTCATACGGTAATTTCCGCGGATTTCCGACCATTTAGCGCATAGTTGACGCGATTCGGTGAACATACTCACATGATATGGACACGAAATAGATCGAAGTCCTGAAAGTGGTTTAGACTCACAAAAGGAACGCTCGCACAAGTGCGTCAAATCTCATTGTGTGCAATATACACATGCGCCGTTGCGAGCCTTGGAGGTTTAGTTCAGTGTCGAAGACTTCGTCAGGCACCCTATACCGCGGCCATGAAGGCATGTGGTCCTGGGTGGGACACCGAGTCACCGGTGTCGTTATTTTTCTCTATCTGCTGGTTCACGTGTTGGACACCTCGCTTGTGCGTGTCGATGCCAACGCCTACAACGCAGTAATTAGCACCTATCAGACTCCATGGATGGCGCTCGGTGAAACCGGCCTTGTCGCAGCCATCCTGTTCCACGCATTCAATGGTCTGCGTCTGATCTTGGTTGACTTCTGGAAGCAGGGCACCAAGTACCAGCGTCAGATGCTCTGGGGCGTCTTGATCCTCTGGGCTGTTGTCTTCGCAGGCTTTGCCATCCGTCACCTGTCGATCGCATTCGGGAGCCACTAACCATGAGCGTTACTATTCCTGCTCCACGCAGCCAGCGTCTTGATCCAAAGTACAAGCGCGGACCACGTTCGCGCGGCAGCTTCGAAATGATCGCATGGCTGTTCATGCGTCTTTCCGGCGTTGCACTGATCGTGCTGATCTTCGGCCACCTGATTTCGAACCTCATGGTCGGCGGCGGCATCTCCGATATCTCCTTCGGCTTCGTAGCCGGCAAGTGGGCCGATCCGGTCTGGCAGTTCTGGGACCTGGCAATGCTCTGGTTGGCAATGCTGCACGGCACCAACGGTGTGCGCACCATCATCAACGACTACGCAGAGAAGCACGCTACCCGCGCATGGCTCAAGGGCCTGCTGTACGTGGCAACGATCTTCATCGTTGTTCTGGGCACCCTGGTGATCTTCACCTTCGACCCATGCGTCGCCGGCAGCACCCTGCCACAGTGCTAACCCCGAAGAACAATAGATTTTTTAGAAAAGAGAGCATCTAGAATGCAGGTACATCAGTACGACGTAGTCATCGTCGGTGCCGGCGGTGCAGGTATGCGTGCAGCGATCGAATCCGGTCAGCGTGCACGCACCGCAGTGCTAACCAAGCTTTACCCAACTCGCTCGCACACCGGTGCAGCCCAGGGCGGCATGTGCGCCGCACTGGCCAACGTCGAGGAAGACAACTGGGAGTGGCACACCTTCGACACCGTCAAGGGCGGCGACTACATCGTCGACCAGGACGCGGCAGAGGTCATGGCCAAGGAAGCCATCAACGCAGTGCTCGATCTTGAAAAGATGGGTCTGCCGTTCAACCGCACCCCAGAGGGCAAGATCGACCAGCGTCGCTTCGGCGGCCACACCCGCGACCACGGCAAGGCCGCCGTGCGCCGCGCCTGCTACGCAGCTGACCGCACCGGCCACATGATCCTGCAGACCCTGTACCAAAACTGCGTCAAGCACAACGTTGAGTTCTACAACGAGTACTACGTTCTTGACCTGCTGATGGTTGAAGAAGAGGCATTCCGCGAAGACGGCACTGCCTACCAGCAGAAGCGCGTTGCCGGCGTAGTCTCCTACGACTTGGCCACCGGCGAACTGCACGTCTTCCAGGCCAAGTCGGTCATCTTCGCCTCCGGCGGCGCCGGCAAGGTCTTCAAGACCACCTCCAACGCCCACACCCTGACCGGCGACGGCATGGGCATCGCCTTCCGTTCGGGTCTGCCGCTGGAAGACATGGAGTTCTTCCAGTTCCACCCAACGGGCCTTGCAGGCCTGGGCATTCTCCTCACCGAGGGCGCCCGCGGTGAAGGCGCAATTCTGCGTAACTCCGACGGCGAGCGTTTCATGGAGCGCTACGCACCGACCATTAAGGACCTCGCACCGCGTGACATCGTGGCCCGCGCGATGGCCAATGAGGTGCGCGAAGGCCGCGGCTGCGGTCCTAACAAGGACTACGTGCTGCTTGACCTGACCCACCTGGAGCCGGAGCACATCGAATCCAAGCTGCCTGACATCACCGAATTCGCCCGCACCTACCTGGGTGTCGAGCCATTCACCGATCCGGTTCCCGTGTATCCGACCGCGCACTACGCCATGGGCGGCGTGCCGACCAACATCGAAACCGAGGTCCTGCAGGACAACGACACGATCGTCCCGGGCCTGTACGCAGCCGGCGAGACCGCCTGTGTTTCGGTGCACGGTGCAAACCGTCTGGGCACCAACTCCCTGCTGGACATCAACGTCTTCGGCCGCCGCGCCGGCATCGCCGCCGCTGAGTACGCCAAGACCGCTGACTTCGTCGAGCTGCCGGAGAACCCTGAAGCACTGGTCAACGCCCAGCTCGGCGGCCTGCTTTCCTCCACCGGCACCGAGAACGTTGCCGCGCTGCGCAAGACCCTGCAGGACACCATGGATGCGAACGTTCAGGTGTTCCGCGATGAGAACTCCCTGAAGGCCGCCCTGGGCGTCATCGAGGACCTGCGCGCACGCTACAAGAACGTATCGGTCCAGGACAAGGGCAAGCGCTTCAACCTGGATCTGCTCGAAGCCGTGGAGTTGGGCTTCCTGCTGGACCTTGCAGAGGTCATGACCACCGCCGCCTTGCACCGCAAGGAATCCCGTGGTGGCCACTACCGCGAGGACTTCCCGAACCGCGACGATGAGAACTTCATGGTCCACTCGATGTCCTACCGCGACTACAACGCCACCACCGAAGGCATCTCCGGTATCCGCATGGAAACCAAGCCGGTTGTCTTTACCCGTTACCAGCCAATGGAGCGTAAGTACTAATGAGCACCGAACTGCCAGAACCACCATCAAAGATTGAGTTGAAGGCCGGCGTCGGTGGCGGCGGAGAAATCCCAACCTTCAACATCACCCTGCGCGTTCGCCGCTACCTGCCTGAGTCCAGCGCCGAGGCCTACTGGGAAGACTTCAAGCTGACCATGTACGGCACCGACCGTGTGCTGGACGCCCTGCACAAGGTCAAGTGGGACCACGACGGTTCGCTGTCCTTCCGCCGCTCCTGCGCCCACGGCGTCTGCGGCTCCGATGCCATGCGCATCAACGGCCGCAACCGCCTGGCCTGCAAGACCCTGCTCAAGGACCTTGACACCTCCAAGCCAATTACCGTTGAAGCAATCAAGGGTCTACCGCTGGAGAAGGACCTGATCGTGGACATGGAACCGTTCTTCCAGTCCTACCGCGAGATCATGCCATTCCTGATCTCCAAGGGCCACGAGCCAACCAAGGAGCGCATCCAGTCGGCCGAAGAACGTGAAGTCTTCGACGACACCACCAAGTGCATCCTGTGTGCAGCATGCACCAGCTCCTGCCCAGTGTTCTGGACCGACGGCCAGTACTTCGGTCCAGCCGCCATCGTGAACGCCCACCGCTTCATCTTCGACTCGCGCGACGATGCAGGCGATATGCGTCTGGAGATCCTGAACGACAAGGAAGGCGTGTGGCGCTGCCGCACCACCTTCAACTGCTCCGAAGCATGCCCACGCGGCATCCAGGTGACCAAGGCCATCGCCGAGGTCAAGCAGGCAATCCTGTCGCGCACCGTCTAAGTGCGCAAGCCATCGGGCCGTTTTCCTCCTGCGAGGGAAACGGCCCGATCGTCTTTAACACCCCCAGGGGGTTGTCTGCACGCTAGGCGATGTCTAGGCTCGGAATAAATGACCGCTTCACCTGCTGGGAGTATTTCATGACGCTGATGCCACCGAAGGTTGACTCAAATGACGATCTCCCGGCACTGCTCATTCACGAGCTGCGCCAGGTACGCGCCTCATTACACGGTCTCACCACCGAACAGGCGGCTTCCCACCCTACCGCCAGTGCCCTGTCGCTCTCGGGAATCGCCATGCACTGCGCCCAGGTGGCCCACGGATGGCTGGTCACCGCCCAGCGGGCGCCCGACGTCGTCCCGGTGGAGCATTACCCGGGCATCAGCGCCCAGCTGGGATTCATGCGCATGCATGAGGGCTTGGAGGATCTGTCCGGAACCCCTGTCGAAGACGTCCAACGTCAGCTGGACCGTTGCATCGACTTTATTCTCGCCGACGGGCTGGGCCTGTTCGATGTCGACGTCCGGGTTCCCCTGGGCGACCGGAGGTGGCCCGGTGTCGGCGACTCGGTCTCCGGGATCTGGGTGTGGCAGCATCTGATTGCCGAGGTAGCCCGCCACGCGGGCCATGCAGACATCCTGCGTGAAAGCATCGATCGGGCGGTGTCTCCCGACCTGACTGATCTGGACTCCCCCGGGGCTAACGCTAACGTGCAGTAATCCCCGATCCAGCCCGCGGCGCCGCCGTGGCAGGTACGACAAAGGCGTCCGTCTCCTAAAGGAAACGGACGCCTTAAGCACTACCTACTTCGAGGCGACACGGTCCAGCGCGTCCTTCAGGCGTGCGACGGTGCCGTCGACGTCGCCCAGCTTGTCCAGGCCGAACAGGCCCAGCCGGAAGCTGGAGAAGTCTTCCGGCTCGCCGCAGTGCAGCGGGACGCCAGCGGCGATCTGCACGCCGACTTCCTTGAAGGCCGCACCGGTACGGATGCCTTGGTCATCGGTGTAGCTGACGACCACCGAAGGGGCTGCGAACTCCGCCGCCGCCACCGAGGCAAAGCCGCGCTCGGCCATCAGCGCACGCACCTTGGCACCCAGCTCTACCTGGGCTGCCTTGAGCTTGTCCAAACCGATCTGCCGGGCTTCTTCCATCAGTTCAGCATTGTGAGCCAGGGAGTCGGTAGGCATGGTCGCGTGGTACGGCGCACGGCCGGCAACGTACTCGTCGGCGATGAACAGCCACTTCTTCAGATCCAGCGCGAAGCTGCTTGACGTGGTTGCCTGCACCTTTGCGGCGCCCGCCTCGCTGAGCATGACATAGCCGGCGCAGGGAGTGCCGCTCCAGCCCTTCTGCGGAGCCGAAATCAGCACGTCGACGCCGGTCGCCTTCATCGAGACCCATGAAGCACCCGAAGCAATGCAGTCAAGGACCATCACACCGCCGACCTCGTGCACCGCCTGGGCCAGTGCTGCAATGTACTCGTCGGTCAGCTGGATGCCGGCGGCCGTCTCCACATGAGGTGCGAACACCACTGCTGGACGCTGCTCGCGGATCAATGCCGTGACCTCTTCGATGGGCGCCGGAGCGAAAGCGGCCTGCGGCTGGTCACTCTCGGCACGCGCCGGTGCCACCAGAACTTCAGCCGCATTGCCCGCCGACTCGAAAATCTGCGACCAGCGGTAGGAGAACAGGCCGTTGCGGACCACGAGGACACGCTGCTTGTCCGCGAGCTGGCGAGCCACAGCTTCCATGGCATAGCTGCCGCCGCCGGGGACCACTGCGACGCTGTTCGCGTCATATGCTTCACGCAGAATTTCAAGTAGCTGCTGCATGACGCCGACAAATCGCTGGGACATGTGGTTCAGCGAGCGGTCGGTGAACACCACCGAGTATTCAAGCAGTCCATCCGGATCAATAGTGTCATGTGGTAAATTCATGCATCTTCTCCAAAAGCTTGCCCCGCATAAAGAGGGGTCCCGTGGGCGCTAACGTGCGCTACGTCTAATTCTGCCAACTTTGGTATGCAAATCCCAGTTGGCCCAGATCTTGGACGCCACCGTTCAGAACGTGACGACATCGCGTTTTCGTACCTGAATAAAACGACTAGTCATCGCTTGCCTGTGCGGGCGCTTGCTGTCGGTACACCGAATCGGCGTTGTTGGCGGGCGAGCTCAGAAATTACGTAGTTCTTACACGTAATGCCCCGTTGATGAATTGAGTACGACCTCGCTCGCTCCCATTCGATTGTTGGTGATTTCACGAAGATGACGCGTGAAAACAACGCACAACCAGCCACTTTTTACGCCGTGCGACATAAGATTCTGATTGAGAGTTGCGGGGTGATCGTCCCGCCCAGTGAATCAAAGGAAATAGAGTATGCAGCCGCTGAGTATCGGAACGCCCGTAGGAGACGACGACGGACAGGTGCAGCTGAACGCCTCTAAGTTCAACCGTCATACTTTCTGGTGCGGCCAGAGCGGCTCGGGCAAGACCTATGCACTCGGCGTGGTCTTGGAACAGCTGATCCTCAAGACCCAGCTGCCAATCCTCGTCATGGATCCCAACGCTGATTTTACAAAGCTAGAGGGAATCCGCCCCGAGGCAGACGCCGACGAAGCACAGAAGATCAAGGATGCTTCGATGCATATCTTGAACACGACCTCCGCCGAAGGGCCACGGCTGCAAATCCGCTTTACCGACTTCTCGGTAGCTTCCAAGGCGGCGATACTTCAGCTTGACCCGGTTTTGGACGCCGAAGAATACAACGTCTTGGTGCACTTGGACGGCACTGAATACGACTTCGACGACGACAAGTTAATCTCAACCCTTCGCGGCTCAGGGGATCCGGGAAAGATCCGCTTGGCCAACAGGGTCGAGAATCTTCAGGTGCTGGACTGGGGTCTTTGGTCGCGGGGCGCAGCCTCGGCAACTGACATCATCGAATCTCGTCCCCGCGTCACGGTGATGGATTTGGGCGGGTTTGGACATCATGATGAGCCAAAGGTTGCGGCCCTCGGCATGTTGGAACATCTTTGGGCCACCCGCCAGCAACGCAAGCCGGTGCTCATCGTCATCGATGAGGCACACAATCTGTGTTCACCGAATCCGGTGACACCTGTAGAAAAGGCTCTGACCGAACAGCTCATTCAGATCGCCGCCGAGGGCCGAAAGTTTGGGCTGTGGCTGTTCTTGTCCACCCAGCGTCCTACAAAGATCCACCCGAACGTGCTCTCGCAGTGCGACAATCTCGGCCTGATGCGCGTGAATTCCCCTCGCGACCTGGCCGAGATCGGCGAGGTCTTCGGGTTCGTGCCGACCGAACTGTTGAACCAGGCCAAGTACTTCGCCCAGGGACAGGGGCTCTTTGCCGGCGGGTTCATTTCAGAACCTACGGTGAACCAGATGCGTGATCGCATCACCCAAGAAGGCGGAAGCGACGTCAAGGTTCCATTGGCCTAACGTCCGCCAGCCAAGGGAGGGCTGCGCCGAGCAGGCCCACCAATGGCATGAATAGGGAAACGCCGGCCCAGAAGCCGGCGTTTCCTCATTTTCCGAGGGGCAATTCTTCGCTCAGATTCCACTGCCCGCTGGCGGTGTCGAATAGCTGAATCGATTCCACGGTAAATTCCAGATCGACCTCGTGCAGCGCCGCCTGTGCAGCGTCCAGCCGGTCGGCCGGCACGTTCTGCGCGATGGTCAGGTGCGGATGGTAGGCGAAGCCCGACTCATGGCGCAGGGCATCGCCCAGCAAAGCTCGGTGCAGCGCCCAGCACTCTTCGGTGCCCGACTCCAGCGGAAGATACACCACCTCGCTGGCGGGCCTGAACGTCAGCGCCGCACCCAGGCGGACGGAGAACTGCGAACCCTGCTGCGCCACGCGGCGCACCTGAGCCGCCGCCCGCTCCCAGGTGTTCAGGTAGGACCCCGAAACCAGGGTGATATGCGGGGCAATCGGCTCCGTGGCTTCTCCCCCGAATTCCCGGCGCCAGGCACGCAGGGTGTCCCGGTGCGGCTGCGGCACCGGGATCACTACGCCCAGGGTAAACCGGGATTCAACGCTCATCACTAGACACCCAGCGGCGGCAGGAAGCCGACCTTCTGATAGACATCTGCCACGGTCTTGGACGCCACCTCGCGGGCCTTGGAAGCGCCGGCGAGCAGCAGGCGGTCCAGCTCTGCAGGATCGTCCAGCAGCTCAAGGGTGCGTTCGCGGATCGGGGTCAGGCGTTCGACGACAGCGTCGGCCACTGCCACCTTCAGGTGCCCGTACATCTTGCCGTCGAACTCTTCCACGAGCTCAGGCACGTGGCGTTCGGTCACCGCCGCCAGGATGTCCAGGAGGTTGGAAACGCCTGGCTTTTCCTGCTTGTCATAGGCGATCACGGTGCCGGCATCGGTCACCGCCGACTTGATGCGCTTGGCGATCAGCTTCGGCTCGTCCAGCACGTTGATCAGGCCGTTCGGCGACTCCGCAGACTTGGACATCTTGGAGGTAGGGTTCTGCAGGTCGTAGATGCGCGCGCCCTCCTTCGGGATGAACGCCTCCGGCACGGTGAAGGTCTCGCCGAAACGGTGGTTGAAGCGCTTGGCCAGGTCGCGGGCCAGCTCCACATGCTGGCGCTGGTCGTCGCCCACCGGCACGCCCTGCGGCTGGTAGAGCAGGATGTCCGCTGCCATCAGGATCGGGTAGGTGAACAGGCCGACGCTGGCGGCGTCCGAGCCGCCCTTGGCCGACTTATCCTTGAACTGGGTCATGCGGCTTGCCTCGCCGAAGCCGGTCAGGCAGTTGAGCACCCACGCCAGCTGGGCGTGCTCCGGCACCTGGGACTGCACGAACAGCGTGGACTTCTCAAGGTCGATGCCGCCGGCAATAAACTGCGCCGCGGTCTTGCGGGTGCGGGCGCGCAACTCTGCGGGATCCTGCTGCACGGTGATTGCGTGCATATCCGGGATGAAGAAGAACGCGTCGTACTCGTCCTGGGTCTTGACCCAGTTGACCAGCGCGCCGAGGTAGTTGCCCAGGTGGAGTGAATCGCCCGAAGGCTGCATGCCCGAAAGTACGCGGGATTTCATTAATGTTCCTTAAAACTGGTAGTCGACGACCAGCGGTGCGTGGTCGGAGAAGCGCAGGTCATAGCTCGATGCCCGGTCGACGTGCGACTTGATCGCCTTGTCTGCAAGGCCCGGGGTAGCCATGTGGTAGTCGATGCGCCAGCCGGCGTCGTTGTCGAAGGCCTGCCCGCGGTAGGACCACCAGGTGTAGGGCCCCTGCGTGTCGCCGGCCAGCTGCCGGGCAACATCCTTGTAGCCCACGGCACCGAAGAAGCCGTCGAAGTAGGCGATCTCCTCGTCCATCACGCCGGCGCGCTTATTGTGGTTCGGCTTCCAGTTCTTAATGTCCTTCTCGGTGTGCACGACGTTCAGGTCGCCCACCACCAGCACGTGGTCCTTTTCTGCTGCCAGCGCTGGCAGGTAGTCGGTCATGCGCTGCAGGAAGCGGTACTTGTCATCCTGTTTCTGGGTGCCCAGTTCGCCCGAGTGCACGTAGCAGGAGACCACGGTGAAGATTTCGCCGTTCACATCGAAGTCCGCCTCCACCCAGCGGCCTGCGTCGGCGAAGTACTCGTCGCCGATGTTTTCGCGCACCGCCACCGGCTCAACGCGGGAGAGCACTGCCACTCCGGCGCGGCCCTTGTCCTTGGCTTCGGCATGCAGGATGTGCCAACCATCGCCGATCAGCTCGCGCAGCACCTTGTCCGGTGCGCGCACCTCCTGCAGGCACAGGATGTCGACGT
>NZ_JALDXV010000006.1:0-168343 GCF_032154645.1 Glutamicibacter sp. | reverse complement strand
CAAGTGTTACTGATGTCTTGATGCAGTTTTGTCACCGATGTCCCAATACATGACAGTTTTTGTTTAAGAATTTGTTCGACTCAGCCGTGAATTGAAGGGAAACTGAATCATAATTCCGTTCACGGAAATTTAATTAGTGCGGCAAATATTTACTTCAATTGCGTCGGAGAAAAAGTAATTTTGGAGCATCTTCGATGATGATTACCCTAGGCCACCCGACTGATCATGAATAGTTTCCGTCGTAGTAATTGTAGTAAAAACCGTCCGAGGTATCCGGAATCATAAGGATCGCCCAGATGATAAAGGCATAGATCATTGCGGACAATACGAGCGCTATCCACGAAGTAATCAAACCCGCCACAGAAAGTCCACGCGAATTCGGCTCTCTCGCATAACCAAGGTGCCCGGTGATAACTCCGGCCAATGGAACTAGAATGATAACTGCGAACCCCAACATTGAAAGAATGCCAAGCACTAGGGACGCCACCGATAATCCATTTGATTCGGGAGGTCGCTGGTTCATGTTCGTGGGATATGGGTAATAGCTCATCACTATCCATTGTTCTATGGACGCACAAGAAAAGCACCATCAAAGAGAGGTATGCAGTGGCACACGAACGAGCAGGGCAACCTGCCCAGGAATCCGATCTGATCAATCTTCAGGAAGTGCTTGATGCGTACACGGAAATAATTCCCTCCGGAGACAATCCGGATCAGGCAGTAGTCTTCGGCACTTCGGGCCACCGAGGCACATCCCTGAATGGCACGTTCAACGAAGCGCATATCGCCGCTATCACCCAGGCAGTTGTCGACTACCGCAACTCTGCAGGCATCAGCGGACCAATGTATGTCGGCAAGGACAGCCACGCACTTTCAGAGCCCGCATACCGAACCGCGCTTGAAGTTTTGGCCGGAAACGGCATCCGAGTGCTTGCAGAAGACGGACTGACTCCCACCCCTGCATTGAGCCACGCCATTCTGGTTCACAACGCAGCAGGCGATGAACAGGCTGACGGACTGATCATCACCCCATCGCACAACCCGCCGGCGGACGGCGGAATCAAGTACAACCCTCCCCATGGCGGTCCAGCAGAATCTGAAATCACCGGACCAATCGCCGCCCGTGCAAATGAACTGCTCAACAGCACCGAGATCAAGCGCAGCGCGCCAAATGCTCAGCCATTCGACTTCCGAGAGCTGTACATCACCGACCTGGCCCAGGTGATCGATTTCCCTGCAATCGCCGCATCGAAAATTTCAATTGGTGCAGATCCGCTGGGTGGGGCCGCGGTGCACTACTGGGCTGAAATCGGGCGCCGCTATGGGCTGAACCTGCAGGTCGTCAACGAGAACGTCGATCCCCGGTTCAACTTCATGACCCTGGACAAGGACGGCAAGATCCGCATGGACTGCTCCTCCGCCCACGCCATGGCTTCCCTAGTAGCTAACAAGGACAAGTACGACATCGCCACCGGAAATGATGCCGATGCCGATCGCCATGGCATCGTCACCCCGGATGCAGGCCTCATGAATCCGAATCATTTCCTTGCCGTGGCAATCGACTATCTGCTGTCCCATCGACCGCTGTGGCCGGCAGACGCAGCGATCGGCAAGACCTTGGTTTCCTCGGTGCTGATCGACCGCGTTGTTGCAGCCCACGAACGTACGCTTCTTGAGGTACCCGTAGGGTTCAAGTACTTCGTCGATCCACTGGCTTCCGGCAACGTCGGCTTCTGTGGCGAAGAATCCGCCGGCGCCAGCTTCCTGGACTTCTCGGGCAAGGCCTTCAGCACCGACAAGGATGGCATCATGCTGGCGCTGCTGGCCAGTGAAATCCGTGCTGTCACAGGCAAAAGCCCAAGCCAGATCCACGCCGAACTGGTGGCGGCGCATGGCGGCAGCTACTACGACCGGTTCGACGCCCCTGCAAACCGCGAGCAGAAGGCGATTTTGGGCAAGCTGGATCCCGGCATGGTCAGCGCCCAGGACCTGGCGGGAGATCCAATTACCGTCAAGGCCACCGAGGCTTCTGGCTTTGCCATCGGCGGCCTGAAGGTTTCCAGTGAGCACGCTTGGTTTGCCGCGCGCCCTTCTGGAACCGAGGACATCTACAAAATCTACGCAGAATCAACAAAATCACCCGAGCATCTGCAGCAGGTGCTGGCGGAAGCCCGGGTAATTGTTGATGCGGCGCTAAGCGCTTAGTGAAGCTTGGCGGTCCAAGGATCGATTTTCACGGCTGGCTGCTTTCGGGTGGCCAGCCAGTGGCACAGCCACAACAGCAGGAAGATCGGAAGACCGATATAGCTTGAAACGACTTCCATCACCTTTCCTTCGATGACCGCCTGATAGTTCTGGCCCGCAATCACCACAATCAGAATGACGAACGCGAGGATCGGGCCCAGTGGGAACAGCGGTGCCATATACGGCAGGTCCTTCAAGTCTCGTCCGCTGGCTATGTACTGCCTGCGGAATTGATAGTGGCACACTGCGATGCCAACCCAGGCGATGAAGCCCGAAAGGCCCGAGACGTTCAGGAGCCAGGTATAGGCCGCACCCTGTCCGATGATCGCCGTCAGGAATCCAAAAAGGCCAATCGAGGCAGTCATCAGCATGGCGGGTACCGGCACTCCGCGGCGGTTGAGCCGGCCAAAGATCTTTGGAGCCTTGCCGTCCAGCGCCATGGAATAAAGCATGCGCGCAGAGGCATATAGGCCCGAGTTGCCCGCAGATAGAATCGCGGAAAGGATAACCGCATTCATCAGGGCCGCGGCAAAGGCAATGCCAGCGCGTTCAAATACCAGCGTGAACGGCGAGGTCGCAATGTCGGAAGCCCCGCTCGAAAGTAGCGAAGGGTCGGTGTACGGAATCAGCGTGCCGATAATGAAAATGGCGCCGATGTAGAAGAGCATGATGCGCCAGAAGATCGCCTTGATCGCCTTGGGGATATCGCGCTTCGGGTTCTCGGCTTCGCCGGCGGCAACGCCGACCAGTTCGGTTCCCTGGAACGAGAAGCCTGCGATCATGAAGACCGAAACAATCGAGAGCCAGCCGCCAACAAAGGGAGCATCTCCGGTGGTCCAGTTGCTGAAGCCCGGGGAAGTGCCGCCCAAGATCCCGAAGATCATCAACACGCCGCAGATGAGGAACACGATGACCGTGACGACCTTGATCATCGCCAGCCAGTATTCACCTTCGCCGTAGGCCTTGGCCGACAACGCATTCAATCCAGTGAGCAGGATGAGGAAGACAGCGGCCCAGATCCAGCTCGGAACATCGGGAAGCCAATAGGACATGACGATTCCGGCGGCAACCAGTTCCGCGGCAACCGTAATCGCCCAGTTGAACCAGTAGTTCCAACCAATGGCAAAGCCAAAGTGCCGGTTGACGAACACCGTTGCGTAGGTCTGGAAGGAGCCTGCAACGGGTAGTCTGGCGCTCATCTCGCCCAGGGACTGCATCAACAGCAGAACCATGAGTCCGATCAGCGCGTAGGCGACGATCGAACCGCCGGGCCCAGCTTCGGCAATGGTGCCGCCCGAGGCGACGAAAAGTCCGGTGCCGATCGACCCGCCAATGGCGATCATTTGCAAGTGGCGGGCCTTGAGACCACGCTTCAGGCCGTCTTGAGACGGTGCGGGCTCGGTCATGCGTTACATCTCCTGATGCTTAGAAAAATTACAACCTATCAATCCAAGCACCTCGGCATGCCCCGAGGCTATGAAACGCGCTACAGTAAGCGATCAATAATCTTTCGCTTAGCCCAAGAATATGGAGGATATATCGCGCTCAAGGTGTCTACGACAGTCGTTTTGCTCAGTTCTGCGCGCATTTGCGAAAGCCTGTCGAAACCGTGCTTGCCGTGATAAGAGCCCATGCCGCTTGCTCCCACACCGCCAAACGGCAGCGACGGGACGACCATCTGGGCCAATGGTGCGTTGTGCACGATCGCTCCAGCACGAACCCTGTCGGAGAAGATCGACTGCAGCCGGGGGCTTTCACTCATCAGGTACGCGGCCAGCGGGGTTGGACGGGCCGCGATGAACTCCAGCGCCTCCTCGAAGTTCTGCACCTCGACAACGGGAAGGATCGGGCCAAAGATCTCCTCCTGCATGAGGGTGCCCTCGAGATCGACATTGCGCATAATCGTCGGAGCAATGCGCAGCGACTGCTCGTCGTACTGGCCGCCGTGGACCACCTCGCCCTGTTCAAACATCGCCAGCAGCCGGTCGAAGTGCCTGCGGCTGATGATTCGGCCCAGATCCTGGTGGGTGAGTGGATCCTTGCCGTAGAAGCTGGTGATTGCCTGCCCCAGACGGTCGATCAGTGCAGTCGAGTCCCCGATCGACAGGACGTAGTCGGGCGCGACACAGGTTTGCCCGACGTTCATGAACTTTGCGTAGGCGAGCCGTTTAGCAGTGGAAGGTAGATGGTTGTCTACCACGGCAGGAGATTTGCCGCCCAATTCAAGGGTGATCGGGGTTAGGTGTTTGGCAGCCGCCGCGGCGACCACCTTTGCCACCTTTTCACCGCCGGTGAAGAAGATGTGGTCCCAGCGTTCGGCCAAGAGGGTGGTAGCAGTATCCACGCCGCCCTCGATGACCGCATAGACGCGCCGGTCAAGGTACAGGGGCAGGAACTTTGCCAGTGCTCCGGAAGTTGCCGGGGCGATTTCTGAAGGCTTGAGCACCGCAGCATTTCCGGAAGCGATCGCGGCTACCAGCGGGGCAAGCATGAGCTGCAGCGGATAGTTCCATGGTCCGATGATCAGCACGACGCCCAGCGGCCGCGGCTCGATCTTGGCCATCGCCGGCTGCAGCGCCAGCGGAACCTTGACCCCGTCGCTGTCCATCCACTCGGCCAGGTGGCGCTGGGCGTAGTCGATCTCCGCGCGCACCACGTCCACCTCTGAGAACTTGGCTTCGGTCGGCCCCTTGCCAAGATCCTCTTCCAGCGCCTCTAGGAAGTCCTGCAGGTGTTCATCCAACATCTTCTCCAACCCGCGCAGCTGCTGGGCGCGGAAGCGCCGAGGGTGGGTGATGCGAGAATCGGCCGATTGGCGCAAATGATCAAGTGTGGAGGCAATATTTGCTGGATGCTCGTCAACCGGAGGCGCTGAATCGCCGACCGGTTCCGGCAGTGGATTGGAAGTAAACAGACCCATGACTCGAGACTACGGCACGGGAGGGGCCATCAGCCCATTAATCCTTCCTTCTTTCGCACCGCCCAAACCTGGTCGGGCGCGTTCATGAAGTTGGTCTTGGGCGCTGAAACTGCGTAACCTCGGGAACAGTGACACGGGGTGTCGGAGAAACCGACTGAGATAAGACCCGTTGAACCTGAACTAGGTCACGCTAGCGGAGGGATGTCGCATGACACTGCCTATCGTTGCCCAAAACTACCGGCAGCAATCCCCATTGGTGTTCTGTTTAACGAACGCCGTGGTCACCAACTTCACCGCCAATGTCCTCTTGGCCTCCGGCGGCGCCCCGGCCATGACCAACCTGCCCGGCGAAGCCGGGCCTTTCGCGTCGGTGGCCTCAGCGATGCTGGTCAACCTGGGCACCCCAACGACCGAGCAGCTTGTCGCCATCCGCGAGGCAGTGGACTCGGCGAGCGCCGCCGGCACCCCGTGGGTATTGGACCCGGTGGCGGTCGGCGCCCTGCCGGTGCGCACCGAGTTCGCCAAGGAAATCATCGCCCACCGACCCACGCTGATCCGCGGCAACGCCTCGGAGATCCTGGCGCTGGCCGGCTGGGATTCCACCGGCCGCGGCGTCGATTCGCAGGACAGTGTGGAGGCAGCCATCACCGCCGGGCGCGAGCTGGCGCGGAAATACGGATCGGTCGTGGCGATTTCCGGCGAGGTGGACGCGATTATCGACGCGAAGCGCACCACGCTGGTGCGCACCAACGGCATCGGGCTGACCCGGGTCACCGGCGGCGGCTGTGCCCTGGGCGCGTTCTGCGCCGGCATGCTCGCGGTGCACGAGGATCCATTTGAAGCCACCGTGGCAGCCCACGGTTTCTATGGGCTGGCCGCCGAAAAGGCGCTGGCCAACTGCAGCGGGCCGGGCAGCTTTGCCGTGGCGTTCCTCGACGCCCTGGCAGCGACCGAGCCGCAAGAACTTGAAGAACTGAATTATGAGGAGCTAACCCATGCGTGATCTCGGAGCCTACCTGGTTGCCAACACCGCCAGCTGCACCCCGCGCAGCACACTGGAAGTCATCGAGGGCGCCGTGGCCGGCGGGATCGGGTGGATCCAGCTGCGCGCCAAGGATGAGACCGCGCGCGAGTTCTATGAGCTGACCCTGGCGGCGGCGAAGCTGACCGCGGGCAAGGCCGAGCTGCTGATCAACGACCGCATCGACATCTATCTGGCCGCCAAGGCGGCGGGCGCCGCGGTGACCGGTGTGCACATCGGTCAGAAGGATCTGCCGGTGCGCGTGGCTCGCCAGATCATCGGCGACGGGATCCTGGGCCTGAGTGCGTCCAGCCGTGAGAACATCGAGCAGGCGAACCTGGATGCCGAGGTCATCGACTACCTGGGTGTGGGAGCCGTGCGCGCCACGCCGACCAAGAAGGACCACCCGACCCCGCTGGGCCTTGACGGATTTGCGCTGCGCACCGGATGGACGCAGCTTCCCTGCGTGGCCATCGGCGCGGTGACCGCCGATGACGCGAAGGCGATCCGTGCCAGCGGCGGAGCCGGGCTGGCAGTGGTCCGCGCGATCTGCCAGGCCGCGGACCCCCAGGCCGCCAGCGCACAGCTGGTTGCCGCCTGGGAGGCGGCGAAGTGAACATCCTTTCCATCGCAGGTTCGGATCCATCCGGCGGAGCAGGAATCCAGGCGGACCTGAAGTCCATCGCGGCCAACGGCGGCTACGGCATGGCGGTGATCACCGCGCTGACCGCACAGAACACCCAGGGTGTGAGCGGGGTGCAGGCCATTGGCGGGGATTTCGTCGCCGCCCAGCTTGAAGCCATCAGCGCGGACGTGCGCGTGGATGCCGTAAAAATCGGCATGCTGGCCAACGCCGAGATCATCAACGCCGTGGCGGCATGGCTGGCTACGGTGGATGCTCCGGTGGTGCTGGACCCTGTCATGGTGGCCACCAGCGGCGACCGGCTGCTGGAGGACGCGGCGGCGCTGCGTCCGCTGCTGGACCGGTCCACGGTGATCACCCCGAATATCATCGAGCTCGCCGCACTGCTGGGCGCAGAGCCGGCAGCTGACTGGGCAGGCGTGCTTGAGCAGGCGCAGCGCTTGGCCGCGGCGCACGAGGTTCTGGTGCTGGCCAAGGGCGGGCACCTTGCAGGAGAAGATTGCCCCGACGCACTGGTATCCGCAGGCGGCGTATTGGCGGAATTCACCGCCCCGCGCATCAATACGAAGAACACCCACGGCACAGGCTGCACCCTGTCCAGCGCCATCGCTACCCGTTTTGCCGCCACCGGCGACTGGGTGCTGTCCCTCGAACAGGCCAAGGGCTACCTGGCCCGCGCCATCGCCGGGGCAGATGCCCTTGAGGTGGGCAGCGGACACGGCCCGGTGAACCACTTCGTCGACTTCTTCGGCGCCGGGGACCCGATGGATGCCTGGTGGGAGGACATTGCACCGCTGCGCGGCGGCATCGACGACCTGGAATTCATCGTGCAGTTGGCCGACGGCAGCCTCGAGGAGGCGACGTTCGACTACTACCTGGCCCAGGATGCGCTCTACCTGCAGCATTACGCACAGGTGCTTTCGCAGGCAAGCATGCTGGCCCCGGACCTGGACGCCCAGCGCTTCTGGGCCAAGGGCGCCGGGGAAATCCTGGAGGGCGAGCTGCAGCTGCACCGCAGCCACCTCGTGGAGGGCCAGGCCAACCCGTCGGCCACCACCCTGAACTACGTGAACCACCTGCACGCGAGCAACGCCAGCTATGGCGAGCTGATCGCCGCGATCCTGCCCTGTTACTGGCTCTACCAGGACATCGGCAACCGCTTGGCGGCGGCGAACCATGATGCCCACCCGTACAACGACTGGCTGACTACCTATGCCGACCCGGGATTCGACGAGGCGACCGCACAGGCCAAGGACATGGTGCGCGAGGCGTGGTGGCTTGCCGATGCTGCGCAGCGTGAACGGATGCGCGCCGCCTTCATCCGCTCCTCCGAGCATGAGCTGGCGTTTTTCGCGCAGGCGCATCGTGAAAGCGTAGAATTCTCAACGGTCTAAAACGGTACCTGGAGGAATTCATGAGTTGGAGCATTCACGGCAACGGCAGAACCATCACCCCCGGTGAGGTCGTCGCCCCGGATGAGCGGCTGCACTGGCCGCAGACCATTTCGATCGGCGCCCAGCACATTCTGGCGATGTTCGGCTCCAGCATCCTGGTGCCGACGCTGACCGGGTTCCCGGTGACCACCACGCTGCTGTTCACCGGCGTGGCGACGATCATCTTCCTGCTGATGACCAAGAACAAGGTCCCCAGCTACCTGGGATCCTCCTTTGCGCTGATCTCCCCGGTGATCGCCGCAACCCAGGGGCACGACATGTCCGCCGCGCTGGGCGGCATCGTGATGACCGGCGCGCTGCTGTTCGTTGTCGGCGTGGTGGTGCAGAAGACCGGCACCGGTTGGATCCACCGGCTGATGCCGCCGGTGGTCATGGGCACCATCGTCGCGCTGATCGGCCTGAACCTGGCCAGCGCCACCCTAAAGCCGATGACCGACTTCCCCGCCACCACCTTCCTGACGGTGATCGCCACGGTGCTCGCCACCGTGGTGTTCAAGGGAATGCTCGGGCGTCTGTCGATCCTGGTGGGCCTGGTGATCGGCTATGTGATCGCGCTGATCCAGGGCCAGGTGGACTTTGCGCCGCTGGCCCAGGCCGCATGGTTCGGCCTGCCGAGCTTCAACACGCCCACCTTCCATCTGGATACCGCGCTGTTGTTCCTGCCAGCGGTGTTTGTGCTGATTGCCGAGAACATCGGACACGTGCGCACGGTGGGTGTGATGACCGGCCGCGACCTGTCGGAGTTCAACGGCCGGGCCCTGATGGCCGACGGTGCGGCCTCCATGGTCGCCGGATGCGGCGGCGGTTCGGCCACCACCACCTATGCGGAGAACATCGGCGTCATGGCAGCATCCCGCGTGTACTCTACCGCCGCCTACTGGGTGGCGGCCATCGTTGCCATGTCCCTTGCCTTCATGCCGAAAATCGGTGCGCTGATCGGCACCATCCCCGAAGGCGTAATCGGCGGCTTGGGCATCGTACTCTACGGCATGATCGGCATCGTCGGCGCCCGCCTGTGGATCGAGGCGAAGGTGGACTTCGGCAACCCGATCAACCTGATGACCGCGGGCACCGGGCTGATCATCGCGATCGCCGTGACCACGGAAATCAGCTTCGGCCAATTCCAACTCGGCGGTATCGCCCTGGGAACGATCGCCACGCTGGTGGTCTTCCACCTGATGAGCATCGCGGCCAGGATGCGCGGCAATAGCTTCTCGCAGTAGCTATTGTAAGGCGGGTTTCCAAAATAGTTTCACTCCGCTACCATTGGCACTGTGACTGCGATAACACCTGACGGAAAGATTTCCGCGCGACTCATTTTCATCGCCCTGGGCGCGGCCCTGGGCGGGTTCGTCTTCGGCTACGACTCCTCGATTGTCAACGGCACCGTCGATGCCGTGCAAACGACGTTCTCGCTGAATTCGGTGGCCATCGGCTTCACGGTGTCCTGTGCGCTGCTCGGTGCGGCGATCGGCGCCTGGGTTGCCGGCATGGTGTCCGAGCGCGTCGGACGCGTGCGCACCATGATCATCGCCTCCGGGCTGCTGCTGATCTCCGCGCTGGGCTGCGGCCTGTGCTTCAGCGCCGGAGACCTGGTCTTCTGGCGCATTATCGGCGGCATCGGCGTCGGCTTCGCCTCGGTGATTGCGCCGGCCTACATCGCCGAGATCTCCCCAGCACAGCAGCGCGGCCGCCTCGGGTCGATGCAGCAGATGGCGATCGTGCTCGGCATCTTCGTGGCGTTCCTGGTCAGCGCGCTGCTGGTCTACATCATGGGCTCCGCTGAAGCCACTGGCCTGTTCGGCCTGGCCGCGTGGCGCTGGATGTACCTCTCGCTCGCGGTCCCGGCGATCTTCTACGGCCTGATGGCGCTGCGCCTGCCCGAATCCCCCCGCTATCTGGTGGAGCGCGGACGCTACGTCGACGCCGCCACCGTGCTGACCCGGGACATGGGCATGGAGCCAGGGGCCGCGACGGAAGCGAAGATCGAAGAAATCCGCACCACGGTGCACATCGAACGCCGCCAGCGCTTCAAGGACCTGCTGGGGAAGTTCGGCTTCCACCCGCTGGTCTGGGTAGGCATCCTGCTCTCGGTGTTCCAGCAGTTCGTCGGCATCAACGTCATCTTCTACTACTCCACCACGCTGTGGAAATCGGTGGGCTTCACCGAATCCGACTCCTTCACCATCTCCCTGATCACCTCCGTGATCAACGTGGTTGCCACCATCATCGCGGTGCTGCTGATCGACGTGCTGGGACGCAAGGCGCTGCTGATGATCGGCTCGATCATCATGACCCTCTCTCTGGGCATGATGGCGCTGTCCTTCGCCCAGGCCGTCACCGTGGACGGCGCACTGACCCTGCCGGGCTCCTGGGGCATGGTGGCGCTGGTGGCCGCAAACCTCTTCGTGATCGGCTTCGGCGCCACCTGGGGCCCGGTGGTGTGGGTGCTGCTCGGCGAGATCTTCCCGAACTCCATCCGCGCGCTGGCCCTGGGCGTTGCCGCCTCCGCCCAGTGGATCGCGAACTTCGTGGTTTCGACGACCTTCCCCGCGCTGGCCGAGGCCGGCCTGGCCCTGGCCTACGGAATCTACGCCTTCTTCGCGCTGCTCTCCCTGCTCTTCGTGGCCTTTATGGTCCGCGAAACCAAGGGGCGCACGCTGGAGGAAATGAAGCTCTAGGTTTACCAGTGCTTGGTCGGCATCTCAGCGCCCACATCCTTCTGCAGGGATAAGACGTGCTCCAGGGTCGGGCGCCCCTGAAGGCGCGGACCCTGGTCGTCGAGGGCAACGCTGACTGCCTCATCCACCGGCAGGTCCACCTGTGCACCGCGCACCCACACGGGCC
The DNA here is from genome assembly GCF_032154645.1 of Glutamicibacter sp. Lineage (GTDB taxonomy): Bacteria > Actinomycetota > Actinomycetes > Actinomycetales > Micrococcaceae > Glutamicibacter. The sequence continues at coordinate 157,214 of NZ_JALDXV010000006.1, read as the reverse complement.
GTGAATGCGGTCCGCGCAGGGTGAACTCGATGGCCCGCTGATGAACGGTGACCTGGATCTGCGTGCCGTGCCAGGCGAGCTTGAAGCTCATCGACTCCCACTGCTCCGGCAGCCGCGGATCGAAGCACAAACGGTCTTCGTCATCGCGCAGACCGGCGAAACCGTAGACCAGGGCGGCCCAGACTCCTCCGGTGGATGCCACGTGCACCCCGTCGGAGGTGTTTCCGTGCAGGTCCTCCAGATCCACATTCAACGCATGTTCGAAGTACTCCCAGGCAAGCTCGCGATAGCCCACCTCTGCGGCGAGGATCGACTGCACGGTCGCCGAAAGGGTCGAGTCTCCGGTGGTCAGCGGGTCGTAGTAGTTAAAGTCGGCAAGCTTCTGCTCGGGGGTGAAATCGGCCGAACGAAGCCACAGCGCCAGCACGGTGTCCGCCTGCTTGATGACCTGGAAACGGTAGATCACCAGCGGGTGGTAGTGCAGCAGCAGCGGGCGGCGCTCCGGACCGGTGCTGTCCAAGTCCCAGACCTCGCGGTTGAGGAAATGCTCGTCCTGCGGGTGGATCCCCACCGCCTCGGAATACGGGATGTGCATGCAGGACGCCGCCTTCTCCCAGGTGTCCAGCTCACCGGGCAGCAGGTCCAGCGCGGCGGCCAGTTGCTCATAGGACCGGGGGTGGCGCTGGGCGAACTCGCGCAGCAGCTGGGCGCTGCGGTGCAGGTTGAAGCGCGCCATCACGTTCGTGTAGACGTTGTCGTTGACGACCGCCGTGTATTCATCCGGACCGGTGACCCCGTAGATGTGGAAGCGTTCGGCGTCCCCGGAACCGCGCCAGAAACCCAGCGAGGCCCACATGCGGGCGGTGCCCACCAGGATTTCGGCTCCCCCGGCAATGAGGAACTCGTCGTCCTCCACCGCGGTGACATAGCGGTTCAGCGAATATACGACGTCCGCGTTGATATGGTACTGCGCCGTGCCCGCCGGGTAGTAGGCGCTGGCCTCCTCGCCGTTGATGGTGCGCCAGGGGAAGAGCAGGCCCGCCTCGTTCATGGTGTGGGCGCGGCGCTGGGCCGCGGGGATCATCGACACCCTGGCGCGCAGCGTATTGCGCGCCCACTGCTGGTTGGTGTAGGTCAAAAACGGCATCACGTAGATTTCGGTGTCCCAGAAGTAGTGGCCCGAATAGCCGTTGCCGCTCACCCCCTTGGCGCTGATGCCCAGACCGTCGGCCCGCGCCGAAGCCTGGGCCAGCTGGAACAGGTTCCAGCGGATCTTGCGCTGCAGCAGCTTGTCAGCGCTGTTCACCTGGACATCGCTGCGCTGCCAGAAGTCATTCATGAACTCCCGCTGGGTGCGGAAGTGCGCGTCGATGCCGCGCGGCACCAGGTGCTGCAGGGCGCGTTCGGAGCGCTGCAGCATTTCCTGGGCCGGGTGGCGGCGCGAACAGTGGTACACGGCGAACTTTGCCACCCGCAGCCCCTGGCCGGCCTCCAGCTGGACGCTTGAAACCTCTTCGGCGCGTTCCTCGGTGACGGTGCGGGTGACATCCACCCGGGGGCTGCCGCCGCCGGTGGTGCTGACCTGATGCTCGACCATGCTCGCAACACTCATCCCGGAGCCCGCCACGTCATAGGAGATGCCCAGGCGTGCGCCCTGCTGGCGGTGGCCGGCGGGGCTCAGCGGATTTTCACTGGCCTCCTCGGCCTTGCGCGGGTCGAAGCCCGGGCCGGTGGCGTCGATCTCTTCCGGAGAGGCCACCGGGCGCTGCGAACGGTAGCCGATGACCGCGGACTGCACGAGCACGTGGGCCGGGGCATCGAGCAGGCGCACATGCAGGTCCTGGACGGCAAGGTGACGGTCGGTGAAGGAGATCATGGTGCGCGCGGTGACGGCGACCCGATGCCCCTCCGCGGTGCGCCACAGCGTGGTGGCGATCAGCGCGCCCTCGCGGAAGTCAAGGCGAAGATCGTCGCGCAGCATTTCGGTGCGGCCGATCTCCAGCGCCTCATCGTTGATGAACACGCGCAGGGTGCGGAAATCCGGGGCGCAGATCATCGTCTGCCCGGTTTCGGCGAGACCGAAGGCCCCCTCGGCGTGGCGGATCTGCCAGGTTTCGTGCAGCCCGTTGATGAAGCTGCCGCCCACCTGCTCCCCCAGGCCGATCTGCGCCGACCGCGCACCCAAGAAGCCGTTGCCCAGCGAAAACACCGTGTCCTGGGCCCCGTTTTCATCGCGGTTTCCACGCGTGATCGACCAGGGGTCGAAGTCCCAGGCGTCGACGGCGGCCGCGGAGACCAGCTCGTCGAGGTCGCCGACGACGAAGTTCGCACCCTCGGCGAGCAGGTCGGCCTCGTTGTTCTCGCGGGCCACCCCGATCACCCTGAACCCGCCGCGCGCCGCAGCTGCCACCCCGCTGGAAGCATCCTCGATCACCACGCATTCCTCCGGGCGCCAGCCCAGGTCCTGGGCCGCGGCAAGGAAGGTATCCGGTGCGGGCTTGCCCGGAAGATGCCGCGCCGCGGCTTCGATGCCGCCAATGACGGTGGGGATCAGCCCCAGCAGCCCCGAGGCCTTCAGCACCGCGCGGGCATTGCGTGATGAAGAAACCACCGCGACGTCCAGCCCGGCGTCCAGCACCTGATGCAGATAGGCCAGTGAACCGGCATAGGGCTCGATGCCGTCGCGCGTCAGCACCTGGGTGAAGACGTTGTTTTTCAGGTTCCCCAGGGCGCAGATGCTCTCATAGCCCGGCGCGTCCTGCGGATCGCCCCAGGGCAGCGAAATATTACGCGAGTCGAGCACCGCCGCCACGCCGTCATAGCGCGGCCTGCCGTCGAGCAGGGTGAAGTAGTCCGACTGCGTGTAGCCTGCCACCTGCGGATGCGCCGCGGCGAAATATTGGGTGAAGAGCTCACGCCACGCCGCACGGTGCAGCAGCGCGGTGGGGGTCAGCACACCGTCGAGGTCGAAAAGTACTGCCTTGTAATCACGGTGCCTATAGCTGGGGCGAAAAGCGTTCACGATCGAAATCCCTCGAAAGAAGTGCAAATACTGGCCGTAGTCCCTACGGTAGCAACTGAACGCACTTGCTTTCGCATACTACGATAAGTGTGTGGCTCAGTGGATAGATGTGTGGAATAGCAACGACTGGCGTGAAGCGGCCGCCGAGTGGATCGATCAGGCCTGCAGCGCGTACAGCATTTCTCGGGTCGGCGGACCCGACTTTTGGCCTGCCGAACTGCACCAGGTTTCGGCGATTGTGCAGACCGATGCCGCCGATCTGATTTTCAGTGTCACCGCCCCCGGCCTCGCTTCCGTGGCGGCGGCGACCGTCAAGGCTGGAGAGCTGGTCCCCGACAAGGTGGTCATGCCCCTGGCCATCGACCGCACGGCGGGTTACATGCTCAGCCCCGACTTCGGGCACACCCTGGCCGATCTGGGAGACTCCGTGGAGAACTGGGAGCTTGCGCTCTCTTCCCTCGGCTCTTTCCAGGTGGCGCTGATCGGGCATGAGGAAGACTTCTTCGATGCAGGGGTGACGGTGGTCGACCCGCAGTTCCTGCCCGAACAGTTCGAGCAGGCGTTGATGCTGCATGTCTCGCTGGAGCCCTCGCACCCGCTGTATCTTGACCCCTCGCGCGCAGATTCACTGGTGATCAACATCGACCGGCTCAATGCGGCCGCGCAGACGCTGCACGCCGGCGCGGTGCCCTTGAGCCTTGAACACGGTGCCTTCGACCTGTCCCAGGTGGTGGTCCCGGCGGACGCCGGCGTCCACGGGCGCATCTTGAACCTTGGCTCGGCGCATTGGGCCCACCCGTTCTCCTCGCTGGCGGTGCCGCTGGCTGCGATGTGCCACGCCTGGGACTGCACCGCCCACGACGAGCGTGTGATGCGCGTGCTGGCTGCGTACCTGAACGAATTCTCCGCCTATGGCACCCCGGATGAACTCTACGACCTCATCGACGCGGCGGTCTTCGTTGCACCGCTCTCGCAGCATGAAACCTGGCTGCGCCTGCTGCTCGACGCGAGCGACGAGCACCTGAGCGCCAATGCGCAGCTGGTCCTGAACACCCTGAGCCTGGGGTAGTGGTACCGAAAATCACAGGGGTGCCGCGCCGGAAAAACCGGGCGGACGTGGATTTCACGGCTGTATCATGACTCGGTGGACCAAGCCGGTCCGTGCCTGACGCCGAGAAAGCAGCGAATGCCTGAGCATCCCCGAAATAAGGTCATCACCGCATGGGCAGTCCATGCATTTACCCTGACGGGAATCATCTGGGCGACGCTGGCGCTGCTGGCGTTGATCGATAACCAGCCGAAGCTGATGTGGCTGTATCTGGGCATAGCCCTGGTGGTCGACGGCGTCGACGGGTCGATGGCCCGCGCAGCAGAGGTGGAAAAGTACGCGCCGAACTTCGACGGCGTCATCCTCGATTCGATCGTCGACTACCTGACGTGGACGTTTATTCCGGCGCTGTTCATGTACACCACGGGGCTGCTCGGCACCGGTGCAGCGAGCGTCATCCTGCTGCTGCTGATCAACGTGACATCGATGTTCTGCTATGCCAACGCGAAGATGAAAACCAACGACTACTACTTCATGGGCTTCCCGGCGGCGTGGAACATCGTGGCGCTGGCCCTGTGGTTCATCGGCCCGTCGCCGGGCGTCACCAGCGTGGTGGTCATCGCCTTCTCGATCCTCACCTGGGCGCCCATCGCCTTTGTGCATCCGCTGCGCGTGAAGCGGCTGATGCCGGTGAACATCGCCGCCACGGCCGTCTGGATCGGCGCCTCGGCGCTCATGGTGGCAGGCTACCCGAACGCCGGGCCATGGACCACCGCCCTGTGGATCGCCTCAGGGGTGTGGCTGGTGGCCCTGGGGGTTGTCCGCTCCGCGGCCGCCGCCTGGAAGAGCGCCTAGTTCAGCACCTGGACCAGCAGCCGCGCATCGTCGCTCATGATCGCGTCGGCATTCTTCGCCACCAGCTCGCGCATGGTTGCCTCATCGTTGATAACCCACACGTGCACCTGCGATCCCGCGGCGTGTACGGCCTTGATGAATCGAGCGGTGGCCACGGGGATTCTTCCCTGCTTGTTCGGCACCTGCACCGCCCAGAAGTCCCTGATCAGCCGCTGCGGAACCCTGCCGATCAGATGGGCGCTGAGCCAGATCAGCACCATCCGCAGCTGGCCCGGCGAGCGCCTGATGGGCGCCGAGAGCAGCTTGGCTACCGCCGCGCTGCGCCGGGTGGAGAAGGACGCCAACGCAATATTGGTGTGGGCACCGCGGCGTTCGATGAGCTGCGCCAGCGGGCCGATCACGTTCTCGTCCTTGACGTCGATGTTCAGCAGCTTGTGGGGAAACGCGTCGAGCAGTTCGTCGAGGGTGCACAGCTTTTCCCCGCCGGCGCGCAGCTGCGCCAGCTGCGCATCGCTGAAGTGGTTGAATTCCCCGGTCCCCTCGGTGATCCGGTCCACCGTGTGGTCGTGGAAGAGGTAGACGGTCCCATCCTTAGAGGCGTGGACGTCGGACTCCAGGTGGGAGATCCCCAGGTCCACCGCGCGCTGGAAGGCGACGAGCGTGTTTTCTTCGGCTCCGTTGCGCACTCCGCGGTGCGAAAAAGCGTAGGTCATTTAAGCAGGCCCTCAATCACCTGGGCGACGCCGTCCTTGTCAAGGGGCGGAGCGATATTTTCGGCGCAGGCAAGGGTCTGCGGGTGGCCGGAGGCCATCGCATAGCCGGAGCCTGCGAATTGCAGCATCTGGATGTCGTTGGGCATGTCGCCGAAGGCCATGACCTCCTGAGCGCCGATGCCCAGGCGGCGGCAGTACTCGCCCAGCGTGTTCGCCTTGTGGATGTTGACATGCGCCATCTCCAGCAGGGAGACGTCGAACGCCGAGTGGGTGACCGAGAGCAGGTCGCTCAGATCCGGTGCCACGGCGGCGTAGAAGTCGTCGATGGCAAGGTGCGGCGAGCGCGCCAGGAATTTAACGATGCCCTCTGCGTCGATCGCCGGGTTGTTCAGGTCGAGATCCGCCTGCACGCCGAAGTCGTGGTGCTTGTCGGCAAAGCCCGGGCCCAGGTGCAGCCCCTTGGTGGTTTCGGCGGCGAAGCTCGCCCTGGGTTCGTGGTCCAAGATGATGCCCGCCGCCTGGCGTGCGGTGCTGGCCGGCAGCGTCTGGGACCAGATGACCTTGTCCTGCTCCAGGTCGTAGAGCAGCGCCCCGTTGGAGCAGATTACCGTGCCCAGCCCGCCGAAGGCCTGCACGATGGGAGTCAGCCACCTGAAGGGGCGCCCGGTGACGAAGACGATCTGGATGCCCGACTCCCTGGCGGCGAGGAACGCCTGGCGGGTGCGGTCGCTGATCGTGCCGTCCTTGGCGACGATGGTTCCGTCCAGGTCGGAGGCGATGAGCTTGATCATTTACAGCTCCGCCCGGCGCGGAGGGTTGGCCCCGGCGCGCTGTACCGTCACGGAGGCGGCGCGGGAGGCGAACTCCAGCGCCTGGGACAGCTCCTCGACGCTCAGCGCCTCCAGCAGAGCACGGCGGGCGGCCCCGAGCTTTTCATGCTCGCCCAGCCAGCACAGCAGGGCCGCGGTGAAGGTGTCACCGGCGCCGACGGTGTCCGAGACCTCGACCTGCGGGGATTCATGCTGCGCCTCGCCGGCGCGCACCACTCCCCAGCAGCCGCGGGAGCCCGCGGTGGCGACCACCAGGGCAGGCCCCAGCTTGAGCCAAGCGCGGGCCGAATCGTTGACCGAACGCAGCGGATAGAGCCATTTCAAATCGATGCCCGAGACGCGCACCACATCCGCCTGGGCGACGAATTGTTCGATCTGGGCCACCGTCTGCGGGTGGCTGGAGACCAGCGAGGGCCGCAGGTTCGGGTCATAGCTGATGGTGGCGTGGCTACGGGCCGCGGCGAGCAGCGGCAGCAGCTCCTCGGGGCTGAACAGGGTGGCGATGGAGCCGGTGTGCACCAGCTCGGTGTCCCGGGACAGCTCTCCGATTTTCGGCATCTGCCAGAAGGCGTTGAAGGCGAAGCTCGCCCCGCCGGCGGGGTCGAGGATGCCGTGGGCCAGTACGGTGGGTTCGTCGTCCTTGCCGCCGACGTACCCGACGTTGTTCGCGTCGAGGTAGGACTCGATCTTCCTGCCGTTTTCGTCGTCGCCCCAGCGGGAAATTAGGGTGCCCGGGTAGCCGAGCCTGGCCAGCGAGACAGCCACATTCAACGGGCTTCCGCCCACGAATTCCTGTGCCGGGGCGATCCCTGACGCCAGAACGTCAACCAGGGCCTCGCCGATGACCGTCGGGTTCATGCTTCTCCTTTAATAGTGCACGGGCGACAGCGCCCTCACGCAGGCCGCCCAGTGGCTGCTGTGCGGATCGATCCAGGTGAAGTGGTCCCCGTCGAAAAGCGTGAAGCTGTGTTCCTGCCCCAGCGCCGCGGCCTTTTGGGCTGCGCGCCGCGCGATCTTGACCGGCACATCCGCGTCCTCGCGTCCATGAAAGATTATGACACGGGCCGCCACCGGCCATAATTCCACCGGGTCGTACTTCGCCAGCGGCTCATCCCCCAGCAGCTCGTCCACCGCATCGCTGCTCAGCTTCAGCTGCTGTGCCAGCCCCAAATCCAGCAGCCCCGCCTGGCTGATCACCTGGGTGATGCGCGGATCGTGGGCCGCCAGCAGGGCGCCGAGGTGTCCCCCGGCGGAGTGGCCGATGACGGTGATCGGGCCTTCCTGGCTGATCAGTCCCACCGCCAGCTTCGCATCGGCGAGCATCCTTGCAGCGCTGCCCGCCCCGCGCCGGTATTCAAGGTTGTAGGCGGGGATCCCGCGTGCGGCCAGGTCCTCGGCCAAGGGGGTCCCGAGGTCCGCCGTGTATTTCTCGCGCCAATACCCGCCGTGGATGATCAGCACCGCCCCATCGGCCGTGGTGTGCTCGGGGGCGTGGTACTGAACCCACTGATCCGGGTGCGGCCCGTAGTGCATCCTCATTTTCCGGGGAAGATGGCGGCGCGTTTTTCGACGAAGGCCGCCCGGCCCTCCACCGAATCCTCGGTGTGATAGGCGGCGATGAAGGCTTCTGCTTCCGCGGCCAGGGCGTCGTGGGTATTCAGGCCGTCCATTGACACCATGGCCCGCTTAGCAATGGCTACCGCGGTCGGCGACACCGCCGCGATCTCGGCGATGGCCGCCGCCGCCGCGTCGATGAGCTGATCGGCCGGGAGGACCCGGTTAGCCAGGCCGATGCGCAGCGCCTCGTCGGCCTTGATCCGCCGGCCGGTGAAGATCAGTTCGCGGGCCATGGCCTTGCCTACGCGCTGCGGCAGGCGCACGGAGCCGCCGAATCCGGGCACCAGGCCCAGGTTGACCTCCGGCTGGCCGAAGCTTGCCCGCTCCGAGGCGTAGATGAAGTCGCAGGCCAGCGCCAGCTCGCAGCCGCCGCCCAGGGCAAAGCCGTTTACAGCCGCGATCACCGGCACCTGCAGCGCCTCGAGTCGTTCGGTGACAGCGTGCATCTGCCTGGCGTAGGCGATGAAGGCCGCCTCGTCCATGGTATTCATCTGCACGATGTTCGCCCCGGCGACGAATGACTTCTCCCCGGCGCCGGTGATGACCACCCCGCGGTATTCGAATCCCGTGGTCTCAAACCAGTCCAGAAATGCTTCGAGGTCGTTGACTACCTCGCGGGCCAGCGCATTCATGCTCTTGGGCTGGTTGATGGTCAAAATGAGCGCCTGGTCCTTGGCGGACAGCGACAGGGTATCGAATTGCAACATAAGCAAACTCTCTCATGAGTTGTGGATCACCCACTAGCTTCAGCGGCGCTTGCGGCCCTTGGAACCACTGCGCGCCTGCTTCTTGGCCTGCTGTTTCGCCTTTTTCGCGGCTTCCTGCGCCTTGGCCTTGGCCACTGCCTTTTTCTTGTCGTTGATCCGTTTGGCCTGCTGCTCGCTGTTGCGTACCGAGGTCTGCCGCGAGGAGTTGGCGCTGCGTCCGCGCACAATGCCAATGAACTCGTCGACCATGCGGGTGTCTTCCATGGCGGTGGGCCAGGCGATGCCGATCATGCTCGGCGCACCGGGTTCGATGACGCGGTAGATGACGTCCTTGCGGTGGAAGAGCCGGGCCACGGACTGCGGGACGCGCAGCACCTGGGCGCCGGAGGCGACGACCTCCATGGCGGTGGGGATGCCGCCGACCTCTTCCGGGTAGTCGGCAAGGTCTACCTGAGGGAAGCTGGCGGCCGTCTCTTCGGGGATGGTCTCTTCGTAGTACTCGACATCGTGGTCCTTGGCCGCGCAGAGCACTTCCAGCTCTTCATACAGGGGGATCACGTGGCGGGTGGCGTCCTTGGGCGATTCGCCGCGGTAGCGGACGAACACCACATCCGCCTGGTCGTTGGCCAGCTGGTCGAGGATATCGCCGAAGTCCTGGCGGCTCGCCGCCAGTTCGACCTCGGGGTAGCGTTCGGTGAATCGATCCATCCACTTGCCCGGGGTGACGCCTGCGACGAAAGAGACTCGAAGTTTTTGCACGTACTTAAGCCTACGGGTTAAACGCAGCTGGCGGGCACCGTAGTGCCCGCCAGCGCGCTGATGCCTACTTATCGGTCTTGACGACCAGCACGTCGCATGGAGCCGAGTGGGCTACCGAGGAAGCGACGGAACCGAGCACGCGGCCCAGGCCCTTCATGCCGACGTTGCCGACGACGATCATCGAAGCCTTGCGGTCCTCAGCCTCTGAGATCAGTACATCGCCTGGCTTGCCGTGGCCCGCCGCTGCGGTGATCTTGGCACCCGGAACGGAAGCTTCGACATCTGCCGCTACGCGCTGAGCCAGCTTGCGTGCCTGCTCTGCGTCGTCCAGGATCCAGGTATCTGAACCGATGGATACAACCTCGGTGTTGTCCGAAGCGTGGGCGGTGATGACTACCAATTCGGCATCCAGCTTGAGGGACAGCTCAGCTGCACGGCGTGCTGCACGCTGCGCGGTTTCCGAACCGTCGACTCCAACGATGATGGTCTCTGACATTCCAGTTCTCCTTATTTAGTGATGAGTTCTTAAGTGATGCATACCACTTTATGGGTTTTAGGAGACTTTTTCTCGCAAAAAGTCTACGGCGCGCTCAAAGGCCAGCTGCGCGAGGGCCGGATCGTAGTTTCCGGCGGGGTTTTCGTCGTTGTGGAAGGCGTGCTTGCCGTCGTAGTAGAAGTAGTTGACCTCTGCTCCGGACTCCGCGCGGATCTGCTCTTCCTGCCGGTGCGCCTCGGCCACCGGATAGAAGTCGTCGAAGTTCGCGTAGTGCCCCTGGATGGCGGCGCGGACGCCGCTGAAATCATTGGGGACGCCCTGGCCCACGCCGTAGAACGGAACGGCGGCGGCGATCTTCTCCCCCTGCTGGGCAGCCAGCTGCAGGACGAATCCACCGCCCATGCAGAAGCCGATCACGCCGAGCTTGGAGCTGGTAACGGCCTCGCTGGCCAGGAGGTATTCCACCGCGCCGGCGAGGAGTTCTGCACCCTTTTCTTCGGGCAGCCGCGACATCATGTCGGCCGCCTCGTCGCCGTCGTGGGTGATCCATCCGCCGAACAGGTCAGGTGCGAGCGCGACGAAGCCCTGGGCCGCAAGGCGGTCCGCCACGTCGCGGATGTGGTCGGTCAGCCCCCACCATTCCTGGATGACGATAACACCGGGACCGGAACCGGATTCAGGCAGCGCCAGATACCCGTGCGCCTCGGTTCCCGCCGATTCAAATCTCACGTTCTGGTGCGGAGTTTTTTCTGCCATCTCACAACCTTCGTTTCAATGAATATCCACTGATCTTCAGTCTATGGAACGCTGGAAGCTTTGTGCATTGATGGCAGTCACTTTTTAGTGAATCTTCAATGTGTTGACCACTACTTTTTACTTTTCAAGGGGCACTTCCCCGATGCGCTGCAGCGCGTCGACCACCAGGTCCCAGAATCCGCCGTGGTCCAGATCCACCGCCACCGATGTGTGACAGTCCTCGCTGGCCGGCGCACGGAAGTCGGTGACAGTCATTCCAAGGGTCAACTCGCCGCGCAGCTCGACGCTGACCGGCGCCTTGACTGTGCGCACCACCTCGGGGTCGATCACATAGGCGACGGCGCAGGGGTCGTGGACCGGCGGCGCATTGAATCCCTGGGTATCCCGGTAGGCCTGGGCGAAGAAGTCCATGAGTTCGCGGACAAATCTGGCCGGCCCGGTGCCGATCTGCTCGATGCGCTGCACCACGTCCTTGGTGGCCAGCGCCTGATGGGTGAGGTCGAGGCCCACCATCACCACCGGCCACGGCTCATTGAAGACGATATGGGCGGCTTCCGGGTCGATCTTGATGTTGAATTCGGCCACCGCGCTCCAGTTGCCGGTATGGTAGCCGCCGCCCATCAGCACCACCTCTCGCACCCGCTCAACAATGCGCGGCTCCTTGCGCACGGCGAGCGCGATATTCGTCAGCGCCCCGGTGGGCACCAGGGTAATCTCGCCCGGGGCGTGCGCCATGATCGTTTCGATGATCAGATCCACTGCGTGGCGATCGTCCAGCTCGATGCGCGGGGCAGGCTGGGCCGGCCCGTCCATTCCCGAGTCTCCGTGCACATCGCCGGCTGTTTCCACCTCGCGCACCAGCGGACGCGGGCAGCCCGCGGCGAAGGGGACATTCGTGATTCCAGCAATGGTTCCTACCGCCAGTGCGTTGGCGGTGACCTTGTCCAGTGTCTGGTTTCCGGCGACTGTGGTCACCGCCAGCAGCTCAATCTTCGGGCTTCCGTGGGCCAGCAGCATTGCCACAGCATCGTCGTGCCCCGGGTCGCAGTCCAAAATAATCTTCCGCGGCGCGGTTGCAACATGGTCCATAGCGCGTCCTTGAGCTTTGTCGTTTGGGTTCACTCATAAATCTTCCGGCAAACCACCAACTTCGTCAAACGCTTAACTAATACTCCGCATCTATAGCAAAGCAAACTAGTATGGTTGCATGATCAGTGAGGGAAAGCCTGCAATGAAGCACGCAGCACGCCGGGTGACGGCGGCCATGGTCGCCGAGCATGCCGGGGTGTCGACGGCAACGGTCTCGCTCGTGGCCAACGGCAAGTCCAGCGGCCGGGTCTCCAAGAAAAATGAGGAGCGAGTGCGCGAGGCGATCCGCGAACTTGGATATTACGTGGACAGCATCGGCAGCTCGCTGGCCAAGGGAGTCAGCTCGCTGGTGATACTGGTGGCTCCGGACATTTCCAACCCGTTCTTTGCGAAGGTCATCGCCGGCGTCCGTTCGGTGCTCGGCAACGACTATCAGCTGCTGCTCTCCGTGACCGATGCGGGCATCTCCCCCAGCGCCGCAGAAACACGCAGGCTGCTCGGACTGCGCCCCGCCGGCCTGCTGGTCCATGCTCCAACGCAGGAATTCCTGGACGATCTCTCCGGTCCCCTGCCATTGGTGGCCCTGGACGCCCCGCAGATCGATTCCGCGATTCCGGCAGTGAATATGGACGTCTGCCAGGGTGCCGAAGACGTCGTTGCCCACTTCGCCAAGCTGGGCCACACCAAGGCCGCCTATCTCGATGCAAGCACCGGAACCGACACCCTGACGGTGCGCCGTGAAGCATTCCTCGCCGCCGCCGAGCGTTATGGGATTGAAGTTCTGCCCACGTCCATCGACAGCTGCATGATCGATGTCAACGTAGCCTCTCAGCTCTTTGAGCAGCGCTGGGCTTCCTGGCATGCAAATGGCGTCACGGCGCTGGGTTGCGCCACCGACAACCACGCCTTCGGCGTACTGCACGCCGCGCGAAAACTGGGGATCGAGATCCCCGCGCAGCTTGCCGTGGCAGGATTCGACGACCTACCCTATTCAGCCACGTCGAATCCGGGCATCACCAGCGTCCGCCTGAACGCCACCGAGATGGGGCGTCAGGCCGCCTTGAAGCTGCGTAGGATCCTTGACGGGGGCACCCCGCAGGAGCTGCAGTCGACCCTTCCCAGCGAGCTAATGGTCCGAGGCTCCACCGACGCAAAGGAACACGGTTAGGTGAAGCGCGGTACCAAGTTTTTCACCGTGGCCACCACCGTCGTCGTCTTGTTAATTGTCATTGGGCTGACGGTGATGTCCACCGGCATGCTCGGTCTGATTTTCGACCCGGAACCCGAAATCGACAGCTATTACCTGATGCGCTGGGTGCCGTTGGGCTAGGAGATGAGCTTGCCGCTTTTGGCCAGCTCCGGATCCGTGCAGGAGGACAGGTCGAAACAGCACGGCCGGCGTTTGCCGTCGCGCAGCTTGGAGATGCTGACCTCTACACGGCGGTTTCGGGTTGCCGGGTTGCTTGTGGCGCCGACCCAGCGCACCCATTCCCAGCGGGCCATGGGCGTCAACGACTGCCACGTTTCATCCAGTTCCGGTGCGGCTTCCAGCGCCTGGGCAAGGTCGGCCGGGACTGTGGCCTCCGGCCAGGCAGCGCCGGTCTCGACCTGCAATTGGAGGCTGTCGCCGTCCGCCGCCTCAATCACCAGTGGGCCGCTGCCGTCGATGGCTACCCAGTGCCCCTTGCGGCCGTCCGGTTCCAGCACTGCCGTCACAGCACCCGTGGGACCAAGCACATCGACGGCTACCTGGCCGCGGCTGGGTAGCTGGAGGCTGGAGTTCTCATCAAATTCCAGAATCTTACGCCCTGCAACGGTCCTGACAGTACCGGTCAGTTCAATTACCTTGTTATTGACGGCCATGGATTCCACCTTCAGCTCGAAACTTGCCGAGATGAATTTTATCCGCCGCCACCCCTAAAGCACCAGTTATCATGGTAAGTTCCGACATGTCAGATGTCGTATTTTCAATAGAACGAGAAGCAGCACAATGACCGAAGTTCACCCTGGAGCATGGTTTGGCTGGCTGATCGCACGCGCCCTGATCGGGATGGCAATCATTGCCGCCATCGCAGCCCAGGCCCAGGCAACAATGGCCTTCACGGTGGCGCTGCAGCGTGATCTGACGACCACCATGGTCAATTTCTTCAGCTACTTCACGATCTTGTCCAATCTTTTGTGCGCCATTGCTCTGCTGACGGCGTCGACATGGATGGCGGTTCGAACACCCGGCGCCCAGGAGCCGCGCTGGCTGGCCCGCCTTCTCGCCTGCGCGGCAACCTATATGATCATCACCGGACTGGTATACAACCTGCTGCTGCGCAGCATCGCACTGGACCAAGGAACTACCGTGCCATGGTCGAATGAAATCCTTCATACCATCGGCCCTGCCTACATGCTGATAGATTCCCTGTTCGCCCGAAGCACCAGAGCCCTGCCGTGGAAAGATGCATCGATCGCACTGGCCTTCCCGCTGTTCTGGCTCATTTACACGTTCATCCGCGGCCCATTGACCATCGCCCCGGCCACCGGCCTACCTTGGTGGTACCCGTACCCATTCCTCAACCCTCATATCCAGGGAGGCTGGGCACCGGTGCTCGGCTATGTCGTGGGCATCGCCGCACTAATCGTCGCCGCTGCATTCCTCGTCATTGCCATGGGCAGAAGACCCAGGGGTGCACGAACTAGCCAGCCGGTCCGAGACTAGTCTTCGTCCGCGGTTTGCCACCAATCTGCGACGAACCCGATCGGCAATGCGCCTTTAAATTTCAATAAAGGGAAACAGGTCCAGCAATCACCGGCGTTGAGCTGCTGAATCCACAAGGTGAGCGGTGTTAAAACCTAGAAACAACGCCGCGAAAAACGTTTCTATACCTCATGAGGATGACCGCGAATGCAACCGAATGATACGCAAGGATGAATTTCTACATACCGTAGAAGTAGATGTTCATTTGGGTATTTACATCCTTCGCCCCACAGATCATATTTAAGGTAGCTTTCCAGCAGGGCCCCAAGACCCTCCCAGACAACTGGCGGCTGTATGGATCCTCCCTCGCGAAAGGCGTACCAAAGATGACACGGAGCAATCTCCGCTTTGGCTCAATCATTGAACGAAACGACGACGCTGATTTCCCGTTCTACAACCTGCTTCCCCAGAAGGTCGAAACATGGAAGTGGCTTGCCATCATCCTCGCTTCGGTCGCAGGGTTTGCCGCCCTCAGCTTCATCGGCTTCGAGAGCCAAGTCCTTATGCTCATCCCCCGAATCTTGTTCGTAGGGCTTCCACTGGCGACCTTCATCATTCTGGTCCAGCCAAATTGGCGAGCCATCTTCCGGCCGCTCAAGGCGCGAGACTACGGCGCAATGATCATCTTCTGGCTCATCAACCTGCTGGTTAGCGCCCTCGTTGCATTGATCGCATCGGGTGGAAAAATTGGTGGCTTCACCTCGAATTCAGCCACCGATGGACTAGTAGATGGCGGCGTAATCAACGTCGTTGCCTTCTACCTCGGAACTTTCTTGCAGTTGTTCGGCGAAGAGGTCTTCACGATCTTGCCGTTCCTCGCCGTTCTGTACTGGTGCTATTCAAAAGCACACCTCTCGCGCAAGACCTCGATCATTTTGGCATGGATCATCACTGCCGTTTGGTTTGGAGCGGCACACCTTCCTACCTACGGCTGGAATTTCGTTCAGGCGATCTTTGTCATCGGCTCGGCACGCATTGTCCTAACCCTAGCCTTCATTAGAACGAAGAATATCCTGGTTTCCTTCGGTGCCCACCTCATCAACGACTGGGCCACTTTCACCTTCGCCCTGGTGTTTGCAGCACTGGCGGCCAGCTAAGTTCCACGGTTGATAATCAAGAACAAGATGACCTCGGATCCATTCAAACGATCCGAGGTCATTCTCGTTTTTCCATAGGCAACATGCTGGCAAAAAGTTTGACGGGCGCAATCGGGCGTCAATTGAGGCACGATGCGATGAGTTTCGGCCATTAAAACCGTGATTGTTTTTACACAGGTATTTAAACAAATGATCCTCAATCAAAACTGATTGAGGATCATTTCATTTTTGTGCGCGAGGGGGGACTTGAACCCCCACGACCTTGCGATCACTGGCACCTGAAGCCAGCGCGTCTACCAATTCCGCCACTCGCGCATATTCTTTTTTCGTTCCCACTCTCGCGGCAACAAGAAATAGCTTACACACACTTTCGGCGTTCTCCTAATCGAAACGGTACTTTGTGGTCAGCGCCACATTAAGATTTATTTGAGCTGTGTTTTTTCGCCCCGATATAACAACCGTTAGACAGCTAATTTCCGGGTATTGCCCAGCTGAAAACAGTAAGATCTACTATTGAAGTTCTGCGTGCGAGCCACTCCCGGCCCTCAGGCAGAGGACTCAATGGTCATCACGTAACAGTAGGAAGGGGCACGAGTAATGGGCTTTCTCGACAAGGTCGAACGTGGCTTGGAGAAGGTCGTCACTAGCTTCTTTCGTGGCAAAAGTACCAGTGCAATCAAACCCGTAGAACTGACCACAGCTCTGCGCAATGAAATGGACCGCGGTATTTTGCCAATCAGCGAAGGCCGAAGCCTGGCGCCCAATGATTTTGTTGTCTCCCTCAGCGAAGCTGACTTCGAGACGGCCAAGGGTTGGGGAACTGCAGTGGTCAATGAACTTGCCAGGGTCACGGCGGAACACGCAACGACTCAGGGCTACTCGGTTCAGAGCGACATCATGATCCACTTCGTAGCTGACCCGAATTTCCGCATCGGTGAAATGGAAATCAACGGCTCCATCAAGGACGCGACCTCGAAACCTGCGGCATCGGCCCCGGTCCGGGAACCTGCTCCGCGCCCATCCGGCGCTGCGCCGATGTCGGATCCTTCAGAGGCTCCAAAAACCACCGCCCAGCCAAGGTCGGTTGCACCTGCAAAGCCGCAGCCTTCCGCGCCGGCAATTCCAAAGCAGGCGATCTTGGAGGTTGACGGCCAGCGCTACGCGTTGCACCACCACTCGATCGTGCTGGGCCGCTCGGCAAGCACCGACATCCCTGTGGATGATTCTGGTGTATCCCGTCAACACCTTCGTGTTGAGACCCGCGGAGAATCCACCTACGTCGTTTCCGATTTAGGTTCGACCAACGGCACCTACGTGGACGGGAAGAAGATTTCCTCAGAAACCCGTATATTTGACGGTTCAATCATCAACATCGGACAGACGAAGATTGTCTTCCGCCTGATTACCCCGAACAACGGAGAACGTGCATGAATGACCTCGTTCTAAGCCTCTTCCGATTGGGCTTCCTGGTCCTCATCTGGTTGCTCGTCCTGAGCGTCGTCGGCTCCATGCGCCGCGATCTGGCCATTGGTTCGCGCGCACGCACCGGAAAACCAAGCGCCCGCGCGCTCAAGAAGAACCCCGAGCTCGCCGAGCCGGAGCCGGCAGCGCGCAAGGCGGCCACCACCCTGCAGATCCTCGAAGGCCCCCTGGCAGGGCGCACCATCCAGCTCCAGGGACAGCCCCTGCTCTTTGGCCGCGCCCAGGATGCAACCATCGTTTTGGAAGACGACTATGCTTCGGGCCGCCACGCACGACTGTTCCCGCAGGGGTCGCGCTGGTTCATTGAGGACCTCGGCTCGACCAACGGAACCTTCGTTGGAGACACCCAGCTCACCCGTGCCCAGGCAGTTGAACCCGGACAGCGCATCCGCATCGGGAAGACTGTCCTGGAATTGAAGGCCTAGCCTATGGCTTTGAAGTTTAAATTTGCCGCCAAGTCCGATGTCGGACGAATCCGCAAGAAGAATGACGACTCCGCCTATGTCGGAGCCCATCTTGCGGTGCTCGCCGACGGCATGGGCGGACACGTTGGCGGCGACGTCGCCTCGGCTTCTACCGTCTTGGATCTGGTGCATCTGGACCGCGACATCACCCCGGATCCGCAAAATGCGCTGCCGGATGAGATTCAGGCCGCCAACCTGGTGCTCAATGAACTGGTCAGTGCCAACCCGAAGCTTTCGGGTATGGGCACCACCGTGACCTCATTGCTGCTTTCCCAGAGCACCTTGCACATGGCCCACATCGGCGATTCACGTGCCTACCGGCTCAAGGACGGAGTCTTTGAGCAAATCAGCAAGGACCACACATTTGTGCAGCGCCTTGTCGACGAGGGCCGCATCAGCAAGGCCGAAGCCGAAGTCCACCCGCATAAGAACGTACTGCTGCGCGTGCTTGGCGATTCCGACGCCTCCCCCGAGCTGGATGTCCAGCAGCTGCCCGCCGCGGTGGGAGAACGCTGGATGCTGTGCTCCGACGGCCTGACCGATGCCGTGCCGGTGCCGGTGGTCGAACAGATCATCCGCCAGACCGAAGACATGGACCAGGCGGTCAACGACCTTGTTGCAGTCACCCTGCGCAACGGCGCACCGGACAACGTCACCGTTGTGATGTTCGAGGTCGTCGAGGACAACCTGCAGCCCGGCGACGAACACTCCGAGTCCGAGCCTGCTCCGGACACCGGGCAGCTGACCATCGCCGCGGAGGGCGATGTTGAAGCCAGTGCTTCGCTGCTGCGCCACGAGATTTCCCAGCGGCCCCACCTGTTGGTCGGAGCCGCTCAGTTGGCCACCCAAACCGGTCAGATTCCGGTGGTCACACAGCATACCGGCGAACGCCGCGCTGCCGTGCTGCTCACGCACCGTTCCTCGGAAGCCGGTGAGGTGCTGGATCCGATCGACCAGTCGCTGCCGCGCCGACGCTGGCTGATGCCGATTCTGCTGACAATGGCTTCGCTGTTGGTGGTGATCTTCGGAGTCTGGGGCTACATGTGGACGCAAACCCAGTACTTCGTCGGCACCGTCGATGGAAAGGTCGCCATTTATCAGGGTGTACCACAGGAACTGGGTCCGATTTCGCTTTCGGAAATCGACACCGTCAGTTCGGTCCCGCTCGAAGCACTGCCGGAATATTCGCGCCAGCGTGTTGAATCAACGATTTCAGCTAGCAGCCGCGAGCATGCCCAAGCAATCATTCAGGAGCTGCTGGTCACCGCCAAGCAGAACTGCCCAGTCCAGGTTCCAGAAACCAATAAAACCAACAACACACAAGCCCCGCTGCCAGCCTATTGTCAGGAGATCATGCAATGACCGATGTGCAAACTGCACCGGTGCCACGGCGCAATCTCGAACTAGTGCTGCTGCTGCTCGCCCTGTGTGTCGGCGGTTCCGCATTCTTCCTCGTTGGCAGCGCCAGCGAGACAAGCGACAACAAGAACTTCATCATCCAGATGAGCATCATGGCTGTTCTCGCGCTGATCATCCATGTACTTCTGCGGATTTTTGCCAAATATGCCGATCCAGTAATACTTCCAATTACGGTTGCCCTGAACTCGCTCGGCCTGGCAATGATCCACCGAATCGACATCGCGAAGGGTACCTCGCAGTCGGCACGCCAGCTGATGTGGACGGCCATCGCGGTGCTCGTCGCGGGCATCGTACTCTGGGCGGTCAAGGACCACCGCGTGCTACGCCGCTTCACCTACATCGCACTGGTCGTCTCGATCGGACTGCTATTGCTCCCGCTGATCCCGGGTCTCGGTGTGACCATCAACGGCGCACGCATTTGGATCCGCGTTGGAAGCTTCTCGCTGCAGCCCGGTGAGCTTGCAAAGATCACCCTGTCGATCTTCTTCGCCGGCTACCTGTCCTCCAACCGCGACTTGATCCTGATGGCAGGTCGCAAGTTCGGACCGCTGCAGCTGCCGCGCATGCGAGACATGGCTCCGATGGTCATCGCCTGGCTGCTGTCCATCGGCGTGCTGGTGATCCAGCGCGACCTCGGCTCCGCCATCCTGTTCTTCGGCCTGTTCATTCTCATGATCTACGTTGCCACCTCGCGCATCTCGTGGGTGCTCATCGGCCTGTCGATGGTCGCAGCCGGAGGTATCTTCGCCTACAGCACCATGGGCCACGTCCAGCGCCGCGTCAATGTCTGGCTCAACGCCTTCGACCCCGAGATCTATCAGGCTCGAGGCGGCAGCGCCCAGATCGTCGAGGGTCTGTTCGGCATGGCCGACGGCGGCCTGTTCGGCACAGGACTGGGCGGAGGTTCGCCCTATCGCGTTCCACTGGCGAACTCGGACATGATCATCGCCTCCTTCGGTGAAGAGATCGGCCTGATCGGCGTCACCGCCATCATCCTGCTTTACCTATTGCTGGTATCCCGCGGCCTGCGCGCAGCGCTGGGCTCACGCGATACCTTCGGCAAGCTGCTCGCCAGCGGACTTGCCTTCACCTTTGGCCTGCAGTGCGTGGTCATCATCGGCGGCGTGACCCGGTTGATTCCATTGACCGGTCTCGCCACGCCATTCATGGCCGCCGGCGGTTCATCACTGCTTGCCAACTGGATCATCATCGCTCTGCTCCTGCTCATCTCCCACAATGCGCGCCGTCCAATTGCCGGCGCGGTAGGACCAACCGATGAAATTGCAACGCCTAAGTCCAGCACCCTCAAAGAACGACTGGCGGTGATCAAGCGTTGAATCATGCAATTAAGCGAGTATGGGTCGCACTGACGATGCTCTTTGTCGTCTGCCTTGGCGGCCTGAGCTACATTCAGTTCTTCAATGCCGAGACCCTGAACGACAACGCCCTGAACAAGCGTCAGCTGTTCCGTGAGTTCGATCTGCCGCGCGGCGCCATTCTTGTCGACGGCAAGCCAATTGCCGAATCGGTGGAAACCGACGACGGGCAGTTCAACTACCAGCGCAAGTACACCGACCCGGAGCTTTATGCACACCTGACCGGCTACTACTCGCTGGCCAACGGCACCACCCAGCTGGAGTCCAAGCTCAATGACTGGCTGACCGGCACCAGCTCGGATCTGCTCTACGACCGCCTGGCCGCCATGTTCACCGGCAAGCAGGCCGAGGGTGCCTCGGTGGAACTGACCATCGACGGCAAGCTGCAGCAGGCAGCCTACGATGCAATTCCCGACAAGTCGATGCGCGCCACCGTGATCGTCAGCGAGCCGAAGACCGGCAAGATTCGTGCAATGGTCTCTACCCCGACCTATGACACGAACGAGCTGGCGGTGCACTCCACCACGCAGGCGGCAAAGAACGCCAAGAAGATCAGTGAGATCGACGGGCTGAGCCAGTACGTCAACCCTGCCATCGGCAACCTTGTCGCGCCGGGCTCCTCCTTCAAGATCCTCAGCACCGTTGCGGCGCTTGAATCCGGCAAGTTCGATATGACCACTCCGATCAAGAACCCTGCCAAGGTGAACCTTCCGGGAACCAATGCTCCGCTACCGAACTTCGTCGAGGGCATCTGCTCCCGGCGGTCCGAGGCAGACCTAGCCTTCATCTTTGCACAGAGCTGCAACACTCCGTTCGCCGAGATCAGCCAGGCCGTCGGTCCGGAAGGATTTGCGGATGTCACCGAGCGCTTTGGCTTTGGCCAGCAGTTGGAGATCCCGCAGTCTGTCACCCCGAGCGTGTTCCCGACCAACGGCGTTACCGCCGATCAGCTCGCGCTGATGGCGATCGGCCAGTTCGACAACAAGGTCACCCCGCTGCAGATGAATATGGTCGCCATGGCCATCGCGAACGACGGAGTGATCATGAAGCCGAATATGGTGGAAAAGGTGATTGCTCCGGACCTGCGCGTTATCGAGCAGCCGAAGCCCGAGAAGTTCTCCACCGCTACCACCCCTGAGGTGGCGAACGATCTCAAGGAACTGATGAAGGGTCCGGTCCAGTCGGGCACCGCAATGAACGCAGCGGTTCCGGGCGTGGATCTTCGCGTGAAGACCGGTACAGCCCAGATCGGCAAAACTGGTTTGGTCAATTCCTGGATCACCGGCTTTGCACCGGCCGACGATCCGCAGGTGGCAATCACCGTCACCATCGAGCAAGTAGACTACAACACCGGCCACAACACGGCCGGGGCAATCATGAAGAATATGGTAGAGGCGGTGTTCAACAAGTGAGGCCAGTAACCGGCACCACCTTGGGCGGTCGTTACAAGTTGACCGATCGCATTGCGATCGGCGGCATGGGCGAGGTCTGGAAGGCACGAGATCAGGTACTTGGGCGCCTTGTTGCGATCAAGATTCTCAAAGAGGAATATACGAACAACGAATCGTTCCTCACCCGTTTCCGCGTCGAGGCCCGCCATACAGCCCTGCTGAACCACCCGGGCATTGCAGGCGTCTTCGACTACGGCGAGGAAGAGGGCTCCGCCTACCTGGTGATGGAGCTCGTCCCGGGCCCGCCGCTGTCCACCATCATCGAGCGCGAGCGCAAGCTGGACGTGGACCGCACCCTGTCGTTGATTGCCCAGACCGCCCGCGCCCTGGCCGCCGCCCACGAACACGGCCTGGTGCACCGCGACGTCAAGCCCGGCAACATCCTCGTCATGCCGTCGGGCACCGTAAAAATCACCGACTTCGGCATTGCCCGCCTTGCCGACCAGGTGCCGCTGACCGCCACCGGACAGGTCATGGGCACCGCCCAGTACCTCGCCCCGGAGCAGGCCACCGGACAGAACGCCACCGGAAGCTCGGACATCTACGCCCTGGGCGTCATCGGCTACGAATGCCTGGCAGGACGCCGCCCGTTCACCGGTGAATCGCAGATCGCCATCGCCCTGGCACAGGTCAACGACGCACCGCCGCCGCTGCCCGAGTCGGTGCCGGCGCCGGTGCGCCAGTTGATCATGTCGATGCTTGCCAAGAACCCCGCGGACCGCCCGGAAAACGCGACGGCACTGGCTCAGGCGGCCGATGCGCTGCGCGCCGGAGACACGAACACCGCAACCCTCGCGGTGCCAGGCATGCTTGCCACCGGGATCGTCGACGCGGCCACCCAGGCAATGAACCTCGACGACGCAGCAACCCAGGCCATCGGCCAAGCCGATTCGGCCCCGGCCATGACCAATGCGATGCCTACCGTCGTTGCCGGCGCCGCAGCTGAGGAATTCTCTGCATCGAGCGCCGACGCCGCCCAGACACCGGGCTTCGACCAGGAGGACGTGCAGGAATACGAGGAAGAGCGCAAGCGCAGCCCCTGGATCATTCCGTTGATCGTCGTGATCGTGATTGCAGCGCTGATCGCCCTGGCCGCATGGCTCGTGCCGCTGTTCAACAACAACTCCAACAACGAAGCACCACCCACGATCGAAAGCACCCAATCTTCCGAGGAAACCCAGAGCACGGAGCCTACCGAGGAATCTGAGACGCCGTCGGCCACGCCGACCGAAAGCGCCTCCGAAACCCCGACGCCGGCTCCCTCCACCGAGTATGTCAAGGTGAGCAACACCCTGGTCGGCCAGAATGTTGACGCCGTGATCAGCGAACTCGAGTCGCAGGGGCTCAAGGTCAAGGACGTGCCGCAGGAATCCTCGGACGCCCAGCCGGGCGAGGTCATCTCGGTGAACCCCACCGGCAGCGTTGAGAAGGGCTCCACCGTCACCGTAGTCTATGCAACAGCACCGGAGACCGTGACGGTCCCATCGGTCACCGGAACCAGCTTCACCGCCGCCCAGTCGCTGCTGCAGGAAACAGGTCTTGCAGTTCTCAAGGGCTCGGAGGTCTATGACTCGTCGCCTGCCGGCACCGTATTGGAGCAGAGCGTTGCAGCCAACTCCGAGGTCGCCCCGGGCACCAGCGTTTCGCTGACCGTTTCCAAGGGACCGGAGCCTTCCGAGTCCCCGACCCCGACCCTCAAGGCCACCCAGTCGCCGACCGCCACCCCTAGCGGCGACGCCGAAGAAGAAGCTCCAAGCGATAATTAATGAGCGAACTAGAACAACTACCGCCGGGGCTGCCGCGGCTGATCAACGGACGCTATGAGGTCCATTCACTGATCGGCCGAGGCGGCATGGCCGACGTGTATCTTGCCATCGATCAGGTGCTTGCCCGCAAGGTAGCGGTGAAGGTGCTGCGCGCCGACACCGCCAACAACCCCATGGTCGTCAACCGCTTCCGCCGCGAAGCCAAGGCAGTCGCCGGATTGAGCCATCCGAATATCGTCGCGGTCTTCGACACCGGCGAGCTTCCTGCTGCCGACGCCAGCAGCGAACAACTGCCGTTCATGGTGATGGAATACGTCACCGGCCGCACCCTGAAGCAGGTCATCGCCGAAGAGGACGTGGATGAGCAGCGTGCCGTAGAGCTGATGCGCGGCGTCTGCGACGCACTGGACCACTCGCATAGCAAGAATGTGGTCCACCGCGACATCAAGCCCGCCAACGTCATGGTCACCGACACCGGGCACGTCAAGCTGATGGACTTCGGCATCGCCCAGGCGCTGGACAACTCCGCCACCATGACGCAGACCGCCGCCGTGGTGGGCACCGCACAGTACTTCTCCCCCGAGCAGGCCCGCGGCGAACAGGTAGATTTCCGCTCCGACATCTATTCGGCCGGATGCCTGTTCTATGAGCTGCTGACCCACAAGCCGCCGTTTACCGGCGACTCTCCCGTGTCGGTGGCCTATCAGCACGTTGGCGAGGACCCGATCCCGCCCAGCGAAGCAAATGACCAGGTCAACCCGATCTACGATGTGATCGTGCTCAAGGCGCTGGCCAAGGAGCGCGACGCGCGCTTCCAGTCGGCCGGTGCGTTCGCCCACGCACTGGAAGATGCCGCCCACGGCATCGAATACGCTGAGGCGCTGGTCCCGGCGTACACCATGCCGATCTACGGCACCCACGACTCCACGGAAACCCTGTCTGCGGCGGCCCCGTTGACCAACGAGAACCCCGTGTTCTCCGAACGCGACGATCTGCCCGCAGAGCCAGTGCACCGCAAGTCGAACCGCGGGCTGATCGCACTGCTGATCGTCCTGGCCCTGCTCGCCGTCGGCATCGCCGGTTTCGTCCTATTCCGCTCCATCCAGGCCGAACAGGAGCGCAATGCGCCCGTCGCGGTGCCTCAGGTGGAAAAGATGTCTGAAGACGAGGCCACCTCGGCGCTGAGCGCTGCGACCTTCAAGGTCAGCGTGCAGCATGAATACAGCGATGACGTCGACGAGGGCGACGCCACCCGCACCGACCCGGAGGCCGGCAGGGAAATCTCCAAGGAATCTACCGTCACGCTGTACATCTCCGACGGTTCGGAACAGCGCACCATTCCGAAGGACATCGTGAATCAGTCCGAGGCTGCGGCCCGCGACGCCCTGCGCGAGGCCGGACTGGAGGTCGGCGAGGTGACGCACGAGAACTCGGCGACGGTTCCCACCGACTGGGTCATCGGCACCTCGCCGGAAGCCGGCTCCAAGGTCAAGGCAGGCTCCAAGGTCGACCTGAACCTCTCCACCGGCAAGGTGACAGTCCCAGCTGTGACGAATATGAGCAAGGATGAAGCAACCAAGGCTTTGGAGGACGACGACGTCAAGCTGCAGGTGCAGTTCGTAGACGTTGAAACCAGCGCCCAGGAGCCGGGGACGCTCTTTGAGCAGGACCCTGCTTCAGGAACCGAGGTGCCTCAAGGCAGCCTGGTGAAGATCTCGGTGGCGGTCCCGCTGCCGGAGCCCACTCCGACGCCGACGCCGACCCCTAGCGAGGAATCCTCGAATTCACTGCAGAATCCGGCGGCGCCCGGCCCAATCGGTAAATCTTCGGACAAGGAGAAGGACGCCGAATCGGGAAACAACGGCCCCCTGAACCGGACCAAACCGACAGATCAGCCTAAAGACAACGAATAAACGAGAAAAGCGCCACGGATTCCGTGGCGCTTTTCTCGTCCAAAATTATTCTCCGCTGAAGAGCGGGCTAAGCTTTGCGGCCTTCTGGGCGGCGCCTGCAAGACCGACGAACTCGAGCCAGTTGCCGAGCATCTGATAGCCCTGCTCGGTGAGCACCGACTCTGGGTGGTACTGCAGGCCCCACAGCGGCGCGCTGCGATGCGCCAGCCCCATGATGACTCCGCCCTCGGTGGCAGCGAT
Source organism: Glutamicibacter sp. (assembly GCF_032154645.1). Classification (GTDB taxonomy): domain Bacteria; phylum Actinomycetota; class Actinomycetes; order Actinomycetales; family Micrococcaceae; genus Glutamicibacter. The sequence continues at coordinate 131,368 of NZ_JALDXV010000006.1, read as the reverse complement.
GATCTCCAGCTCTTCGGGGATGCTCTCGCGAACTGCCGCCAGGGAATGGTAGCGAGTTGCCGTGAACGGGTTGGCCACCTGAGCGAAGATCGGATGTTCCTCGTGCTTGACCAACGAGGTTTTTCCGTGCATCAGTTCTTCGGCATGGGTGACGGTTCCCCCATAGGCTTCGGCGAGCGCCTGGTGCCCCAGGCAGACGCCGAGCATCGGCTTGTTTTGCTGGCCGCACCACTTGATCAGATCGATGCTCACGCCGGCTCCTGCCGGATCGCCAGGACCTGGGGAGACCAGGACGCCGTCAAAGTCGGTTGCCAGGGCGGCAACCTCTTCAAAGCTCAGATCGTCGTTGCGGTAGACGGTGGTTTCTGCACCGAGCTCCTGCAGATAGCCCACCAGGGTGTAGACGAAGCTGTCGTAGTTGTCGATCACAAGGATCTTGATGGTGCTCACTGCGTGCTTAGGCCAATCGTCGAGTCGGTGAACGGGCTGATGTATTGATTCAGCCACGGAAAAACGTACATCATCAGTAATAGCACGACGGCGGCAATGAGGATCAATGCTTCAATAATGCGAAGCCACAAAGGGCCGGGCAGATTGCGAAAAATCCAAGAGTACATGCTTCTCCCCTAGCTGGTTGCCTTGATCACGAGGTCACGAATTTCCGCCGGCGGACCTGCATCCAGCGGACGCCAGTCGGTCAGCTTCGAATACGCGATCATTCGCTGCTTCGTCGTGTACTTCGGATGGCAGGTAGTCATCGTCAAGATCGACTCGGTGGGTTCTACACCCCACTGATGAGGAACCGGGAGCAGCACATCTCCGTTGGACGGTTCGACGACCTCGGTGTCGTACCACGTATAGGTGTAGTACCCCTTTTTGGTCTGCAGGTAGATCTTGTCGCCCTCATTCAGCTTGTCGATATCCCAGAACACCTGGCCGTGGGTCTGGCGGTGGGCGGCAACGGCGAAGTTTCCCTTTTCCCCAGGCTGCTGGGTGGTGGGATAGTGGCCGATTCCGAGATTGTCGATGACGTTATCGCCCACGCCCTCGGTCACCGGATGGTAGGTTCCGTTGCTTCCCCAGGTAGGGAAGTACATAATGCCGAAAGTCTCTCCCGGGCCAATTGCAGTGACCGGGGCGGGGCCGTAATCCTTGTCAACCTCTGCTTGCTGTTCCTGCTTGTCTCCGCCCTGCTGCTGGTCTTCGGGGATGACGACATCACCCATTTCCTGGACAAAGGTGTTAGTCACTTCGCTCTGTGCGTTGGCCGAGTCGATATTTGTCCACCATAGTTCCCACGCCACATAGAGCATGAGGAAGATGCCTAAGGTGATCAGCAGCTCGCCAAGAAAGCCAGCGATGCGGTTGCCCACGGACGGGCGACGCCGGGCCGTGCGGCGGCCCGTAGCTGTAGCGGCACGGTTCACGAAGATCATGCTCCTATAACAAGGACTTGCATTATTCCCTCAATGGCGTTCCACACGGCGGGATTGCTCAATCAGCTGCTGCTGTTGCGGTTAGTATTGAAGGTGTTGTAGGGGAATACTCGAAACATTACGAAGGTATTCTTGCCACAAGACTACGGGAAGACTAGAGCGTCTCCCACATTTACTACAGTATGCGGAAGAAGCTAAGGGAGCATTCGAGTGCCGGAGTCAAAGTCACGACGCAAGAACAAGCCAAAGTCCCAGCAGAGCCAGACGTCCCACGCCATCGATAAAGAACTGCCGGTTTGGTACAAACCTGTCATGTTCGGCCTGATGCTTCTGGGCCTGGCATGGATCATGGTCTACTACATCTCCCAGACCCTCTTCCCCATCCCGAATATCGGCGGCTGGAACATCGTCATCGGTTTCGGCATTGCCATGGTCGGATTCTTCATGACTACGGGCTGGAAATAGCCTTGGGTTAGTGGCTCACGGCTTTCAGGCCAATGACGCAACCGATCAACCCGAGGATGAATACCATCTTCATGACGGTAAACGGTTCCTCGCCGGTGGCCATGGAATAGATCACTGCCAATGAGGCGCCAATCCCCACCCAGACCGCATAGGCGGTTCCGGTGGGGATTTCTTTCATGGCGAAGGCAAGTCCACCCATGGAAACCAACAAAGCGCTGAAGAAGACCACGCTTGGGACCACCCGGGACAGGCCCTCACTTCGTCCTAGGGCAATCGCCCACACTGCCTCGAACATGCCCGAAACAATCAATACGAGCCAAGACATAACCAGATACCTTTTCTGGCCGTCTTGTCCTTTGTTCCGGGTACGGCTCCCTCGTCCGGGTGCGGGACCTACTGTCCGCTCGGCATCTAGGCTAGCAAATCCAGCCCATTCTCTTGGGCAGCTGTGATCAAGATAGCTTCCAGCCGTTCCAACAGGGGCGACTGCAGCGACCATCGCTGCAGGTACAGCGGGACATCAATATGCCATTGCGCGTTGAGCTTGATCAGTTCTGGAACATCTCTTAGTTGCTGTTCTGGCACCATCCCCCAGCCAATTCCTGCTTGAATCGCTCGGACAAACTGCCACGAGTCTGGGATCATGCAGATCCTGCCCTGTAACCCAGAGGGATTCATCCCCAGGTTCTCCAACAATTGATGCTGCAGCGGATCTTCACGATCAAACACCACCATTGGGGCATGGACAAAGTCTGGCGCACCCCTAGAGGCAAAGTAGAGATCTGCCACGTCAGACCCAGCTGCCGCAAAATAGCGCATGCTTCCGAGTTTTCGAACTGTACACCCCTGGGCAGGATCTGCATTATTGGTGACCACTGCACTGACGCGCCCGCTGCGCAGCAGTTCCAAAGAGATATTTTCATCGGTACGCAAGATTTCCAATGAAACATCCGACCAGGTAGCCAATTCGGCAAACACAGGAGTCAGCCACGTAGCCAGGGAATCTGCGTTGACGCCTATCGACAGCCTCTGATGCCCCAATTGAGACAGTTCACGTGCAAATTCAACGCCCAGAGCAGTCATCTGTCTCGCGTAACGCAGAACCCTGCTCCCCTGTTGTGTAGGGACCACCGGGCGGCTTCGGATCAAGAGAACAGTACCGACTTTGTTCTCCAACGCCTTTATTCTCTGACTCACTGCGGAGGCGGTAACTCCAAGGTCGATGGAAGCATCATCGAAGCTGCCTGCATCAACTACAGCCAAGAATGTCTGCAGATGCTCCAGATCAATATTCACATTAGGAATTCTAATTTAGATTCAGATTATTAAGTTCGACACAGGCGACTCTGGCTACTTAAGGTGTATCCATGCTTCAGCCATCACTTGTCCTTGGTTTTTCGACGGGCCTTTCACTGATCGTTGCCATTGGTGCACAGAATGCCTTTGTTTTGCGCCAAGGGATCCGCAAAGAACATGTTCTCCTGACCGTCGCCCTATGCACGCTTTCTGACATCCTCCTCATTGCGGCTGGGGTAACCGGGATTGGAATTGTTGTTGAACGCGCTCCGTGGATTCTGGTCGTCGCAAGAATCGGAGGCACCGTGTTTCTCGTTTGTTATGCGCTTTTTGCGCTACGCAGAGCTATTTCACCAAGCGCCATGGAATCCGCAACGGGCAAAGAACAAATTTCTGGACTGTCAGTTGCAGCCACTGTCCTGATGCTCACCTGGCTCAACCCTCACGTCTACATCGACACGGTCCTGCTCCTTGGATCTATTGGGGCGGCACAGGGGGATGGCGCAACCGCATTCGCGGTAGGTGCAATGATTGCCAGCTTGGTGTGGTTTACAGCGTTGGGCTTCGCTGCACGATTCCTCTCGAAGTTTTTCTCTAGTGAGAGGTCGTGGCGAATACTCGATGGGATCATCTGCGTTCTCATGCTGACTTTCGCCGCGCTACTGATTACCCCAGTTTTCACCAAGTAAACAACGGTTATCCACACTTATCCACAGGAGTTGTGGATTAATACAAATCCCCACTTGTTCACAACCTTATCCACAAGTGGGGAAAAGTGGATCAAAAGTTGTAAGATTCCATTAAATCACCTAGTCAACTCAAAATAACGCAAAATTATGGGTGTGTAAAAGAGTTATTAACACTGTGGAATTAGGCTGTGGAGAGATGCAAAGATGGTCGATTTCCGACAGATCTCCCCTTCGTTTAAAGTTTCGAGCCGAATAACATCAACCAGTTTTCGATTCGCACCCACACTATCTACAGGGGGTGTTTAAAAGTTATCCACAGCTGGGGAGAAGTATGTGTGTATCTATTGTCCCGGGGGAATATATGGCGATCTACGCTGAGGCTACGGGTCCCAGGAAGCTCGGAACCTTTGAAGTTACACCGGTGTAAGTTATTAACAGTGTGGATAACTAATGTGGATATCCAGATTTTAAGTTTTCGAACTATCCGATGGTCCATTTTGCGCCAACGACTGCTGCGTAGGTTGCGCCGACAATGACGACGCTTAAAACGCTCAACAATGAAACCTGGATTATGGAGCGCTGTGGATTACTTCGAGGAATACCTACAACGCAGAGAGCAGCTAAGGTGCCAACGATGGCCCCGCCTAGGTGCGCCTGCCAAGAAATCCCCGAAACGAAGAATCCTAAGGCGACATTCAGGCCAAGGACGATAACTAGCTGCTGAACAGCGGGTTTATTGCCCCGCAAAATGATGATCGCAGCTAAGAATAGGCCAGCCAGAGCACCGGATGCACCCAAAGTAGCTGTATTGGCCGGGCTCCACAGCATCACGCCCAAGGACCCTCCCATGGCGCTGAGCAGATAGAGCCAGGTGAATCGCAAACGACCCAGTCGCGGTTCAAGCAGAATGCCGAAAATGTACACCCCGTACATATTCATCAGGATATGCAGGATCGAACCCGGCGAGTGCGCGAATGCGCTGGTGATCAACCGCCATGGCTGGTAGGCGGCAAGCCCTGGAACAAGTACTAGTTGATTGGTGAACCCTGGAATGAGCAACTGCATCAGATACACAACAATGTTCACGCCGATGAAAATCGAAGTCATCAACGGCATGCCAAACCGCAGTTTGCCTCCATACTGCGTTTTCTGCGTGGGAATGTTCTTATTGGCCTGCTGAACGCACTCGACGCATTGCACACCAACCGGTGCAGGAACCTGGCACTGTGGACAGATCGGCCGACCGCAGCGGTTGCAGGAAACATAGGAGATTGTCTGCGGGTGTCGGTAACACGTTGGTTGTGGCTGGCCCTGAGGAATTGCTTGCCCGTAAGACATCTGGTTATACCTTGCGTTGAGTAGTTAAGCGTGAATGGAGATTAAATCATCGAAGGCCCCGCCAATTCCACAAAGGGAATCGACAGGGCCTTCGAATCTTAAGACGTGTTAGTTACAGGGTCTCGATGTCAATCGAGTTGATCACTACGTCTTCCAGTGGCTTGTCGCGGCCGTCGGTGGAGACAGCATTCAAAGCGTCTACAACCTTGCGCGAATCTGCATCGACAACTTCACCGAAGATGGTGTGCTTGCCCTGCAGCCAAGTGGTAGGAACGGTGGTGATGAAGAACTGGGAACCGTTGGTACCTCGGCCCATGCGGATGCCTGCGTTGGCCATAGCCAGCTTGTATGGATCGTTGAAGTTCAGTTCCGGGTGGATCTCGTCATCGAACTGGTAGCCTGGGCCGCCGAAGCCCTGGCCCAGTGGGTCGCCACCCTGGATCATGAAGTCGGCGATGATGCGGTGGAAGACGGTTCCGCTGTACAGCGGAGTGTTGGTCTTCTTGTCACCGGTCTCTGGGTGAACCCACTCCTGCTCACCGGTCGACAGGCCAACGAAGTTGCTGACAGTCTTTGGCGCGTGGTTGCCGTAGAGATCGACAACGATGTCGCCCAAAGAGGTGTGAATCGTGGCTTTATGCGTTGCGTTTGCGGTCATGTTCTTCATTCTTCCATGAGCACCGCCTGCGGCGCTAAACAAGGACCTACGCGGTCAGTGAAAATTTCATATAAATTCCCGTGACCATCGGTCAAACACTAGCCCCGTCGGTTCTCCGATCTTAGGCTTGGAATGCTTGGTGAAATAGATGAACTCTACAAAGGGGCATATGTGAGCAAGAAGAGCGGGGCTAAGAAGCTCCTAGCGGTAGGCGTTATTGGTGGCATCATTGCAATTTTGGTTGCCGTTTGGAAAGCTTCCAAGCCCATCGAAGATCCTTGGGAAAACGAAGCTCCAAAGCCCGAGGTGCACCTTCCTGTCAAGGAGCGGGAAGTCACGGTAGAAGAAGTTCGCGACATACTGACTGAAGATCAGTAAGGTTGTTCAACTACATTTTTTGGTGGGACTTGTCCACGCACGATCAGTATGAGTCCCACCAGGATCACCGCGAGTCCCAGATACGTTGCAGCAGGGACTACCTGGCCAAGAAACACCGCCGCCAATAGCGCTGCGCCCGGAATTTCCAAGAGAATCAGGGTTGAAACTGTCAGCGGACCCAGCACGTCAAGCAGGTGATTCATGGCAGTGTGACCCAACAATTGAGCGCACACGGTGAGCAGGATGATCCCTAACCAACCCTTAGCATCGAACCCCCATATAGGTTGCCCCGTTGCTAGGCACAGCACCAAGAGAATTCCTGCGGTGATTGTGTAGCAACCCGTGGCATAGGTTGATGTACTCATTGTCCGTCTTGCCGCCGCACCTGCGAGTGTATAAATTGCAGCCAGCACGCCGCCTGCCACGGCTAGAAGATCTCCGATAATTGCTTCTCGGCCTTGTCCGAGATCAAATCCGGTAATCAGCAGAACGCCGAGGAGCGCAATGCCCATGCCGATAAAGACGGGGGTCCGGTATCTCACCTTGCGCAGAGCCTGAAAAAGTACGATCCACACGCCTTGAATGCAAACCAGTGCGGTTCCAGCGGCGACGCTGGTCATTCTCATCGAGTACATGAAGCAGATGAAGTGCAAGGCTAGTGCGGTGCCTGCAACGCCGGTGTAGAACCATTCCCTGCCCTTGATCTCGACGAATGCACGTTTGTTCTTCTTTATGCTCGGAACTGCAAGCACCGCGGCCGCCGCTCCGTTTCTCCAGAGAGCCATTGAAAGAACAGGGACACCTGGAAATGCAGCAATGATTGGACCAGACGCAGAGATTCCGAGAATTCCAGCAATGGCAAGTAAAAACGTCACGGAATAAGGTTACCGTCCGGTATTCGGGGTTCTAAATCTTCCCGTATGCATCGATTCCACTTCTGGAACACTTCACAAATTTATAAATGCTTGAGGTGGCATATACACATGTCAATTGATCATTATTTCGATTCATTCTTCTTGTCTTGGCGTCTGAAGTAGGCAGCGGTCATTGCACCTGACAAGTTGTGCCACACAGAAAAAATGGCGCCAGGCAACGCAGCTTCCGGAGTGAAGTATTGCTTTGCCAGCCCAGCGGCCAATCCAGAGTTTTGCATTCCTACTTCGATCGCGATGGTTCGGCAAGAAGTTTCAGGAACGCGAAGCAGCTTGCCCACTCCATAGCCGAGGATCAGCCCCAAACCGTTATGCAGGATGACGGCTACCAGCACCAGCAATCCAGCGGAGAGAATTGACGATGCACTTCCGGCAACGATGATGGTCACGACCACTGAAATGGAGATGACGGACATCCACGGGAGGATGTTCAAAACCTTAAGTACCCAACGATCGAGAAGCATTCTGAGGACTAGGCCAAGAACTACCGGGATCAGCACTATCTGCACGACGCTTCCAGCCATGGCACGCGCGTCAACCGGCATATATTGTCCGGCTAGCCAAAGGGCGAGCAGGGGAGTCAACAGGGGAGCTAGAAGAGTAGATATCGATGTCATGGCAATAGAGAGTGCCACATTGCCCCTAGCGAGATACGACACCACATTCGATGCGGTACCGCCTGGGGCGCAGCCCACCAGAATCACGCCTGCGGCAAGGGCTGGATCCAAATGCAGCAGCTTCGCAATGAGCCATCCGAGAACCGGCATGATCGCGAACTGGGCAATGACTCCGCCGATCACTGGGAGCGGATTTTTAAGGACCAGCGCGAAGTCCGGCAACGTCAGGGTTAGGCCCATGCAGAACATGATCACCATCAGCAGTGGGTTAATCCATGCCGAAAGTCCGGTGAAGTTTTGTGGGAAGAGTACCCCGAGGATTCCGCCGCACAGAATCAGGAGGGGGAAAAGAAGTACGGCAATTTGAGAATCGCGCTGCTCTATTTGTTGATTGCCGTGCTGATCCGGTGGCGTCATTTCATTGTGCACGCGTCAATTTTTCAAGATCCGTTGTGATGATTCAACTTACTGCACTGTCTCGGTGGGAAGTTGTTCATGAGGTGAGCTCGTCTAGTTCATGCGGAAGACATGTATAAGGCTGATGGTGAAAAGGTGAAAGTTGCCATTTTTGCTGAGTCATTCCTCCCACACGTCAATGGAGTTACCAATTCCATTCTTCGCACCTTGGAACATTTGAGGCTGCGGGGAATGCAAGCTGTGGTTATCGCCCCAGCAGGGTCACTGATCAACGAACTCGGTGGAAAGGCAGTGCCTCGACGCTACTTAGGGTTCAAGGTCGTTACGGTGCCGTCCGTGCCCTTAGCCATGTATCCGGAGGTGAGGTTGTCCACCGTGTCTGTGCATAGGATCCGACGAATCCTCACCCAGGAGCAGGTGGACGTGGTGCATCTTGCCAGCCCGTTCCTGCTAGGCGGTAAGGCTATACGTGCGGCTAAAGACCTAGGACTGCCGGTTGTGGCGGTGTATCAGACAGAGGTCCCTGCCTATGCCGCCAAGTATAAATTTCCTTGGCTCACCGACCGTCTGTGGGAGCACGTTAGAACGATTCATGCTGCATCCGATCTAACCTTGGTTCCGAGCAGCTTTTCCTATCGACAGCTAGAGGCTCAAGGCCTAGAGCGGTTGTGGATGTTTCGCAGGGGAGTGGACACTACGCAATTCTCACCCCACCGAAGAAGTGAGGCGTTTCGGAAAGGTGTGGCACCTGATTCAGAACGTCTGATCGGTTATGTGGGGCGTTTATCTGCCGATAAGCAGGTAGAGGATCTGAAAGTGCTTTCCAGCCTCCCTCAGACACGTCTAGTGATCGTTGGTTCGGGGCCTCAGGGCCAAGAACTGCGCACGATCCTTCCACACGCTCATTTCACCGGTTTCCTCTCGGGGACGAAGCTGGCCGAGGCTATGGCGTCGTTTGATGTCTTTGTTCATCCAGGAGAATCGGAGACCTTCTGCCAAACCATCCAAGAGGCCATGGCTTGCGCTGTACCGGTAGTAGCTGTGGGCCGCGGAGGGCCGTTAGATTTAGTCGATTCCTCGCGCACCGGATGGCTCTATAAGCCGGGAGCCCTTGATGAGCTGGTCTATCGAGTCAGCGACCTTGTCTATGACGAGGCAAAACGCTCCGCGTTTGCATCCTCGGCCTTCGACAGTGTTCAGGGCCGCACTTGGGAAAAGATCGGAGATGAACTGCTGAATCATTACACATCGGTTATTTCTCGACTACCGTCGAGAAGATCGTGATTATTTCTCGTCGACACCGGAAAGCCTCGGACTCGAGAGCTGTTCAGTAGAACTTGAGGCAAGGAATCATAGTTAAAGAAAAGACGGGAAACTTTCGTTTCCCGTCTTTTTTCTGTGGAGCCTAGGAGAATCGAACTCCTGACATTCTGCTTGCAAAGCAGACGCTCTACCAACTGAGCTAAGGCCCCAAAAGCTTTAGGAAACTTTATCGGCTACCTGATGCCAGGTTTCCTTAGTTTCCGAAGAAGCCTTTACCTTCTTGATTACTACTACCGCAGCAGTTGCAATCGTTGCGAGAACCAGGAACTTTTTCATTACTTCCCCTTTCCCTCCAGCAAGGATTCGGTGGGCGTACCAAGACTTGAACTTGGGACCTCTTCGTTATCAGCGAAGCGCTCTAACCGCCTGAGCTATACGCCCTTGCTTTTGTTTTGTTCCCTTCGGAACGAAATAAAACTTTACCGGGGTTTCTGCAAAGATACAAATCGAGCCCAGGTGTCATGCATCACATCATGAATCCCGGGCTCGACTTGGGTGTTGCTAGTCGTCGGTGAGGGTTACTCCGGCACCGCCGACAAGCGAAGCGGCAATGTTGTAGAGCACCGCTCCAAGCATTGAAACCACAGAAATAACAACCACGTTGACCACGGCAATGATCGTGGCATAGGAAGCTACCTGACCAAGGGACATGGAATCTCGAAGGTCGAAGTTGTCCTCTGCGCCAATGGCTTCACGCATCAGCTGGTTGAAGGAGTCGAAGGTTCCACTCAGATCGAGAACGGACCAGATGCCAACGGCAGCGACTACGGTGATGACACCGAAGGCTACAGACAGCAAGAATGCGATCTTCAAGACCGAGAATGGTTCGACCTTTGAAACCAGCAGTCGCGCCTTGCGGACCTTCGCCTTGGGTGCCGGACGCACCAGGCGCTCCTGTCCATTGGCCGGACGCTGTTGGGTGGTGGTCGGCCGGGCGCCGGCAGGACGTGATCCGGGGGCGGGGCGCTGACCCGGAGCTGGACGACTGCCGGTACTGGCAGACGTCGGACGCTTTACCTGGGTAGGTCGCGGCGCTGCGCTCTTCGGGGCACTGCCACTGGGGCGGGGCGTCGAGGGCGTGCTCATGCGTTACCTCCGTTAGTGGTGTTGTCATCGTCGGCAGCGTCGGAAACAGTTTCCGGCGCAGCGGATGACTCGTTGGTGATATTTTCTGGATCTAAGGCTACGGCATCTTCCTCCGAGTTCTCTTCAAGCTCGGTTTCAGTATTCTTAGCTACCGCAATGATTTGATCCTTCTTATCCGGCTTCGCGAAAATCACGCCCATGGTGTCGCGGCCCTTGGATGGAACCTGCGAAACGGCCGAGCGGACGACCTTGCCCGAACTCATGACAACCAGCACCTCGTCGGTCTCGTCGACGATCAAGGCGCCGACCAATTCGCCACGTTCCTCGTTCAGCTTGGCCACCTTAATGCCCAGACCGCCGCGGGATTGGACGCGGTATTCGTCCACCGTGGTGCGCTTGGCGAAGCCCTCATCGGTGACGGTGAAGACGTAGGAGTCCTCGCGGACCACGTCGGCCGCCAGCAGCTCATCGCCGTCGCGGAACTTCATGCCGGTTACGCCGGAGGTGGCGCGGCCCATCGGACGCAGTGCCGTATCGGTGGCAGTGAAGCGCACCGACTGGCCCTTGCGCGAGACCAGCATCACATCATCTGATTCGCTGACCAGCTGCGCAGAGACCAGTTCATCGCCCTCGCGCAGGTTGATAGCGATCACACCGGCGGTGCGGTTGGTGTCGTAGTCTTCCAGGCGGGTCTTCTTCACCAGGCCGTTGCGGGTTGCAAGCATCAGGTACTGCGCGTCCTGGTAGGTGCGCAGATCCAGCACCTGGGCGATGTGCTCGTCCGGCTGGAAGGCCATCACGTTCGCTACGTGCTGGCCCTTCGCGTCGCGGCCTGCCTCCGCCAGTTCGTAGCACTTGGTGCGGTAGACGCGGCCGTGGTTGGTGAAGAACAGCAGCCAGTTGTGGGTGGAGGTGACAAAGAAGTGCTCCACCACGTCATCGCCGCGCAGCGAGGCACCCTTGATGCCCTTGCCGCCGCGCGCCTGCGAACGGTAGTTGTCGATGCGGGTGCGCTTGACGTAGCCGCCGCGGGTGATGGTGACGACCATTTCCTCTTCGGGAATCAGGTCTTCGACGCTCATGTCGCCGTCGTAGCCCATCAGGATCTTGGTGCGGCGCTCGTCGCCGTGCTTGTCAACGATCTCGCCCAATTCCTCGGAGACGATCTCGCGCTGACGTGCAGGGGATTCAAGGATGGACTTGTATTCGGCGATCAGCGCCATCAGCTTGGCGTGCTGGTCCAGGATCTTCTGGCGCTCGAGGGCTGCCAGGCGGCGCAGCTGCATGTCCAGGATGGCCTGGGCCTGCTCGTCGTCGATGTCCAGCAGTTCCTTGAGCCCCTCGCGGGCGATGTCCACCGTCTGCGAGGCGCGGATCAGCGCGATGACCTCGTCCAATGCATCCAGCGCCTTAAGCAGGCCGGTGAGGATGTGGGCCTCGGCCTCCGCCTTCTTCAGGCGGTAGGCGGTGCGGCGCACGATCACTTCGATCTGGTGGGTGACCCAGTGGCGGATGAAGCCGTCAAGCGGCAGGGTGCGCGGCACCCCGTCGACGATCGCTAGCATGTTCGCGGAGAAGTTGGACTGCAGCTCGGTGTGCTTGTAGAGGTTGTTCAGCACCACCTTGGCCACGGCGTCGCGCTTGAGCACGATGACCAGGCGCTGGCCGGTGCGGCCCGAGGTCTCATCGCGCATGTCCGCGATGCCGGCGATCTTGCCGTCGCGCACCAGTTCGGCGATCTTCACCGCGAGGTTATCCGGGTTCGCCATGTACGGCAGCTCGGTGACCACCAAGCAGGTGCGGCCCTGGATCTCCTCCACGTTGACCACCGCACGCATGGTGATCGAGCCGCGGCCGGTGCGGTAGGCGTCGGCGATGCCCTTGGTGCCAAGGATCATGGCCCCGGACGGGAAGTCGGGCCCCTTCACACGCAGCATCAGCGCGGCCAGCAGCTCCTCGCGGGTGGCTTCCGGGTTCTGCAGGTACCACTGCACGCCGTCGGCGACTTCGCGCAGGTTGTGCGGCGGGATGTTGGTGGCCATGCCCACGGCGATGCCGGAGGAGCCGTTGACCAACAGGTTCGGGAAGCGGGCCGGCAGGACCGTCGGTTCCTGGTTCTTGCCGTCGTAGTTGTCCTGGAAATCAACGGTGTCCTCGTTGATGTCGCGGACCATCTCCATGGCCAGCTGGGCCATCTTGGTTTCGGTGTAACGCTGGGCGGCGGCGCCGTCGTTGCCCGGCGAGCCGAAGTTGCCCTGGCCTAGGGCCAGCGGGTAGCGCATGACCCAGTCCTGGATCAGGCGGACCAGCGCATCGTAGATGGCGGTGTCGCCATGCGGGTGGTACTGGCCCATGACTTCGCCGACCACGCGAGCGCACTTGTTGTAGGCGCGCTCCGGGCGGTAGCCGCCGTCGTACATCGCGTAGATCACGCGGCGGTGCACGGGCTTCAGGCCGTCGCGCACATCCGGCAGCGCACGGCCCACGATGACGGCCATGGCGTAGTCAAGGTAGGAACGCTGCATTTCGGTCTGCAGGTCGATCTGGTCGATGCGGCCGTGCTCGTGGTTCTCCACGACCTCGCCGTCTAGCGGCTCGTTTTCAGGGGTCTGCTCGTCGCTCAATTTCTTCCCTCTAGCTCAAAAGTTTCTAAGATCCGTGGCAGCGTCGCCTAGATGTCCAGGAAGCGGACGTCCTTGGCGTTCTGCTGGATGAAGTTGCGGCGGGATTCGACGTCCTCGCCCATCAGCACGGAGAAGACCTCGTCCGCGGCGGCGGCGTCGTCCATGGTGACCTGGCGCAGGGTGCGGCGCTCCGGGTCCATGGTGGTGTCCCACAGCTCCGAGTAGTCCATCTCGCCCAAGCCCTTGTAGCGCTGGATGCCGTTTTCTTTCGGGATGCGCTTGTTCGCCGCAGCGCCTTCCACCAGCGCCTGGTCGCGCTCCTTGTCGGAGAAGACGTAGTCGTGCGGGGCGTTGGACCACTTGATGCGGTACAGCGGCGGGGCGGCCAGGAAGACGTAGCCCTGTTCGATCAGCGGGCGCATGAAGCGGAAGATCAGGGTGAGCAGCAGCGTGGTGATGTGCTGGCCGTCCACGTCGGCATCCGCCATCAGCACGATCTTGTGATAGCGCAGCTTGGAGATGTCGAACTCTTCGCCGATGCCGGTGCCGAAGGCGGTGATCATCGACTGCACCTCGGCGTTGCCCAGCGCGCGGTCCAGACGGGCTCGTTCAACGTTCAAGATCTTGCCGCGCAGCGGCAGGATGGCCTGGGTGTGCGGGTTGCGTCCACGCTTGGCCGAGCCGCCTGCGGAGTCGCCCTCCACGATGAACACCTCGCACTCGACGGGGTTCTTCGAGGAGCAGTCCGAGAGCTTGCCGGGCATGCCGAAGGATTCCATCGGGGACTTGCGGCGGGCGTTGTCGCGGGCCTTGCGCGCCGCCATGCGGGCCTGGGAAGCCAGCTGGGCCTTGCGGATGATGTCGCGGGCAACGTTCGGGTTGCGTTCAAACCAGTCGCCGAGCTCCTCATTGACCACGCCCTGGACGAAGCCGCGGGCGATGGAGTTGCCCAGCTTGGTCTTGGTCTGGCCCTCGAACTGCGGTTCGGAGAGCTTCACGGAGATGACGGCGGTCAAACCTTCGCGCACGTCGTCGCCTGTGAGGTTGTCGTCCTTCTCGCGCAGGATCTTGTTCTCGCGTGCATAGCGGTTGAGCAAGCCGGTTAGCGCGGCGCGGAAGCCCTCTTCGTGGGTGCCGCCCTCATGGGTGTTGATGGTGTTCGCGTAGGTGTGCACGGACTCGGCGTAGGCGGTGGTCCACTGCATCGCGATCTCGAGGCTGATGCCTCGATTCGAGTCCTCCGCCTCAAAGGCGATGACCTCGTCGTGCACCAGCTCGACCTTCTTGGCCGCGTTCAGGTGCTTGACGTAGTCCAGCAGGCCGTCCTTGTAGAGGTAGTCCACGCGGCGCGGCTTGACTACCTGCTTCTCGATCTCCTCGTCGACCTCTGCCTCCGGCTCCGCGACGTCCTGGATGCGTTCGTCGATCAGGATGATGCGCAGACCCTTGTTCAGGAACGCCATCTGCTGGAAGCGGGCGCGCAGGGTCTCGAAGTCGAACTCGGTGGTCTCGAAGATGCCCGCGTCCGGATAGAAGGTCTGGGTGGTACCGGTTTGATCGGTGGCTTCGCCCTTGACCAGCGGGGAAGTGGTGTGGCCGCCGTTGGAGTAGCCGATGCGCCAGGCATGGCCCTGGCGGCGCACGACGGTTTCAACCTTGGATGACAGCGCATTCACCACGGAGATGCCCACACCGTGAAGGCCACCGGACACCGCATAGCCGCCGCCGCCGAATTTGCCGCCGGCGTGAAGGATGGTCATCACTACCTCGACGGTCGGCTTGCCCTCGGTGGGGTGGATATCCACTGGGATGCCTCGGCCGTTGTCTTCACAGCGCACGCCGCCGTCTGCCTGCAGTGTGACGGTGATGGTGTCGCAGTAGCCTGCCAGCGCCTCATCGACGGAGTTGTCAACGACTTCATACACCAGGTGGTGCAGGCCGCGGGGACCTGTGGAACCGATGTACATGCCCGGGCGTTTGCGTACCGCTTCGAGTCCCTCGAGAACGGTAATATCCTGGGCGCCGTATGTGTGCTCGACTTTGGAAGTCATCGATTCGGCAGGTACTGGGATGTTGTCCGGTTCCTGCGGTGAAGCGTTTTCGGTAGACACGGGTGCTACGAACTCCTCGAATTTGGCGCGCGATAACCAGAGGCGCTTCCTTGGCAGGAGGCCCATGACGATCTTGGTCTGAAACTACTGAGTCGCGGAGTACACCGCGGCGCAGAGAATTCACTACCTCTAATTCTACCGCCTAGAGCAAAATTTTCGGGGATTCTGTGGCCTAAATCAGCCGCATAAGCCACAGAATTGACCATCTGAGCGAGTTTGAGTGATCTGCTGAGGGGGGATCCAGCTTGAGGGGGCGTTAGAGCGCCATATGCCGTGCCAGCAATTTTCAGCCGTAGGTATCTCGAGGGCCGCGGCCTGCGACAGATCTGCTTCCGTGACGCCACGAAGGAGCGTTCGGTCCCAGCACCCGAATCACCGTGACGATCCCGGGCCCGAGTTCAGCATCAAATTTCTTCAACAGCTGGTGCGTCATCAATTTCAGTTGGGTTGCCCAAGAGGTTGAATCACAGCGGACGATGACCACCGAATTTTCAAAAGATTCCGGCTTGCAATGCTGAGCGATGCGCTCACCGACCAGCTCATCCCAACGTCCCAGAACGGAGCCCACGGCAACTTGCGTGTTCCAACCCCGGGCCTTGGACATGCGCGAAACGACATCGCCGATGGACCGCGGATCGCGTGCTGCGCCTTCCGTGGGAGCGGATTTGCCCGCGGCGAAAGCATTCCTTGCAGCTTGGCGTTGGCGCACCTTTGCTATTCGAGCTGCATCCAGTCGGGCGTCGCCGCGCTCTTCGGCGAGCTTGCGCATGCGGTTGAGCAACGCCTTGGCGGCGTCGATCTCCGGGTCCATGCGGTGCTCGTCGTCAAAGCCCTGGCTAGGCATCGATTACCTGCCCAGGGGAGACCTGGAAGAAATGTCCCTTCAATGCTTCGGGGACATCATCCATCACGGCTGCAGTGACCAGAACCTGCTCAGCTCCGGCCACAATATGCGCCAGCCTGTTGCGTCTGGTTGCGTCGAGTTCTGCAAAAACGTCGTCGAGGATCAGAATGGGGCCTGATCCGGTGCGCGGATCGTCGTCGCCGAATACACGGTAGGCCGCCAAACGCAGGGCAAGAGCGAACGACCATGTCTCGCCGTGGGAGGCATAGCCCTTGGCTGGGGCCTTGCCCAACGTAAGAATCAAGTCGTCGCGGTGCGGGCCGAACAGGGAAACTCCACGCTCGAGTTCTCGAGCACGGTTTGCTTCGATTGCATCAAGCAGCAGATTTTGAATTTCTTCCTGACCTAGTTCTTCCAAATTCTGTGCTGGGAGGCTGCTTTCATCCACTTCGCCCTCGAGCGACGAACGATAGACGGCATTCGCGGCCTTGGCCCCGTCCGCGAGGTCTGCATAGGCTGCCTGCATGTAGGGACGCAGCAGGGCCAGAACATTTAGTCGGCCACGAATTAAGCGTGCGCCGGTGGCGGCGAGCTGCATATCCCATGCCTGCAGAGTGTTTTCTTGTGAGGTGTTGAGCTTGGACTTGCCGCGAATAGATTTGAGCAACGCATTGCGCTGCTTCACGATTCGTTCGTAGTCGTTCTTGGTGCCGGCTTCGATGGGACGAAGTGCAATTAACAACTCATCGAGGAACCTGCGCCGATTTGATGGATCACCCTTAATCAGTGCCAAATCTTCCGGCGCAAAGAGCACAGTTCGAACCAGGCCCAGGATTTCTCGCGCACGCACCGGATTGGCCCGGTTGATTCGAGCTCGATTGTGTTTGCCGCTGGTTATTTCTACCTCGAGCTGCGTCTGCTGACTTCCGCGATGCACAGTAGCTCGAATGAGTGCACGTTCAGCACCAAAGTTCAGCAGCGGCGCATCATTGCTAACGCGGTGGGAAGCTAAGGTCGCCAGGTATCCAATTGATTCAACGATGTTCGTTTTGCCGACGCCGTTGGGACCAACCAAGACATTGATGCCAGGAGCCAGATGCACGTCAGCTTGCGTATACGAGCGGAAGCTCGTGAGGGAAAGCTGTGAGATATACACCTGGGTCCTGACAGAAATGACGTGGTAGGAAGGATGATCTACCTACCGTGTAGGCAATGACTAGTTCGAGTTTGGCAGACGGACAGGCATCACAAGGTAGCGGTACTGGTCCTGATCGTCTTCATCCAGTTTTTCCTGTCCGGTAAGCATTGCCGGCTTTGGGGCACTGGTGAATGAGAAGCGTACGAAATCGGTATTGAAGGAATTCAGTCCTTCAGATAAGAAAGTCGGGTTGAAGGCGACGGTAATGTCTTCGCCGCGCAGTGCTGCAACGATTGCTTCTTCAGCCTGAGCGTCTTCACCGGTACCTGCATCCAAGGTCAGCTGGCCATCGATGAAAGCCATACGCACCGGGGTGTTTCTTTCAGCAACCACAGAAACGCGGCGAACCGCTTCGATCAATTCGCTGGTGCGAACGGTAGCATGAATTGGCGTATCACTAGGGAACAGCGATCGGATCTTCGGATACTCGCCATTGATCAGCAGCGATGTGGTTCGACGGTTAGCACTTTCAAAACCGACCATTTCACCGTTGGCACTGATGGCAAGCTTCAGCTCTCCTGCCCCCGACAGAGTCTTTGCTACTTCACTCAAAGTCTTTGCCTTGATGAGGAATGAAGTTGAGATTTCTGGTTGGTTCGGGGTCCAGTTCAGCTCACGCATAGCCAAGCGATAGCGGTCTGTGGCCAAGAACGTAATGAGGTCATTTTCGATTTCGACCTTAATGCCGGTAAGCACAGGAAGAGTGTCGTCTTTTGATGCGGCGACAATTACCTGCGAGACCGCTGATGCAAATGACTGGCCGTCAATGACGCCGGCAACCTCAGGCAGTTCGGGAAGGTTCGGATATTCATCCACCGGCATCGTAGCCAAATGGAATCGCGATCGACCACAGGTCAAAGTGATTTTGGAACCTTCAGTCTCCAAAGTCACCGTTGAGTTCGGCAGGGAACGGGTGATTTCAGCCAGAAGTTTTCCGGAAACCAGAATTGAGCCCTGTTCGGAGATGTCAGCAGGAATCTCAATATGGGACGAAATTTCGTAGTCGAATCCCTCGAGGCGTACTAGACCTTCATGCGAAGTGATGAGAATGCCAGCTAGTACGGGAGATGGTGGTCGCTGAGCCAAGGAGCGAGCAGTCCAAGATACGGCGTCTGCCAATACATCCTTTTCAACGCTGAACTTCACGAAAAATCCGCCTTTCGGAACCTTAATAAGTCTTAAGTCAGGCCAAGAAGGTAGTTCCCCGCCAAGTTCTTAAGCATAGAGGAGGTAGTTGCATGTTCTCTGCAAACAATCTTGCCACGTCTAAAAGTTCTCTGGTGAAGGATCTGTCCCAACTGTGTAGCAAACAACAAAAATTTTCAGAATGCTTGCGATGTCTGCAGTCTGTTCAACTTTGGTTTTTCACAGTTTTGGATCCCTGAGAGTCGGAGGACTCGTTATTTGGATGGATAAGTATTTAAAGGGGAAGTGTTAATAACCCTTGTGGATACTGTGGAAAAGGCGCTCATTCCCAGATCCGACGCCAATTGTGCATGTGAACAATCTGTGGTTGAACGTGAGACGCAGTTCCACTCAACTGTTGATACTCAGTTTCACGTTTTTTAACATCCACATGGGCTCTGCTGTTTATCCGCAGCCTGTCACCAGATATTCCACATATTTATCCACATCTGTGGCAATCGGATTTAGAGTTCCCGCTGACTTTGCTTGATGCGGTTGGTTAGCTCGGTTACCTGGTTGAAGATGGCACGTCGTTCAGCCATCAATTCACGGATCTTGCGATCAGCATGGATGACAGTGGTGTGGTCTCGTCCGCCAAGCTCAGCGCCGATCTTCGGCAACGACATTTCGGTCAGCTCGCGCAGGAGGTACATTGCGATTTGGCGCGCGGTAACCAGCGTTCTCGTGCGCGATTTGCTGTTGAGTTCCTCGATGGTCAATCCGAAGTATTCAGCCGTTTGCTTGATAATGGTTGAAGGAGTGATCTCCTGTGCGCCGTCTTCACTAATTAGATCCTTGAGCACGGTTTCAGCGAGTGCCAGATCAACTTGCTGATTGTTCAGTGATGCAAATGCTGTGACTCGAATCAGTGCGCCTTCAAGCTCGCGGATGTTAGTGGAGATGCGCGAAGCGATGTACTCCATGACATCGCTAGGCGCAGAGAGGTTTTCTGCATCGGCCTTCTTGCGAAGAATCGCGATCCGTGTTTCAAGTTCAGGCGGCTGAATATCGGTGAGCAGACCCCATTCAAAGCGAGAACGCATGCGGTCTTCGAATCCTTGCAGCTGTTTTGGAGGCAAGTCAGAGGTAATGACAACTTGTTTGTTGTGGTTATGCAGCGCATTGAA
This sequence comes from Glutamicibacter sp., assembly GCF_032154645.1. GTDB lineage: Bacteria > Actinomycetota > Actinomycetes > Actinomycetales > Micrococcaceae > Glutamicibacter. The sequence goes on along the minus strand of NZ_JALDXV010000006.1, from coordinate 111,644 downwards.
CGTATGGAAGAACTCTTCTTGAGTTGCATCCTTGTTCGCCAAGAATTGAATGTCGTCGATGAGCAGAATATCTACGTTGCGGTAGGTCTGCTTGAAGCTCGCACCCTCGTCATCACGGATCGAATTGATGAAGTCGTTGGTGAATTCTTCTGAATTCACGTAACGAACACGGATGCCTTTATAGAGGTGACGTGCGTAATGGCCGATTGCGTGCAATAAGTGAGTCTTGCCCAAACCGGAATCGCCATAGATGAAAAGCGGGTTATAGGCCTTGGCCGGTGCTTCTGCGACGGCAACTGCAGCAGCGTGCGCGAAACGGTTCGACGAACCGATGACAAATGTATCGAAAATGTACTTCGGGTTGAGTCGTCCGAATTCCTGCGAGTTTGATGGTGGAGTCGGCTGGGGGGCTGGCTGAGGACGAGGACCTGGCGCATCGGAGACAGTAGAAGCCGCAGTTGGGGACGCAGCAGGAGCTTCATCTTCGTTGTTTTCAAGCTCTTCTGACAAAGAAAGATCGACGCTGACAGCGCAACGGATGTCATCCTGGAATACTTCGCGCAATGCGTCGTCAAGTGGCTCGCGCAGCTGAGTCTGCAACATGTCGCGGGTCAGATCGTTGGGTACGGCTACCAGTAGCGTTGTACCAATGAGCCCCTGCGGCTTTGCCAACGATACAAAGGCCCGGTGGCGCGCCTTCACTCGGTCGTCGTCTTCGATCTTCCGGATTACCTGACGCCAGGAGCTGCCAATACTATTGGTCTCGTCGCTGCTCACTAAGGGCGCCCCTCTTTCCATCGATTAATGCAATCTTGGTCACATAACAACCAGAGAACTAGTGTTGAAGATGCCAATTTTGCGCAGGTATCAACATAGATTCTATCCACCATCCACACACTTATGCACAGCGTGGTGGAAAAAGTGAGCGTTTTGGGTGTGGAAAACTGGTTTTCCCTTGAAATCAAGCCAATTCAAGACCTGCGTGACAAGTATTTTCGTTCTGGTTTGTGAATTTTCTTTCGTTTACATCGCCCGTAATCCACAACTTTGGGGTAGATTATTCACAGGCCCGTTTCTGCAGAATCATTGGGGTTGCTTCGTGTGCGCCAATTTGACCTAGCGTGCAGATTTTCCTATTGTTATTCAGTCCTATGTGTGCGTTTTGCGACCTGCTCAGTTTTAGAAGAGCCCGCAAAAGTATGCGTTTTTCAAAGTAAATGTGCGTCAGCCTGTTGTTATCCAGCTAGCTAGTAACGGGTAAGGCGTATCACTGAACGTCTTGGAGTATCACCGTGAGCAAGCGGACTTTTCAGCCAAACAACCGTCGTCGTGCCAAGAAGCACGGTTTCCGTCTTCGTATGCGTACCCGTGCAGGCCGTGCCATCCTGTCGGCACGCCGCAGCAAGGGCCGCAGCGAGCTGTCCGCATAAATTTGCGACACAGCTCTTGGCAGCATAGTTTCTCTGGGCTCAGCTAAGAGTCACGAAGAAACCTCATGTTGCCAAAGAATCAGCGACTGCGCCTAGCGCAGGACCTTACAGCCACTGTACGTTCCGGCGTCCGAAGCGGACGCCGGAACGTCGTGCTATATGCACGCCCTCGCGCCGATGATCAGGTGGTGGGGGATAGGTTTGGATTCATTGTGTCCAAGGCTGTAGGTATTGCCGTTAAAAGGAATCTTGCCAAACGGCGAATGCGCGAAATAGCTCATGAGCTTCGACGCGACGATGGAAATTTAGATATTGTCGTGAGGGCCTTGCCCGGAGCTGCTGAACTTTCATGGGAAGAACTGAATTCCCAGGTATCTTCGGCTTTCGCCGCCGCTGTTCGTAAGTCCGTGGCTCGCTGATGCGTAAGGACACAAAGCCCCGTACAGGTGTCCTGTGGTTCATCATTGATATCCCACGCAACATCTTGATCGGGCTCATTAAGCTTTACCGAAAAATTATCTCGCCGATTTACGGCGATGTATGCCGATACTTTCCCAGCTGTTCTGCCTACGGGCTAGAAGCAGTTACCCAGCACGGCGTCATCAAAGGTGCCGGGCTAACCATTTGGCGAATCCTTCGATGCAATCCGTGGTCCCACGGCGGCGTCGACCAGGTTCCCGAGGGTCCAAGGATTTGGCCAGAAGGCAAACTGCCGAGGATCATAGTTTTGAATCATCCTGTGATTCCCGACGATGAAGACGCCGCAGATAGCGGCCGCAAGGAGCGCGACCTCTAATGAACTCATTTCTAGACACCATATTGACGCCGTTTACCTACGCGGTGTCATGGGTACTGTGGGCTTTCCACGAACTGTTTTCGTTCATTGGTATGGATCCGGACTCCGGTGTTACCTGGACCCTTTCGATCATCTTCCTGGTGCTGTTGATTCGTACCTTGCTGATCCCGGTCTTCGTCAAGCAGATCAAGTCTCAGCGAGCTATGCAGGCATTGCAGCCTGACCTGCGCAAGCTGCAGGCTAAGTACAAGGGTAAGACCGATCAGCTCTCGCGCCAGGCGATGGTTCAGGAACAGCAAGCGCTGTTTAAGAAGCACAAGACCAACCCGCTGTCTTCCTGCTTGCCTCTGCTGATCCAGATGCCGTTCTTCTTTGCACTGTTCCGCGTGCTGAATAACGCCTCTCACGCCAGTGCAGCAGGCCAGTCTGTCGGCGCGCTGTCGGTAGACAACATCCGCAGCTTCGACGCCGCGACCATCTTCGGTGCGCCACTGTCCGAGACCTTCCTGGGAACCATTAATTCGGGCAACCCGAACATCTCGGTCATTATTGTCGCGATCGTTATGATTCTTGCGATGATCGCTTCGCAGTTCTTCACCCAGCGCCAGCTGATGACCAAGAACATGAGCGCCGAGGCCCTGCAGGGTCCATTCATGCAGCAGCAGAAGATGATGATGTACATCCTTCCGCTGGTGTTCGGTATCGGTGGCATCAACTTCCCAATCGGTGTGCTGATCTACTGGACCGCCACCAACCTGTGGACCCTTGGTCAGCAGTACTGGGTCATCCACAACAACCCAACTCCAGGCTCTGAAGCCGAGCGTGAACTGAACGCCCGCCGTGCAGCCAAGGGCTTGCCTCCAGTAGGCCAGAAGAAGACCTCTGAAGTAGAAGAGACTGTCGTTGAGCAGCCTAAGGGCCAGCGCCAGCAGCCACAGCGTAAGAACCGCCGGAAGAAGAACTAGCCATGACTGCAACTGAACATATTGAGGACCTAGAAAATCAGGTCGAAGAGAACCAAGAAGTTCTTGACGAAGGTGACGTCGCAGCCGACTACCTGGAAGAACTTTTGGATATTGCCGACCTCGATGGTGATATCGACATCGAAATCCGCGGCGGCCGCACCTACATCTCCATCGTGACTGAAGAGGGCGAGGCAGATCTTCAGAGTCTTGTAGGCAAGGACGGGGAAGTGCTCGACGCGCTTCAGGAGCTCACCCGACTAGCAGTTTTGAATGCCACCGGTGAACGTTCGCGTTTGATTTTGGACATCGCCGGATACCGTTCTGATCGCGCTGAACAGCTGCGAAAAATTGCTCAGGACGCGATCGATAAAGCGAGCAAGAGCGGCGAGCCAGTGCATCTGGATCCAATGAGCGCCTATGAGCGCAAGCTGGTTCACGATGTTATTGCCGATGCTGGACTCCACTCCGAGTCTGAGGGCGAGTCATCGCGCCGACACATCGTGGTATCAACGCTGGATAGCTAAGCAACACCCAACGTACCTGCACAAGAATCAAAGGACCCATGCAATGACCGAGGACCTCAGCCTCACAGCAGAAGAGCAACTTGCCGCCGAAAAGATTTTCGGCGATCGGCTAGACCTTGCAAAGCGCTACGTCGAGCATCTGGCGACCTCGGGTATTGAACGTGGACTTCTGGGACCTCGAGAGGTGCCGCGCCTGTGGTCTCGTCACGTATTGAACTGTGCAGTCATTGAGTCCGTCATGGAGAAGGACGCCGAAGTAGCCGACGTAGGCTCAGGGGCCGGCCTTCCAGGGCTTTGCTTGGCCATTGCCCGCCCGGATCTGAAACTGACCCTCATTGAGCCGCTGGAGCGCCGCTGCATTTGGCTCAGTGAGGTGATTGACCATCTGGGGCTCGACAACGTTACCGTCATGCGTGGCCGTGCGGAGCAGATGGTGGACGTCGTGAACGCCCGTTATGTCACCGCTCGTGCCGTGTCCGCGCTGACGAACCTCGCCGGGCTCACGATGCCGCTGTTGCACGGTCATGGCGAGCTGATCGCTATCAAGGGGCGTTCGGCTGCAGAAGAGATCGAGAAGGCATCCAAGGCCATACGTAAGCTCGGCGGCAAGGATGCCGAGGTGCTTGTCGTCGGTGAAGAAATCTTGAAGGAACCAACCACGGTGGTTCGCATTAAGGTTGCCTAGCTTTGAAGCGTTAGGCTTTAAGTGGATTTTGTTTGCAGATGTCTTGACCAATCGTGGAAGTTGCCATGGTAGAAGTATTTGCAAACGACAGAGCTTGTTTTGTATGTTTCACGTGAAACATGCGTCGATGAGGGTCTCAAACTGGACCTGCATCAACTCATGAGGAGGAGTTTCACCTTTGTCTAAGGCCAAAGAATCAGCAAGTAGCGCTTTTGACTTCAACGACTCTTCCTCGCCACTGGCCACCCAACTGGCAAGTGAGCACCGTCGACGAGAAGCACTGGATGCACGCAAGGTGCCCAAGCCGGACAAGACTCGTTACTTCACAATTTCCAATCAAAAGGGCGGCGTTGGAAAGACAACGACAACGGTGAACCTCGCCGCCGCCCTGGCTAAGGGCGGCTTGAATGTCCTCGTGATTGATATTGATCCACAGGGAAATGCTTCAACTGCACTTGGCATTGAGCACCATGCAGAAGTTGACAGCATTTACGATGTGCTGATTAACGATGTTCCTTTATCGGATGTTGTGGCAACCTGCCCTGAACTTCCAAGCCTTCAGGTGGCTCCTGCCACGATCCATCTCGCGGGCGCCGAGATTGAATTGGTTTCGCTGGTTGCGCGCGAGCAGCGTCTACAAAGGGCGCTTGATGACTATGCGCGTGCTCGCCAACGTGCCGGGCAGCCGCGCCTAGATTATGTCTTCATTGACTGCCCTCCTAGCCTTGGGCTGTTGACAGTCAATGCATTCGTTGCCGCACGAGAAGTACTCATTCCAATTCAGTGCGAATACTATGCTCTGGAGGGTTTGAGCCAACTGCTGAAGAATATTGAGATGATTCAGAAGCATTTGAATTCTCGACTTACCGTGTCGACAATCCTATTGACCATGTATGACGGCCGTACGAACCTAGCTGCTCAGGTCGCAAATGAAGTTCGCGAACATTTCCCTGAGCAGGTTTTGGGAGCGGTAATCCCGCGCTCGGTGCGCGTATCAGAAGCGCCTAGTTATCAGCAGACGGTAATTACTTACGATCCCAACTCCACAGGAGCTCTTTCATACAGCGAAGCCGCTTATGAGATTGCTGACCGAGGCGCAAAGTCGTAACTGAAGGCTTTCCAGCTACCCGAATCAGATATACAGTCTAAATAATTTGCTTATAGTTAAAATCTGAACGATTGTTGGCTGATTACATGGAAACACCATGTTGTTATGACTGGTGCATCCCGCTGGTGCTGCCTAAGAACAGTAGACTAGTTCATGGGTTGAGATTTTCTTGAAAGGGCGTGCAGTTCGGTATGGCAGATAAGAAGCGTGGGTTAGGCCGTGGACTCGGAGCATTAATTTCCAGCACTCCCGCAGCAGCTGCCTCGGAAGAAAAATCAGATGTTTCACGTGAAACAGCTGCTCCGATCACGGAGCCGGTCCAGCAGAAGGCGAAGCCTGCGCGTCCAGTCGATATGTTCTTCGAACCTGGCCGCAAGTCCACTTCTGTTCGACCAACCGCGAGCGAATCTGCGGCGCCCAAAGCGGTCAAGAAATCACGGGCAACTATGCCAGGTCTGCCAAACACGCTAACTCCTGCTAAGCCCAAGCAGGCGGAGGAACCTGCTGTTCAGGCAAAGGGGGAGGAGCTGGTAGAAGTGCCAGGTGCCCAGTTTGCTGAACTCGATGTGTCGCAGATTCACCCGAATCGAAAGCAGCCACGTACCAATTTCGATCAAGAACATATGGATGAACTTATCCATTCCATTCGTGAAATTGGTTTGCTTCAACCCATCGTTGTTCGACCTACCCGTGAAAAGAACGACGCTCCTTATGAACTCGTTATGGGTGAGCGTCGTTGGCGTGCAACGCAGGCTGCTGGTCTCACAACTATTCCTGCGATTATTCGCGATACGCAAGATACGGATCTATTAAGAGACGCACTACTTGAGAACCTGCATCGTTCGCAGCTCAACCCTCTTGAAGAGGCTGCAGCGTATTCTCAGTTGCTGGAAGAGTTCAATTGCACCCAGGAAGTGCTTTCTGAGCGCATTGGTCGTTCGCGCTCACAGATCTCCAACACAATTCGTCTTATGAAACTTCCTCCATTGGTCCAGCGTCGAGTAGCAGCGGGTGTCCTTTCTGCTGGCCATGCACGAGCATTGTTGGGGTTGTCCAGCCATGAAGCTATTGAGCAATTGGCACAGCGGATTATCAACGAGGGACTTTCCGTACGCGCGACGGAAGAAGCCGTCGCATTGAGCGATGATAAGCCCAAACTTAAGAATAAGAAGCCACGTGAAACTCAGCGAAATGATCGTTTGGATTTCTTGGCCACCTCGCTTTCTGACCGCCTCGATACCAATGTCAAGATTCAGCTTGGTAGTCGAAAAGGTAAAGTGAGCATCGAATTTGCATCTGTGGACGACCTCAACAGAATCATGGAAGTAATAGACCCAAATTTGAAATCATGATGTTGAGCTAGTTGAAATGGCGCATGTTCTTGGAGCATGCGCCATTTTTAGGCAGGGGAGTACCTGATGATGTTTCACGTGAAACCTTAAATGCAACGTTTCACGTGAAACAATCACAATGAGGACGATGCTGAGCGGTGGATGCCCACTCACAACTAGGTTGAAGTAATCTCAATTGGAAAGCCAATTCCTCTGCTCCTACAAAGCAGTGCATCCTTAGAAATGCACTGAGTTGCACCGGACGGTGGCATGGATTAACCGTTTCAAAAAGCACCTCAGAAGTGGAACAGACAATAGTTTCCCATAACCCTCAGTCCGTCGAAACGGCATTGAATGCCGGTGGGCGAAGTTCCCAATTGAGAAGATCGATCGAACGAACTGCTTTTGACTGTCGATGCTAATAGGGGAAAGTGACACTCAGCGCACACGCTGCGTTCAACGTGCTCGTTGAGCCGAAGGGCTGGGAAGCGCTATCTTGGCCTCTGAAGACCGACGGTGGGGAAGGGACTGCGTGGGGTGCCCTTAGGGCCGTAGAAGGCAGCAGAGGGGCTTCGGGGAGGTGCGGTCATTGAAGCGGCTGATGACGAAGCAGGTGCAACAAGAAGTGCTGATAAATCGTTTAGATCACTCACAAGTCGTTCTCTCAAACATGACTATTGCGGAGTAATGGAGTGGCTAAGTACCTGAATTGAACGAGAGATATGAAAGTAGAACGCTCAAATGCTCGGGGCCAAGATGGTCATGAAACCAAATCTCTATTCACAGAGGTCGGAAGACTCAAAACATGCGACTTCGACACTTCAGGGTGCGGTTCATAACCCGACACTGGAACGTTCATGAAGATGAAGGAGATAGCTGGCGACAGGGGCTATCCACTGTATTAGTCCGATCTGTACTTAGCGCAGACACTGATTCGTGAAGTCGCAGTGCCTGAAAGCGTTGTACGCCTCAAAAGCTTGTGTCCAGCGGTCAGGGACCTCTGGATGATCGACTAGCTGAAACCCTCAGGGTTCGAGTTTCTAGAACCAGAATGCAGCGTTGCCTAGGCCAGGTAGGAAGCGAACTAGTTAAGTAGATCATGTTCAGGATGAGAAGGATCTGGACATATGACAGCGGGGGAGACTCGCAGAAATGACTTTGAATCGGTCGCGGTGAATATTTGGCTCGTTGAGAGCCACCGGAATCATAGTTCAGAGCCACCAGCTAACCTCGACGATCGGCTGGCAGCTCTGAACAAAGAATCTCAACGCGAAGGCAACCAGCCATTAGTGTTCAGCAGTCGAGTAGGTTTCACGGATGTTAAACCCACCGGCCTCAATGCACCAACAGTGGATGAGTCAGACCGCATTCTTAGATTCAGTCCACGGTCTGCAGAGGAGCCTGCGGATACCGTAGCTTGGCACGGAGTAATAGCCCGATGGTCTTGGTCCACTGTCAGTTCGATGCGTGTTTCGAGGCTCAAACACACGCTCACCACGTCGTCTTGGGTTTCGAAGGCCGTGAGCAGGTCACGCGTACCCATCTCGCGCACCTTGCGTTTGGTTTCAGTGTTCAGGTTCATCGGGTCGTTCTTGCACAGTAGTCAGTGCCGCGGACATAGCCGGTGCTGTTCTCGGGTGCTGGTCGAAGCGTTGCTTCCTTCCAGTGCTCGTCCTGACGGTTGAACAGGATGGGATGAAGATGACCGTAGCGTGGAGAGCGGATCCGGGATTGCAACGCAACAACAACGGAGTTTTCTAGGCGTTGCGCCCCGTATTTTGAGGACAGTCGAAGCATTGCAAGTTCGGGGTTGATGCCTGGCTCAGCGATGGGTAGCGAGACGAAGATCTTGTCGATCGCTTGGGCGGTGTTGGGCCCGATTTTGTGGGCCCATCCATGTAAGCGTTGTTCGTCCTATGACCGGTATTTGCGTTCGGGTGGGATATCCGCGTCGTTGCTTCGGTAGTGGTTCACCGTCGCGGCGTTGAACAGCCTGTGGCTGCTGAGTCGTTCTGATGCCAGATAGACTTCGACAGTCTTTGAGATGATCCTTAGATCGACGGTGTCGCCGACGCGTTTGAGCGGCACGGAGTAGAAGTTGTTCCAGGTCTCGTAGCTGTTCTTCGCGACTCTTTGTCCTGGGACCCACCTACTTAGTTCGTACGGGACTACAAGCGACGGACGCAGTAGTGGTTGTTCTTCCTCATGAAAGACGCTGCAGCGAGACCCTGCTCGTTTCTGAAACGTTTGGGAGATATAAGCCTCCATCTGGCGATAGATCGATGCACGCTGGGCGTCGAGACTGATGAACTCTTCCTGACGCAGCGCAGCGATGACCCAGGTGGCGACGTGGCCAACAGTGTTCTTCACGCTCGCCTTGTCTTTGGGCTTGCGGACGCGGCCAGGAAGGATTGCTGCTGCGTTGTGTTCAGCGAGGTGACGGTTGGCGTCGTTGAAGACGAGTTCACCGCCGGCTGGGTATTGATGACACCTGTTTTCAAGTTGTCACACACGATTCTCGGGACGCTGCTACCGAGGGGGGTGAACATGGCTCTGCGTGGCTCATCATCCAGGAATCCTGTTTCATATCCATGCAGGGTTCATCGAAGGCGTACCGGTTGAACGGTAGGCAAGCAATGAATAAATACGCCGTGGAGCCTTGACCAGTGACTGGGTGGTGTAAGTGCATGGTGGGCCCGGAGCAGTCCACTTCGACGTTGGTGCCGGCTTTATGCGCGGCTCTGGAGGTTGCTCCGTGCAAGGTCACGTAGCGTTGGTAGGACTTGCAGAACCGGTCGTAGCCCCTGAACGCAGCTCCGGTGGCTTTGGCTTGATCAGCGTATTCCCCGTGCAACAGCTTCAGGTTGGTGCCGACCTCGGCCAGTTCCTTATGGACCGTGGACCAGTCCGGTTTGGTGAAGACGCTCTCGTGGTCGCTACGGCCAGGGAAAAGTAGTTGGTAGACCTTCTCTTCGGTCAGATTCTTGAGTTCCTCCCAGCGGCGGGAGGATGCGTCAGCGGCGTTGAGGACGTCTGCGACGCTATTGCGGGAGATGCCTTGGGTGGACGCGACGATGCGTCCTGACAATCCTTCGGCACGAAGCTGGAGTATCCGCTTCGCATTGAACTTTCGTACCATCGAAAATGGTTCCTTCCACCACACAGTCGGTTGCGTGGTGGGAGGAGCTTATACAGGGTGGCTCTGAACCACGATTCTGGTGGCTCTCAACGAGTCAAATATTCACTATGGAATTCCCTAGGGTGTAGTCAATAGATGTTGGACTCTCACGCGCCAACGTCACTAACTCCGTTGCAGCGGTCAGCCAGAATGAATACGAACGAGAAACAGGCAAGTCCGCGTTCGACGTGTATGTCCCCACAGTTTCGGGACCTGCTCAAAGAGACACCAAACATTCCTTTGACGGATAGCGCTGAACGGATAGAGTCTGCGACTTTGGGAGCACGTGGTTAGTCTCCGCCGCGAGTAGCTGTCTATCCTTCAGCCCGGCCGGCTGATTTGGGGGAGCGGGGGACATCGTTCCCTGAATCATCTGGATCCCTCCAGACACGATCCCCACGCCATTCCGAAGGCCTCTCGCCTGTTAGCAGCAGCTTGCCTCCAGCACTAGAAGATAGTTTCACTTCGACAGATGGGGGATAACGAACCTGGCGTCGATCGAGTTCGGTACTAGACTCAGGGTTTAGCAGTTAATGGGCTCCTTGGGCGAAGTCTGAAGCTGTTGCCTCCGCTAGATCCCGAGTTCAGGCGGGGGAGACGCAAAGTGAACTGCGAATCGTTTTGCCTTCTAGGGCGCTGCTTCACCTCGCGTACGGGATCTCAAAGAACAGTTCTAAGTCTGGCTAGCGGACACCAACACCAGTATCCTGCGGATTTTGCCAGATAGCCCAATGGATCTGTTTGCTACTGATCGCTGTCTGCTGTGTTTGATCTTGGTGGCGACGATCAGTGCGGCTTACCTGGTTTGCTACGTGCGGGGAGCGACCCATCACTAACTGGTGTTTTCGTCAGTTAGCGGGCACATGGTGCAGGTGAATATCTACCTAGCGGGCTAGGATCAGCGAGGTGGTCATCTGAACGCTGAACAGGGCAGGTTATTGGCTTCGAACAGTTATCTCACTGACGGTACAACGAGGTACTGCCTGGTCTTCCTGACACGGGCAATAACCGTGTTGCGATCAGGTCAGTTGATTTCGCGGCAGCAGACTGGGTATTGCGGTTGAACCAGGCACATGCACGTGACCGGCTGTTTGATGAGCTCACGGGGTAGCGGAGGTACGGGTTGGTTATTGTGGAAGGGCACGAGTATCTTCCTTTTGAGTTGGAAGCGGTGAATTTCATCTTCCTGCCGATTTCTTCCCATATATGAGCATATCTCGCTGATGTTAACGAGCAGTCAACCCTTCTCCGGCGGGACTCTGTGTTCGGCGATCAGATTGTTGTGGCAGATATGAATGACCAGGTTGTTCACGATGCCGAGGGTATGGTTCTGTGCGATGCTACCTACTTGTTGAAAGAACGGCCCATTGAATCTCTTCCGTGGGTAGGAGCGGAGTGAATGCATGAACAGCCTGATAAGACCCGTCCATTCTTTCTGCCGCCGCCAAACGGTCATTCATTTCGGTATCGGCGTGGATCAGTGCGTCAACGACGCAGTGGTGAGAACCTTCCCTGCCGGCAGCGTGTGGACCGCCAACCGTAGCTGGTTTGGGACCTGCGAAAGTCGGCATCAGTTATGAGCGGCGACGATACTTCGGTCGAGCATCGATATGCATGGTAGAGCTAGACCCGGGGGAGAGCGTGGGCGCAGCGGTACAAGACGTGTGGATAGTTGATCTGATCTTTGCCCTTTTCTATCCGTTCAACGACAGAAGCAGCACGAAGTCTTGGAGACTCTGCGGTCACTTCATCAGTCATTCGTCTGCATCTGCCGGAGACTCTATTTAGGAATAGTGCTGGCTCCAGAGGCCGTAAATAATCATCGAGCTTCTGAAATTTCTAACTAGTGACCCCTGATGAATTTGCTTCATCGCTCCCTTGCCACCGCCACGTACCGGCAGCTAGAGCCAGTTGTTCTTCACGAACTGAAGGAGCTCTCTTGGCTATTTCAATCAATTTTCTGAGTGCTATGCAGTCCGAAAATTTGTTGTCTATCTGCAGTTCCCCGAAGTGGATTCAGGTGGGACTTCGAATTCATTTCTAGGTGGTTTACGTAAAACTATAGCTGCTCCATCGATTCATGAAGTATCGACGGACGACTTGGCGTGCACAGGTTACGTATCCAGCCTCGGCTGATGCAATCAAACATCAACTAATGCGTATTTTGGTCAGGCTCATAAACACTGAGGGCAATATATGTGAAGCTCGTTCGGGCCTCATCATATAGGGAGGTAGCTGTTCAGTGCTGCTGTACCCGGTGTCTCTAGAGCATAACTTTGAGTCCGTTATCCCGTCGAGCGTAAACTTTGCGGCTGCAGAGCCAGTTCAGAAGAGCGATGAACAGGCCATAGGGTCCACAAATGTTCGGCAATAATGTGCTGCCACAGGTAGGAATTGATGCCGACGTTCATGCTCGGTCTGGCCGTCGAATAACGTCTCATAGGCGGTACACTCGCTTCAGATTGAAATCGCCTTCCTATGAGTCTGGATGGGGCACTTAGGCCTATTGATGCGACAGATCCCTATATCGTTGTGACGTTGTACTTGCAGAGACTCTAGGGTGGTCATGAACTCACGATCGGACGATTCGGGACGCGATTACATCTGAGTTTCTGTCTATGTTCCGGTTGCACTTTTGTCCGTCAGTTGCGCCCATGTCATCTGCAGAGATGATCAGATTGCCCAGCACAGGGCTTCTTAGATGTTTGGTAGTTGAGGCGTATTCCTTTCACATCCCTCCTAAACTGTTCCCATTCACTGGATGATGATCATCAGTGTCTGTAGGGGGAGCAGGGGCGCTGTGCTCTCAGATTGCAGTAGTGAAAATCAGAGGAACAAGGAGTGCTGGGATCATGTCCTTCTTGAGCCCGCTTTTGGACCACGTGTTGAGGCCATATGAAGGATTGAAAGCGAAAGATAGGCAAGAGAGACCCGGACACGTTTTTGCCTCCATAAAACCTTGTTCATGATGACTTCCCGGCAGTCCAGGTTTATGCGCTCCGAATTGCTATGCATAGCATCCAGTGGATTAATTGCTAGTTGAGTGTCTCCTCAGATGTTTCCTTGTAGTCTTCGGTACCAAGTAACTTTCAGCTGACGCCATACTTGGCTTTCTCGAAGTATGCAGATAAGAACCATAGGGCCAAAGTTGAGTGTTGATGATCGGCTTTATGGATCCGGTAGCCACCGGAGCCTTCCGGAGAATATCGACCGTTACTCGTTCGGATCTGGGGTCGATGCGGAGATGTATCGAGGTGTAGCGACTCAACTCCTGTACATCATGTTTCACGTGAAACATACGCGGCAATGGTCGAAAAGATACTGTCTGAATCAACAAGACGTCATGTTTCACGTGAAACCTTCTAAATTCACAACTGAGAAATCGAAGTGCTCAACACGTTGATGGGTATGACTAGCCCTAATGGTGGGGCTATAAACATGAGGCATCAAGCAACAATTATTCGGTGCAAAATAGACGGTGAAATCTAACCTCGTCGAGGGCAAGGAACCCGACCGGGAATAGTTCCGTTCAAGAATTCGAGTTGCTAAATGCTTAAGATGAGACAAATCAGTTCAAGACTAGGTTGAGGTTAGTTGCGGTAGGTTTTTTCTTCCGGACTAGCGTTGTGAAGTGATGATCACAAAATAGACATCCAGCTCGCTGCGGTTAGCAGGAGGAGCGTGCCAACTAGACCAGTACGCTATTCGTTAGTTGAAGAAGGAAGTAACCACGCCTCCATATTGATGAGCTGCCCAGCCGTTCAAGCTGAGTTAAGCGGGAATCATTGGAACATCGATTTACCCTGGCGCCGATCTCCTGTTTGTCGTCTCAGGTGAACGTGCGCTCGAGACGCAATGGTTCATAGTGGTTGGCTCAGCAGGCGTTAGTCAGGTGCAGTATGAACAGCGGTGGCCGTTGACCTTTGTTATGAACATGGCCGGGACATCGAACGTCGAGGACTCGTTAGAGAGTCAGCGCTCTTGGACATTCTGCCAATACCTAAGCCCGATCTCGTTTCGTTGCAACATTGAAAACAACAATTCAGTCGCAGTCGCGGAACTCAGAATTTTCCGGCAGCTTTCCCTGTCCGGTGATGGGTCTTAGATTGAATCACTCAGCGGAGAACTGCCGAAGTTCGACTGGGGGCCAAGCTAAGTCCCATCCTTGCAATGACAGAAGTAGATGAAGCAGCCGAAAACCCTGTTGAAGGTGGATTCTAAAGATGAGACTGTTCAAAACAATTAAACAAACTAAATAATTAGTTTAATATTGATTCTTGCTCTGAAGCTTATCAAATGTGATCGTCGTGGTACCTGAACCATGGGCAGGGTGAACCAATGTATGAATTAAGACAGAAATGGTGCGCCAGGTTTTAAAACCTGACGCACCATTTGAGAATTGAAGCGCGAACCTGAATTACAGGTACTCGGCGAATTCCTTCTCGATGACAGCCTTTGGCTTGGCGCCGAGGGAAGAAGCTACATGCTCGCCATTCTTGAATACGAACATTGCTGGGATCGAGGTGATGCCGTATTTTACCGACAGCGCCTGATTCTCATCGATGTTCAACTTAACAACGTTGACCTTGTCAGCGTGCTCTTCAGCAATCTGATCCAGGATTGGACCAAGCTGACGGCAAGGACCGCACCATTCGGCCCAGAAGTCTACGATGACCGGCTTGTCGGATTCCAGAACTTCAGCCTGGAAAGTTGCTTCAGTTACTGCCTTTGCGTTGCTCATGGGAGACAACCCCTTTCTCAAATTTAGTTTGCGGCCTCGGCCGGAGTCTTGACGTTAGCTAGGAAGTGCTCGACGTCCTGAGCCGCCGCACAGCCTGATGCGGCTGCCGTAATGGCCTGACGGTAGGTCGAGTCGATTACGTCGCCGGCAGCGAAGACGCCCGGCAACGAAGTCTTGGAAGAGCGGCCGTCGACGGCGATGGTGCCTTCTGCGGTCAGTTCAAGCTGGTCTTTGACCAGGTCTACGCGTGGGTCGTTGCCGATGGCCACGAAGATACCGGTGACGTCCAAGGTGGTTTCCGCACCGGAGTTGCGGTTCTTCACGACCAGGCCGTTGACCTTGTCTTCACCGTTGATACCGACAACTTCGGATTCCCAAACGAACTCGATCTTCTCGTGGGCCAGGGCGCGGTCGCCCATGATCTTGGAGGCACGCAGCTCGTTGCGGCGCACTACGACGTAGACCTTGGAAGCGAACTTGGTTAGGAAGAGAGCCTCTTCCATTGCGGAGTCTCCGCCGCCGATAACTGCAATGGTCTGCTCTCGGAAGAAGAAGCCGTCGCAGGTTGCGCACCAGGAAACACCGTGGCCCGAAAGGCGCTTTTCGTCTTCCAAACCCAGTTCACGGTAGGCCGAACCGGTGGAAACGATGATTGAATGTGCGCGGAATACGGTGCCGTCAGCCAAGGAAACTGACTTGATGTCACCGTCGAGATTCATCTCGGTGACATCGTCGAAGAGGATCTCGGCACCGAAGCGCTCGGCCTGCTTCTGCATGTTGTCCATCAGGTCCGGGCCCATGATGCCCTCAGGGAAACCTGGGAAGTTCTCCACATCGGTGGTGTTCATCAGTTCGCCACCAGCGGTTACGGAACCGGCGATGACTAGTGGATTCAGGTTGGCGCGCGCGGTGTAAATCGCAGCGGTGTAACCGGCAGGGCCGGAACCTACGATAATTACGTCGCGGATAACGTCGTTCTGTACTGAAGTCACGGGGATAGAACCCTTTCGTTCTTATAATGCGAGGTGGATAGCAAGGTCTAACCTCACTATCCACCTCAACGCCTTGCTATAGTAAAAAATTCCGCGTGTGTTACTTGGCGGAGAATTCGCCGATCTGCAGACCGTATGGACGGGAGTCGTTGGATCCCGAGGTGCGGCGTGGCAGTTCGGTGACGTTCAGGAAGACGTACTTGCCTTCCATGTAGTCCTTGTCGCCGTCCTTGACGTTCACAGACACAGACGGGCCGGAGAAGGAACCCTTGGCTACCGACTTGGCATCGCCAAGATCGTCGGAGTCGCCAACGAGGATTTCGTAGGCGCCGCCGATGGCATTAAGGCCGTCCAAGTTGATTTCCTTGATGGCCGAGTCATCCTCGAGCTCGAGGATGAACACCATATTGGAAGCGAGCTTGCCGAAGTTTGGAGTCGTGTAGGTGTAGGAACGGTAGTTGCTGGATTCGTTGCCGTCGATCATCTTCGACAGCGTGCTGTCGGTTTCGGCGTTCAGGGCCTGGTTACCAGGGACAAGGCGTGAAATATCCGAAATTTCAGGTGCAGGAAGTGAAGGATCCGAAGGTTCCTCGGCAGGTTTCGACTCCTCGGCCGGAGCTGAAGCCGCCGGTGGCGCGGTGGACTCTGAGTCAGCCGTTGTATCCTTGGCACCGCCGAGGAAGTTGAATGCGAAGACCACTCCAATGACCAGAACGATCACCAGTACGGCGCCAACCAGCAAACGGGTTCCCTTGGAAGTGCTTTCCTCTTCAACCGCGGCCGCGGCAGCTGCAGCAGCAGGAGCGGCGGGGACGTTCTTGGCAGCTGCTGGGAAGGTCGATGGCTTGGAAGCAGCGGCGGCAGCAGTCGCTGCTGCGGCACCAGCGGCCCCGGCAGTCACTGCGGCGGCCTTTTTCTTCTTCTTGTCTTCTTGCTTCGGCGCAGTAGGTGCAGCTGCCTGCTGTTCAGGCTTCTTAGGCTGTTCCTTGGCAGGCTGCCCCTTGGACTGTGCCGCCGCAGCCAGGGCAGCGGTCGCGGTGACGCTTGGCTCAGCGTCGTCGTCCAGACGGGTCACCTTAGGCTTTGGCGCTTCGGGCTGAACCGGTGCAACCGGGGTAGCCTGCGTTGCTGCGATCTGGGCGTTGGGTGCAGTCTGGTCGCTGATGTAGGCCGATTCGTCGTAGTCGGCCTCGGCGTACTGTTCGTCGCTGTCCTCATAGGTCTCTTCGACCTGCTGCTGATTCTTCTTGCCGAAGCGGCTTTTCAGCCCAGCGAAGCCGCCTGCCAGTGCGGTGCCGAGCTTGCCCTGCTCGGCAGGCTCGTCCTCGTAGCGCAAGTTTTCATAGTAGGCGTCGTCGTCCTCGTAGGTCTGCGGAACCGCCTGACGGGACTCGCCGAAGATCTCGGTGCCCAGGGTGTCGGTGAAGAATGGTTCGACATAGGGAGTGTTGTCGGTCTCCAACACCAGATCCAGCATGTCGGAGGAACGCGCCACATTTGCCACCAGATAGGTCTGGTTGGAGTCGGTGATACCCAGGTCGAGGACCTGGACGTTGGCGGTGCGCTCGCCCATGGCGATCTCTCGGGCGCTGGTGGCCAGCTGCGAGGAGTTTGCCACCGATGCCACCATGATGCTGACCGAACGGTTGAGCACCTGGTCGATGCCGGAGAGGACCAGATCGCCTTCCGCGGACGACAGGACTGTCTCGGTGACCTGGTAGCGGCCGCTGAGTACTGAGCCGACATCGATTGGCTGCGACACGTGCATCTCCAAAATGGTTGGTTGCTGTTCGGTGGCAGTGACAGACCGCCACATGCCATGTTACCTTCCAAAGCTGGCTGTTTGGTGGCTATTTGTGGTGAATCACCACGGATCTTCGTCCGCCGTCTAGCTAGCGCTTCAGGCCGGGAATGCGGCGCAGGATCGGACCGAGGAACCCGTCCAGTTCAGGCACCTTGGTCTTGTAGAGCAGGCCGATGAACACCGCCGCCATGACGCCGCCGACCACGCTGATGGTGATGATCGCGGAGAACAGCGAATTGTAGGCGAAGCCGAAGCTGAATCCGCCCAACAGCCACAGCGCCAGGCAGCCGACGAAGCCGGAGAGGACGGCCATCCAGCCGATGCGCACGTAGGTGTCGATGACGCCGGATACCCCGTAGTCGCCATAGCGGCGCTTGACCAGATAGTGGGTGCCGATGGCTGCCAGCACATTGCTCAATCCATAGATGAAGGCGATGGCGGCGGCGATGTGCAGCGGGTCGATGACCCGTGCAGCGGTGACCGCCAGAACCAGGCCGAAGGCGGCGGTGGCAGTCTGGATCAGCATCGGGGTGCGGGTGTCCTCCTCGGCGAAGAATACCCGAAGCATGAAGAACTGCAGCGATTTGAACGGCAGTCCCAGCGCGGTCAGCACCAGCAGCTGGCCCAACGCGCCGGAAGCCTGTGCTGCGTACTCCGAGTGGCCGGCAAACAGGCGGCCCAGGGGGCCCGCCAACACGATGAACACCACGGTGCAGAAGACGATCGGGATGGCGGTGGAACGCATGCCTCGAGCCAGCAGGCCGCCCACATCCCGGCGGCGGTTCTCATGGAAGGCGCGGGTGAAGTCGTTGAAAAGCACCGTGGCAACCGTCAGCGCGAACAGCGAATGCGGCAGCACAGTGATCAGCTGTGAGGTGTTCAGCGCGTACTCGCCGGCCACCGACGCCGCCTGATCGGCAGGCAGGGTGGCGCGGGCGGCGGTGGCCGCGGAAACGATCTTTGAGTACAACAGCGAGGAGATGTTGCCGATGACCATGGCCGCCAGCGTCCATGCGGCCAGCTTGCCCACATGGCGCAGGCCCATGCCGCGCCAGGAGAAGTCCAAGGAGAGCTTCAGGCCGATCTTCTTCAACGGCCAGAGCAGCACCAGCGCCTGGACGACAATGCCAAGGGTGGCGCCTCCGGCCAGCCAGATGGTCTTGGTCGTCGTCCAATCGTCCATCGGGTCGCCGCTGGAGTAGGCGCCGAAGGTGAGGATGAAGGAACCGATCACCACCAGTTGGATGAGGTTGTTCGCCGCCGGGGCCCACATGAACGCGGCGAAGCGTCCGTTGGCGTTCAGCACCTGCCCCAGCACCGCATAGACGCCGTAGAAGAAGATCTGCGGCAGCGACCAGTAGGCGAAGGCCGTGCCCAGGGCGATCATGGGCTCGGTCCAGTTGTTCGTCAGCGCCACGATGATCGGCCGCGCACACAGGGTCAGCACCAGGGACAGGGCGCCCATGACGACGATGGTCAGCGTGATCAGCTTCGAGGTGTAGGAAGAGCCGCGGTCGGCGGCCTTGGAGGCCTTGATCAGCTGCGGGATCAGCACCACGTTGAAGATGCCGCCGGCCAGCAGCATGAAGATGATCGTCGGAATGACGTTGGCCTTCTCGAAGATATCCGCCACGGAGGTCACCGAGCCGATGGCCACCGCCAGCAGTGCGGTGCGCACAAAGCCGAGCACACGGGACACCAAGGTCCCCGAGGCCATCAGCGCATAGACCTTTGACCTCGAGCCTTCGGGGCTGGGCGGTGCCGATTCTTTGGGAGCCGCCGGTTGTCCGGCAGCTGGTTCGGGAATCATTTCGAGGGCTCCGGTGACCGGATGGTCGGAACCCTGAAAGGGATTAGGAACCTGAGACATACTTCGTTAGAACCTCGCGTGCCAGCTCTGCGATCCGGCGCTCATTGGGGAAGGATAGGCGTTTACCCAGGGCATCGAGCGGTACCCAGGCAACATCGACGGCCTCGTGATCGGGATCGTTCTCGATCGTCAGCGCGCCACCGGTAGCTTCCAAAAGGAAATGGTGCACGGTCTTGTGCACCCTGTAATTAGTCACAGTGAACCAATAGTCGACCGAACCCAACGGGGCGAGGATGCTGCCGGCAATGCCGGTTTCTTCCTCGATTTCGCGGATCGCCGCTTCCTCATTGGTTTCTACGCCTTCCGGATGCCCTTTTGGAAGGCACCACTCGAGACGTCCGCCGCGGTTATAGCGCGCGATGATTGCCACCGGAAATTCGGGTTTTTCGAAGTCGATGACGATGCCTCCGGAGGAGACTTCCTCGACGGTCGGCAGACTTGTATGACCGCCAGTTGCCTGCGCACGTGCCATTGACGCAGTCAACGGCGTACGCTTTGGGGCAGACGGGATCGGTCGGTTCATGAAACCACTCTATCGATAAACTACCCTGCTTCGCCTTATCGACGTGGTCAAGTAAGTGATCTCGCAGGCAATGAACCCTGTTTTTGAAGCAAACTCACTAGTTTTCTGGCACGCTTAAGTAACTATGCATGCACTTCCCTCTGTTGACGCGCTGCGTCAGATCCTGCCTTCGGTCATCTTTGAACTTGCAGACCGATTCGTTGCGGCAG
This sequence comes from Glutamicibacter sp., assembly GCF_032154645.1. Taxonomy (GTDB): domain Bacteria; phylum Actinomycetota; class Actinomycetes; order Actinomycetales; family Micrococcaceae; genus Glutamicibacter. The sequence goes on along the minus strand of NZ_JALDXV010000006.1, from coordinate 91,488 downwards.
GTCACGAGCTTTCCCTGGTGGGCGGGCCGGTCCGCGACCTCTACCTCGGTCGCGTTTCCCCAGACCTGGACTTCACCACCAGCGCCCTGCCCGATGAAACCATCAAGGTCATCTCCGGTTGGGCCGAAAGTATTTGGGATGTGGGGCGCGAATTCGGCACCATCGCCTTCAAGAAGGGCGAGCATACTCTAGAGGTCACGACTTACCGCGCCGATGCTTATGACAAGGATTCGCGAAAGCCGGTAGTGGCGTTCGGCGACAATCTGCATGACGATCTCTTCCGGCGCGACTTCACCATGAATGCAATGGCCCTGCGTTTACCGCAGCTGGAGCTCGTGGATCCCTTTGACGGCGTCGGCTCCCTGAAGGACTCCTTGATCCGCACCCCTGGATCTCCCGATGTCTCATTCTCCGACGACCCGCTGCGCATGATGCGCGCGGCTCGTTTCGCTTCGCAGCTGAAAATCGAGGTGAGCTCCGAGGTGCGTCAGGCCATGGCCCAGATGACCGAGAGGATCGAGATCATCTCGGCTGAACGTGTTCGCGATGAATTGGTCAAGCTGATCAACGGAGTCGATCCGCGTTCCGGCATCGACCTGTTGGTGGACACCGGTTTGGCGGACAAGGTCCTGCCGGAGGTTTCTGCATTGCGCTTGGAAATCGACGAGCACCACCGGCACAAGGACGTATACCAGCACTCCCTGACAGTGCTCGAGCAGGCGATGGCGCTGGAGAGCGATGCAAATGGTCCGGTCCCCGGTCCGGATTTCGTATTGCGTTTCGCCGCCCTGATGCACGATGTGGGCAAGCCTGCCACCAGGAAGTTCGAACCGAGCGGTGCCGTATCTTTCCGACACCATGACATGGTTGGTTCCAAACTGGTCAAGGCCCGTATGCGTGCCTTGCGCTTCGACAAGGACACTACTAAGGCCGTTGCTCGACTCGTCGAGTTGCATATGCGCTTCTACGGCTACGGGGAGGCCGGCTGGACCGACTCTGCGGTGCGCCGCTATGTCACCGACGCCGGTGGCCTGCTGCAGCGGCTGCACCGACTGACGCGTTCGGACGTCACGACGCGCAACCGCAAGAAGGCAGATCGCCTCTCCTTCGCTTACGACGATCTCGAGGCACGGATCGAAGAAATCAGCGCCCAAGAAGAACTAGACGCCGTCCGACCCGACCTTAATGGCGAACAGATTATGCAGTTGCTGGGCATCAAACCAGGCCCGGTGGTGGGGCGTGCTTACAAATTCATGCTGAACCTCCGTCTGGATGAAGGCGTACTGGGTGAAGAGGCAGCAGTGGATCGACTACGTTCCTGGTGGGCGCAGCAGCCGGAGTCTCAGGAATCAACGGCTGAATAAAACTATCTGACCTGCATTGACGAGACAGGCCCGATTTTCCGCGGAAAATCGGGCCTGTCTCATTGACGACGAAAATATTCTTAAATAATTTGTGCAAATAGGTGGCGTCTTGTCGCTGGGCCATGTATGCTAATAACTGTGATTGGGAAGTCTCAATGAGACTTGCGAATCGAAAAGTTATTCAAATGAAGTCTCGCGGAAACGCGATCGACTTAGAGCAGATTTAGGAGGTGGGAAAACGATGATTATGAATCGAACTTATTGGACCGATCGTGCAGTGCGATCCGGCAATGACTTTATTGCGCTCGGCGGCAATCATCACGTCTCCCCATCCTCCGGAACAGCGGATTCCTAAACTTTTGTAGGTCTCTCCCAACAAAGTTCCTGAGGGTGTAAGTCAGTATTCGACTCCACCTTAGGAACTTTTTTCATGTCTGCTCCACTTTTCATCACGACCGCTCAACGGGCTGTACGGACCTCGGAACTAATCTTCGCAGGACCTGAAAGCCTGAAGGCTCGCGCAATCTCTACCACGCGCCAAGACCTCCCTGTAGCTCCCCTGCTCACTGAAGGGAGGGAAATCAAATGACCAAACGTCAAGACAAGCGCAAGAACCAATTCATGGACAGCGCTGAGTTCAGCCGCAATTTGCGTCAGCGTGAACTGAAGAACCATGTTCCGCCAGAAATGTACTTCCGTATTCGCTAAGGTGCGATAACGCCATTACCGTTATCCATCTCAACGAACAAAGGAGTACCGATGAACTCGCCAAATAATATTAAGAGGCCCGCCGGCCTGCAAGCCGGCGGGCTTCCCGCATCTAGGGGCAAATTTCTCCAGCACCTTAAAACGAAACAGCCGGTGTAGAAATCACGTGATTTCTACACCGGCTGTTTCGTGGATTGGTTCCTAGCGCTCGACGTCACCGCGAATAAAGGCTTCGACCTTCTCGCGAGCGGTCTCGTCGTCGTACTGCTCCGGTGGAGACTTCATGAAGTAGCTCGAGGCGGAGAGGATTGGCCCTCCGATGCCGCGGTCAAGGGCGATCTTAGCCGCGCGAACAGCATCGATGATGACGCCTGCGGAGTTTGGCGAGTCCCAAACCTCCAGCTTGTATTCCAGATTGACCGGGGCATCGCCGAAGTTGCGTCCCTCGAGGCGGACGAAGGCCCACTTGCGGTCATCGAGCCATGAAACGTAGTCGGATGGGCCGATGTGGACGTCGTTCTCGGTGAGGTTTGCCGAGGTATTCGAGGTCACTGCCTGAGTCTTGGAGATCTTCTTGGATTCCAGGCGTTCGCGTTCCAACATGTTCATGAAGTCCATGTTGCCGCCGACGTTTAGCTGGTAGGTGCGGTCCAGGACGACACCGCGATCCTCGAACAGCTTGGCCATCACGCGGTGGGTGATGGTGGCACCGATCTGGCTCTTGATGTCGTCACCAACAATTGGGACACCGGCGTCGGTGAACTTCTGCGCCCACTCCGGGGTGCCTGCAATGAATACCGGAAGGGCATTGACGAAGGCAACGCCGGCATCGATAGCGCACTGTGCGTAGTACTTGGCTGCCTGCTCGGAACCAACCGGCAGGTAGCAGACGAGGACGTCGACCTTGTTGTCCTTCAAGCTCTGGACGATGTCTACAGGCTCTGCGGTGGACTCTTCGATGGTCTGGCGGTAGTACTTGCCCAGTCCGTCCAGGGTGTGGCCGCGCTGAACGGTGACACCGGTGGTTGGAACATCGGTGATCTTGATGGTGTTGTTTTCGCTGGCAAGGATTGCATCCGACAGATCCAAGCCCACCTTCTTCGAATCTACGTCGAAGGCTGCTACGAACTGCACATCGTTGACGTGGTAGTCACCAAATTGCACATGCATCAGGCCTGGAACGGTGGACCCTGCATCGGCATTTCGGTAGTACTCGACACCTTGGACAAGTGAAGTGGCGCAATTGCCTACGCCAACGATGGCAACGCGAATCGGGTTCGCCGACACATGAACTCCTTATTGAAATGTATAAAACCCCGGGCAGCGATGATGTCATCTAATGACACACGGATTGGCCCTACTAATGATCTTAAGTCCTTGAAGGCATTAAAAATTCCCATAAGTGCTGGTTGTCACCGGTATCGCTGGTATAAATGCAGGGAATCATGGAGTTTTAGTACCGTTCCAACTTTTGGTACTGACCAGAAAATCAGTGCTTCTGTACATGGCCTAAAATCAAGACACTAATGACTTGTTCTGATATATCAGTTTGAATCGTATGTCATCTGCAAAAATGTATATGCTCATGACCACGAATTGGCGTTGAAACCGCGTGATTTATTAAAAGATCGTCGCAACTTCTGCAGAATCTTCACAATCGGAGTTGGGAGCACGGTACGCAGTCTCTGCCGCATCGGTTGATTCTTGATGAAGTCCAAGACTTCTTGGTTCGTTTGCAGCTTCCCTTCACTGGCCCGCGATGCCAAACTGTTCAAGGCATCGATGAAGCTGCCGTCAACGCGATGAAAGTAGTTCTCTCGAAGCCAGGCCTTGGTGGGGGAACCGAACTGCAGGTCTGAAAGACTCTGCAGATTTCCAATCAATCCGGATGCCTGAAAAACAGTATTGATCATTTCAGGGCTGATTCCAAAGTCATCGAGGATCATTGTCGGCAACCCGCGGTCGATCGATTCAAGCGCGGCAGTTGATGAAACGGTGACCAACGCACTGCGTTCGCTCAGTGCCTCGGACATACTTCCCGTGTCAAAACGTAGATGAGACTGTGGACCGAGTTGGCCGGAGGCAGCTAAGTCTTCGGCTAATACGTCGTAGGGGAACTGCTCGAGATGGGTTTGTGGTTCGCCTGCCCTGGCGCGCAGCTTCACTACAACGTCAATCCCGGGGTTCAGGCGCGCGGTCTTCTCCAGCGCGAGCAAGATGGATTCGCGCTCTTCGCGTAGGAGGGGAACCTTGGCCTGGGGTGCGAAAACAATGCGATTGATGTGTTCATGCTGGGCTGGAGGGAATCCTGTGGAGCGCAGGAACGGCAGTTTGCTGACCATGATTGTTGGTTGATGACCTGGGCGTTCTTCGTTCATGAAGGAAAAGTCCCTGGCTTCGGCATGAGAGTGGCAGATAAATGCGTCCCCCGCACGGCGATAGTTCCACCCCTTGGCGGTTGCCGGGAAGGCGACGCCGGGAAGCGCAGAGATCAATGCGGTGCGTCGTGCTCCGGCGGGTTCTGATCGCAGAATGCGCGAATAGGCCTCCGCGACGACGGGTCCCGTGGCGGCCGCAAAAACGATGTCCTCGCCGATGCTGTTTGCATTCAACTGCTGCATGGTCAGGAACTCCAGTTGGTCTGGATCAAGGCTCGTGCCTTCAAACGCCGCGGCGATTTGTTCCTCGGTTGGCATCACCGGGGTGCGCACCAGTGCTACGCGGCGGTGCCATGTGGGCCCCAGCCGGTCGAGAAAGGCAGTGGCCAGCTTCAAATATGAATCTGAATCGGCAATTGCAAGAATTGAGGGTTTCACGAAAGGTTCATACTTTCAAAGAACTGGAAAGGTGCTCGCGCAATGACTGCGGCGTGGAATCGGTCCACCACGACTCCGGAACTGCCTGTGGGTACAGCTGGCGAGCGTCGTGACCCAACAACAGGCGCAGGGAGGGGATTACGGTGGATGGCAGCGCCCTGATCTCCTGCCCGGGACGCAGCGCACGCAGACGCATTTCGATGGGAACCGTATGCTTCATCGGCACAACGTTTTTAATCCGGCCCAGCTTCTCCAATAGCTGGCCGTTCTCGCGCCGATGAGGAAAGTAGGCCACCGGGCCATCGGCCGCAATGGAGGCAACCCATTGAAGATAGGGTTCCTCGTGGATCAGGCCATCGGCGACCATTGCCGAACCAATGAGCAGGGTGGGTTCGGTGAAGCGTTCGGCAACCGGCTGGGTGGCAAGCCATTCGAACTTGTGCTGGGCAAATTTGATGCCGAGCTCTTCCATGCGCTGCTGGGTTGCATCGTCGACCAGCAGGGCAGAGACGATCAACAGCCGGGAATCGCGGGCTAGTTGGCGCAGCCGGTGCCACATGGCAAGCCCCATCGCGGTCCGGGCCGCGGAGTTCTTCGCACGAGCACGCACCAGCGGCGTGGGGTCGGTGGCCGTGAGCTGTTTGATCAGCGCCAGCGTCGCCATTCCGTCGTCGATGATGATGATTTCCTTGGCCTTCACCCCCGCCAACAGGGCTCGTTGCACCTTGCCCGAATAGGCGTCGCCGGTGACGAAGCGATCGGCGGCGCTGTTCGGCGCAGGCGGCTTGCGAGCCGCCGGCAGGAAGCGCACCCCAGCTGGGGCATTGGTGAGCAAAGCCTGGGTGGTTGCCTCCAGCGGCATGCCCTGGCGCGGGATGATGCGCACGTCGTGGCCCAAGAGCCCGGCCGCGTGGGTTTCCACCGCAGAGAGCAGTTGCAAGGGGGATTCCACCCATACCTGAGCGGTGCCGAAGCGGGGGCGAGGGACCTCGCGGGTGTTGGGGCCTGTCAATTTCATGATGGAGGGGCTCGATGTCGGTGGTTGACGGGTCAGGATGGTCATTTGGCCAACCGGCTCAGCGACTTGGACAAGGTGTCCAGCGACTTGGAGCTGCGGCGCAGCACCTGGCGCGACGCACCGCGCACCTTTGAGGGCAGTGAACGGCGCTGCGGTAGGTGGACCCAGGCCGGAGGCAGCTCGAGCTTGGTGATGCGGCGGCGCTTGAAGTGTGCGGAGAACTGCGCGTAATGTCCGCTGAGGAAAGCGGCGGCGGGTTCGCGCAGCTGCGGCAGCTGGGCCGCCTGCATGCAGTAGGAAACTGCGGTAAGCAGCTGGGCCAGCAGGCCGGCATCCCCGGCATCCGCCGGCACCGGCAGCTTCTGGACAAACAGGGCGTGGATGATGCTCAGCGGAATCCGGTTGGAATTTTCATAGGGAGCCAGGGTCTGCAGCAGCATGGCGGTGCCCACCGCCGCCACCTCGGTGTTCAAGATGTAACGGGCGGTGGCAAGCCCGGTGGAGAAACAGGAGACCACCAGCCTCGGTCCGGCCAGGGCGATGACGGTCTCCGCCAGGTGGTCGGTGTGCAGCAGCTGGAACTTGAGGCCCATGTCGTGCGCCGCCTGCGCCAGATGCACCGCGGCGGTGGGGTTGGCGGAAGGGTGCGCCTTAAACAGGACGGTGTCCAGGCCGGCATTTTGCACCTCGCGCAGCATCTGCACATGCAGATCGAACTCTTCCTCCGCGTCGATCAGCCCCAGCGAGCCCAGGTATTGGCCGAGCACCAGCCCCGCGCCGGCGGGAAGCTCAAGCTCGGCATCGGCGGCCAGCTCGGTGAACACCGCCTGCAGCGCGCTGGCGGGCAGCACCTCGCGCAGCGGGTTCAGCTCGGCCAGCAGCGCCGGTTCAAGCCCCGGCACCAGATCCACGTGGATGGTGCGGGAAATGCGCTGGCGCAGCGGCATAGGCAGCCTGCTGCGGGTGGGGCCATAGGACATCAGTCCGTCCGAGTGCACCCAGATTTCGGCGTCGAAGAAGATGCGAGCCAGCGACCTCGAGGGGTTGACCTGGATCGATTCGAGCACCAGCATCAGTTTGTCCTCGCCCAGGTCCCAGGCGCTGCGCAGCAGCCGTTCGAAGATGTGCAGCTCGTCCTCGCGCGGGTTGAACTGGGCGGGGCGGCGCGGGGCCATGAGCTGGGCGTAGTCCACGACGCGGTCAAAGCGGGCGGCAAGCCGGGCAAATCCCGGGGCGTCCTGCAGCGGCGTGGTCAGTTCCGGAACCTGGGAGCCGTTGGCCAGCACTAGGATGCGTTCATCGGCCGCCGGCAGCGCTCCGGCATCCGCCATCGCTGCCAGCGAGGCAAGCTGGAAATAGCTGCTGGCCTCTACTAATGCGATCATTTGGCGGCTCCGATCGTTCCGGGCTGCAGGAATGAGAGGATGTGGCGGCGGCGGGCAACGTCCATCTCGAGCGCCACCTGACGCGCGGTGGGCGCGTCGATGGTGGTGAAAACCTGGCGCAGCTTCTGCTTCATCGCCAGGCGCACCTCGGGCGGGTAGTGTTTGGCCCGCTTCTCGTGGTGGCACACGATGGCGAAGAACTGGCGCAGCGCCTTGGGCAGGTGGCGTTCGGCCTCCGGGTGCGCGTGCACCTCGGCGAGCACCTGCGCATAGGCGGGAATGAAGCCGAGCTGGCGTTCGTCGAAGACCTGGGTCAGCGAGCCGGGCAGTCCGCGGCGGTAGAACACGCTGGGGGAGGAGAGCACCGCGTAGCGCCCGGTGTTCAGGTGCAGCTTCCACAGCCACAGCCTGTCCTCGGCGGAGTTCAGCGCCTGATCGAAGTAGTACAGTCCTGCATCGCGCATCAATGCGGTGCGGTACATGCCGGCCCAGACGAACGCGTAGTCCACCATGGACGGGGAGTCGATGGGCTCGATGTCGTCGGCCGGGTTCAACGGCATGCCGCGCAGCGCCTGCGGGGCGCGGTGGATCACCCGGGTGGTGCCGGTGACGCGCACATGGTCGCAGCGCACAAAGTCGACGTGCAGTTCGGTCAGCGCCTCGGCCAGCGTGGCAAGGTGTTCGGGGGAGAACCAGTCATCGGGATCCAGGAAGGTGAAGTATTCGCCGGTGACCTGCTCCAGGCCCGCGTTGCGAGCCGCCGAGACTCCGGAGTTCTGCTCGAGGCGGATCAGCTTCAGCCCCGGTAGGGCGTTGTGGAAGCTGAGTACCAGCGCCGCGGTGGCATCGCTGGAGGCGTCGTCCACCACCAGCACCTCCAGCTCCCATGAGCCGAGTTTCTGCCGGACCAGCGAGGTCAGCGCATCGCAGATGTACGCTTCCTGGTTGTAGGCCGGGATGACTACCGATATGCGGCCGGGAATCAAGCTCGTCATGGCTTAACTGGCTTCCTTAATCTTCGAATGATGGATAGCACCCGGCGGCCGGACCGGGGTGGTCCGGCCGCCGGGAGGTGCGGTGCGGTGCGCTTAGCCGTCGACGCGGCGCAGGCGGGACAGCGGTGCCAGTTCGCCGGGGAAGACCTTCTTGACGCCGTCGCCCATGGCCTGCTCCAGGATGCGGATGTCGCGGATCAGCGAGGCGAAGCCCTTGGGCTCCAGCGACGAAGCCTGGTCCGAACCCCACATGGTGCGGTCAAGGGTGATGTGGCGTTCGACGGTCACGGCGCCCAGGGCCACTGCCGCCAGCGAGATCTGCAGGCCGCGCTCGTGGCCCGAGTAGCCCACCGGGACCTGGTAGCGGTCGCGCAGGGTCTCGATCATGCGCAGGTTCGCCTCTTCGGGGGGCAGCGGGTAGGTGGAGGTGGCGTGCATCAGCACCAGGTTGCTGGTGCCCAGGGTTTCCACCGCCTTGTCGATCTGCTCGATGGTGGACATGCCGGTGGACAGGATGATCGGCTTGCCGGTTTCGCGCAGCGCGGTGAGCAGCTCGATGTCGGTGACCGACGCGGAGGCGACCTTGTGGGTCAGTGCGCCCTGCTCTTCCATGAATTCAACCGATGGCACATCCCAGGGGGAGGCGAAGGCGTGCAGGCCCTTGGAGGCTGCGTAGGAGATCAGCTCCTTGTACTGCGCCGCGTCGAACTCCACGCGGTAGCGGTAGTCCAGGTAGGTCATCTCGCCCCATGGGGTGGAGCGGATCTTGTCGCGCATGTCCATCGGGGTGGAGATTTCCGGGGTGCGCTTCTGGAACTTGACCGCGTTGGCGCCCGCCTCTGCGGAGATGTCGATCAGCTGCTTGGCGATCTCGATATCGCCATTGTGGTTGATGCCGATCTCGCCGATCACGTAGACCTGCTGGCCGGCGCCGAGCAGGTTCTCACCGATGGCTACTGGCTTGATGTCAGTGGTAATCGAGGTCATGGGTATTGCCTTTCAGTGGGTGAAACTTGGAAAACTTTTGGATTCTGCGGACTTCTCTGCGCGGGCGGCGAGCACCAGCTCCGCCACTTCGCGCACCGCCCCGTGCCCGCCTTGGCGGTTCAGGGTCAGCCGGGCTGCCTGGATGACCTGCGGCTGGGCATCTGCCACCGCAATGGGCCAGCCGACCAGGTCCATGGGACCCAGGTCGTTCACGTCGTTGCCGACGTAGGCCACGCGGGCCGGGTTGATCGATTCATCGGCAAGCCAGCGGGCCAGATATTCGGCCTTGTTCTCGATCCCGTGGGCCACCTCGACCTTCAGCTTGGTGGCGCGGGCGGCCACCACCGGATTCGCTTCCTTGGAGAGGATCAGGAACTTCACCCCTGCGGCGCGCAGCCGGGAAACTCCCATCCCATCCGAGCGGGAAACCCGCACCGATTCGGTGCCGTACTCATCGACATAGGCGGTATCTTCGGTATGCACCCCGTCGAAGTCGGTGATCACGGCGTCCACCAGCAGCGGGTCGATCAACTGCTCGCCCTGCAGCGATGCCAGCAGCAGGTCTGCCTCGGTATCGATGTCGATCCCGTGTTCGGACGGTACCTCCTGGATGGCGGTGCGTCCGAAGAAGCGGTGGTTCGCCGCCAGGAAACCAGCGGTGTTCATGGCGTAGAACGCCCCGGTTTCGCGGAAGCGCGGTTCGCGGTCCTGTCGGCGCGGCCGGGTCGCTGCGTCGTGTCCCACGGCCACCGCCAGGTTCTGCTCGTCCAAGCCCCAGTGGAAGCCGTGGTCTGCCACCGCAGCGAAGCTGACATCCAGCTCGCCGCTGGTGACGCGGTTGACTGCCGCGTCTAGGTCGGCCGGGTCGATGAATGGGCTGGTGCACTGGATGAATACGGTGGTCTGCGGAAGCAGCGGTTCATTGTTCAGCACATGAACTAGAACTGATTCGCTGGTGGCGGTGTCGCCGGCGATTTCTGCCGGACGGTCCACCACGCGGGCCCCGTAGGCCAGTGCTTCGGCCTTGATTTCTGGATGGTCTGTACTCACCACAACTTCGCTGACTGAGGTTGCGGCCACTGCGGATTCGATGGCCCTTCCCAACAGGGACTTGCCGTGAATCCGGCGTAGGTTCTTTAGCGTGATGCCCTTGGAACCACCCCGTGCCGGGATGATTGCCAGGACCTTCGGCTCTTCGGTGTTGCTCACAAATTCGAGAATAAACAGCCGAGTTAACCACCGGGGTGCTCTTAGGTAAACACAGGGTGAAGCGCGGGTTTAATTACTTCATGTCTAGTCAATAGCGGTTTCTTGATGGATAAACCATTGACGAGCTGCCACGGCATAGGCTGTAGCCATGGCAGATGACCACTTTGGAATGCACTGCGTGCGCGACGCATACACATCTAGGGCCCAGGAATATATTTCACTTCTTGGCTCGGTCCAAGACATGGACCCGCTGGACCAAACACTCATATCCGGCTGGGCTCAGGGAATCAACGGCCCCATCCTCGATGCAGGATCTGGCCCGGGACATTGGACGGACTTCCTACGCAGCCGCGGCTGCGAAATCCAGGGCCTCGATGCGGTGCAGGCATTCGTCGACTCTGCCAGCCAAAGATTTCCCGCCACGAGTTTCAGCCTTGGCGACCTGCGCTCGATCCCGCTCAGCGATGACTATTTCTCTGGCCTGCTTGCCTGGTACTCGATTATTCACACCGACCCAAGACACTGCGGTGCGCTGTTCGGCGAGTTTGCCAGGGTGGTGAAACCCGGCGGAGAGCTGCTCATTGGCGCGTTTTGCGGCCAGCAGGGCGAAGAGTTCGACCACGCGGTAGTGAGGGCGTACTACTGGTCGGTTCAAGGACTGCGCTCGGCCTTGGAATCGGCGGGTTTCTCAGTTCTGGAAACTCATACCCGGACAACGCGGCGGCACCGGCCGCATGTGGCGGTTCTCGCGCGCAGGAACGACTGATGATGCGCGATTGAGCCCAGCGACCAGTGACAAGGGCGCCTACCTGAAGAGATTGCCGCTGTCCTGCCCGATGGCACGCTTGCGGCGGAAATAGTCGTTGATGATCACGCGGTACAGGTCTGCATCATCGCGCGCCCAGTTACGCATGAATTCGCAACCAAGGGCCAGCGAGGTAATCGGCTGGGCACCGGCTTGGACCATGCGTTGGATTGCCGTTTCGTGGGTGACAGGTGAAACGCCCCCGACGGCATCGATGACCGGGTAGATTTCGTAGCCTTCCTTGAGCATGTCAAGGGTTGGGAACGCCAAACACACCTCGGTCCACAGTCCCGCCATGATGATCTTCTTGCGTCCGGTGGCCTCGACGGCGGCATGGAAATCTGCGTCCTCCCACGAATTCACGCCGGTTCGGTCGATTTCTTCAACACCAGGAAGCTCGTCCGTGATGGCGCCGATGGTTGATTCGTTGACCCCCATATCCACCGCAACGGTGCTCAGAATCGTGGGGACTCGATAGGCGTGGGCGAGCTTGGCCAAGGTGATGGCGCCCAGGTTGATTTCTTCTGCGCTCGCCGAGCCCACCGTTGCGTACTGTCCCGGCTGGAAGTCGATAAAGACAATGGCGCTGTTTTCGGGGGTGAGCAGATGATCTGCTGAGGGATCGCGGACAGGTTCTGGAGCTAACTTCTTCGTCGACATTGAAATGGCACCTTCCGGGGAGGCAAACTCGAGTCACTGACGCGCCCAGAATAACCGTTATTTAGTGCAGTCTCACTCATTGCAGTCAAAGGCATCTAAATTGCCAGAAATCTGCGCGGGATCTGAAATCCGGCGCCCGCCGCCACGGGTTGTCGAGCTGTTACAACTAGGCTGGGTTCTATGCGCGAGTCAAAGCAGCCCAAACCCATCAAGGGACCGCTGAGAATCACAGTGCCTTCACGGGCCGACGGTTTCCTACGCCAGTTCACCGCTGTCATCGGTGGGCCGTTGGGAAGGCACAGCGATCCCGGGCGGGTGAGTCCCGGATTTTTCACCGTTCAGCGGGTACTGATCATCATGACGGTGATCGGCTCGCTGCTCATGCTGCTGGCCAAGAACCCCTGCCGTATCAATGGCTGGGGCGGGAACAACGCCTATATCTACGCCTGCTACAGCGACTGGGTTCCACTGTTCAGCGCCCGAGGTTTTGCCGACAATCCGTGGATTCCCTTCTCAGCGGATGCGCAATTCGAGTATCCGGTGTTGATGAGCACCGTGGCATCGGCAGTGGCGTCGATAGTTCCCCAGGGTGCGGCGAACCGTTCGCTGATCTACTTCGACATGAACCTGATCCTCGTCGCGATCCTGTGGATCATCACCGTCCTGTGCACCATGCGCATGGCAGGACGACGCCCCTGGGATGCTGCGATGGTGGCGATTGCGCCGGGCATCATCCTCGCCGGAAGCGTGAATTGGGATATGTGGGCGGTGACGCTGCTGGCCCTTGGAATGCTCAGCTTCGCTCGAGGACGCACCGTGCTGGCTGGCATCCTGATCGGCCTGGGCGCGGCGATGAAGATCTACCCGTTCTTTGTCCTCGGCGCGATTCTGGTCCTTGCGATCCGCACCGGAAAGCTCAAGACCTTCTGGGTGACAGGTGGAACGGCAGCCCTGACCTGGGTGGTCGTCAACCTTCCCTATGCGTTGGCCTACCCGGAATCCTTTAAGCACTTCTTTACCTTCTCGTCCGAGCGCGGGGCAGGCTTCTCCAGCCTGTGGCATGTCTGGAACCTGATCGCAGCAAAAACCGAGGTGCTCGGCGTCTTCCAAGCGCAGCAGATTTCCCGGCTTGGGCTGGTGCTCTTCTTCATCTGCTGTGCAGGGGTGCTGCTGCTGGGTCTGCTGGCCAAACAGCGGCCGCGCCTGGGTTCGCTCGCATTCTTGATCGTGGCCTCCTTCGTCATGTTCAACAAGGTCTACTCGCCGCAGTTCATCGTCTGGCTGGTTCCCCTGTTCGTCCTCGCCCTGCCCAGGTGGAAGGACTTCCTGATTTGGATGCTGGTCGAGGTCGCCCACTTCTACAGCGTCTGGTACTACCTAGACTCCCTGAACGCTGAAAATGCGCAGAAGGCCTTCCCCGAAAGCGGATACATCATCGCGGTGATCGTGCACATGCTCATGCTCGCCTACCTGATGTATCTCGTGGTCTATTCGGTGATCGACCCACGACGCGACCCCATCCGGGCCGTCGGACAGGACGACCCGATCGCCGGCCCGTTTGCCGGTGCACAGGACAAGTTCACCCTGCGCCGGTGGTTCTTCAAGGATCGGGACAGCGAACGGGAGAAGGAACCTGCCGCATGAGTTCGGTGGCGGTCGTCGGTGCCGGCCCCAATGGATTGACCGCCGCCGCGGTCGCGGCCAGGGCGGGGCTGAACGTCACCGTCTATGAGGCCAACGAGGCCATCGGCGGGGCGGCCCGCACCCAACCGCTGGATGGTTCGGCGGCCAGCTTTGACCTGGGCAGCGCGGTGCATCCGATGGCCCTGCAATCTACGGCGTTCGCAGAACTCGGGGTGCTGGACAAGGTGGACTTCATCATTCCCGAGCTGTCCTTCGCGCACGTGATCGACCAGCGGCGCACCGCCTATGCCTGGAAGGACCTGGACCGCACCGGCGAAGTCCTTGGCCCCGGGGACGGCGCGGTCTACACGCGGCTGCTCGGCCCGCTGGTGCGGCGCATGGACGAGCTGAGCGGCACGCTGCTCAGCCCGCTGCTGAAGGTGCCCTCCCACCCGGCGACCCTTGCAGCCTTCGGGGCGGCAACGGTTGCCGGCATGGGGCTCAAGGACCTGGCATCCACTCGATTTGCCAAGGCTGCGGCGCTCTACTCCGGCTGTGCAGCGCACGTCGCCGGCGGACAGCGCGGCCCCGCCAACGCGGGGGCCGGGCTCTTCCTCGCCGCCGCCGCACACTCCCGCGGATGGCCCATACCCCGCGGAGGATCACAGGCGATCTCCAACGCCTTGGCCGAAGAAACCACGAGCCGCGGGGGAGTGATCCGCACCGGGGTGCGCATCGAGTCCCTGGACGAGCTCGCCGAGGAAACGGTGCTGCTGGATACCTCTGCTGAAACCGCCGCGCGCATCGCCGGGCCACGGATTCCGGACAAGCTCTCCGCCGCGCTGCACGGGGTGCGGCGTTCGCCGGGCAGTTGCGTGGTGCATTTTGTGCTCGGTGCACCGGTGCCGTGGAGGGACCCGGTGCTGGCGCGGACCGGAACCGTTCACCTGGGCGGCACTGCGGGAACGATCGGCCGTGCCGAGCGCCTGGCGCGCACAGCTACCCCGCAGGAGCCGTTTGTGATCCTGTCTCAGCCGTCGCTGTTCGACGACTCTCGTGCTCCGGCAGGTCAGCAGGTCGTGTGGGCCTATTGCCACGTTCCGCTGCATTCTTCGGCAGATATGCAGCAGGAAATTTCATCGATGATTGAGGCGGCAGCGCCGGGGTTCAGGGACTTGATTCTCGAATCCCACGTGGTCAGCGCGCAGGGGCTTGAACGACAGAATGCTGCCCTGGTCGGTGGGGACATCTCGGGCGGGAGCATGGATTTGTTGGGCAGCGTCAGGCGCCCGGTGTTATCCCGGGACCCGTGGTATCTGCGGTCCAAGGGGCTGTACCTGATTTCCTCCGCAGTGCCGCCGGGCCCTTCGGTGCATGGGATGGGTGGTTATCTCGGCGCCCTGTCGATGCTGCGCCGGGAGTACGGTGTGAGGCAGACACCAGCCTGAACCGCTGCCGACAATGTTTGTTGACCGGGCTTTCGTCTAGGCTTAATTGCGATGGACACCTACGGTTATAAATTCATTACCCTGGCGGTACTTGCGGTCTTCTGGGCGATCTTTATCATTGCATACCGCAAAGATCCGCGGCGCCTGTCGCTGGCGGTCATCCTGCTGCCGCTGGTGGCGTTCACCTGTTCCTCGCTGACCGAACTGCTCTCCACGGTGGTTCCGGGCTTCGCCTTCCTGGTAGCGCTGCTTGCGGTGCTCACCCCGCTGATGGTCGTGGTCTTCGGTGCTGCGCTGGTGTACAACGGTGTTCTCATGTGGCGACGGGAAGGAGCCAGGGTCCAAAACCTGCTCTCCCTTGCGGCGGGTATTGCCGTCTTCGCCCTGCCGGTGATCGCGGTGGCCCTGGTCATGGTGGAAACCTGGTGGAGCATCGGTATCGCCTTCGTCCTATTCATGGCGTCCGTATTCACCGCGGGTGTCTTTGCCATGCTGCTGCTCTACGCCTGGGTGCATGCAAAGTTCCCCGCCAAGGGCAGGGGCGCCGCGGTGGTGGTGCTCGGGGCCCGCACCATCGACGGCAAGGTGACGCCGCTGCTGCGCGGGCGGCTGGACAAGGGGATCGAACTGTACGGTTCCCAAAAGGACCCGCACCCGCTCATGGTTCCCACCGGTGGGCAGGGGCACGATGAAATTGAGCCCGAGGGGGTGAGCATGGCCCGCTACCTGCGCGAGCAGGGGATCGAGCAAGAACAGATTCTGGTGGAGGACCGCGCCAAGGACACCATCGAAAACCTGAAGTTCTCCGACGCGCTGGTCCGCGAACAACAAACCGAGGGCCGTCTGTGGCTGGTGACCAGCGACTACCATGCGCTGCGTGCAGGCCTCGCCTCCAAACAACTTGGGCTGGACGCGCGGGCCTTCGGCGGAAAGACCGCCGCCTACTATCGTCCCAGTGCCTTCCTGCGCGAGTGCGTGGCCATCGCCCGCGACCACGTGAAGCTCATGATGCTGTTGGCGCTGCCCTTCGGCCTGGGGCTTGCAGGCATGCTGTTCGTCATCACCGCGTACTTCATCAATTCCTGAAATACCCATGCACCCGAAGGAGTAGGTGGAAGTGGTGTGACGGGTGCCGATCCTCCTTTTGAGTGAGAACCAAGATCAGCACTCCGGGTGGTTCATTTGGACGCCGATTTTCATAGAGTTTAACTATGATCCAGGTACAGGAACTCACTAAAAGATACGGTGCAAAAACCGTCGTCGACCATGCCTCGTTTACCGTCCAGCCGGGCATGGTGACCGGCTTCCTCGGACCAAACGGCGCTGGCAAGTCCACGACCATGCGCATGATCGTCGGCTTGGCCAAACCCACCGACGGGCAGGTGCTCGTCAATGGGGGCAGGTTCACGTCCTCGACCCACCCGCTGACCGAGGTGGGCACGCTGCTGGAGGCGAAGTCGGTGCACAAGTCGCTGACCCCACGAGCGCACCTTCGAGCGATGGCCGCCACCGCCGGCCTGCCCACGGCACGCGTTGACGAGGTCTTGGAGCTGACCGGCCTGAGCGCCGTCCAGCGCAAAAAGGTCGGCGGCTTCTCCTTGGGCATGGGACAGCGCCTGGGCATCGCTACGGCGCTGCTGGGCGACCCGCAGGTGCTGATCCTGGACGAACCGGTCAATGGCCTGGACCCGGAAGGCGTCGCCTGGGTCAGAAACCTCGCGCGCCAGCAGGCGGGACTCGGCAAGACAGTCTTCATTTCATCGCACCTGATGAGCGAGATGGCCCAGACCGCAGACCACCTGGTGGTCATCGGTCGCGGCAAGATCCTGGCGGATGCGCCGATCAGCGAATTCATCGACAACGGGCTGGCGCAGACCCTGGTCCGTTCGGCGCAGATCGAGGCCTTGATGAACGCGCTGGCCGCCGAAGGGGTCCAGCTCAAGCGGCTGGATGCAACAACGCTTGAGGTCACCGGGCCTCAGTCGGAAATCATCGGACGCCGCGCCCTGGAAGCGGGAGTGGTGCTCAGTGAGCTGCGGCCGATGCAGCGCACACTGGAAGACGCATATATGGAACTGACCCGAGACGCGGTCGAATACCAGTCTCAGGTAACCACCCAGAAGGTTGGCGGGAAGTAGATCATGAGCACCGAACTTATCAACGCACGACCACGTCCGATGCACGGCAGGGTGACCCTGGGCGGGGTGCTGCGCAGCGAGATGATCCGATTCTTCTCGCTGAACTCCACCCGCATCCTGATCCTCGTTTCCTTCGTGGTCTATGTAGGCATTGCGGCGGTGGGCATCTGGGGCGTCGGCTCGTTCATGGAAAGCATGGGCAGCATGCCCGAGGCGGGCCAGATCCCCGGCACCGAGAGCATGGGGACGGCTGACTTCGCCGCCGAAACCCTGGCCTCCGGCCTGATGTTCTCTCAGCTGATCCTCGGCGTGCTCGGGGTGCTGCTGATGAGCGGCGAATTCACCACGGGCTCCGCGGTGAGCACCTTCCTTGCCAGCCCGCAGCGGCTGCGCGTCATGGGAGCCAAGGTCATCTTGATCACCGTGCTGACCGCTGTGGTCCAGTTGATCTCCACCCTGGTGGCCTACCTTCTCTGCCTTCCGCTGGCGACGAAGTACAACATGACCCTGGACTTCGGCAGCGAAGCGTTCCAACGGATGCTGTGGTTCGGCGCGCTGGCAGTGGTGATGGCGGCACTGATGGGCCTGGCCCTGGGTGTGCTGCTGCGCAACTCCGCCGGCGGCATCACCAGCCTGGTGGCGATCTTCTTCGTGCTGCCGCTGATCGCCCAGATCCTGTCGGCCGTCACCGACTGGTTCCAGGACGTCGCACGCTTCATGCCCGATAAGTTGGGCCTGAGCCTCGCCCTGCCGCTGAGCAACCCAAGCACCCTGGAAATGTGGCAGCAGCTGCTTGGCATCGCAGGCTGGGTGCTGATTCCGCTGATTCTTGGCGCCGTGCTGCTCAAGTCGCGGGACATCAAGTAGCGGCCGCAAAACTAGACTGTGAACCATGAGCAATAATTCGCTGCAGGAAACGGTGGTTTCCTTCGACGAACTAGCCGCCAGGCGGATGGGTCGAATGCGCAGATATCTGCGGACCCATCCCCGCCTGGTGGTGATCGGCGTCGCGCTGTTGTACCTGCTGTTGACGCTGCCCAGCGTGGTGCTCATGGCGGACCTGTCAGGCATCTATGAGACGGCGCTGCTGTTCACCGTCCTTGTCACCGCCGCCGCACTGCTGTTCAGGCGGCGCGCCCCCATGACGGTGCTCTGCGTCATCTTCGCGATGCAGTGCATCGCAGTCTTCGCCGGCGGCGCCTCCTATGGTCTGGACGGCTTGGGCATGATGTTCGCCCTCTATTCCGCTGCCACCAGCTATTCGGCCAAACGCTCCATCCCCCTGGCGATCCTCGTCGGCAGCCTGCAGACGGTGCTGATGGTCTTGGTGGGCTTCCCCGACCTGTCGACCATGGAGTTCGACCCGAACGACGGGATCAGCGCCTCCACGATGGCGAAGATCATCATCGTGCTCTTTGCCGCCTTCCTGATCGGGTTCTACATTCTTTCGGCGGGCATCGGCGTCTACGTGCGCAATGCACGCATCCACGAAGCAGAGCTGAACCACTGGGCCTCTCAGGTATCGCGGCTGGCCCAGGTGGCCGAACGCAACCGCATTGCCCGAGAAATGCACGATGTGGTGGCGCACTCGCTGTCGGTGATGATCGCCCTGGCGGAGGGAGCCCGGGTCGTCGGCAAGAGGGACCCGCAGCGTGCAGAAGAGGTGCTGGGGGAGCTCTCCGGCACCGGCCGTGCGGCGCTGGCGGATATGCGCCGCATGCTCGGCGTGCTGCGCGAGGGCGAAGGCTCCGAACTGAGCCCGCAGCCCACCGGGGGAAATATGGAACAGCTGCTTGAGGGCTTCCGGGCCGCCGGACTGCCGCTGACCTACACCTATATCGGAGAGCCGCTGCCCGACGACAAGGCCTTCCAACTCACGGTGTTCCGCATCGTGCAGGAGTCGCTGACCAATTCGCTGCGCTACGCCCGCAACGTCAGCGACGTGCAGGTTCGGGTGGAGCGCGGACGCTCACGGCTGCGCCTTGAAATCATGGACAACGGGGACGCGACCCGGGTGCCCAGCGTGGGTAGCGGACGGGGCCTGCGCGGCATGCGTGAACGAGCGGAGCTTTTCGACGGCACGGTCGACGCGGGTCCGGTGGACAGCGGCGGCTGGATCGTCAAGGCCATGTTGCAGCTTCCCGAGTGCAGCGCGAAGAATAGTAGTACTAAGGCACTTTAGGAGTGGACATGGACGAAATCATCAAGGTCATGCTCGTTGACGACCAACACCTGCTGCGCATGGGGTTCCGGTTGATCCTCGAGGGCGAGGCGGATATCCATGTGGTGGGCGAGGCCGCCGACGGCGTCGAGGCGCTGGCGCAGACCCAGGCGCTGCGTCCGGATGTGATCCTGATGGACGTGCGCATGCCGAATATGGATGGCATCGAAGCTACCGAGCGCATCGCCAGTCAGTTCCCGGACACCAAGATCATCATCCTGACCACCTTCGACCTTGATGAATACGCGTTCTCAGGCCTGCAGGCGGGAGCCAGCGCCTTCCTGCTCAAGGACGTCGCCCCTGAAGACCTGGTCTCGGCCGTGCGGCTGGTTGCCTCCGGCGACGCGGTGGTGGCGCCGCGAGTCACCGCCCGCCTGCTGGAAACCTATGTGCGCAATGGCGGCCAGAATACCGCCGCGGCGCCGCCGCAGCGCGACCCGCTGCTCGACGACCTCACCCCGCGCGAACAGGAAGTGCTGCGTGCGCTCGCCGAGGGGCTGTCCAATGCCGAGATCGCCCACCGCTTCTTCCTCTCGGAAGCCACGGTGAAAACCCACGTTCGGCGCATCTTGACCAAGCTGCACCTGCGCGACCGCGTCCAGGCGGTGGTCTATGCCTACGAAACGGGCCTTGTCATACCGTCCCAGGGACTGGACTTCTAGGCCTTCTTGTTCTGTGCCTTGCGCTCGCGTCGAGCCAGGGCGCGGATCTGCAGCACCCTGATCACGCCGAGAACCGTGACGATCAGTGCACCGCCAAGGGCGGCGATGAACAGTGCAAGACCCAGATTCAGCTGTCCCTGCATGGCGAAGAAGCGCACGGTGACCAGATCCTGGTTCTGGGCGATGAACACGATCAGTAGGGCCAGCAGGATGATCCCAAGGATCGTGGTGCTCCACAGCTTCACTAACTTGGTGACGGGAATCTTGTTTTCATCCGTGTGTGCCGACATGGGCGCCGGTTTTTGCCCATCCGCATCGTCAATCTGGTCGGGCTCGATGACCGAATCGATGGCCACCGGATCGGAGCTGAGCTCAACCACCTCGTTTGCGGCCGTATCAGGGGTAGTTTCTACCGGCTCATTGTCCGCAGGAAAATCATCGGGGGTGCGGTGCGAGGTGGGCATTTGATGCTCTCTTCCTTGGTTGCCGGTGGCTTGTTCTCAGCATCGACGGATAAGGCATCCCACGTCAAGCTGGAAGATTGTTTTCCAGTTAATTCTCGAACCGTGAAGATTCGCCCCGACTGCGACGCATCTCATAGCTGATGACACTAAGCTGGTTTCAGGCCCGGAATTTCAGGCGGGCACAGGAATCCTGAAGAGAACTGACCTCGAAAGAAGTGAGCAACCAGTTATGGCACAAGCCGCGGCAATGGCACACATTGCAGATTTGGCCGAATACGTAGCAACCTCCCCGTCGAGCTACCACGCCGCGGCAAGCGCCGCGAAGCGGCTGGACGCTGCAGGATTTACTGCTTTGAATGAGAGCGATGCGTGGGCCCTGGGCCCGGGGGGCTACTACGTAGTCCGCGACGGTGCGGTCATCGCCTGGGTGCAGCCGCAGTCTGCCACTGCAACCAGCGGATTCCACATCCTCGGTGCGCACACCGACTCGCCCGGCTTCAAGCTCAAACCGAAGCCGACGACCACTTCCAATGGCTGGTGGCAGGCGGGTGTTGAGGTCTACGGCGGCCCGTTGCTGAATTCGTGGCTCGACCGGGAGCTGGTTCTTGCGGGGCGTCTGGTGCTGCGCGACGGGTCGGTCCATCTGGCCAAGACCGAACCGATCCTGCGCATCCCGCAGCTGGCGATCCACCTTGACCGTCAGGTCAACGATGGCCTGACCTTGGATAAGCAGACCCACACGAACCCGATCTTCGGCCTGGGCGACGTTTCCGAGGCAGACATCCTGGCCGTGTTGGCCGCGTCCGCAGGGGTTGATCCTGCCCAGATCGCCGGTTATGACGTGCTGACAGCACCCGCTCAGCCGGGCGAGGTCTTCGGCGTGGGCAAGAACTTCTTCGCTTCCTCCCGACTGGACAACCTCAGTTCGGTGCATGCCGGGTTGATCGCGCTCACCGACTACGCCCGCAAGCCAGAAGGTTCGCGCATTGCCATGCTCGCGGCCTTTGATCATGAGGAACTTGGCTCCGAATCACGTTCGGGTGCCTGCGGCCCGTTCCTCGAAGAACTGCTGCAGCGAATCCAGGCTTCCCTGGGCGCAGGGGTGGAAGACACCGCGCGCGCCCTGGCCAACTCGGTGTGCCTTTCGGCGGATGCGGGTCACGCCGTACACCCGAACTATTCCGAACGCCACGATCCAGCCAACCATCCGTTGGTCAATGGCGGTCCGTTGTTGAAGATCAACGCGAACCAGCGTTACGCCACCGACGCCGTGGGTGCCGCCGCATTCGCCGTGTGGTGCGAAACCGCTGGAGTTCCATACCAGGAGTTCGTTTCAAACAACCGTGTTCCCTGCGGCTCCACCATCGGCCCGTTGACCGCAACTCGCATCGGCATCCGCACCGTGGACGTAGGAGTCCCGCTGCTGTCGATGCACTCGGCCCGCGAGATGTGCGGCGTGGACGACCCTTGGTACCTGTCAAAGGTAGCCCGCGTGTTCTTCGAACAGTAGTCACAGCGTAGGACCTTGCTCTGGACCGCCCTTCGGGGTGGTCCAGAGTTGTTTAAGCGTCACAGCGGCTGCCCTGCCCAGGGTGGCATAATCGCTGACATGACGATCCTTGAACCAGCTGTACTGGTGTTCCAGCAGACCAAGAACATCATGAAAAACGACTTTGCGATCCTTGATGGGGGAGGAGTTCAGGTCGCCCACGTTGAAACCGGCGGCAGCTCGCTGGGAAGAATGTTTGCCGGCTCCCGAAGCCTGACGGTATTCGATGGCCCCGAGAATCCGGTACTTCAGGTTAAGGACGCCATGGGGCTGGGGCGCGACAAGATGGAAATCCTTGACGGGCAGGGCAACCACATGGCGAACATGGTCAAGAGGATTACCTTCTTCAAGACCCGGGTCACCCTCGATTATCAAGGCGAAGAGATCGATCTGACCGGCAACCTGTGGGGCTTCAACTTCCAGATCGAATCATCCGCCGGTGTTCTGGCGACGGTTTCCCGTGAATGGTCGGGAATGGGCAACGCGGTGCTCGGTAAATCCACCTACGCTGTTCAGTTCACCAATACCATCGACGCGGGCCGAAAGCTGGCGCTGATTGGCGCCGTGCTTGCCCTTGATCTGATACGCGAAAAAGAAAATCGCTGCTGACGGGATCATTGGTGCTTTTCCCTTTGGAACAAGGAACGACTTCGGTGAATATTGAGCCTATGGCTTGTGTATATGTGCAATAGGGAATATGTTGACTGATTGCTTTTGCGGGTCCGGCAGACTTTCTGCCGGATCCACTGCTTTAAATCCGCCAATCGGGGTGGTGACCGCGGGCAGATATGCCCTGACTGCAATAGCTTCTTTGCTGAGCATGGGAAGGAAAGTAACTTGATACACCGTAGGGCAGTGCGATAACTCGCAAGATGACAAGGCGGTTCTGCATCTTCGAGCAATCCGCGTCATGCACCTAACACGCCACTAAATTCCCGCTTGAAAAATTTGCCCATAGGGTATATTTAGCGCTCTACGGCTTGGTAATTCAGCCGATTTTCATCACCGCAATTTATTGATTGAACCCGCACCGAGAGGACCCAGCTTTGCAGCAAACCATCGTTTACGGAGTAGATACCGAGATCCCCCGCTCGGTGACATCCCGCCTAGTTAACGGGCTGCTCATTCGTGGCATTATCGCGCTGATCCTGGGTGTTCTCATCCTGTTCTTCCCTAAAGCGGCAGGTGCAACCCTCTCCTGGGTCATCGTGATCCTGCTCGCCGCTTGGCTGGTCCTTGACGGCATTACCTCCTTGATTACCGGAATTGCCAAGAAGAAGGCGAAGGTCAAGGGCGCCGGATGGACCATTACCGGCGGCGTCGTCGCGATCATTGCAGGCATTTGCGCCGTCATCTTCCCCTACTTCATTACCGCCTTCGGCGGACTGATCATCATGTGGTTCGTGGCGCTGGGTCTGGTTATCCGCGGCGCCTTGGAAATCGGCGACTCCAACGGCGGTACTTGGCAGAAGATCCTGGGCATCATCAACATCCTGGTGGGTGTGGCCCTGGTCGTTGTCATCATCACCAACCCTGCCACGGCGCTTGTGGTGCTCATGTGGATCATCGGCTTCTACGGCATTGTCTTCGGTTTGATCTGCCTGATTGGTTCCTTTGCCTTCCGCTCCGCCCTGAAGCATGTGGATCATCAGCATGAGGTTATTGAAGGCACCTTCGAAGACTAGTCAGCCGCAGCAACCGCCCCGCCGATGGATATGACACCAGCCGGGCGGGCAGCACCACCACTCATAGAAAATGAGGTGTAAGTCCGTGTCACATTCTGCGAATGAACCCGTGTCCGATAATGCTTCGGACCATCGTGCCCAACGCATCATCACCATCTTTGCCGGCTGCGTCATTGTTGCCGTGGGCCTTTGGTTTGTCCGCGGCCTGCTCGCACCCGTACTTCTGGCGCTGATCCTGGTGCTGTGCGCCTACCCGGCACGAGTCAAGGCCCTGAAGTGGGGCTGGTCCAGCGGGCTGGCCAATACCCTAATGCTTTTGACGGTTGTTGCGGTCATGCTGGTGGCCGGCGGATCGATTGTGTATGCAGCGATCCTCTTTGCCCAGCTGCTGGGCAGCTACACCGGCCAGATCACCGCGATGGTCAACGATCTGGGCGCATGGCTCAACGATCAAGGCGTCAGTCCGCAGATGGCGCAGGAATTCATCTCCGGCATCGATATCAGTGCCATCATCGGGTCTGCCAGCGATTTCATCTTCGGCGCACTGGGCAGCGCGATGGGCGGAATTACCTTCCTGGTGATCGTGATTTCGGTGTTGATCCTGCTGCCTGTCGACACCACCAACATGCCGCGGGTAATGAACTCGCTGCTGCCGCATCGCCCGTACCTGGTGCAGTCCATGAGCAACTGGTCGTGGTCGGTGCGTCGTTACATGGTCATCACGGCCCTGCTCGGAGCTGCTCAGGGCGCACTCAACGGCGTGGTGCTGGCGTTCATGCAGATTCCCGGTGCTTTTGTCTGGGCGGTGCTCTCTTTCGTGTGCAGCTTTATTCCGAATATCGGATACTTCATTGCGCTGGCGCCTCCGCTGCTCTTTGGCGCCATGACCGGCGGCTGGCCGGCTGTCATCGGCGTCATCGTATTGTATGGCGTGATCAATTCGCTGGTGCAGACCGTGATCCAGCCTCGTGTGGTGGGTCAGGCGGTATCACTCTCACCCACCCTGACGTTCTTGTCGGTGCTGGTGTGGGCGGTCATTCTCGGCCCGCTGGGCGCGATCCTGGCGGTGCCGTTGACCCTCTTTGTTCGCGCGGTGCTCATCGATGCGGATCCAAACAATGCCCTGTGGCGTCCGATTACGGGAGACTTCTCGCAGCTTGAACCGCTGCCGAAGAAGCAGAAGAAGCGTGCGGCGAAGAAGCAGGCGGAGGAACAGGAGCATCAGGCTTCGCATCGTGCCGAGCCCGAGGACCAGACCCCAGCCGCGCCAAGCCCAGCGGACGGCTGAACTACGTTGCCGCCGCGTTGTTGGTGGGAAACCCCTCACTGACGGTGCGAGCGATTGTCCAATCATGCCCGGAGCCTCAAGGCTCCGGGCATGATTACTTAAAAGTCGCTTTTGCCGCTGCGCAGTCCCCATTGGCGGCTGGACGAAATCTCTCTGACTTGTGAGCCTTGACACTCGGTAATGAATGCCGTTCTAATAGGTGTTAGCTCTTATTGGTCTTGACGCCAATAAAGGGTCAAGGAGCAGAGGACGGGGTTGTCTTTCTGCCTCAGAGGAAGGAACCTGGGCCTTGAACGTGACCGAAAGCGAATTACCGGCTGAAACTTCGGCGACGCAGCTCGAAGTGCGCGGTATTGAATTCATTTCAGCCGAGAACCGGCACGGCAGACCACGCGAGCTTTTTGCCGTGTGGGCTGCGCCGAACATCAGCGTCCTGAGCTTCACCATGGGTGCAACGCTCACGATGGTGCTGGGGTTGGAAATCTGGCAGTCGATTGCGGTGATCCTCGCGAGCAGCCTGCTCTGGATCCTGCCCGGCATTGTTGCCATCAGCGGGCCTTCGGCCGGCACCTCGGGATCGGTCATCACGCGAGCCGTCTACGGCATCCGCGGCAACCGATTCATCATTGCTTTCTACGGTTGGTTTGTTTCGGGCGTCTTCCTGGCGCTGAACTGGGTGGCCTCGACCTTTATGGGCTCCGAGCTCTTGAGGCGCATGGGGCTGGGGAACGAAACGCTGGGCAAGGCGTTGGTGACCGTCATCGTTTCGGCGATCACCGTGCTTGTTGCCGTCTATGGGCATGCGCTGATCCTGCGCAGTTACACCTTGGTGACCGTGGCGTTGCTCGTGATTTTCGTGATCGTCACCGCCTACATCCTGCCCCATGTGGATCTGGGGTTCAGCCAGCCTGAACCGCTGGCCGGAACTGATCTGTGGATTTCGCTGAGCATTGCCTTCGCGATCCTTGCCTCGACTCCGATGTCGTATTCGAACAGTGCGGACCTGGCCCGCTACCTGCCCAGCGACACCCAACCGTGGCGCATCATCGCCGCGACCGCCCTGGGCGGTGCGGTGCCTGGATTCATTTTCACCACCGTCGGCGCCCTGCTGGGCACCGCATTATCCGCGGACGCGGTGGACCTGGGCATTGATTTCGCGTTGATGGACATGCTTCCTGGATGGTTGGGCATCCTGCTTGTCGCCGGCGTGGTGCTGAACACCGTGGCACTGAATGGCATGACTACTTATTCGGCAAGTATGGTGTTCCAGTCCATCGGCGTCCCCATCAAGCGAATTCCATCGGCGATCCTGATCGGTGTGCTGGGCACGATCTTCACCTTCGTGCTGGCCATGTCTACCTCGTTGATCGCTGCGGTGAATCTGATGCTGCAGTTCCTGCTGATCATCTCCGTGCCGACCATGGCGGTCTATGTTGCAGACATCCTGCTGCGCAGGAACCGCTACGACTCGATGCAGCTCTTTGAACAGTTCCCGTCGGGCAAATACTGGTTCACCAAGGGCTTCAGCATCCCTGGCATCGGTGCGGTGCTCTGCGGCGGCGTTGCCACCACGCTGTTCCTTTCCACTGATATCTGGATGGGACCGATGGCCGCGTTGTTGGGAGGCCTTGACCTTTCGGTGCCCGTCGGACTGTTTGTCTCCGCGGCCGCCTACGTGCTGCTGGCAAAGATCTGCGGAACCCACAGGGCCGAAGCCAAGTAGTTCGCGCCGAACGGCGTGGAAGTATTGAACATCAGCCAGGCTTCCCAGCGGAAATTCCGCTGGGAAGCCTGGCTGATGTCATTTGCCGGTCGAGGCCCTGTAGATGACGGTGGTTGGAGCGTAATCGGTCAATGGTTCATCCCCGGGTGCTTGATCCGAAGTCAGAATTCGGACCAAAAGGTTCGTGCAGCGCCTGCCGAAATCGCGGGGGTTGAGGTCTACCGCGGTCACGCTAGGGTCGACATAGCTCAACACCGGTGAGTCGACGGCCGCGGCAATCAGCAGGTCCTTGCCGATGCGCCGTCCGTGCTCGGAGGCCTGGGCCGCGACGGCCAATGCGGAGCCGTCGGTGAGCGCCAGGATCGCATCAGTGGTTCCGTCTTTGAGCAGCTTGCGTGTGGAGTGTTTGGTGCTCGCCGTGAGCTCGTCCATGGACGTGTGTTCAATGCGCGGTTCGACGCGGTGCTGCCGGCACCAGTCCACGTAGCTGCCCTCGATGCTCATCGACCACGACATGCGTTCCTTGGGGGTGATGATCGCCGGGGCGTGGGCGCCCGCGGAGCGGAAGTGGTCCAAGATTTCATAGGTGGTGTGCCGGTGGTCCGAGACGACCTGACCCGCCACCGACTGATCCGGATTCGGCGGGGTCTCTCCGGTGACCACCGGCAGCCCAAGGGTCAGCAGGCGGTCGACGACCGCGTCCTCGCGGGCCGGATCTAGGATGATCAGCCCATCCGCATTCAGCCGTGCGACGGGGGCCTGTGCCGGGGTGTGCGGCACAAGGGTGACCGTGAGGTTGTTCAACTCCGCCTCGTCGACGATGCCGAAGGTCGCCTCCATGTAATAACTCAGCGTGGAAACGTTTTCCGGAAGGTAGACGGCGATGATTCCGGTGCGCGAGGAACGCAGGTTCTGTGCCGTCTGATTCGGGCTGTAGCCCAGCTGCTCGGCGATCTGCAGCACTCGGCGGCGGGTTGCCTCCGAGACGCCAGGCTTGCCGGAGAGCGCAAAGGACGCGGCTGCGCGGGAAACCTTGGCGGTTTCCGCGACCTGCTTGAGGGTCACGGGAGGGTGCTTCTGGGCCATGCATTGAAAGTAACAGATAAACCGATAAAGCTTAGACTGTTGCTTGTGTCACTTAATCGATTTAGTATTGTCGTTGCGGAGCGCATTCTGCCCTCGTGAAATCTTGGTTGGTCGTCCCGGAGGAGAAACCATGGAACAGCAAAAGTCCCCGAAGCTGCGCAGGGCCCTGGGCCCGGTAGGGCTGCTGCTCTTCGGGCTGTCGTATATGGCAGTGGCGACGGTCTTCACCACCTATGGCATCGTCAATCAGATCACCGAGGGGCGCCTTCCGCTGGCCTATGTGGTCGCACTGATCACCATGCTCTTCACCGCGATGAGCTACGCCGCCATGGTGAAGAAGTTCCCGGTGGCAGGCTCGGCCTACACCTATGTCCAACAGTCCTATGGGGGAGCGGCAGGGTTCATCACCGGATGGCTCCTGCTGCTGGATTACCTGTTCATCCCGATGCTCAACTTTCTGATCCTCGGCCTCTACGTCAGCAGCCAGTTCCCCAGCATCCCGATGCAGCTTCCGGCCTTCCTTGCGGTGCTGGTCGTCTACCTGTTCAATGTTCTGGGCATCAAGCTGGCCAATAGGTTCAACATCGCCACGGTCGCGATTTCGGTGGCGGTGGTGGCGGTCTTCGGCATCATGGCGCTGAAGATGGCAATCAACGATCCCAACGCCCCGAGCCTGATCGAACCGTTCCTGCCCGGGGCGGAGGGCTTCAGCCCAATCCTCACCGGCGCCGGCATCCTGGCGCTGTCATTCCTGGGATTCGACGCCGTATCCACCCTGTCCGAAGAGGCGCGCCGTCCGGGTCGGGATATTCCGCGGGCAATTATCCTCACGACGCTGATCGGCGGCGGAATCTTCATTCTGGTTTCCTGGATCGGCGCCATGGCCTACCAGCCCGAAAGCTGGGCTGCGGTACCGCAGGAGCTGTTGGATTCCGCAGGCGTGGTGCTGGCCAACTACGTGGGAGGTCCCGTCTTCGGTGTGGCAATGGTGGTTGCGACCATTGCAGGCTGCCTGGGTTCGGGACTCACCGGGCAGGTTTCGGTTTCGCGCATCTTGTATTCGATGGGTCGCGACGGAATCCTTCCCCAGCGCTTCGGCACCCTGTCCAAGAGGTTCAAGACACCGGTATTCGCCACCACGCTGGTATCGCTCATCGCCCTGTCATGCCTCTTCCTCTCCCTGGACCAGGTGGCCTACATGATCAGCTTTGGTGCGCTGGCGGCGTTCAGCATGGTCAACCTCTCGGTCATCCGCGTGTATCTGTTCCCGCGCGGCCACAGGCCGCAGTTCGGCGCATGGCAGCTGATCCGCTACGGCCTGCTGCCGCTGATCGGTTTCAGTTTGAGCATCTGGCTGTGGACCTCGCTGGAGCCCCTGACCTGGTTGGTCGGCGGCATCTGGGCGCTGCTTGGCGTGGTGGTCATGGCCCTGAAGACCAAGTTCTTCCGTGAACCGGTGCCGACCATGGATTTCGTTGAAACTGAGGCAATCCTGGGCGAACACCGTACCCGCGCCGCGGCGCCCGACGCGGCCCAGTAGCACCCGAACAAGAACTCAGCCACGAGAAAGGTAAATCAATGACTTCAGCAGCACCGGAGCTTATCGTTTGCGCATCGCACATCCACAGCATGACCGGAGAGCCGTCGACGGAGCAGACCGCCATCGCGGTGACCTCGGGGAAAATCAGCGGCCTCGGAGCGGCCGAAGAGCTGTTGCGACAGGCGGACGCGCAGACACGGATCATCGAGCTGGAAGGCACGCTCGTCCCCGCCTTCACCGATGCGCACGCCCATCCGGTGATGAGCCTGAGCATGGCCCGAGGGGCTGACCTCTCCGGCTGCCGGTCGCTGGACGAGGTGGCCGCGGCGCTGCGCACGGAAGCAGCGAACCGCCGGGCCGATGGGTGGGTGCTCGGCTGGGGTCTGGACCCCAACTTCTTCACCGAACAGGGAATCGGCAACGACGTGCTGGTCCAGGCACTCGGTGCTGACCGCTTGTCCTACGTGACGCTTTTCGACGCGCACTCGGCCATCGCATCCCCGGCGGCGCTGCAGCTGGCGGGGATCGACTCGCAGCGCCGCTGGCCCAGCGGATCCAGCATCGTCGCCGACGCGTCGGGAACGCCCACCGGGCACCTGCTGGAATTCGAGGCGATGGCCCTGGTGCAGGAGGTCCTTCCGGCGCAGGAGCTCAATGAGCAGGTGCTCGGGCTGCACGGCCTGCTGCGGGAAATGGCGGCACAGGGCATCGGCGAGGTGCATGTCATGGACATGAACCATCCGCAGATCTTTGAACTGCTGGCCGCCGCCGAGGCTCACGCTCCGCTGCCGGTCAAGCTGCGCATTTCTCCTTGGTGCACGCCCGAACTCGGAGAGGAGGACTGCGCCGAGCTGATCACGCTGCAGCAGCGCGGAGGCGAACGCTGGAAGATCCAGGGGGTGAAGTTCTTCATCGACGGCACCGTGGAGGGCGGCACCGCATGGCTTGAAACCCCCGACAGCAAGGGTGAATCCACCACCTCCGCCTGGGGGAACATCGAGGCCTACGCGCAGCGCATCGCCCAATTGCATCGGGCGCAGGTGCCCACGGCCACCCATGCCATCGGGGAGCGGGGCATCCGCGAGGTCGTCGAAACACTGGCGGCGCTGCCGGAGAACGGCGTTCAGCACCGCATCGAACACATTGAATCGGTGCCCCGCGAGGTGATCGAGCAGATGGCCGCCGCGGGCATCGCCGCGAGCATGCAGCCCACGCACTGCACGCATTACACCAAGGCCGACGGCAGCGACGACTGGTCGGTGCGCCTGGGTACTGCGCGGGCGGCGCGCGCCTGGTGCATCCGCGATGTGCTCGACGCCGGCGCCATCCTGGCGCTCGGCTCGGACTACCCGGTGGCTCCGTACCCGGTGCTGCCGATCATGGCAGACGCTCAGCTGCGCCGCCCGGTCGAGGACGAGCAGGCAGCACCGATCCTTCCCGAACAGGCGATCACCGCTGCCGAGGCGCTGGCCGGCTATACCACCGGCCCGCACAGTGCCATCGGCCAGGACGGCGGCGTGCTGAGCCTGGGAGCGCCAGGCTCCTTCACGGTGCTCGACGTGGACCCGCTGAACGCGACCCCGCAGGAACTGGGCACCGGGCGGGTGCTGCTCACGGTATCCGAGGGCCTGATCACCTTTGATGGCAATGACCTGTAGATCCTCGCATTCACCGCGGCGGCTTTTCTAGAATGAAGCTGACCTAAGGACCAAGGAATCAACCGCGAGGGGTACAAAGTGGGAATGTTCTCAAAAAAGGGCGATGACGCCGTTCTGGCCAAGCTGGGTTCGGCGCCCAGCCCCTACAACCAGATCGGCCAGCGGCTGCATGAAATCATCAAGGAATCGGCACCAGAATTGGAGCCGGTGCTTCGCTGGGGCATTCCGTTCTACACCCGCAACGGTGAGGACGTCTGCTACATCAAATCCGACAAGAATTTTTTGGTGTTCGGCTTCGGCGAAGAGATCAACCCCGCCTACCGGGAGGGTGAAACCATGCATCCGGTGGTGTGGAGCATTACCGAGCTGAATTCCGAGACCGAACAGGAGATTTCGCGGCTCATTAAGAAGGCCGTGGGCTGAACTGCGCGTCAAAAAAGGTTCGCGGCCAGTGCGGCCGCGAACCTTTTTGCTTCTAGGCGTTCAGGGTGTACCAGGGGCGGGTGTCGCCCTCGGCAGGGGTGCCGTCCAGCACGCGGGCGGTGCGCGCAGCAGGCTCAAGGACGACGGTAGCCAGGCTGGCCCAGCGCTGTCCCATGGGCAGCGCCATATCCGGTACGCAGGTCACCGCCGGTTCACCCGGGTTGGTGAGCATCGAGTCGAAGACCTGCGCGGCCGACTGCGGTAGATTCTGGCCCAGGCGGGCGGCGAGGAAATCAAAGCGCTGGGAGGAATCCGGCTGGTAGAGCCAGTTCTTCTCCTTGGCCTTGGGCTCTTGAGTGAGGAAATGGTTGGTGCGCAGGTGCAGGCCTGGCTGCAGCTGCGGGACCTCGAAGACGCCGTGCGGGGTCATGTCCAGCAGTACCGCGCTGTGCTGGTCGAACAGGGCGAAGGATCCGGAGGAACTGATCGGCGCCTCGCGCACCAGCTCTACGGCCTGTGCCACGGAGCCAGCGTTTTGCAATACGTGAGCGGAGAGCACGTGCATGGGGATGCCGCCCACGCCGTCGTCTTCGTGGCCCAGGATGTTGAAGTGCAGCGCCAGGCCCGCATCGTTGATGCCGATCTTGCTCAGGATGCCGTGTTCGGTGATGCCGGCAAAGCTGTGGGCGGCGCCGGCCACCTGCTGGGTGTGCCAGAATGCTGCCAGCTCAACGTGCCAGTCCCAGGTCTGAACGCCGAAAATTTCAGGGGCCTGCTCGGTGCCGGCGGTGCGCACGATGGTCGAGCATTCGCCCGGACCGGTAGTCGCCGAGGCCGCCAAAATTTCGGTGCGGGCATTGAGCGCCGCCACCTGCCAGGTCTCAAGCCCGGCACCCTGGGCGGTGCCGAGGATCTCCTGCGCCAGCTGCGGGGAGAAATTGTTGATGTCTTCCAGCGAACGCTCGGCCATGGCGCGGACCTGGGCCGGGCCCAGGGCGCCGAGGGTGAAGAAGCGCTGGTAGACCTCGAAGCCGTCGGCAAGTGCCGCGCCGAGTTGCTCGCCGCGCTGGATGCCGCGGGTGTGCGGGTCGGTGGAGTTGATCTGCAGCTGCAGGCGCTGTGCTGGGCGTGGGGCGGGAAAGGTAGTCATGGGTTCCTAGTGGTTGTGCAGGGTGCCGGCGACGACGGTGGCAAGCACTGGGTTGGTGGATTGTTCTTCGGGCGTCAGCCCCAGCGGGTCGGCGGCGAAAATGCTCAGATCGGCCGGCGCGCCTGCGGTGATGAGCCCGCCCAGCGGCTGCGCGGTGGCCAGGGCGGGGACGCGGGTCATGCAGTGGTAGGCCGCTGCCGCGGATACGGCCTGCTCCGCGTGCAGGGTGTCCTGTTCGGGCCGTTCCACCGGGCGGCGCAGCTGTGCGTCGGCCAGTGCCACACGGGGGTCGGCGATGCCGATGGGCCAGTCGGATCCCAGGGCCAGCGGGGCGCCGGCATCCAGCAGGTCCTTGGTGCGCCAGCCGTGGGCTGCGCGTTCGGCGCCCAGCCGCACCGACCAGTTGTCGCTTCCGTCGGGGCTGGTCAACCGGGTGCCGTGCACCGGCTGCACCGAGGCGATGACACCGAGCTGGGCAAAGCGTCCCAGCAGCTCGTCGCCGATGGATTCAAGGTGCTCGATGCGATGGGCGCCTCCGGCGACGGGGCCGGCCGCCTCAAGCACGTCGAGGGCGAAGGCCACGGCGGCATCGCCGATGGCATGGGTGGCGGTGGGCACCTGGTGGGAGGCGAAGAATTCCACGGCCTGCTTGTAGGCCTGTGGATCGCGCCAAAGGCTGTGGGTGTTCTGGCCCAGGCAGTCGGGGGAGTGGAACCAGGCGGAGCCGTTGTCCGCGGTGCCGTCGAGCATGAACTTCACCCCGGCCACCTGCCAGCGCTCGCCGCCAAGGCCCTGCAGCTCAAGTGCCTGCTGCCATTGCTCGATGGTGGAATCGGCGGGGATCAGCGGGGAGCAGCGCACCGTAAGCGGCAGCAGCTTCCGGTCGTCGAGATAGCGCAGGACATCCTCGGAAGGATGTGCGAAGTCAAGTGCGTGGATCTGGGTCAGGCCGCTGGCTGCCATGGCGTTCAGTTCATGCAGCACATAGCCCGCCGCCTGCTCGGTGCTCGGCGCAGGGTAGTGTTCCATGATCAGGTCCATCGCCTGCAACTCAAGGATGTAGCCGGTGGGTGCGCCGTGGGCGTCGACGACGATCTGCGAGGCATCGGCGAACTGTTCGGCGCCGGTGATGCCGAGCTCGGCGATGATCGCGGGGCTCACCACCAGGGCGTGGGCGTCGGTGGTCATGTAGCTGATCTTGGCTCCGGGGAAGTGCTCCTCGAAGAAAGCACCGGTGACCTCGGCGCCGAAGACGTTGATGTCCAGGTTGAATCCGGTGATCCACTGCCCCGATCCCAGTTCTTCGATGCGCTGCGCGGTGGCCTGCAGCAGGTCGTCCTTGGTGTGCACCTCGATCAGGTCCAGTGACATGCCGCGTTCGATGGATCCCCAGATCGGGTGGGTGTGGATATCGACCAGGCCGGGCAGCAGCACGCCGTCGAACGTGATGTGCTCGGCGGTGGGAGCTGCGGCCTCGACCAATTCGCCGCCGCCCACCGCGGTGATGATTCCGTCGGAAATCGCTACAGTGGTGTCGCTGGTCGCCGGTGCCAAGGGATTGATGATGGCCCGTGCCGAGATGATCAGATCCGCGTTCAAGTCTTCCTCCGCCTTTCACTATTGGTGTTAACACCAATAGACTCCTTCTTCTAAAACTAATAGGGTTGGATCATGAGGTCAAGCGCTACCAAAACGAGAGTCAGAAAAAAACCGGAAGACCGCCGGTTGGAAATTCTGGACACCGCATCGCAGCTGGCGCTGAGCCTGGGACTTGAAAAGGTCACGATGAAGCTCGTGGCCGAACAGCTGGAAGTCCGCCCGGGACTGATCAGCCACTATTTCCGCACCATCGACGAACTGATCTGCGCCGCCTTCGAGCAGGCGGCCACCGGTGAACGCGAGGGGCTCTTCGCCGCCGAAGAGCAGGCGCAGCCGCTGGATGCCATCCGCAGCTTCCTGGGCCGGGTCACCGCCCCGGAATTCTCGGATCTGGGCAAACTGTGGCTGGATGCAAGGCACCAGTCACGCTACCGCCCCATGCTGCGCGAGGTCGTGGCAACCCAGGAGGAGCTCACCTTCCGGCGGCTTGCCGAGGTGATTGCGCAGGCGGTCGAGCGCCGGGAGCTGCACGGGATCGACCCGCAGCTGGCCGCCACCGAGATCCTGGTGGTCGTTGACGGCACCGCAAGCTACGTCAATACCTCGGCCCCGGAGAGCGGTATTGCGCTCGCCGAGGTGATCTGGCGGATGTCCGAACAGGCCCTGGGATTGCCCTCGGGTGCGTTGCATCAGTAGATGAACGTGCAGAGCATCCTGGACGAGCTGCGTAGCGCGTCCAGTCAGAAACACAAGGCCAACGTGGTGCGCCTGGGAATTCCCGAGGCGAACAGCCTTGGCGTGCCGATGCCCGTCATCAGGTCCCTGGCCAAGACCCTGCGCTACTCGAACAGCCTGAGCTGGCAGCTGTGGGCCACCGAAATCCACGAGGCACGGCTCCTGGCCTGCCTGGTCTTTGAACCTGGCTCGCTGAGCCATGAGCAGTTGGGCGCACTGCTTGACGACGTAGTGTCCTGGGACCTGTGCGACCACCTGTGCGGCTCGGTATTCGCCGCCGATGCGCACTACCAACAGTTGATCCTGGGCTGGGCCGGGGCCGAGAAGACCTACGTGAAACGTGCGGCATTTGCGCTGATCGCCACCCAGGCAACGCATCAGCGCGCCCTTGGTGCGGAATTGATCGACCAGTGGCTGGGGCTCGTCGAACAGTACAGCGACGACGGCAGGACGCACGTGAAAAAGGCTGTCTCCTGGGCCCTGAGGGAGCTTGGCCATATCGACATCCCCGCGAGGGACCGGGCGCTGGAGGCGGCCTCGAGGTTGACCCAAAGCAGCAGCGCAGCGCGCCGTTGGGTCGGCGCGGACGCCTCCAGGGAGCTGACCGATCTGGTGTTCGTCCCCGGTCGGCGGCGCTTGGTTTCCGCGAAGTCGAAGGCGGCCCGGGCCGCGGGCCGCTAGTTCCTGCCCGCCCCGGAGGCCAGCGCATCAACAATGTATTCGGCGATGGCCATTGAGCTGGTGGCGCCGGGCGAGGGGGCATTGCGAATGTGCGTTGTCCGCGGCCGGTAGTCGATGGCGAAGTCGTCGAGCAGCCCGCCGCTGCGGTCCATGGCCTGGGCGCGGATGCCGCGCGTCAGGCGGGTTGCCTTGGCCCCCTCCAATGACGGCACATAGGCGGCGGCCTGTTTCAGGAAGAACTGTTTGGAGGCAACGCTGCGCACCTCGCGCAGCGCCGCAGGGGCATTCTTGGCAGCAAACTTCCAGAACCCCGGATTTGCCAGCACCTCGCCCAGGTCTCGCGGGTTCAGCCCAAGGCCGCGGTAGTTTTCCCGCGACAGCGACAGGAACGCGTTGGGTCCCACCATCATCTGACCGTCAACGCGCTTGGTCAGGTGCACCCCGAGGAATGGGTATTTGGGATCCGGGACCGGATAGACCAGTCCGTTGAGAATGCTGCGGTAGCCTTCCTCCAACTGGAAATACTGGCCGAAGAACGGAACCACGCTGGGCTGTGCGTCGGCGCCCGAACTGCGGGCCAGCCGGTCGGACTGCACCCCGGCGCAGACAACCACGTGATCTGCCTGGATCGCCCCGGTGCTGGTGTGGACGATGACCGTGGAGCCGAGCTCTTGGATCCGCTGCACCGTGCACCCCAGGCGCAGCTCCCCTCCCGCCTGCACCACGTCGTCGATCAACGCCAGGGTCAGCGCCGAATAGTCGATGATCGCGGTGCTCGGGGAGTTCAATGCCAGCTTGCCGACGGCATTGGGTTCCAGGGACTTGATTCCCTCGGGGCCGAGCAGTTCAACGCCCGGCACCTCATTGTCCTGTGCCCGTTCAAAGATGGCGTGCAAGCGGGATTCCTCTGCCGGATCCAGTGCAACGACGAGCTTCCCGCACCGCTCGTAGGGGATGTTCTTTTCGGCGACGATGCCGGTAATCAGCTCGACGCCACGGCGGCAAAGCCGTGCCTTCAGGCCGCCCGGTTCGTAGTACAGGCCCGCATGCACCACGCCCGAATTGTGTCCCGTCTGATGGGCGGCGACCTTCGTTTCCTTGTCCAGGATCGTGATCTGGGCACCGGGGTACCGTCGGGACAATTCCCTGGCTACCGCAGCGCCAATGATTCCCGCACCGATCACGGCGAATGACTTGGCCTGCAGCATGGATATCTCCCGATGATTGGTAGGGCAATTACACCCTTAGACGCTACCTACCGGCGCAGTGCTAAACAACAAAATGACCTGCCGATTCACAGGCACTTCCGACCCGGAATTTGCGCCCCTGTCATGTCTTGATTACCAAGTATTCACCCGCAATTGATCAGATCAAGCACCATGAGCCCTGCTTCCGCACCGAATCGATCCTTCCGTCCCGAAATTCAGGCGCTGCGCGCCCTGGCCGTGCTGCTGGTGGTCGCATACCATTTGGAGCCAGAGATTTTGCCGGGCGGATATATCGGGGTGGATATCTTCTTCGTGATCTCGGGATTTCTGATTACTTCGCACCTCCTGCGTGAAGCGCGGGCCACCGGATCCATTGATCTGGCTGGATTTTTTGCAGGTCGCGCCCGACGGATCTTGCCCGCCGCCATGGCGGTGATCCTCGCCGCAGCCGCCGCGACGATGCTATTTCTGCCCAAGACGCTGTGGGAGGCTTTGGGGCAGCAGGCTCTTGCGTCGGCCTTTTCGGTGCAGAATTGGGTCCTCGCCGCTAATTCGGTGGACTATCTGGCGGCCGATCGGGAGCCCGGACCGCTGCAGCACTTCTGGTCGCTGGGCGTTGAAGAGCAGTTCTACCTGCTCTGGCCGTTGATCATCCTGGCCGTGTGCTGGTTCGTTAAGCCTTCGCGGGAGCGGGCCGATGGTTTTGCACGGCGCAGAAAAACGCTCTGGATAGCATTTTCGCTGATGGCAGCCCTCTCCCTCGCCTGCTCGATCTTCACCGGCTACAGCGGCAACGCGGCCGGATACTTCATGACCACCACCCGAATCTGGGAACTGGCAGCCGGCGGGCTGTTGGCTTTGGCGTCCGACGCTGTAGGGCATCAGGAATTGACGCTGCCGCGATGGATGACCGCGCTCTCGGTGCGCAATGCTGCGGTGCTGCTGGCCCTTGTTGCCATATTCTGGGCGGCGGTGAATTACAGCCCGAGCACGGTCTTTCCCGGAATCGCTGCTGCGGTGCCCGTGGCAGCCTGTGCCCTGATCATCGCCGCAGGAAGCACGAGCGGACCGGGTTCCCTGCATCACCTCGTGCGGTGGGCGCCGGTGCAATGGATGGGGCTCGCGTCCTATTCCCTGTACCTGTGGCACTGGCCGCTGATTGCCTTCTTTATTCAGCTTGCGGGACATCGTCCAAAGCCAATTCAGACGTTGGCTCTGATTGCGCTGTCCCTGCTTCTGGCCTGGGCGAGCCTCAACTGGATAGAGACCCCGCTGCGTGGCTGGAGGCCATTGGCCGCATTCTCACTGAGGTCGCTGGCGGCGGGTGCCGTTGCGGTCGTCCTCGTCGGTACGCTGGGACTGCTTCCAGCCGTGGTGCAGCGCAATCTCGCAGAGCGCGCTGCGGCGTCAACCGTCGCCTTATTGGATCACCCGCCGGAGGGCTTTGGCGCCGCCTCGGTGCCTACCGGGGCTCCGGCGCTGCTGCCGGGAGTTGAACAGGTGGTGCCGCTTCCGGCGTCCGCGGCCGATGACCAGCCGCAGCTGGGAGGCTGCGTTCAGGAACCGCAGTCAACACGCATCCAGGAGTGCGAATTCGGGAGCAAAAAAGCCACGTATACGGTGGCCCTGGTGGGCGACTCGCATGCCGCCCATTGGTATGAAGCGTTATCCGGCTACGCACAACAACGCGGCTGGAAGCTGGTGACCTATCTGAAGAATTCATGTCCCTTCAGCGCCGCCCGGCGCACCGCCGAGGCGGCCGGCGAGATTAACTGCTCACAGGCCAATGCGCAGACCATGCAGGAATTGAAACAGCGCAAGGACATCGATGCCGTCATCCTCGCCAACTGGGGCGGTTCACGGTTCAAATCGGATGCGGCCCAGGGGCTGGCCGCCGCCTGGGGAGAGCTGGAGGACGCGGGGCTGGATCTCTATCCGATCATCGATACCCCGCGGCCGCCTCAGGATTCCTACTCCCGCGACTGCGTGGAGAAAAATGCGGCCGATCCGAAACGATGCGACTTCCCGGCGGCCGCGGCCTTTGACCCGGGAGACGCCACGCGTGCCGCGGCCAAGCTTGAACCGCGCGTGGACCTGCTGGCTTTCAACGATCAATTCTGCATGGACGGCACCTGTCCGGCGGTCATAGGCAATGTGCTGGTGTACCGGGACAAGCACCACGTCTCAGATACCTACATGCGCACGCTTGTCGCGGTGTTCGGGCAGAGGCTTGAACGTGCACTTCAAGACTAGGCGCTCAGTGCCAGGTGTTCCTGCTCGTGGTACTTCTTCTGCATCCTCCTTGCCGACAGGGCGAAGTACAGCACGAAGGTGAGGACGAACGTTGGAATCGTCGCACCGATCGGGCTTGGCCACACATAGGCAAGCACATAGGACAGGGCGGCCCCGACGACCCAGCAGATGATGGCCGCAGGGTTGAAGCCCGACTTGTACCAGTAGCGTCCGTTGGTGGCGCGCAGGATGTCCCGGGTGTAGGAGCACCGGGAAATGATGTAGTAGTCGACGATGACCACGGCAAAGACCGGAACGAAGAACGATCCGATCATCATCATGAAGTTGGTGAACCGGTCAAGCAGCCCAAAGAAGGTCGAGCCCGCAATGGAAACGACGCCAAGGATCAGCGCTGCCGGTAGGAAGCGCATGTTGCCCTCCGCGCGGGCGTTGACCAATGACGTGGTCATGCCGAACACCGCCATGGTGTTCGTTGCCATGACGGAGAAGAAGATCACGATGGCCAGCGGCGCACCGAATGCGGAGACCACGGTAACCGGGTCGAAGGCGATGGCTTCTGTGCCGGAAAGCAGAACATAGGCGAAGACCGTTGCACCGAGGGTCATGGAGATGATGGTGGAGAGCACATAGCCCACGCCGGATCCGATGATTCCGGCCTTCTGCGACTTCGCGGTGCGGTTGATGTCTGCGGAGAGCACCGTCCAGGAAATGGCTGTCGCGATCACCACGTCGAGCACGAGTCCGCCGGTCAGTGCGCCCTCTGCCGGGGCCGGCAGGGAGTTGAGTTCTGCCAGGGAGAACTTGTTGAAGACCGTGTAGAAGATCCACCCCATGATGGCCAGCATGATGACCGCCAGCCACGGTTCGATCTTTGCAATTCCGTCGTGACCGCGAATGGCCAGGATGACCACGATGGTTTCGCACAAAATGGAGAACAGTGCAGGGTTGGAATACCCGGTCAGCGATTCCACCAGATAGTCGACGGTGATGCCGGCGAGCATTGCCTGCACCCAGCTCCAGCCCATCAGCACGATGATGTTCGCAGCCACCGGCAGGTAGCTGCCGCGGATGCCGAAGGAACCTCGGGTTAGTGCTGTGGTGGGAAGTCCCGTGCGGGTGCCGACGTTGCCGATCAGCACCAAGACGACCGCGCCGATGATCGTGCCAGCGGTGATCAGCCATACGGCGGTGGTCAGCGGCACCGAAGGGATGAACAGGGTGCCGGTGAGCAGCGTGGTCACCACCAGGTTGGCCGCCAGCCAGATCATGCCGATGCGGCCCATGCTCAGGGTGCCGCGAACCGGACCGGAGCTATCTGCTGAAAGGTTGAGCTTCTGCTCAATGGTGCGAAGCAAACTCATGATGGTGCTCCTAGGCGGTAATCGTCGAAAGGTGCTCGTGGACTGCCGCGAGCTTGCCGTCGGTCACGGCGAAGATAATGGATTCGCGTTCGGTATAACTCTCCTGCGAATCGTTGCCAGTGTCTACGGTCGTGGACACCGTATGGCTGAACACCGCACCGCCGTCAAAACACTGCACCAGTCGATCGCTGGAGCTGCAGGAAACGACCCTCCAGCCAGCCTCAAGCCATGAAGCCCAGAGGGCCTCGTATTCGGCGCGCGAATTCAGGCGGTGAGGCTCCGGATGGAAGATGAAGCTGGCATCGGGTGCAAAGCCCGCAAAGTATTTTTCGGTGTCGGTGGTAGCGAAGGCATCAACGATGGCGTCCGCGGCAACAAGCACTTCGTCGTGGGTGGGAATCGAAGCCATGAGTAAACTCCAGTTTTCCTAATAGGCAACTCTTGTAGTCAATAGCGAAACACTTCTCGGTGAAAGTGTAAAGAACTATAAGGCGAGATTCATGATCTGCACCACCAAGACTTCTGCTTGTCGTCCGCTCTCGGGTAGGATTGAAAGGTCTGTGCTACCGCATGCCTGAAACTTGGGCATGTCCGGCTCAGATAACGCAAGAACCTCCTGTTGCGGAAATGCCGCGACCGTTTAGCCCAAAGGAGGTGGGTTCACATGCGTGCTTATGAACTTATGGTCCTCATTGATCCAGAGGTCGATGACCGTACCGTTGAGCCAACCATCGAGAAGTACCTCGAGGTTGTTCGCTCCCACGGTGGCACCATCGAAAAGGTTGATATCTGGGGTCG
The DNA here is from genome assembly GCF_032154645.1 of Glutamicibacter sp. Taxonomy (GTDB): domain Bacteria; phylum Actinomycetota; class Actinomycetes; order Actinomycetales; family Micrococcaceae; genus Glutamicibacter. The sequence goes on along the minus strand of NZ_JALDXV010000006.1, from coordinate 50,248 downwards.
TCGCAAGATGGCTTACGAAATCAAGAAGAAGGCAGAAGCCACTTACATCGTGGTGAACTACACCGCAGATCCAGCTACTTCCGCTGAGCTTGAGCGTCAGCTGAAGATCAACGAGCAGATCCTGCGCCACAAGGTCACCCGTCCGGAAGAGGCTCGCGTTTAATTACGCCTGTTCTTTCGTCGTAGGAAAAACGTTCAACCTTAATAAGGAGAGTCAATGGCAGGCGAGACTGTTATTACCGTCGTCGGAAATCTGACCGCCGACCCGGAGCTGCGTTTTACGCCGTCCGGTTCAGCCGTAGCGAACTTTACGATCGCATCGACTCCTCGCACCTTCGACCGCGAATCCAATGGATGGAAGGACGGGGAAGCCCTGTTCTTGCGTGCATCGGTATGGCGTGAGGCTGCGGAGAACGTTGCAGAAACGCTGACCAAGGGCATGCGCGTCATCGCCCAGGGTCGCCTGCGTTCGCGCTCGTACGACACCAAGGAAGGCGAACGTCGCACCGTGATGGAGCTTGAGGTCGATGAAATCGGCCCATCGCTCCGTTTCGCGTCCGCCAAGGTAACCCGCACCCAGCGCTCCGGCGGTGGTGGCGGCGGCTTCGGCGGCGGTGGAGGATTCTCCAACGCTCCGCAGCAGCAGCAAAGTGCCCCACAGCAGCAACAGCAGCAGGGTGGTGGCTGGAACGCTCCAGCCAACGATCCGTGGAGCACCGGCGGCAACAACGGCGGCGGCTGGGGCAACCCAAGCAACGACGAACCACCTTTCTAAACAAATATTTATTCACCATCCCGCAGATCACTCTGCGGGCTCCCAAACTAAGGAGCTCCACGATGGCTAAGGCTGAAATCCGTAAGCCCAAACCAAAGTCCAACCCTTTGAAGGCCGCTGACATCACCGTCATCGACTACAAGGACACCGCATTGCTGCGCAAGTTCATCTCCGACCGCGGTAAGATCCGCGCTCGTCGCGTGACCGGCGTATCCGTGCAGGAACAGCGCAAGATCGCACAGGCAATCAAGAACGCACGTGAAGTTGCCCTGCTGCCTTACTCCGGCGCTGGCCGCGGCTAAGGAAGAAGGGATACTCAAATGGCTAAGATCATTCTGACTCACGAAGTAACCGGTCTCGGTGCTGCTGGCGATATTGTCGAGGTAAAGAACGGCTACGCCCGTAACTACCTGCTGCCACGCGGCTTCGCAATCGTATGGACCAAGGGCGGTGAGAAGCAGGTTGAGTCGATCAAGGCTGCTCGCGCTGCTCGCGCTATTGCCGATCTTGAGCAGGCTCAGGCTCTGGCAGCATCGCTGAAGTCCCAGCCGGTTAAGATCACCATCAAGGCTGGTTCGAACGGTCGCCTCTTCGGCACCGTGAAGACCGGTGACATCGCTGCTGCTGTTGAGGCTGCCGGTCTGGGCAAGATCGACAAGCGCAACATCGAGGTTAGCGATCACATCAAGTCGACCGGCAACTACACCGCAACCGTCCGCGTACACGAGGACGTCGTTGCAAACCTGCGCCTGCAGGTTGTAGCTGCTGCAAAGAAGTAAGTCTTTTCGACTCACCTCTTTTCAACGGGTGGCGCATTCTCCGCGAGGAGAGTGTGCCACCCGTTGGCGTTAACCCCGAGAAAGGAAATCCCCGTGGAGATTCGGACTAGGTTCATGAGGTGTTCGGGCACGCAATGAGCTGGCGTCACGTTTCTGAACCAACTGAAATCACGGGCGGCACAGCAGTTCTAAGAAAAGATTCGGATCTGCCGCTCACTCCTTGGTTGTCAACGTCTATAAAAGCCTGATGGCTGCGACGTTGAGACGGCGCAGCCACCAGCTGTGAAAACTGACTTTTGAATTAATTGATTCTCAGTGCGCCATCCTTGAGCCACCGGTATCATGGCGCATTTCCATGGCGGGGGAGAGGGCGAGCAAGCCGGCAACCACGCCGACGCCGCCACAAATCCACGACATCCAGGTGCTGGCCGAGAAGTCGGTATACGATCCCATCCACGGCGAGGCAAACAACAATGCGCTGGCAGCTGTCAGTGCCCATTCCATTGAAACCAGACGTGGCATCATGACGCTCCAAACACCAGTGACCACCATCAGCAGACCGAAGACCAGCATCAGCGTCATAGAGCTGGTAGAACCGTCAAGCCATGTGGTTGAAACTGCGGCTACTACACCTGCCGCGACGCCGACCCAGTCTTGCCACCGAGTCCATTTCTTCATTGTAAAGACCTCCAACATTCATTGCAGAGGGCTCCTATGTGGGAGTCGATTTAAATGTAGGTTCGGGCGCAGGCATGCGCAATCAACATTTGGGGTCATTTCGATAACGCCTCGGGCACATTGGCTGCGGGGCTATTTAACTGCCCTGCATCGCTTTTTCACGGTTGTCCTTACCCCACTTGGCTACCGGAGGAACCCAAGACTCCAGTTCGGAGAACAGCTCTTCAGGATTGCTGGCAACAATGAGCGAATCGAGGAACTGGGAAGAAAGGAATCCAGACTTAGTCATCTGCTTTAGCATCACCAGCAGCGGCTGCCAGAATCCATCGACATCATAGAGCGCCACAGGTTTGCGATGGATCCCAAGCTGTTGCCACGTCCAAGCTTCAAAGAGCTCTTCGAGAGTTCCTGCTCCGCCTGGAAGTGCAATGAACCCATCACCCAATTGGGTCATGAGGTTCTTGCGGGCGTGCATGTCGGGGACCACTTCAAGGCTGGTCAGGCCCGGGTGCGCCAGTTCCCCGTCGATCAGTACCTGCGGCATCACGCCGTGAACCTGCCCTCCTCCGCGCAGGACTGCATCGGCGACAACGCCCATCAGACCAACCTTGCCCCCGCCGTAGACAACTTCGCGGCCGCTTTCCGCAATTGCCTGTCCGAACTCTTCGGCCGCTTCAGCGAAGACCGGGGAGGCGCCGATGGCCGAGCCGGTGAATACTGTCAGGCGCTGCGCCTTGGGCTGCTGGCGCAGCAAAGCGGGGAAGACCTCGTCTTTGGTGAGCGGGGCGAGCCCGGGAGTTGAAGCTGTCGGGTCTACCCACTGAAGGTGTTCAATCTCGGCGCAGGGTTCCGTCACTTCAACGTAGGGGTGTTCAAAGACTGTTGCCTTGACGCTGAAACCATCTTCGTTGGCCGCCGGAGCGGTGAAGACTCCGAGGAACTTCAGTGAATTTGCTTCCAGTTTAATTCCGAGTTCCTCGGAAAACTCGCGCACCGCCGTCTGCAGCGAAGTCTCACCGGGCTCGGGTTTTCCTCCGGGGAACATCAGCGAATCGGTACCGCGTTTACGGACCGTCAGCACCTGTCCTTCGGGGTTCCTGATGACTACCGCGCTTACCGTGATCTGCTCTGACATTCGCCGTTCCTTCGTTCGTGTTCCAGCCCATCAAACATACTGGAATTGCTCGGCGACGGTCATATCGGCTGAGGGATCAAGGCTTAAGATTCCTCGGGTGGCTGCGCGCGGCACGCTCGTTGCCGCGCCTGTAGTTTCCGGTTAACCGGGCCATGATTAGCTGGCCGTCGTCCAGCGATACATCGTCCAGAAAATCATCGGCACGCCGGCCGCGTAGGATTGCTGCCTGCTTACCGTGGTGCAGGATTTGCACGGAGCCGTCCTTGAACACCTGATATTCAAAGCCTGAAGGTGAGTTGCCCATGCTGCGAGTCAAGCAGACCCCAACCACCGTAGCAAGGGCACGGTCCGGGGCCGGCCCCGCCCGAAGGCAGGACCGGCCCAGGTGACGGCCGTTCAGAGCGTGGAATCAAATCGGGAAGGCTTATATCTCGAAGTCCGGGAGCCGGTGAAGTTCATCCGCGGCACCTCGTTGGTCAGCGCCACTACTGGGGAAATGCTAGGTCAGTTTCATGGTCGTCAGGCAGGTTGGATCAGAACTTCCCGTGGAAATTTGCGCAGTTGCGCTCTGACCGGCGGAAGAAATGGTCAACGTTCCCGAAACATCGCGGGGAAGCCACAGGCCAACAAATCCATTGTCATTGGTCCTGAACTTCGCGTTGTTCAGGATTTCCCGGCCGTCATCGGTGGTGAAATCGACCGTCACATCCTGGTTGCTCAACTCACCCTGGCAAGTAGTGAGGCTGTGGAATGTGCAGTCATGACTTTGGGTTTGATAGGGCGCCACCGACAGGTAAAACTTCTCCTTGGGTAGCTCCAAGGCCTTCTGCTCGCCGGACTTCGTGCTCAGCACAAGTTCGGTCGGTCGCACCGAGGCCATGAGGCCGCCGGGTCGTTCAGCTGTCTTTAACTTTTCCAATTTGTCGACCACCTGTTCGCCTGAAAGGCCCTGGAGACCAAATTCGTCGAAGGCCAGGCTGCCGGATACCGTCGATTCACTGGCCGCACTGTCGCCGCCGGCAACGTCTGCGGCAGAACAACCTGCAAGGAGCAGCGAGAGTGCCGCGATCGGAGCCGCCAGCCTGACAGCCTGTCGGCTCCAGTTCGAAGGTCGGGATTCAAAGTACATTTTTGTCCTTAACGATGAGTGAGTTGATGCGTACCTGAGGGACTATTTGCCTTCGAGCATCTTCTTCATCTGATCGATTTCATCTCTCTGAGACGTGACAATATTTTGGGCCATGTCTATGGCCGGCTGATACTTGCCCTGGCTGATTTCCTCCTTGGCCATGTCCACCGCGCCTTCATGGTGGGCCACCATCTGCTGCAGGAACAACGTTGCCGCCTCATCGCCGCTGGCGTTGGTGAGGTTCTTGATCTCATCCTCGCTGACCATTCCGTCCTCGCTTCCCATCGAGTGGTTTGACGGCGTGCTCAGCTTGAGCTCCTTCTGCCATTGTTCGAGGGTGGCGATTTCAGGTGTCTGAGCATCCTTGATCTTTGTCGCCAAGGCGGTGACATCCTCCGGGATTCCCTCCTTGTTCAGCACGATGTCACTCAGCTCAAGGGCTTGCTGATGATGGGCAATCATCATCGAAATGAACATGTCATCTGCGGTGTTGACTTCTGCCGACGTTTCGCTGGGGGACTGGCTGCCCATCTCTGACATCGAGTGCTCCATCCCCGAGTCCATGGGGGAGGATGCGCAGCCGGAAAGGACAATGGCAAGGCTGGCGCTGAGCGCGCCGAAGGTTAGAAGCTTCTTCATGGGGTTCTCTCTGTGTTTTGAGCGCGCCGAAGGGCGCGGTGTCGTAAGCTGCAGGATTCTGCCCGGGCGCGTAGAGCGGCGGCGGGCCGGAGAGAACTCAGGTACGACTAATACACAAGGAAATGAGGTTTGGCGCCCGCAGCACGCTGAACGTAGGCCAAGCGATCCCAGGACCGGCCCTGGCGGGAATCACCTTTCTCAGCAGGAACGCGGTGGGCCTGCGCAGAAGGATGAAAACAACGAAGAACGCGATCACGCAGCCGGCGGCGGCAAGATGTGCCTGCCCTTGCTGGTCGCAGTCGGCACAGCCCAGGGTGTCTGCCGGCAAGGTCGTGTGCGCCGTAGCGGTGACGAGATACCGCTCGTTGGAAGCTTGCTGGTGGCCAGTGGATTCATGTACCGCACCGTTTGCGTGAGAGTTGTGCAGGTTCATGCCGTGCATCAAAATCAGGCCGATGATCACCAGCCCGGTCATGAGCAGAACCCGGGGGACAGCGCTAAGGACCGCGCGGGCGCGGGGATGCTGTTCCATGGGTAAAAGTCTCATCGTGATCACCATAGGCACCGAGCCTGTCAATCAACTAAGAATGCACTGCTCAAATCTCATATGGCCCCATTTATGACGGGGCAAGGCAGACCGGGACGGCCCGGTTACCGCAAACTCGAGGCAGGTTACCGCTTGGGTGCTGCTGTGTGCGGTATTCTCCCAAGAAACGGTCACTGCGACCGGAAAAACAGCACTAGAGTGTTCCGTTGAGGTCTACGTGTCTACATGCGTCACAACGATGTGAAGAGGGATATTTTGAGCGATCGTATCAATCACCGGGCATTTACTGAGCGCTTGATGAGTGCCGAACAAGCCGCCGCATTTATCAAGCCCGGCATGACCGTCGCGATGAGCGGCTTCACCGGCGCCGGCTACCCCAAGGCGGTACCCGGCGAGCTGGCCAAACTGATCGCCGCCGAACACGATGCCGGCCGCAAATTCAAGATCAACGTGCTGACCGGCGCCTCCACCGCGCCGGAACTCGACGGGGTGCTGGCCAAGGCAGAAGGCATGAACCTGCGTCTTCCCTATATGTCCGACCCGGAATTGCGCCGCCGCATCAACGACGGCGAGATGGAATACATGGACATCCACCTCTCTCACGTCGCCCAGCACGCATGGTTCGGATTCTATGGAAAGATCGACCTGGCGATCGTCGAGGTAGCGGGCATCACCGCCGACGGCGAGTTGATTCCCTCCACCTCCGTGGGCAACAACAAAACCTGGCTGGAGATGGCGGACCACGTCATCCTCGAGGTCAACAAGCAGCAGTCAGCGGCACTTGAGGGCATGCACGACCTCTATTACGGCACCGCCCTGCCGCCGCACCGCACCCCGATCCAACTGACCACGCCGCGAGACCGCATCGGCCAGAAGTACCTGGACATCGACGCCCGCAAGGTCGTGGCGGTGGTTGAAACCGATGCGCCGGACCGCCTGAGCCCTTTCGCGCCGGTCGACGAGACCAGCGAACGCATCGCCGACCACCTGCTCGGCTTCCTTGACTACGAAATCCGCCAGGGTCGTTTGAACGAAAAGCTGCTGCCCCTGCAATCGGGCGTGGGCAACATCGCGAACGCGGTCTTGGAGGGGCTGTCCCGCGGCGGCTACAAGGGACTGACCGCATACACCGAGGTTATTCAGGACGGCATGCTGGAGCTGATTAAAGACGGCACGATCGACTTTGCCTCGGCCACCAGCTTCTCGTTGTCCACCGACGGGGTTCAGGAATTCAACACGAACATCGACCGCTACCGCGACCGCATCCTGCTGCGCCCACAGGAGATTTCAAACCACCCGGAGATCATCCGACGCCTGGGTTGCATCGCCCTGAACGGCATGATCGAGGCGGATATCTACGGCAACGTGAACTCCACCAACGTGCTGGGGTCCAAGGTTATGAACGGCATCGGAGGCTCCGGCGACTTTGCCCGCAATGGCTACCTGTCGGTCTTCATGTCCCCTTCCACCGCCAAGGGTGGAAAGATCTCGGGCATCGTGCCCTTTGCATCGCATGTGGACCATACGGAGCATGACACCATGATCCTGATTACCGAACAGGGTTTGGCTGACCTGCGCGGCCACTCGCCAAAGCAGCGCGCCGAACTGATCATCAACAACTGCGCGCACCCGGACTACAAGGCGCTGCTGCAGGACTACTTCGACCGCGCCTGCCGCGAAAGCTACGGAAAGCACACCCCGCATTTGCTGGGTGAGGCGCTGTCTTGGCACCAGCGCTTTGAGCAGACCGGAGATATGCGTCCGGCAGGCTAGGCCTGGCGCGCCGGGTTCGGGTCGTCGTCCAGCGCATCCTCGACTGGCTCAGCGGTAATTTGCTCAAGCCTGCCCTTTTTCACCGTCGGCTTGAGTTCGCTGATCAGCGTGCTGAGGATGATCAGGGCGGCGCCGAGCAGGGCCACGCCCGAGAGGCGGTCTCCGGCGAGGCGGCCGAAGATGCCTGCCCACACTGGTTCCCCGGCGTAGATGATGGTGGCCCTCGTTGGAGAGACCGACTTCTGTGCCCAGTTCATGGTCGCCTGAATCAAACAGCTTGCCAGACCCAGGCCGACAGCCGGCAGGAACCACAGCCAGCTGAACTCCGGAATGCTCTCTCCCACTGCGGGCATGGCGGCAAATCCGAGAAGCCCGGCCACCAGCAATTGGATGGCGGTGACCCGCCCTAGGTGTACCTTGCCCGCGAAGAGGCCGATCAGGATGATCTCGGCCGCCATGGGCAGGGTGCTGGCGAGGGTGGCGATTTCTCCGGGGCCCAAACCCAGCGTGACAGCATCCGGGCCTGCCAGGAGCAGCAGTCCGATGAAGGCGATGCCCGCTCCAACCAGCGTCATGGTGCTCGGGCGTTTGCGGAAAACAACCCACTGAAGCAACGGCACAAGCGGGACGTAGAGAGCGGTGAGGAACGCCGAGGTGCTGCTGTTGATGGTCTGCAGTCCCTGAGTCTGCAGCCCGTAGCCAAGGAAGATCATCACGCCAATGGCGATGCCAGCCCAGAGTTCAGACAGCTTGACATCTTTTAATGAACGCCAGAAGATCAGCGCTGCAATGACCCCGGCAACGATAAAGCGAACGCCGACGAAGAACATGGGTCCGCTGTAGCGCATGGCCAGATGGACCAGCAGGAACGTGCCGCCCCAGACTGCGGTGATTGCCAGCAGGGCGGCTTCTTGGCGGCTGATCGGAAATTTTTGCCGAACACCTGAAATGTGCACCATTCTGCACATCTTATAGTGCAGAATAGTGCACATGCAAGATGCGAACGATTCACCGGTACTGCGAAATGTCGGAGCAAATCTTCGGGAGTTTCGGAAGCAGGCGAGCCTCAGCCAGGCCGCCCTGGCGCAGCGTTCAGGAGTCAGCCGACGCACCATCATCAATCTTGAAGCAGGCGAGGCAAATATCAGCCTTGCCAGCCTCGATTACCTCGCTGATGCATTAGGCATCCGCTTTGTGGACCTGGTGAGCGCGCCGACGGTTCCCCACACGAGGGTCAACGAACTTGCCTGGAAGGGCGAGAACTCCGAAAGTCGTGCGGTACTCCTAGGTTCCTCCCTTGCCTCCCACGAAGTTCAGCTGTGGACCTGGAGCCTAGCGGAGGCGGCCCGCTACGATGCCGAACCCGATCCCGCCGGCTGGTCGGAAATGCTCATGGTGATCGAAGGTGAATTGAACATTGAATTCCCTGATACCAGCATTCATCTCCTCCCCGGAGAACACGCGACCTATTCCAGTGCGCAGTCCTATTCATATGTGAATGCGGGAGAGGGGACCGTGAAATTTATCCGCAATGTCATCTCCTAATGATCTGGATGCCTGGTCGGGCGATAGGTGAGTTCTTGAATGCTCCCGTCCAACAATCGGGAATCCACCAGCTCCAAGTCGTAGTCGTCGATCCCACCAAATACCGGGGCATCTCCGGTACGACCGGTGAGCACCGGAAATACAGTGACCTGAATGAAATCAACGAGGCCGGCTGCAAGCAGCGAATGATTCATGGCAAGGGAACCGTGGGACCGAAGCGGCACCTCGGAATCCCGCTTCAGTCGAGCGACCACATCCAGCGCGTCATCGCGTTCCAGGGAAGGACGTGGCCAATCTAGCGGTTCCTGCAGGGTTGTCGAGATGACCGTCGTTGGTTGATTGCGCATGGCAACGCCCCAGGCATCTTCGACGTCTGGATAGTCGTCGATATTCGCAAGGAACATCGCAAAAAGTCGGTAGGTATTGGCGCCGAATACCACTCGGCAGGGCGGGGTGTATAGCTCTAACCGGCGCTCAAGTAATTCCGGCCCCTGCTTTCCCCAGTATCCGCCCCAGTCGCCTCCGGCAGCACCAAATCCATCAAGACTGCTGAAGACGTCAAAGGTATACGTTGCACTCATTGCGGCCCCCTTAAGAGTCATCAATTGGATGCTCAACACATTACGACTGGGTTTGCCGCGGGGGAATGGGCCGCGTGGGTTGTTCAGAGAATACGGAGAATCGACCTGTTCTCAGAAACGAGAATACGGCAGGCCAGCCACCTCGACTTGGGGGAACATCAGGGTGCCGGGTGACGGAATTTGGGGGTCTTCCATCCGATGGCGCCGTTGATGAGTCGTCGGTAACCGGCCTGCCGCTGCTGAAGCTCTGGAGGCACTAAAGCTTCGTCCCGAACCCCTGTCCTGGGGCAGGAAATTCTAGGAAGTCAAGCGTCGCATGGTCCATGGCCACAGGCGAGAAAACTCAAAGCCGGCGCGCCAAGCGGTATGAAAATCGCGCCGAAATGACGATCAGTGAATTGCTGCGACAACTATGTGGGCCAGCAGTGCCTGATCTGCTTGTAGAACCAAACGCGACTGCGCCGGATTGATGACGCTCAATGCGCCGAGTTCGGTTCCATCCTCAAGGCGCACCGAACCATCCAGGACAACGATTCGATGCCACAGATCGGTCGGTTCAAATACTCGTTGTCCCCGCAATTGCTCGGTTTCGACTGAACCGTAGCCCCTGCCTCGCCGCACCATGAGGTTCAGTGCGTACTGTTCTTGGCCGCCGAGGGTGATTTCTGCGTGGTCGGAATCGAGGAATTGTGCCTGCATGCCAAGGCTGAGCTCGTGGCACGTGCCATTGAGGTTCAGTTGGATCGGGCCTGTCGAAGCAATGGTGACGATGCGCACCACGCCACCTGCCGGGGAAAACTCCGAGTTCTCGGCGAGGGTCGCCAGCGAAAGTCGCCAGTCCCATTCGTCGGCGTCAAGTGACGGATGTGCGTCAATGAGACGCGTTGAACCTTTTCCGTTCCCCCATGGCTCCTGAGGTAAATCCAGAAGCCGGGCGGTTGTCGGTAGATCTGTCTGTAGCATCTGCTGATTTCTGATGTCCGCGATAAAACATTCGGCCGTTCCGACGATCCCGGCGGATCGATAGGAGCTGCCAGCCATGAGCTTCCCATACTCCGCGAATTCTCTGAAATCGGCAAACCTTGTATGACTCGGTCGCGGGCCGAACTCTAACCTGCAGCACGAAGAAAACAATGAGTCGCGATAGCGATTGACCCCTGGTTTCGAATGAAATGGCAATTATTGCGATTTGCGAAGTGAAATGTTTGACGATGCCGCGTAACGGCCCATAAGGTTTTAAGCAGAATCAAGAGCGTCAGCTATAGGCCCTGGCTAGCTGGCCGGCAACCCTCTCAACGGTAGCGGGGTGCTCCAGGTGAAGATTCGGTCCCACGTGAAAACGCGTTGGACAAGTACCGCACATCGAGCATGAATTCATTGACAAGGAAAATTCAGGACCGCCCGCGGCCGGTTTCTTGATGGCTTATGTCTCGATGGGCACGACCCGAAGGAATCGAGCCATGTCGCTAAATCAAGAACTTGACCCGTTGACCTTGCGTAAGGTCTTTGCACAGCATCCATCCGGCGTCGCCGCGCTCTGCGCTGAGATCGAGGGCGGAAAGACCGGCCTGGTGGCCTCCTCATTTACCGTCGGGGTTTCGCTGGAACCTGCGTTGGTGATGTTCGCGGTACAGAAGAGCTCGAATACCTGGCCGAAACTGCGCACGGCCGGACGCATCGGGGTATCGGTGCTCAGCGAGCGCAATGGCGGTGCCTGCACCCAGATTGCTTCCAAGCAGGGAGACCGATTCGCCGGTATCGCAACCCATCGCACCGAGGGCGGTGCATTATTTATCAATGAGTCAACGCTGCGACTTGAAACCTCGATCTACGACGAGGTTGAAGCGGGCGACCATTGGGTGATCCTGTTGCAGGTGCACGGCCACGACACCTCCAACCACTCTCCACAGATCTTCCATGATTCACGATTTCACTCATTGCCAGTGCCGGAACTAGTTTAAAAAACCCAGAGATGTCGCGGGGTGAGAAGGAAAAGACCTTCTCACCCCGCTTTCTTTATGTTGTAGCGGGAGTCGGCGAGGCTCGCTGCCCCATCGGCTTCATGCCTGCGGTGTGCAATCGGCGTAATTGTTACGCAGAGATATCCACATAGTTATCCACTTGCTTGTGGATTGCCTGTTGATGAGGGTTGATAACTTCACAAAAACGCCTAAACTCCACGCCATGGGTTGTTGATAACACTTGATCGGCCTGTGGGTGAACGGAGAAATTAACATTCTGTCCACAGCTGTGTAAACGTAAACGCACTAGTCAAATGAAGTTCATGTGGATTTAAGTGCTGTAATCCACAGGGTTCTCCCCAAGTAGTAAACAGGTCAATCCACAGGTGCAGGGGGATTGTCCACAGTTTCTGTGGATATCGGGGTTTACGCTGGTGAGCAACCGTCCTACTGTTGGCGGTGGGAGTGCTCTATCCACAAGCGGTCAGGGTCAAATAGTCGGTAGCTTTTGACATGATGACCAGTTGCAGTGGTGGAAAACAAGCTTTCCCAGCGGGTCAACAGGGGATGGAAGTGTCAGTAATGAGCGCCGAGCCAATCTACGAACAGCGAGAAGCCGATGCGGGGCGCACCCCGCCGCAGGATATCGATGCAGAAATGTCGGTGCTTGGCGGCATGATGCTGTCCAAGGACGCGATCGCAGACGTCGTCGAGGTACTGCGCGGCACCGATTTCTACCGCCCTGCCCATGAGTCGATCTACGAGGCAATCATCGACCTCTACGGCCGCGGCGAACCGGCCGACGCCGTGACGGTGGCCGACCTGCTGACCAAGCGCAGCGAGATCTCCCGTGTGGGCGGCGCCGCATACCTGCACAACCTCATCCAGCATGTCCCCACCGCTGCCAACGCCGGCTATTACGCGGAGATCGTGCGGGAACGTGGTGTGCTGCGCCGCCTGGTGGACGCGGGCACCCGCATCGTGCAGATGGGTTATTCGCCGGACGGCGAGGTCGACGCCATCGTCAACGAAGCCCAGGCCGAGGTCTATAAGGTGGCGGAGAACCGCAGCAGCGAAGACTACGTGCGCCTGTCGGAGATCATCGAGGGCACCGTCGACGAGATCGAGAACGCGGCCAACGCGGGCGACGGCATCACCGGCGTCCCCACCGGTTTCTATGAGCTCGACGAGCTGACCCAGGGCCTGCAGGGCGGTCAGATGATCATCATCGCCGCCCGTCCGGCGGTGGGTAAGTCGACCTTTGCGCTGGACTTCGCCCGCTCGGCGGCGATCAAGAACAATATGGCAACGGTGTTCTTCTCCCTGGAAATGGGCCGCAATGAAATCGCCATGCGCCTGCTGTCCGCCGAGGCCTCGATCCAGCTGCAGGACCTGCGCAAGGGTTCGGTGGAGGACGCGCAGTGGACCAAGATCGCGACCACCATGGGGCGGCTGAATGAAGCCCCGCTGTTCATCGACGATTCGCCGAATATGTCGATGATGGAAATCCGCGCCAAGTGCCGACGCCTGAAGCAGCGCAACGAGCTGCGCATGATCATCCTCGACTACCTGCAGCTGATGAGCTCGGGCAAGCGCGTTGAATCCCGTCAGCAGGAAGTCTCCGAGTTCTCGCGTAACCTGAAGCTGCTGGCCAAGGAGCTCGACGTCCCGTTGATCGCGCTGTCCCAGCTGAACCGCGGCTCCGAACAGCGTCAGGACAAGAAGCCGATGGTTTCCGACCTGCGCGAATCCGGTTCTATCGAGCAGGACGCCGATATGGTCATCCTGCTGCACCGCGACGACGTCTACGACAAGGAGAACCGTCCGGGCGAGGCCGACGTGATCGTCGCCAAGCACCGTAACGGCCCGACCAAGACGATTACCGTCGCCTTCCAAGGCCACTACTCGCGCTTCAACAACATGTCCTCCGAGGGCTAGGCGCAGCACAACTTCCCATGGCACCTACTCGCCAAGCACTTTGCTGGCTATAGTGGGTGCCATGTTTGCGTCTATTCAGGCTTTGATTTGGGGTTCTGTTGCAGGCTCGGCGCTGCTGCTTGGCGCCGGGGCCGCATGGTGGCTGCGCATCCCGCGAATCTGGGTCTGCTCCATCATGGCCTTCGGCGCCGGGGTGCTGATCAGTGCGCTGAGCTTCGAGCTGGTGCTCGAAGCATTCACCATGGGAGGCCTGGCCGCCACGCTGCTGGGCATCACCGCCGGTGCGGTGCTGTACTTCGGCGCCAACAAGCTGCTTGCCAAGCGCAGCCGGCGCAGGCAGAAGGCCGCCAGCACCGAGGAATCATCCGGCACGGCCATCGCGGTGGGAGCGCTGATCGACGGCATTCCGGAATCCGTGGCGCTGGGCCTGGGAGTGGTGGCCGGGGCAAGCATCAACCCGACGATGCTGATCGCCATCTTCGTTTCCAACATCCCCGAAGGCCTTGCCAGCACCGCGGATATGAAACAGGCAGGGCGCAGCGGCAAGTCAGTCTTCCTGCTGTGGGGCGGCATTGCGCTGGCCAGCGGTCTGGCGGCCTTTATCGGGGCCATCGCCCTGGCGGATATGCCGCAACAGGTGCTTGCCTTTGCCACCGCGGTGGCCGCGGGCGGCATCCTGACAATGATCGCTGACACGATGATCCCCGAAGCCTACGCCGCGGACCACGACTACACCGGCCTGCTGGTCACCGCGGGATTCCTCTCGGCCTTCGCGCTGCACGCGCTGGGCGGGTAGGACCGCAAAAGATCTGACAAAATTGGTTCATGCCCTTGAAACCCCGTGAGCGTGATGATGCGCCAGCAGCACAGACCATCTTTTCGCCGCAGCACCTTTCCACAACCCTGGGCATGTTCATCCTGGTCTTTTTGGTCGCCTTTGAATCCATGGCGGTCACCACCGTCAACTAGTCCGAAGTGGGATTGGGCCATTCTTCCCATTTAGCGACAATTTGAACCGTGAGGTTGGGCCGCTGCGCCGTGTAGCGGATGCCCTTGAGGAGCCGTGAGAGTAGCTCACGCTTCGACGCGATGCTGATCGAGTCCCAGCCTCGAATCAGGTCCGCGGTTTCCTTGATGCCGTCCGGACTTTTCGCTGCTTCCAGATCCTGCAGGCGATGCTTTAGACGTTCCTTCTCATGCTCAAGCTCAGACAGAAGCCGCGTGTAAACATCGTCGGGGATCGTTCCGTCCAACATTTTGTTCGTGAGCGCATCGCGCCGACCGTCAAGCTTGATCAGCGCTCGCCGTATGCCGGGCGCTGGATCTTTTGAATGGGGTGCTGATGGTTGTGCGGCGGCCGCGGCGTTGATTTCGTTGGCGAGTTCATTGAGCCAGGGGAGAAGGTGCTCCATGATTCGATCTTCTTGGACGTATCCGCCGCGGTGTGCCTTGTAGTAGCTGGCTTGCTTACAGGAGTAGACGGCGCCGCCGCGCTGGCCGTCGGGGCCGCGGCGTGCTCCGCCGTAGGCTTTGCTGCCGCAGACTCCGCAGAAGATCAGGCCGGTGAGCAGGTACTGTGAGCTTTCGGCGCGTGCGGTTTTGGTGCGAGCTCGTCGCCGCGATTGGTACTTCTCCCAGGTCTCCTCGCTGATGATCCGCTCATGGATGCCTCGGTGGACTTGGCCGCCGTGGCGGAAGCGTCCGGTAGCGAAGGGATTGTCGAGGATTCCCATGATGGTTTCGGCTGACCAGGTGGTGGCAATTGCGCTGCTGTATCCGTGGTTGGGTTTGATGCCAGTGTCGTTGAGGTATTCGACAAGGTCGCGTGGGGTATGACCGAGGAGGAACCTCCGGTACATCTCCTGCAGGGCCGGGGCTTCCTCTGGGTGGGGCGTGAAGCCGGTTTCCCGGCTGTACTCGTACCCGAAGCGTTTGCGGCCGTTGGCGGGCTTGCCTTGGGCTATGCGGCGCTTCTGTGCTTCTTTCCAGGTGTCGCCGATGCGGTCTGATTCGAAGGCTGCGAATTCGGCGAGCATGCCGCGGGCGAAGCGCCCTGTTGACGTGGTGACGTCCACTTGTTCTGTGGCTGACTCGATGCGACCGCCGGCGGACTCCACCTTGTCGATGGCCACGGCCCAGTCTTTGCGGGCGCGTGAAAGCCTGGACCACTTCCAGAGCACGATGACATCGGCTTCACCATTCTCGATGCTGGCAACAGTCCGCTGCACGGCAGGGCGATTCCAGGTGCGGCCGCTGATGCCTGGATCCGCTTCGACACGGACGACATCATAGCCCTGCTGATCGCAGTACTGACGGCCGGCATTCTCCTGCAGTTCCAAACTGATGGAGTCCTCGCGAGAGATCGATTGCCGGAGATAGAGAATCGCCCGCAGCCTGCCGGAGGATTTCATTTCAGCTTCCCCGAAGGCGCCGGGCGCAGCAGGCTGTCGAGCCGGGAAATGAGTAGCGTCAATAGATCACCTTCATGATCGCCGTGATCATCAAGGTTGCAGCCGAAAGCGCCAGGAGGCAGCGTTGGCTCGGGTGTCGGTGCGTTAGTTTCCTTATTCGATGACATTGTGGATACTCCTGTGAATATCAGATATTTCTTCTAGCCTGATGGCGCGTAGAAGCCAATGAATTAAAGGGTTTACGAGTTGTGGAAAAGATCAGGCGATGTGCTCGCCCGGTGGAAAAAGTTCCTGCAGCTCGTCACCGTCGAGTGTCTGCAGGCGATCGATCACAACGTGCTCGGTCACACCCAGTTCCTCGGCAATAACAGCAGGATGGGTAGACCAGCGGACCGCGCTCTTGAGGTCCTGAAAATTGATCAGGTAGATCGCAGCCTCAAGGCACACCTCGCGCTCAATAGCAGGAGGCTGGCAGCCGCGATGGCCATGCTTGAGGTGGACAGCTTCATGAGCGAGGACGCAGCGACGCTCATCTTGAGTCAGCTTCTCGTCAATCCAAGACCGACGACCATCTGCCCCGCCGGGTGCAGTAGGGCGCGGCCTCGTCCATTGGATAACCGTACTAGCAAGTACTTCAAACTTGCCTAAAAGATCGAACATACATACGAAGATACAACAACACTACGACCTTCAAACAATACGAGCTGAAGAGAGAACTACTCAGAATCCCCCGGATCCTGACTCTCCTCACCGCGCTCGCCGTGGATACGTTCGAACTTCTCGCGCTGCGTTTCGAAATTAGGATAAGCTGCCACGTCTTCCGGGGCCTCCGTGGCTTCGGGGTCGCCTGCGTGAAGCTGTTTGATACCGAGTTTGTCTAATTCGTAGACGATGTCGTTTGGTTTCGGGTAATCGTCCGACTTGGTCTTCTGTCCCTTGCTAGGGTGATCGATGGGCGCCACTGCTCGAAGTTGTGGACGCTGGGTAGTGGCGTGCGGGTCTGCTGCTTCTGCATGATCTGCCTTACGAGAAAGGTTGACCAGCTCGCGTGTTAAGGATTTGACGACTTCAAGTGCACTCTCTGGTAGGGCGGATAGCCCTGGAACAAAGACCGAGTCTGAAGGATTGTCCCCGACGGGGAGTCCCAGCGAGCGGGCTGAAGCAAGAACGATCTCTTCTGCTGTCCGACCGGTCCCCGACATTAGTCCTTGGATGGACTCGGGGTCTGGGAAGTTTTTGAGTTTCCCGGAAACGATCTGTTGTAGGCGTCCAGCTGAGGGCTTTCCCCCGCAAGCTTTGGCAAGCGAGTCATAGGACAGCGGTTTGCCGGGGCTGCTGTAACGCGCTTCCTCGATGAGGCTTGCGAGAGTTTGTCCTTGCATCACGGTCCTAATCGTTTCTTCAAAAGCGAGGTTCGTCCACTTGTCAATCTTAGGCAGTGCCTAACTTGTTACGGGCATTTAGCGCCGCTTGATGCCTAAGAAAGAAAATAAAAAATTTTGAGTTCTGCGTGATTATTGAGCGAGGGGCTTGCTTTTTGAAATACGCGGTGCCTAATATTGCAATACAAAACCACTAGCACCGCTAGACAAAAATGCATAAGAGGGGTTTCAATGGATACGCAAAGGCATCGCAGGGTCACGACTCGAACCAACAAGAGAAGGAGGTGGCCAGCTCGTATGCGAATGAAGTTGATTGTCTCGCCAGAGTCGCTAGCCGATCGAATGGACCGCAAGGATTTTTCCAATCGAGAACTTGCGAAGTACGCGGAAGTTTCGCCGGGAACGATTGACAACCTGGTGCGAGGGGATACGAAGTCGGTGAACAAAGGGCGGACTGCTGAGCTGATCTGCAAAGCACTTGATGTTCCGCTCGATGTCTATTTTGTGCCTGAAATATCTAGCACTGCTAGTGAAACTGGCAAGCGTTGCAATGATAGGGAAGTGTCTAGGCGGCGTGCAGGAAAGCTGGGTGTGGCATGAGTGAGTACCAGTGCGAAGAGCCAGGCTGCTACTTCCACATCGGAATCGGTGGTCAGGTCATCACGGATGACGACTTCGAGCAGCAGGACTATTACAACCAGGAAGTGGAGGCGCACTACCAGATGCACCAGGAACAGAATCGTGACAAGGCCATGCGGAAAGCCGCAGCACCATTCAAGAGGGAGCTCCGAGACCGCGACAAGGTCTGCCGCGTGTGTGGTGGGGAGTTCAGCGTGGATCGGAAGTCAACGACTTCATCGACGATCATGCACCTTGATCCGTCAGTCTGCAGCATGATTCACCTTGCGATGGTGCACCAGGGGTGCCTCATGAATGTTGCACTGACCGAGGGGAATGCTGTGCAGCGGCGAATTATGGTGGAGAACTTTGAGATGTCGCTGGGTGGGCATGTGCCCATGGGGCCAAAGAAGACTTTGACCCACCCACGGAATGATAGCGGGTGGGCCAAGAGCAGCGATCAGGGACAGAATATCGGTGCTGCTTTTGAGGAGTGCGCCGCTTCGGGCTTTCCGACGAAAGAGACCCAAGCAGCGCAAGCTGCCGAGGGTTACCCGAACCTTCGTGAAGAGGTTGAGCTGCTAAGAGCCAAGATCAAAGAGATCAAGGCCTCGGCGTCGAGGAGCATTGCGCGCAGGCATCTCGATATCGATCCCTTCTCGGTGGAGGATCGCGGCGAGGGATTGAGTGGCTTGGATTGTCGAGACAAGCATCGACTGCAGGGCCGCGATTTGGGCGTGAATATCTCCGTTGGCATTGTCTTGAAGGGTCGCGCACCGATCAACTTCAGTTTCCAAGTACTCGATGATGTTCAAGAAATTTCCCTCTCGGTAAATGATGCGTCGCATGACGCGGTTGGTGGAACTTCTGAGTTTACCGAGAGGGTGCACACTCCGGGGTCCCCGGAAATGAAGGAGCCCTCAGCAGCGGCAACTGCTGAGGGCGACGAAACCAAAACCGAAACTGACTAAGCAAGGACTGATTTCAATGACCAGTGTACAGACCACTTCGCAGCAGACCGAGGCGCTGAGCCCCGAGGCTCAGGCAATCAAGGACCGCTGCATCGCAGAGGCCGGGGCAGTCCTGGCAAACATCTTCGCTTCACGCGCTGCAGGCGAGTCGGTAGCAGCATGAGAAAGATCAATGGTCGCATCCTGATCATCGCGCCCGACGAGGTCGCAGGAAAATTCAACCGCAAGAACGGCAAACGCGTATCTGAGCCGCCATTAGACGTGGAATGGAAAGAGTATCCCAAGTCGGACTGCGCCACGCAGATCCAGCAGACGGTGCAGAAATGGGCGAACCACAAGTACCGCGGAAGCACGGTCTACGTTGACCAAGGAACCATGCGCGAGAAGGGCGTAGACGGCGTAGGAAAGATTCTGGTGAACGGGATCGAGTTTGCCGAGATCACTGCTTTCATCCCGACCCCTAAGCCCGTAGAGGCTTTGACTGCGTTGGATGGTGATCCACGTGAGCGCTGATCAGATCTACCGTGCCTACGAGCTTCGCATGTGGATGATCTGGATCCCCACCTTGACGGTCCTGGCAGTGGCGCTCTATTTCGTGCTGCCGATGCCAAACGGCCTCGGCGTGCTGACCATGATCGTTTTCGCCGTGTTCACTGCTATCGCCTTGATCGATTGGGGCACTTCGGAGATCTCAGCATCTCGTGCCGAGGCCGCCCAGCAGGGCTAGGTCCCCCTCTTTCCTTTCCTCTTCTGACACACCCTATGGAGGTAGTCGTGTCTCAAAAACCAGGTGAACTTCGGATGGTGCCAACGACGGCGATTCATCCGGACCCACTGAACCCCAGAACGGACATGGGGGATATCGACCAGTTGGCTCACGAGCTCAAGACCCTCGGTCAGATGGACGCCATCACCATTTACCCGCATCCAGATCTTGCCGGCGATTTCATGATCCAGGGCGGTCACCGCCGCCACGCGGCCGCGCTGCGCGCCGGCCTGGATCAGATGAAATGCGAAATCGTCGAGTCACCGTCCAACGCCTCGCTGGACCTATATACCGAAGCGCTTTCGACCGGAACTAATCACTTGCCACTCGATTACCTCGGACAGTCCAAAGCGCTGCAGGGCATGCTCACCGAGGGCAAGAGCGAATCATGGATTGCAAAGAACTTCAATATCGACAAGGCCGAGGTCAAGCCTCGCGCAGCCCTAGCAAATCAGCCGAAGGTCGCGCAGCTGCAGGCGGCAGGAAAGATCGACCTCTTCGCAGCCAAGGACATTATCGATCTGGAAGCGGAAACCGGTGCCGATCTCTTCTCTGACGTTGTGGACGAGGTGGCCAATTCGTGGCAGCGCACCGTCGGGCAGGAAGAAGTCACCCGCCTGATCGAGCAGAAGAAGGCCAACGCCAAGCGCCAGAAGGTACGCCAGGATCTCACTGAAGCCGACGCCGTAGAGCTTGACGAGACTAACCGCTACAGCGGTAAGTGGGCCAAGTCCGGCAAGATCGCCAGCGTCGAGGAACACATCGCCGCAGGGCATCAGTTCGATGTTGGAGACCCGGACGCGGTGCAGTGGTGGGAGAAGCTGCCGGCATCAGCCACTAAGAAGCAGGTGTCGCCGGAAGAAAAGGCGCGTCGTGAGAAGCTGCGGCGCCTCGATAGCGTGCTTCCAATTTCCCAGCGTGCGCGCCATGCCTTCGTGCTCAAGAAGATCCAGGACAAGAAAGCTATCGAGGACCGGAACGCCCGCGGCCTCCTGGTTTCGATGATCTTCGATCAAGCGGTTCGCGGGTACAACTTCGACGGCGCCGAAGTCATTGGCGAAGCCGTGTCCATTCCGTTCCCCGAACCAGACGGCGATGAATCCATCTACGGTCCGGAGTTTGAGGGCAAGCGCAAAAAGTGGGAAGAGCGTGCGCGCAAGGCCGCACTGGGCCTGACTACTCAGCAGCTCGCGCTACTCCTGGCATACGCACCGATCGCTGATAGCGACCGCAAGCTGGTGAAAACCAACTGGTACATGCGCGACTCCTACGACAAAGAATCCCGCTGGAAGCCACTGGCGTTCTGGTACCAGCAACTCATCGACTTCGTCGGTTATGTGCCCTCCGAGGACGAGGCGGAGATCATCCGGCTGGCTGAAGAGACCTCCGAGAGGCCGGGTAATAACGTCCATCTGAACACGGCGACGTGCCAGAACTGCATGCAGGAAGTCGTCAAGGACACCAAGTGGACCGGGATCTGCGCGGAGTGCGCGCCGGCCATCGAGGGAATCGAGCTGAACTAAGGGCCATGGCACTGATCGGCACCGAAAGCACAGCCCAGCCACCCCTTAGCGAGCCCGTCGACTGGCGGCAACACGCCGCCTGCCGGGACATGTACACCACCCTCGGCAAAGAGGACCCGTTCTTCCCTTCCAGGGGCAAGGCCGACGTCGTCAACGACAAGGCGCTCAAGATCTGCTTCGCCTGCCCGGTGAAGCAAGAGTGCCTGGATTACGCACTGGAAAAGCGAGAGATCAATACGGGGATCTTCGGAGGCAAGACGCCGTCCGAACGTAAATGGCTCTACGAAAAAGCCCAGAAAGCCAAGGGCATTCAAAAGCAACGAAGGAAGAGAAGAAAGGCGAAAGCATCATGACCGTCACACTTGAAGCACTCGGCGTCCGAAGCCAGACCGACGAGGCCGCGTTGATCGTTCCGGCGCGTGAGCTGCTGGCCATGTTGAAAAAGGTCCGCGTGCCGGGCCGCGTTCCATCCCCACTCATGGCACTCACCGCCTTGTCTTTCCAGGAATCAGGATGGCTTGCCGTCGAGACTTTCGACTATCAGACCGGCCTCTGCGCGGCCCGCGGAAAGGCCGACGACTCGCCAGTCCAGCAACGTCTCATCCTAGGTGAATTCGTCATCCCAGTGCTGACCGAGATCACCCGCGGCGCGGCCAAGGACCTCGAAGTTACCTTGAGGTGGACCTGGGACAGCGCCGAGAACCTGAGCCGCTTGTCCCTGGAATCTGATGGATTCGAGATCAGCGTGCCATCGGCCAGAGCAAGCCAGGGGCACGATGAGTTTTTCGATGTGTTCTTGAAGGGAACGAACCCGCATCCTGGCGCGCAGCAGAGACATCTCACGATCGATGTGCAGGCCTTCCGGGACACTCTCGATCAGGTGATGCATTCGGCAAGCAAGGACGACACCCTACCGATCCTGACATCGATTGCCTTGGACTTCTCGACCGACAAAGTCACGGCTTATGCAACGGACCGCTATCGGTTGGCCAGATCATGGTTTCCGACGCGATGCGATTTCGACGGGCAGTTCCTCATCAAGCTCACCGAGTGGAAGCGAATCCGTACACTGCTGGACAAGCCGGGAGACATGAAGCTCACCCTGTCCGGCCCTGTAGGCGCGAAGAGCCTTGACCACT
Organism: Glutamicibacter sp.; assembly: GCF_032154645.1. Taxonomy (GTDB): domain Bacteria; phylum Actinomycetota; class Actinomycetes; order Actinomycetales; family Micrococcaceae; genus Glutamicibacter. The sequence goes on along the minus strand of NZ_JALDXV010000006.1, from coordinate 27,958 downwards.
TGATGATGCGTTCGGAATCTTTCAGTGCTTCGACGTTGTGCGTGTCGGGCGAGTACCCCAAGATCAAGCCGTTGTTCCGGCCGGAAGGCGAACAACACCTCATCTTCTCTGCAACGGAAATGATGCGCGCCGCCCGCATTGTCCAAACCGTCCTGGAACGCAACATCCCATTGATTCTCACGAGCACGGAGGACCGTTCTTCGCTGCAGATCACCGGTTCAGGTGAGGACGGAAGCGCCCGGTCTCCGCTCATCAGAGCAGAGGGCGACCTTGAGCTGCGGACTGGATTCAACCCCACCTTCTACCGCGAAGCACTGGGCGCTATCCGTGGGGACAAGATCCGGATCAGCGTGCACGCGCCCGGCAAGGGGGTCCGATTGACCTCCGGAGTTGAACCCCTGGACCAGGTGACCTTGGAGCAAGTGGTCATGCCTGTGAGGCTTCCCAAGCCGGAACCGAAGCTCTAAAACTTTGTCAGTCAAAAAACAAACGAAAAACCTTGTTTAGGAGGAAACCGTGAATGAAATGCAGGTGCACATTTACCAAGACGAGGAAGTGAGAACTTTCCTCATCAACGGCGAACCGTGCTTCGTTGCCTCCGACCTGTGCGACATCCTCGACATCGGCCGAGTCCATGACGCCGTGCGCGGCCTCGACGACGACGAAAAGGGTACGGATAGTATCCGCACCCCTGGCGGAGTCCAGCAACTGACCTACGTCACCGAAGCGGGCATGTACTCGCTGGTCCTGCGCTCGCGAAAGCCAGAAGCCAAGGCTTTCAAGCGCTGGCTGACTCATGATGTGCTTCCGGAGATCCGCAAGACCGGACAGTACTCGCCAGTCAAGCCCAAGAGCTTGGAAGAGCGAGCCCTTGAAATTGTGGGGGAGCTGCAGTCCCGGGTCGCTGATCAGGCCAAGGAGCTGGAAGCAGCTCGGCCCAAGGTCGCACAGATCGACATGTACCGGCAGGCCGAGGGGCTGCAGACCATTAGCGACCTCGCGAACCAACTGCAGGTGTGGGCTGCCGCCAACGTCCCCGGCGTCAAGGTGCGGCACCAGGACGTCTTCGATCTCGCTGGCGAGCTTCACCTGATCATCCGCGGCGATACCGTGCGCCGAAACCAAGCCACCGCCCAGGCAGTGAAAGCCGAATGGGTAAAGGTCAAGGAATCAATCGTGGGTGCGCCGCCTCATGAGCGCGTCGTGTTCTCCGCCAGGCTGACCCAGCGCGGCGCAGGCCGCCTGTGGGACGCTGCCCAGGCCCGCTTGCAGGCAGGGCAACCGATCTACCGAAAGAAGGCAGGCTAATGAGCCTAGAAATCACCGTCCACACGAAGGACAACTGCCAGCAGTGCCTCGACACGAAGCGCAGCCTGGGCAAGTTCAAAGTCCTGTACCGCACCGTGCACGTGCCCAATACCGACATCGAGACGATCGAGAAGATGCGCGCCATCTCCGACCAGATGGGCATTGCGCTGACAATGCCATACGTCAAGGTGGTCGACAGCGCGACCGGGGACACCGAGGAATGGTTCGGGCATCGCCCAGACCTCATCGTGGAGCACATCATCGCCAAGAGAAACCGGGCCAACCGATGACCTGGTCAATGCTCAACAACCTCGCCATGTTCTACCTTGCCGGAGTCCTGGCCACCATGTGCGCGGCCCTCGTCGGGATGGGTGTAGGGGTCTTCGCCCGAAACCTACCTAAACCCACAGCCGAGCGCGTGGGGCGCAACTCGGCCCGACTCTTCCTCTCAAGCTGGGCATGGCCAGCAGTATCCCTCGCCGCGGTTGTAGTGGCCATCTGCAAGGTAACCGAACGACTGATCAAGAAAGCCGACTTCGCGGCGTTATGGAAAGGACCAGATCATGAGCACTGAAAACCCGAAAGTCATCTGGCTTGGCGAAGACACTGAACTGTTCATCGTCACCGGCACTACCGATGCGCACAGCGCCGACGAAGCAGTCCGTCAAAGCGTCGAGGGCGCAGTTGGGGGAACCATCGAGCATCTACTCGACGCTGACGATCTCATTGAGTTTAAGTTCAACCATCGTGCCGACTGGGCATGGAAGCCCGGGCCGAACCTTGAAGACCCGATGGACGGGGCCACGCTTGTTCATGGCGAAAATGGAGCAGGACTTCCACGCTTCGCAGGATTCCTGGTGCAAGCATGAGCACGGAGATTGAAGCCCGCCGCCTGAACGGTACGGACCTCGGCAAGAGCCTCGGACGCATGGGCGACATTCAATCGGTGACGCACTCGGTGGAGACATTCGAACAGAGAGCGATCGGCTCCAAAAAGTCGGTAGTCGTCGAGCTCAAGATCGTTGAAGTTGTCACCCACAAAGGGTCCTTCGGCTTCCGTCCATCCGACAAGATCACCATCACCGGCAAACCAAGCCCGAAGTCGGATTCGTCGTCGTCACTATCTGATAGTCACTCAGGAGGAAACTCACTATGAGCAACCCGAATATCGCGCAGGCGATCAACTTTGCACGTCGCGCCGAGCATTGCCGGCAGACGGGCCAGCCGCGCTTAGCGGGCCTGTACGAGAAGAACTGCAAGCAGCAGATCCAGGCCGCAATGGCAGAGACACGGTTGGAACGAATCAAAATCAACCCGTACCGGGTGTTCCTCTACCTCAGCGAGGACGTGAGCAAGGAGATCATGAAGGCCGCTGAGGCAGTCGCAAGTCTTGTCAACGACGTCTGCCACGCCATCGCCCCAGTACTTGAAGCGCAAAAGTCAGAATTCGCGCTGCAGGCATGAACACCGAAGGAGGAGCAATGCCCAAGCAGAACCTAAATTCAGATGCGCTACAGGCAGCGACTGACAAGCTATGGGAACACCATGTGACATACGAAGGTCTGGACATCGGTTATGACGAAGCGGCTGAGCTGGTGGTATCAACTTACTTCGCCGCTTTGCCTCCCCAACCAGACACGGTGCGCAGTACTAAGGAAGTCGAATCGCTTCCAGTCGGAACAGTTCTCCGCGAAAGGGAGGGGAGCGTCTTGGAGCTGAGAGATATAAACAGCCCATTCCCTGCCCGCTGGTACGGCTTGGGCGGCGATGAGGAAGGACTAATGGCCGTGGAGATCAAGCTCCCCGCCCGTGTCCTAGATAGGCCGGTGAACTAATGGTAGCGATCATCGAGATACTGGCCGCGCACAGCCGCAAGGGCGGGATCCGCGATAGGCGCACTCATTGCATTTGCGGCTGGAAGTCCCAAGATGGGGAACTTGGCGGCAAGTACCACCTCGCGCACGTGGGTGAAGTGCTTGAGCGGTTCACGCAGTGGCTTGAGCAAGAAGCGAAAGCAGCCGGGTACACCGAAGCCGCTGACGTGCTCAGCTCCGAAGCACGCTGGCAGTACGAGCAGGACGCACGACGCGTTACTGGAGCGCAGATCGTCGCCCAGCGAATGGGTGTCATGGAACAGATCATGCGTGACCGAGCAAAGGAACTTACCAATGTGTGATAACCGGAACACGCCGAGCACCGAGCAAGTGCGGGGAGACTTCGCCACGCGAATGGCGCCATGGTGCGACGACACCCGTCGCGCAGCATTCGACCGCTGGCTAGAGCAGGTCCGTGCTGAAGCGAAAGCAGAAGCGCTCACCGAAGCCGCCAGGGATGTGTTCGATACCGAAATACCAGCAGAGGTTGCTCGATGGCTTGAAGCCCGCGCCCAACAGGTCAAGGAGGGAAGATGACCGAAAAAGCTGAACCGCGGGAGTTCGTGGGTCCGCCGGAAAAGCTTGACCCGGTCCGGGACATGGAGCCGATTCGTCTGGGCGACATCACGTCTTTCCACCGCGGACTGCATGCTCAAATCGACTTTCCGAATCAGGCTGCCGTCTATGGCCAGATTACTTTCGTTCACCACCGGGAACTGTCCAGCAAGATAGCCGTCAATTGGCGAGGGCTGCAAGCAGAGCGGATTGGCCACCCGGAGCAGGTCATCAGGATCGAGAGCTCGCTATGAATCCCTGCGTGGCCATGATGATTCGGGCGCCGCCGGCCGCCCGCACCAATGACGATTTGAAGGATTATGAAAGGAGGGGATTAGGGAGTGTCTTTCTTCCAGGTAGACGACAAGCTGCACGTGAATGAGAAAGCCCGGGCGTTGGCAGAAGCTGCGCTAGGTGGTGATCTCACTGGCATGGCAGCCCTGGGATTGTGGACTATGGCCGGCAGTTTCAGCCGTGACGCGAAGACCGATGGCAAGCTCACCGAAGTGCATCTGATGAAGATCCTGCTCAACAAGCAAGCAGTTGATCTCTTAGCGGCGCTGTTGGTTCGAGTTGGCCTGTGGCATGCGTCGGGGCATGGGTGCGAGAAGTGTCCAGAGATACCGGCTGGTTCGTATGTGTTCCATGATTGGTTCCAGTTCGGCTATGACACAGCCGAGGACGAGAAGCTCAAGCAGGCGAAAGCCAAGGAGCTGAAAGATCCTCAGTTGCGTGCCCAGGTCTGGGCGCGTGATGCTACCGATTTCCCGATCTGCTCCCGTGGCAAGTGCCGCTATTGCGGCGACCTGGTCTACAAAAAGACCACCAAGGGCGATAAGCGCATGGAAATGGATCACATCGACCCTAAAAAGGCCAATGGCATCCAGAACCTTGTCCTTTCGTGTGCAGCGTGTAACCGGAAAAAGGGACAGCGCACTCCACAAGAAGCAGGCATGGTCCTGCTGCCTGCTCCAGCCAGAGAAGAAGCTCCTGCTCCGTTGAGCTCGACGATCGCGCCAGAAGGCCCGCTGAACGTCGCTCCAGAGAAGTCGAGCATCGCTCCGGTTGTTGAGCCTGGGCAGCAGAACCTTGCTGCAGGCTTCGGCCTCATCCTTGACACCACCATTGAAGCTCCTGCTCCGTTGAGCTCGACGATCGCGCCAGAAGGCTCGCAGATCGTCGCTCCGGAGCAGTCGAGCGTCGAGGTGCCTGCCGAGGGCGAACCGTCCGAGGCTTATGCCTGGATGTGCGAAGAAGACCCTGAAATGCCGGCGGCAATGACCAAACTCGCGACCAAAATTGGTCCAGAAGCTGGTCAGGAGCGACCAAACTCAGACCAGACGCTGGGAGCTATCCACGGGCCTGCGCGGGCGGGGGCGCGGGCTGGTGGGGTGGGGAGGGGTGGGGATGGTCAGGGGGCCCGGCAGGGTCAGCCAGACCCGACCCCTGATTCCTCTAAGCCTCGAAGATCAAGATCCAGACGTAAACGAGGCAGACGCAATAACCAACAACCAGCAATGACGAACAACAATGCTGGCGCTGCTCCTCAAGTACTCACTGGTGGGAAATTCGGATCTCCATACAAGGGGGTCCATGGCTGGCAGGAAGAAGCACCGAACTCAGTGTGCGAGATCCACGGGCTGCACCTGCCATGCCGGAAATGTGAAGACGATGCAGAGCGAAAGTACTTGGAGGGAGAGCAGTAATGGCGGAACACGTTGATGGGCCAGGCTGCAAGTGTTGGGGGTGCGTATCGCGTGCGGCTCATGATGCGGGTGTGTGCGTGGTGCACGCCGTGTATCGAGAACACATCGGGGTGGTGTCAGCCGCGGTTGATTCCAGGATCTGTTCGGAGTGCGAAGAGAAGCTGTGGCTTGCCCTGCGCATGGTGGATGACCGGTGGGACGATGCTCAGGATTCGTTGGCCCCTGGTCGTGGTGGTGGCAGTGAGAGGAAGACTCCACGGGAGGAACCGCCGGTGCCCCTTCGGGTCGAGGTGGTTGACGCGATGCGAGACGCGGGGCAGGCGATCTGGAAGCTGGCGTTTGCGGTGACCGATCGGTACATCGATGTGCGGCTGCCAGATGATCAGTCGACACCGTCGCTTGCTGGGTGGCTGGCCAGATCCATGGTGCCGAGAATCGTTCAGGTTCCGGATCCGGTGTGGGTGTTGAAAGCCTATTGGTGGGCTATCGAGGCTGGGTCCAAGATCGAGAAGGTCACCGAGGGAGGCGAGACTGAGGTCGTCCTTCCGGACCTGTGCAAGATTGTCGTGATGTCAGAGGATGGCAAGCCGGTCGTGTGCGGCGGCGAGGTCAAGGCAGTCTGGCAGCACATGCCCAAGGAGCGGAAGGTTGTGCAGTGCACCAGGAATCGGGATCACTTCATACCCTTCGATGTGTGGCAGAAGCAGCAGGCAGCGCGCAAGCCAAGAGGCGCTAGGCCCCGGAATCATGCGGGAATCTAGATGCTTGACTTAGCATGATTAAATTATTGATGTAATGGCATTCGTGTCTTGAAGAGCCCCGAACACTCACTGAGTGATCGGGGCTTTGTCATGCGCAGGTGTGGTGAGGTGATCGTGCTCAGCGAGTGGGATCCGAAGCGTGGCCGGCACGGCAGACCATGGCGCAGGCTGGTGGCCCAGTACTGTGTGCCCGGTTCAATCTGTGCATGGTGCGGCAAGGAGATAGTGTTCGGGCTTCGGCCTCGACATCCGCTTGGCCCATCGCTTGATCACATTGTTGCTCTTGCTGATGGTGGCCACCCGACGGCGCACTGGAACCTGCAGCCGATGCACCTCGGGTGCAACGTGCGCAAAGAGAACCAAAGACGAAAGCAAATCATCATCGATCAACGAAAGCCAAGGCCAAACACAAAACTTGGAGAACTTCGAAGACGTCGATGAGGCCCCGCGGCCCGCGAGATCTTGGTTTTTTAGAAAACCGATGTGCGGGCGACCCGCGCATGTTCCATTTTTTTCTCTCTCCCCGATTTCCCGGGTAGCGCCCTACACGTGTAGGCAGGTCAAGCGGCGAATTGGCCGAAATTTAGAAGCATCGACAACAGGCAGGAGGAACGATGGGAAAGCCCGAGAATCCTGCGATTCCATACCGCCACGGCGGCATCGGCCCCGGCCTAGCCGGATACCGCAAGGGATGCCGGTGCGCTGACTGCCGAAAGGCCAAGCGCGACGACATGGCCGCATACCGCGCTCGCCGTAAGCTGCGCGACCAGGGCGGCGAGATCGACCTGGAAGAGCTGCCGGAGCTTCCGCCGGCCATTGAGCCGTCGAGCGTGTCGTTGGACTGGCAGACGGAACCAGGAGAAATCGAACGGGTACTGACTGGCGAACTGGACAAGATCGTCGGGGAGCCTCCGTTTAAGAAAACTCTGGTGGTGCTGGCGAAGTACAACGCCCGCGTCTTGGACCAGATCCCGCGGATCGACCGCCCCGATCTGATTTCCGGCATGGAGTCCAGACTGTTCAACGTGTTCGACCGGCTGCGAAAAGTCACCAACGGCGACGGCGGCCCGGTACGGAGTCCCGAAGAACTGCTGGCGGGCCTATTCTCCGACGACGGGGACCAGAACGGGCCGCCTGGGCTCTAATCTCTCGGAGGTGGTGAATGCTCGGCACAGCCCCGCGGAACCCGCCTCCGCTGTACGGAACGAAGCGCAACCCCCAGCGCGCAACCCGTGGCGGGCAGGTTGCCAAGGTCATGGCGGCGATGGGGAACAATCCGATGCCGTGGCAGCAGGACGCCCTGAACATCGCTTGCGAGATCGATCCTCGGACTGGCGGCTACTGGTACGACACGGTGATTATCGTTGTGCTTCGCCGTGCCGGCAAGACCACGATCAGCCGCGGCAAGCTCACGCACAGGGCGCTCACGACTCAGGACGCCCGGATGATCTACACCGCGCAGAATCGCTTGAAAGCGCTCAAACGCCTGAAAGACGACTACTACCTGCCGTTGCACCGATCGCCGCTGGACATTTTCTTGGCAAAGCCCCGGTGGCGTGGCGGAGAAGAAGCCTTGCGGTTCATCAACGGCGCGGAGCTGGCCATCGATGCAGTGAAGCGCGAATCCGGACACGGCGACGCCAACGACGAGGCACACATCGATGAGGCCTACGTGCACCGTGACAACATGCTCGAAGGTGGCATCCAGCCGACGCTGGTCACCATTATGGGGTCTCAGATGTGGGTCCTGTCGGCTGCGGGGGATACATCGTCGCTGTACTTGAGAGACAAGGTGGATCTGGGCCGCGCATTGATTGATGCAGGCGTGGAATCCAGAACTTGCTACATCGAGTACTCGGCACCGGTCGACGCGGATCCCAACGACCCGGAGACCCTGCTGCAGTGTCATCCGGCCCTCGGCCACACCATCGAAGCCGACCGCGTGATGAACATGCGCATAAATGCGACGGACAAAACCGAGTGGGAGCGTGCATGGCTCGGCTGGTGGCCAGCGGCCAAGGGTCCCCCGAAGCTCATTCCGAAAGATGGATGGGAAAAGAACTTCGTGGATCTCGAAGCCGAGTCCTGGACTGGGACACCGTTCTGGGCGATCGACGTCTCTCCGGAGCGCGAGTACGCATCGATCGCGCTGGCCGCCAAACCGATCGATGGCCGGGCAAATGCCTACGTCGAAGTGTTTGACCGCCTGGATGGCACACAGAACGTCGTCTCTGAGTTGAAGCGCCTGCGCGGTGTACTGGGCGGCAAGTATGTCGCGATCGACGGTAACGGCTCGGCGCTATCGCTCAAACAGGATCTGGAAGACGAGGACTTCGAAGTGATCACTGTGTCCGGCCCCAACCGGGTGGCTGCATGCGGTGACTTCTACGACAAGGCCCTCGTCGGATCACTCCGGTTCCCGGACGACAAACTACTGAACGACGCAATGGCCGCCACCGTCAAACGAATCATCGCCGACAAGGCGTTCGTTTTCGCCCGCGGCCGGGAACTCAAAGACATTTCGCCCATGTACGCCGTGACGCTGGCTCGCTGGCTGTACATCGAGAAACGAGAGGATGAATACGATGTCGACGAAACGATCCTCTGACCCACAATCTGTAGGGCTCACGTCGCTGCTAGACCTGATCGGCGCGCTGCTGATCATCGTTGCCGTTGCGCTCGCCGTGGCGGTGTTCACGCTTCCCGGCGCGCTGGCCTCGGCTGGCGTGCTGGTGCTGGTGCTGTCCTGGTTGATTGATCGGAGGAACCGCGCATGAGCCTCTTCCGCCGAAGCACCACTGAGCAGCGGTCCGATAGCGGAGGCTGGTTCAGCCTGCTGGGGACCGGAAAGGGATTCGATGGGTCCATGAAGGGCGCGCTGCGGCTTGTGCCCGTCTACGCGGCCACAAGCTTGATTGCAGACTCTATCGCGATCATGCCGGTCTCAGAGTACGAATCCACCAGGGGAACGAAGCAGAAAGCCACACAGCAATCCGAACTGCTGCTGGATCCACACCCAGTCCCGACGATGGGCCGCATTGAATGGCTGGCGCAGTTCGCCACCAGCTTCCTGCTGCGCGGCAACGCCTACGGGCTGATCACGACATTGGACGGCGCGGGACGGCCTTCAAAGATTGCTTGGCTTCACCCCGATCACGTGCAGGTCGACGAGTCCGGAAGCCTGCCGGTGTACCGCTACAAGGGCGATCAGCTGGACCCGGCAACGGTAGTTCACATCCCCTGGTATCTCCTGCCTGGTTCGGTCGTCGGACTATCGCCCATTGGTCAGTTCAAACGGGTCATAGAAACCGGCGAACTGGCCGAAAGCTACGGCAAGGACTGGTTCGACAACGGATCCACCCCATCCGGGCATCTGAAGTACAACCAGTCATCGCTCAAAGACGCGGATGCAGCAAAAGTCAAAGCCCGATTCAAAGCCGCGGTGAAGGGAAACGACCTCTTCGTCTCGGGGAACGACTGGGAGTGGGAAGCGCTGAGCGTCAAGCCAGACGAGGCCCAGTTCCTAGAGACCATCAAGGCCACCGCAAACCAGATCGCCGCGATCTTCCGTGTGGATCCCAGCGACGTGGGAGGCGAGTCCGGAAACTCACTGACGTACTCGACGTTGGAAATGAACCAGATCAAGTTCCAGACCAGGGCACTACAGCCAATCTTCACCCGCCTGGAACACCACCTCTCGCGACTACTGCCGGATTACCACTACGTCAAGTTCAACCCCGACGCCCTGGTCCGCACGGATATCAAGACCCGCATGGAAGTAACCAGGATCGGACTCGAAACCGGCATGCTCCTGCAAGACGAAGGTCGCGAGCAGGAAGACCGCCCAACCCTCACAGAGCAGCAGAAGGCCGAGTGGCAAAAGTACTACGGCAAAAAGCCAGCAACTCCGAAGGAGGAAACATCGTGAAACCCAAAGACATCGAGCGACGGTTCCACACAGCCAAGATCGAACTGCGAGCCTCCACCAATGGAATCGGCGTGCTGTTCGGCTATGCGGCTGTGTTCAACCGCTACTCGCAGAACCTCGGCGGCTTCGTCGAGCAGGTCGACCCTGCAGCATTCAACAAGACCATCGCCGACGGCGTCGAAGTCCTGGCGCGATTCAACCACTCGGATGACGCACTACTCGGAACCTCACTCGCTGAGACACTGCGCCTCGGCACCGACGGCACCGGCCTCTGGTACGAAGTCGACCTCCCAGACACCAGCACCGGTCGAGACGTCAAAGCGCTCGCCGAGCGTGGTGACCTGCGGTTCAGTTCCTTCGCTTTCCGGACCATGGAGGACGACTGGGGCTACACAGCCGAGGACTTTCCTCTGCGGACCCTGAAAGCCGTTCAGCTGGTCGACGTGGCCCCGGTGGTGAATCCGGCTTATCGGGACACCACAACCGGCCTGCGTTCGCTAGCTGACCGTTTCGAGCTGGATCTGGAAGAAGCGCGGCAGGCGGCCGAACAGAACAAGCTGGCGCCGCTGCTGCATGACAAAGAAGCTTCCCGCGCCCACGGGCACGAGGAGAAGCCGGTGGACGGACAGGGCGCAACTCATCCGTCCATCGGCGAATTACGGGCCAAGCTCGACGCGGATTCGCGGCGCGCTCAGCTCGCAGAGCTTCGGCTCTAAACCCCGTGGGCAGGTAGACAACCACCCGCATTCCGAAATCACCCACAGCCCGGCACCTGCTGGGCTTTCGTCATTTCTGAAAGGAATGATCTCTTATGGCCAAGAAGCTGGCCCAGCTCCTGATGGAGAAGCGCAAGAACACTGAATCGCAGATGCGTGCACTGCTGGATGCCGCGGAAGCGGAAGAGCGCACCCTGACTGCGGAGGAATCCCAGCAGTTCGACGCTATGAGCGCCGACATGGACTCCCTCCGTTCCCAGGCCGACAGCCTCGTCCAGGCCGAGGAGCGCAACCGCGCTACCGAGGAAGCCCTGGAACGTGCAGGCGTGAAGGGCGAGAAGGAGGAGCGCGGCGCGGAGCGCGAGGTCGAGACCCAGCTGCGCTCCTTCCTGAAGGGTGACACGCGAGCCTTCGAAGCCTTCGGCACCGAGGCAGAGACTCGCGCTCTGTCCACCGGCACCCTTGGCGCTGGCGGCGCGACTGTCCCGACTACCTTCTATGGCCAGCTCATGGAGCATGCCATCGAAGTGGCCACCATGCTGACCGGTGGGGCCACCACCTGGACCACCGCCAGCGGCGAGAACATCGACGTTCCAGTGACCATCAGCCACCCACAGGGCGCGCAGGTCTCCGAAGGCGGCGTGATTCCAAAGTCCGAACCAGCCTTCGGCAAGCGCACCCTCGGCTCCTACAAGTACGGCGACCTCATCGAGGTGCCGAAGGAACTGCTGGAAGACACCGGCGTGGACCTGAGCGGCTACCTTGCGCGTGCTGCAGGTTGGGCCATCGGCAACGCGCTGGGCGAAAAGCTGATCATCGGCACCGGTACCAGCGAGCCAGCGGGCATCGTTGGCTCGTCGACCCTGGGCAAGACTGCCGGTTCACTGGCGCCAACCTTCGATGACGTTATCGACCTGTTCTACTCGGTGATCGGCCCATACCGTAACCGTCCCTCGGCGTCGTGGGTCATGGAAGACACCACTGCCGGTTACCTGCGCAAGCTCAAGGACGGTAACGACAACTACATCTGGCAGGCCTCGGTCATCGCAGGCACTCCGGACATGATCGAGGGCAAGCCGGTCCGCACCGATCCATTCATGCCGGTGATGGGTGCCAACGCCAAGCCGCTGCTGTTTGGCGATCTGGCTTCCTACGTGGTGCGTCTGGTCAACGGCGTGCGTTTCGAGTCCTCGGAGCACTTCAGCTTCGACAAGGACATGATCACCTTCCGCGCTCTGGTGCGCGGTGATGGTCTGCTCATGGATCAGTCGGGCGCTGTGAAGCACCTGCTCCTGCCAGGAGCCTAACCCCAACCACTTGACCCAGCGGGCGAGCGTACCCCAAGCGCTCGCCCGCTGAGTCATTTCATGTGTGAAAGGAACACAATCATGGCACCACTAGTTCGAATGCGCGCACTGGTCTCCGGATCTCGCGATGGCAAGAAATGGCCTAAGCCCGGTGAGACTTTGGAAGTTCCGGAGGCGGAAGCCGCCCAGCTCATTGCCCAGGGCATTGCTGAGGACCCCGCGGCGGGTGAACTCGCAGTCGCTGGGGCGGGTGAAGAAAAGGCTGTTGTACCTGCCGGCAACAAGTCTCTCGCTTCGCTGCGTGAGGCGGCCCGGGCCGAGGCAGAGCAAAAGGCCGAAGAGGAAGCCAAGGCGAAGGCGGAAGAGGAGGCCAAGGCGAAGGCCGCTGCAGACGCCAAGGCTAAGGCGGAAGAAGAGGCCCGGGCCGAGGCAGAGCGAAAAGCCGAAGAGGATGCCAAGGCGAAGGCCGCTGCAGACGCCAAGGCCAAGGCTGACGCTAAGAATCCTCCGAAGTCCAAGGAGTCCTAATGTCGTCGGTTGATCTCGGCTCAAAGTACACCGCCGAATGGAAGACTCGCCCAGAAGCGGCCACGCTGACAGCCGAGGTCATCCGACCCGATGGGACGGCCGGAACCGCGGCGATCGATCAAGTCCGCGGCACCGCGACTATCACCGCGGACATGGCCGGCCGATGGCGGATTAGCTGGGGCAGTGACGCCGGAATCGTCTACACCGACATTTTCGACGTCTGGCCAGAAGACCCGCGCTTCCTGATCAGCATCGACGACGCGCTCACAGCACTCGGCGCAAGCCGGGCCAATGATGAATACATCGATGATCTTCGCCTCTACATCGCGGCGGCTACTCCGGTTATCGAAGACATCACTGGCCCAGTAATCGCCAGGACTGTCACCGGCAACTTCTCGGCCGGGCAGTCGCTCATCGTTCTGCCAGGGGCAACCAGCCACGTGGTAAGCGTGTTCGTTGACGGCCAAGAATTTACCACCTGGTCCGAAGAGCACGGGATCCTCTTTGCCGGCCCCCAGCAGAGCCGCACGCTCTTCCCGGGAACAACCGTCACGGTCACATGGCAGGAAGGATTCCCAGTCGTTCCAGCCAATATCCGGCTGGCAGCCCGTGAACTGGTCCGGCATTGGGTGCAGATCGGCAAACAGTACGCCGGCGGCTCAGGCGTCCGCGTCGACCCGACCGACGAAGTCTTCACCCCGTCCGGTTTCGCCGTTCCACGGCGCGTCGTCGAGCTGTGCGCGCCGAACACACAGATCGGGGGCTTCGCATGACCTCGCCCTTCTTAGCCGGCCTGGCATTCAAACAAGCCCTGTTTGAACGCATCGAAGCTCTGATGGCCGAAGGGGAAGACACCAAGGACGTCCTGGTCTGCCCCGGCGCCCCAGGAACCTTCCTGCCGGACGAAATCATCGCCGTCACCCAGATGGAAGCACAGTTCGATTTCGCGACGCTCGGCACCAACCGATCGCGCGAAGTGACGATGACCGTCGACGTCGTCTTCTCCTGCCTCTTCCAAGGCGACGGCTCCATGGAACTACCCGCGCAGACCAGGGCGATGGACCTGATCAGCCGCATCGAAGAATCCGTCAGACTAAACGACTCCACCCTCGGCGGAGTAGTGCGGTATTGCCTGCTCACCAGCGTTCAGACCGACGGAGTCACCCCCGAAGAATACCTGCAAGCCGGGCGCGGCGTGGACGTCACAGCCACCTTCACCGCACGGCACCGAGTCCGACGCTAGGAGAACCGACATGGCTCAAATCAAGATCCGCAACATCTCACCACTCGGTGATCTCGACGTCCCACTACTGGGGCAGATCGTCAAGCACGGCGAAACCGTCGCCGTCCCCGAGGCCGCTGCAGAAAGACTGCTGGCCCAAGAGAACAACTTCGAACAGGTTGGAGGCAACCGATGACCACTCAGCTTGATTGCTCGCTAGGCCTCGGCCTCGAGAACGCCTACGGCGTAGCAGCAACACCAGACCAGTTCCTAGAGTTCGTCTCCGAATCCCTGGCCTGGAACCCGGAAATCGTCCAGGGCGAAGGCCTGCGCGTCGGTTCTCGAGTCCCACGCACAGCGCGCCGCGCCCTCGCCAAAGAAATGTCCGGCGGAGACATCGAGCTCGAAGTCACCACCAAAGGCATGGGCCGCCTGTTCCACGCAATCCTCGGGGCCAGCACCAACACCCAGATCGGATCCGGCCCCGCATACCAGCAGGTACACACCTTCACCGACGGAGCACTGCCCTCCTTCACCGTCCAGAAGGGCGTGCCACTGATCGGCGGCGGAGCAATCCAGCCGCACACCTTCCACGGCGCGGTCGTCGAATCTGCGGAGCTCAGCGCGGCACAGGGTGAAATCGTCAAGCTGACCACCACATGGAACGCCCGCGAAACCGTCACCGACACCCCCTACGTGCCGACGGTATACCCGGCAAACATGGAACTGTTCACGTTCGTGCACGGCTCCATCACCATCGGCGGATCCGTCACCGCACCAACCAACACCGCGCTCGCCGCCGGCGGCACCGTGGCCGGCAACATCACCGAGTTCACCCTGTCCTTGTCCAACGGCATCGACGAGGGAGGCTTCACTTTCGGCTCGGAGGGCAAGCGCGGCCGCCGGCCAGAAGTCGGCTTGGTGGAGGCCACCGGATCAATGGTCGCGGAGTACGACAACAACCTGTTGCGCGACGCATTCCTGAACCAGGAATCGTTGCAGATCGTGCTCACCTTCGAAGCTGGAGCCGAGATCGCGCCCGGAGTGCGCCCTGCGCTGCAGGTGTTCTTGTCCTCGGTCAAACTCGACGGGCAGCTGCCAGCCTCCAACGGCGGTGAGCCGGTGACCCAGGAAATCGACTTCACTTCCCTGGACGCATTGATCCCGGGAGTAAAGCCGGTCTACGTGGTGTACCGCTCGACCGACACCGGGTTCTAATGAGCGCCGACGGACCGCAGATTCAATTCGATACAAAGAATCTGCGCGCAACCTTGCAGCGCGTGAAGGAAGAGCAGGGGCCCCGCGTACTGCGCAACCTGCGCCGGAACCTGCGCGCAGTAGGTGACGACATCATTGCCGGGCAGCGGCAGGAGCTTTCCGCGCCGCCGCCCGGCGTGGCCCAGCGGGCGGGGAAGAAAGTCGTTCGGGTCAAACCGCGGGACGGCCGCAAGGGCTATCTGCGGACGGTCAACGTCTATGAAGCCAAGAGCGCCAAGCGGTCGCGATCAACGAACTTACGCGGAAGCATCAAGCGGAACCTTCGCACCCGCGTCGTCGCCGGCAAAACCCGCTCAGGCATCCGCATTGAAGCGGTCAAAACCCCAAGCACCAACGGCGGCAAGAAGTACGACATGGCCAAGGTCTGGAACAAGAAGACCTTCCGCCACCCGGCCTTCGGCGGCCGCGGCCAGTACGTCACCCAGTATGGCCAGCCCTACTGGTGGAAACCAATCAGCAAAGGCGCCAAGAAAGCCGGCGCGCAGGCAGAGAAAGCCATTGCTGACGCACTCAACGGAAAAGGATAAATCGTGAAGCTCGTAATCAAAGGCATCGAGTACGAAATCAAAGACGGTATCGCCAAAGCAACCCTCGGCGATCTGTATGTCCTGAAGATCAAATCCGGCATGGGGGTCCAGTCAATCGTTAACGCGTTCAAGCGTCTAGAAAAGTCGAATTCACATCTCGACCTGCTTGAGCATGAGGACGGGATCCAGGCGCTGCGGGCTTTGATCTTCCTTTGCCGACGAGGCAAAGGCGAGCATATCGACTTTGACGAAGCCTCGGATGTCCCAATCCAAGAGATCGGGTTCATCGCCGATGAGCAGGACGAGGTGGGCGCCGACCCAAAAGAAGCCCTGACGGATTCCGATCCGGACGACGAGGATCCAAACGAACCAGTGACCACATAGACGACATCGAGAAAAGCGTCTTTCAGTGGCTGCCGACCATTGCCCACGTTTGGCCTGGAATCACGCCGCTGAACGTGTGGGACATGAAGTACGACATGTGGCTGCTGTTCGTGCGTCACGCCGACAAGTGGACCGAAGAACAGAAGAAGGGCCGCGAGCGGAAGCGTTCGTCGCGGCCGCGTCGCCGGCGCAAGTAAGGAGGGCCCGTGGCTGTACAAAAACTCATGTTCGACATCATCGGCAACGCCAAAGGCGTCGACAAGGCTTTCGACGACATTGTTAAATCAGCCGACTCGATGGGTGGGCAACTTGCCACTGCCGGCAAGAAGGCCTTCGCCGGGATCATGAATCCTAAGCTCGGCATGGCCGCCGGCGGCGCGGCAGGCGCGGCAATCACCAAGGGTTTCATGACTGCCCTGGACAAGGACTCGATCAGCCGTGAAATCGCAACGGGTTTAGAGCTCAACCCCGGGCAAGCCAAGGCGGCAGGTGATGCCACTGCGAGCCTCTATGGTGATGCCTTCGGTGAATCCCTGCAGGACGTTGGCAACGCGGTGGAAACCGTGATGTCTTCCTTCCCTGGGATGAAGAAGGCTAGCGCCGAAGCACTTGATGCCATGACCGGTAAAGCACTGGCATTGAGCAAGACCCTCGAAACAGATATCGGCGAGACCGCGTCCGCTGTAGGGATCATGGTTCAAAGCGGCCTTGCTGGCGATGCTGCCGAAGGAATGGACCTGCTAGCCAAGGCCAGCACCAAAGTCCCCAAGGCGATGCGTGCTGAGCTGCTGCCGGTACTCAGCGAGTACTCGAAGGACTTCGAAGCCCTGGGCATCAAGGGCCCCAACGCCATGGGCCTGATCGCAGATGCGGCGCAGGGCGGATCTATCCAGATCGACAAGACCGGTGACGCTCTCAAAGAATTCATGATCCGTGCATCAGATCTGGATGACAAGGGGGCGCAAGAAGCTCTCAAGGGTCTTGGCCTGTCGGGAAAGACCATGGCCAATGACTTGCTGGCTGGCGGGGACAAAGCGGGGGAAGCCTTCGCCAAGATCATGGGCAAGCTGAAAGAGATCAAGGACCCGGGCAAACAGGCCTCGGCCGCGATCGCTCTTTTCGGCACACCGTTGGAAGACATCGGCAAGAACAAGATCCCAGGATTCCTCAACGCACTCACTGCTGCAGATGGTGGCCTCGGTGAATTTGAGGAATCGGCACACATGCTCGAATCCTCAATCACCGAGGGGCCGCAAGCCGCGCTGACGTCCTTGGGGCGCGAAGCTGAGTCAGCACTCGGCGGCATGGTCGCTGGTGCGCTGCCGGTCCTTGAGCCGCTGCTGCAGGGGCTTTCTCAGTTCGCGCCGATCCTCGCGCCCGTAGTGCTCGCCCTGGGCGCGTTTGCGATTGCCCAGGGCATCGCCAACGCGGTGATGTGGGCCAGCCCGGTGACGTGGATCGTCGCCGGAATTGTGCTGCTGATCGCGGCGCTGGCGCTCCTGGTGGCCAATTGGGATCTCGTCGTTGCCTGGGTGACTCAGGTATGGGGCGGGTTCATGGGCTGGCTGGGCGAGGTTACAGCCGGTTTCATCGCTGGATGGAATGCGATGTGGGCCGCGGTGGGTGCGTTCCTGGCCGGCCTGTGGCAGAGCTTCGTCGACGGCGCCATTTCTATGGGCGTGAGCCTCGTCGGATTCTTCCTTGGGCTGCCTGACCAGATCCTCGGTGCCCTTTCGGGCGCTGGGGCGTGGCTGGTCGAAACTGGCAAGAACATCATCCGTGGCCTGCTCGACGGCATTAGCTCGCTGGCTGGCACTATCGGTTCGTTCTTCCTCGATCTGTTGCCGGACTGGATTGTCGGCCCGTTCAAAGCCGCACTGGGCATCCACTCGCCGTCGAAGGTATTCGCCGGGTTCGGCGAAAACATCGGCGAAGGCGTGCTGATTGGCGTGGAGGACATGGCCCCGGCGATCGATAACTCGATGTCGCATCTGGTGGAAGTGCCGGATGCGCCGGGCCCGTCCAGCTTCGCTGCAGCTACCGCACCCGTGCGGCCCTCGACGCAGGTGATCGAGAAGTCATCGACGTACTCGCCAACCTACACCGTCAGCGGGCCGGATCCCGAAGCTACCGCGCAAGCTATCAAGGCGAAGGAGCGACGGGATTTGAAGACGAAGGGATGGGATCCAGGTGCTTAGTGTCATCCTTGGCGGGGTCGAGCTCAACGATCCGTCATCGCCGTGGGGCTATCTGGAAATCGACGACATCGATGGATGGTGGAATAGCCCCGCGGCCAAGCAAGATCAAAATTCCAGAGTCAACCAGGACGGCGACTACCCGGCCGAGACGTACTACGAATCAAGGTTCATCACCCTGGCCGGTGCGCTGGCAGCGCCCAGCGCATCGGCAAGGTGGGCAGGGTACGAAATGATCAGCGGCTTGCTGGCTCAAGGAGAACGCAAGCTAACGATCAACGCTGACGGCAACACTCGCTGGGCAATTGTAGGGCGAAATGGTCAGCCTGAGATCGATGTCGTAGCCAATCGGCTGATCGAGTATCAAATGACGCTCAAGGCGACAGACCCGTACAAATACGGCAAACCGCATGAAGAGCCCGGCGCCGTGGGTGCAGCGATCGATCTGTTCCACCGAGGAAACGCCATCGCGTGGCCAGTCATCACCGTCACCGGCAGCATGCCCGGCGGGTATGAGCTGACTCTCGGCGGCCGGCTCGTGGAGGTCATCAAGCCCTTGGCGTCGGGATCGACCCACACGATCGACATGCGCACCGGGATCTTGAAAGAGAACGGCGACCGGGCCATGAAAGTTTTTGGCACCGCCGAGTACTTCGGGATCAAGCCCGGAGTGGTGCAGAGCTTCTGGTCCACCCCAAGGACCACTGGATCCGGCAGCGTCAAGATCAACTTCAACGACACCTACATTTAGGAGGCACCATGCCGTACAGGGTTCAAGTCGTCGACGGACGAGTAGACCCGCCAGGAACTGCGCCAACATGGCAATCACGCGTGGAACTGCCGTTCGTTTCGGGCTCTTGGACTCGTAAGCGTAATAGCGGCGCCGGCGGGCAGCTGGTGGTGAACACGCTGGATGAACGATTTAGAGGTGTGCAGCGCCTGCCGGTGTGGCCGTGGCAGTCCTGGGTGGTTATCGAGTGGCGGGCCTCGTCTGCTGCTGCGTGGCATGTGGTCTACGCCGGCGTCATCACAGATGCCTCCTACGACTGGGCGAGCAAGCAACTGACCTTGTCCCATGCGGACATCTGGCAGATCTTCCAGCGGCGTCTTGTGACGAACGATCGGACGAATGACATTGCCACGACGTCGGTCTCCTGGTCGGGGCTATCCGCAGGCACGCTGGTCAAGAGGATTGTCCAGAACTCCACGGACGGCAAGGGCTCACCGCTGGTCTACGCTCTGCCGATCAGCTACCCGCCGGATGCGGCGGGAAGCAAGAAGCTCAAGGTCTACGGGTACAACTTCGAGATTGCCGCGGATCTCATCAACGACCTCATCGAGGACGAAGATGGGCCGGACATAGACTTCCGGCCGCGCTGGTCTCAGGACAACACTCTTGAATGGGTCTTGGAAGTCAACGCCAACAAGAGCGATATTTGGGACTTTGATCTGGACGTGGAACAGGGCAGCGTCCTCAGCATGGTCTACAAGCTCGACGGGTCCGACCTGTGCACGAAGATGTACGGCGCCGGCGAAGGAACAGAGCGCCGAACACTGGTCAGGCAGTCGGACCATAACGACACGAATTATTTGGCGATGGAAGACGTGATGAAGTTTTCCTCGGTGTCGGAGCTTGACCAGCTGCAGTCGATGACCACTGGGGCCCGGTTCCTCCGTGACGGCGCGATCCGCCAACTCGACATGAAGATCCGCGCCGACGGGTCACCGCGGCTCAACGAACTAAGCCTCGGCGGGTCCCTCCGCTGGAAAGCCAATAATGACCCGTGGCTGGTGTCGGGCTGGCATGAGTGGGAAGTCATCGAGTTCTCAGGAAACCTGGCCAACGAAGAAATCACCCTAGTAACGCAAGAGATGGAAGGACGGGCAGCCGACCAATGAGCCGACAGCGCAACGTCAACGACGGAAACGTCGCGGACATTCTCCGCAGGATCCGTCGCCTAGAAAAAAGCTCCAACATGAACCACTCAGCCATCGGCCGAGAGGGTCTAGAAGTTTACGACGGCGGCTGGATCCGCATCCTCAACGGCGGCTTGCAGGTCATCGGCACAGCGACGATCTCGGGTGTGCTCGACGTGACCGGAACATTCAATGCGTCCGGCGACAACAACATGACCGGAACGAACAACCTTTCCGGAACGAACCACCTCACTGGCCCGACCGACGTTGCCGGCGACTTCGACATCATCGCCGGAGGCATCTTCCGCGCAGGTGAGTCATGGATTCTTCCGGACGGTAGCGCGGACTTCGGAGACCTTCATATCGCGCCCGACGGCGCGCTATCCGCCGGAGAATTCCATCTCTTCCCAGACGGCAGCGCCGACTTCGGAACGCTCGGCATCGAGGCGGATGGAACGCTCAACGTCCATAACGATGTGAACATTCTGGAAGGCGGAAAGATCAACGTAGGCAACCTGCAGATCGAACCAGCCAACGGTGGCCAGATCAACTTCCTAAATGGTGCTCTTACCTCGATGCCTGAATTCGGCATGATGCTGAACCATACGAACAACATCGACCTGCAAGCTCCAGTTCTAAACCTGAACGTTACGACTATTCACACCTCATTGCCAAGCAAACCAGAAGCCGAGCTTACGCCGATTGGTGTGGATGCTTCTGGCAACCTGTACAAGATTAGTTAGTTACAACTTCAGGGCAGAGCATATTGCGTGCCGTGCCAAGAATCCGGCTTTCGATTGCATAGTCGATTCCAGTGCTTTCACCGGAGGTTATCGGCTCAAGATTCTTGTTCTTCTTGAGCTTTTCGCAATACATCTTGCCTCGCTCAAGCATGTACTTGTCGGTGATTTTCTTCTGGAATTTCTTTGGAAGATCATCTTTTTTGTCCGAGAGCAAATAAGTCAGTTCGGCTAAGTACGCTTTTTCGTTAGCTTCAGCAGTCTCGCTTGGTGCCTGGGCGCTCGCCGTAGGGGCCAAGGTTTCCTTGGTAATCGTGACGTCTTGGGTAGGTGTGGGCGCCGCTGGTGTTTCAGCGGCAGAGCAGCCGACCAGGGCAAGGGCGGACAAGGAAAGTACAGCAATAAATTTTGGGCGCATAAGCACAACATTAATCTAAGGAGCCTACAAATGGCAGATCCATCTCGCAACCCCAAGATCACAATCGAGCAACGACTCGAAGAACTTGAGAATTCGTTATCAAAAACGCAGCAGGAAAATGTATTGCTGCGTATGGTCATCGGCGAATACAGGCAAAGTCTAGAAGCTGCCAATTACGCATTAGCCATCAACAAAGCTCAACAGAATCTCGCAAAGAAACCCACCGAATAATCGGTGGGTTTCTTCGTTACCAGGAAAGGAACTGAGCCATGGCGCTGGCGACAGTGAGCGGCAACTTGAAGGACGTTGCCGGAGCACCAATGGGGGCTAAACAGGCCGTCATACTTTTCACCCTGAATGAGGCGAATGTCGTTGCCGGATCCGGCGGGCTGCGGCCGAACGCACCAATTGAAGTGAAACCCGATTCGGATGGGGGTTTCAGCGCCAGTCTGGAATCCACTACGGGCATGATGGCCCAGGCTTGGTACAACGTGCAGATCCAGTTCCTGCAGAGCGCCGTGGGTGTGCAATCACAATCCGCGCATGTGATTTGTGAGCTGCGAATGCCGATCCGCGTTCCTGCCGGCGGTGGCACCTTGGACAAACTCATTGATCCGACCGCCGGAAACGGCGGAGGCGGCGGCCCGAACCGAGGCATCGTCTACGTCTCTCAGACTCCACCACCTAATCCTTACCCCTTCATGCACTGGTTGCAGCAGGCCCCGGGGCCCGGTGGAGATGTAGATCCTTTTGACCCGCTGAACACAAGCTATCTCTACGAATGGAGGCCGTAACCATGGGCGAATGGGTAAAGATTGCCGAGCTCGAAGGTAAGCCCGGCGACGCTGCCGCAATGGCGCTACTGGCCAAGATGCCTCAGCGTCGGGGGCTCCTGCCAGATGGTGCAAACGCGAACGATTACTACTTGCCAGAGCACTACGGGATCCACCAGGGCGTTTCGACGGGCGGTTACCTGAACATGCCACCCGCGCCGGCCTCGTTCGTGCTGGAAGTTCTCCCGGCATCGGCAGGTTTGGCAGTAGTGCAGCGCCGCACCGATTCCGACGGAATGATCTGGCGCGAGGCCATTGACGCGGCCGCGGGGCAGTGGGGGCCGTGGCGCAAGGTCGCTGACGAAGCCGATGTGCCGATGCCTGAGCGGCAGCGCATGATCTACGATCTGGCAAAGTCTGATGGTTGGTTCGCGTTGTATGATCCGGCGAATCCGAAGGGCCGCGACCTGATCAACGGCGACGTGGCCACCATCTACGACCTCATGGGCAACCTGCCACCGGCAACGACTACCGTTGCCTCGTCCCGGCCGCGCTGGTCACCGGCCTCATGGGACGGCTACGGCGGCGCCTGGTACGGCGTGGGAGACGTGCCGAACGCATTGCGCACGGGCCTATTCCCCGAAGCGCTGCAGCAGCCGACATTCATCATGACCCTGGCACGCTCCGACATCTCGAACCCCACCGGCCGCGTCATCATCGATGGCGCCACCAACGCGGGCCGACAGGCGATCCTCGCCTCGGCGCTGTATCCGGGCAAGTGGGGATCCTACGCGGGCAACGAGTTCGGTTCGACCGTGGATGTGGATGCTGCTGATCATGTGTTCGGCGCCCAGTTCAACGGAGCATTCTCGACCACTGGTTCGCGATTCTTTGTGGACGGCACACCGCGCACTGGATCGTTTGGGTCTACCGCGAACACCCGACCGTTGGACGGCTTGACCTTGGGTAACCACCAAGCCGGAACCGCGGGGCGTTGGTGGGACGGCCTGATTGGTCCGACACTGATCTACAAGGGCATCCCTTCGGACGATGTTCGGGCGCGCATGGAACGAGCGCTGCAGTCGATTACCCTGCCAGCTTCACTGGTTCAGTCGGATCGGTTGAAGTCGAAGGAAGCTGTGCTGATGCGCGCCGATGGGACGTTGGACTTCGGGAAGCTTCCCGATCAGCCAGAGATCCCGGCCTCGCTGACGAAGATGTTGACGCAGTACGTCGCGCGCAAGACGGTGACGAATGCTCGTTTGAACGAGGCGTTGACGCTCGACAGTACTGAGATGTCCACGATCAACACGATCACCGGCGGATCCTCTCCGGAGATCAAAGCGGGCGACGTGATCACGTGGCGCGAGCTGTTCTATCTGGCATCTCTCCCATCGCACAATGTGGCTGCAGAGCTGCTGGCGGCGCGGGTCGGCGCAGAGCTGCCAGGAACTGACGCACCTCGCGACAAGTTCATTGCTCTGATGAATAGCACCGTGCAGGGATGGGGCTGGACTGGGGCGAACTTCACCACCGCTTCGGGCCTCGGCACCAGTAACAAGGCCACCGCCCGGCAGATGGCCCAGCTGATCTTCCGTATCCGCGACGAGGATTCAACATTGATCGGCATCATGGGGGAACTGACTCACACGGTGACCATTACCGGGCCGAACGCCAGAACCTTCACGATCAACCACTCGATCCCGGTCAACGGAAACCCAAGCTTCCCGGAATTCATCGCGGGCAAAACCGGCACTCTGAACAACATCATCGGCAACGTGTGCATGCTGGTTACCCACGGTGGCACGGTGAAAGCATTGGTGACCATGGGCGCCTTGCCGGTGAACGATCGATACCCGGATGCTCGCACGATTCTGGACGGCAATGCCTCAACAACGTTGAGCCGTTCGCCTGGGCTGACGGAATTCATCAACATGTTCTTGCAGTCCTTGAACAATCCGAACTCTCGTCTAAAACAAGCCCTGGACGAGCTGTATTTGCAGTAACCGAATCGATCATGAAGCGCCTGCAGGGAGGGCGCATTTTTTGTGCCCACCCTGCAGGTGCGCTGAAAGGCAAGAATGTCTGAGACCGTATTGCTCGCAATCATTGGCGGTGCTGTCACGCTGCTGACAGCCTTGATCGGGAAGCTGTCCTTCGATGTTGGCAAGACGAAGAGAGATGCGAGCTCGGCAGCCAAGAATGCCAGTGCCGCGGCTGCCGACGCGAAAGAAGCCCGTGAGCAAGTCAAGAATACGCACACAACTAACCTCCGCGAAGAGCAGGACGAACGGCACGAAGAAATCACGGCAGCCCTCTCGAATCTGAGAGATGTTGTCGACGGCTTGAAATCCTCGACTACGGAGACTGCGCGGGACGTGCGAGGCCTTCGGGAAGATCACTACTCCACCCGGAAAGACATGGGCCTGATACATGCACAGACGAGGAGTATTCACCGCGAGATCTCGGAGCTGAAAGCAGTTGACGAGCAGACGCGCCAAGAACACCTCGATGCGGTAGCTGAACGTGGCCGCCAGATGAACCAGCTTCGTTCGGATATTCCGGGAATTGTGCAGCGCGAAATTAGGAAAACACAGGACGGGGGAACGTCATGACAGTGTTGCCAGTAGGGCGTGCAACGGGAAAAATCGAGGGGCGCTTTGTCGTAGGTGTCACTGACGGCGCGGACCCTGACCAGGATCCGGACGTAATCCCAGTTTCTGGCACTGCACTTTTCAAATCGTCCATCGCGTACATCCCGGTGGTGGGGGATCCTGGTGGCCCCGTTACGTGGATCCTCGGCCGCGTTGCTGCGATCTTCGACGAGGAAGGGTATTTGGCCACTCCTTACCCGAAGGGGCATCCCCGGGAAGGTGAGGTGATGTACCGCGGGGTCTTCCTGCACGCCACGGATGACACCGGGGGCCTCGTTACAGACTGGACGTGGACCGTCGAAATAAACCTGGATAAGGTCGACGGTTTCGAAATGAAGTTTCCATCGTCAAATTTTGCCGTTCCTACAGGTTCGGTACAGGACCTAACCACGTTGGTGAAGGTTCCATCGTCACCAGGATGGGGATTGCCGCAGTCGGAGGCGGCCGCGCTTCGGTCTGCAGAGTCGTCGGCCGAGTCTGCTGCGTCTGCCGAGGAATCGAAGCAGGCAGCCCTGGTGGCCCAGCAGATTTCGGATGGCGTGCGGGCTGACGCAGCCGCGGGCGTGTTCGACGGACTCTCCGCTTACGAAGTCTGGCTGGGCCTCGGCCACACGGGGACCGAAGCCGACTTCATGAACTGGCTCAAGGGTCCGCAGGGCGACCCGGGGAACGCAACCCTGCGAGTCGACTCGACAGTCGGGGAGCGGGTCTACGTTTCCGCCGGAGCTACAGAGAAGCTGCTGTCGGCAACCACGTTCATGCGTGACGTTGCCAGCCTTTTGACTGCCAACGTGGCCATCGAGACGGATGGTTACGCTCGCATGATTCGCGAGAACAATCGAGTGACGCTACTACTCAAGAATGTAGGATTTCTCGGGTCCGCAACCTCGAACTATTTCTTGGCCGCATATCCGATCGGGTTTCGGCCGTCGGGCACTTCTGGCCGCATCCCGGTGTACATGAACTCTTCGGGTAGCACGAACATCTCAGGAGTCACCGTTCGGTACAGCGAGCGGGATATGAGCATCATTAACCGAACTGCCACACCCAAGTTCGGCGACCAATTCTCAATCACCCAGATTAGCTGGCTCACCAACGATGCGTGGCCCACCGCCGCTGCGCTCGCCGCGCTGCCTGTCGTTCCGTAGGAGCGCGAACCAAACCAAGCCCTAGGCCAAATGGTCGGGGCTTTTCTTATGCCCTGGTGCCGTCCGGTGCCAGGGCCTTGTCATACCCGAAAGGAAACCCCATGGCTACATGCCAGAACGGCTGGCCAGTCATTTTTGACTCGTCATCTTCGCAGCTCACGCGGATCCCGAAGATCATCGGCAAGGTGCACGGCGGCGACGTCGCGGTCATCCTCACCGACATTGTTCTCTACGTCGATCGGTACATCGAAGACGTGGACCAGGGCGAGGATGATTGGGGCCATGCGGTCCGCCCGATCCGCGGAAAGACCAAGGGCTATTCGAACCACGCCGGCGGTTACGCGGTCGACGTCAATGCCATGCGCCATCCCCGGGGTGCGATCAATACTTTCGCCGCGGCGCAGCGCGCAGCGATCCGCGCACGTCTCAAGTACTACGAAGGCACCCTGCGCTGGGGCGGCGACTACAACCTGCTGATTTCGAAGCGCGATGACATGCACTTCGAGATCGTCGGTTCGCCGGCTGCGGTCAAGCGAGTGGCCGACAAGATCCGCCGGGCCAATGACGGCAAGGTCGAGGAAGTCACCAAGCCTACCGGCGGCACGTCGAAGCCTGCACCGAAGACCAAGACCGTCTGGAAGGGCATCTCGGTCAAGGACGCCAAGAAGATCCAGAAGCTGCTCAAGTCCCTGGGCATCTACACCGGTGCGCTTGATGGTGTCTACGGCGAAATGACCCGCGCCGCGGTGAAGCGCTACCAGGAGCGTGCGCGCAAGTACGGCGGCGCCACCTTCAAGGCCGATGGCTACTGGGGCCCGACCACGCAGCGCTGGTACGAGTGGGTGCGCGACACGCTGCAGCCGGCCGTCGCCAAGTGGGCCGCTTCCCGGCGCCTGGGCAAGCTCATCGTCGACGGCGACTACGGCCCCGTGCTGGCCAAGCACGTCACCGCGATCCAGAAAGCCAACTGGACTCGCTACGCCAAGCTCGGCGGCGGCAAGGCCGACGGCCAGGCCGGTTCGATCACCTGCCGCATGCTCGACATTCCACCCTTCAAGTAAAGGAGAAACACCCCATGGATACAGATATCCTCATGGCCGCGATCGCCGCGGTCTTCACCATTGCCTCGGCCCCGGTCATCCAGTGGCGCAAGACCCGCGACTGGTCCAAGACGCTCAGCGTCGCGCTGCCGGTCGTGGTGTCCCTGGTAATCGCTGGCGCGTACCTATTCGCGACCGGCGCGCTCACCGGGATGCAGATCTTGCCGGCGTTCCTCGTCGTGTATGGCCTGCAGCAGCTGGTGTACGGCACGATCGTGAAGCACATCGACGCGCTACGCGAAGCCAACGATCCGCTGGCCAGCGGAATTACTTTTGCGGATCCTGGCGACCAGGTCGACATCGAACCGCAGGAGGATTTCTCGACTGACGCGGCCGAGGGTTCTTACCCTGGCTTCGACGGAGAGACCTTCCGCAAGTAGGACATAGCCAACCGCCCGACCATTTTCGTGACGTCACGAAAATGGTCGGGCTGTTTTCCTCGTTAAGGGACAATCGGTTCCATGACAGTTCCACCCAACGAAGCTATTCGCGAGTACCCGGTCGGACAATATCCATATGTTGAAGTGACCCTGCCAGGGGAACGGCTGCTGCACGCCAGGATCAAAGCATGGGCCGGTGATCTCATCTTGATCGAGTACCCACCGAGAACCGCGGCCGGGACCTTCGAGGGAGATCCGGAGCTACGCTGGGTCGACAAGGGCGCGGCGCGCCGTGTGCGCCGCGCTGATGCCCTGTGGGCGCACTCCGATGACGACATGCAGTGGCACGCTGATCAGGACAAGACGATCGATTACAGGGCCGATCCGTGGCTGGTCTACAAGGATCGAAGAGTCTAGACTCGTCCTGAAGCAAGGTATAGTCCATGCTTGACTAGGCGTTTCACTGAGTCCCACTTAGCGGGTAGTCACCACCGTCATGCCTATGGTCAGCGAGCTGCTGGACGGTGAGCGGCTGTTCG
>NZ_JALDXV010000020.1:0-65731 GCF_032154645.1 Glutamicibacter sp. | reverse complement strand
CAACCTTGCCAAGGTTGAGGTCGCGAGTTCGAACCTCGTTGACCGCTCCAAATAAATTTGGGATCTACATTTTGATGTGGGTCCCAAATTTTTTATGTCCTCACGAGCGCCCTCGACTCGGTTCGTGACAAATGGACTATTCAAACACTATTTCGTTAGTAGTGACAACCGCCATAACACGCCCGGGATTTAATGAGCCCTACACAATCAGTGATTGAAGTTTTAGGATGGGTTGCAGGAAGAGGGCAAAAGGCCCTCCGCGTTGAAGGGAGGTGTCCGTTGGCAGGTTTTGACGAGCTCAAGGGCAAGGTTGAAGGACTGGCACAGCAGGCCGGAGACTTTGCGGGCCAGAATTCTGAAGCGATTTCAGATGGCATCGGAAAAGCCGGAGACTTCATCGACGAAAAGACCGGCGGCCAGTACGCCGATCACGTCGACGGCATCCAGGAAGGTGCACAGAACCTCTTGGACGGTCTCGGCAACAAGGATCAGGCCTAACGGACAGTCGTTAGAGCTTCGGTCTTGCCCGTAGCGCGTAGGAAAGCGTCACCCAGACAGGGTGGCGCTTTTCTAGTTAACCCTTGCTTCTTTGTCCCGTCGGTTCAGCGCCGCTATCCCCTCCTGCACTCGGGTCACACATGACTCTTAATTTCGCGTCGCGATCTGGGGCAAGATAGAAAATATACATGGCACATCAAAGTTCTGACATCTCAAAGTTACCCAGAGAGGCAGTACTTGCTGGCTTCATCACCACGATGGTCGGCTTCACCTCATCCTTCGCAGTGGTGCTCACCGGATTATCGCAGGCTGGAGCCAGTGATAGTCAGGCCTCATCAGGATTGTTGTCATTGACGTTTCTGGTGGGTGTTGCCTCCATAGTGCTCTCCCTGCGGCATCGCATCCCCATCACCGTTGCATGGTCGACACCGGGTGCGGCGCTACTTGCAAGCCTCAGCGTGGGCAGCTTTAGCTTCGCGCAATCCGTCGGTGCGTTCATTGTCAGCGGCCTGCTCATCGTATTGACCGGTTTGATCCCAATTCTGCAGAAATTGCTCAGCGCCATTCCGGTGCCGATTGCGCAGGCAATGCTCGCAGGAATCCTTATCCCGCTGTGCCTCAAACCTTTTCTTGCGCTCGGGACGATCCCGCTTGCTGCTACGGTCATCCTTTTAGTTTTCGTTCTGGGCCTGCGCTTCGTTCCGCGCTACGCGGTGGCACTGAGCATGGGAGCGGCACTGGTGTACGGGCTGATCCACATCAGCCGTACCGGGACATGGTCAATGGTTCAGCCGCTGCCCAGCATTGAATTTGTCGTTCCAGAGTTTTCATGGCAGGCCATCGCCAGTATCAGCCTGCCATTGTTTATCGTCACCATGGCTTCGCAGAACATTCCAGGTGTGGCGGTCATGTCGTCCTTTGGATACGCCACTCCCTGGCGTTCAAGCATGGTGGCCACCGGGGTCGGTTCTGCGGCCGGCGCCTTATTCGGTGGACACGCAATTAATCTTGCAGCGATTTCAGCTGCCCTTGCCGCAGGTGAGGGTGCTGGAAAAGATCCAAGGCAGCGATGGAAAGCCTCGGCGTTCTCAGGCGTGT
Organism: Glutamicibacter sp.; assembly: GCF_032154645.1. Lineage (GTDB taxonomy): Bacteria > Actinomycetota > Actinomycetes > Actinomycetales > Micrococcaceae > Glutamicibacter. Next base: position 64,135 of record NZ_JALDXV010000020.1, on the reverse strand, counting down.
TCTACCTGATCTTTGCCACAGGTTCCGCTTTACTGGCGTCACTTGCGATGCTCTCCCCCGCAGGGCTTTTCGAAGCCGCTGCCGGTCTTGCCTTGCTGGCTACCCTGAGCAATGCCATGCGCGGTGCTATGAAGGAACCGCGGTGGCAGCTCAGTGCCTTGGCCACCATGCTCGTGGCGGCGGGTAATGTGACGCTCTTTGGCATTGGCGGGGCGTTCTGGGCCTTGCTCATTGGACTGTTAACGCACATCATCGCCGAACGGATTGCTCGGCGATGATGTGGGGGTGTCAATAGCTTCCCGCTAGAGGGTTGTTTCTCCAATCTGGCCTTCACGGGCCAGTGCGGTCAGTCGTGAAACTGCACGGAAATACTTCTTCTGATAGCCGCCGGCCATCATCTCGGCGGTAAATAGTTCGCTGAACGGCTTGCCGGAGGCAACGATCGGCACGTCCTTGTCATACAGGCGGTCTGCAAGCACCACGAAGCGCAGGGCAATGGCCTGGTCGGTGATGGTGTCGACGTTATGCAATACCAGAACGTCGGCTTCCGAGATCAGCTGGCGGTAGCGGGATGGGTGGACCTTGGACAGGTGGGCCACCAATTCTGCGAAGTCATCGACCGCCAACGTCTTTTCCGGGTAGCGCTCTTCGGCGTAGGTTTCGATCTTCGCGTCATCCAACGGCTCCGGCGCATCCGGCAGGCCTCGGTGGCGGAAGTCTTCACCCTCGACGCGGTGAACCTCAAACTGCTCCGACAGCGTTTTGATTTCGCGCTGGAAATCAACGGCGGCAAAACGCCCCTCGCCCAAAGCACCGGGCAGGGTATTGGAGGTAGCTGCCAGCTTGACGCCTGCATCAGAGAGCTCACGCATGAGTCGGGACATCAGCACGGTGTCTCCCGGATCATCCAGTTCGAATTCATCGATGCATACCAGGCTGTACTGGCTGAGCACGTCAACGGTTTGGCGGAATGAGAGCGCGCCGACCAGGTTGGTGTACTCGACGAAGGTTCCAAATGCCTTGCGCCCTGGGGCTGCATGCCACAGCGAAGCGAGCAGGTGAGTCTTGCCCACGCCAAAACCGCCGTCAAGGTAGATGCCGTTCTTGGTTTCCTTCTTCTTGCCGAAGAGCTTGGAGATGAACGATCCGGAATTCGACTTTCCCACGGTCTCAGCGAAATTCTGCAGCTTGGTGACAGCCTCGGTTTGCGATGGCTGGTTGGGGTCCGGATGGTAGGTATTGAAGGACACTTCCCCAAAGCGATATGACGGATGGAATCCGGCCAGCAGTTCTTCAATAGACAGCTGCGGTGTGGTCTCGCTCAGGTGTGTGATCGTCGCCATTGGCTTGGGGGATCCTTCGTTTGAATGCTCAGATGATCGAGGGTCGCCGCTGGCAGGCCCAACGGCCAGTTTACCTTGGATGACGCTGGATCATGGCGAAATGTCATAGCTCACACAGTGGTGATGGGCCCGGAGCACTAGTCTAGAAGTAGAGCAAGCAATGGGCGGGAACACCCGTCACACCGACACATGCAAGGAACGTGATTCAAAATGCCATTGCCCGTCGAGTCCAACGAGAAGTATGCGGCATACGCTCATCCCGAGCGTTTGGTTTCCACCCAGTGGGTGGCGGAGAACCTCAATGCAGACAACTTGGTCGTTCTGGAATCTGATGAGGACATTCTGTTGTATGCAACGGGGCATATCCCCGGTGCGCAGAAAATTGACTGGCACACCGAGCTGAACGATGAAGTGACCCGCGACTACGTCGATGGTGAAGGCTTCGCCAAGTTGCTCTCCTCCAAGGGAATTTCACGTGACACCACCGTGGTCATCTACGGCGACAAGTCCAACTGGTGGGCCGCCTACGCGCTGTGGGTCTTCACCTTGTTCGGTCACGAGGATGTTCGCCTGATGGATGGCGGCCGTGACAAGTGGATCGCCGAGGGCCACGAGTTGAGCACCGAAAAGCCTGCCGTCACCCCGAGCGACTACCCGGTAGTTGAACGCCGCGACGACGAGATCCGTGCCTTCCTCCCGCAGGTCCTGCAGCACCTGGGCAACCCCTTGATTGATGTGCGCTCTGCCGAAGAGTACTCCGGCGAGCGCACCCACATGCCTGCCTACCCTGAGGAGGGTGCATTGCGCGGCGGACATATCCCGAGTGCCGCATCGGTGCCATGGGCCAAGGCCGCCGCCGAGGACGGGACCTTTAGGACGCGTTCCGAGCTGGAAGCCATTTACCTTGACGGTGCTGGGCTGAAGCCCGGCGATGATGTGGTCGCCTACTGCCGTATCGGCGAGCGTTCGAGCCACACGTGGTTCGTGCTCAAGCACCTGCTTGGTTTTGAATCGGTGCGCAACTACGACGGTTCGTGGACCGAATGGGGCAACGCTGTCGGCGTGCCGATCGTCCGCGGCGCAGAAAAGGGCGAAGTTCCAGCAAAGCGAGGTGCACGAGCATGAGTTCTGTCCCCAGTGAACTGACCGACATCATCGACGAGTTCAGCGAAGTTCCCGAGGCTGAACGTTTGGAGCTGCTCCTGGAGTTTTCGCGCGAGCTGCCAGAACTCCCCGAGCGCCTGGCTGAACACCCTGAGCTGTTGGAGCAGGTTGTTGAATGCCAGTCGCCGCTATTTTTGGTGGTTGAAGTATCTCAGGAGGCGGGCAACCCGGTCGCGCTCTTCTTCTCCTCTCCCCCGGAAGCTCCGACCACCCGCGGCTTCGCCTCGGTGCTCGCCGCCGGGCTGGACGGCGCCGACGCGGCATCGATCCTTGCCGTGCCGGATGACATGCCGCAGCAGCTGGGTTTGACTCGCGCGCTCTCACCATTGCGCATGCGTGGCATGACCGCCATGCTTGGCCGCATCAAGCGCCAGATTACTGAGCAGCTAGCCGCCTAGCGGGAAGAAGTACTGAGGTTTATGGGAAAGAACAAGCAAGCGGCTTCGACTCCTGCTACTGCCGCGCTGGATGCCGCGGGCATTGCCTATACAGCTCACCACTATGTGCATAGCGACTCGGCCGAAAGCTATGGCGGCGAAGCCGCCGAGCAGCTGGGAGTCGATGGCGCTCGGGTATTCAAAACCCTGATGGTCTCCACAGGTGCTACCGCCTCCCAGGAGCTGGCGATTGCCGTGGTGCCGGTGGATTCTATGTTGGATCTCAAGGCTGTGGGAGTTGCCCTTGGCAAAAAGAAGGCACAAATGGCGGACAAGGGCGCTGCCCAACGACGCAGCGGCTACGTCCTTGGCGGAATATCGCCTTTTGGGCAGAGGCAGCAGTCGGCGACGGTGATTGATGCAAGTGCCCAGCTGTTTGATACTGTCTTCATCTCAGGTGGCCGACGTGGCTTCAGTCTTGAGATTGCTCCACAGGATGTTGTCAGGGCGACCGGGGCAACCGTGGCTTCCATCGCTGTTCATTAGATGAGCAAAAGCTCGGGTGGGGACATTGTTCCCCACCCGAGCTTTTACTGTGTCGGGGCAGCTACATTACTTGGCGCTGCGCAATCCGTGCTACCACTACATTACTTGGCGCTGCGCAATCCGTGCTACCACAAACTCGCTGACCGCGCTTTCGAAGAGCTGCGGATCTACATTTGGTTCTCTGGTGTGCCCCGCCTTGGTGAAGGTTTTCAGGTTGACCAGATCCGGTCGAAGGGCCGCGAGTTTCAAGCTGGGTCCGTTGGGGACGAATTGGTCGTCCCGGCTATGCATCAAGAGGATCGGATGGGTGAGTTCGTCGGCGCGGTCCACCCAGTTCAATCGCTTCAGGTTTACCGGCGCCGCCTGTCCGGTGATCCAACGTCCTGCCTTGTTGGACAGCAGCCACTGTCCGAAGTGTCCCACCGACCGTGGAATCTTGTTGGCCCGCGCCTGATGCGAGAGCACGTCGACCCAGTTGATGACCGGCCCCACGAGCATCAATGCGTCAATATCCTGCCCTAGTTCCGACCGGTCCGCCATCTGCAGGCTGATGGCCCCACCCATCGACCAGCCCAAGAGCATGATCTGGCGTGCACCGTGATCTTGCGCGTACTTAACGGCTGCCTGAACGTCCAACCATTCGGTATCGCCCAGCCCATAGCGTCCATCCGGACCAGTGGGCGCCGTTCCGTCATTCCGATAGCTCATCAGCAAGGTGGTGACCCCAACCTTGGCCAACGCGGGCAGCGCCCTGATGGACTCGTTGCGCCGGGCACCACGCCCATGGACCCCGATGACCCAGACGTCTTGGTGCTGCGTTCCTCGTACCAGCCAGGCCGGGCCCTCACCGATTTCCAGGTCAATGACGACGTCTTCGGCGGTGAAGCCGAGGTCGGAGGGGTGTTCGTACATTGCGCCCGAGAGGTATCCTCGCCTTACTCCGTCGAGCGAGCCGCGGTAGACCTGTTCGATGCGCCGAGCGACCAGCTTCGGCTTTCCATCAACCTCGCGCGGCGGCGATAGTCGAACCGCACAGGCATCAAATTCGGCCAGGAACGTGCATCCGCCTGGTTCGATGGTTTCCGAATCGCGGCCAAGATGCATCCACAGTTGCCCCTGCTCGTCGGTAACGATCTGCTTGACTGCTGCGTTCTGGGCTCTGCGCTCTTCGGGGGTGACAACGCGGCGGGCGAAGTACCCTGCAAGTGCCGAAACACTGGCGGCGACAAGCGAACCGGCGGCGACGCCAAGGCCGACACCGACGATGGTGGCGGGGACTGTCTTACGTGGTTCGAGTTTGTCGACGATTTTCCGAGGCATATTTTCATCATTCCAGAAGTGCGGTTGGGAATCATACCGCCGCGGTTGTAGTTTCCTTAGTATGAACGAAATTCCAAATCCTGAATCAGCTGGCGCCGAAGAGATCGATTGGCGCACCGTACTTTCGCCCGAAGAGTTCCACGTGTTGCGCCAGGCCGGGACCGAGCGCCCTTTCACCGGCGAATATTGGGACACCACCACCGAGGGCGTCTATTCATGTCGGGCCTGCGGGGCCGAGCTCTTTGCCAGCACCACGAAGTTCGATGCAGGTTGCGGCTGGCCATCCTTCTTTGCCCCGCTGGCCGAAGACCGGGTCCGGTACATCACGGACGAATCGATGGGTATGAAGCGGGTTGAGGTCCGCTGTGCCAACTGCGATTCCCATATGGGCCATGTCTTTGAAGGCGAGGGCTTTGGTACGCCGACCGACCTGCGCTATTGCATGAATTCGCTCAGCCTGAAGCTGCGTAAGGCCCAGGACTAAACAGCGCTGTAGGTGAAGCGATCTACATCACCCTATGAATAAGAGCTCCTTATTCACTGACCTCTCAGAGTTACTTTTTCTTTCGATAGGCGTAGCGTTCTAATCAAGCAACTGAACGCTGCCCTACCGAAGAAGAAGGTGTACCGAGATGACCCAGATTTCCACCAAGCCAGTGGCTACCAGTCCAGAAGACGCACAGCGCATCGCCAAGTCCGACGCATGGCTGAAGCTCAAGGCTGCAGCCAGCGAATTCCAGGGTCTGCAGGTCAAGGACGGCTCGCTGGCCGATCAGGCCACTGCCCCGCGCGCCGCTGAGCTGGTCGCCACGGTCATCGACTCCATCAAGTCCCTGCGCGGCTTCTTCGAGCACGATGCAGCCTACCTGGACAAGCTCGTGATCGACCTGCAGAACTGGTCCGATGCGGGCTTCGGCGTTCCGGACTTCCTTGATTCCCTCATGGAATTCCAGCCGCAGACCCAGCGCGTCGACGGACTGATGCACCTGGTCGTCTTCCCGATGTACACCCAGAACGGCTCCACCAACCGACACCTTGAAGCCGTGTTGATCCAGGTCATGTGGCCGGAGTTCATCGCCGCACTGGAAGAGGGCGAGTACTCCAACAAGCTGTTCGTCCCGCTGCGTTTCATTGATTTCACCACGGGCTATGACACCAACTCGGCGGTGCTCTTCCCCGAGTCGGTTGCCATCCGCGAAACCCCATCCTTCACCTGGGGCGCAATTTTCCAGGACCGCGAAGCCGTACGCTTCCGCAAGGTGCTCAAGGATGCCACCGCGATCACCAACCTACAGCTGCCGGAGGACGCCGCTCAGCTGCTCGAAGATCAGAAGCTGACCGAAGAAACCTTCATCATGTGGGACCTGATCCACGACCGCACCCACATGCGCGGCGATCTGCCATTCGACCCGTTCATGATCAAGCAGCGCATGCCGTTCTTCCTGTACTCCCTGGAAGAGCTGCGTTGCGACCTGACCGCCTTCCGCGAATGCGTCAAGATCGAAAACGATCCAGCCAGCGACGAGCGCACCGCTAAGACCGCCAAGCTGGTCCAGTACGCGGTAATCTTCGACCGCATCTTCCGCTTCGCCATCACCGGTTCGCGCGTGCGCAACTACGACGGCCTGGGCGGACAGCTGCTCTTCGCGTGGATGCACCAGAACCACGTATTGCACTGGACCGACACCAAGCTGGCCATCGATTGGGCCGAAGTTCCCGCCGTGGTTTCCGCACTGGGCGACGCCATCGACGAGCTGTACTGGAAGTCCATCGACCGCCCGAAGCTGGCCCACTGGCTGGCTGCCTACGAGCTGGTCTCGGCTACCGTGACCCCCAACCCGGCTTCGGTATGGGCCAAGGGTCCGGACGCACTGCCGCTGACCGCTCCACTGCGCGAAATCACCGATCAGGTCATGGACGATGAGTTCCCGCTGTCGATGTTCTACGAGGCACTGTCCAAGAAGATGACTGAAACCATCGAGTCCACCCGCGGCATGACCGGCGCCACCGAAATCTAGCCAGTCAACCCAGGCAATCTTGATCTAGGCTAGGTACGTGAGCGAACAAACTAAGTCCCAGAACGAGCCCAAGCGCCGGGCTCCAGTAGTGCTGATTGCCGGGGCCACCTCAGCTTCCGGCGTCGCCTGCGCGAAAGCGCTGATCGACGCCGGAGCCAAGGTGCTCGCGGTGGGAAGCGACGCAGATCGACTGGTCGAACGCATGCCGCGCGCGGCAATGCGCTACCAGTGCGATCTCACCGACTACGCCGCCGTAGAACATCTGCGCGACACCATCCACGACCAGCACGGCACGGTGGACGTCCTGTTGCACCTGGTGGGCGGCTGGCGCGGGGGCAAATCGATCACCGGGCAAAGCGATGAGGACTGGTACTTCCTGCATGACAGCGTGATGACCACCCTGCGCAACACCACCCGGTTGTTCGTTGACGATCTGGTAGCTTCCCCGGCTGGACGACTGGCGATTGTCAGCTCCGAATCGGTGATGAACCCTACTCCGTCGAACGCGAACTACGGTGCGGTGAAGGCGGCGGCAGAACACTGGGTCAACGCCATCGCCCGTTTGTTCACCAAGCAGGCGCCCCAGTCGGCAGCCCTCAGCTGGGTTGTCAAGGCGCTGACCGACAAGTCCGCCGACGATGCACCCGCCGGCTACACCCCCGTCAGCTTCCTCGCCACAGCGGCCGTCGAACTGCTGGAACCCGAGGCGGCCAAGCTGAACGGCACCCGCGTCGCATTGCCCAAGGCCTAAGAGCTCATCAGCCCGTTACCGTATGGCGGTACCGGGCTGATTGGCGTCTTACCCCTTACCCCGGCGCCGCACTGACAAAAAATTTTCGGTCCCCACGGGGACACAACCATTGAAGGAACTTCCACGATGACCCTGAGCCACGACACCTCCCTGCGCGGATTCGCATCGGATAACTACTCGGGCGTGCACCCGCGCATCCTCGACGCGATCTCCCGCGCCAACGGCGGACACCAGATCGCCTACGGCGAAGACCAGTACACCGAACGTCTCGACGAGGTGGCCCGCGAGCTGTTCGGCGAACAGGCTGCGATCTTCCCGGTATTCAACGGCACCGGCGCCAACGTCACCGCGCTGATGTCGCTGCTGCCGCGTTGGGGAGCAGTCATCTGCGCCTCCAGCGCCCACATCAACGTCGACGAGAACGGCGCCCCTGAACGCGTCGGCGGTTTCAAGCTGCTGCAGGTGGACACTCCCGACGGCAAGCTGACCCCGGAACTGATCGACCAGGAGGCCTGGGGCTGGGGCGACGAGCACCGCGCCCAGCCGCTGGCTGTATCGATCACCCAGGCCACCGAGCTGGGCACCGTGTACACGCCGCAGGAAATCAAGGCGATCACCGATCACGCACACAAGCTGGGGATGATGGTGCACCTCGACGGTTCCCGCCTGGCCAATGCTGCAGCCTCGCTGGGCGTCGAGCTGCGCGAGCTGACCACCGATGCCGGCGTTGACATCGTCTCCCTGGGCGGCACCAAGAACGGCATGCTGGCCGGAGAAGGCATCCTGACGCTGCGCAGCGAGCTGGCCGCCGACATGAAATACCTGCGCAAGATGAACATGCAGCTTGGTTCCAAGATGCGCTTCATCTCGGCCCAGTTGATCGAACTATACGGCACCGGGCTGTGGCGCGAGCTTGCAGGCCATTCAAATTCGATGGCTGCCAAGCTCTCGGCGGCCGTGCAGCAGATCGACGGCGTCGAACTGGTCTACCCAACCCAGGCCAACGGCGTGTTCGCCCAGCTGCCCAATGAGGTCAGCGACAAGCTGCGCGAATCCTTCCGCTTCTACGATTGGGACCGCGCAGCGGGCCAGGTGCGCTGGATGTGCTCCTTCGACACCTCCGAAGCCGACGTTGACGCCTTCATCGCCAAGCTCGGCGAGCTGCTGGGACAGCACGTCGCAGCGTAGTCGACGGGGCGAGGCTCGGCGCGCCGTACCGCACCAGCGGTGCGGCGCGCTTTAGACTCGCACTGTGACCAATGAACGCCCTGCCGCAGCGATCCCGCCGGCCTTCGCCCTGGCCCTTGAGGAGTTGTCCCAGGCCAAGGTCCGCAAAGAGCTTCACTTCACCGAAATTCCTGCCCCCGGCCGGCTCGCCCCGTTCGCCCTGGCACTCAGCGGCGACGTCTTGGAGTCCGCGGTGCCCGGCCATGGAAGATCCAACAAGGAACTGGGCCGCACCCCCTTCCTGAAACCCGCAGAGCAGCTTGCCACCGGCAGATTCATCCTGCTCTTCGACCCTGCCGGACAGGAATTGTGGGGCGGGCAGTTCCGCATCGTCACCTACATCCGCGCCCGGCTCGAAAATGAGATGGGGCAGGACAGCATGCTCGCCTCCGTCGCATGGAGCTGGCTGGAAGAGACGCTGAGCGAAAGAAACGCGCGGTACCATTCCGCCGGCGGCACCGCGACCCGCGTCATCTCCGAGTCCTTCGGCAACCTCGTCGGGGAGCAGGACTACATCGACATTGAACTGCGCGCCTCCTGGTCCCCCGACCCGGAAAACCTCGGCGTCCACCTCAGCGCCTGGGCGGACATGGTCTGCACCTTTGCGGGCCTGCCGCCGCTGCCCGAGGGTGTTCAGCAGCTGCCGTTCCGCCGCCTGAGCTGACGCGTGCACGGCACCGCGGAGTGGAGTCGGACTTAGAATGGAAGCACCATGAGCAATCCTGAACATCACTCGTCCACCGCAGCGGCAGCAGCGCCTGCCCAGGAACCCGAACTCATCCCGCTCAACTCCCCCAGCGAAGGCATCCCTGAGGTCATCGCGACCGCACCGGCCCTGCAGCGGGCGGTGCGAGCCCTGCAGCAGGGCAGCGGCGACCTTGCCGTCGACACCGAACGCGCCAGCGGCTTCCGCTATGGGCAGCGCGCGTTTTTGGTGCAGATCCGCCGCGAAGGCGCAGGCACCTGGCTCATCGATCCCGAAACCCTGGACGATCTGTCTCCCCTGGTTGACTTCGCCAATGAACACCCCTGGATCCTGCATGCTGCCACCCAGGATCTGCCGTGCCTCAATGAGCTGGGCATGAACCCGGTCTCGCTCTTCGACACCGAGCTGGCGGGCAGGCTTGCAGGATTCCCGCGCGTCTCCCTGGGCACCATGGTCGGGGAACTGCTCGGGCTCAAGCTTGCCAAGGAGCATTCCGCGGTGGACTGGTCGACCCGCCCGTTGCCCGAGTCCTGGCTGAACTATGCCGCCCTGGACGTCGAGGTGTTGGACGCGCTGCGCGGCAAGATCACCGAGGTGCTTGAGGAGCAGGGCAAGCTTGAGTTCGCCCGTCAGGAATTCGACTACGAACTGCACATGCCGGCCGCTGCCCCGGTGTCTGAGCCATGGCGCAAGCTTTCAGGCATCAGCAAGATTAAGAGCCGGCGCAACCTTGCCGTGGCCCGCGAGCTGTGGACCTCGCGCGAATCCCTGGCCCAGAGCCGGGACATCGCTCCCGGGCGCTTGCTGCCGGATAAGGCGATTATGGCAGCCATCGACTTCCGGGCTAGCTCGGTCCCCGCCCTGCTCCAGATCCCCGGATTCCATGGGCGTAGCGCCAAACGCGATGCTCCGCGCTGGCTTGATGCGGTGCAGCGCGGGCGCAGCACCCGGGAACTTCCCGAGCTGCGGGTTGACAAACCGGGCCTGCCGCACCACCGCTCATGGGTGGAAAAGAACCCGCAGGCGGCCGCCCGCCTTGCCCTGGCCAAGGACGTGGTGAGCGCCGTCAGCGAAGAGTGGAACATTCCCGGCGAAAACCTGCTCACCCCCAAGTTCCTGCGCGAGCTGTGCTGGAACCCGCCCACGGTGCTCAGCGAAGGTTCGGTCGATGAGGCCCTCGGGACGATGGGCGCACGCCCCTGGCAGCGCGAGCTGCTTTCTCACCGCCTCGCCGCGGCGTTCAAGCAAAAGTAGGCCGCCCGCGCCTGCCGAACATGCCGCCGGAAACTCCCGTGACAAGGAGTTTCCGGCGGCATTTTTTCGCTTCTCCCGGGTGCGTGACACCGCCCACTTGCACTTCAAGTTACTCATGAGTAACGTATGTTCTGGGTCACAGTGATCGTGGCCACTGCGGCGCCGATGGCGGCGCAGACTGAACTACCTTCCTAGGAGTCCGACGGTGAGTGTCAATGCCTCGACGGAGCACGATAACGTGCGCAGCCTGCTCGACGACCGCGACGTCGTCTTCATCGACGGGGTACGCACCCCATTCGGCAAGGCCGGAGAAAAGGGGATCTACCACGGCACGCGCGCTGACGACCTGGCGGTGAAGGCGGTCCGCGGCCTGCTGGAGCGCAACCCACAGGTGCCGGCGGAGAAGATCGACGAGATTTCGCTGGCCGCCACCACGCAGACGGGCGACCAGGGCCTGACCATCGGCCGCACCGTTGGCCTGCTCTCCGGCATTCCGAAGTCGGTTCCGGGCTACGCCATCGACCGCATGTGCGCCGGTGCCATGACCGCGGTAACCACCACCGCGGGCGGCATCGCCTTCGGCGCCTACGACGTCGTCGTGGCCGGCGGCGTGGAGCACATGGGCAACCACCCCATGGGCGCAGGCGCTGATCCCAACCCGCGCTTCATGAGCGAACGCATCGTCGATCCCCAGGCGCTAAACATGGGCAATACCGCGGAGAACCTGCACGACCGCTTCCCTGCCATTACCAAGGAACGCGCTGACCGCTACGCGGTGTCCTCCCAGCAGAAGCTTGCCCAGGCCTACAAGAACAACCAGATCCAGCCGGATTTGATCCCGGTAGCGGCGAAGCGACCGGAAGAAGGCTGGGCGGTCAACACCGTGGATGAGCCTCCGCGGCCCAGCACCACCATGGAATCCCTGGCCGATCTGCGCACCCCTTTCCGTGCCCACGGCCGGGTGACGGCAGGCAACGCCGCGGGCCTGAACGACGGGGCCACCGCAGCCATGCTCGCCAGCGGGCAGGCGGTGCGCGAATTGGGGCTGACGCCGAAGATGCGTATGGTCTCCTTCGCCTTCGCCGGCGTGGAACCGGATGTCATGGGCTATGGCCCGGTGCCGGCCACCGAGAAGGCGCTGGCCAAGGCGGGGCTGGGCATCGAGGATATCGGACTGTTTGAAATCAACGAGGCCTTCGCCGTGCAGGTGCTCTCATTCCTCGACTTCTACGGCATCGATCAGGAAGACCCTCGGGTGAACCGCTATGGCGGAGCGATCGCGGTGGGCCACCCGCTGGCTTCCTCCGGCGTTCGACTGATGACCCAGTTGGCGCGGCAGTTCTCCGAAGACCACACCGTGCGCTACGGCATCACCACCATGTGCATCGGCCTGGGCATGGGCGGCACCGTGATCTGGGAAAACCCCAACCACGCAGACTTCGGCACCAAGGCTTAAGGACCAGAACCATGACTTCAGCTATCACCCCAGATTTCGCCGGCGTTGCAGCGTTGATGCACGACGAAACCATCACCCATTCCCTGGTCAAGGACGTGGCCCTGCCCAGCGGAAAGACCCTCGCCTTGCTGACCCTGGACAACGGGCTTGACCACCGCAAGCCGACTACGCTCGGCCCCAACGGGCTGATCGAACTGCACGCGGCGCTTCAAGTTCAGGCGCAGCGTGCCAAGAACGGCGAAATCCATGCGCTGGCCATCACCGGCAAGCCCTACTTCCTGATTGCCGGGGCCGACCTGTCGGCGGTCACCCGGTTGAGTGCACCCAGCCAGGCGGCGGCCATGGCGACCCTGGGCCACCAGGCCTATGACCTGCTCGCAGATCTGGGCGTGCCCACCTTTGCCTTCATCAACGGCCTGGCTCTGGGCGGCGGCCTGGAAATCGCCCTGGCCTGCACCTACCGCACGGTCAGCACCGCCGCCGGCGCGCTGGGCCTGCCCGAGGGTTTCCTTGGCCTGATCCCGGGATGGGCGGGAGTCTACCGCCTGCCGCGCCTGGTCGGTCCGGAAAACGGGTTGAAGGTCATGATCGAGAACCCGCTGAACAACAACCGCACCCTCTCGGGGCCAGCGGCCTTCAAGATGGGCGTTGCCGATGCCATCTTCGAACCGGCCGACTTCATCGAGCACTCCATCGCCTTCGCCGACGGCGTGCTGACCGGCGCCCACGAGGTCAAGCGCCCTAACGCCGTAGACCCCACGGATCCAGAGGTGGCACGCCGCTGGCTCGACGCCGCCGACGCAGCTGAAAAATTCGTCGACGCCAAGCTGTCCGGGGCGGCCCCTGCCCCGTATAAGGTGCTGGAGGTATTCCGCAAGGGCCTGACGCTGACCCAAAAGGAATCGGCGCAGCTGGAAATCGAGGCACTGACGGGCCTGATGAACACCGCGCAATTCCAAAACACCGTCTACGCGTTCCTTGATCTGGTCCAGAAGCGCGGCAAGCGTCCGGCCGGCGCACCCGATGCAAAGCTTGCGCGCCCGGTGACCAAGGTCGGCGTGGTGGGCGCGGGCTTGATGGCAAGCCAGCTGGCCCTGCTGTTCGTGCGACGCCTGAGCGTGCCGGTGGTCATCACCGATCTGGATCGGTCGCGCATCGACAAGGGACTGGCCTACATCCACGGTGAGATCGACAAACTTCACGCCAAGGGCCGTATGAGCCAGGATGCGGTGAACCGCGCCAAGGCACTGGTTTCCGGTTCGGTCACCAAGGAAGCCTTCGCCGACGCGGACTTCGTCATCGAGGCAGTCTTTGAAGAGCTCAACGTCAAGAAGCAGGTCTTCGCCGAGGTTGAGGCGGTCGTCTCCCCCGAGTGCGTGCTTGCCACGAACACCTCTTCGCTCTCGGTCACCGAAATGGGCCGAGATCTCAGGCACCCCGAGCGCCTGGTAGGCTTCCACTTCTTCAACCCGGTGGCGGTCATGCCGCTGCTGGAGATCGCGTCGACCGAATGGACCAGCGATGCGGCGCTGTCCACGGCTTTCGTACTGGGCAAGGCACTGAAGAAGACCACCGTGCGCACCGAAGATTCGGCGGCATTCGTGGTCAACCGTGTGCTGCTTCGCCTGATGAGCGAGGTGCAGGCCGCCTTCGACGAAGGCACCGATGCCCATACAGCTGACACCGCGCTGGCACCAATGGGCCTGCCCATGACGCCGATGACTCTGCTGGCAATGGTGGGACTACCGGTTGCCCAGCATGTCAACGAATCCCTCAACGCGGCCTTCGGCGAGCGTTTTGCCGTTTCGCAGAACCTGCAGAATTTGGTTGATGCGAAGATCACCAGCCTGTGGGTCGCAGACGAGCACGACGCCCAAATCTTGAACCCGGAAGCTGCCAAACTCATGAGCTTCGGCGACAAGCCGTCAACCAAGGAGCAGATCCTTATTCGGGTCCAAGATGCACTGGCTCAGGAAATTGGGCTGCTTCTGGCAGAAGGAGTCGTAGCCGAGGCTGCAGACGTTGACCTGTGCATGATCACCGGCGCCGGTTGGCCGATGCACCTAGGCGGCATCACCCCGTACCTCGATCAGGTTGGAGCCTCCGAGCGGGTCAATGGAAAGAAGTTCAACAACTAGTTCGCCAAGGTTTTCGCGCCGCGCCTCCCTGAGCGGTGCGAATGACGACGGGGCGGCACTCATTGTCCGGTGGGTGCCGCTTCGTTTTGCCTTGCGACTACCTGAGTTTGAATTCCTCCGGCGGCTGGTGATCTTCTGTTAGTTCCGTCAGCGGGGTCAGGGCCGCGAGGCTGTTGTCGGTAAACGCGGTAGATGCACCCTGGTCTGCAGAGCCGGTCATCAGGCTCCCATAGGATTGACCATCGGCGGCCATGGGGTCCCGTACATAGTGCGTCTTGTGCGGACCCGGGCCGCGAAGCAAACGGATTGCGGCGGCGATGACAAACAACCCTGCCAGCAGCCAGTAGCCCCAGGGGCCGAAGGCTCTCCACGGCGAGTCATCCGGCTGCGAAATCAGAAACATCAGACCACCGAGAATCGTTATCCCGCCGACGGTCCACAAGATTCTTTTCAGCTTCATGGCATCGCCTTTCTCCGATACTCAGCAGTGTAGCCACTGTCGACGGTTAAGTCTTTGGACTGCCCTCTACCGGCTAAGCGAAGGCACAGCTTGATCTGAAATAATGGGGCTCATGACTGACTTTGCCAAACCAGCTCGACGCACCTTCATGTGTGCCTCCGCCGCTCTCGGCTCGGCAGCACTTTTGACCGCCTGCGGCGACGGCCACTCCGAAGCCGAAACTCCCGAAGCCAAGGACATCCCGACTCCCAGCGGCGAGGGTCAGGCGTTGATGAAGGAAGCGGACCTGCCCGTTGGTTCACGAGCCTCGGCTCCCGCAACCCGTCCCAATGGCGAAAAGGCAGCCGTGCTCATCTTCCGCCAGGACGATAAGACGGTGCTTGCCTACTCGAATAAGTGCACCCATCAAGGCTGCGCGGTGTCCCCGAAGTCTGATAAGAACGACTTTTACTGCGCCTGCCATGGTTCGCGCTTTGAGCCAAAGGACGGCACGGTCATCGCCGGACCGGCAAAGTCTGCTTTGACCCGCTACGCGGCGGAAATCAAGGGCAAGGACATCGTCGTCTACGTGACCGATGAGACCTAGGCACTTCATTTGCCAAGCAAACTTCAGGCCAGAAACCGCAGGGGTTTCTGGCCTGAGCTTTAGCTCCGGTGCATTAGAACAATGCAATCTTCTGCGCCGGAGGGAAAATCTCGTCCAGCTGCGCCCGCTCGTTCTCGGTGGGAATCCACCGCACCGCCTGCGCGTTGGCAATGACCTGCTCCACCCTGGTGGCCCCGGCAATCACCGAAGCCACCGGATGCTGTGCCGCCAGCCAGGAAAACGCGAGTTCCACGGGGCTCAGCTCGCGATCTGCGGCAAATGCGGCATAGGCAGCGAGCTGTTCAAAGTCGCTGTCTTGCACCAGGTGTTGGCGCGAGTGGGTGAGCCGGCTTCCGGCAGGAGCCTGGCCTTTGCCGTATTTGCCGGTGAGCAGCCCGTTGGCCAGCGGGAAGTACGGCAGCACCCCGAGTCCAAGTTCTGCGGCTGCTGGAAGCACCTCCAATTCGGCCCGGCGATCCAAAAGATTGTAGTGGTTCTGCGCGGAAATGAATTTCTGCGTACCAAGCTCCTTGGCCAGGTAGTGGGCCTGGGCGATCTGCCACCCCGCACGGTTCGAGTGGCCGATGTAGCGAACCTTGCCGCTATTGACCAGTTCATCCAATGCCCCCAGCGTTTCGTCAATCGGGGTGTTGGGATCCGGTGTGTGGAATTGGTACAGGTCGATGTATTCGGTTCCCAAACGGGTCAACGAGGCCTCAACCGCCTTGACGATATATCGGCGGGAGCCTCTGGCGACGTAATCGGGCCCATTGACACCCTGCATGTCCATGCCGAACTTCGTGGCCAGGATGATGTCATCTCGCCGCGCTCCCAGCGCCCTGCCCAGCCGGGTTTCCGAGAGTCCCGGTTGTTTGCCGTAGGTGTCGGCCACATCAAAGAAGGTGATCCCTGCATCAAGGGCGGCGTGGATCACAGCGTCGGTGCCTTCCTGGGACTCGGTGGCAGTTCCGGCACGCCCCAGGTTGTTGCATCCAAGGCCAACCACTGAAACCTGCAGGCCGCTGCGGCCCAACTGGCGCATTTCCATTGTTGCTCCTTCTTAGTAATTGCATGCAGTACTTCGCTGAATGCGCTTCTCCCCATAGGCTATCTGTTAGGACTTCGTACAAAGAATTCCCCGTACGATTCACTACTATGCATATTTATCCATTAGGATGGGAACATGTCTAAAGTTCTTACCAATCTTCCTGTAGGTGAACGCGTTGGTATCGCGTTCTCCGGTGGCCTCGACACTTCCGTCGCAGTAGCCTGGATGCGCGACAAGGGCGCCATCCCATACACCTACACCGGCGACCTCGGCCAGTACGATGAGCCTGATATCGATGCGGTACCGGGTCGCGCGCTGGAATACGGTGCAGAGAACTCCCGCTTGGTTGACTGCAAGCCTGCACTGGTCGAAGAAGGCTTCGCCGCTCTGGCCACCGGTGCCTTCCATATCCGCTCCGGCGGAAAGTCCTACTTCAACACCACTCCACTGGGTCGCGCCGTCACCGGCACCCTGCTGGTCCGCGCCATGCGCGAGGATGGCGTCGATGTCTGGGGCGACGGCTCAACCTACAAGGGCAACGACATCGAGCGCTTCTACCGCTATGGCCTGATGGCCAACCCGAAGCTGCGCATCTACAAGCCATGGCTTGATCCGAACTTCGTTGCAGAACTGGGTGGACGCCAGGAAATGTCCGAGTGGCTGCAGGCCCACGGCTTCCCCTACCGCGACTCGGCCGAAAAGGCCTACTCCACCGATGCGAACATCTGGGGCGCAACCCACGAAGCCAAGACCCTTGAACTGCTCAACAGCTCGATCGAAAACGTCGAACCGATCATGGGCGTCAAGTACTGGGACGAGAACGTAGAGATCAAGTCCGAGGATGTCTCGATCACCTTCTCCGCCGGACGCCCGGTGGCGATCAACGGCAAGGAATACGTTGATCCGGTGGCACTGGTCAACGAGGCGAATATCATCGGCGGACGCCACGGCCTGGGAATGAGCGACCAGATCGAGAACCGCATCATCGAGGCAAAGTCCCGCGGCATCTACGAGGCTCCTGCCATGGCGCTGCTGTTCATCGCCTACGAACGGCTGGTCAACGCAATCCACAACGAGGACACCGTTGCCAGCTACCACAACGAGGGCCGCCGCCTCGGCCGCCTGATGTACGAAGGCCGCTGGCTGGACCCACAGGCACTGATGCTGCGCGAATCGCTGCAGCGTTGGGTTGGCTCCGCAATCTCCGGCACCGTAACCATCCGCCTGCGCCGCGGTGATGACTACACGATCCTGGACACCGTGGGCAAAAACCTGAGCTACCACCCGGACAAGCTGTCCATGGAGCGCGTCGGCGATGCAGCCTTCGGTCCGGTGGACCGCATCGGCCAGCTGACCATGCGCAACTTGGATATCGCCGATTCCCGGGGCCGCCTGGAGCAGTATGCTTCGCTGGGCCTGGTCGGTGGCACCACTGCCAAGCTGGTTGGTTCACTGGAAGCTGGCGGAGCCAACGACATCGTTGACGCCACCCCGGTGGACGGCAGCGAGCTCGCTACTGACCGCGCCAACGAGGCAGCTGCCTTCGACGCCGGCACCGACTAGCAGCTCTATGTATAAACCAATGGTCCTCGAGGAATTTTCCTCGAGGACCATTGGTTTATCTACGATCAATTTTTCTGCCTAGCCCCGCAAGGGCTGCCCGGCGGACCTAATTAGCCTTCGATCAGGGCCAGCAGCGGTGCCACTGCCACGGTAAAGCCGATCAGCGATACCAGACGGAGGATCAAACGGACCCGTGCACCGGAAGCGCTTTGCGGATCGGGCAGCCTAAAGCCCTGCTCGACAACCCAGGCTGCGATGGCTACAAAGACACCGGCGAGAGCCAGCTTCGCGGGCATGACCTGCGAGAACAGCGAGGTAATCCCGATGCCGATAATGACGCCTACACATGCCTGGAACACCAAATGCAACGGCGTGCGGGTGGCGCCGATGCGTGTGCCCTTGCGCTTGGCCCCGGGAGTGTCGTCCCTGTCTTCTTGAGGAATCATTGGTCCCTTGTTTCTATCTCGAAGGTTGTCGTTTCCAACGCCGAGTCGCGTTCGTCGATCTCACGGCTGAAAAGGATGCCCTCTCCACCGGTGAATCGCACCGATCCGAAAGCCGCAGCTCGTGCCAGTTCGCTGAACCCCATGGAACGCTGCAAGGAGATCGAAGCGGCATTCCCGGCGTTGACGATGCAGAATACCTGCCTCGCCCGCGGGGCAACCCAGGCCAGCCGTGCTTGGGTCAGGCGTTGGGCGAGGCCCAATCCCTGAAATTCAACCGCTACTTCAACGCCGCCCAGGTAATAGCCCGCAGGCGCGACGGGGTCTGTTGGATCCCAGAAATGTGCGCGGGCCCAGGCAACCAGGTCGCCGTCCCCGGTCACCACCGCCAGCCTGCATTCATCCACACCCCACCGCCCTGGATCGCAGCGGCGGCCCAGGGAATCAGAGAGTTGGATGACGTTGGCGAAGTCTTCCTCGCGCAGCGTTCGAATGCTGAATGCCGGCAATGGTCTCGGTACTAGTTCAGGCTAAAGGGCTTGGCAGGCAGCGGGTACGCCATGCGTGCGTTGTCCACCGCGTCGTAGTCGGCGGTAGCGATGCTCATCTTCGTGAAGTCCAACTTTGCCTCGCGAATGCAGACCTTGATGGCGTTGACTGCAAGCTTGGGGGCCGGGGAAAGGATGCGGATATTCAGCTTGCGGTTGCCGAAGTCGCTGGACTCAACGGTGCCCAACCCGCGCCATGCAAGGTGTCCGGTAAGCGCCTCCGTCGCCTTCTTTTCCAGGTAGTGGTCGCGCTCGGTGCCGTTGGCGCTCTTCAACGCGTACTGCACGATGACCCATGACTGGTCTTCCTCGGCAATTTCGGCATAGCCTTCGGCCTGGCAGGTTTCCATGAAACCAGTGAACAGCTCGTCGGCGCGGTCTGCAGTGACATCCAGGACCTCATTGGTCTTGGACATGTGCCCCACGGTGCCGTGGTTGATCACGAACTGACCGAGCTGATCGTCGTCGAACTGCTGGAACCACGCTTCGCGGAACAGCAGTTCATTCTTTTCATTGAGACGGTAGGTGCGGATAATTGCCATCTTTTTCCCCTCGGGTTAGGTGGTCTTGATGTATCTAAAGCTTGATCATGCGGTGCGGATCATGGCAGCCGGGCAGCCTTGGCCAGCCATTGGGCACGGTATGCATGGTTGAACGGGGCGTGGTCCGCGGCAACCTGCGTCAACAGGCGCTCACTTTCCCGGCGGATCGAATCGATGAGCTCCTGCGGATAATTCATTTCTCCGCTGTGCACCGCGAACTCGTCCTCATCGTCGAGGAAGGTCCCCTGGCTGTGTGAGCGAATGACATCCAGGTCGAGGTCGATGGAGTTCACCTCCCAGGCGCCGCGCTTCATCTGCTGCCACCCGATGTTGCTGGCGAGATCGATGTACACGTCGAAGTCTTCGGCCTCGTCGTTGTACAGCGTCGCCACCCACTGGCCTTCGTGCGGGATCAGGCACAGGGCGTCGCACGGTGCAATATGCGCGGTCGAAGGCCGGGCGATCAAGGATCCGGCAGGCTGGTGAATCCAGTGCCCAAACTCGTCCTGACCCAAGTAGAATCCGGGCACCACCCAGTGCGAGGCGCCGTTGTATTTCCAGGCGCGGGCGACGATCAGCGCACCGAACTCCGGGTTGTCCGGTTCGCGGGGAAGGTCGGTGAGGTACCCCAGCTGCACGCTCACAGCTTGGGGATCTGTCCGGTAGGCAGTTCCTGACCCGGCAGCGGTCGGGCGAACGGCACCTTGGTGCCCAAAACCTGCGCGAGCGTATCCCGCGCTACCTGCTGGGCGGTCAAGCCCACGCGTTCAAGCACCTGATCGCGTGAACCATGGGTGAGGAATTCGGTGGGCAGGCCTACTTCATTCAGCGCGGTATCCACGCCGGCCGCGCGCATTTCGGTGCGCAGTCGCGAGCCGACGCCCCCGGCGCGCACACCGTCTTCGATGCACACCACGATGCGGTGGCGGGCTGCCAGGGAAATCACCGATTGCGGCATCGGAAGAACCCAGCGCGGATCGATGACAGTTACCGAGACCCCCTGGCTGTTCAGCCGCTGAGCCACGTCCAGCGACAGCTCGCTCATGGCTCCCACGGAGATAATCAGCACGTCCGGTGCCGCACGGTCTCCCAACCGGGCAAGAACATCCACACCGTCGGGAAGGCGGTCGATGGCCTCGACTTCTTCACCGACCGAGCCCTTGGAGAAGCGCACCACCGTCGGTGCGTCCTTGACGTCCATGGATTCGCGCAGTTCTTCGCGCAGGCGGGTGGCATCGCGCGGGGCAGCCAGGCGAAGGTTCGGGACGATCTGAGTCAGCGCCATGTCCCACATGCCGTGGTGGCTTGGACCGTCGGGGCCGGTCACCCCGGCGCGGTCCAAGACGATGGTGACCCCTGCCTTATGCAGGGCGACATCCATCAGCAGCTGGTCGAAGGCTCGGTTCAGGAACGTCGCATACACGCAGACCACCGGATGCAGTCCGCCAAATGCCAGGCCGGCCGCGGTGGTCATTGCATGCTGTTCCGCAATGCCCACGTCGATCACGCGCTCCGGGTGGGCTTCGGCCATCTTCTGTAGGCCCACCGGCAGCAGCATGGCACCGGTAATTGCGACAACGTCTTCACGCTCATCGGCGATCTTCGCAATTTCCTCGCCGAACACGCTGGTCCAGCTTTGGGCGCTGGAGGTTGAGATTGGCTTGCCGGTAGTCGGGTCGATCACGCCGACGGCATGAAACTGATCTGCCTCGTCGGCGAGCGCCGGGGCGTATCCGTGGCCCTTTTCGGTCAGGGCGTGAACCAGCACCGGCCCACCGTACTGCTTGGCCTGCTGCAGTGCTTCTTCCACCGCTGCGAGGTTGTGACCGTCGATGGGGCCGATGTATTTGATGCCGAGGTCCTCGAAGAGGCCCTGCGGCGCCCACCAGTCCTTGATGCCCTTCTTCGTAGCATGCAGCGACTTATAGGTGAAGCTCCCGACCGGCCCAGAATCCTTGAGCTTGTCTTTGAGCTTGTCCATGGCGTTTTCGTACGCCGGGTGCGTGCGCACCTTGTCCAGCTGCTGACGCAGGCCCGACAGCTGATTAGCTAGGCCGCCGATGGTCGGTGCGTAGGATCGGCCATTGTCGTTGACGACGATAATTGCCTTGCGGTCCTTGTCTCCGGCAATGTTGTTGGCCGCTTCCCAGGCCATGCCGCCGGTCAGCGCCCCGTCGCCGACCAGTGCCACAGCGTAACGGTCGTCGAGGCGGCGCAGCTTGTTGGCGCGGGAAATTCCGTCGACCCACGACAGGGACGAGGATGCGTGGGAAGATTCCACGATGTCGTGTTCGGACTCGCCGCGGTCGGGGTAGCCAGAGAGGCCGCCCTGTTGACGCAGGGTCTTGAAGTCCTGTCGCCCGGTGACCAGTTTATGGACGTAGGATTGATGTCCCGTGTCGAAAACGATGGAATCCTTGGGCGATTCGAACACGCGGTGGATGGCCAGGGTCAGTTCCACGACACCGAGATTCGGGCCGAGGTGGCCTCCCGTGCGGGCAACATTGGCGATGAGAAATGCACGGATTTCTGTGGCGAGCTCGGTGAGTTGTTCGGGGGTGAGCGCCCGAAGGTCGCCTGGTTTCTTTATGGTCTCTAGCAAAGACACAGTCATCCCCTTCACATAATTGCCGAACTTCGGCACAGCAAGCCGGTGCGAAACATCAATTCTATCTCGCGCGCAACCATTTCCATTATCGTCCACCTTGGGGTTGGAACCAATTTTCAGGCAATGACATTGGCTACTGCCCGAAGTTCGCGGTTGCGGGAGCAGAAAAGAAACTAGAATCCAAAGACGTACAGCTCTTTCAACATTTAAACAGCGTATGTACAATTAGCCTCAGTCTGGACACGGGGCCATCCACCTCGCGTATCTGCTAGGTCTTCCCAGGAGGGGGACATGGGGGAATTTCGGGCCGGCCGAGTGCCGACGGAATATGTAGATGCAGTTGTGGTCGGCTCGGGATTCGGCGGTTCGGTGTCCACCTACCGGTTGGCCGCGGCAGGCAAACAGGTTGTCCTGATGGAACGAGGCAGGCCCTATGGACCGGGTGATTTCGCCCGTACGCCCTCCGAACTTGCCACCGCTTTCTGGGATCCGAGTGAAAAACTCTATGGCCTATTCGATGCCTGGACCCTGCGCGGGCTTGAAGGTTTGGTTTCCAGCGGATTAGGCGGAGGATCACTGATCTACGCAAATGTTCTGCTGCGCAAAGACGAAAAGTGGTTCGTCAATGAATCGCCCTTGCCCGGGGGCGGCTATGAATCTTGGCCCATCGGCTACAAGGATCTGGAACAGCACTATAAAACCGTCGAGGACATGATCGGCGTGAACCGATATCCCTACCACGACACCGCAAAAACCAATGCCTTCGAACAGGCTGGCAGGGCCGGCGGACACCAGGTATTCCGGCCACCGCTCGCCGTGAGCTTTGCAGTGGATCAGAATTCATCGGCTGAACCAGGCAGGCAGCTGCCCTTGGCCGATTACGGAAATATCCACGGCAAACCCCGCACCACTTGCACACTGTGCGGAGAATGCGATCTGGGTTGCAATTCCGGCTCGAAGAACACCTTGGATCACACGTACCTGTCTGCCGCGGCCGCAACGGGTAATGCGCAAATCCGTACCCTACATGAGGTGCGAGGCTTCGCCCGCGACACAGACGGCAGCTGGCTGGTCCGATACGTCATCCACGATCCCGAACACCCGGCCTCCACCGGCGAGCTGCCTGAACACACTATTCGTTGTTCCAAGCTGCTGCTGGCAGCAGGCACCTTCGGCACCACCTATTTATTGCTGCGCAACCGCATGACGCTGCCTGGCATCAGCCCGGCGTTGGGAACTCGCTTCAGCAGCAATGGCGATCTCTTGGGGCTGCTGTTCAACGCCACCCAAGAATCAGAAGGCATCACGGTGCCGCGCCCGCTATATGGTAATCACGGCCCCGTCATTACCAGCACACTGAGGGTGGCCGATGCGCTTGACGGCGACGGAGCCGCTGGCCGCGGCTACTACCTGCAAGATGCGGGATATCCGTCGTTCATCAACTGGCTGATGGAACTTGCACAGCTGCGTGAAGCGTTGCCCAGGGCGGGAAAAGTTGCAGCGAAGATCATTGAAAATCGGCTCTTTCAGCTGAACCGCAGCAGCATCTCCGCCGACCTGTCCATGGCGCTGGGCACCGGACGCTTTTCCAGCACAGCGCTGCCCCTGTTGGGCATGGGTCGAGACGTGCCCGATGGCCGCATGTTTTTGCGCGAGGGGCGGCTGGCCGCGGACTGGACGCTGGCTACCTCGGAAGATTTCTTCGATTCCGTGCGCAGCACCATGCGCGGAATCGGCGACGAGCTGGGCGCGACTTTTAAAGACAGTCCGCTGTGGAAGGCTAAGCGCATCGTCACCGTGCACCCATTGGGCGGGGCGCCGATCGGCTCGAACGATCAGGAAGGGGTGTGCGATTCCTTCGCGGAAGTCTTCGGCCAACCGGGACTTTATGTGGTCGACGGGGCAGCAATGCCTGGTCCTGTGGGGCCGAATCCGTCCCTCACCATTGCTGCAATGGCTGACCGGGCGTGTGAGCGTTTGTTGGAGCAGCCGTGGAGCACAAGGAAACACTCCCGGGGCAATTCTGCGTCAGATGCCGACGAAGACACCGCGCAGCAGCGGCCCCAGAGCCCGTCTAAGCCCATGAATCCCCGAGCCACCTCGGTGGCATTTACCGAAACCATGCGCGGACATTTCACCCTGGGGCTCGGCGACCCGAGCGCAGGACTGGCGCAGGCGTCCCTACGTCATGAGCGCATGATGTTCACCCTGACCATCACGGCCTCAGACATCGACCGCTTCACGGCAGATCCGCGCCATCCTGCAAGCGCTGACGGCTTCCTCGACGCGGATGTTCTCGGCGGACACTGCACAGTGCTTCGAGGTTGGTTTAACCTGTTCGTCCCCGATGGACAAGACCGCCGGCTGATGCTCTACCGCCTGCTTGTTCAGTCCCCGGGCGGCCGCCCGCTAACCTTGGTGGGCTTCAAGGACATCCAGGACGGTCCGGGGATCGATCTCTGGCCCGATACCACGACCTTGTATGTACAACTGCTTGAAGGTCATGTTCCTCCACCGACAGAAGTGCAGGTGGTGTCCACCGGCCTGTTGGACGCCGATGATCCATCAGTGCTGGGATCAGGAATCCTCTATATAGAGCCATTGGATTTTGCCCGCCAGCTGACAACCTTCAAGGCGAAGGGACCGCACAAGACCAAAGCGCTTTCCGCATTCGGAGGGTTGTTCCTCGGGTCGCTGTATCACAGCTACCTCGCACCGCGTCGTGCACGGAAGTTAGATCATGAACCAGCATGAATTGGCGAAATTCGAGCAGCAGCTGGGATTTAGGCCGCGACCGGCTGTGCGCTGGCTGTCTCCGCCCGAGCTACTGCGAACGGGCCTAAAGGCCCTGGCGGCTCAAGTCTTCCTAGGTTTCATGGACAACAGGGAGACCCAGAGCATCTTTGAGCAGCAGGCCATGGACCTCAGCGGTTTTCCGCCGCAGGAACGCGGGCAATGGATCGACTTCATCGCTGATCTTGGAGACGGCTTCGATGCAACCTATACGCTAGCGTGGGCCCTGGCCCAGAATGACCTGAAGGTGGATGCTGCCAGCGCGGGCGGACAGACCATAACGCTGCCCAAATCACAGCTGCTGATTATGGGAGGCGACGAGGTCTATCCTTCGGCTTCCGTTCGAGCCTATGAAGACCGACTGGTCCGTCCGTTCCGTGCAGCGTCGATACCGGGTCCGCCGGCCGCACTACTGGCGCTTCCCGGCAATCACGACTGGTATGACGGGCTAACCGCATTCGAACGCGTTTTCTGCCAACATGCGCAAATCGGCGGCTGGCAGACGCTGCAATCGCGCGGCTACTTCGCGGCACGGCTCACCAATCTAGAGTGCAACCTCGTGCAAAAGACCTGGTGGCTAGTAGCACTGGACAGCGAACTGGGTAGCTATATTGACCGGCCGCAGCTTGAATACTTTGAATCGCAGGTGACCAGACATCTGAAACCCGGGGATGCGATCATTCTGTGCGTGTCATCCCCCACATGGGAAGACACCGCAAGGCTCCCGCATCCCGACCCTGACGCAAATAATTCGCTGCGTTATTTCGAGAACCACTACCTGGTGAACCAAACCGATCCACTGTCCGGTGAACAGCATCCCACCGGTGCGCAGATCAGGGTGCGCCTGAGCGGGGACAAACACCACTACGTACGCTATGCACAGGCGCATGAAACAGCGGGTGCCGACGATCCGCGCGGTGAGCAGCTGCTGACTTGTGGGTTGGGTGGAGCTTTTCTTGCAGGAGCCAAGAAGCTGTCGCCCGAGTTGCTGTTGCCTCCCACCGGATCCCGAGAGATGGTGAATCCTGCAGAACGCCGCCGCTATACGCTCTCCGACACGATGTACCCCACCGCGCGACAGGAACAGAAACTTCATCGGCAGCTGATCAATCCATTCAGCAAATACTTCATCCCCCGTCGCAACCCTTGGCTCAGCACCGGGCTGGGCGTGCTGCATCTAGTGTTGTTCATGTTTTTGTGCACCATTTTCTCCGGTGTCACCGGCAGCTCATACCCACAGTCATTGAGCTCGGGCCAGGTAGTACATGCGCTGGGTGTTGTGGCCTTCGTCTTCGTGCTGCCGATGCTGCTCGCGTTGTTGCTCTGGCAGGTGAACAACCGACGAGACCTGGGCAAAAGCAGATCTCAAGGAAAAGACAAGCCACGTCCGCTGGCACAGCCGATGATCATGCTGAGCCTGCAATTAATGTGGTCTTCGGCAATCTTCGTGGGACTGATCGGGGTGCCTTGGCAGGGAAGCTGGAACGCTGACTGGATCACGGTTCTGTTGGCGGTGGTATACGCCACCTTGCTAGGCGCCGTGGTGGGGACAATGATTTTCGCCTTGCATCTAATCTTGGCTCCCGCCGGTGCCGTAGGGCGGTTAAAAATGACGGCGCTGGCCTATGAAGACGGCAAAGGGTTCCTGCGCATGAATCTGTGTGCTGACGGAACCCTGGTGGTGTATCCGGTGATCATCGATACCGTCATCCACGACTGGGACACCGGGCCCAGCATCCAAAACCAGATGCGGCCAATCCCTGCTGACGGTATGCCACGAATGCGGCTTTTGGAAGAACCGATCCGGATCAGCATCAATGGTTTCCCCGATCCCGGAGGCGCTCAATGACTACCACGCAGACTACCCGTGTTGACCACAAAACTCAGATTATTCACTTCAGCGCCGAGGACGGCCTACCGTTGACGCTGGTTCATGTTTCCTCGGTTCGTCATTCGGAAGCGCCGCGTGGGCCGGTGCTGCTGGTTCATGGTGCCGGGGTAAGGGCCGAGCTGTTCCGTCCTCCCCTCGAACGCACCCTGGTGGACGCGCTGCTTGATGACGGGTGGGATGTCTGGATGCTGAACTGGCGTGCTTCCATCGACTTGCCCGCAGTGCCTTGGACCTTGGATGATGCTGCAGTCTTCGATCATCCGGCGGCTGTCCGCGAGGTCCTGCGGCGCACGGGCACCACTTCGCTGGCCGCATTTGTACATTGCCAAGGCTCGACGTCTTTCACCATCGCTGCGGTCGCCGGCTTGTTGCCGGAGGTCCGTACCATCGTGTCCAACGCGTCCTCGCTGTTCATCAACGTGCCATGGGTGTCACGGCAGAAGCTCACCCATTTGTTGCCTCTGCTGGGCGGATTCACCCCGACGCTTTCCCCTCGCTGGGGCTATAAATCCCAAGGCTATTTTTCTCGGGTTGTACGCGCTGGGGTGAAGTTGACGCACCACGAATGCGACAACACAGTCTGCCGTTTGGTGTCGTTCACCTATGGTGCGGGGCACCCCGCCCTGTGGTCCCACGAAAATCTTGACAGTGCCACCCATCGCTGGATCATTGGGGAGTTCGCAGGGGCTCCGCTGTCGTTCTTTCGGCAGATGGCCCAGTGTGTGAAAGCGGGTTATCTGGTTCCCACCGGGGTGTACCCGCAGCTTCCGGAGTCTCTGGTTGACGGTCCACCACGCACCGATGCAAGATTCTCGTTTATCGGCGGTCTAGATAACCACTGTTTCCTTCCGTTGGCGCAGCAGCGCACGTTTAAGTTCTTCGACTACTACGCTCCCGGGAAGCATTCGCTGCACCTGATCCCCGGGTATGGGCACCTCGACATTATTTTTGGTCAAAATGCCTGGCGCGACACCTATCCTTTGATTCTTCAGGAGCTTGCATCATGACTCTGCTACCCCCGCTGCGCTCGGCGCTAAGGCTGCTGCCCTCGGCGTTGCCGGCTCGTCAACGCCAACTGTCTGGACAGAAAGCAACAATTGACGGGATCAGTTATGTACTTCCGGTGAATTCCGAGCCCTCCCCCGTGCTGATGACGGCCTTCCCGGTGGACGCCCGCGCCGCGGCAGCTCTAATCCCCGGCGAGGAACTACATCCATTCAGAATTCCGGGCGGGCGATCGCTGTTGGTGGTGACGGTCATCAACTACCTTGCCACGGACATTGGAGCCTACATTGAGTACTCGCTGGCCTTGGCCGTCACCCGAGGTATGCGCCCGGCACCGCCACTGCTTCCCATGCTGTTCCAAAAGTCATTGAACCTCGGCCAGTACGTGGTGGATCTGCCGGTGAGCACCGAAGTTTCAGTCAAGGGAGGGAAAGGCATCTGGGGTATGCCCAAGCACAAGGCAAATCTGGACTTCAAGGTCACCGATGCATCGGTGTCCAGCGCCTATGAGCTTGACGGATGCAAGGGTGCACTCATCGAAATTGACAGACCCTCACCGACCGCGTTGCCGATCAAGGTCGGCGCCGTAAACTTCTGTTCGTTTCGCGGGATGCTCTACAAGTCGAGCATCTATTTTCAAGGCACCGCCGATGTATCAATAGGTCGGCAGGCCAAGGCGCGGTTGGAGTTCGGCGACCTTCCACAGGTGGCGGGCTTGGCAGGTCTCGACTTCGATCCGCAGCCGGTGTTCACACTGTATATTCCGGATGCCCACGGTGTGCTTGACGACCACTATGAAGCCTGGTTCCAATATGGACGGGACCGTGCACCCTATGGCGGAGACGGCATGGATTCGGTAGCAGGTCTCGGACTGAGTGAGGAATGGCTCGATCCGCCGCTGCGAGATCAAAGCCGTCGGTCATGAGCCAGGTTCAGGCATGGGTGGTACTCGTCGCCGCGTTGGTGAGCGTCTTTGGTGCCTCGCTCTATTTGGGCATGATGCTGGTGTTGCAGTTCTTCCTACGTCCGGTATTCCTTGGACTGCGCCTAGACGAACTGTCCACGGTCTTCGCAGTGCCAATTGTCAAGGCCACGAAATTTTTCGTGCTGATGTTCTTCCCGTTGCTCGTGGCGCCGGCCCTCCAGCTGTGGCTGGGAGCTGCAGATGTACATACGAACGTGCTTGCGTGGGGCACGCTAATTGCGTATCTATTCCTCGCCGTCTGGTTTAGCTTTGCCATGCGCCCGGTCAACCAACAGCTTGTGTCCGGGGATGTGCGCGACCGGCAGCAACTGCATCAGATGATGTCTCGCTGGGTGACGCGGAATTGGGCTCGTTTTTTCGCCTCTTTGGTCTATTGGATGGCGTCCGTGGGGTACCTAGTTTCGGCCAATGATATGTGGAAGGTTTTGTCATGAAATTACCGATAGCATCCAGCTTGGCGAGCTCGCCCCTACGGCAGGCGTCGTTGTGCATTGGCGTCGTCACTGTACTTTCAGGTACCGGTCAAGCCGCTGCACCGGGTATGGTGCTGAAACTCGTAGGTGCCGAAAATTCACCGGCGACCCGTCAGCTGTTTGGCACGGTGGGAATGTTCATGAACGTCACCGGCGGGATTCTCACCCATTCGATGTTGTGCGGGAAGTCAACCCGTCTGGTCTTATTCTGGTCAATGGCGCAAAAGGCAGGTGCAGTGGGAGCAGTGGCCGTCGGGGTCACTCACGGTGTATTCGCACGTCGAGCCCTCGCGGTGGCAGCATTCGACCTGATATCCGCCGGCGTTCTGGCAGCAGCACTAGGCGCCGAAATTCTGCCCAAGCAAGAGCAGACGGAGGACTGATGAAACGTTCACTGGTGCTAGCAGGCGGCGGAATGCGGGTGGCTTGGCAGGCAGGGGTACTCAAAGCCCTAGAAGAGTCAGAACTGGAATTTTCGCATGTGGATGGAACTTCCGGCGGCATTTTAAATACGGCCATGATGCTCTCTGGGCAGAACGCAGACCAAATGATTGAACACTGGTCCAAAGTAAAAGTCTCAAACTTTTCTGCACCGCTGCCGATTCGTGACTACCTGCGAGGACCATGGAATCTCCCGGCACTTTCAGGACCAGCGGCGATGGTGGACAAGCTTTTTCCATCCATGGGTGTGGATGTGGAAGCTATCCGCACCAGTAAGGTCCTCGGGACGTTCAACATCGCTAATTTCACCGAAAAGCGCAGCATCACGGTGTCTTCAAAGGACGTTGACCTGCCATTGCTGGCCGCCGGAATGAGCCTTCCGATCTTCACCGCTCCGCTGCATCGAGACGGATTGACATGGACGGACGCAGCGTGGATCCGGGATGCAAACATCACCGCAGCTTTGGACCACGACGCCGAAGAAATTTGGTTGATCTGGTGCGTAGGCAATTCACCCTACTGGGGCAACGGACCGTTGGAGCAATACGTGCATATGATCGAAATGAGCGCCACCGGTGGGTTGATGGCTGATTTCGAGTTGGCAAAGGCCGCGGGGAGGGAGTTTGTCCTGCACGTGGTAAAGCCGGAACATCCGCTGCCGCTAGATCCGGTCTTTTATCTCGGGCGGATCAGTTCCTCAACGCTTATGTCCATGGGATATCGAGACGCGGTCGCTTATCTTGAACAGGCAAAGCAGTCGGGCGTCCTGCCGGATTATCGATGCACCGCAATGACGGATGAAACTGCGGGGGCAAGCTGGAGCGAACGACTTTCAGGCCGCGGATTCGAGGCCAGAATGACCATCTGGTCGCCGTTGGACCCTTCCGAGCCGGGTACCGTTACTGGCTTCCTCAGCAGTAAGCATTGGAAGCATCCGATCCCGCTCGCGGCTGGAAGTATCACGCGCAGCTCCGGCCGTTGGGTCTATCGTGCCAAGCTCAGAGTCGACGGATCGTGGGCACCGCTGGTTATCAGCCGCAAGATCCCTGACAGGTCCAGCATTTACGAGCAGTTATCCCACGCAACAATGGAGTTTGGAAACCAGCGCATTTCAATGCGGTTGGGACTGTGCGGACGGATTCGAATGCTCCTCTCTCTGGAACCGTTCGGTGCGCATGGGGTCAGGCAACGAATCTCGACAGTTAAGAAGACATTAAAAATGCTTCGTACTTCAGGTACATAGGAATTCAGGCTTGGCTGTTGAACAATCGCAGGGCTTCGACAAGCATGCGATGTCCCTGCTCTTCAAATTCTTCTGCGCCCATTTGGTGGGCCCACACCGCAGTACCGATGGCTTCATGCAGATAGAGCATGGGCCACGCCAGCTGCGTCCTGGGATCTTTTCCATAACCGGCGAAAAATGCCTCCTCCAAGTCGGGTCGCCCGCTCCACTGCTGCGCGGCCAACCTGACCAGGTCCGTGGCGGCAGGGCGATATTCGAATCGGCCGAAATCGATAATTCGAAGCCTTCCATGATCGTTCAGCCAATTACGCGGCTGCCAGTCCCCGTGGGTAGGCACCAACTGAACCGGTTGCGGGTGATAATTAGAGAGCCGGGCCAGTACCTCTTGTTCAACCGAGGTTGGGATTCGATGCGGCCTGCTCAATACCCGCCGGCATTTGGCAATTAGTTGCGTCTCATAGTCCTGATCAACATGAGCATCGCTGTGGTGCAGAATATTTAGGGCTCGGCCCGCTTGATGATGAATATCGGGGTCGAAGGCTGCCGCAGTGCGGTCGATTAGGGTACCTGGAAGGTATTCCAAGAGCATGAGCCGTTGTGGAACTGACGCTGCAATCAGCGACGCGCAATAACCAGCGGCAATCAGATCGGCGGTGTTATTTTGATGTGCTTGCAGTTCCCTATCGAAATGGTGGTTCTGCTCGCCGGCGCTCTTGAGTATGTACCTTTGGCCATCTTTCTTGGTGAGGAGCACCAGGGTATCCATTTCATGCCATGACAGGTCGGTTTCCAGCTGGGCTCCTGGCAGCCAGCGTTCCAGCTGCTCCACTTGCGTTTTGCTAAGGAAACTATGGAAGTCATCTGGCCGCATTAGTAGTTATCCTGTAATTTTGGCGATTTCTTCATAACCTGAAAATGCAGCATCTGCTGTCCGTATACGTGTTTGGGAAGTACCTGCAACGTCATCCCCAATCGTTCGCACACTTTAACCGAGGCGATGTTCAGGGGGTCGACAAAGGCAGATATTGTATCGACGCCGCAGCTTTGCGCGTAGTCGATTACTGCTTCCGCGGCTTCGGTGGCATACCCGTTACCTTGTGCACTTGGATGCAGGTGCCAGCCGATCTCGATGATCGCAGAGCCATCCTGGTGAGTAATGCCGACTGGTTTGCACAATAGATTGCCAACGAGTTTGGCTGACGTTCGCTCTTCAACCGCCCAGATTCCCTGTCCCTGCGTGGTAATGCTCCTGCGTCGTTGAATAGAAGCCTTTGCCTCCTCAATCGTGGCCATCGTCCGTGCATCTCTCCCAAGGAATCTCACGATTTCCGGCAGCGACTCTAAGCTGAGGAGATATTCAGCGTCGGTAGGCTGCCATGCTCGTAGACGGAGTCTGGTTGTGATTAGTTGTTTCATCCGAAAGTAACCCTCAGCTCCCTTGGCATCGCAAGTAGTTTCAGATCCTAACAAATAGCAGAGTTAATCACGGAAGCCCAAGTCCAATTGGACTTGGGCTTCTGTGATGTTCCAGTGATGAACAACTAGTTAGGCGATGCCTTAGTTAGCAGCTGCAATCTGACGCAGTACGTACTGCAGGATGCCGCCGTTGCGGTAGTAGTCGGCTTCACCCGGGGTGTCGATGCGCAGAACAGCGTCGAACTCGGTGACCTTGCCGTCTTCAGCGGTGGCGGTGACCTTCAAGGTCTTCGGGGTAACACCGTTGTTCAGCTCGGTGACTCCGGCAACTGCGAAGGTTTCGGTACCGGTCAGACCCAGGGTGTCTGCGGTTTCGCCCTCAGGGAACTGCAGCGGCAGAACGCCCATACCGATCAGGTTCGAGCGGTGGATGCGCTCGAAGGACTCGGTGATGACTGCCTTGACGCCCAACAGCGCGGTGCCCTTGGCTGCCCAGTCACGCGAGGAGCCCGAACCGTATTCCTTGCCGCCCAAGACGACCAGCGGGGTGCCGGCTTCCTTGTAGTTCATGGCAGCGTCGTACACGTACGACTGTGGGGCGCCTTCCTGGGTGAAGTCGCGGGTGAAGCCACCCTCGACGCCGTCCAGCAGCTGGTTCTTGATGCGGATGTTCGCGAAGGTACCGCGGATCATGACCTCGTGGTTGCCACGGCGCGAACCGTAGGAGTTGAAGTCCTTGCGGTCTACGCCATTCTCGATCAGGTAGCGGCCAGCCGGGGTTTCCGACTTGAACGAACCTGCAGGCGAGATGTGGTCGGTGGTGACCGAATCGCCCAGCTTGAGCAGAACACGGGCGCCGGAGATGTCCGACACCGGCTGCGGTTCTGCGGTCATGCCGTCGAAGTATGGTGCCTTGCGGGCGTAGGTGGACTTGTCATCCCATGCGAAGGTCGAACCCTCTGGGGTGTCAAGTGCCTTCCAGCGGGCATCGCCCTCGAAGACACCGTCGTAGCCCTTGGCGAACATGTCCTTGTCGATCGAGGAATCGATGATTTCCTGAACCTCGACAGGCGATGGCCAGATGTCCTTCAGGAAGACATCGTTGCCCTCGGCGTCCTGGCCCAGTGCGTCGGTCTCGAAGTCGAAGTCCATGGTGCCTGCCAGTGCGTAGGCGATGACCAGCGGCGGGGAAGCCAGGTAGTTCATCTTCACGTCTGGGTTGATGCGGCCTTCGAAGTTGCGGTTGCCCGAAAGCACCGCGGTAGCGGCCAGGTCGTTGGCCTGGATTGCCTCGGAGATCTCCGCATCCAGTGGACCGGAGTTGCCGATGCAGGTGGCGCAGCCGTAGCCGACGACGAAGAAGCCAAGCTTCTCCAGGTATGGCAGCAGACCCGACTTCTCGTAGTACTCGGTGACAACCTTCGAGCCTGGTGCAACCGAAGTCTTGACCCATGGCTTGGAGGTCAGGCCCTTGTCCGCTGCGTTGCGTGCAAGCACAGCTGCCGCGAGCATTACTGAAGGGTTGGAAGTGTTGGTGCAAGAAGTGATCGAGGCGATCGAAACCAGACCGTGGTCGATGGTGAACTTCTCGCCGTCTTCCTTGACAACCTCAACTGCGGTGGACGGACGGCCGATACCCTGGGTGTCGTCGGCGTTCGAAACGTAGTTGTGCAGGTCCTTGCGGAACTGCTCCTTGGCGCTGGACAGCTCAATGCGGTCCTGCGGGCGCTTCGGGCCGGCGATCGATGGTACGACGGTGGACAGGTCCAGCTCGAGGTATTCGCTGAAGCGGATCTCGCGCTCTGGGTTGTGCCACATGCCCTGTTCCTTGGCGTAAGCCTCAACCAGGGCGATGTTCTCCTCGGAGCGGCCGGTCAGGCGCAGGTAGTCCAGGGTGACATCGTCAATTGGGAACATGGCAGCGGTTGAACCGAATTCTGGGGACATGTTGCCAATGGTGGCGCGGTTTGCCAGCGGCACCTCGGCGACACCCTCGCCGTAGAATTCAACGAACTTGCCCACAACACCGTGCTTGCGCAACATTTCGGTGATGGTCAGCACCACGTCGGTTGCGGTAGCACCGGCCGGGATGGAGCCGGCCAGCTTGAAGCCGACAACGCGTGGGATCAGCATGGAGACAGGCTGGCCGAGCATTGCTGCCTCGGCCTCGATGCCGCCAACGCCCCAGCCCAGCACGCCAAGGCCGTTGACCATGGTGGTGTGGGAGTCGGTGCCCACGCAGGTATCTGGGTAGGCGCGCAGTACGCCGCCCACTTCGCGGGTCATGATGGTGCGCGCCAGGTACTCGATGTTGACCTGGTGCACGATGCCGGTTCCCGGTGGGACGACTTTGAAGTCGTCAAACGCGGTCTGGCCCCAGCGCAGGAACTGGTAGCGCTCGCCGTTGCGCTGGTACTCGATCTCCATGTTGCGCTCGACGGCGCCTTCGAAGCCGAAGGTGTCGATCTGCACCGAGTGGTCGATGACCATTTCAGCAGGAGCTAGTGGGTTCACGCGGGTTGGGTCGCCGCCCAGATCCTTGACTGCTTCGCGCATGGTTGCCAGGTCGACAACACAAGGAACGCCGGTGAAGTCCTGCATGATGACACGAGCCGGGGTGAACTGGATTTCGGTGTTCGGCTGCGCCGAAGCATCCCACTGGCCCAGTGCCTTGATGTGCTCGTTGGTTACGTTCGCGCCGTCCTCGGTGCGAAGCAGGTTCTCAAGCAGAACCTTAAGGCTGTAAGGAAGGCTGTCTGAGCCTTCGACCTGATTCAGTCGGTAAATTTCGTATTCGGTTCCATTGACGTCAAGTACGCCCTTGGCACCGAAGCTGTCCACATTGCTCACGTGGGACTCCTCTCGCCAGACACTCATTCTGTTGCACTCAGACAATCACATTCCAGTTAGGAGTTCCTAACTGAGTTGCTCATGATTGTGTTGTTGCAGAGCTAAAAACAGTCTATCGCCAAGACACAGAAAAAGGCCGCTCGGATATAAATTTCAGCCAAATTCGTGTCCAAACGGACAAAAAGATAGGTTTAACGGCGTACGAACAGCCCCACGGACTCCATATGGTGGGTGTGCGGATACAAATCGTGAATCTCCACGTGCGCTAATTCATAGCCTCGGGAAGTCAGACGGCTGACATCACGGGCGAAAGATGCCGGGTCGCAGGACACGTAACAAATCCGCGAGACGCCACTGGCGGCGAGTTCAGCTGCAACGCTCTTGTCGATTCCCGCCCGCGGCGGATCAAGCACCACTGCATCAAGCGCGGCGTCTCGCGCCACCTGGCGCAGGACGCGCTCCACGCGGCCGCGGATCACCGTTGCCTGCGAAACTGAGCGCAGGTTCTTTTTGGCATCGGCGTGGGTTCCCGGGGCTCCCTCGATGGAGAATACCCGTCCCGCAGAGCCCACGGCCCGAGCCAGCGGCAGCGAGAACAATCCGGCGCCCGCGTAGAGGTCTGCAATTTGCTCTCCGTCCCCCGGCTGGGTCAGTTCCAGCACGCGTTCGCTCAGCGTGGTCGCCGCGGCGCGGTGCACCTGCCAGAACCCTTCGCCGGTGATGCGGAATTCTTCGCCGAGCACCTCTTCGCTCAGCCAGCTGCGTCCCGACAGCGCCTGCAGCGCACCGCGGCCGTCGGCCGCCGAACCGCCGGACTGACTGAAGGCGGCGACGTTGACCCCCTGGGGGAACTGGCGTGCCACCCGCTTGGCCGCGCCCGGGCGCGCTTCGGCCAGCAGGATCAGCACCGTGGCGTCGTCCTTGCTGGACACCGCAGCTTCGACGCGTTCGATGCCCGTGTAGTCCACTGCGTACAGGCCAGTGGCTTCAATAGCAGGATGCGCCAGCGGCATCTGTTCGATGGCCGTGAGCTTGTTGCTCCTGAACGCGCTCATGGCCAGGTGGCCGTCGGCATCGACCGAATAGGACATGCGGGTACGCCAGCCCAGGCCGTTGGCTGCCCCGGGGGCGAACTGGACGCCAGGGAAGCTGTGTTCCTGCGGATTCAGCCCGCCGAGCCGGGTGAGCTGTTCGGCGAAGACCTGTGCCTTGAGCTCGCGCTGATGCTCCAGTGAAATGTGCCCGAACTCGGCGCCGCCCACCGGGTCGAGGTGCGCCAGTGCATCGGCAGGATTCCAAAAGTGCTGTACCCGGTGTTCACTGGGAGCAAGCACCTCGGTGACATCTGCACGCCAGAATTTCGCGTTCTCGTCGCTGTCGGTCAGCCGCACGCGCACCTGTTCGCCGGGGATTCCGTGGCGGACAAAGATGACCCTGCCCTCGTGCCGGGCAACGGTGTGGCCGCCGTGGGCGATGGGGCCCAGTTCAAGTGTCAGGGTATGTGGATCGGTCACAGTCAATTAGTCCTTCGGCAATGAGTGAGTTTCGCGGTGGCCCGAAGATTCTTCGGTGGGCCCGCCGCCCAAGACGTTTTTCGCGCTGAGCAGGCGCCAGGGAACGGAGGCGATGAGCACGCCCGGCTCGTAATGCAGGCGGTTCTTCACGCGCAGCGCGGTTTGGTTGTGCACCAGCTGTTCCCACCAGCTGCCCACCACGTATTCGGGAATGTACACCACGATCAGGTCGCGCGGAGATTCTCGCTTGATGGAGCGGATGTGGGAGATCAGCGCCCCGGGGATGTCGCGGTAGGGGGAAGCAAGGGCGGTGATCGGCACCGGGATCTTCAGCCGCTCCCAGTCCGCCAGCGTCTTCTCGGTCTTCTCTGCCTCGACGTCCACGATGATCGCTTCAAGCTTGGAGGGCCGGCTGGCCCTGGCGAAGGCCAGTGCGCGCAGCACCGGCTTGCGCACGGTGGAGACCAGCACCAGTGCGTGGACCCGTGAAGGCAGCGCGGTGGCTTGGCCGCCGTCGTCGTCGATGGACAGCTCCGCGTCCACCTGGCGATAGTGGCGCTGCAGCGAATCCATGATGAGCATCAGCACCACGATGCCCAACACCGCAAGCCAGGCGCCGTGGATGAAACGCGTAGCCAAGACGATCAGCAGCACCAGCCCAGAAAGCACCAGACCCACCAGGTTCAGCAGCCGCCGGCGCATCATGGTGGCGCGGATCCTGCGGTCCGAGACCGGCACCAGTTCCCGCTTCCAGTGTTTGAGCATGGCAAGCTGGCTGAGCGTGAAAGAGACGAACACGCCTACCACGTAGAGCTGGATCAGTATGGTGACATCGCCGCCGAAAATCAGCACCAGCAGCACCGCAGCCACGCCCAGCGAAAGGATGCCGTTGGAGAAGCCGAGCCGGTCGCCTCGCGTGCGCAACTGCCGTGGCAGGTATCCGTCGGTGGCCAGGTGGCTGGCCAGCGACGGGAAGGAGTTGAAAGCCTGGTTGCCCGCCAGCAGCAGCACGATGATGGTGAGCACCGAGACGATGACGGTCCCCAGATAGAACTGCCCGAAGACCGCCTGAGCCAGCTGTCCCAGCACCGGGATCTGCACATAGTCGACGGGCAGCGGCTGCCCGTTCAGCAGCAGCGACGAGTGTGGATCCGCCACCACCTTGATTCCGGTGGCCTTGGCAAGCATGAGCGTCCCCAGGGTCAACACGCCCGAGAGCAGGCCTAGCACCAGCAGGATGCGCCCGGCGTTCTTTGCCCGCGGGCGCGAAAGCTGCTGCACATTGGAGATGGGAACCTCGATGCCTGTCAGCGCCGCGGAACCGGTAGAAAAGGCACGCAGGATCAGCAGGGCACCGACCATGCCCTGCAGGCCGGTGGAGAATTCGGCCTCGGGGACGATGGTGAACTGCGCGCTGGGGGCAAGTCCAAGATTTCCGGTCATCGCCAGCACCCCGCCGATGGCGATCAGCGCCAGCATGCCGAAGGCGAACAGGTACACGGGAATGGCCAGCGACCAGCGGCCCTGGGCCGGTCCGCGCAGGTTGCCCACCACCAGAAGGATCACGATGCCCGCCGCCACCCACGCCCGGTACTCCCCCAGCGCCGGGAAGATGCCCGTGAGGTATTGGGCCGCGGAGGAACTGGACACCGCGACCGTCAGGACGAAGTCTACGAGCAGTGCCGCTGCCACGGCGGTTCCCGGCCGCGCCCCGAGGTTCTTGCTGACGATCTCATAGTCGCCGCCGCCCGAAGGGTAGGCCATCACCGACTGGCGATAGGACAGCACCAGAAC
Source organism: Glutamicibacter sp. (assembly GCF_032154645.1). Lineage (GTDB taxonomy): Bacteria > Actinomycetota > Actinomycetes > Actinomycetales > Micrococcaceae > Glutamicibacter. Next base: position 25,632 of record NZ_JALDXV010000020.1, on the reverse strand, counting down.
CACCAGGACCACCAGCACCGCGACCCCGACATAGGGTGAAAGCATGGTGGCCGCGACGCCCGCCATGGCAAGGGTCAGCAAAATCTCATCCGGGGCGTAGGCCAGGGAGGACAACGCGCTGGAGGAGAAAATCGGCAAGGCGATGCGTGGTGGGAGCGGCTTCTTTTTCAGCTGTTCGGTGCTGAAGGGCCGACCCACGAGGATCCTTTTCAGACCATCAAATAATGCGGGCACCTACCTACGTTATCGCAGGCGAGCAACGACATGTTGGTTGCCGATGAATCTGCCTGCGCGCCCAAGACCGCTATTGTTGCTTTCAGGCACCACGCAACGGTGCCGGATAGATCTGTACCTAGAGCTTGCACCCGAGGAGTAATTGGTGGCGCACTTTGTGATCATGGGTTGTGGACGCGTCGGCGTGGCCCTGGCCCACACGCTTGATTCTGCTGGCCATTCGGTGGCGATCATCGACCAGGATCCGGAGGCGTTCCGCCGCCTGAGCGACGAGTTTTCCGGATCCAAGGTCACCGGCCTCGGCTTCGACAAGGACACCCTGGTGGAGGCGAAAATCGATGAAGCCTACGCCTTCGCCGCCGTGTCCAGCGGCGACAATTCGAACATCCTTGCCACCCGCGTAGCCCGCGAAACCTACAACGTGCCAAATGTTGTCGCCCGTATCTACGATCCGGGGCGCGCAGAAATTTATCAGCGCCTTGGCATCCCCACCGTCGCTGCGGTGCGTTGGAGCACCGATCAGGTGCTGCGCAGGATCCTGCCTGACTATTCGATGCGCGGAGACTTCCGCGAACCATCCGGACGCCTGGTGCTCACCGAGGTGGCGCTGCACCGTGAATGGTACGGACGGCTGGTACGGGAAGTCGAGTCCGCCGCCGGGGTGCGCGTTGCCTACCTGACCCGTTTCGGCGAGGGTGTCATTCCACAGAACCGCACCCGGCTTCAGGGCGGAGATTTGGTCCACGTCATGATGCGGCTCGACCAGGGCCAAGATGTTGAGAAGATCCTCGCCAACCCGCCCAAGCCAACTCCGAACGACTGATAAAGAGGCAAACACATGAAGGTAATGATTGCCGGCGCAGGGTCCGTTGGATCATCGATCGCCCGGGAACTGGTGGCCAACTCCCACGAGGTACTTCTGGTTGACACGAAGGCGGAGATGGCCTCGCGTGAGGATCTTCAGGGGGTCAAGTGGCTGATCGGCGACGCCTGCGAACTAGCGGTCCTGCAGCGCATCGCGCTGGAAGACTACGACGTGGTCGTTTCGGCTACCGGTGATGACAAGGTCAACCTCGTTGTGTCCCTGCTGGCCAAGAGCGAATTCGGGGTGCGCCGCACCGTGGGTCGAGTAAACAACCCGAAGAACGAGTGGATGTTCGACGACGCCTGGGGCGTGGACGTTGCCGTGAGCACCCCGCGCCTGATGACTGCACTGGTGGAGGAAGCCGTGGAGGTCGGCGACCTGGTGCGCCTGCTGACCTTGAAGTCCGGCGAGGTCTACATGGTCGAGTTCACCGTCCCCCACGATTCGGGGCTGATCGGCCGAACCATCGGACGCATCCCCTGGCCCAATGAATGCACGCTCATGGCGGTGGTGCGCGACAAGACGCCATTCCCGCCCAGCGACGACGACGTGATCGAGGGCGGCGATGAGATCTTCTTCATCACCACCCCAGGCGCCGAACAGCTGCTGCGCCGCACCCTGCAGGGCGCAACCCGCTGACTGTCTGACGACGACGGCCCGCACCATCACAAGGTGCGGGCCGATTTGGTAGGTCCTACTTTTCTCAGGCTGCGGGATCTTCTTCCGCCGCCGCTTCAACACCCTGCACGGGGCGCGAAATCAACCAGGCAAACCACAGGGCCAGCGCATACAGCGGGACGCCCATCAGGGCCCGCGCCACGCCCAGGGAAACCACCTGGTCGGAGAAGTACATGGGCAGCTGCACCAGCAAACGCAGCAGGAACACCGCGCACAGCAGCCAGGTGGCGATGCTGTAGCGGCGCAGGCGGTCCGGTTGCTGCCGCCATGACAACGACTCATTGCGGATGAACCCGAAGAGCAGCCCGATCAGCGGCCACTTCACGAAGATGGAGACCATCAGTGCCAGCAGGTAGCCGGCGCTGATGAAGAAGCCCGGCACATAGTAGTCCCGGGCATTGCCGGAGGTCCTTGCCACCAGTGCACAGATCAGGATTCCGATCAGACCGGACAGGGACTGCAGCAGCGTGGACTTGGTGGCAAGCCGCCACACCATGAACACCACGCCCAGCGCGATGGATGAAATCAGCGCCCACGACAGCTGTGAGGTCACGGCGTACACGATTACGAAGACGAATCCGGGTACGACGGTTTCAAGGATTCCGCGCACGCCACCGACGGTTGAGAGCACGTCGATGCCGCCGTCGGCATTCTGCGCCACCTTGGAGTTCGCGCTGATTGCTTCGACAAAGCTCGGCCGGTGTTCCGGCTCGGGAGTTGCCGCGGGCGTTGGTTCTTCGTTCACAAGTTTTCTCACTTCTGCCCCGCTGGGCTGTGGGAGCTGGGCTTGGGCCGGTGGTGCGGCTCAGCTTCGAGGCACCGGGACGATGACGTAGCGCGGGTTATAGATCGTGGGGATCTGATCCACCGGCGCCACCATGCCCGAATATTTGATTTTTACCCCGGGACGGATGCCCGGTACCGATTTTTGCCCCATGAACCGCAGCCGTATATGAGGAACCGTGCCCCGGACAACCCGCATGGAGCTTGATTTGTCCACGACGTCGGCGCTGAGCATCGGCGGCGCCCCGGGGGCGGAGTAGCTGACCGACTGGATATAGCCGACATGCTCGATCCGCCCCTTGTCAGGCAGTTCAGCCAGGGAGTCCAGATGCCGGTGAGCGCGCTTGGAATCGGCGTCGCCGATCTTCGGCGTGACTGGCTGATATTTCTGGGGCATCGAAATTAGCCGATCTGGGTGATTTCCGGGCCGCGTTCTGGACGCTGTGGCGCGGTATTCTCCGGCTCTTCTTCTTCGGCCGGGCGAGCCTGGGCGTTCGTTGGAACGCTCAGCGGCAGCAGCTCCTGAGGCGGCAGAGGCTTGTCGCCGCGGTTCACAATGACCGAGCGGATCAAACTGTCAATGGTCTTTGCGGCTTCCTCATCGCTGATGGCTGCACCGCCCACCACTGCCCGCAGGAACCAGCGAGGGCCGTCGATGCCGACGAAGCGCAGCGCAACGTGGCCTGCCCGGCCATCTGGCAGCTGCTGCGGAACCTGGGCCAGCAGTTCCTGCCCGTAGTCTCCATCTCGCTGGTAGATTTCGCCGTTTTGACCCTTGATGTCTTCCCTGATCTTGTCGCTGATGCCCGGCCACAGAGATTCCGACTTCGAGGCGGAGAATGCCATGAGCTGAACGCGTGATTCGGCGACCTCAAGGGAAACCGCCACGACGCGCTGGTTGGACTGCTCGACATCCATACGGACCTTCAGCCCTGCGATCGGCTTGACCAGTATGGAACCGAAGTCCAGGTAATCATCGGTGTCTTCGACATCCTTGTAGTCGAATGGGCCGTTGAGCTTTGGCTTCCCGGTCTGTTCGGCATCTTGTACGGCTGCTTCGTCGAGGTCTGCCGGCTCGACGGCTGGCTCCTCAACTGCCTTCTTACGCTTGAAAATCATGGTGTCCTTTAAAAGATCGTCGTACTTCTAAGAGTACTTAGTTCGCGCCGAATCCGCCGGTCGATCCGAAACCGCCGGCTCCGCGGGCCGAGTCGTCGAGGGAATCGACCGAGATGAAGACAGCCTGCTCAACTTTTTGGATCACCAGCTGGGCAATGCGGTCTCCGCGGTTGATTTCGAAGGGCTGGTCCTTGTCGGTGTTCAGCAAGGTGACCATGATCTCTCCACGGTAGCCAGCATCCACCGTACCCGGCGCGTTGACCACGGTGATGCCGTGCTTGGTTGCCAGTCCGCTGCGTGGATGCACCAAACCTACATAACCGTGTGGAAGGGCAAGTGCGATCCCCGTGGCAACCAGTGCGCGCTGTCCCGGCTCAAGTACCAGCGAAGTCCGCGCATGCAGGTCAGCACCCGCATCTGAAGGATGTGCGTAGCTCGGCACCGGAAGTTCTGGGTCAAGCATCTTGATCGAAATCTTGATCGTAGGCTCAGTCATCGTTGTTAGTTAGTCCTCAGGGAATTTTAAAGGTTGCTGGATCCAGCAATTGCTGGACACAACTCTATCGCGGCCCCGCGGCCAACCAGACAAGCCCCGATGATTCTACGCGCCGTAAAAGATTGCATAGACTGTAACCATGAGTAACACCAGCCCAGAGGCTTCCAACGTACTTTTCCATGAGAAGATCTGGCCATCGTTCGGTTCATGGATGTGGCCAGTTCTCATTTCTGCTACCGGCGGCGTTGCCTTCGCCCCGGTAAACGTTGCACTGGGTTGGACGGTTGGCTTCGTCTTGATGATCGCCTTGGCCACCATCATGATTCTGCGCGTTCCAAGCATCGAGGTCACCAATGACATGGTCACCGTGGGCCGGGCCAGCATTGAACGCAAGTACATCGGCCAAGTCATCGGCTACCGCGGAGACGAAGCATTCAAACAGCGTGGACAGAAGCTGCACGGTTTGGCTTATATGCTGCTGCGCGGCTACCTCGATGCGGTGGTTCGGCTCGAAGTAATCGATGAACGCGATTCCACCCCCTACTGGCTGGTTTCCACGCGTCGCCCGGAGGAATTCACCGCGGCCCTGGGAGGGGTCATGTATGAGTTCACCGAGGAAGGGAAGCAGGAATCCGCCTTGGAGGACGAAGAGAATAATTAACAATGAAGCCGAGCCCAGGGGCTCGGCTTCATTGTTTTAACCGGTGTTGTCAGCGCAAAGATTATCCTTCGCACTCCGAACAGAACTTCTGTCCGCCATCTTCACGCGCCAGTTGCGATCGGTGGCGCACCATGAAGCAGGCGGCACAGGTGAATTCATCGGCCTGCTCCGGAACGATGTCGATGTTGGCTTCTTCGGCGGGAGCTTCACCGCCGGGAAGAACATACTCCTCCGCTAATGCGCGCTCCCCCTCGTCGACAAGGTTTGCCATCGCCGCAGTTTTCCCCTGCTTCAGCTCGGCAATCTCGCGGGCGCGCTGCGATTCGTCCAGAGTTGAGTGTGCGGCAGCAGAATCCATAGCCATAGTCTGTGTTTGCTCTTTCCTCAAGAAAACGTGGATGGAAAGTCCTTCCTGAACTGGAAAACTTTCCGGCTAGAAGTATAACCATCAAACCGGGCAGAACCTTCCCGCAGCCTGCTGATCTGCCGCCGGTAAAAGTGCAACATTGCTGTGAATCCTGAACTTGGTGACGAATCTTGCGCCACGCCCCGGCCGGTGGTAGGAAATTACGCTCACAAGTGGCAGAGTTTTACACAGTAAGTGAACTGTGTGGAGGGTAGTAATGCGTCAGCTGAGACTGGTAGGAATTCATGAAAATGGTTCCAGTTTGCAGGTCAGCAGCGATGACGGGATGAGCTTTGAGCTGCCCGTTGACGATGCACTGCGTAGCGCCATGTCCGAAATCGCTCGGGCTAGGGCTCCGCGCAACCGCGAAGAATCCTCCGTGCATTCGCCACGTGAGATTCAGGCCCGGGTCCGCGCCGGCGCCTCGGCCTACGAGCTGTCCCTTGAATGGGACATGCCAATTGAAGCCATCGTCAAGTACGAGGGCCCGGTGCTGGCAGAACGTGAACACATCGCAGAGCTCGCACGCCGGGTTGAAGTCTCAGGCCCGCAGACCGATGCCGAATACCGCGATGTCTTCGGCGAAGAGCCTGCCGATCTGGGTGCCATGGTTGATCACCGCTTGTACCAGTTGAACATCGACAGCACCACCGCCCGCTGGAATTCTTGGAAGGATCCAGAAGGCCAGTGGATCGTGACCGTCGAATTTGATTCCCCACTTCCGGCAGAGAACGTCGAAACGCTGGAGAACGAGACCACCCAGAGCGAAAACATTGCCCGCTGGGCTTTCACCCCATCGCGCCGAAGCCTGAAGAACTTGAACCGCTGGGCCCAGACCCTCAGTGAACAGGTCGCCCCGGAATACTTCCGCCCGGTCTCTGCCCTGTCGCAGGTCGACAATGAGCCGGCCGCACCGGTGGCCCCGGAGCCGGATGAAACCGAAGAACTCATCTCCCTGCTCAACGCGCGCCGCGGACAACGCAATAAGGATCAGGATCCCGATCGCGAGGCACGCTACAACGAAATCATTGAGCGCGGCATGAGCAAGTACGACGCCGAAGAAGATGATTCGATTCCGCACCTTTCCCAGGGCATCTCCCCGCGCACCTCGCAGCTGGTAGTCGTGACTGACGCCGAAGAGGGACAGCCCGAGGGTTCCAAGGGTGAGAACGAGCAACAGGATGACAATGGTGCCCGCAAGGCCAAACGTTCATCGGTTCCCAGCTGGGACGACATCATGTTCGGCAAGCGCAAGAAGGACACCGACTCCTAAGCAGTCATTGCACACAGCAGACAACGAAACTGGCCCCGCCGAAAATTTTCGGCGGGGCCAGTTTCGTTGATTTACGGCGTGCGGTATTTGATCAGCGGAACAAAGCGCTCGGCTGCGGTCAGCGACCCGTGCTGCCCGACCATGTCAAAGGCCATCGGCTTCACCCGGCGTCCGTCGTACAGCGCAATGGACTCGGCGGCCAGGATCAACAGATCGCCCAACCGTGCAGCATGTTTTTCTGAGATCTCGCCGAAGTAGCCGAGTTCTATGGCTTCGTCGCGGCTCAGGATCCACGCCTTGGAACCAAAGGCGCCCTGCCAGGCATCGCGCACCGCCTGACGCTGCTGAACACTGGCATCGGCGGCAAATGTCAGCTGCACCCCGCGGGGTTCGCCGCTGGTCAGCTCCACCCCGTCGACGAGCTCCGGTTGGGTGCTGTAGTCATAGCGCTGCGAAGCAGGAATATCCACCATGCCGTGATCGCCCGTGATCAGCACGGTGGTCTGCTCGGGCAATTTGGCGACCAGGCTCTTGACCACATAGTCGAGCTCTTCGAGCGTGTCCCGCCACTGGGGCGAGTCCACGCCGTACTTGTGGCCCGCCTTGTCCAGTTCATTGAAGTAGATGTAGACCAACGCATTGCGGTGCTTGGCAAAGATCTCTGCAGCCGCACGCGAGCGGGCGGTTGCCTGCTGAGCGGCAACGAACTTGGGCCCGCGCAGCGCTGCCTTGGTCAACGAGGAATTCGCAAACTGCGAGATGGACACGGTGCCTACATGGATGCCCTGCTCCGCGGTCTTCTCAAAAACCGTGGGGTGCTGCTGCCATGTCAACGGGTCCAGATCACCGGGCCAACCGCCCAGCTGATTGACCACTCGCCGCTTGACCGGATCGATCACATCGTAGCCAACCATGCCGTGAACACCCGGGGCCACCCCGGTGGCGAGGCTGCTCAGCGACGTGGCGGTGGTTGAGGGGAACGCGGTGCCGACCTTCTGTGCCCGCTCGAAATGCGATCGCAAAAATGGTGCGTGGCCAAGGTGCGCCTTGAGCTGGTTCCAGCCGAGCCCGTCGATCATGATCAGCGCCACGCGTTTGGTGGGCTCCAAGCCCAAGGCATTCGCATACCCTGGCACGCCCAGGGCGTGGGCGGCCGAAGGGAGAACTTCTGCCAGCGTTGAAACGCCATAGGCCGGCGCTGCCGGGATTTTCTGCTCTGGCACGGGAAGATGGGTGGAAGTCACGTGGTGGGGTTCCTAGCAGATCGTTGCCAGGCGCAGGCGCACCGCAAATTCTCGGGCCTTGTCTACCGCCACCTGGCCATCGGCTTCGGCACTGACCCGAAGGACCAGATCCTCGGGCTGCGAGGTGCCGTTTAGACCATGATCCGCGTCGCACTCAGGGTCTCCGCAGCTGGCGGGCGCCAGGTCGATGCGTTTGGTGCCGTCCCAGGACAGGCCGAAGGTCAGCTCGCGTACCGGATCGGTCACCGAGTAATGCTGCGGCTGGTGGTAGACGAAGCTGGTGGCCACCGATTCAATGCGCGAGAGGCCGATCATTTCCACCGATACCTGCGCCATCACGTCATGGCCGTGGTCGTCGAGCTGCTGGTCGTCCACGTGCACGATGAACAGCACCTTGTCGCTGCGCACCATCACCGTGATATGGCGGTGCACCTCGGTGTGGTCAAAGTGAGTCTCCAGATGCAAAAGGTGGTCAACTACCGGCTGATCCAACATGGCTTCAGCCAGCACATCCTGAATCATTTGCGGATAAAAGCCTGCGCGAACCAGATCATTTTGAAGATCGGCGCCGGCAGTCGTCGAATATGTTGCAGAGCTCATGACTCAATTCTAACCAGTTGGGCGTTGACGCCGCTTCTTCTGTGTCGTGCGCCCTAGCTGCGCATGGCGCGGCGGATGCTGTCGGTGCGCTGTTGAGCGTTGCCGATTTTCAGGCTGACGCCCAAAACGCTGAGCGAACTCGCCGACACCGACACCGGGGCAAAATTCGCGACGGTCACCTCCGGGTGGTTGTCTTTGAGCAGCGACACCCTGGTGATGAAGTCGCTGAGCAGCTCTATGTCCACCGCCGGCAGCCCCTGATAACCGAAGAGCCGCGCGCTGCTGCGCGGCCTGTGAATCAGTAGCCTCAGGTCGGTGGCGGAAAACGGCGGCACCCCGTGGGCCCAGTCGTCAAGCAGGTTCACTGCGTCTCCGCTCAATCCGAATGACACCATGGGACCGAGCAGCGGATCCTCTATCCCCCGCACCACGCAGGCCTGCCCCGCGGCGGCCATGCTCTGCACCTCCAACGACAACACGCCATAGCCTGCCATGAGGGCGCTCATGTGGGCGAAGTTCGCGCGCAGGCTCTGTTCGTCCGGGATGTCCAGCCGTACTCCTCCCAGGTCCAAACGCTGGCGCAGGTCAGGGTCGTTGGCTTTAAGGACGACGGGCCAACCCAGCTCGCCGGCCGCCTGAACTGCCTCGTCGGCGGTGGCCACCACTTTGGAGCCGAAGAACGAAAGACCGTAGAACCCAAGCAGCTTCAGGCTTTGCGCCTCGTCCAGTTCGAGCAGTTCGGTGCCGGTCACCCTTGCCGCAAGCTCGTGCAGATACTCCGCCGCTCCTTCGACATCCAGGCCTTCGGGCTCGACCAATGGTTCAAAGGGAATGTTCAACCATTGACGGTAGCCATGGGCCTTGGCCAGCGCACCGATTGCCGCGGTGGGCGAGGTGTACACGGGTACCCCGTAGTGCACTCCCCCGGTGATGCTGTGGTCCACCAGCCCCGGCAGCACGGCAATGACCGGCTTGTCCTGGGTGGAAAATTCTCCAAGGACCTCAAGCACCGCTCGGGTCGCAATTCCCGGGTGCGGCAGTTGGGCAAGGATCACGCTGTCAAGCTCCGGGTCATTGACCAGTCGAGAAATTCGGCCGCGAAGCTGTTCAATGAGCCGCGGCTGGCCGTCGGTGTAGTCCAATTCTTCTCGTTCGGCGCGTGGCTGCAGGTGGCGTTCCTGGGCGACATCGCACACCACCTCGGCCAAGGTCAGCGAATTGGACAGCACCCCAATGCGCGGTCCACGTGGAGCCTCGTAGGTTGAGAGCAGTCCGGCGACGTCCATGAGTTCTTCGACGGAGCGCACCCTGATCACCCCGGATTGACGCAGCATGGCGTTCAGCGCGCCGCTGGGCGCCTGGCCGATGCCGGCCGCATGCCCCGGCGGGAGCCTGCGGCCCAAGAGGTCCGACTTGGCAACGATCACCGGTTTGCTGCGGGCCAGTCGGCGGGCGATTCTTGCAAACTTGCGCGGGTTGCCAAAGGATTCCAGGTGCATGGCCACCAGGCCGGTGCGGGGGTCGTCTTCGAAATACTGCATTGCGTCGTTGCCCGACAGATCAGCGCGCAGCCCCGAAGAGATCGAACTGCTGATGCCCACGCCGTGTTGCACGCCGACGCCTTGAAGGATCATGCCCATGGAGGCCGACTGGCTGAACAAGCCCACGTTGCCTGCGACGGGTGCCACGTCGGCTCCTGAAATATGCAGGTTGATCGCCGGGTCGGTGTTGATCAACCCCAGAGAGGCCGGTCCGATGACTCTCATGCCGTTGGCGCGGGCCAGCGAAACGAGTTCGCGCTGCCGGCTCAGCCCCTCGACGCTCTCGTAGCCGGCGCTCATGATTACCAAACCCTTGACCCCGTGGGCTCCGCAGTCTTCAATGACCGCACTCACCTGGTCGCGGGGTACGCAGATCACCGCCAGATCAACCGGGTCGGGAATCTCGCTGACCTTTCCGTAGGCCATCAGACCGCCAACTTCAATGGCTGAGCTGTTGACCGCATAGACGCGGCCCGTGTAGCCGCCCTCGACCAGTCGGTGCAGCACGCTGTTGCCCAATTTGCCCCAGTGCCTGCTGGCTCCGATCACGGCGATCGACTTCGGGGCCAGCACCCCTGCCACGCTGCTGGCCTCCGCACGGTGCTCGCGGGCCTCGGTGACCTCACGGGATCTGTCGGTGGGGTTGATCGAAAATTCGAGCATGACCACGCCATCTTCAAAGTGGCGTGCCACGTTGTAGCCGGCATCGGAGAAGACGGTGAGCATCTTGCGATTTTCGGGCAGGACTTCGGCGGTGAATCGGGTGATGTCGTTCTCACGCGCCGCGGCGGCTAGATGTTCCAGGAGGATGGATCCGATGCCCGTGCCCTGGTAGTCGTCGGACACGTTGAATGCCACTTCGGCTTCGGCGGGATCTTCAAGCCGGTCATACCGTCCGACGCCGATGATACTGTTGCCACGCAATACGGTAAAGGCAACGCGGTTGGCGTAGTCGACGTGGGTGAAGCGCTCAAGCTCTTTAGGGGTCAAGGATGACTTGTACGTAAAATAGCGTAGGTATACCGAGGTTTCGGATTGTTTTCTGTGCATTTCCTGCAGCGCTTGGGCATCAGCCGGAGAAATCGGGCGAAGATGAGCAGTAGTTCCATCTCGCAGAACAACGTCTGCTTCCCAATGCGACGGATATGCCGCAGAAAGTTTACGATCCACCATAGGCTTAGGATAGTCGCGAGTTTGGTGCTGTGCCCAGTGGCAACACGCACCACCGCGCCCTCTAGGCACACTGAAGCAGATGAAGGAAAAACAGCGTCATGGCTCGAAAGAAGTCTGAAGATCTTCCAGCGGATTTCGTGGAAAATATCGTCGATATTGACGTCACGAGTGAAATGGAATCTTCATTCCTGGAGTACGCCTATTCGGTGATCTACTCCCGAGCACTGCCCGACGCCCGCGACGGACTCAAGCCCGTGCAACGCCGCATCCTGTTCCAGATGGCCCAGATGGGGCTTCGCCCGGAAAAGGGCCACGTTAAGTCGGCCCGTGTGGTCGGCGAAGTCATGGGCAAGCTGCACCCCCATGGTGACACGGCAATTTACGATGCCATGGTCCGCCTGTCGCAGGACTTCTCGCTGCGTCTGCCGCTGATCGACGGACACGGCAACTTTGGCTCACTGGATGACGGGCCGGCGGCCGCGAGGTATACCGAGGCGCGCTTGGCCGCCTCCGCGGTGGCGATGACCGCGAACCTCGATGAAGACGTGGTGAACTTCATCCCGAACTACGACAACCAGTTCATGCAGCCGGAGGTGCTTCCAGCCGCCTTCCCCAACCTCTTGGTCAACGGCACCACGGGCATTGCCGTGGGCATGGCGACGAATATGGCACCGCACAATCTGGGCGAGGTCATCGCCGCCGCCCAGCATCTGCTGGTGGAGCCTGATACCAGCGTCGACGAACTGATGAAGTTCATTCCGGGCCCGGACCTGCCATCGGGCGGCACCATTGTCGGACTCGACGGGATCAAGGACGCCTACCGCACCGGCCGCGGACTGTTCCGCACCCGCGCCACCGTGGCCCTGGAGAAGATTTCCGCCCGCAAGTCGGCGCTGGTAGTCACCGAGCTGCCCTACACCGTCGGCCCTGAAAAGGTCATCGAGAAGATCAAGGACGGGGTCAACAACAAGAAGATCTCCGGCATCTCCGATGTGGTCGACCTGACAGACCGCCACAACGGGCTCAAGCTCGTGATCGAACTGAAGAACGGCTTCAACCCGAACGCCGTGCTTGCAAGCCTGTACAAGTACACCCCGATGGAAGACTCCTTCGGCATCAACAACGTCGCCCTGGTCAACGGCCAGCCGCAGACCCTGGGGCTGCGCGAATTGCTGACGGTGTATGTGGACCACCGCCTGAACGTGGTGCGCCGCCGCACCTCCTACAGGTTGACCAAGCGCGAGGACCGCTTGCACCTGGTCGAGGGCCTGCTGATCGCGATCGTAGACATCGACGATGTCATCGCCATCATCCGCTCCTCCGAGCAGACCGCCGAGGCCCGCGAGCGGCTGATGAGCGTCTTCGACCTGTCCGAGGCTCAGGCGAACCACATCCTTGAACTGCGCCTGCGCCAGCTGACCAAATACTCGCGCCTTGAGTTGGAGACCGAGGCAGAGCAGCTGCGCAAGGAAATCGAGGAGCTGCGGGCGATCCTGAATTCCGACCAGCTGCTGCGCGAACTGGTTTCCAGCGAGCTCGGTGAGATGGCTGAAACCTTCGGCACCGACCGCCGCACCAAGCTTGCCAAAAACGCCGAACTCCAGCCGCTGCGCGGCACCGCGTTGCCAGAGGCCATCGGCACCGGCAAGAAGGCGACCCTGGCCATGGAAGTTTCAGACACGCCATGCTGGGTGCTGCTTTCGGCGACGGGGCAGATCGCCAGGACCCACGGGCGTGAACCGCTGGACTATTCGGCCGCACGCATCAAGCACGACGTGCTCATCTCGCAGGTGGCTACCTCTGCCCGCGGCGAGATCGGCGCACTGACCTCCACAGGGCGGATCTTGCGCGTGTCGATGATCGATGTTCCGGTGCTCCCCGAGTCGCACGGATTCCCGCAGCTGGCCCAGGGAGTGGCGGTGAACGACTTCCTCAAGCTGCCCAAGGGAGAGTCGCTGGTGGCGTTGGTGCCGCTGAATCAGGTCCTGGCGCTGGGCACGCTGCAGGGCGTGGTCAAGAGGGTCACCCCGGACTACCCGCTGAACCGGGAAGAGTTCGAGGCGATTACGCTCAAGGACGACGACCGCGTGCTGGCCGCCGCGGTGGCCAATGACGAGGACGAGCTGGTGTTCCTCACGCGCAATGCCCAGCTGCTGCATTTCAGCGCTTCTGCGGTCCGCGCCCAGGGGCGCACCGGACGCGGCATGGCAGGCATCAAGCTCGCCGCAGACGACCAGGTCATCTACTTCGGTGTGATCGCCGCGGGAACCCCCGACGCGGTGGTGGCGACGATCGCCGCGGGCTCGGCAACCCTGCCTGGCACCTCAGGTCAGTCGGTGAAGCTGACGGCCTTTGCCGAGTTCCCGGCCAAGGGCCGCGCCACCGCCGGCGTGCGCGCCCACCGCTTTGTGAAGGGCGAGGACTACCTGAGCCTCGGCTACGCGGGCGCTGGCCCCGCACGCGCCAGCTCTTCCGCCGGTGTTGTGCGGGCGCTGCCCACCGAGTTCGGAAAGCGCGACGGCTCCGGCGCTCCGCTGGCGCAAAGCATCAATATTATCGGCGGCACCTTAGGCGCCACCCCGGCAGCGGCTCCTGCACCGGCAGCTCCGGTGCAGGAGCGGGCCGCGTTGCCCGCGGTGGCAAACGACAAGCCTGCTGTGCACCCGGGTGACGATACGCTGCCGTTCGACGATGGCGGGGTCCTGCTCTAGGCGGTACGCCGCGGCTGGATCAGGCTCGCTGCAGGGTCTTCGCTGCGAGGATGAGCTGGTGCTCGCAGCTGTGGGCAAGGCGCGCATCGTGGGTAATCAATACCACGGTGCGGCCTGTCAGGGCCCGGCGCAGGGAGCTCAGCAGCTCCAACGCTTCGTCTTGGCCCAGGTGCGCGGTGGGTTCATCAAGCAGGATCACCTGGTGCCCGCCGATCAGGGCGCGGGCCACCGCCAGCTTGCACCGCTGGCCGCCCGAAAGGCTGTGCCCGCCCGAGCCGATGCGCGTTGCCAGTCCCTGCGGCTGCAGCGCGTACCACTGCCCCAGTCCCACCCGTTCAAGTACTTCCTGCAGCTGCTGTTCGGTGACCTGCTGTTCGGGCCCCGCGCCAAGCAGCAGGTTGCGCTTGAGCGTGGAATCGAACAGGTGCGCCTCCTGCGGGCACCAGGCAACACTGTCGGGGTTGATAGCCCCCTGCATCCGTTCTCCCTTGGCATCCAGCGGGTACAGCTTGCCTTCGCGCACCTCAAGTGCGCCGAGCAGTGCCGTGAGCACCGTTGATTTGCCCGAACCCGACGGCCCTGTCACCGCGGTCCAGGCCGCTGGTTCGATGCGGGCGTCGAGCCCCTGCACCACCGCTGGGCCATTCCCGTAGCCCAAGCCGAGCCCCACGAGTTCAAAACCATAGACCGTCTGCGGTTCATCATCAACCGGTGACTGTGATGTTTCATCGTGCCCTATCGGAGCCAGGGAACGGGCGGAGAGCGAGTTCGTCAGTTCCTTCAGAGCGCTGGACAGCATCACAGCATTCAGTGCACCGACAGTGCAGTCGGCCAGGGCAAGCATCAACAGCACGGCGAGCGCCGTCATCGATGCCGATACCTGTGAGGCGGTGACCATCACGATGGCCGCTGCGGTGGTGGCCAGCGCCCCGAAGCTCGGCGCCAAGGCCCGGCCCAGCGCGTGGCGGCGGGCGGATTCGGTATTCTGCGCCTCCTCCTGCGCCAGCGCATCGAGCCGGGCATCCAGGCTGTCGAAGGCGCGCAGTGAGCTTTTATTGCGCAGGATGCCCAGGACCTGCTGGTTCATCCGCAGCCGATGGCGCAGTGCCTGCACCTGGTGCAGCCCTTCGACCCTGGCGATCACCCAGCGCCCGGGGAACGCCAGCAGCAGCGCCGATACCGCGGCGATGATGCCGAACTCGGGCTGGATGATCCACAGCACCAGAACGGAGCAGACCCACACCACCACCGCTTGAATCGGCGGGAATACGACCCTCGCCATGAGGTCGCGCAGTTCGTCCACCTCGGCCAGCAGGAAGCGCAGCACCACCGAGGATCGGCTGATCAGGCCCCAGCCGACGGGGTTGGCCACCATTGAGTTCCAGATCTTCTCGCGCAGTGCTGCCGCATAGCCCAGGACCGCGTCATGGATCGCCAGCTGTTCCAGGTAGCGCAGTGCTGCACGTCCGATGCCCAGGGTCCGCACCATCACGAAGGCAACCGTCAGCGTGAGGATTGCAGGCTGGTAGCTTGCCTGGACGATCAGCCACCCGCTGAGTGCGGCGAGACCCACGGCGCACATGACGCTCAAGGACCCGTAGAGGATGGCCAGCTTGGCTGGGCGGTAACCGGTGAGCAGTTCACGCCACGGACTGAAGTGTGATGTTGCCGCTGTGCCGCGCGGCGCTGCTGTTGGCACCCCCGCGGAAGGCTCTACGGCGGCAGGCTGGCGCATCGGCTCAAAGCGCTGTCCGTCAACCGAGGCGGCCGCGTTCTCCTGCGCCGCCACCTTCATGGACGGGTCGTGGCTGGCGATCAGCGCCGCGCAACGCTCGGGGAGCTGCTCGATCAGCAGCCTCACCTTGTGGGCGTTGGCCTCATCGAGGTGCGCGGTTGGTTCGTCGGCCAGCAAAAGTGTGCACCGTTCATCGGTGTGCAGGCGCACGATGGCCCGCAGCACCTCGAGCCTGCGCAGCTCTCCCGGCGAATACTCGCCGATTTCTTGTTCGAGCATGGCATCGAGCTCCAGCGCCGCGGCGAGTCGTGCCACCAGCTGGGGATCGGCGTCGGGGATGTCTTCGGCCAGCTGGGCGCTGCCGGTGGCAGCGTTGAACTGCGGGTGCTGGCTGATCATCGCCACAGTTCCGGCGACAAAGATCTGTCCGCTGACCTTCTGGGGATCGAAGCCGTTGTCGCTCGTGCAGGTGTCTGCGATCAGTCTCAGCAGCGTTGATTTTCCGCTGCCGCTGGCCCCGTCAAGCACCCGGTGCTCCCCCGGGGCAAGGCTCAGGTTGAACCCGTCGTAGATTGCTGCACCCTGCTGGTAGTGCAGGCTTAGATCCCGGATTTCCAGCAGGTTCTGCTCCTTGCGCGCGGTGGTGCTGCGCAGCGGCGCCGCCGGCACCGGTGCGATGATCTTTTCGTAGCGCTGGTAGGCTGCCAGCCCATCATCGGCCGCGTGGTAGGCGGAACCGACTTCGCGCAGGGCGCCGAAGAGCTCGGGGGCTAGGATCAGGATGCTCAGCCCGGCCGCCAGTTCCATGTTTCCGCCCACCAGGCGCACGCCGATCATCACCGCCAGCACTGCGACCGAGAGCGTGGAGATCAATTCAAGCCAGAAGCTTGAAAGGAAGACCGTCTTCAGGTTGGCCATGGTGGCCGTCCGATATTTTTCGCCGACGGCGCCGATGGCATTGCCGTGCCGGCGCGCCCGTCCCAGGCCAAGCAGTGCCGGCAGCCCCTGCGCGAGTTCATAGAGCTGGTGGGCCAGCGCATCCAGGCTCGACTGCGAAGCGCGCAGCGTGTCCTGGGTGTGCAGGCCGATCAATGCCATGAACAGCGGGACCAGCGGAATGGTCAGCACTAGCACCACGGCGCTGACCCAGTCGAGGCTGAAGATGAAGACGCCCAGCAGCAGCGGGACGATCACCGCGCCGAGCAGCGCCGGAATGAACTTGGTGAAATAGTCATCCAGCTTCTCAATGCCGTGGCTCGCAAGGGTTGCTGTGACGGGGATCGAGTTCTCGGCTTGCTCGGCGGGCAGGATACCCGGGCGTTGCGCAACTGTGCGGACCAGTTGGGCACGCATTTTCTCCTTGGCCCCGGATCCCATGCGCAACGAGGCGGTATTCAATCCCCAGACGCCCAGGACTCTTGCCACCGCACCAGCACTGGCTACCAACAGCAACGTCGTGCCGGGTTCGGCGCCATTGGCCATGGCGGCGATCCATTGGCCAAGGCCCAATGCGATCATGACCAGCCCGAGGGCTTTGAGCAGGCAGAAGGCCGAAAGTACCGCTAGCTGGCGTGGTGCGATCAGGTCCTTGGGCAAGAATCGTGGGGTGCGCATGAGGTGGGCTCTCTTCCTTTAAGCGGCGCAGGATCTAGACGACCGGTGTCACGGTGTGAGCCGCCGGGATGTGTTCTTCGCGGATGCGCTTGCGGAAGACCCAGTAGCTCCATGCCTGGTAGGCAAGCACCAGCGGCACGCCGAATGCTGCGACGATGCTCATCAGCTTCAGTGTGTATGGGGTACTCGAAGCGTTGTAGATGGTCAGGTCGAAGGCCGAGTCGATGCTCGAGGGCAGCACCACCGGGAAGGCGGCGGTGAAAATCGCGGCAACACCGGCAAGCAGCATGATGCCCAGGGCGATGAACGACGAGCCTTCCTTACCGGCCATGCCGAGCAGGAGGCTGGCGATCAGCCCCACCGCCGCTACTGCCAGCAGGGCCCAGGCCGCCGCGGAATCATTGCGCAGCACCACCACAAGTACCCAGAGCACCAGCGGGATGACCGCCGGGATCAGCCAGCGGGTGAACAGCCTGCCGGCACGAACGCGGATGGGACCGTCGGTCTTGAGCCGGATGAACGCCAGGGCGTGGATCCAGCAGAAGGCTACGACTGCTACGCCGCCGAGCACCGCATACCAGGTGAGCCAGGCGAAGGGTCCGCCCACGCGGTCTCCGTTGGCGTTCAACGGCAGCCCCAGCGTGGTCAACGCCAGCATGGCACCCACACCGAACGCTGCAACCAGCGAGCCATAGCCGAGGGCAGCATCCCAGAGTTTGATGCTCCGGCTGGTCTTTGCCTTACCGCGGTATTCAATGGAAACAGCGCGGAAGATCAAGGCGACCAGCACGATGGTCAAGGGGATGTACAGCGCCGAGAACAGCGACGCATACCAGTAGGGGAAGGCTGCGAAGGTAGCGCCGCCGGCGGTGAGCAGCCACACCTCGTTCCCGTCCCATACCGGACCGATTGTGTTGAGCAGGACGCGCTTGCGTTGTTCACTGGATCGACCGATGCCGATCATCATTCCCACACCGAGGTCGAATCCTTCAAGAAAGAGATAGCCGCACCAGAGCACAGCGATCAGCACGAACCAAAGGGCTGGCAACCACTCCATGTCAATACTCCTTAGTCTTGCCGTGGCCTAGTAGGCGAAGGCGAGCACATCGCCGTCGTCGCTGTCATCGTGCGTTACCGAGTCATCGGCGCCGGGCTTAGATTCGTGTTCAAGTTCGGGCATGGCCGATCCGACGCCGCCACGGATGTACCTGGTGAGCAGCACCAGTTCCACCACGAGCAGCACCGCGTAGACGGAGGTGAGCGTGATCAGCGAGAAGAGCAGCTCCCCCGCGGTGACCGTCGGGGACACCGAGGCCGCCGTATACATGAATACCTGGTCGATTCCGCCCATTTCCGGGTTAGGCGCCACGGTGAAGGGCTGGCGTCCCATTTCGGTGAAGATCCAGCCGGTGGCATTGGCTCCGAATGGGGCGGCGATACTGAGCAGGGCAATACGAGAGAGCCATTTATTGTCGGGGACGGTTCCCTTGCGGGTGATCCACAGGGTGACTGCTGCGGCGAGGGCCGCCAAGCCTCCAAAGGTGATCATCAGTCGGAAACCCCAGTAGGTCACTTCCATCACCGGAAGGTAATCGATTTCCTGTCCGGCATACTGTCCCATGCTTTCGTCGTCCGGGTAGTATTTGCCGTATTTCTCCTGGTACTCCGGGATCAAAGTGTTCACGCCCTTGACCTCGGTAGTGAAGTCGCCGTTGGCCAGGAATGAAAGCAGGCCGGGAACTTCGAACACCGCTACGACGTCGTCGCAGCTGGTGGCTCCCTTGGTGGTCACATCGCCCAGGGTCAGCACCGAGAAGCCGGTGCCGTCGTGGCAGGCGGCCTCTGCCGAAGCCATTTTCATTGGCTGCTGTTCGAACATCAGCTTGGCCTGTTCGTGACCAGTCAGGGCTACGCCCATGAAGGAAACCATGGCTACTACGGCACCGATGCGCAGCGACTTGATCCATACCTGGTAGTCGACCTTGTCGCGTCGCCTTCCCTTGGAAAGGTCCTCGCCGACGACGACTCGGCCATTGGCATCCACGGTGTCGATGCCGTCGCGACGGCGCCGGTACAGGTGGAACCACGAGATTCCCAGGAGGAATCCACCCGCTACTGCGAAGGCCCCAAAGAGTGTGTGAGGGAAGGTGATCAGCGCGGTGATATTGGTGAAGACCGCCCAGGCGTCGGTCATGACTGCGCGGCCGTCGACAATCTGCGTACCCACAGGGTGCTGCATCCAGGAGTTGGCAACCAGGATGAAGTAGGCAGAAAGCATGGTCGCCAGCGATGCAGCCCAAATTGTCAGCAGGTGCAGGAACTTTGGTAGCTTTTTCCAGCCGAAGATCCACAGCCCGAGAAAGGTCGATTCGACGAAGAACGCCAGCAGAGCCTCCATGGCCAGCGGTGCACCGAAGACGTCCCCTACATAGCGGCTGTATTCGCTCCAAGCCATCCCAAACTGGAATTCCTGAACGATACCGGTGGCGACGCCCATGATGAAGTTGATCAAGAACAGCTTGCCCCAGAACTTCGTCATTCGCAGCCAGTGTTCGTTTCCGGTTTTATACCAGAGTGTCTGCAGGACGGCGACGGTCAGCCCCAGGCCAATGGTCAGGGGCACCATTAGGAAGTGATACACGGTGGTAATGCCGAATTGCCAGCGCGCAATTTCTAATGCATCCATTGATTCCTCAATTGTCTTCGGTAGCAAAGCTATCCGTTTCTACGCATCGTAGAAACGAACTCACAGTCTCACCATAGAGCAATTTCGACAGTCTGTAGAAATTGAGACGCAGAGATGCTTTTCACGTCGAAAAAGTTCCCACCACACACACCCAATCAACGTGCCGCGCTGAGTGTAGTCATGTGATGCCCCTCACGTCTATAGTGCATTCGAAGCCGCAACCGGTAGCCCTTGCCAGCCTTGGCAACGCCTCGGGCGGAGAGAAAATCCAAAGAATGTACTCACCGCACACTTTTACGACATGTAGAAATATCGGAAGAAAATAGCTACAATGATATTTCCAAGCAGTAGATTTCTGGTCATTACGACCAAAAACCTGCTGTAACAGCAACTAAAGCAAGTGAGGTACAACCTAGTGGCCAGCCTTGGCGATCTGGAACGCTCCGTCATGGACCTGCTGTGGGACTCCGCAGAGCCACTCACCGCAAATGATCTTCGTGATGATCTTGCGGCACTTGGCACCGATGCGAAGGAACTCGCAGTCACTACGGTTTTGACCGTATTGGCGCGACTGGAGAAGAAGGGGCTTGTGATTCGCGAGCGAACCACCCGCCCTCATCGTTACACTGCGTCCTCGTCCCGCGAGGATCACACTGTTGGACTCCTAAATGAGGCCTTGGGCACAGCCCAAGACCGAGAAGCAGTCCTAGCCCGCTTTATCGGTGGAATCTCTGCAGATGAGGCAGCTTCCCTCCGTGCTATCTTAGACACTGTTAAGTCGGCCTAATTTACACGAATTTCAGGGATTGAGTGCTTCTCACCTCATATTTCCTAGCGGCGTTGGCTATTGCACTTGCATGGCCAACGCCGTTGGCGTTATCTAAAGCAAAATGGACCTCGCGTGCGCCAGTCCAAGCGGTGCTCCTTTGGCAAGCCATCGCGCTTGCCGGTGGCCTTTCGATGATTGGCTCGATGCTCGTCTGGGGTCTGTCGCCTCTAGGCGATGACCTGATTTCGGCATTGATTGCCGGTTGGAATCTTATTCGCGGACAAGAAGATGCAGAATATCCGGGGATCCTTCACCTATTTGCACTGTGCACCGCGTTTCTCTTCGGACTTCACCTCGTGCTCACACTTGCGCGAGCTGCATGGCGGACTACACGGCAGCGGGCCAAACACCGCCAACTATTGAAGCTCTTGAGCAATCCCTCAGAGACTCGCCCCAACACGCTAGTTCTGGACCACGACTTGCCGGTTGCCTATTGCGTCCCGGGTATCGCGCAATCTGTGACGGTGCTCAGCAGGGGACTGCTGACCCAGCTCTCCCCCGAAGAACAAGCCGCGGTCATTGCCCACGAAAGCTCACATCTTGATCAACGCCACGATTTATTGATACTGGCATTTACTGCCTGGCATGAAGCTCTCCCCTGGTTACCGACCTCAAAACTTGCACTTGAAGCAGTCCGGCAGCTCATCGAAATGCTTGCCGACGACAAGGCGCTTGAACAGGTCAACAGAAACACCCTGCTGACCGCCATTGTCACCGTTGCCGCGGCGGCGGCCAGCGACCCTGCAGGCGTACAGCAGACAAACACTTCCAATGCCGCCAAGGTAGGAATTCCCGGCGGAGAAGTGTCGTCCCTCCGGCTTAAACGCCTGCTGACGCCCGAACCTCCCTTAAGCAGGGCGCAGCGAGGATTCATTCTTGCCTGCACGATCCTCCTGCTGACATGCCCGACTGTCTTATTGATCGCCCCACGGCTGCTCGTTTGGTGATCACGCAATCGCACAAAAATGGTTGGTGTCCGGAATCCTAGGATTCTGGACACCAGCCATCGTGGTACTACGGCTATGCGTCGATTCGCTCGCGTTCCAAATCTTCGGCACCCGCGATAATAAAGCTCTTTCGTGGTGCCACGTCGGAACCCATCAATAGGTCAAAGACTTCTTCGGCCGCTTGGGCATGTTCAATGTTGACGCGGCGCAACATGCGATGCCGCGGGTCCATGGTGGTTTCTGCCAACTGATCGGCATCCATCTCGCCCAGACCCTTGTACCGCTGAATCGGCTCCTTGTAGCGCCGACCCTCTGTTTCAAGTTTGCTCAGCAGCCTCGTCATTTCCGCTTCCGAATAGGTGTAGACCACTTCATTCTGTTTGGCACCCGGGTTAATGATTTCGATGCGGTGCAGTGGCGGAACTGCAGCGTAGACACGTCCGTGTTCGATCATCGGACGCATATAACGGTAGAAGAGTGTCAGCAAAAGGGTTCGAATATGAGCGCCGTCTACATCAGCGTCAGTCATCAGGATGATCTTGCCATAGCGCGCTTGATCGATATCAAAGCTTCGACCTGAGCCTGCCCCAATGACCTGGATCATTGCAGCGCACTCCGTGTTGGAAAGCATGTCGGAGATCGAGGCTTTCTGTACATTGAGGATCTTGCCTCGGATCGGCAGCAGCGCCTGAAATTCGCTGGAACGTGCCAAACGGGCAGTGCCCAAGGCGCTGTCGCCCTCAACGATGAAAAGCTCCGAACGGCCAACTTCCTTGCTTCGGCAATCCAATAGCTTGACCGGAAGCGACGAAGATTCCAAAGCAGTCTTGCGACGCTGGGTTTCCTTGTGCATACGAGCCGAAACACGAGACTTCATCTCGTTGACGACCTTTTCCAACAAGGTGGCAGCTTCTGCTTTTTCCGAACGCTTCGTAGAAGCCAGGCGTTCGTTCAATGCTTTTTCAAGCACCTTGGAGACAACCTGACGCACCTGAGGGGTACCCAGAATTTCCTTTGTCTGTCCCTCGAATTGCGGCTCAGCAAGGCGAACGGTCAACACCGCTGTCATGCCGGCAAGGACATCATCCTTCTCCAGCTTGTCCTTCTGGCCGAATTTAAGCTTCCGTGCGTTGGCCTCAACATTCTTCCGGAATGACTTCAATAAAGCCTGTTCGAATCCGTTGGTATGAGTGCCGCCCTTGGGCGTGGCAATGATGTTGACGAAGCTGCGAAGGGTGGTGTCGTAACCAATCCCCCAACGCACAGCGATGTCGACCTCGCAAACGCGTTGGACATCTTCAATATGGCTTCGTCCGTTGGAATCAATGACAGGAACCTTTTCGTGGAAAGACCCGCTGCCGTGAATTCGCCAAATGTCGGTGACCGGAGAATCGGAGCTCAAAAAATCTACGAATTCGCTGATGCCGCCATCATGTTGGAAGACCTCTTCATGGGGTCCGTCGGCACCGGGAGTGTCAGGTAGTCCCCGCTCGTCACGCAGGGTGATGCGCAACCCTGGGACCAGGAATGAAGTCTGCCGTGCACGATCTTGAAGATCTGAATAGGAGAAGCGTGCATCCGGCGTGAAGATGAAATCATCCGACCAATAGCGGATTCGCGTACCTGTCACTCCGCGTTTCGCCTTGCCGATGACTTCCGGCGCAGTAGCTTCCTTGTGGGCGGTGAAGGTTGCGTCGGCTTTCTTCCGCCCCTTGTCCGCGAAGGTGCCTGGCTCGCCGCGACGGAACTGCATCGAATAAGTCTTGCCGCCGCGATCAACTTCAACGTCCAGACGCGACGACAGCGCATTGACTACCGAAGCGCCAACGCCGTGCAGGCCACCGGAAGCACTGTAGGAACCGCCACCGAATTTGCCGCCTGCATGCAGTTTGGTGAAAACGACTTCAAGACCGCTCAATCCGGTGCGCGGTTCAACATCAACTGGGATGCCGCGTCCGTCGTCTTGAACTTCAACGGAGCCATCCGCGTACAGGATGACGCTGATCGACTGGCCGAATCCGCCCAGTGCCTCATCGACGGAGTTGTCAATAATTTCCCACAGGCAGTGCATGAGTCCTCGGGAATCGGTAGACCCAATGTACATGCCGGGTCTTTTGCGCACTGCCTCCAGGCCTTCAAGAACCGAAAGGTGTCGTGCGCTGTAATTATCGGATGAGGCCACTGAGCTGCAATCTCCTACTGACGCGAAAAAGTACTACTTGAATTCCATTCTAGTCGTTACTTTGTTCGAATTCACGGCTATTGAGATGGTTGCGGTCCCGCTGGAGAACCTGAGACCTTATCCACATTTCGTACGCGGTGAGCGAAAGCACCTGCATTCGGGGATAAATTTGGGCTCGAAACTGGTTGTATAGAGTAACCATCAAATTAGGAGGCTGGCAATGACTACTACAACCCCTAGTCGTGAACTCAACGCCCTCGACCGGTGCGACCGTTGCGGTGCACAGGCCTATGTACGGGCCGTGCTAGCTTCCACCGGCGGCGAATTGCTTTTCTGTGCACACCACGCTCGAGACGTGGAGCCCAAGCTGCGCCCGCAAACTTCGCTGTGGCAGGACGAGTCCGCACGACTCTACGAGAAGCCAAAGGTCGACATCAAGGACTAAGCACCTTAGTCCGGTAAAGATTGCGCGCGGGCTGAATCATCGAAATGATGATTCAGCCCGCGCGTTTTTGCGCTGCTGACGGCATGATAGCGGGCCAGCTGCGTGAACTGCACGTTAAAAACTGCGGTCCAACACACCTTGAAAAGGCAGTTGGACCGCGGTGATAATGCAGACTTTAGTCTAGGTAATCGCGCAGAACCTGGGAACGAGAAGGATGGCGAAGCTTCGACATCGTCTTGGACTCAATCTGGCGAATACGTTCACGAGTCACACCGTAAACCTTGCCGATTTCATCTAAGGTCTTTGGCTGACCATCGGTCAAACCGAAGCGCATTGCAACGACACCAGCTTCACGCTCGGAGAGCGTATCCAGCACCGAGTGGAGCTGCTCCTGCAACAATGTGAACGACACAGCGTCGGCAGGCACAACAGCTTCGGAATCTTCAATCAGGTCGCCAAACTCAGAATCGCCGTCTTCGCCCAGCGGCGTGTGCAACGAAATTGGCTCTCGACCGTACTTCTGAACCTCAACAACCTTTTCAGGGGTCATATCCAGTTCCTTAGCCAACTCTTCTGGGGTTGGTTCACGGCCAAGGTCCTGCAGCATTTGACGCTGAACACGGGCCAGCTTATTGATGACTTCGACCATGTGGACCGGAATACGAATGGTTCGTGCCTGGTCTGCCATGGCGCGGGTGATGGCCTGACGGATCCACCAGGTGGCGTAGGTCGAGAACTTAAAGCCCTTGGTGTAGTCGAACTTTTCCACGGCGCGGATCAGACCCAGGTTGCCTTCCTGAATCAGATCCAAGAAGAGCATGCCACGACCCGTGTAGCGCTTTGCCAGCGAGACAACGAGGCGAAGGTTGGCTTCCAGAAGGTGATTCTTGGCAATCTTGCCGTCATGGATGATTTGCTCATAGTCCCAGCGCAAGCGCTGATCGATCGATCCATCATCATGGTCGAGCTTGTCCTGTGCGAAAAGACCAGCTTCGATACGCAGCGCGAGATCGACTTCCTGCTCGGCGTTCAGCAGTGCAACCTTACCGATCTGCTTGAGGTAGTCCTTCACCGGGTCGGCAGTTGCACCAGCGACCATGACCTGCTGCTGCGGGGCATCGTCGTCAGAGGTCGAAAGGGTGAAGCCCTTTGATTCATCCTCCGACTTATCATCATTCTTGGCGTCGGTGCCTGGCTCAGCATCGTCGTCAAGATCTTCAGGACCGTTAATTTCCTCGCCCTGGTCAGCGGAATCGCCTGCCGCTTTCTTGGTTCGCGCCTTGGTAGCGCGCTTCTTCGCTACAGGCTTGGTGGCCGTTTCCTCGGCCTCGTCAACCTCGACCTCAGTTGCCTTGCGATTAGCGTTCGTCTCAGAAGATGACACGAATAACCTTTCTAACGATGCGTTCC
>NZ_JALDXV010000019.1:0-65946 GCF_032154645.1 Glutamicibacter sp. | reverse complement strand
CCCAACACGCGTTCCAGGCGTGCGCCATAGGCCGCTAGGCGAATCCTCCTCAGTGCTCCGTGGAGCAGGATCCAGCATATCGAAATTTTCCGAGAAGCACGAATCGAGGGGTAATTTCTCCTCATCGCGTAGGTCTCAGCTCACCAAAACCCCGAATTCATGCGGAAGAACAAAGTTTTCCCCAGTGCGCAACATTCACAATCGCCACCGCGGGCCGCGCACAAATACTAAAAACATGAGTAAAAGAGAGGCATTTCACAATGACGACTCTTCCCGTCGTCTGCCAATGTATCCACCAGGGCTGAGGAGAAATTACGGTTCCAACGGAGTCTGGGACGGTGAGCTTGACCAGAGTAAGTTTTTCAACAAGCTCGCGGCAACAGCACTGGACCTTTATGATTCTGCACCGCTGTCAACTGTCAAAGATGGACTTGAACGATTGCGAACTATCGGCCAATTGCGCAGCATGCTTGAGGCAGCGGAGGCGAACATCATGGCAGATAGCTTTGAGATGTATACGCGAGAGGCAACGAACCAAGGAACTCAAGAAGCACTCATAGATCAGCAAGACGTTCAGGATGCACATTTTTCCGCCTCTTGCTACGGCGTCAATTTCTCCGATGACGTCACCATCCGTTCAAGCTTCGTTGCCGAAGCTTCTGTGGCTCTTCGCGACACTGTTGGCAGAGTCAGCGCAAAACTCTTTACCGCCGAAGGCCTGCGCAACGTCTGCACCAATACCCTTACAGCTCTAAGCAATGGCGAAATCACAACAAAAGCCGCCAGAGAAATCGTAAGGCAGTCCCAAGACTTAGACCCCTCGGACATTAAACAGTTGGAATATGTCCTGATTCCCTTAGCCAAAACCGCTACGGATTCAGTTGTCTCACAACGTGCACGGCGAATGCACGAGCGTCTGCATCCAA
Organism: Glutamicibacter sp.; assembly: GCF_032154645.1. Lineage (GTDB taxonomy): Bacteria > Actinomycetota > Actinomycetes > Actinomycetales > Micrococcaceae > Glutamicibacter. Next base: position 65,020 of record NZ_JALDXV010000019.1, on the reverse strand, counting down.
AACCAATCGAAGATCGGCACAAGGAAGCACGAGCCGGGCGAGCAATCACCTGGTGGAAAGATGTAGATGGCATGGCAACTCTTCAGGCTTATCTGCCGGCTGAGGATGTCATCAGCATCATTAACACCGTCAATTGGTTTGCAGCTCATGAAGAGGTCGAGGAAGAAGACCAGCGCACCGAACGGCAACGAAGAGCTGATCTGTTCAGGGACGTTATCTTGGACGGCTGGCCGGAAACCAGCGGAACACCGTTGAAATCAAGAATCGCGGTCACGATCCCCGCCATCGAAATGTTGACAAACCCCAAGCGCGGGCTGGCCGAATTGGAAGGCTACGGACCGATTCCCATGGAGGTGGCACTGAAAATCGCCAAAGATGCACCATCCATCCTCAGGGTTCTCACCGACCCATGGACTGGTGCTGTCATCGATGTTGCACGCAACAAGTACCGTCCGAGCAAAGCATTGCGCGACCTTCTGCGCTGGCGAGATATCCAATGCAGATTTCCCGGGTGCAACAAGTTGGCCGAAGAATCTGAAGCAGATCATATTGATGGATGGGCCAAGGGCGGCCACACTTCGCGTACCAACACCCAGCTGCTTTGCAAAAGACACCAGCTGTTTAAGCATGCGCTGGGCTGGGAAGTCATCTACAAACCAGATGGCTCGGTCCAGTGGCGCACACCTCACGGCATGGTTTGCCTAGAAGTCCCCGGAAGCGTATCTACCGTGGAAAACTTCGACTTTGCCCGCAATCCCACTCCGACCCTCCCAGTAGTTGAAATGACTGCAAGGCTCCGGCATGTACTCGGTTGGCATGACGACGAGCCAGAGGAACGGGCCAGCTGACTATAAAAAATGATCAATGAGAGCAACGGCACTTCCACCGATTTTTGTCAGCACCCCATCCTCGGGTAGAATTTTTGATGACCCCTCGTGTGGTGTCATCCTGTTGAACTCCCCCAGGACCGGAAGGTAGCAAGGGTAGATGGGCTCTGGCAGGTGCATGAGGGGTCTTTACTTTTTTACGCAAGCCGAATGGAGTCCACGTGGGCGCTGGCCGTTTCGCCCCTAGCCCTTCAGGGCCACTCCACATTGGCAACCTGCGCACCGCAGTCCTCGCTTGGCTCTTCGCCCGCTCCACCGCACGGGACTTCTATTTGAGAATTGAAGACCTCGACCGAGTGCGCGCCGGAGCGGAATCCGTCCAAATTGCCGAGCTTGAAGCATTGGGCCTGGACTTTGACGGCGAACTGATTCGGCAGTCCGACCGACTTCCACTCTATTTGAATGCGGTTGACAACCTTAGGTCCCGAGGCCTGGTCTACGACTGCTATTGCTCTCGGAAAGACATCGCCGAGGCTTCCAGCGCTCCCCACGCAGCTCCAGGAGCCTACCCCGGAACATGCAGGAATCTAAGTGCAGAACAGCGCGCCCAAAAAGCCAAGGAAAGGCCTGCGGCCCTGCGGCTTCGCGCCGAAGTGAACGAGTTTTCCGTTCAGGATGAAATCTTCGGCAATTTTACGGGCGTAGTTGACGACTTCGTACTGGTCCGCAACGACGGCGCACCCGCGTACAACCTGGCCGTAGTGGTCGACGATGCGGCCAGCGGCATCGACCAAGTCGTCCGCGGAGATGACCTGCTCTCGTCCGCTCCACGTCAGGCCTATCTCGCCCAGCTTCTTGGCTATCAAATTCCACGCTATGCACATGTTGCACTGGCGCTGAATGAAAAGGGTCAGCGTCTAGCAAAACGAGATGGAGCGGTAACACTCGAAGAGATCACCGAACAAGGCGCCCATCCAGCTAAAGTGCGCTCATTTTTGCTAGAGTCGTTGGGCTTGCCCGGTGAGAATTTGCAGGCGGCGCTGGCGGCTTTTGACCCGTCGCAGCTGCCTCGCGACCCCTGGGTTGTGAAGCCCGAAAACATTGTCCAACAGCTGGTGCCTCCGGCATCGCGCAACCGATAGGGAACCGGTGTGAGTACAGCGCTTTACCGCAGATATCGTCCCGACACCTTCGCCGACGTCATTGGCCAGGAGCATGTCACTGCCCCGCTGATGACCGCGCTGGAAAAGAACCGGGTCAACCATGCATACCTTTTCTCAGGTCCGCGCGGTTGCGGTAAAACCACGTCTGCCCGCATTCTGGCGCGTTGCCTGAACTGCGAACAGGGCCCCACCCCGGTTCCCTGCGGTACCTGCCCCAGCTGTGTAGAGCTTGCCAACGGCGGCCCCGGATCACTGGATGTCATCGAGATCGATGCCGCCAGCCACGGCGGCGTCGACGACGCCCGCGACCTGCGCGAACGTGCGACTTTCGCTCCCACCCGCGACCGCTACAAAATCTTCATCATCGATGAGGCCCACATGGTCACCCCGGCCGGCTTCAACGCCCTGCTGAAGATCGTTGAAGAGCCCCCGGCGCATATCAAGTTCATTTTTGCTACCACCGAGCCTGACAAGGTCATCGGCACCATCCGCTCACGCACCCACCACTATCCGTTCCGGTTGGTGCCCCCCGAAGCCCTGCTGGCATACCTGCAGGAACTGTGCCAGCGTGAGAATGTGTCGGTTCACGAGGGCGTGCTTCCGTTGGTGATCCGCGCGGGCGGCGGCTCGGTGCGCGATACCCTTTCGGTCCTCGATCAGTTGATCGCCGGAGCCCGCGAGGGCGTGCTTGACTATGAAACTGCCATTGCCCTGCTGGGCTACACCCACTCCACTTTGTTGGATGAAGTGGTGCTTTCGCTGCATGAGTCCGATGGCGCAGGGCTGTTCAGCGCCATCGATCGGATCATCCAAACCGGTTTAGATCCACGCCGCTTCGTTGAAGATTTGCTGGAACGCTTCCGCGACCTGATCATCGCCAAGGCTGTCCCGGAGGGTCTGGAGAAGATTCTGCGCGGTGTTCCCGCAGATCAGCTGGAAGCGCTGCACCTGCAGGCTGGCCTCGCCGGATCCGGTGAGCTTTCGCGTTGGGCCGACGTCACCAATCAGGCATTGACCGATATGACGGGTGCTACCTCCCCGCGCCTTCACCTGGAGCTTTTGGCAGCCCGCTTGATGCTTCCTGGTTCGCAGGATTCCGAAAGCTCATTTGCCGCCCGCCTTGACCGCTTGGAGCGCCATGCGATGACCGGCGGTGCGCTGCCGGAGCTGGAAGCCGGCGCCTCCGCAGATGCAGCACCATCCTTGGGCTCGGCGCCCAATCCAGGTGCTGCGCGTCTGGGCGCAGCCGCCGCACGCCAGGCCTTGGCCGCGGCAAAGGCGCGCCGTGAGGGAGATGCAGCACCAGCAGCGCAGCCCGAAGCCGCCCAGCCTGAAGCAGGACAGGTTCCAGCCCAAGAGCAGCCTCAGCAGATTCAGCCTGAACAGGTGCGGCCGGTGGAACCTGTGCAGCAGCCAGCGCCTTCCGCAGAGCCCGTCGCATCGGCTACCGTACAAGACTCATCTGATGTCGAAGACCCGAACGCTCCGCTGGATCCAGGTGCCGCAACGTCCTTGAACACCGGCTCCGACGCCGACTGGGGTGCCACCTGGGGTCCCAAGGAAGATTCCCACCCCGTCACCACCCAGATCCAGCCGGGACCAAGTGTTCCCGCAAGCCGCCCTGAGGGGGTCGCACCATTCAGCTTGGTGCCGGACCCATCCAGCGGTGAGGACCTTTCATTCGGCACCGGCGTCTCCATCGACGACGTTAAGCAGAACCCCGCCATGGCCGAGTTCGCTCGGCGTGCAGCACAGGACCGCGCCCAGCAGCAATCGGCTCATGCGGCCCAGCAGGCAGCAGCGCAGAACCAGCCGCCAGCTCAACCCGTGCAGCAGGCCCCGGCGCAGAATCAGGCCCCGCAGCAGCCAGACTTCCAGGCCCGCGAACAGGCCGAACTCGAAGCCGCACAGCGTGCAGAACAACAACGCGCCCAAGAACAGGCACAGCGCGAACAGGCAGCACGCCAACAGGCAGAGCAGGAAGCCGCTCAACGCGCCGCCCAAGAACAGGCACAGCGCGAACAGGCCGAACGCGAAGCGGCACAGCGTGCAGAACAACAACGCGTCCAAGAACAGGCACAGCGCGAACAGGCAGCACGCGAAGCGGCACAGCATGCAGAACAACAACGCGCCCAAGAACAGGCACAGCGCGAACAGGCAGCACGCCAACAGGCAGAGCAGGAAGCCGCTCAACGCGCCGCCCAAGAACAGGCACAGCGCGAACAGGCCGAACGCGAAGCGGCACAGCGTGCAGAACAGCAACGTGCCCAAGAGCAGGCAGCACGTCAACAGGCTGAACGCGACGCCCAGCTGCGTGCGCAACAGCAGACACAGAATCAGACCCCGCAGCAGCCGGCCGGCGCGCAGGGTGGGTCGCCGGTAGCTAGATTCCAGCAGGCATGGCCGCAGCTGCTCACCCAGCTGCAGTCGAGTTCAAAGGTCTTGCACTCGATGGTGTCGAACTTCGGCTCGGTGGCAGGCTTCGACGGACGGACGGTGACCCTCGCATTCAGCAGTCCCGGTGTCCTCGTTAACCTCCGCAACCGCCCGGACATGATGCAGATCCTCACCGGGCTGCTGTCCCAGGTCGCTGGGGCCCCGGTCGAAGTCGTCCTCACCGAGGGCGGTTCTAATGCTCCGGGCGGTGGTTCCCCAAAAGGTGAGCGCCGGCCGATCCCGGCGCCAACCCCAGCACCAACCAAGTTCACCAAGGCACCAAACACTGGGGTAGGTTCGCGCTCCCAGGCGTCGCAGCCCGTACCATCGCAGTCCCCTGCGGCACCTTCCACCGCGGGGGTGGAGCAGGGCTATGCCGGCGACCTCAACGACGTACCGCCGCCGCTGGAGGATCCGTACTTCGACGAGCCGCCGTTCCCTGACGACGGCTACCTCGACGACCCCTATGCTCAGCCCTCGGTCGCACCCGCACCTCAGGCCCCAGCCTCGGTGCCGGAACCGTCGCAGGCTCCTGCCCCTGCTGAACGCGTCGGCGCCCCCCGGTCCTTTGACGGTCCCCCGGTGGCTCCGCGCCCGCGCATGACGGCCGGATTGACCGCGCGACAGAGCGAGGGTGCCAGGCTTAATATCGCCCGGCCCGTATCGTCGACCCCGTTGCACCCAGGCAGCACCACCGACTCCTTCGAGGCGCTGGCCACCGTCCGGGAGCCGGTCGAGGAGGCGAGCGCCGCAGTAGAGCAGCCGGTGGCGCCACGGCCGCAGTTCTCCCGCGAGCAGCAGCCTGTCCAAGCACCGGTTCAGGCAGCCGAGGTTCAGCGCCCCACCGCCGCACCGGCGGCTGCTGCGGCCCCGGCGCGGGAAACCGCACCCACCTGGGGAGCCGTAGATGCGCCCGTTTCACCCGCGCCGGCTGCCCCGCAGGCTTCTGGGCGCATGAGCCGCTACCAGCAGCTGATGAACCAGGCCAAGGATTCATCGTCACCGGCACCGGCCCCAGTGCAGTCGGCGACTGGATGGGGCGGAGCGCCAACCCCGCCCCCGGTGGTGGAAGACCCGGCAGAGTTCATCCCGAGCGACGACGACATCGAGGTGGAGGACTCCACATTGATTGGCGTTCCCGCAGTGGAACGGCTGCTGGGCGGCATGGTCATCGAGCAGCGTGATGTGAACGGCGCTGTCGTGGAGATCAAACGAAGCCTGTGAGCCACCGACCTGCCGGTCAAAGTGTCGAGGTGAGACACTAGTGTGTACGTTGACGGCAGCTGCCGTATTCCAAGCAATAACGAACCCGAATGATGAAAGTGGGCGCACGTGTACGAAGGTGCTGTACAGGAACTGATCGACGAACTCGGTCGTCTACCTGGCATCGGCCCGAAGTCGGCGCAGCGCATCGCTTTTCACATCCTGGATGCCGATGCGGAGGATATGACGCGTCTGGCGGCGGCCATCCAGCAGGTCAAGGCCAAGGTGAAATTCTGCGAGATCTGCTTCAATATCTCGGAGCAGGACACCTGCGCAATCTGCCGCGATGAACGCCGCGACGGCTCGACGATCTGCATTGTCGAAGAATCGAAAGACGTGCTCGCGATCGAGCGCACCCGCGCATTCTCCGGCCGCTACCACGTGCTGGGGGGGTCGATTAATCCGCTGGCGGGTGTCGGCCCGGAGCAGCTGCACATCCGGGAGCTGGTCACCCGTCTGGCCGACGACTCGATCACCGAATTGATCCTCGCCACCGACCCGAACCTCGAAGGCGAGGCCACCGCGGTGTACCTGGTGCGCGCACTCTCTCCCCTGGGCATTAAGATCACTCGACTGGCATCGGGACTTCCGGTGGGCGGAGACCTTGAATATGCCGATGAGGTCACGTTGGCCCGCGCCTTTGAAGGTCGCCGAATTGCCGGGCGAGCTCAGCAGCCCGGAGCCCCGACGCTAGTGGCCGCCGCCGAACCGGTGGAGGTCAACGTTGCGCCGGCTCAGGAAGCACCGCCGGTAGAAACTCCGTCGCAGTCGGAGGCTAGCCCCTCGCATCCGGTGGTCCCCGAAATGGACGAACACCGTAGCTCTCGCTGACGCTGAGCTTCAACATTCCATGCCGCCCCGGCCTGCAAAAGCAGGTCGGGGCGGTTGTTTGCCGGGAGTTTATTCTGACGAGTAAGCAATTGTGGAGCAAAGCACACATAGTTGATGATAGTCAACCAAAGGTATATAGTTGACATCAATCAACTTTTCTATTCTTCTCTGGGAGTCACAATGACCGCAACCGCACCGGTCTCGCAGCCCAAGATGAGCCATGCCCAGATAATGCAGTCGCTGACCGGCCTGCTGATGGGCATGTTTGTCTCGATCCTTGCCGGCACCGTCGTGTCCAGTTCCTTGCCGGTGATCGTTTCCGATCTCGACGGCGGACAAACCGCATTCACCTGGGTCGTGACAGCAACCCTGCTTGCCACCACCATCTCCACCCCGATCTGGGGAAAGCTGGCAGACATTGGCAACCGCAAACTGCTGCTGCAGATCTCACTGGCGATGTTCGTGCTGGCCTCGGCGGCGGCAGGCTTCTCCCAGACCACCGACTTCCTCATTGCCATGCGTGTCATCCAGGGGCTTGCCGGCGGCGGCATGGGCGCATTGAGCCAGATCGTCATGGCAGACATCCTCTCTCCTCGCGAGCGCGGAAAGTACATGGGCCTGTTCGGAGCCGTCATGGCACTGGGCACCGTCGGCGGCCCGCTGATCGGAGGTTTCATCACCGACACGATCAACTGGCGCTGGAACTTCTTCGTAGCCCTACCCTTCGCAGTGATCGCCATTCTGCTAATTCAGCGCACCCTGCACCTTCCTGAGTTCGCCAAGCGCAAGGTCAAGATCGACTACCTGGGCATCATGTTCCTGTCCTCCGGAGTCGCGCTGCTGCTGATCTGGATGTCGTTGGGCGGAACACAGTTCGAGTGGAATTCCTCCACCAGCTTCCTCATGGCCGGCGGTTCGCTGCTCCTGCTGATCCTCTTCGTCATCGTTGAGCTCAAGGCCACCGACCCACTGCTGAACCTCGACCTCTTCAAGAACCGCACCTTCACCTTCGCTGTCATCGCCTCGCTGTCCGTAGGCCTGTCGATGTTCGGCACCTCGGTCTTCCTGAGCCAGTACATGATCATGGCCCGCGGAGCCACCGCTACCCAGGCAGGTCTCATGACCTTCCCAATGATGGCGGGCCTGTTGGTAGTATCCACCGCCGCCGGTGCATTGATCACCCGCTACGGCAAGTGGAAGGCGTTTGTGGTCACAGGCTCGGTACTTCAGGTCATCGGCTTGTTCCTGCTCGGCACCATCCACTACGACACGAATTTCGTCCTGGTGGGCCTCTACATGTTCATCCTCGGCGCCGGCGTCGGTCTGGTTATGCAGAATATGGTGCTGGTGGTTCAGAACTCGGTTCCCGTCTCCGAATTGGGCGTTGCGTCTTCCGCAGTGAACTTCTTCCGCACCCTGGGCGGCACTGCCGGCACCGCGGGCCTCGGCGCGCTATTGGCGATCAACATCCCGAACATGCTGGCCGACAAGCAGAGCGAAATCGCCGGCGCCATGGCGCAGCTTGGCGACAAGGCTGCTGCGGTGTCCGCACAGCTGTCCTCGGGCTCGCTGCCGAACCTCTCCACCCTTCCGGAGCCGATCCGAGTGATCTTTGAGTCGGTCTACGGCGATGGTGTTGCGGCGCTGTTTGCCTTCGCCGCCCCGATCGCACTGATCACCGTCGTCGCGGTCTGCCTGATCCCGAACCAGCAGCTGCGCACCCAAACTGCGGTTGAACGCCAAGCCGCGGGCGAAGGCGAAGACACCGACGCAGCGCCAGAGCAGGCTGGCGGGCAGCCGGAGGCGCAGACCGCAGATGAGCACGACGATGGACGCACCGGAGCCTAGGGGAAGCAATGGAGACAGCCAGTAGCAGCACCCCGCGCGCAGAACGCGGTGCACTATATGACGCCACCGAAGAACAGATGTTTGCGCTGATCGCGGTCGTCTCGCGTTCCAAACGAGCGGTTGCCTCCCAACTGGAGCACCTAATGACCCCGGCCGCGCTACCGGTGCTCGGGATCATCATGCGGACCAAACGCATCACCCAATCCGAAATCTGCGAGCGGCTGTTGATGGACAAGGCCGCGCTGTCCCGTATGGTCGCCAAGCTTGAAGAACTTGGTTTGGTCGTTCGTGAAACCGACGAACAGGACCGCCGGGTGTCGCATCTGCTGCCCACCGATTTGGCAGTTGAGCGATGGTGCCAGTGGCTGCAGGAATGGCGCACCGATCTTCGCAGCCGACTCGCAGGCTGGGACGATGCCGATCTGGAAACCCTGATCTCCCTGCTGGGAAGGCTCAACAGTGACATGCAGGTGCCCTAAGCCCTATACCTCCATCCAAATCCGCCGCGACGAACGGAACCTACCGTCCGCCGCGGCGGATTTGCACTCTCAACTTCTAGTTCCGGTGCAGGTATTCTGCACCTATGGCTACCAAAAGCAGCAATACCGAAGCAATCGCAAGGGCCACCGGCAAGGCATGGGACAACTGGTCCACCGATCTGCGTGAAGCCGGCGCCGAGAAACTCACCCACAAAGAAATCGCCCAGTTGGCTGAGGCGCAGATGCCTTCCGATCTGCACAATCCGGAGTGGTGGGCGCAATCCGTGGCGGTGGCATTTGAACAGGAAATTGGGCGCCGCCTGCCCGGCCAAGCGCAGGACGGCACGTTCCAAGGCTCCGCCACCATCACCCTCCATACGGATCTCGACGGGGCCTTGGCCCGCTGGATACATGTCACCCAGGACCTGCAATTCTTCAACGGGCAGCAGTTGACCGACGGACCGTCCATCAGCTCCTCCGAGCGCTGGCGCTACTGGCGCGCTTCATTCAGCGACGGCACTAAGGCTCAGGTGGACATGGGTCTCAAGGGGGATAAAACCTCAATTGCGGTAAACATCACTAAGGCTGAGAGTCACGAGTCGGTGTCGGAATGGAAGAGATTTTGGCGACAAATATTGACCCAAGCCAAGGGCTGAGAAGCTGTTAATGCAAGATTCACCCGGAGTCGCTAGGCAATATGACCAATCGTTAACGTCACAACTAGGACATGTTCGCGCTCAGCTGTCACAATATTGATCTAGTAGGTTTCTCGCGCGCCAATTTCTGCCGACGTTTCGGTGATCGCGCGGGTTGCAACTTTCAACTGGTGGAGGCAGTGCCCATGGGCCTAATTGTGCAAAAATTTGGCGGTTCGTCCGTATCAGATGCCGAGGGCATCAAACGCGTCGCGCGCCGAATTATTGACACCAAAAACCAGGGCCACGATGTGGTCGTGGTGGTTTCAGCCATGGGCGACACCACCGACGATCTGCTGGACCTCGCAGGACAGCTCACCGACGATGCGCCGGCCCGCGAAATGGACATGCTGCTCTCCGCCGGTGAGCGCATCTCCATGTCGCTTCTGGCAATGGCCATCAACAAGTTCGGTGAGCGCGCGGCTTCATTTACCGGTTCTCAGGCGGGTCTGATCACCGACTCCACCCACGGCAAGGCGCGCATCATGGAGGTCTCCCCGCAGCGCGTGCGCCGCGCCATCGACCGCGGCTTCATCGCCATCGTCGCCGGGTTCCAGGGCATGAGCAAGGATTCGCAGAACATCACCACCATGGGCCGCGGCGGTTCGGATACCACCGCAGTGGCACTGGCAGCCGCTCTCGGCGCCGATGTCTGCGAAATCTACACCGACGTGGACGGTGTCTACACCGCAGACCCACGCGTGGTGCCTTCGGCCACCAAGATCGATCAGATCTCCAGCGAGGAAATGCTTGAAATGGCAGCCAGCGGCTCCAAGATCCTGCACCTTCGCTGCGTGGAGTACGCCCGCCGATTCGGCGTGCCACTGCATGTGCGCTCATCCTTCAGCCAGCACGAGGGCACCTGGGTGCTCCCGGACCCCAATGACAAGATCAAAATTCAAGAGGGAGAACCCTTGGAACAGCCAATCATCTCAGGTGTTGCCCACGACCATTCCGAGGCAAAGGTCACCGTTATCGGCGTGCCTGACATCCCCGGCAAGGCGGCGCAGATCTTCGGCGTCATCGCCGCGGCGCAGGCGAATATCGACATGATCGTGCAGAACATCTCCACGCACGGTTCGGGCAAGACCGATATTTCCTTCACCCTGCCGATGACCGAAACCAAGCATGTGCTGGAGGCTCTGGAAACCGCCCGTGCAGAGATCGGCTTTGAAGAGATCGAGCACAATGACGAGGTGGGCAAGCTATCGCTGATCGGCGCGGGCATGCGTTCGAACCCGGGTGTTTCCTTCACCTTCTTCGAGGCGCTGCACCAGGCTGGCGTGAACGTGGATATGATCTCCACCTCCGAGATCCGTATTTCGGTGGTCACCGACGCCGACAAGCTCAATGACGCGGTGCGCGCCATTCACACCGCTTTCGAACTCGATACCGATGTTGAAGCCACCGTTTACGGCGGCACCGGGCGCTAGAGCCTAAACGACAACGACCGAGGCGGCCAGCAGTGCTGGCGGCCTCGGTCGTTTGCTGCGCCCTAACGTACAGGTTCAAGGATCCGCCGGTACACCGTCTCGCCAAGGCCGTTGCGCAGCGATACAGTGAACCGGTCCTGGTCATCGAGGCTTACATGGCCGAAAAACTGTCCCTTGCCATTGCGAGGAGACTGGTTGGTGGTGCCAGCCAGGGAGAAGTCCACCGTAGGCCCAAAGGTCTGGTCCATCTTATTGGGCCCGAAGGATCCTGCGTTGACCGGACCGGCGACGAACTCCCAGAACTCGTTGAAATCCTTGAACGCCGCATGCTCCGGCGAATACCTGTGCGCTGCGCAGTAATGCACATCGGCGGTTAAGAACACCACGTTCTTCACCCCGCGGTCCTTGATTGCCTTGAGCAGCCGCGCCAACTCAAGTTCACGGCCCAGTGGCGCGCCGTGGTCTGCGTTGGCGATTGATTCCTGAGCCTTGCCGTCGGGTACGATGACGCCCAGCGGCAGATCGTTGAGCACCACCTTCCACGTGGCCCTGGACTTGGACAGGGATTCCACGAGCCAATGAAGCTGTTCTTCGCCAAGGATCGGAGTTTCATGCTGTTCCAGCCCTGCGGTGTTTTCTGACTTAGCGCTGCGCATATCCAGCGCGAAGAGGTCCAGCGCTGGGCCCCGGGAGATCTTCCGGTAGATCCGCGCCTGTTCAAAACCGGTGCCTCCGCGAAGCGCCCGCGGATTGGCGATGGGCTGGTACTCCTGCCATGCCCGGCGTCCGCGGGCCGCCAGGACGTTGACGTCCCTGACCGTGTAGCGTTCATCGTCAATGATCTGCCCCGGGTACCAGTTGTTGTGGGTTTCGTGGTCATCCCACTGCGCGATGACAGGAACCTGAGCGTACATGGCGCGGACGTTCTCATCGAGCATGTTGTACCGGTGGCGGCCGCGGAATTCGGCAAGGGTCTCTGCGACCTTTGAGACTTCTTCGGTGACGAGGTTGCGCCAGATCTGCCCGTCTGGTTCGAGAACCTCGGCCGCGATGGGCCCGTCGGCATAGATTGTATCGCCGCTGTGAATGAAGAAATCAGGGTTGGTTTCGCGCATGGCAGCGTAGGCTCGCATGCCGCCGATCTCTTCGTTGATGCCCCATCCCTGTCCAGCGGTATCCCCGGACCAGACAAAGCTCTGCGCCCGCCGCGCCTCATGGTTGCGACGACCAATCATCGAAGGAGCGGTGCTGAAGGTTCCCGAGGTGGTTTGCCCCAGGGTTCCAAACTCGTCTTCAAAACCAATTTGCACCGAGAACCGCGTTCCCGCGGGCAGTCGGTCTGCGGCGATCTTGGCCGTATAGTCGGTATTTTCGCTGGCCCACGCACCGCGCAGGGTACGGCTAAACTGGCCCCGTCCGCGCACCACCCTGCCGAATTCGTCGATTGCCTGCAAGTGCGCACGCAGTCGTCCCCGGCCGTTGGAGCGCGCCCACAGGACGGCCTCCCGTGTCGAAACATCGCCCATGGAAAACCCGCTGGTTAGTTCCAGCCGCTGGCGGACCAACCGCGGTGCACCCGATGCACTGGCTGGCGTGGCGGTCAGAGCAAGTGCGGCCGTAGCAAGGGAACCGGTAATGAGATTTCGGCGTGAAAGATCAGTCATGCAGGCAGTATTCACGACGGCCTTGACCAGCCAGTGGCACCAAGGTTAATACGAATCGAAGGACTGATAGAAAATTGGACTCAGATTTTTGCAGGTGGAATGATTGGCTCCATGACTGAACCCCGATTTATCGCCTGTGCGCCGACGCCGAACACCCCGGTTCCCGTGGAGGTCTTGCGTGCTGCCGGTGAAGATCAGGTAGTTCCGGTCTGGCGCAATGGGCTGGGCGGTCTGACCTTCAAACTCATCGGGGCCTCGTCATTGCGATTCGCAAAATGGTCTCCCCGGCCGGAGCAAGCAGAGGACATTGCTCCCCTAGCCCCGCAGGAAATGGATCTCAATCATGAGGTTCAACGGCTTTCTTGGGCCTCCAATTACAGCGTCGTCCCGACCGTACTCAGTTTTGAAGAATTCGATGCCGGACAGCTCATGGTGACCGAGGGGCTTATGGGAATGAGCGTCATATCGGAAATTGGCCAGAAGGAACCGGCACTGGCTTCCCTTGCTTTGGGAGCTGGCCTGCGGGAATTGCATACCCGGCTTCCGGTAGCCGATTGCCCCTTTGAATGGAACGTTGCTTCAAGGACCGCACCACTGCCCCAGGATCTAGGCGCACGGTTCATTGAGCAGGCCCCTCCGGAGGACTTGGTGGTCTGCCATGGGGACGCCTGCGCCCCCAATACCCTGATCGACAGCCACTTTCGATTCGTTGGTCATGTCGACCTGGGCATGCTGGGAATCGGAGATCGCTGGGCCGATTTGTCGATTGCCGCCCTGAGCACGAGGTGGAATTTCGGTCCCGGTTTTGAACAATACGTTTACGACGGCTATGAAATCGAACCCGACGATCAGAAAATCGACTTCTACCGACGTTTATGGGACGCAACCTAAGACCGCGTCCCACAAACAAGTTAGGAGAAGATCCGAGCCAGGGCAGGACTCTTGGTTTCAAGCATCGCATTCCACTGCTGACCGAATCCCCACTTGTCACCAGCATGAGTTGCTGCGAGGACCACTAAAACGGCAGCGTAAACAATGTGCTCGTCAATGACCGGGTTATTGGATAGCGGCAGGGAACTAAGCCACATCAGCAGCATCAGGGCGGTGCCCGCAACAGACAGGGCGCGAAGTCCGATCCCCAACAGCAAGCCGACACCCAGTGCGCCGAGTCCCAGCATAAAGAGCAGGTCTACGAGTAGCGATCCCGCCATGGGTGCAAAGAGGCCTGCGGTCGCCCCTTCTAGGTGGCCTAGATAACCTGCGGTGGGGCTGCCACCGTGAATCCACGACTTCTGCTGTGGCGTGGAAAGTCCTAGGCCGAAGAGTTTGTCTGCAAAAGCCCAGAGGAAGACAAGTCCCATTACAATGCGGAGCACCGCAAGGGCGGCCGCTGGTTCGATGCGTTGACCAGCCTTGCTGGTCGATGCGAGTTCAGATGATGTATCAATAGTCACGGATCAACAATAAGGGCAACCTAATTCCACGCCGCGATCAATAGCTAATATCCGCATGGTTAAATTAGTTGAGAATATGTTGGATTAAATAACTACTATTCAACTGACAAAACCTAGTATTCTACCTTCGGTCATGAAGCTTAATATTCTGTCTTGAGAATATTACCGCGCCACATACCGATGCTCTGGACGGCCACGGGTGCCATATCCCAATTGCAGTTCCAGCGCTTCGTTGGCAACGAGCGCCGCGAGATAGCGTTGCGCCGTAGCGCGGGCAACGCCAACAGTTTCGGCGACTTCTGCGACACTCATGGGCTCCCTTGCCGCCTTAACGCAGGCAAGCACCGCCTGCTCGGTGGGCGCCGCCCCGGAACTTGGCACCGCAGATTCGTCGGATCCCTGCAAAGTTCGATACAGACGGTCAATTGCTAGCTGGTCCAATTGCGTTGCCGATTCAAGCTGTCGCCGATACCTCGCCCAGCCCTTGAGTTTTGACGCCAGTGTTTTTGCGCCGAATGGCTTGATGATGAACGAGAGGGCACCGCGGGCAATCGCCTGGGACACGTTCTCGGGTTCGGTGGCGGCGGAAATCATGATCGCGTCCACCCCCAAGGCGGGCAGGAGCTCCAGGCCGCTGACGTGCGGCAGATAAAGATCCAAGAGAACCAGATCAGGTTTGTGGCTGGAGATGGCCTTGGGCACCACCCGCGGATCCTGGATCGGCTCCAGGGCTTCAAAACCAGGGATGTCATTAACCATGTCTGCGTGGAGGGCGCCCACCCGGAAATCGTCGTCGACAATCAGCACGCGGTAGTTTCCAGTGGTCTTCTGGTTCATCAGTTAGTACCTTCCTGCATACGCCGATTGGTTGTGGTGTTCTTCGCTTCACTCAGGACGGCTGGAAGCCTAGCGCAGAGCACCGCTCCGGCTCCCGCCCCTCCCGGATCCGCTACCCAGACATCTCCGCTGCGGGCCTGCGCCAATCGCTTAATCAGCGGCAGCCCTACCCCATGGCCATGAGATGAACCGAGACTCGAACCCGTCGAAATATCCGGAGCAAAAATATCCAGCCCCTCAGGAATGCCTGGACCCGAGTCTGAAACGGCTAGGTGGAGCGTGCTCCCCTCCGAGAGCAGGTCAATCTCCACCCAGCGTGCGTCGTCAGTCCTCAACGCAGCGGTGAACGCATTATCCAGCAGATTACCCAGCACCGCCGTTGCATCTTGGGCATCGTGCGCAGAAGCGATGTGCCCGAAAAGCATCGACTGGGGAGAGATGCGTAGCTCGATGCCGAGCTCGTGTGCACGTACTGCTTTGGCAGAAATGAATGCCGACAAGTAAGCGTCACCCACAACCTCTAGGCCTTGAACCTGAGCAATTTTGGGACCGGTTTCCATGACTTCGCGCAGATACTCTTCGGCTTGTTCAATCTTGTTCAGATTGATCAGGCCAAGCACTGCATGCATCCGATTGGCAAACTCATGGCGCTGCGCACGCAATGCATCGGCCATATCCTGCACCGCGTCCAACTTGGTGCCAAGCGCTTCGATGGTGGTGACGTCACTGAACAACACCACCTGCCCAAGGTCAACGCCGTCACGGGTCACGTCGGTAACTCGTGCAATGAGTGAGTTTCCGTTGACCAGCAGCCGGACCGGCGCCTTGTCGTGTTCACGAATCGCGGCAACCAGGGCGGGGTCAAGTCCGGCAGATGCATAGTGGCGTCCCACCACGTCCTGAAGCTGAGTTCGATGCGGTAAACCCAACAGCTGCCGCGCCGCCTTGTTGCGCACCGTAATTCGATGATCCACGCCGATACCCATGACGCCTTCGGTCACACCGTAAAGCACAGCCTGCTGGTCCCTGACCAGCTGGGCAATCTCAGATGGTTCAAGTCCAAGAGTTTGCTGCTTGAGTCTGCGCACGGTGAACCTACCCGCCAAAACAGCCAACGCCGTAGCCAGCGCGGCAAAGAGTGCAATCCAGCTAAAGGATGTCAGCAGGGCGCTTGTCAACGAGTCGGTGGTTACACCGACCGAGACCTCACCTATAACTATGCCCGACGGGGAATATATTGGAACTTTGGCTCTCACCGATTCACCCAAGGTGCCATGATCGCGGGAGACGTCCTCGATGCCGCTCAACGCGACAGGGTCGGTAGATACCTTTTGCCCCAGTTCCTGCGGGTTCGGGTGGCTCAAACGCAAGCCGCGGTCTTCGGTGATCACCACAAAATACGCTTCACCGCGGGCGACGATTGCCGCCGCCAACTGCTGCAGCGGCCCGTTTTGCAATTCGTCGACGTCAAGCTCGTCCTGGGCGGAATAGTGTTCGACCTCGCTGATCACCGACGGTTGGACCGCCACGGAACGGGCGATGGTCAAAGATCGATCCTCAGCCCTTTGAAAAACACTGTTGTAACTGGCGAATAGGGTCCCGGCTGTCACCAGCACGATGAGGAACCCGATGACAAGGAATTGCAAGCGCATGATGCGCGAGGCAAAGTGCCGGGTTCCGGAGTGTGCAGCTGACATGCACCCAGCATAACCACAGATTCACCGTCGCGAGTTTTATGAGCAAAAAGATTCAAAAAACCAAAAGGGGCAAGAAAACAGCACAACAAGACCGACGTGAGCACCGCCACGTAATTTGAATAGGCATCCTCATTCCGCTGGGTGCCACGACGATGTGTCACCTATTCACCAAAGGAGGTCGGGGCAATGCTAGTTGCACTCGGATTCCTCATGGTCGCCACCTTCATGGTGCTGATCATGACCAAACGCATGACTCCGCTGCTGGCGCTGATCATTGTCCCCACCGTCTTCGGACTGTTCGCCGGGGCTGGGCTCGGCCTGGGCGACATGATTATGGACTCGATCAAGTCGATGTCCGGAACCGCAGCACTGTTGATGTTCGCCATCATGTACTTCGGCCTGATGATCGATGTAGGCCTCTTTGACCGGTTGGTCTCGGGGATCCAAAAGCTGGTTGGCAACGACCCCGCCAAGGTCATCATGGGCACCGCACTGCTGACAGCAGTGGTGTCCCTCGACGGAGACGGCTCCACCACCTTTATCGTTGTCACCGCCGCCCTGCTACCGATCTATCAGCGCCTGGGTTTGAGCCCAGTGGTGCTCACCTGTGTCGCGGGCTTGACCAACGGTACATTGAACATTGTCCCTTGGGGCGGTCCGACCGCCCGTGCAGCGGCGGCCCTGGGTGTTGAGGCTTCAGATATCTTCGTTCCGATGCTGCCGTCGCTGGGCATCGCTCTGGTGGTCATCGGCATCTTTGCGTGGCAGATGGGCATCGCCGAACGCCGCCGCATGCAGCGTGAACGCCCAGAGCTGTGGGGCACCACCTTCGGCGGGGGAAAAATCACCGGTGGAAACGACAAGGGCGGCAAGACCCCTGGCGGCACTTCCGGCTCCCCCATCGCTGTACTTGAGGCTGTCGCCACCAAGGGCGACGGCAGTGAAACCGTGACCTTGGATGGAACCGTACTGGATCCGAACCGCGAGACCCTGCGTCCCAAGCTGTTCCTTTTCAACCTGATCCTGACCGTCGCAATCATGGTGCTGCTTGTTGTCGACATCTTGCCGCTGCCGTACCTGTTCATGATTGGCACCGCTGTGGCAATGCTGGTCAACTTCCCGAAGGTCTCCGATCAGGTGAAGATGATCGCTGCCCACTCCAGCGAAATCATTGCAGTGGTTTCCATGGTGCTCGGCGCCGCAGTTCTTACCGGCGTCCTCTCCGGAACTGGAATGGTCGATGCAATGAGCGCCTGGCTGGTGGACATCATTCCAACCTCCATGGGCCCCTACATGGCAGTCATCACCGGCCTGATTTCAATCCCTGCAACCTTCTTGATGAGCAACGACGCCTTCTACTTCGGCATCCTTCCGGTGCTGACCGAGGCGGGTGCGCACTTCGGGGTGCCTGCGGTAGACATGGCCCGCGCATCGATCACCGGCCAGCCGGTGCACATGCAGTCGCCACTGGTTCCAGCAATTCTGCTGCTGGTCTCGCTGTCCCGTGTGGACCTGGGCGACCACCACAAGAAGGTGCTGTGGCGTGCCTTGGTTGTCAGCCTTGTCATGCTCGCCTCCGGCGTGCTGTTCGGCGTCATCCAAATGGGCTAAGGCCCACTGGATCGTTCCCAAAGATCCGTCGTCAGCTTGGGCCGGCGCTCTGTTCGCAGAGTGCCGGCCCTGGTGTTTAACCTTGAGGCCTACCCCTGAAACCATTCCGGGACGTAATCCCATGGAGGATCTTCACCGATGCGGCCGTCTATTGCCTCCCTCAGAAGATCCGCATGCCCAGTATGGCGCCCGTATTCCTCAATGAGATCGCAGATGATACGGCGAACGCTGGGACGTTGACCCTCGAATTCCAACAGGCTCGGCTGGTCTAAAGCCCCAGGATCCGAAAGACCGCGTTGAATCTCGCGGCTGTGTTCCACCGCCTGGTCATAGCAGGCATATATTTGGAGAGGATCAGCGGCTGTTACCTCGAACGGGTCTTTCCCTTCGTCGCTAAAGCTCAGTAACGTGCTCGGCTTCTGCCCGGCGATCAACCAGCTGAACTTCTCATCCTCGACGCATGCCAGATGCTGCAAGAGCCCGCCCAGGCTCAATTGGCTCGGGGCATGTTTGGCTGACAATGCGTCCAGCGCCAGGCCATCGCACTTATAGCGAAAGGTGGCCCGTAGCCGTTCAAGCATTCCCAGCAGGTGCTCCAATTCTCCGGCGGCAACCGGCGGTTCCCACTCTGGCTGATTCATAAGACGCTCCCCGAAGGATCGATGAACAAAGATGAATAGTCTGCAGTGTAATTGCAGAACGTTCGAAAGCTGGAGCCTGCCCAGACTGTTTCATGATTCACCTAGAATTTGAACATGGCCGCTTTAACTACCAGCGAGCAGATCCTTGTTCGGATGCTGACCGTCAAGTTCGATGAAATCCTCGGAGTCATGACGCAGCTACCTGAAAACCTGCTCAATGAAAAGCTTCCCGTGCCGCGGTCCAACTCCCCGGTCCAGATCCTCGTCCATTGCTGCGGCATGATGAGACGTTGGTCCTCCACGGTGAACCTTGGAATTCCCATCGCCCGTAACCGCGACGAAGAATTCACCATCGAACTCACCAGGGGTGAAGCCCTCGCTGCAGCCCACCTTGCTCGCGAGCACTTCGTTGAAGACCTCAAACAAACAAACATGCAGGCTCCGCCCCGAGCGATACCGGAAGGCAGGGAGTCGGAAATCTGGCTGTCCACCTGTCAGGGAGTACTGTTCCACGTCCATGAAGAGTTCTGCCAGCACCTAGGCCAACTGGAAATCACCCGCGATCTTTTGAGCAGCACCCACTCGGCCACGAACCAAGGACGGTAGCGCGCCCAACAGGCCGTCGGTGCAGGAAAATCTGGACTGCACTAATACCGCTGCACACTGTTGGACTGTGAGCTCAGAGACCAAAGTGGAGTTCCATCCGTCGGTGAACGGATAATTGAACCATGTCCCACACACCCACCGTATTTCCTGCCTCGATCTGGACGGCGCAGGCTGCCGAGCACGAACAACGCGCTCGGCAATTCGGTGAACCGTTCGTGGCCCGGCGCATGACTGCGAAAAAGCACCCGATCGAAGACTTCCTGTTCACCTATTACACGCAGAAACCTGGACAGCTTTACCGCTGGCACCCAGGCGTCAACGTAGTTCTCACCGGGGATCAGGCAGCCGAACGCGCCGACTGGAAGTTCTATCGCACGGTGGATACCGAGCAGGGTCCCGGTGTCATGTTTGACGCGCAGGCATTTGCACAAGCACGGGAAGGCAACATCCGCTACGCGCAATTGATCCTTTCTCAAACCATCACCCGGCCGGCGAACTTCGCCTGTTTCGGACTGCATGAATGGGCCATGGCCTATAAATCCGAGGTCAACGGAATTCGCCACGAGTATCTGCCGCTGCGGCTCGGAGCTCAGGGAACCGATGAAGTGGTTGAATCACATAAGATCCGCTGCACGCATTTTGACGCGTTCCGTTTCTACACCCCACAAGCGGTACCGCTGAACGAGCTGCAGCCTACGCGCGATGCGCAACGTGACCTCGAACAGCCCGGGTGCCTGCACGCGAATATGGATCTCTACAAGTGGGCCTATAAGCTGACCCCCGCGGTGAGCAGCGAATTGGTCATGGATTGCTTTGAGCTGGCATGGGATATCCGAACCATGGATATGCAGGCCTCGCCCTATGACTTGGGCGATTGGGGACATGAGCCGATCCGCATCGAAACGGCCGAGGGCAAGGCCGAATACGTCCGGCTACAAAAGCAGTTTGCGCAACGGGCTGACAACCTGCGCGAACGTCTGCTGGCTGTCGCCGCAACGCTGGATCTGCCGCAGTAACAGAGCGGCCCTGGCCATCAGGTTCCCGGCGATGCAAAATGAAGCACATGGGAACCGGTTCTCGAAATTCTGCTGTGGCGACAGCTGCCTTGGGTGTGCTGGGTTTTGTCCTCCTCGCCGGCTGCGCTGAACAGCCGCCCACCGCCGAGCCAACACACCTCGAAATTACAATTCGGGCCGATGGAAACACTATTTCAGACCAATTTATTCTTGACTGCAATGGGACGAAAGCACTGGATTCAAGCACCCTTTCCGAGGCGGCGGAAGCCTGCAAATTAATCGCTGAAAAACCTGAAATTATTGTGCAGCAACAAAGCCCCCAAGCGATCTGCACGGAAATCTTCGGCGGACCCGAGCGGGCAGAAATTACCGGAGAATTGGCTGGAAAATCGGTGCAAAGCACTTACAGCAAACACAACGGATGCGCCATCGACCGGTGGAGTCGTGCGGAGCTTTTGCTGGGCCAGTGAGACGTTAAACAGATTCTTATATCCCAGAAAAAGGCTTGTCGCGACCTAGAATTGGCATCATGGAGTTCTTCCTGCTGACTATTGCGTTGTTGTTCGCCACGGTCTTGATCGTGGGTGTTGGCGAGCGGATAAAACTCCCCTATCCGATCTTGATGCTCATCTTTGCACTGCTGGCAGGGTTCCTTCCCTTCATGCCGGAGATGCACATCGACCCGGAGCTGATCCTGCCGATCTTCCTGCCGCCGCTGCTTTTTGCCACCGCCCAGCGCAGCAGCTGGTCGGTGTTCCGCTTCCGATGGAAGGCATTGATCAGGCTCGCGGTAATCCTCATCGTGGTCACCGCGGGTGCCGTCGCGGCTACCGCTTGGGCCTTCGCCCCGATCACTTCCCTGCCGCTGGCTCTGGCGCTGGGCGCTGTCGTCGCCCCTCCGGATCCGGTGGCGGTGGATGCGATCGCCGCCAAGGTCAAGATGCCGCGGCGGTTGACCTCCCTGCTTGAAACCGAAGGCCTGTTCAACGACGCGATGGCCATCGTCATTTTCCAGCTCGCGGTACAGGCCACGGTCAACAAGTCGACGGTGGGGCTGGAGATCATCCCGCAGTTCCTAATCGGCGCGGCCGGAGCCGTCGTCCTGGGCCTGGGCATGGGCTGGCTGGTCGGTGCGCTGAACCGTTTTGTCCCGAATCTGGCGGCCCGCTGCGCGGCAACGCTGGTTGCTCCCTACGCCGTTTACATGATCGCCGAGGAGCTGCACATTTCGGGGGTCATCGCCGTGGTTGTCACCGCCTTGGAGATGGTGCGCCGCGACCGCCCCCAGGATTCTCAGGAGCGCTTGACCCGCCACGCATTCTGGGAGGTTCTGGAAATGCTCGCCACCGGCCTGGCGTTCGGCCTGATGGGCATCGAAATGAACCAGGTCATTCAGGAGGAAGGCAAGAACCTCATCGGCTTCATTCCGGGCGTAGCGGCGATCTGCATCGTGGTCGTGCTGGTCCGCGGACTGTGGATGTTCGGCTCCTACTATCTGCCGAACCGTTCAAACCCCAAGATCCCGGCAGCCAAGGATACGCTGGTGTTGACATGGTGCGGCATGCGCGGTCTGGCAACCCTGGCGCTGGCGCTGGCGCTGCCGAAGGTCACCGCCGACGGGGCGCTCATTGAGGCCCGCAACTTCGTCGTGGTCACCGCCTGCGCGGTACTGCTGACGACGCTCGTGGTTCCCGGGCTGACCCTCCCGGCGCTGATGCGCGTGCTGAAGCTGCGCAACAACGAGCAGGACACCAAACGCGCACGCCGCCAGCTGGCACGGCGCGCAGAATCGGTGGCGCTGCGGGCGCTGAAGGAAAATATCGAACTCTCCGAGCTGCCCGAGAACTACCAGCAGGCGGTGCGCCGGCGCATGAATTCACTGCACACCATCTTGGCCCAGGACCCGGATCCGCATGATGCGATTTCCGACGAGAAGTACACGCAGATCCGCGCGGTCATCGCCAAGGCAGATTCCATCCAGGCGATCGCGCTGGAAGCCGCCCGCGATGAACTGCTCAAGGCCCGCCGCGAACCGAATATCGACCCGCACCTGGTGGATGAAATCGTCGGCCGACTCGACCGCCGCACGGCGACCCTCGACCGCTAGAGCCTTCTGCTAGGCAGCGTTGCGCTCCAGTTTGACGATGACCTCGTAGTGGTTGGTCTGCGGGAACATGTCCATGACCCGTGCCAGCTTCGGGGTGTAGTTGGAAAGCCGTGCAAGGTCCCGTGCCAGCGATTGCGCGTTGCAGCTTGAGTAGATGATGTGCCCGACATCCGACTGGTTCAGCCAGGTGGACAGCTCTGCTGAAATGCCGCGGCGTGGAGGGTTCACGATCACCGCCTCGGGCGCCCAGCCCGCGTTCACCGCGAATTCGGTGGCGTCCTGCGCGGTGAAATGCAGGTCCTGCATTTCCATGGACCGTGCGCTGGTCTTGGCCGCCTGAACTGCCTCGGCACTGGTTTCAATGCCGTAGACCGCGCGGCCCTCCTGCGCGCAGTGCAGTGCAAAACCGCCGACGCCGCTGTAGAGGTCCCAGACGCTTTCGGGGTTCACGTCGTTGATCCACTGCGCCGCCTGCCGGTACAGCGCGGCGGCGATCTGGGTGTTGGTCTGGAAGAAGCCCTGCGGCCGCAGGTGCATGGGAATGCCGTTGAGGCCGAATTCCAAGGTGGTGCGCCGGGTCAGGATGATTTCCTCTTCCCCTTCAAGCACCGCCTTGTGCTCGGGCAGGAAGTTCACCGACACCACGGAGCCCGGGGGCAGCTGCCCGACGAACTCGGGCAGGGAATTGCGCAGCGCGACGAAGTGCTTTTTGGTGCGCAGCACCCAGCGGACCATGATTGCGCCGGTGTCCGAAAGGGTCAAGATCACATGCTTGAGTTCGCCCTTGCGCTTGGGGACGTCATAGGGAATCAGCTTCAACTCGCGGATGAAGCGTTCGATGACCGGAAACATTGCGCGCAGCGCGGGGTCGATGACACCGCAGTTGCGCAGGTCCACCCCGTGCCCGTCGGCGTCCAAAATACCGATGGTCGGATTCTCGGTGGTCCCCGAGATGACCATTTTGGCCTTGTTCCGGAAGCCGTCCTCATTGCTGGCCTGAGCTGGGAGGAACTTCAACTCCTCGAATCCCGCCAACAGGTGCTGGCAGTGCTCGACCTTGCCCTGCAGCTGGTCAAGATAGGGGACGTTCATCAGGGTGCAGGAGCGGCAGCGTGAAGCTGAGAAATAAAGGCATTCCATGGTGCCTATGATTTTAGCGAAGAACCA
Source organism: Glutamicibacter sp. (assembly GCF_032154645.1). Taxonomy (GTDB): domain Bacteria; phylum Actinomycetota; class Actinomycetes; order Actinomycetales; family Micrococcaceae; genus Glutamicibacter. Next base: position 41,245 of record NZ_JALDXV010000019.1, on the reverse strand, counting down.
TTGGCTACACACCAAGAGTTCTCGACGCGGATTGCCCGCAAATTTTCAGCTTTCGGGACTAAGCTCAATTTCGAATCAACTGGTTTTCGAGCAATAGCTTCCCACGCCGTGCGCGGCAACGGATACAGGTTTACGGACCGCGAAAGGAACGATGGCACTTCGTAGTTCACGCAGCACAACACATCGTGGTGTGGTGTTGCTTGCCCTTCCTCTCGCCGCGGTGCTCGGCGCGTGCACCGCGTGCGGCCAGGGCGCACCTCAGTCCGAACAGGTCGTTTCGACGCCTTCGGCCTCGGTCAAGGAATCTTCAGCACCGGCAACGACCGAGAAGAAAAGCGAAAAGCAGGTCGAACCCGCCAAGCCCTCCGAGTCCGAACGTTCCAGCAGCCCCAAATCCACAGCTGGCGACGCCACCTCGCAGGCTCCCGAGTCTTCGACCCCGGAAACCTCAGAGTCGTCCCCCACCGTGGCTCCGCTGTCTACCGGCGACTCCGCGGCAGGTAGCGTAACGGTGCTGCCCACCGCCGCCGCCCAGTTCTCGAAACCGACGCAGGCGCTGTACACAGCGGTTAAATCTGGCAGCGTCAAGGACGTCCGCAAGGCGTTGAAGGACGGGGCCGACGTCAACGCCCAAGACTCCGCCGGACGCACCCCCATGATGCGTGCGGTGATCGACGAAAACCCCTCCATCGCCAAGCAGCTGCTGGATGCCGGATCAGACCCGAACGCCAAGGACGACTACCAGGATTCGCCGTTCCTGCGCGCCAGCGCCTCCGGGATGACCCAAACCATCACCCATTTCCTGGCCAGCGGGGCCGATGTGGGCGCAACGAACCGCGTCGGCGGCAACGCGCTGGCGCTTGCCTGCGAAAACGGACAGGTGAGCGCCGTCCGCGCCCTGTTGAAGACCTCCATCGACGTGGACCACGTCAACGACCTGGGCTGGACCGCACTGCACGAAACCATCGTCCTGGGTCAGGGCACCAGCAACTACGTCACCATCGCCCGAATGCTCGTCACCAATGGCGCCAACCCGAATCTGAAGGACCAGACCGGATCGGATGCGTTCGAACTGGCCAGCGAACGCCAGCAGAATCAGATGGTCAACATGCTGCGCCAGGTCAGCCGCTTCTAAATACTAGAGCGCATCGACGTAGTACCAGGCGCCGTCCTGCCTGACGAAGGTGCTGACCTCCCGCTGGCTTCCGGCGTTTGCCCCGCGCCCGTAGTGCGCGATGAATTCAACCACGCCGCGGTTCGCCCCGGCCCCGCCCGCACGGGCTTTAACAACCTCCAGCCCCGTCCACACAAGATCTTCGTCGAGCTCCAGCTCTTCCGGGCGCGTGGATTCGTGCCATGTCTCCAGCAGGTACTGCGGCAGCAGCTGCACGAAGGCGCTGTAGCGCGAACGCATCAGCGCCTCGGCGGTCTGCGGCAGCACAGTTTTTTGGGTGCGGCCCAAATGGAAGGGCTGGCAGCACTGCGCGTAGCTTAGCTTCTGCTCATCGAGCACACGGCAGGGACAGGTGGCGGGCAAGGAGTTTTCCATCCGTTCAGCTTAGCCGTGAGCCTAAGATCACACGCATAAGACCTAGAAGAAGTAGTTGTTTGCCACACAGACAGGTTTGCCAGATCACTTTCACCGGTAGACTTGATTCTGCAAGCTCGCGGAGCGCCAAATCCCATGGTGTGAGACGGCACCTCCGCGTGGCATTTAACCTCACTTCGCGCACAGGAGATACGCCGGATGCCCCGCATCGTTGTAGATGTCATGCTCAAGCCAGAAATCCTTGACCCTCAGGGCAAGGCCATCGCGGGAGCGCTGCCCCGCCTGGGCTTCAACTCCTTCGAAGCCGTCCGCCAGGGCAAGCGCTTTGAACTCACCGTAGAGGGCGAGGTGACCGACGCAATCCTGGCCCAGGCCCGCGAAGCCGCCGAGACCCTGCTGTCCAACCCAGTCATCGAAGACGTCGTCAACGTCGAGGTCGTCGCAGACTAATGAGCACCGAACTTCCCCTGATTGGCGACTACTCAACGCCAAGCGCTGAACTCTCCGGTGCCCGCATCGGCGTGGTGACCTTCCCCGGTACCCTTGACGACCGCGATGCTGCACGTGCCGTGCGCGCCGCCGGCGCCGAGGCCGTCTCCCTGTGGCATGCAGACACCGACCTGCAGGACGTAGACGCCGTGGTCATCCCCGGCGGCTTCTCCTACGGCGACTACCTGCGCGCCGGTGCCATCTCCCGCTTTGCACCGATGATGGACAAGATCGTCGACGCCGCAAACTCGGAGGCCAAGCTTCCGGTGCTGGGCATCTGCAACGGCTTCCAGATCCTCACCGAGGCACACCTGCTGCCCGGTTCGATGATCAAGAACGACCACCTGAAGTTCATCTGCCGCGACCAGGTCTTGCGCGTAGAGAACAACCAGACCGCCTGGACCAACGGCTACGAGGCCGGCCAGGAGATCACCATCGTGCTGAAGAACCAGGACGGCCAGTACGTTGTCGACGACAACACCCTGACCGAGCTGGAGGCGGAGAACCGCATCGCCTTCTCCTACGTGGGCTGGAACCCGAACGGTTCGCGCCGCTCCATCGCCGGCGTCACCAACAAGGCAGGCAACGTGGTGGGCCTCATGCCGCACCCGGAGCACGCCATCGAGGTAGGCTACGGTCCGGACCACCGCGGCACCGACGGCCTGACGTTCTTCACCAGTGTTTTGACCCACCTCGTTGGAGGCAAGAAGTGAGCCAGGATTTCAACATCGACACCGTAGGCAACGCCGCTGCCACCCCTGATGTCGAACTGCCCTGGGCCGAGCTGGGCCTGAAGCAGAACGAATTCGACGAGATCGTCAAGATCCTGGGCCGCCGCCCTACCGCGGCGGAGCTGGCCATGTACTCGGTCATGTGGTCCGAGCACTGCTCCTACAAGTCCACCAAGAACCACCTGCGCCAGTTCGGCCAGAAGGTGACGGACGAGATGAAGAAGGACCTGATGGTCGGCATGGGCGAAAACGCCGGTGTCACCGACCTGGGCGACGGCTGGGCCGTGACCTTCAAGATCGAATCGCACAACTCCCCGTCCTTCGTGGAGCCCTACCAGGGTGCGGCCACCGGCATCGGCGGCATCGTGCGCGACATCATCTCCATGGGCGCCCGCCCGATCGCCGTGATGGATCCGCTGCGCTTCGGCGCGATCGACCACGAAGATTCGCAGCGCGTGGTGCACGGCGTGGTCTCCGGCATCGGCGGCTACGGCAACTCGCTGGGCCTGCCGAACATCGGCGGCGAAACCGTGTTCGACCCGATCTACCAGGGCAACCCGCTGGTCAACGCGCTGGCTGTCGGCGCGCTGCGCCACGAGGACCTGCGCCTGGCCAACGCCTCCGGCGTGGGCAACAAGGTGGTGCTCTTCGGCGCCCGCACCGGCGGCGACGGCATCGGCGGCGCTTCGGTGCTGGCTTCGGAGTCCTTCGACGACACCAAGCCTTCCAAGCGTCCGGCAGTCCAGGTGGGCGACCCATTCGCCGAGAAGGTGCTCATCGAGTGCTGCCTGGAGCTGTTCAAGGCTTCGCTGGTCGAGGGCATCCAGGACCTGGGCGCCGCGGGCATCTCCTGCGCCACTTCCGAGCTGGCATCCAACGGCGAAGGCGGTATGCAGGTCGAGTTGACCGACGTGCTGCTGCGCGACTCCACCCTGACCCCGGGCGAAATCCTGATGTCGGAGTCCCAGGAACGCATGATGGCAGTCGTCACCCCGGCAAACGTCGAGGCGTTCGAGGCCGTCATGGCCAAGTGGAATGTGGAGTACTCCTGGCTGGGCGAGGTGACCGACACCGACCGCTTGATCATCACCTGGAAGGGCGAGGTCATCGTCGATGTGGACCCGAAGACCGTGGCCCACGACGGCCCGGTCTACGACCGCCCGTACGCCCGCCCGCAATGGCAGGATGCACTGCAGGCTGACACCTTCCGCTCCTCGGATGCCGGCGCCAACCTGCCTGAATCCGGCGACGAGCTGAAGTCCGCGCTGCTGGAACTGATCGCTTCGCCGAACCTGTGCGACAAGTCCTGGATCACCCGCCAGTACGACCGCTACGTCGGCGGCAACACCGCGCTGGCTGCCCCGGACGACGCAGGCGTGGTCCGCATCGACGAGTCCACGGGCCTGGGCGTTGCCATCGCCACCGATGCCAACGGCCGCTACACCTACCTGGACCCGTACGCCGGCGCACAGCTGGCACTGGCAGAGTCCTACCGCAACGTCGCCACCTCCGGTGCGATCCCGGCTGCGGTATCCGACTGCCTGAACTACGGCTCCCCCGAGGATCCGGATGTCATGTGGCAGCTGGCCGAGGGCATCCGCGGCCTGTCGGATGCCTGCATGGAGCTGGGCGTCCCGGTCACCGGCGGCAACGTCTCGCTGTACAACCAGACCGGCGACCGCGCCATCCACCCAACCCCAGTGGTAGCAACCCTGGGCAAGCTGGACGATGTAGCCCGCCGCACCCCATCGGGCTGGCGTGAAGAGGCCGACGGCCAGGCCATCTACCTGATCGGCACCACCGCCGATGAGCTGGACGGCTCGGAGTTCGCCAACCTGCGCGGACACCTGGGCGGTCTGCCGCCAAAGGTCGACCTGGCTGCCGAAAAGGCACTGGGCGCGATCCTGATCAACGCCAGCCGCGACGGCATGATCGACTCGGCGCACGACATCTCCGAGGGCGGCCTTGCAGTTGCGCTGACCGAGATGGTGCTGCGCTACGGCGTCGGCGCCCGCGTGGCCCTGGATGAGATCAAGCAGCGCGACGGCATCGATTCGTTCACCGCACTGTTCTCCGAGACCCAGGCGCGTGCGCTGGTCGCTGTTCCGCGCAGCGAAGAGGTTCGCTTCAACGACATGACCAGCGCCCGCGGTGTCACCGTGGCACGCCTGGGCATCGTCGACGCACAGTCAGGCGCCCTAGAGGTGCAGGGCGAGTTCACCGCTACCGTGGATGAGCTGCGCGAAGCCAACGAAGGCACCATGGAAAAGTACTTCGGCTAAATCCCAACTACTTTTCTAGACCAGCGGCCCGCTTCCCTTGGGGGAGGCGGGCCGCTGGTATTAAACGCGAGTGAACGCTAGATCTTCTTCACGATCGAGGACTTCAATTCCATCTGGCCGAATCCGTCGACCTTGGCAGCGATATCGTGGTCGCCGTTATCCGGCACTAGGCGGATATTGCGAACCTTGGTTCCCGCCTTCAGCGCGCTCTGCGCGCCCTTGACCTTCATGGTCTTGGTGATGCTGACGGTGTCGCCGTCCTGCAGAACATTGCCCACCGCGTCCTTGATAACGGCTTCTGCCGTCTGTGCATCATCAGCTTCGGCGTTCCATTCATGCCCGCACTCGGGGCAAACCAGCAGCGCATCCATCTCATAGGTGTATTCGCTGGAGCATTTAGGGCACGGTGGCAAGGTATCAGACATGCGAGTAGTTTAGCCCGTGCCGGCCGCGAATCTATCATGCAATCGGTAGTCGAAAAGGGGTCTCAACCTCTTCGTAAGACGAATGTCATGGGCGCTCATTTTCCTTGTGTGCGCGGGGTCAATAACGCATACTCAGGCTAGGAGCACAGCGTGCGTTATTTACCAGGGGGAATCATGTCAAAGCATCACAAGTACCGCCGGTACGAATCCTCCTATGTGGCCGCACCGCGGGACGGAATTGCTTTGGAAGTGCTGGCCCATGCAGAAAAGGCCGGAGCCAAGGCAGGCTACGCAACCGCCAAGGAGCACCTCTATCGCAACATCGGCGCGGGGGCTGCACTGGGACAGGGCGAAATCGACGAGCTGCTCGCTGCCGCAGAGCGCGCGGGCGCCGCGGCGGCCCTTGCCTCGGCGCGCAAGGTGCTCGCCAAGACACTTCGCACTTCATTCAGTCCGGCTCCAATGCAGGCGCCCATCGAGACCCAACAGACCCCGATGCCCATTGATCAACCGGTACAACCGGCTTCCTATGCGCAAACCTATGAGGAGCCGCTGGCCAGATACAACCCGCCCATCGGCTATGTCCCCATGCCCAAGGTCAAAACGGATCAGCACGTCCTGACGGTGACCCGGGTGCAGCGGCTGAGCGAGCAGATGGTACGCATCATCGCTTCGGCGCCGAATCTCGGCGGCTACCGCTCCAATGGGGCACTGGATGAGTATGTGAAGGTTTTTGTCGCCGATCCAGCGCTGGGTCTGGCACCTCCCTACGACCTGCGTGCGCTGCGCCAGCGCCTGCCGAGAGAGCTCATGCCCCGCTCCAAGTCCTACACGATTCGTTGGGTTGATACGTTGACCGACGAACTGGCCATCGACTTTGTCGTCCACGGGGAACCTGGAACGGTAGGCCATTGGGCTGGGACCGTTGAACCCGGGGCTGCGCTGGTGATCTCTCCGGCACGCAGCAAGTCCTCATTCAAGCTCATTGCTGACGACTACATTTTGGCGGCAGACGAGGCGGGAATTCCCGCCATCAGCAAGATCCTGGAGGCCCTGCCCGAACATGCGCGCGGCATTGCCCTGCTAGAGATCGCCGATCAGCAGGCAATGTTTGACGTGAAACATCCGGAAAACGTTGATTTACGCTGGGTCGCCAGGGACGGGGTCCCCGCTGGCCGCAGCAACGTCCTGCTTTCAGCATTCCAGACACTGCAAGCGCCGGCGACGAACACCACCGTGGTTGCCCATGCCGAGCGTTCGACCATCAAGGCCATTGGGCACGTCTGCGATGAGTGGAGGATCCATAAGGGCCAGCGACACATCTCTTCCTACTGGACCCTGCGCGAGGACCGGTTGCTACGCTAGATAGGCACCTGACCTCTAAATTGCGCCGAAAGCACTCCATGCCGACATCGGAAAAAACCATTCAGATTCTCCGTCCTCTCGTCGGACTTTCACTGATTGTTCTGGGCGGGCTGTTGATCTTCAACTCATCCGTTGTCAGTACATTGATCATTTGGCTCCTGAGCGCGGGGCTCATATTAGCCGGGCTACTGCGCATGTTGGAGGCTCAAGATTCAACCGGTCACAGGGCGTCAGCACTAGTCGCCGGCGGGTTGCTGTTTTGTGTGGGAATTATCGCCCCGTTCTGGCGCGGTATCACACTGCCGGTCCTGGCGCTCGCGGTTTCTATTGCGCTCCTTGTGGGCGGAATTTTGAGATTCATCGATGTGCTCACCGGCGAGCAACGCCCGGCAATTCGCGGGCTGCTGAGTGCCACGACTGGGATTTTCGGTGCAGTACTTGTACTTTTCTGGCCCAAGCTTTCACTATGGGTGCTCGGCGTCGCCTTCGGGGCATGGCTTGTCATCAAGGGACTGCATGTCCTAGGTCAGTCGATCGGTTCGTCTCCTCGATTTGCCCAGCGGATGCAACGTCCGGCGAGCGCGGCGCTCACGACGTTGACGCTCATCGGCCTGGTGGCCGTTTTGGGGTTGGGAGCAGCAACAGCTTGGATGCATGGTCAAAGTCAACGTGTGGTCAGCGATGACTTTTACCTGCCTCCGGCATCCGTTCCATCGCAACCCGGACAGTTAATCCGTGTTGAACCGCTTGAGGGAGGGAATCTACCAGACTCCCATGCTTGGCGTATTTTATATACGACAACGGATGAGTCGGGAGACCCGTCCGTCGCCTCAGGCATTGTCACGATTCCTAGCGATGTGAACGGCAAGCTTCCCGTCATATCTTGGGCGAACGGCACTAAGGGAGTAGCGTCCCGATGTGCGCTTTCGGAGAGCCAGACTCCATACGACGATGGTCCAAGTGTGGCACGCACACAAATGCTGGATTCCGGATGGGCAGTTGTCGCCACCGACTATATCGGTTTGGGAACAGCAGGCCCTCATCCGTATCTGGTCCCCAAGAGCGAGGCTCATGCAGTTCTCGACGCCACGCGCGCAGCTGGACAGATTGAGGAACTAAAAGCCAACGGCGTTTCATTTGATTCGCGAACTGTCCTGTGGGGTCATTCCCAAGGCGGCCATGCTGCCCTTGCCAGCGCCAAGGAAGCACCCACCTACGCACCTGAGCTGCAAGTGCTCGGCGTTGCCGCGATGGCCCCAGCCACTGACCTCAAGCAGCTCGCAGCATCGGTAGCAAATTCTCCGGCTGGCAAGGTCATCAGCAGCTATATCGCCACAAGTTGGAACCAGCTCTACCCAGAGCTTCAGATTGAACAAGGTATCAGCGGAGCATCGGCTTCTGCGTCTGAGCTGATTTCCAAGAGTTGCTTCTTTGGAACGGACACGTTGACAGTCATGGCACAGGCCAGCCAGCTTTTTGAACCGATCTTCAACTCTCAGATGCTCAATGGCTCCGTCGGTACAAAACTTGAAGAAAACTCGGCGGTGATACCGACCAAGGTGCCAGTATTTATTGCTCAAGGTGCTGCCGACTCTCTTGTTCTGCCGTCCATGCAGCGCCAGTTCTTTGAGAAAAGCTGTAGCGCCAATGAGCAGATAGCTTATGCCGAATATGAGAATCTTGATCACATGCCATTGGTCGGCCCCAACTCAGCGGTAAATCAAGATGTCGCAGATTTCACCAAGGATCTGCTGGATTCTAAGGTGAGCTACCCTTCCGCCGCCCTGCGCTGCGCGGGACAGTGATCAGTTGTCCGCCGAACTTCCAGGTTCAGGACTTGTCAGGGTCGACTGGAAATGCAACCTCACCTACAACATCGTTGTTTACGCCAGCGTCGGTGAAATCAATATTCACTTCGAAGACGAGGTAGTTCACTTGCCAGCGGGGCGGGCACTGTGGATCCCCACACGCTTGGCACACATGGTTGAACATGATGAAAAGTCTTTGGGCATTTCAATCTTGATTCCACAACGTGCGGAGCACACACTCGGCGTTGAACGACGGATTATCGCAGTACCAAGTTCGCATCGACAGTGGATGTTCCACCTCATGTTGCTGTCGCTCTCCCCTCTGCATGCCGGACAGGTCGCGACCGATCAAGTGTTTCAATTGCTGGCTCGGTTCGCAGCGCTGTCGGCAAGAAACGCCAGAGCTGGTCAAATGAAAATTCCACGCCATCCTGCCGGGCGGGGCACGGCGATTAGCCTGATGTCAGACCCGCAGTCAACGCTGCGTCTAGCAGACTTTGCAGCACGGTACGGTGTTTCTGAACGCACAATTGGACGAGCATTTATTGCTGAATCAGGAATGAGTTTTAGCAAGTTCAGGGAAGCCTGCGGTTCATTGTCGTCTGCTAGTCCAGCCCTTGTCCGGCCTGTGCCAGCGTTGAGCACTCGGTGGATGAATCTTCTCAGAAACGACGTAGTCCTTTGGGCCATGCGCGGGAGGGCAGTCGTTCATGTCGCGGCTCATGTTGCTCCAAGCATTGCTGAAAGAACTCAGCGCCTGCAGGCGGGACAACTGATGCTTATCCCCAACGGCCATTCCGTGCGACTGGAAATAGAGCAGGGATCCTTGCTGTTCCCTCTGCCATTGCCCGGCGGCGTACTCCCTTCCGACGCGTTAGACCTCTTGCCTTGTCAGCTTCCTGCAACTCATACCTCTGCCCTTCTGCGCCGTTCCATCGCGCATATCACTGCACTAAGACCGCTGTATTTTGATCCACTCGATACTCTCTCCCTGCTAGAAAAAATTCCCAATTACCCTGGCTTGCGTTTCCCCACATCTCCGCTTCTACGGCGCATCGCTTCAGCACTCATGTCAGATTTACCCGGGAACCTGAGCGCGGATGAGGTCAGTAAATCCCACGGAATCAGTCTGAGACAGCTTCAACGACGCTGGCCAGAAGAAACAGGACTAAGACTTCAGCAATGGCGCCAAAGACACAGATTCCAACACGCCCAATCTCTGCTGGCTGCAGGTTTCAGCGTGAATTTCACCGCGACTCAACTCGGATTCTCGGAGAGCAGCAATTTTTCCCGAGCATTCATGAAAATCTACGGATACCAACCTCGGAAGATCCATTTAGATACCGAATCGGACATTTATGGATCACTTAACGACATCATTTAATTCAATGACGGACCTTGGAAGTCTTCAAGATCCCCGATTATCTAGGACAATTCGCCCCTTGATGCAATTTTCAGAAGGTAGGTGAGCCTAAACTAACCACACTAGGCTCAGTCCCTGTCATCTTTAATTCACGGCTGCCATGAGATCAGCAGCCCGACGGGGAGAATTACCAAGTGCGAACTACGCTGTTTAAACTCGCTTCTGCATCCGCCACCGCGGCACTTGCCCTAACACTCGGGGCATGCTCCAGCACCGCGCCCGAGTCTTCTGCCGACGAGAACAAGCCTGCGGCTGATGCGGGGCAATGGCCGCGCACGGTGACCGATGATCAGGGGCAGCAGGTGGAAATCCCAGCGCAACCGAAGAAGATCGTCTCGACCACGGTCTCCACTACCGGCACGCTCCTGGCCATCGATGCGCCCGTAGTTGCAAGCTCAACCGGTGCAGTTGGTCCAGAAACCGACGAGAACGGGTTCTTCAGTCAATGGTCTGACGTAGCCACCGAGCGCAAGGTCGAACCTATCTACCAAGTTGGCAACTTCAATTTGGAATCGGTCTTGGCTCAAGACCCTGATCTCATCATCGTCTCAACATCCGGTGCCGACTCGGAACTCGACCATGTCGATCGACTCAATGACATCGCTCCGACGCTCGTGGTGAATTACGGCGGAAAAGACTGGAAAGAATTGGCGACGCAGCTAGGCGAAGCAACCGGTCTGGAGGCCAACGCCGAGAATATCGCCGAGGAGTTCGATCAGAGATCAAAGACGGTCAAGGACAAGCTGAACATCCCTGAAGGAACCACCGCATCGATCGTCTCCTACAACAAGGGGAAGGACTCTCCCGTAGGTAAAACCAGTGGACCGCATTCACGGCTGATTTCGGCTCTCGGATTCACGGTTGTTGACCCACCAGCGGAATTCGACACCTCCACGCAGAAGCGCGAAGATTTTGCGTTCACGTCCTATGAGGGTCTCTCCGAATCGGCCACAGGTGATGCGACATTCCTGATTTCGGCCACCGACCAGACGGCAGACGCGTTCACCGCTGATACAACGCTGGCCAACATTCCATCGGTGAAAAATAAGAATGTCTTCCCTCTGGCTAATTCCTTCCGCTTGGATTACTACTCCTCTAATGACATTCTCGACTACTTCGAGTCTGTTTTCCCGGGCCTGAATTCAACGAAGTAAACGTGCTGCAAAAAACAACAACGGCACGCCCCCAGCCACGCGTCCAGCTCTGGCTGGCGGCGGCCGCTGCAACTACGCTCCTAGTCCTTATTTCCTGCGCCGTCGGCAGCAAGGGCATTGCCCTTGCTGAATCGTGGCAGGCAATTACCGTGTTCGATGAATCGAACAACAACCATCTATTGGTCCACGAGTTGCGCATACCGCGCACCCTCTTGGCCTTGGTAGTTGGAGCGGGGCTTGGTTTGGCCGGAGCCTTGATGCAGTCCCAGACGCGCAATCCATTGGCTGAGCCGGGGTTGCTGGGCGTCAATGCCGGAGCCGCCTTCGCCGTCTCCATTGCCATCACCTTTGGTGTTGTTCAACCGTCGGGCTATATGCTCTATGCCTTTTGCGGCGCTGCGGCAGCCAGCATCATCGTCTATCTCATGGGCGCGCGACAGAGTGCTGGGAACGACGTTATACGGCTTGTGCTGGCGGGTGCTGGTCTTTCAGTCATGCTCATGGCCGCCACCCAGATTCTCATCATTGGCGGAAGCTCAGATGTTCACGCGAGATTCGCCGCATGGACTACCGGTTCCCTACAGGGCCGAGGCTATGATGTGCTGCCGGTGACCACTGCAGTAGTCGCCGTCGGAGCACTGATCGCCCTGTCCCTGACCCGTTCCCTGGACGCGCTTGCCCTTGGCGATGACAGTGCTCGTGCCCTGGGCATCAATTCAGGAAAAATCTGGTTTGTTTCATCTATCGCCATCATGCTGCTGACAGGCGCGGCCACCGCTGCCGCAGGACCGATCAGCTTCATCGGGCTTGCAGCGCCGCATGCCTCACGACTGATGGTGGGGCCGAGCCATGCCCGCTTTCTTCCGCTGTCGATGATGCTCGGCGCGGCAGTCCTATTGGTGGCAGACATTCTTGGACGAGTAGTTTCAGCACCAGCAGAAATCGGAGCTGGGGCCATGAGCGCGCTCATTGGTGCCCCGCTGTTCATCATGCTCGCCCGGAAAAAGCTCAAGGCAGGCCGATGACTACCCCCGCTATCAACAGCTCCCTGCGCCGGAGCGTCATTCTTTCGACCATCGCGGCTTTGCTTGTCATGACCTGTGTCGTGGCGCTGGGCACCGGAACAATCTCGATGAGCCCCCGCGAAGTGCTGGCTGCACTCTTTGGGCAGGCAGAAGCCAAGGACCTATTGGTCATCCAGAAAATTCGCGCCCCACGAGTACTCACCGCCCTGGGCGTTGGCGCGGCCCTCGGAGCTGCAGGCGCGTGTTTTCAATCTATTTCGCGCAACCCTCTGGGCAGCCCCGACATCATCGGATTTACCACTGGTGCAGCCACGGGTGCCGTGGCCCAGATTGTCCTGTTCAACGCAGGGGCCTGGGCTACAGGGGTGGCGGCGATGATCAGCAGCTTGCTCACTGCAGCCGTTGTTTACCTCCTATCTTTTTCGCGTCGGACGACCGGAGGCCAGCGCTTGGTCATCATCGGCATCGGTGTTGGAGCAATGCTGGGGGCGGTGAACACGCTGTTGCTCTCCAAGGGCGACGCAGATCTGGCGGCCCAAGCAAACCTGTGGCTTTCCGGATCGCTCGGCGGGCGCAGCTGGGCAGACGCACTGCTGGTGGGAATCTCCTTGCTGGTGCTCATACCGATGTTGGTCATCCATTCGAGAAGTCTGACGCTGCTGGAAATGGGCGATGACACGGCCAGCGCCCTCGGAGTCGGCGCCGAAACAGTTCGGCGAATCGTCATATTCGCGTCAGTCTGCCTCACGGCGGCAGCCACCGCGGCCGCTGGGCCCATTGCCTTCGTAGCCCTGGCCTCCGGCCAGATTATCCGTCAACTGATTGGCAATCGATCAGTTCCGATCATTCCCGCGGCGATGACCGGTGCATTGTTGCTGGTGACCTGCGATGTTCTCACCCAGCATCTGCCGCTTCAGGCACAGGTGCCCATCGGATTGGCCACATCGCTGGCAGGTGGACTTTACCTGTTGTGGCTGCTCACCCGTCACCGCGTAAGAACCTAATGACCCCGCACCATCAGTAGGAGAGGAACATTCAGCATGCCCGCCAAGGAACTTCGGGTCGCACAGATCCAGGACTATACGACGAGAATGCGAAGGGTAGTTTTCGACGGCCCCGGCGTGGCGCAGTACGCCGCGCATCCACCCTGCGTCCCTAATATCAAATTGTATTTCCCGAAGCCGGGACAACCCTTGGACCACCCGGGAGTTGATGAACGAGGCAGGTGGGCATTTACCGGCGACCAGCGTTCGCGGGTGCGCACCTATACGGTCCGCTGGCTCAATGAATCAGCCGGAGCGATGGCCATCGACTTTGTACGCCATGGTGACGAGGGTCTGGCCAGTGCCTGGGTAGAACGTGCCCAACCAGGGTCGATTCTGGGCGCACTGGGCGGAGGCGGACGCGTGCTGAAACCCGGTGGATATGCCCTGCTCTTCGGCGATGAGACTGCCTTGCCCGCCATCAGCGACACCCTTGAACAGATGCCCGAAGTTCAAGAGGGCCAGGTCTTCATCGAGGTTGCAGACCATGAGGAAATCCACGATCTAGAAAAGCCCGACGGAGTGCAGATCACCTGGCTGCTGCGCGCGGGAAAACCTGCGGGGACCACCCAGCTGCTGAAAACCGCGATGCAAAATCTGGAACTGCCCACCGACGTCGAACAGATACAGCTCTGGGTATCGGCCGAATCCGAGGTAGTGCGCTTTGCCCGCTCCTGGGCCGCCGGGATAGGCATTCCCAAGGGCAACCGACTGATTATCGGCTATTGGCATCGCGATCTCGACGAACTGGCCTACGCCAAGGACAGCGACCACGACCGGGTCAGCGGAGAAATGCTCTTTGAACGACAGGGACACGAACGCGAGATGCATCATGAACACTCCCACCACTAGAAGCTTCAGACCCCAACCGCGCGGCAGCGGCGCCGCCACACCGCGCGTCTACGACCACCTCACGTTAACTTCCAGCCGCGAACAGCTTCTTGGCCTTGCCGCCCAGCTTCGGGAGCGAGAGCTGGACTATCCGCTCTTCACCGATGCCGGCGACGGGCAAGTATTCGCCACCTTCCTCTGGATGGAAACCCCGGGAGCAGAACCCGCCAGCAACGTTGTCTTGTCTGCCAATGCGCTGGTCGATCACGAAGATCTAGAGGCATGTGAATTCGAGCAGCCGGCGCCCGGAATCTGGTCAATCACGCTGCGGGTGCCTGTCGACTGGATCGCCTCCTACCGCATCACCGTACACCGCGGCGCTACACCGGCCCCCTGGCGACGAGAATCCGAGCGGCGGGCCATTCGGCTTGCGGCTGATGCGGGTGGTGTGGATCCGTTGAACCCGCTGGTAGGTGCATCGATGAGCGGGGCTCCGGTGTCGCTGGTTCGCGGGCCGAAGGCCCCGGCCAGCGACTTTCTTGCCGAAGCCACCGTTGATCGTGCCACACCGGGGCCGTCCATTGGCGGCACCGGCGGCGGTTCCATAGTAGATTCCGCGCAGCACCCGCGCATGACCCGGCATGAACTATGGGATGAAAACTGCCAGCGGCTGCGCAACCTCTGGGTCTATCAACCGCCGACCCCTGCCGAGGATACGCCGTTGGTCTTCGTTCACGACGGTGCCACCTGGGCGAACTACCTCAATATCCGCGGCACCTTGGATGCTGCAATTTCTCGTGGCGCATTAGCGCCGCTGCACGCGGTGTTTATCGACAGTACAACAACGCAGATCAGGGGCGAGGAACTGCCCCTGGCATCGGGCACCACCCGCTCTCTTGCTCAGCAGTTCCTGCCGTGGGCGCAGCGCTTCCTCCCCGTCAGCACCGATCCTGCGCGGACCCTCATCACGGGTGCGTCCTATGGCGGTCTTGCGTCGGTATTGACGGTATTGGAGCATCCAAAGCTCTTCGGTCTGGCTTTGGCCCAGTCTCCATCCTTGTGGCACACCGACCTGCGCAAACAGCTAGTAGGCCTTGATCCGGCGGTGCGCATGCTCGTGCAGGCCGGATGCTATGAAACAGAGATCTTCAACTCCTGCCAGAGCGTGCTCAAAGACATCGCAGGTTCCCCAGTCCGCGGCCAGGTCGAATTTCAAGAGATTTCAGGGGGCCACGACTGGGCATGGTGGAACGTCAAACTGCTCGAAGGTCTCATTGAGTTCTTTCCCCGGGCTTGAGAGTTCCTGCGCATCAGACTGGCTCCCCGAAAACTACGATGGCCAAGCTTTCGGGGAGCTTGGTTCAGCGCCCGGCTAGGACCGGTGTCCGGCGAGCGAGACCTGCTCCCGCTGAGCTTGCAACTCCGGCAGCCCAAGGTTTTCCCTTAGGGTGCGGTGCTCGTATTCGGTGCGGTAGCGCCCGCGTCGCTGCAATTCGGGAATTACCAGCTCGATGAAGTCTTCCAGCGCCCCGGGCAGCGACGGCGGCATCAGGTTGAAGCCGTCGGCGGCCCCCGAATCCAACCAGCTCTCGATCTCATCGGCAATCGATTCTGGGGTCCCGATCATGGTGCAGTGCCCTCCGCCGGCAGCCAGCAGCCCGAGTAGCTCGCGCACCGTCGGCCGGTGGATTTCGATCAGCCGCAGGATCGTCGCATAACGTCCGGCAGGTCCGGTGAACTCTTCGGCCGGAGGCAGCGGCGGCACCGGTGCGTCCAGATCCCAGGCCTTGGTGTCCTGCTGGACGAACAGAGCCAGCTGATCAAGCGACTGCTCGATGGGCAGTAGATCGTTCAGCGCACGCTGCTTGGCCTTAGCCTCTTCCAGGGTTCTGCCCACGTAGGTTACCAGTCCTGGCATGATCGCCAGGCCCTGAGGATCCCGCCCGGCCGCTGCCACGCGGCGGCGCACATCCTGCGAGTAGTCCTTGGCCATCTGCTCGTCCGCCGCCACGGCGTAGATGGCTTCCGCATGTTCGGCCGCCAGATTGCGGCCCTGCTCCGAGGCCCCCGCCTGGAACAGCACCGGTGACCCCTGCGGACCCGAGGGCAGGTTCAGCGGGCCTCGGACCTTGAAGTGCTCCCCCACATGGTCGATGGTGCGCAGCTGGCCGGGATCGGTGAACTGGCCAGACCTGTCCGCCTTGACCGCCGAGGCGGGGAAGGTGTCCCACAGCGCCTTGAGCACGGTGATGAATTCTTCGGCCCTGCCGTAGCGGGTCGCGTGGTCGCCCAGCTTGTCCATGCCATGGTTCTGCGCCTCGGTGTCCCACATGCTGGTGACGACGTTGACCCCAACGCGACCGCCGGAGATCCTGTCCAGGCTGGCCAAGAGCCGCGCCGCGTGGAACGGGGTGTAGAAACTCGAAGACACGGTACAGACCAGGCCGAGGTGTTTGGTGTGCTGGCTCAAGGCCGTGAGCAGAGTCAGCGGCTCGAAGAACCAGGTGGGGCCGGCGGCCGCCGCCTGCGGGTTGACCGCCTGCCCGTCGGCGAAGAACACCGCGTCGAGCAGTCCGCGCTCGCACAGCCGAGCCAGTTCGATGTAGTAGTCCAGCTCCTGCAGGCGTTCGGCGCCGGAGTCCGGTGCACGCCAGGCCGCCTGGTGGTGGCCGGCGCCGTAGAGGAAGAGGTTGAAATGAGCCTGCCTCTTGCGCTGGCTCATCCCTTGACCAATCCGCCGTCGACGATCAGGTTCTGCCCGGTCACGCCGCGCGAGAGCGGCGAGGCGAAGAAGAGCACGGCGTCTGCCAGTTCGGCAGGGGTGGTGACGCGGCGCAGCGGGGTGCCGGCGGCGATCAGGTCGAAGACCTCTTCCGGGGTGGCCGCTGAAGCATCGGTGGTGCGCAGCAGTCCGCCGGAGACCATGTTGACGTTGATGCCGTCCTGGCCAAGGTCGTCGGCGAAGGTGCGGGTCAGGGACAACAGTGCCGCCTTGGTGGCGGTGTAGTCGTGGTAGGGCACCACAGGATTCTGGAAGAGGTTGGTCCCGATGTTCACGATGCGTCCGAATCCTGCCTCGCGCATGCCGGGAAGCACCGCCTGGATGGCCGCCACAGGTGCCAGCACCGACCCGGCGAACTGGGCGGAGAGCTCTTCGGCGGAAATCGAATCGGCCTTGGACCGTGCGTCGCCGTTGAAGGAAAAGTCCACCAGCGCGTTGTTCACCAAGGTGGTGATCGGGCGTTTGAAGTGGGCTCCGGCGGCTACTACAAGGTGAGCCAAGGCTCCGGAGTCGCGGACGTCGGCCTGCACTGCCAGGGCACGTTGGGGGTATTTGGCGACG
This sequence comes from Glutamicibacter sp., assembly GCF_032154645.1. Classification (GTDB taxonomy): domain Bacteria; phylum Actinomycetota; class Actinomycetes; order Actinomycetales; family Micrococcaceae; genus Glutamicibacter. The sequence goes on along the minus strand of NZ_JALDXV010000019.1, from coordinate 23,777 downwards.
AGCTCGGCCGCCGCCTGCCCCGATGACTTGTAGTTGACGACGACGTTCGCCCCTGCTTCAAGGAAGGCTGTGCTGATCGCCGCCCCGAGCCCGCGGGCCCCACCGGTGACAAGCACCGTCTGGTCTTTCAGCGGGAGGGCGGTGGTTGCTGGTGCGGTTGCTGCTGGTGCAGTCATGGTGGTCGAACTCCTTGAGGATGTGTCAAGGCGAACGGGACCCCGGGAAGGATGCGGCGCATCGAGGTATCCAGGACATTCCCTTCGCCAGTACGAACTGGATCAGGTTCGACGGGTTTTATCTCAGCCGCATGGCGGCACCCCGTGTCACTTAACCCCATTAGTACCACACCCGTGGCACACCTTCCCAGCTGGTGTCGTCATCTACTCTGTCTGAGGCTGCTTGCTGATGACCTGGGTTTCGTAGGTTGCCTGCGTTCCATCTTGGGGCTGCTGCACGATGGTCATTTCTTCGATGCTCTTCTCCGGTAGCTCAAACTCTGTAGCTTTGGGGCGCTGGTGGCACTGCACCATCGAGCTCATGAGCTCGCGCTCGTGCTCGTGCTCGTGCTCGTGCTCGTGCTCGTGCTCGTGCTCCTTGATGGTGAGCTTGACCTTGCCAGTTCCCTGGCACATGTACCTCACGATGAATGGACCGGTGTTTTGGGTGAATTCGAGCGTTGTCTGCTCCTGACCTAACTCTCCGCCGCGTTCGTAGGGGAAGCCACCTGCGTCCCAGGCCGCCAAACCGTGATAGCCGCGCTGCTCCCATTCTCCCTGCCAGTAGCCCATCCCATTGTTCTGTCCAGGGTGCCAGATGATCGTCCGGATAAATCCCAGCGGCTGCCCGTCGAAGCTGTGGAGGACTCCGAGCGACAACGCACGCTCTTCAGGTGTTTCAGCTTGAACATTATTCGGTCCGGTCAATGGCTGCTCAGCTGTCTGAGTCGGGGGTTCGGTACCGCTGGAATTCAGTTCGGAAGCGGGCGCTGAACATGCGCTTAGGGCCAGAATTGAGCTCAGAACGACAGGCAGAATCTTCCTCATTTTTTACCTCCTGACAGGGTATACATCTGATATTCGTAGGACCCCACGGTGTCGACGCCTGCCGCGATCAAAATGGTAGTGCTCTTGGAGTTGTCGGGAATTGTCAATGTGCCGTTGGCCGTCACTGCGGGATCCGCGCAGTTAATGGGAAGTCGCAGCTGAGGTTTCGTGCCTTCTGTCGGGAAATCCTCATCGAGATACACCTCAAGTGCCGCCTCGCCAACGCCCCGGCAGGAAAAGTCGATGAAATAGTTTCCCGGAATGCTCGACTCCTCGCCGAACGACGCTACGTAGTTCATTGCGTGCTGCTCCCCGCTCTCGCCACCATCGTAGGTCCGATAGAAAATCCCATTCGCACTAAGTCTTAGCTGCTCGTCAGCGCCTCCCTGCTCTCCCGTTCGCTCGTAGCTGCTGCTGGTCTTGACGACTGAGTGGACTAAGGTCGAAAGCGGCCCCGCACTGTCCGGCGAGTTGTAGGAACCTGCTTCCTGTTCCTGCTGTTCCGTATCCCACGCCGATTTAGACCCTCGCAATTCGTTCAGCTCTTGGTCGGTTTTGAGCTCAGACACCGGTGTGGTGCAGGAGGTAAGTGCGATCAGACCTACTGCCAAAAGAGAATGTTGCTTCTTCACGGTAACTTGTCCGTTTCATTTGCGCGGGCACGATAACTTGACCTTATTTCGATAAATGAAAATAAACAATCCTTGTCACAAGCACCTACGGTGACAAAATAGTAACGATTGCAGAAGAGCCGCATCATCGCAGCGGGAAGATCACAGGATGCGACCCGGCCCGGCAGTAAGCTTTCGTCGGTGGATCCACCTAGAGTCAAGAGGGCAGGTTGAACGTTCACCTGCCGCTCATGCGCGACCCAAGGAGAACTACGACCGCATGCGTCTTTTGCGCCGAACACTTTCAATTGCACTGATTGCCTCAACGATGGGACTGACCGCCTGTTCAGTTTCTTCGCCAACAGACCTCTCCGGGGCGGGCAAGGCTCAGGCAGCGTCCCCATCGGCTGATCAGAAGGCTACGTACACGAAAGCTTTGGACCAACTGGATGACATTCAGGTCAAGGGACGTGCACCAAAGACTGGATACAGCCGCGAGCAATTCAGCAATGGCTGGAAGGACACAGACCACAATGGCTGCGATGCGCGCAATGACATCCTTGCCAGGGACCTGGAAAACGTAGAGTTCAAACCCGCCAAGGTTGAGTGCGTCGTACTCTCCGGCACTTTCCACGACCCATACACCGGCAAGACCATTGAGTTCCAGCGGGGCCAGGGCACCAGCACAGCGGTTCAGATCGACCACATTGTTCCGCTGTCCGATGCCTGGCAAAAGGGTGCGCAAAAGTGGAGCACTCAAAAGCGTCTGGAATTCGCCAACGATCCACTGAACCTTATGGCCTCGGATGGTCCCACGAATGCCTCTAAGTCGGATAAGGACGCCGCTACCTGGCTGCCGCCGAACAAGAACTTCCGCTGCGACTACGTTGCGCGCCAGACTCAAGTGAAGGCGAAATACGATGCCTGGATGACCCAAGCGGAGCATGATGCCATCTCAAAAACCTTGAAATCCTGCGTTTAGACGCAATAGTTTCATAACGGTATCAACCGTTGGGTTGAGTCGCTTTCAGCAAATTACCACCAAAGGACCATGTCTAATTTCCTCAATCTATGACACCATGGATATTATTCCAGCTGATAGCGAATATGTTTCGCGATGATTTGGCGTAATTCGATGGCGTAGGGATTCACGATGAAGATGCGGTTGTTGGGTGTGGTGATGCTGCTGGTCAGTGTCGGCATCTTTGTGTTCGCATTGGACAATACCCAGCGATCTCTCGCAACCACCTGCTGGGTCACCTCAACACTCTTATTCATCGTGGCGGCCATGCTGCTGCTCAGTGGAATCGTCGGCTCTTCCTCAGCCACTGCGGCAGATGCACATCGCAAGCGCCAGCGTTGACTGATATCCCAGACAAGCATCAAGAGCTACCCGTTCAGTCGAACGGGTAGCTCTTTTTTGGGGCCTCCAAACCATATCGGCCCGCCACCGGAAAAGATCTGTTTTATACGCGGAATTCATACGTAAGCATCGACAGGTTCACCTCAATGCGATAGACATGAGGGACGTCACACGCTTAACTCCGAGGAGGATCTATGCCTGCGTTCAGGCAGATCAAGAACTTTACGCTGACATCCATGGTTTCCGCAGCGCTGATCGCTTCGGGCTGCGCCGCGGCCCAAGCCGCACCGGTCAAAGAACCTGCAGCGGGTGAAACCTTCACCCTCGACCTGCTGGATATCAACGATTTCCATGGCCGCATCGCCCCAAACAGTGATTCTGCGGGAGCAGCCGTACTCGCCGGTGCGGTGGATCAAATCCGTGAAGCCAATCCGAACACGCTCTTCGTCTCGGCCGGAGACAACATCGGAGCGTCAACTTTTGCCTCGGCATCGCAACAGGACGAGCCAACCATCGACGCATTGGGCGCCGGCGGTCTAGATGTCTCCGCCGTAGGCAACCATGAGTTCGACCGCGGTTTCAAAGATCTTTCCGGACGCGTCATTGACAGCTACTCCCAGGCCACGGGACAGGACGGTGCGGACTTCGCACTGGGCGCCAACGTCTACAAAAGGGGCACCAAGACTCCGGCACTGCGTGAATATGCAATTCGCGAAGTAAACGGCATCAACGTAGGATTCATCGGCACCGTCACCGAAGACGTTCCCTCGCTGGTCTCCCCCGCCGGCATCACGGAGCTCGATTTCGGCAGCGAACTGGAAGCAGTCAATCGTGTTGCTGCTCAGCTCTCGGATGGCAAAGACGCCAATGGAGAGGCAGATGTCATCGTGCTGTTGACCCACAACGGTTCGGAGAACACCCAGTGCTCCACCATCGCCAAGGAAAACACCAGCTACGGCAACCTGCTGCGCAAGGCCAGCGGTCAGGTGGACGCCATCATTTCCGGCCACACCCATCAGTCCTATGACTGCTCAGTGGCCGGCCCGTCCGGCGAGCGCCCTGTCATCCAGGCACATCAGTACGGCACCACCCTGGGCAAAGTCTCCCTGGAAGTAAATTCCACAACTGGCGAGGTTGTTGATTCCACATCCGGGCGTCTGGCCTTGAGTGCTGAAAATGAGGCGGGAGACTGGGTAGCCAAGTATCCTGCCGACGCGAAGGTACAGAACATTGTTGATTCTGCAGTCAAGGAATCTGAGAAGGTCGGCAACGTCAAGGTCGGTGAGATCTCTCAGGACATCCTGCGCGGGGGCGAGATCCCGGGCTCTGACCGCGGAGTGGAGTCGACCCTTGGCAACACGGTTGCCGACATCCACCTGTGGGCGACCTCAAATGACGACTTTGCCGGGACGCCGGCACAAATCGCATTCATGAACCCCGGCGGCCTGCGTGCAGACCTGCTCTACGGAAAGGATGGAACGGTGACCTACAAGGCGGCGGCAGACGTCCAGCCCTTCGCCAACACCTTGGTCACTTTCGACATGACCGGCGCGCAGATCCGAGAGGTTCTGGAACAGCAGTGGCAGCCTGACGGTTCCGAGCGTTCAAAACTGCATCTGGGCATCTCCGACGGGCTGACCTACACCTATGTCGAGGATGCTCCCCGCGGCGGGCATATCAAGGACATCAGCTTCAACGGCAAACCGTTGGATGAATCGGCAACCTTCCATGTTGCCGCCAATGCCTTCCTCGCGGCAGGCGGAGACAATTTCACTGCCTTCGCGGAGGCCAAGAACCATGCAGATTCGGGCCAGGTAGACCTTGACGCGACGGTGAACTACTTCAAGTCCCACGACGTGGTGGAACCTGCTCCTTTGGGCCGCGCGGTCGTTGCCGGCACCGACTGGGCCAAGGTGGAGCTGTCGGCCACCGAGCTGGCCGCAGGTGAAGAAGCCACCGTCACCGTGACGGGGCTTCAGGAGGGAGCGCAGATCGGCGCCACGGCCTTCGACGGTCAGCTTGTCATCTCCGACATTCCTGCGGCCGATGCGGAAGGCACCACCAGTTTTGAGCTGCCTATTGATGAAGACACCAAGGCCGGCGACTACGACCTGGTGATCTCGCAGACTCAGCGAGAAGACATCGTCACCGTCTTCAGCGTTGTGGGTGCACAGACTCCGTCCCCTACGCCGACCGAGCCAACCGAAACTCCAAGCGCATCACCTACGGATCCGACTCCGAGCCAGAGTGCATCGTCTGAGCCAACGGATTCAACCGAGCCAACGGCATCAGCCTCCGCTACTGATTCGCAGGTAGCAACCGACGATGCGAAGGAAACCGAGTCGAATCAGGAGCAGGATCATCTGGCACAGACCGGGTTCGGCGCCGCCTGGTTGGGCATCGCAGCCGGCGTCATCGTGCTGCTGGGCATCGTTCTACTGCTGGTACGCCGCCTCGGCAACAAGCACGGCCACTAGAAGAGCAACGGGTTAGCCCGTCGACGGCGCAGGGCGCGGATTCCATGATGGAATCCGCGCCCTGCATTATTTAGACGGTTCTCCGTTCGGTGTTAGTCGATGACCAGCTCGCCCATGGCATCCCAGTCCTCGCCGTCCACCTTGCGTGAGATGATCTTCGGAGTAGAGACCAGCAATGGGCGCATGCTTTCCAGCCCGGCGGCAAAATGCTCGGAGTTGACGTGGTTCGCGGCGGCCTCGTCGTCGCGGAATGCCTCAACGAGGACGAACTCGTTCGGGTCTTCCACGCTAAGGGACCAGTCAAACCACAGGTTGCCTTCCTCGGCGCGGGTGGCCTGGGTAAAAGGCGTCACCTGCTCGATGAAGCTGTCGGTGAATTCTGGCTTTACCTGATACTTAACAACGATGAAGTACATGTTCCAAGTCTACGAAACCTAGGCCTTCACCAAGGTGAAGATCAACGTGAATCTGCACCCACTTCAAATGGCGCGCAGATTAGACGGCGCTGACGAAGTTGAAGGTCTTGTCGGTATCCGCATAGCCTGTCGCCACGATCTGCGGGCCGCAACTAGTCACCGCTACTTGGCCATAGGCATAGCCCGAAGCATCTGGGTTATCGATGCCTGCACGCGGGAAGTCCCAAGCGGGTCCATGCGCACGAAGAACGTACTGCACGGTCAACGACTGCCCCGACGCCAGCGGCTCAGATCCAGCAACCCTTGCGTAGCCGAGCCACCCGGGGTTCGATGCGGAACTGCGTCGGCCATTATTGTCGAAGCCGCCCAACGAAATGCCTCCCTGTGTAGAGGTGATCACCGGTGTGCCGATGATTTCCCAATCGAGGCTCAGCGTGCCGTTCAGATCCAACTCTAATCCGCCTAGCTCAAGCGGAGCACTGCCGTTGTAGAGGAAGGTTGTTGTCACGGTGATATCGAAGACCTCGCCAAAAACTGAACTGTACTGTTCTTCACCGTCCTGTCCTGCTCCGGTGTTCGTCGGCGTGCTGCCCCCGACAATCTCGGTGGTAAATTCGCTCAGTACAAAGGCGCCTACTGCTGCGCATTGCAGAGGATCGAGGGTGGATGCTGCAGCCAGTGGCGTCATGACGGCGGTAGCGATCACCGGGACAGACCAGGCTGCGCCCTTCAATACGATACGGCGTTCAGGCAATGCTGCTGGGTTCTTTTCAGAGTTGTTCACCGTCTTAACCTAGGCCAGCGCGCAGGGTGAAACTGTCGAAATGCACCCATCTGGCCTGGCGGTTTCACGACTGGCAGATTGATGCCAATTTTCCGCACTGACTAGCGTTTTCTTTATTGCGATCTTGCCCACACGCAACCGAATTCAACCCCGACGGACACAGGCGTCCGAGTGCTGGCTAACCTTTCTGGACCAGAGACTGGAGGCGGATATAGTCCTTGTCCCGTTTGGGCATGCCGTCCACGACGAGGTCGTAGGAATCCTCGATGAGCTCGCGCATCGTCTGGTCGTCCAAGCCTACCCTGACAGAATTCCAATGCTTTTTATTCATGTGATAGCCCGGGGTGATTTGCGGGTGTTCGCTGCGCTGCTGGTCTGCAAGTGCAGGTTCGCATTTCAAATTCAGCACCAATTCACCGTGAAGCACCATCAGCAGGGCGAACATTTTGGCGTCCTCCTGCTTCTTACCTGCAACCTTGTAGACGATGCTGTCCTCGCCAAAGGGGTGGTCTTCGAATGCCAGCGGCATGTCCAGACACAGGGAACGCCACCTGCGTTCCACGTCGTCGTTCAGCGCTTTCATTGAGCGTCTCCTATCCCTTGGTTCAGAGGTACGGATACTCGATTTTCGGGCAGGTGTCCATGACGACGTCCAGCCCGGCGGCCTTGGCCCGTGCGGCGGCCGCCTCATCAATTACCCCGAGCTGCAGCCAGATGGCCCCAGCGCCCACCGCGATGGCCTGATCGACGATGTCGCCGACCTTCTGGGAGTTGACGAAGCAGTCGACCACGTCGATGGTACCCGGGATCTGGGCCAGATTTTGATAGCCGGTCAAGCCCATGACGGGTTCTCCGGTCAGGGACACCGGAACAATCTCCATACCCAGGCTCTGCTGAAGGAATGCCGCGATGGAAGGGGCAACACGGTATGGATTATTCGTCAGCCCAACCACCGCCCATCGACCGGGGGTCGTGAGCAGACGGCGGATCACCGCAGGGTCGTTCACATGTTTCGCGTCCATAGCGCAAGGCTACCGGCCGGGGAGGAGAAATGGGTTCAGCGCATCAAACGTTGAGGCCAAGGTCAGCTTGAAGTCGATCCTGGCCTCAACGACTTCGGCACCGCGCGGCGGTTCCTTGGGCGCCCGCACTGCGGTACTCCAGATCTCGCGGGCTCAGGTTGCCGCCGGCGGTGGAGATCCTGGCTGCCGCCAATTTCTGCGTGCAGTATTTTTACGCTGTGGGAATTGCATGGCCCCGGTGTTCGTTGGAATCAGTGGATACCTACGAAGGGAAAACATGAAGATCGCAATCGCCGGTGCCACCGGAAAACTGGGAATGCTCGTAGTTGACGCTCTGCTCGAACGCGGTGCATCCCCAGAGCAGATCATTGCCATCGGACGCTCCGAAGAAAAATTGGCACCGTTGGCCGCCCGTTCCGTTCAGGTTCGCATTGCCGACTACAACGCCCCGGCAACCCTGATTCCCGCGTTGGAAGGTGTCGACAAGCTGCTGCTGATTTCAAGCAGTGAAGTCGGACAGCGTATTTCCCAGCACGAGAATGTCATCCATGCGGCCAAGGCGGTTGATGTTTCCCTGGTTGCCTATACTTCCATCGCGAATGCCCTCACCGGTCAGATGAAGTTGGCGGCCGAACACGTTGCCACCGAGCAGCTTCTGGCGGCATCCGGCCTGGACTACGTTCTGCTGCGCAACGGCTGGTACACCGAAAATTACACGGATCAAATCATGGGCTATCTGAACAGCGGCGTCATTCTCGGCTGCGCCGGAGATGGCAAGATCAGCGCCGCCGCCCGGGCAGACTTTGCCGAAGCCGCCGCGGTTGTCCTGCTGTCACAGGAGACTCAGGCAGGAAAAATCTATGAATTAGGCGCAGACAAGGCATTCACGCTGACTCAGCTCGCGGGAGCCGTTTCCGCTGCCGGCGGCCACGAGGTCAGCTACAAGGAAATGGATCCTGAAACACTGGCAGACATCTATGAGCAGTCGGGGGTTCCAGCGCTCTTTGCCGACATCTTGGTTGACACCGATGTGCGCATCCGCGAGGGCGCATTGGAAGTCACCAGCGGCCAGCTGGCGCAGCTCATCGGCCACGCCCCGACATCTTTGGGCAAGGTCATCAAGAACGCCCTAGATCAGTAGGCTCCGTTTTGCAGGACCATACTCCGCTGGACCGGCGTACCAAAGGAATCGACAGCGGTACGCCGGCTTAGCGCAGGTCGCCTCGGAGGGAACCGACTTAACTGATCGTTGTTCACAGAAACTTCGGCACAGGAGAATCCACGAGTATCCGACTGCTCGAAGGGATCGTGCAACGTACGTTCCGCGATATGGGCACATTAGGCCGCAAGCCGCCCTTAATATTGTGTCCGACCCTGCAGCAGACAGCGCCTAGTCAGCCATTAGATTCATGTATAAACCGGATGCGACTAGTAAAGAATTATTTTCCAACCCGCTGACGGTGGCGCGTGTCACAGCAAGCTTGTTTTTAGAGCCTCCCGTAGATTGACGCATACTCATCCCCCACTTTTGAGGAGAACATAAGTATGTCTCGACCTGCTTTCCGGGTGCTGGCCTGCGCCGCCACCCTTGCCCTGGGATTGGGCAGCGTTGCCACCCTGCCGGCTAGCGCCGACCCCCGGCACTCCGAAAAGACCCCCACGGCCCAAGGCACCGGAGGCGCAGTTTCTTCGGTAGATCCCGAGGCCACCGCCGCCGGCATCGACGTCCTGCGCAAGGGCGGCAATGCCGTCGATGCGGCGGTAGCGACCGCAGCCGCATTGGGCGTCACTGAACCGTACAGCGCAGGCATCGGCGGCGGCGGGTACTTTATGTTCTACAACGCCAAGACCGGCAAGGCCAGCACGATCGACGGACGCGAAACCGCACCGGCAGCCATGCCGCACGACGCGTTCATCGACCCGGCCACCGGAAAACCGTACAACTTCACCCCGGAACTGGTCACCAGCGGTGTGTCCGTGGGAGTTCCCGGAACTCTCGCCACCTGGCAGCGCGCGCTGGATAACTGGGGATCCAAGGACCTGAAACAGGTATTGAAACCTGCGACGCAAATCGCCTCCCGCGGCTTCGTCGTAGATAAGACCTTCCGTGAACAGACACTGGATAACAAGAAGCGATTTGAAGCTTTCGATGCAACCAGCGAACTCTATCTGCCCAATGGGGATGCCCCGGAGGTTGGCAGCATCTTCCGAAACCCCGATCTTGCCGACACCTACCGCCTGCTGGCTCAACAGGGACCCAAGGCCTTCTACTCGGGAGCGCTGGCCGATGAAGTCGCTCAGACGGTTCAGGCTCCGCCGAAGAACAATGACACCGACCTGCCGGTCCCTGCCGGCTACGTCACCGCCGAAGACCTCGCTTCCTACGAGGTGGCCGAGCAGGCTCCCACCAAGGTGAACTACCGCGGGCTCGATGTCTTTGGCATGGCACCGACGTCCTCCGGCGGCACCACCATGGGAGAAGCCTTGAATATTCTTGGCGAGTTCGACCTTTCAGACATGCAGCAGCCTGCGGCGCTGCACCACTACCTGGAAGCGTCCGCGCTGGCGTACGCCGACCGCGGCAAGTTCGTCGGAGATCCCGCCTTCGTCAATGTCCCGGTCAAGGCCCTGACCGACAAGCTCTTCGGCGCTGAACGCGCCTGCCTCATCAACCCCGATCAAGCGGCTGTAAAACCTGTCGCTCCCGGGGACGTCGAAAACTATGACGGCCAATGCCCCGCAGGAACCAGCGAGGACGTGAAGGAGAACGACACCGAGAACATCTCCACCACTCACCTGTCGGTGGTAGATCGCTGGGGCAACGTCGTGTCCTACACCCTGACCATAGAACAGACCGGCGGTTCCGGCATGGTTGTTCCCGGCCGCGGCTTCCTACTGAACAACGAACTGACCGATTTCTCCACGGTGTATGATCCCGCGGACCCGAATCGCATCGATCCGGGCAAGCGTCCGCGCTCGTCGATGTCGCCGACCATCGTGCTGCGTGAGGGCGAACCGATGCTTGCCATCGGCTCCCCGGGCGGTTCAACGATCATCACCACCGTGCTGCAGTCCCTGATTAACCGCGTGGATCTTGGCATGGACATCAGCCAGGCCATCGCCGCTCCTCGTGCCTCACAGCGCAACACCGCGGCGGTGACTGCCGAACCCAAATTCATCGACGCCTACGGTCCGGCCCTTGAAGCCTTGGGTCACAAACTCACCCCGGCTGGCGATTCCTTCACCCCGCAGGCAGAAATCGGCGCGGTGGAAGCCGTGGAAATTGCCCCCGACGGCACGTTGACAGCCGCGGCCGAACCCACCCGGCGCGGCGGCGGATCGGCCATGGTGGTAAAACCTACAAAGTAATTGAACCTTTTGCTCCGCTGCCTCGTGTCTCTTTCATGGGAAAGCTGACACGAGGCACGGAACAGGACCGGAGGCATGATGTGGATCTAGTCCAACGACAGCAGGCATTCACGCGCCTGCAGGAACTGCATGCTCCTTCATTGCACCGCTATGCCTGTTCTCTGACCCGCGATGATGCGCGCGCCCAGGATGTTGTGCAGGAAACGCTGCTCCGCGTTTGGCAGCACCCCCACCTGCTGGAGGAACCGCCTGAGCAATTGCGCGGTTGGCTTTTCACCGTCGCCCGGAACCTCGTGATCGACCAGTCCCGCAGCGGCTACTCGCAGCATGAATTTGCCGCCGAACAGATGCCGGAACAGTCGGTGACCGATCAGGCTGACAGGATCTTCAATGAACTTTTGATCCGTGAAGCCTTGGCAAGCCTCAGCGAAGACCACCGGCAGGTAGTCGTCCGCGCCTACTACTACGCGCACAGTGTTGAACAGATTGCGGCCGACCTTGCCATCCCCTCGGGGACCGTGAAGTCGAGGCTGCACTATGGCATGAGATCTTTGAAGTTGGCATTGGAAGAGAAGGGTGTAGGGCGATGAACGAGCACGAATCGCTGTGCGAATGGGACGCCGCGTATATGCTCGGTGCGCTGAACTCCGCCGATAAGCTGCGTTTTGAAGCGCATCTAAAGACCTGCCAAGACTGCCAGTCGTCGCTGGCTGGCTTGAGCACCGTGCCGCCGATGCTGGCCCGCATCGCCCCGCCGGATGACCTGCTGGCAACACCCGCAGCATCCACCTCGGCACCACCCACAGGCAACGCTGCCGCGCCCGAAGCCGTCAAAAAGCCCGCAAAACGCCGACTGTACTTCGCGTTGGCAGCGGTAATGTTGCTCGCCGCGGGAGTGGGCCTGGGAAGCCTGATGAATACCGCTCCTGCCGCGCCCCCGGTGGTGCAAACCCTCGCCTTAACGCCCGCCACGAGCCAAGACATGGCCGTCAAGGTTGGATTTGAACCGAAAAAGTGGGGTACCGCGCTGACGATCAACTGCGATTATCCACCGGCAACCGACTACAGCGGCTCCAACACCCAACAGAGCTATGTTCTGGTGGTTCAAGACCGCGAGGGTGTTCAAAGCAAGAGCGCCAGTTGGAAATATGTTGCCGGCCAAAAGGTTACCGTCCCTGCGGCAACATCAATGCGAATGGATGACATTGCGGTGGTCAGCGTGCAATTGGCAGATGGCACGACAGTATTTAGCGCTCCCCTCGAACAAATTCCCAAAAATTCTTAAGCGAAGATTGAACCAGAGTGAGCTGCGTCTCGTGTTAACTGCTGAACGGCAACCGCATTTATCCGGAATGCACCGTTGGACCAAGGAGTAGCTCATGAGCAAGAAAATAGCTTCCGTCGCAGCGCTCGCAGCGGCCCTCATGTTGGCATTGGCAGGATGTTCGGGTCAGTCCGATGCGCCAACCGCCAGCCAATCTAGTTCTAGCGGCAACGGCTACGGCGCCCCGGCACCATCCCAAAGTCAGAGCGTCAACGACACCGGCGCCATGTTGAGCACCGCAGACAGCGATCTCGGCAAGATCGTGGTGGATCAGCGTGGAATGACCGTGTACCAATTCGACAAGGACACGCAGAATTCAGGAAAATCTTCCTGCACCGGCTCCTGCTTGGATGCCTGGCCGCCGGTTCCTGCCACAGAGGATTCACTGAAGAATGCTCAGGGCATCACCGGTGAACTGGGAACCATCACCGGCACCAACGGCAAGGAACAGCTGACCCTCAACGGCTGGCCGCTGTATTACTACGCCCCGGATACTGCAGCCGGTGACACCAAGGGTCAAGCGGCCCAAGATGTGTGGTGGGTCATCGACGCCAAGGGCGATCCAATCCACTAACCCAAAGAGCGGCGGTCCGAGCACCTTCAACGAAGAAGGGTCTCGGACCGCCGCTGTGCGTTGCACCTTCCACCCCTTGGATCAGGCAGAATAGCCCCATGATCCACGCCGTAGTATTTGATCTCGACGGAGTTCTCAGGAATATCGACTCCGCACAGCTCAGCGACCTAGAACTGCGCTGCACTCTGCCCGCGGGCGCGATTTCCGCCGCCGCGTTTCAGCCATCACTACTCATTCCCGTCACGACAGGTCAGATCACTCGCGCCCAGTGGATTGAACAGGTAGGCATGGCACTGGGCAACCATGATGCGGCGGCGCAGTGGGGTCGCATCGCAGCAGTTCCCAATCGGGAGCTGCTTGCAATGGTCGACGAGATCCGGTCTGCCGGAATTCTCACGGCAATACTCACCAATGGAACGGATAGGATCGCCGAGGAACTGGCGGAACAAGGCATCGGCAGTCATTTCGACCAGGTTTTCAATTCCGCGGAATTAGGGGTCATCAAACCCGACCCGGCCATATTTGCTGTCGTGCTCAAGACGCTGTCGCTCAAGGCGCACGAGGTGTTTTTCACCGATGATTCGGCAAACAAGCTCACCGGCGCCGCGGAACTGGGGATGCGAACGCATCATTATCAAGGCGTCGAAGCCCTACGCAGGGCGCTGGTAGAACACGGAGTTCTTCAGGCACAAGAGAACAGCTAAGCGCGAATCCTCGAGTCCAAAAGGCCGAGGAATCCGCGCTTAGCTGGTAACCGTATTCAGTTCACGCCTGATGGGCAGGCCTCCGCTAGGCCTGCGCCGCCAAACGGTTGGAGATCTTGTACTGGGCCGCGCGATGCGTTTCCTTCACGTGATCGCCGGCGCCGAACAGCTTGTTGCGCAGCGAGCCTTCAACGTAGTCGGTCTTGTACGCGCCGCGAGCCTGCAGCTCGGGAACCACGAATTCAACGACGTCCTCGAAGGTGCCCGGGGTGATGGCGTAGGCCAGGTTGAAGCCGTCCACATCGGTGTAGTCCACCCAGTCGATCAGCTTCTGCGCGACCTCGGCTCCGGAGCCGACGGTGATCGGGCCGAAGCCGCCCACGCCGACCCATTCGGCCAGCTGGCGCACGGTCCATGGGTTGCCCTCGTCGCCGCTGGCCTTCTGGAAGGTGGCCACCGAGGACTGGATGGCGTTGGACTTCACGTCGCTGCCGATCGGCTGATCCGGGTCGAAGGTTGACAGGTCGATGCCCATCCAGCCGGAGATCAGCACCATGGCGCCCTCGATATCCGCGTAGGACTTGTAGTCCTCGTACTTCGCCTGGGCGGCCGCCGAATCCTCGGCGGTGATGATGGTCTGCATCGCAAAGATCTTGATGTCGTAGCGGTCGCGGCCGGCGGCTTCGGCGTGGTCGCGGATCTTGGCGACGGTGGACTTGAGGATCTCCTTGGTCGGGCTGGTTACGAAGACCGCCTCCGCATTCTGCGCGGCGAACTTCAGACCGCGCGGCGAGGTGCCCGCCTGGTAGATCACCGGCGTACGCTGGGTGCTCGGTTCGGTGATGGCGATGCCCGGCACCTTGAAGTACTTGCCCTCGTGGTTGATGGAGTGCACCTTGGCCGGGTCGGTGTAGATGCCGGTTTCCTTGTCGGCCTGCACCGCGTCGTCTTCCCACGAGCCTTCGAGCAGCTTGTAGACGACCTCGAGGTATTCGTCGGCATGGTTGTAGCGCTCGTCGTGCTCCATCTGGTCTTCCTGGCCCATGTTGCGAGCGGCGGACGGCAGGTAGCCGGTGACCACGTTCCAGCCCACGCGGCCGTTGGTCAGGTGGTCCAGGGTGGCCAGGCGGCGGGCGAACGGGTAGGGGTGCTCATAGGCGGTGCCGGCGGTGACGCCGAAGCCGAGGTGTTCGGTCACCGCAGCCATCGCGGAGACCAGCAGGAACGGGTCGTTGACCGGGGCCTGGGCGCCGGTGCGCAGCGGAGACTCGTTGGTGCCGTTGTACACGTCGTAGGTGCCCAGCACGTCGGCGATGAACAGGCCGTCGAACTTGCCCTTTTCCAGCACCTTGGCCAGATGGGTCCAGTAGCCGATGGTCTTGTAGTCCGACGCCTTGTCCTGCGGATGGCGCCACAGGCCGGGAGACTGGTGGGCAACGCAGTTCATGTCAAAAGCGTTGAAGAGGATCTCACGCTGCTTTTCAGCTGGCTGGTTCTGGCTCATTGGTGTGCCCCAATCGTTGTGTGAAGAAAAATCTGTGGGTGGCTACAGCCCGAAGCCCTGAGGGGCCGAGGACAGTTCGCCGGTGACCGACAGGCGCTGCGGCTGCACCCCGTTGATCTCGTAGTCCCCGACGATGCGCGCCTTGTAGATGGCGGGGTTGTGGGTGGCGATGGTGCGGGCGTTGCGCCAGTGCCGGTCCATATTGCAGCTGCCGCGGGTGGCGGAGGCGCCGAGCCCGTCGAAGAGCTTGCTAGTGGCGCTGATGACCAGCGGCTGCACGATGGTCTGCGCGCGGTTCGCCGCCAGCTCGCAGACCGCGAAGCGTTCCTCAGCGTTCAGGTAGGGATCCGCCAGCGCGGATTCAACCTCAAGCACCGCACCCATGACCACCGAGTCGGCGGCGAAGATTTCAGCGGAGACCTCGCCGACCAGCTGCAGCACCTGCGGCTCGCGGTGCACCGGGACGCCGGTGCCGGTGGAGAAGCTGCGGGTGCGCGCCTGCACCGAGGAGCGCATGTCATTCAGTGCAGCGCGGCCGATGCCCGCCTGCACCGCCATCAGCACCAGCTGGAAGATGGCGGCCTCCGGGTCGTTGACGTCCTCCGGCATGAAGCATTCCACCGGAACCTGGTGGAATTCGGTGCTGCCGGTGCCGGTCAGCCCCTGGCCGAACCCGTCCCAGTCGTCGAGGATCTTGACCCCGCTGTGTTGGGTGGAGACCAGTGCAATCTGTCGTCCCGGACGTTCCGGATGCGAGACCGCCACGGCGGTCCAGTCGGCGAAGATGGTGCCGGTGCAGTAGTACTTTTCACCGTTGACCACCCAACGTCCGTCGACCTGGCTGACCTTGGTGTTCAGGCTGCCCAGGGCGTTGCCGCCCTTTTCCGTGTAGGCGTTGCCGACGATCTGTCCGGCGGCGATGCGGGCGACCCATTTGGCCCGCAGCTCGGCGTCCTCCAGGCGCAGCACGTCCTCGACGAAGGCAATATGGGCCCGCCACAGCTGGCCGATATGGGAGTCCGCCTCGGAAAGTTCAATGAGCAGGCGGAAGACGTCGCTCAGTCGTGCCCCGTGGCCGCCTTCTGCCACCGGCAGGCGCAGTGCACCGAAGCGTTCGCGGTTCAGCAGGCCCACCTGTTCGAAGGGCAGGATGCGGTTGCGGTCGCGGTCTTTGGCCCCCGCGGCAATCTGGGCGAAGACGGGACGGAAGATGGCGGCGAGACGTTCGTAGTCTTCGTCGGCCCCCGGGCCGGGGGTGACCTTGAGCAGTTGGCGGGTTGGACGTTCCTCGGAGAACTGATCCAATTCCATCGCGGATCCGTTGTGTGGATTGCTCAGGGCGTTGAAATCCAGGTCAAGGTTGTTCCCGGTTTCACCAAAAGACATGCAGAAGTCCTCTTTCTTTCCATCGATCCTGGCGGTAGCACCGGCCCGGACGGGTGGTTGCTGCGGCGTCGTGGAGCCAGATCTCTCGGCCGCTCTGGATGGGTCGTTACTATTTGTAGCCGTAACAATCCGCGGGATCCAAGTCCCAAAGTCACATTTCGTTGCCCCATGGGATCAAGTTGAATCCACAAGTGAACAATGCTGCGCCAGAAGCTCCGAAGATGCCCCGACGCAGAACTCAAAGTATCGAGTAAACAGGCAATGAATAAAATAAAACACGAAATTTTCCACATGTTACGCGTTCACATCGAATATTTTTCATGTTACGCATAATTTGCAATAAAAACGTTCGACCCCCTGTAATGGACCTGTAACCATCCCGAGCGGCCGAGAGATCTGGCTCTTTGACGCCGCAGCAACCACCTATGAGCGTTATGCTCTCGGCCGGTGCTACCGCCAGGACCGATGGAGATGATCATGGCCACCGCCTTTGCTTTGCCGCATACCGACCCAGCTGTCCGCACCGCGACCGCGCTGGACGTAGACTTCAGCAACGTTTCACGCACCTTCACCGCCAAGAAGGAATCACGCACGGTGCTGCGCGATGTCAACCTGCACATCAACGCCGGTGAAGTAGTGGCAATCCTGGGGGCCAGCGGCTGCGGAAAGTCGACGCTGCTGCGCTCGGTGTCCGGTCTGGATGCCCCGTCAACCGGAATTGTTTCCACCGGGCCCCGCGAGGTCAACGGCATCAACGAGCTGTGTGCCGTGGCCTTCCAAGAACCCCGGCTGCTGCCTTGGCGTTCGGTGCGCGAAAACATCGCGCTGGGGCTCGCCCCGAAAACCGACCCGACGGCAGGAACTGCACTGATCAACGAGCTCTTGGAGCTCACCGATCTGACGCATGCAGCCGATCTGCGTCACCGGGAAATCTCCGGTGGAATGGCCCAGCGCGTCTCGCTGGCCCGAGCCCTGGCCCGACGTCCCGGTGTGCTGCTGCTAGATGAGCCATTCGGTGCACTTGACGCGTTGACCAGATTGAAAATGCAGGACCTGTTGCTGTCTATCCACGCTTCATTCCCCACCACCGTGCTCATGGTGACCCACGACGTGGACGAAGCGTTGAACCTGGCGGACCGCATCGTGGTGCTCGGCCGCAACGCAGACGCGGCAGGAGCTACCGTCATTGAAGACCTCACCATCACTGCATCTCACCCACGCAGCCACAACGCCGAACTGTTCGCTGTCCACCGCGCACACCTGCTGAGCCTGCTGGGCGTAGACCCGGCCAAACACTAACCTGCACCACTTTTCACTTCGGCTGGTACATACCAGCCGCCGCATTCGCACGCTCAAATCTAGGAATTTCTATGCTCTCGAACCCTTTCACCCGCCGTACAGCACTATCCCTGGCAGCCCTGGCAGTAGGTGCCGTCGCCCTGTCGGGATGTGCCGGAGAGAACGCCGCCGCTTCATCCGATCAGACCCTGTCCATCGACTTCGCCACCTACAACCCGCTGAGCCTGGTGCTGAAGGAAAAGGGTTGGCTGGATGACGCGGCAGAAGCCAAGGGCGTGGACGTCGAGTGGATCCAGTCTGCAGGATCGAATAAGGCCAATGAGGCGCTGCGCGCCGACGCCGTGCAGGTGGGCTCCACCGCGGGATCCGCGGCGCTGCTTGCGCGCTCCAACGGTTCTCCGATCAAGACCATCGCGCTGTATTCCCAGCCCGAATGGTCCGCACTGGTGGTGAAGAAGGATTCCGGAATCTCCTCACCCAAGGATTTGAAGGGCAAGTCGGTTGCCGCAACCAAGGGCACAGACCCCTACTTCTTCCTGTTGCAGACGCTGAAGCAGGCGGGCCTGAGCGAGGACGACATCACCTTGCAGAATGTGCAGCATGCAGATGGCCGCACCGCGCTGTCCAACGGAGCGGTTGACGCCTGGGCTGGCCTGGATCCGATCATGGCAGCCGCGGAGAACGACAACGCCAAGCTGGTGTACCGCAACTTGGACTTCAACACCTACGGTGCCCTGAACGCCCGCGAAGACTTCATTGAGAAGAACCCGGAGCTGGCCCAGCTGGTGGTCGACTCCTATCAGAAGGCCCGCGAATACGCTGAAGCGCACCCTGAAGAAACGGCAGACATCTTGGCCAAGGCAGCGGGGCTGGACAAGGACGTCGCCACGACAGTCATCACCGAACGCTCAAACCTGGACATCGACGGCACCCCCGGTGACGCATTCACCTCGGTGCTGAAAAACATCGGCCCGACCCTTGTTCAGAACAAGGACGTAGCCTCGCAGGACCAGGTGGACCAGGCGCTGGCCACCTTGGTTGACGGTCAATTTGCGGCCAAGGCCGACGCCAAAAACGTCGCCGGAGAGTAAGTTCCATGTCCGCGCCCGAACTTTCAGTTGACACCTCCCCCACAAAACCGCGCAAGCCCAGAGTTGGTTTCAGCCGCACCATCTTGCGTGCACCCAGATGGCTGCTCTCGCTCATCCTGCCGGTGGTGTTGCTGGGCATATGGCAGTTCGCTACAGCCACAGGACTTGTTGCACCCTGGTCGCTGCCCACTCCCGGGGCCGTGATTGCCGCCGCCGGCGAATTGTTCGAGGGCGGAGATCTGGGTAAGCACATCGGCATTTCCACACAGCGCGTGCTGCTGGGCTTCGCCATCGGCTCACTGCTCGGGCTGGTTTTCGGCGCGCTGGTGGGGCTGTCGAAGCTGGCAGATGCGCTGCTGAGCCTGAGCATTTCAGCCCTGCGTGCAGTTCCTTCGCTTGCCTGGGTGCCGCTGCTGGTGCTGTGGATGAAGATCGGCGAGGATTCCAAGGTCACGCTGATCATCATCGGCGCGTTCTTCCCGGTCTTCACCACCGTCTCGCTGGCCCTGCGCCATGTTGACGCCCATCTGGTGGAGGCAGCCCGCTCCTTCGGGCTGGGCGGGGTGAAACTGCTGCGCACCGTGCAGCTGCCGGCGGTGGTTCCGTCGATTTTCTCCGGACTGCGCCTGGCTCTGGCCCAGGCCTGGCTCTTCCTGGTGGCCGCCGAACTGCTCGGCGCCTCCATGGGCCTGGGCTTCCTGCTCACCGACTCGCAGAACAACGGACGCATCGACCGGCTGATCCTGACCATCATCCTGCTGGCGCTCTTCGGCAAGCTCACCGATGCGCTGCTCTCGTTGGCCGAACGCTGGGCCATCCGCCGCTGGACCTAAATCCTGCGCTCCCCCACCTCCAATCAACCACGCAACTCCAAGGACCCGGGCTATGACCACCGAATTAGCATCCAGCACCGCAGCGCTCGACGAGGCGCACCGTCAAGAATTCTGGGACGAGGCGGCCAATCTGCTTGACTGGGACACCCGCTGGCACACCACCAGCCGCATTGTTCCGGCGGACCCGCAGGCTCAGCGAGGCCCGCAGATCTCCTGGTATCTGGGTGGAAAGCTCAACGCCGCGGTGAACTGCGTCGACCGCCATGTGGCGGCGGGCAACGGCGAGAAGGTGGCCCTGTATTTCGAGGGCGAACCGGGCGACCGAGAGGCGGTCACCTACGCCGACCTGCAGCAGCGGGTCAACCAGGCTGCCAACGCGCTGGCGGAACTGGGCATCACGAAGGGCGACCGCGTGGTGATCTACCTTCCGGTGCTGGTGGAAACCGTGGTGATCACCCTTGCCTGCGCCCGCATCGGCGCGATCCACTCGCTGGTCTTCGGCGGCTTCTCCGCCGAGGCGCTGAAGTTCCGTGTGGAAGACACCGGCGCCAAGCTTTTGGTCACCACCGACGGGCAGTTCCGCCGCGGCGCCAGCGTCCCGGTCAAGCAGAATGCCGACGCGGCGGTCAGCGGGGACAACAGCATCCAGAACGTGCTGGTGATCCGCCGCACCGGGGATCAGATCCCGTGGACCGAAGGGCGCGATGTGTGGTGGCATGAGCTGGTCGACGCCCAGTCCACCGAGCACTCCCCGGAGTTCTTCGATGCCGAAACCCCGCTGTTCATCATGTACACCTCCGGCACCACCGGGCAGCCCAAGGGCCTGGTGCACACCACCGGCGGCTACCTGACGCAGGCGGCGTTCAGCTACAACCTGCTCTTCGCCAACCCGGATCCGTCCCAGCGCGCGCAGGATGTGCACTGGTGCACCGCGGACCTGGCCTGGGTCACCGCACACACCTATGAGATCTACGGCCCGCTGTCCAACGGCGTCACCCAGGTCATCTACGAGGGCGTCCCCAACGCCCCGCATCCGGGCCGCCACTTCAAGGTCATCGAGCGCTACAGGGTCACCAGCTACTACACCGCGCCGACGCTGGTGCGCTCGCTCATGGGCTGGTTCCCCGAAGGCATTCCCGCGCACTACGACCTGTCCTCGGTACGGGTCGGCGGCACCGTGGGCGAGGCGGTGAATCCCGAGGCCTGGCGCTGGCTGCGCGAACAGGTGGGCCGCGACACCCCGGCGGGCATCCCGATGGTCGATACCTGGTGGCAGTCGGAGTCCGGGGCCACGGTGCTCTCCCCGCTGCCCACGGACGAACACTTCAAGCCGGGCTGCGCCTCCCGTGCGCTGCCCGGCGTCGGCGTGGACATCGTCGACGCGGCGGGTGCGCGCGTCGCCCCGCAGACCCAGGGAAATATCGTCATCACCCAGACCGGGCCGGCCATGGCCCGCACCGTCTGGGGCAACCCGCAGCGCTACTACACCAGCTACTGGCAGCAGTATGTGGAGAAGGGCTGGTTCCTCGCCGGCGATGGGGCCCGTTTCGACGAGGACGGGGACATCTACATCCTGGGCCGCACCGACGATGTCATCAACATCTCGGGCCACCGCCTGTCCACCATCGAGATCGAGTCCGCGCTGGTCACCCACCCGGGCGTGGTGGAGGCAGGAGTCTGCCCCACCCCTGATGCCAAGACCGGCCACGCCGCCACGGCGTTCGTGGTGCCGCTGGACCAGTCGCTGATTTCGCTTGAGCCTGACGATGACGCACAGGCCCAGCGCCGGGCGGAGTTCATCGACCAGCTGCGCGCCGTCGTCGCCCAGCAGATCGGTCCTATCGCCAAGCCGCGGGACATCGTGCTGGTCCCCGATGTCCCCAAGACGCGTTCGGGAAAGATCATGCGCAGGCTGCTGACCCAACTCTTTGAAGGCAGCACGCTGGGTGATACCACCAGCCTGCAAAATGAGCCGTGCATCGCGCAGATCGATGAGATCTGCCGGGCCCGCGGCTAGCCGGAGACGAAGCGGCGCCCACAGCAATCACCATTGCTGTGGGCGCCGCCAGGTCCTGATAGCCGCGGAAGAGACTAGCCCTCGGAAGGGTCCGATGGCTTCTTCGGCTCCTTCTCATCCAGCTTCTCGGTTTCCAAGATGATCGACGGATCCTCGGAGAAGATCGTCGGCGCGCTCGGCTCGTTATCTGCCTTCACGATGGGGATTTCGGTGGTCATCAGGCTGAAGGCGCTGCCCTCATGCTCTTCGACGCCGCGGGACACCGACTTTTCAAGCACCTCGCGGGCCACGTTGCTGCGCAGCACCAGCGGATCCTTGCTCAGGTCCTTCCAAATCGCCACGCACAGCAGCAGCATCACGACCACAAACGGCAGTGCGGAGACGATCGTAATGTTCTTCAGTCCGTTCAGTGCTTCGGCCGGGTGATCGCCGCCCGCCAGCAGCATCACCGCCGCGACGGCGCCGGTGGCGACGCCCCAGAAGATGATCGACTTCTTGGTCGGCTCTTCTGCGCCCTTCTCGCTCAGTGCTCCCATCACGATGGATGCCGAGTCTGCACCGGTGACGAAGAAGATGGCGATCAGCAGCACGGTGACCACCATGAGCACCACCGAAACCCAGCCTGGGACCGGCATGTGGTCCAGCAGGTCGAACAGGATGAGGTCGAAGTTGATATCCGGGACCCCATCGACCATGTGCGCCAGCTGGCCAGCGGTGTCGCCGGCCTTTTCGGCGCGCTCCTGCAGGCCGATGGCGCCGCCGCCAAAGATCGCGAACCACAGCAGGGTTACGGTCGATGGAACCAGCAGCACACCGGTGACGAACTGGCGGATGGTGCGGCCTCGGGAGATGCGCGCAATAAACAGGCCAACGAATGGGGTCCATGACACCCACCAGGCCCAGTAGAAGATGGTCCAGGACGAGAGCCACTCGGACATTTCTTCATCGCCGGCCACTGCGGTGCGCGATGCCATCTGAGGCAGGTCGCCGATAAATGAACCGATGGCATTGGGGATGACGTTCAAGATGAACAGCGTCGGGCCGCCGATGAACACGATCAGCGCAAGGATCAGTGCCAGCACCATGTTGGTGTTGGACAGCCACTGAATGCCGCGCTCGATTCCGGAGACGGCAGAGGCCACGAACAGTGCGGTGAGGATCGCAATGATGATCACGAGGATGCCCGAGCCGACGGTTTGCATCATGCCGGTGGCTTGGATACCGCCACCGATCTGCAGGGCACCCAGTCCCAGGGAACATGCGGAGCCGAACAGTGTTGCCAAGATGGCTAGGATGTTAATAACGCGTCCACCCCAGCCATGAATGGCTCGTTCGCCAAAGATAGGGGTAAACATCGAGGAGAACAACTGTGGACGGCCCAGTCGGAAGCTGCCGTAGGCCATGCCCAGCCCGACAATTGCATACATCGCCCATGGGTAGATCGTCCAGTGGAACAGCGTGGTCCCCATGGCGGTGCCTACTGCGGCACTGGTCTGGCCGTCAACGGTTCCCGGTGGCGGCGACATGTAGAAGAACAGCGGTTCGCCCACGCCATAAAAGACCAGACCGATGCCCATGCCGGTGGCAAACATCATCGAGATCCATGAAATGGTGCTGAATTGCGGTTTCTCGCCGTCTTTACCCAGTGGAATGCGGCCGAAGTTCTTGGCGGCCACCACGATGGCAAAAATCGCAAAGACTGAGGCTGCGATCACGAAGAGCCAGCCTGTGTCGGTGATGACCCAGTTCAATGCCGCGTCGGCTGCTGCTCCTAGGCCTTCAGGGGTGACGAATCCCCAGATAATGAAACCAACGACCAGTGTTCCGGCAATACCGAACACCCACGGGTCGACTCCGGACAGGCTGTATTTCTTTGGCTTACGCTGGCGGGCTGAGTGTAGCTCGCCAACTAGGTCTTCAATTGATTGGTCACTCTGCTTCATTGCGTTCTTCCCTCACT
>NZ_JALDXV010000002.1:0-406010 GCF_032154645.1 Glutamicibacter sp. | reverse complement strand
CTTCAGCAATAGATGAAAAGGTTCAGATTGCTGCTTGACAGACATAGAAGAGTCCTCGCGTGCACGGAGCTGGCCATCTACCTCGTCGGCGGTTTCGGTGGCTGCCGCCGTTCTTTGCGACTCTTCTTGCCATACATCTTCGAGATCGGCGGAAAGTTCAGCCTCTTGTTCCTGAATGTTGGGGTCCATTTTGTCCGTGTTCATGAGGCCGGTGTAAGGATTAAGAGCACGCTTTGGAAGGGTTACGAAAAGTTTCAATTCCGATAAACGCCTAATCAATAGCTATTTTTGAGTAACCTGCAAGAGAAAGTGCAAAGTTTTCGAGAAAACTGGTTGACGGTTCAACTTATTTAGTGCCATACTGAATACAACGAAACAAATTGATGCATCAACTAAATGACTGATGCAAAAGAAAGGACTCGATCATGACTGCAACTGCAACTTCACCACTGACCGCCGGCGTTTGGAACCTGGATGCATCGCACTCCGAGGTTGGGTTCTCGGTTCGCCACGCAGGCATCTCCAAGGTCCGCGGCAACTTCACCGAATTCGACGCAACCCTGACCGTGGGCGAGACCTTGGCAGAATCCGGCGTTGAGGCAACCATCCAGATCGCTTCGGTCAGCACCAAGGATGCAAACCGCGATGGTCACCTGAAGAGCGCCGACTTCTTCGACGCTGAGCAGTTCCCAACCATGACCTTCAAGTCCACCGGCGTCCAGGGCGATGCAGGAGAGTTCGTCCTCGTCGGCGACCTGACCATCCGCGGCACCACCAAGCAGGTTGAACTGGACGCCGAGCTGGGCGGCCAGGCAGTTGACGCCTTCGGTGCAACCCGCGCAGGTTTCTACGCATCGACCACCATTTCCCGCAAGGAATTCGGCATCACCTGGAACGCAGCCCTCGAAGCCGGCGGCGTGCTGGTCAGCGACAAGGTCAAGATCGAAATCGACGCTTCCTTCGTACTGCCAACCGCAGAGTAATTTTCCTTTGACCGCCTGATGGGAGGCGGGCAGGACCGATACAAACAAAACCTCCAGACCTATGGTCTGGAGGTTTTGTTTTTGCATCGTTTTAAAGAGCGCGGAATTAGAAGCTCTCGTAAGAAGCGGCGCCGACCGAGAGGGAAATGATCACAAAGAAAATGAACAACAGCACCGTGATGCCAGCGAGGATCGTACCAATCCATCCGGTGACCTTGCCGACGGTGGCGGAGGTGTTGAATTCGCGCTCAGCGCGGTTGGCCTTCACGATGGCGATCGGTCCAAAGATCAGGCCGAGCATGAACAGTGAGAGGATGCCGAAGATCAGCGAGGTTTGCGCCAGCTGCGCGCCCTCGGGATTCATCATCGGATAGCCAGGGTAGCCGTAGCCCGGCTGCTGCTGGCCATACTGCTGACCATATTGCTGGTTCTGTCCCTGATACTGCGGTGCCTGATACGCAGGGTTCTGCCGATAAGAATCTTGGCGATCCGAAGAATAAGGATTGTTTGGTTCATTGTTTGGCGTCGACACCGGTTGGGTCCCATCGTTTGAAGGCCGTTGAAGATTCTGTTGAATCAACATTATCTGCCACAATCTCGCAGAAAGGTGAACTAAATGATGATTTTGTCTAGGGCTGGTCTGCGTATTTTCGGGCCCAGGCCGCATGTGCAGCGCAAGCGAGAATAACCAAGAGGATGCTGATGACCATGCCGATGCCGAAGATCTGGTTGTAGTCTGCGTTGGCGGCAAGATCGGCAGTCAGATAGGTCATTACCGAGGCGCCGAAAAACAGGGAAAAGACGAAGAATGAAACGGTGGTTGCTCGGGCCTCGGGAGCGATGTCGGTGGCCCATCCCTGCATTGATGAATGCATGATCGCGTTGGCAAATCCGAAGAGCAGGGCAGTGATGGTTAATGATGAGGGTGAGAAGAAAAAGGTTGAAGGGATGAAGCTGAATATCAGGATCGCCCCGCCGATGCCGATCAACCAAGTGCGGCTGAATTGCCCGACCAACCTGCGCATCAATCGCGCACCGATGATAATTCCCGCGGCAAGTGCGCAGCCGAGCACGCCAGCTAGTCCAATGCCTACTCCGGACTGTTGAAGTGCAGGGACTATATATTTGGGCAATCCCATGAGCAAGGCGCCCTCGATGAAGACAATGGCGTAGAGCCCAAGATTTCTCGGCCGCAGGGCAACCGAGAAATTAATTCCCTTCCTGCCATGGGCTGGTTCATCTACGCCGCGCAGCATGAGCAATGCAGTAACGGTTCCCAATGCGGGCAGTACAAAAACAATGCGCCAGTCCACCGTGGCTGCAAGGATGCCGGCGCTCAACGTCGCGAAGGTCGTGCCCAGCGAGGAATAGACTTGCAGATCCGAAAGGCCCTTAGCTTTTTCGACACCTGTCCTAGTGTCGCCCAAGAGGGTCAGCAGGGTTGGATACATTGCACCAAACATTAATCCACAAAGCGAGCGGGCCAGTAGCAAGGGGAGGAAGCTGATGAACATGACGCTTGCCAGGGAGCCGAGCAGCGCCCCGAGTAGTGAACTGCGCAGCACGAAGAGGCGCCCGAATCTGTCGCTGATCAAGCCCCACAGCGGTTGGCCGACGGCGTAGCACAGTGAATAGGCAGCGACCAGTTCCACCGCCTGCGCGAAGCTCAACTCGGTGCCAGCGAC
Organism: Glutamicibacter sp.; assembly: GCF_032154645.1. Lineage (GTDB taxonomy): Bacteria > Actinomycetota > Actinomycetes > Actinomycetales > Micrococcaceae > Glutamicibacter. The sequence continues at coordinate 403,342 of NZ_JALDXV010000002.1, read as the reverse complement.
GAGCAGCAGCAACATCGGGGGCATGCAGTAGTGGTCGAAGAATGAAATGAAACCTATGAATCGCAGGGCTCGATCACTGATCATCCGGGTTTCTTGGCCCACTTTTTCCACCCGGCGTACTCCTGCGCGTCTTCGATAGGCAACGTATTCCAAACTTAGCTTAACGAAGCCTCGAACCATTCTGTCCTTGGCTCAAGGGGGAGCGGGCGGCTGATATAAAAACGCAGCCGGTTCCCCCGGAGGTTAAGGTGGGGAACCGGCTGCGATGATGAGGGCGGCTAGATGCCGCGCACCAGCAATACGTCCAGGGTGCGCGGACCGTGCACACCCTCAACGCGTTCAAGCTCGATATCGCTGGTCGCCGATGGACCGGAGATCCAGGTCAGCGGGCGGGTGACCGTCAGGCGAGGCATGGCCTCGGGCAGCAGCTGCACCACGGTGGACACCGGAACCACGCAGACATGATGGTCGGGAACCAGGGAGATGGCGCGGCGGCCCTGATCCGGTTCCCCGTCCAGGATGATCGTTCCGGACTCGGCGATGGACACCGCCGAGCTGGTGACTACGGCGCTGGTGGCGTCGAGTTCGGCAACGCTCAAGCGGGCGCCGGGGGCATCGGCAAGCTGGGCAACCTCGGATGGCAGGGCGGAGAGCCACTGCTGATTGAGGCCGTGCGGGTAGACCACGGAGGAGGCCTGCTCAAGCTTGGCCGCGACGGACTGCGGAATCTGGGCCTCGTCAATGACGTCGACCCCTGCCTTGTAGTCCACCAGACGGTCGACCAGCAGCTCGATCAGCGCGGCCTCATCGAGCTGGGAACTGGTACGGTAGCCGCGTGGAACTTCCGGTGCCTGCGGGGCGTCGGCCAGGGCCGAACGGATGCGTCCCAGGATTTCTTCTTTCGCGCTCACTTGGACTCCTTCTCTTCGCTCCACCAGTCGCGGAAGGACTGGGATGGAGGGGCGGGGATATCGCGGGACTGGGTCCAGCCCGCGGCGATGCCCGGCAGCTTCTTGATCTTCTTGTCCCTGCCCGATGCCAGGCGGCCCAGCGGCAGCGCCTTTTCCACCAGTTTCATGTTCTTGCCTCGGCCCAGCGCCCAGGATCCGCCCTTCATCAGCAGGTCCATCTGGGTGGGCAGCTTGTGCTTGCCGCGCTTGGAATCCACGTCCTCGCCGCGCAGGTGCACCAGGATCTCCGGGATGTTGATCTTCACCGGGCAGGCGTCATAGCAGGCGCCGCACAGCGAGGAGGCATAGGGAAGGGAGTTGTTCTCTTCCACCTCGATGCCAGTCATCAGCGGGGAGAGGATTGCGCCGATTGGGCCCGGGTAGGTGGAGCCGTAGGCGTGGCCGCCGGTGCGCTCGTAGACCGGGCACACGTTCATGCAGGCCGAGCAGCGGATGCAGTTCAGCGCGGAGCGGCCGAAGGAATCGGAGAGCACGCGGGAGCGTCCGTTGTCCAGCAGCACGATGTGCACGTTCTGCGGCCCGTCGTCCTCGGTGACACCGGTCCACATGGAGGTGTAGGGGTTCATGCGCTCGCCGGTGGAGGAACGCGGCAGCAGCTGCATCATCACCTCGATGTCATCGCTGTGCGGCAGCACCTTCTCGATGCCCATGACGGTGATCAGGGTTTCGGGCAGGGTTAGGCACATGCGGCCGTTGCCCTCAGACTCCACCACGCCCAGGGTGCCGGTGTCCGCCAGGGCGAAGTTCGCCCCGGAGATGGCGACCTTGGCCGAAAGGAATTTGGCGCGCAGGTGTTTGCGGGCGGCCTCTGCCAGCTTGGCCGGCTCATCGGTGAGCTCCGGGTCCACATCCTCCATTTGACTCAGGAAGATGTCGCGCACCTCGGTGCGGTTCTTGTGAATCGCGGGGACCAGGATGTGGCTGGGCTTGTCGTGGCCCAGCTGGACGATGAGCTCGGCAAGGTCGGTCTCGAAGGCTTCGATGCCCTGGGTTTCCAGGTACTCGTTGAGCCCGATCTCCTGGGTGGCCATGGACTTGACCTTCACGACCTCGGTGGATCCGGTTTCGCGGATCAAATCGCGCACGATGGTGTTGGCCTCATCGGCGTCGCGGGCCCAGTGGACTACGCCGCCGCGGGCGCTGAAGTTCTTCTCGAATTGAAGTAGCCGCTCTTCGAGGTTGAACATTGCGGAGTTCTTGATGGCGCTGCCGGCGTCACGCAGTTCTTCCCAGTCGGGAAGTTCGCCGACCACGCGCAGCCGCTTGTCGCGGATGGTGTGGGTTGCATGGCGCAGGTTCTTGCGCAGCTGGGTGTTGCCCAGTTCGCGGTGCGCGGCGGCCGGGAATGGTTCGGTTTCAACGAGGTTGCCAAGGCCTCCGGCTGGCATGCCGAGAAATACCTGAGTCACAGTGCCACCGTCTCTTCCATGGTGCTTGCAAGGATGTCTGCCAGGTGCAGGGTCTTGGGCTTGGCGCCGGTGCGGGACAGGCCGCCGCCGATGTGCATCAGGCAGGAGGCGTCGCCTCCGGCGCAGGCCGAGGCGCCGGTGGAGCAGATGTTGTTCATCTTGTCTTCCAGCATCGCGGAGGAGACGTCCGCGTTCTTGAGGGAGAAGGTGCCGCCGAAGCCGCAGCACTGGTCGGCATCCGGCAGCTCGTTGACGGTGATGCCGCCGACGGTCTTGAGCAGATCCAGCTGGCGGTCGCCGAGCTTGAGCAGACGCATGCCGTGGCAGGAGGGATGGTAGGTGATGGTCTCGGGGAAGTAGCTGCCCAGCTGCTCGGCGGCGTTGGTGATGCCCAAAACGTCCACCAGTAGCTGAGAGAGTTCGTAGGTGCGCTTCCCGACGGCGGTGGCGCGTTCCTTGAGCTCGGGCTTGCCCAAGCGGTCTGCCAGGAACGCGTGCTGGTGCTTGACCGAGGCGACGCAGGATCCGGACGGGGCCACGGCGAGGTCGTAGTCGTCGGTGTCGAAGGCCTTCACGTGGTTTTCAACCACCGGCAGCGCCTCGGGCATGTAGCCGGAGTTCATGTGCATCTGACCACAGCATGCTTGCCCCGCGGGGAAGATGACCTCATGGCCTAGGCGTTCCAGAATTTTGACGGTGGACTTGGCTGTTTGGGGGTACATGGCATCGACGATGCATGTGGCAAAGAGTGCAATGCGCATACTTATAACTCTTTCATGGTGTGGTCAGACCATACTACGTAGAAAAATTCCCAATAGCAAGACTTGTTTGTGATCGCTCTCACCTTGTACCGTTAGTGGTCGGACCACGTATGGTCAGACCATCACAAGTAAGGACGCCCACACCGTGTTTACCCCAACAACAGATCCCATAGCGGGCAGCGTCGCCGTTTCGGCGCTCGTTGCCCTGGTGCCTCTGCTCACCTTCTTCATCCTGCTGGCAGTCGTGAAAGTCAAGGCCCACTGGGCAGGACTCGGCTCGCTAGCGGTGGCAATCATCGTTGCAATCATCGGCTGGAAGATGCCGGTCGGCCTCGCGGTCAACTCGGGCGTGATGGGCATGGTCTTCGGAGCATTCCCGATCGTGTGGATCGTGGTCATGGCGATCTTCCTCTATCAGGTCACGGTGGTCTCGGGGCGCTTTGAGGATCTGCGAAGGGTATTCGACGTGATCGGCGGCGGCGATGTGCGCATCCAAACCGTGCTGATCGCCTTCTGCTTCGGCGGCCTGCTAGAAGCGCTGGCGGGATTCGGCGCACCGGTGGCGATCACCGCCACGATGCTGCTGTCCCTGGGGCTTTCGCCGCTGCGCGCCGCCTGCTCGGTGCTGATCGCCAACACCGCTCCGGTGGCCTTCGGCGCGATGGCCATCCCCATCACCACCGCCGGTGCGCTCACCGGCATCCCCGCCGCTGAAATCGGCGCGGTGGTCGGCCACCAGTCGCCGGTGCTGGCGCTGTTCGTCCCCACCATCCTGGTATTGGTCATCGACGGCTGGCGCGGCATGCGCCAGACGCTACCCGCGACGCTGATCATCGGCCTGGCTTTCGGCATCGCCCAGTGGTCCTGCGCCACCTACTTCTCCTATGAGCTCACCGACGTGGTCGCCTCCCTGGTGGGCCTTGCCACCGCGGTCATCCTGCTGCGCTTCTGGACTCCTAAGGGCGCCGAAGAGGCACGGGCCCGGGTGCTGACGCCGGAGGCCGCCGCGAAGCCCATCGACCACAGCAAGAAACTGAATCCTGCCAACACCTGGATGGCGCTATTCCCTTACCTGCTGGTAATCGTGGTCTTCGGGATTGCCAAGCTGTGGCGCTGGGGACTGGATGTTCCGGCATGGCTTGCCAGCACCGACATCAAGTTCGGCTGGCCGGGACTGCACGGGGTAGTGGTCAACGATGCGGGCGAAGCAATTTCCGCCACCATGTACAGCTTCTCCTGGCTTTCCTCGCCGGGCACGCTGCTGTTCATCACCGGTACCATCGTGGCGCTGGTCTACTCGCTGAACGACTCCAACGGCAAGTACAAGATGACCTTCGGGCAGGGTATGGCCCAGGTCGGCGCGACCATCTACAACATGCGCTGGGCGGCGCTGACCATCCTGTCGGTCCTCGGCCTTGCCTATGTCATGAACCTGTCCGGGCAGACCATCACCATCGGCACCTGGCTTGCCGGGGCCGGCGGAGCCTTCGCCTTCCTCTCGCCGATCCTCGGCTGGATCGGCACCGCGGTGACCGGCTCGGATACCTCGGCCAACGCACTGTTCGCCAAGCTGCAGCAGACCGCCGGCATCAACGCGGGCATCGACCCGACCCTGCTGGTGGCCGCCAACACCTCTGGCGGCGTCGTCGGCAAGCTGATCTCCCCGCAGAACCTCGCCATTGCCGCCACCGCGGTCAATATGGAGGGCAAGGAATCGGTGATCCTGAAGAAGGTTGCCGGCTGGTCCGTGGGCATGCTGCTGGTGCTGTGCTGCTTGGTGTACCTGCAGTCCACCCCGGTGCTCTCCTGGATGCTTCCCTAGCACGGCGACACGGTAAAATTGAGTTCCGATGCCTATAAACCCAGCTCCGCGTGCCTACCAGATCGTTCTTGAATCTGTAGAGGCTGATCTTCGCAACGGGAAGTTGTCCCTGGGGGATCAGCTGCCCGGTGAGCGGGCACTCGCGGAGCAGCATGGGATTTCGCGGGCCTCAGTGCGCGACGCTATCCGCATCCTGGACGTCATGGGCATCATCCGCACCTCCACCGGATCCGGACCGAATTCCGGGGCGGTGATTATCTCCAACCCCGCCTCGGGAATCTCGCAGGCGCTGCGGCTGCACGTGGCGGCCAAGGGCATCAACGTGCGGGAGATCGTGGAAGCCCGTGTGCTGCTGGAAACCTGGGCGGCGCAGATGAATCCACGCGATCCGATTTATGCGCAGCAGGTCATCGACCGTACCGCGGTGCTGATCATGCGCATGGACGACCCGCAGCTCTCACGCGATGCATTCCACCGCATCGACGCCGAGTTCCATGTGCTGCTGGCATCCATGGCCGGAAACTCGGTCGTCGAGGCAATGATGGAATCGCTGCGTCATTCGATCAGCGACTACGTCGCCGACTCGATTCCCAGCGATGAAGCCTGGCAGCCGGTGGTCAAGGTGCTGCGCCGCCAGCACAAGGCAATCCACCATGCGTTTGCCACCAACCAGCGAGAGCGGGCAGCCCAGCTGCTCGAAGAGCACATCAGCTGGTTCTACGCGCAGACGCGGTAGCCAAGATTAAGGCCCCATCATGTGAGGGGTCTTTCTTGGTTAATCGGCCCAGACCAGTGGTTCTTCGCCGCCGAAGCAGGTCTCGCATTCGCGGCAGGAATACTCTGGCATGCCCTCGTCGGGTATACAGCAACCTCCGATGACGTACTCGTCTTCGTCCGGTGGGAACGCCGGCATACCCCAAATGTACTTCTTCGGATTGCGGGCTCCGCACTGTGGACAGGCGATTAAGGTTCCCTGAAACTGCTTGAGCGTCGGCGCATGAAGAAGCTGGTGACAGTCATTGCAGAGTAGTCCGATATCATCCACATGCTCTTGGATGTCCCAGGTGCTGTCGGCTTGCTGATCGCGGAAGAAGTGAACTGAGGTGGCGTCGACTTCCCGTTGGCAGCCATCGCACATGCGGGTCTCATAGTCTTTGCGCTGAATTAGTGCCAAGGTGTGGATGGCGGTGGTGGCTTCGGTTTCCGAGTCCATGCGGCATGTCCCGGCAGTGAGCATCAACGGGCGAGGATCTTGGAGCAGTGTGCCCAGAGCGTCGAGGATGCTGATTCCGTCGGCAGGCTTGAGCCATTGGGAAGCACGGGGCAGGTGCGCTCCGGTGAGCTCTTCAACGTCGTTCAGGGAGATCGGTACGGTGAACAGCACATCGCGGGCAACATCAATCTCCCGGTTCTCATGCGAGTTGACACTCTCTAAGCAGGCCACCATCGGTGGAGTGGTGGCTAAAACTGTAAGGATCTTGGTCCCAGCAGGAAGGATGGTCTTGATGTTCCACTTGCGCTGGCCCATCTTGCCTTCATCGAGGAACCAGGCTGCTTCAATAGGGTCTGATTCCCAACTGAAGTAGATCCGTTGCCCTTCTGAGATTTCAAAGGGAAGTTCGAAGTCGGATGCGCTAAGAGTCCGGTGCACCGCCAGCGGAAGCTGACTGCCGAAGTGCTGTTCCTGGGCTTCTAGCTGCTTGATCTGCTCAATGAGTTCTTTCCGACTCAAACTTGAACCCCAAGACTTGTCCTGTGAGGAAGTCAGTTGGCAAAAACGGGCGATCAGCTGCGAACGGTCGAAAGAGCGGTAGTCAGTCATTGGGCCCGACCTCCTGTGCGGTGTGCTGGATGATGCATAGAAGATATCGTGTGCATCCGACGATTTGGCGCGCGCTAGCCCAAACAACTTCGGGGCCCGAAGTGTGCGTCTGGATCGTTCGACTCGTGCAATTTAGGTCCTTTGCAAATTCCGGTTCCAACTCATCGATGTTCGGGAAACGTTTTTCTGCGGAAAGGCATTGTTCCCAGTCAGCTACATGCTCGCTACTGGGTGCCAGGTCTTGCACTGCAACGGGCTGAATACAGGTTCGTTAATGCGATCGTTTGCGCAGTTGGGTTTCGGGATGGTGCACGCAGTGAATGAGCGACCATACATCGGAAAACGGGATTCTGGCATGCTCAGCGCGCACAGATATGTCTGAGGTATTCCACGATAATGTGACGTGATGCCACCTCGGCAATTGTGCAAGTGGTTCTTGCACAATTACGGCGAGGTTGATGTTCCTTGGCATGATCTATCACGTGCATGAAGGCGGCGACCGTGGAGGAAGAGGCTGCGCCCGGGCGGGCTCTCTACATGGGGGAAGAGAATCCGCCCGGGTTTTTCATCTTGGTGCGCCGCCCGCTAGAGGACGCTGCGGGCTAGGGCCGCCAGCAGGTCCTTGGCCCGGCGGTCGCGGTCCTCTGACTGCATTTCGTTTATCAACAGTGAGAATCCGAGGTTCTTCTGCGGCCACGCGCCGTGCAGCCCGCCGCCGGCTCCCGAATGCCCGAAGGCTGGCGCCACCGGCCCGTAGGTGCCCAGCGGGTCGGCGAGCTCGAAGCCCAGACCAAAGCGCAGCGGCCTGTCGTTGACGGCGTCGACCCCTTCGGAGAAGGTACTGGTGCTTTGCTGCAGCGTCGCCCGGGAGACGATCGGTTCCTCGGGACTGACCAACAGGGAATAGAGCTTGGCCATCGCGTCCGCGCTGCCGATGCCGCCGCCGGCTGCCATCTGCGCCCGACGCATCGGCACCGAGTTGAAGGGATCTTCTCCCGCCAGCAGGGTGTCGCCGTACATGCGCTCAACGATCTTGCGGCGTTCCGGGTCGGTCAGGAACGTGGAGATCGTGTAGTTCTGTGCACGGAAGATCGTGGCCAACCGGTGATCTTCGGTTTCCGGCAAGCCGAGGAACAGGTCCAGTGAGTAAGGTTCGGCCAGCAGCTCGCGTACCAGCTGGCCGGGCTGCTTTCCGGTCACCCGGAAGAACAGCTCCGCCACGAGGTATCCGTAGGTGATCGCATGGTAGGCCACCTGGGTCCCTGGTTCCCACAGCGGCGCCTGGGCCGCCAAGATCTGAGCCACCACGCGGTTGTTGTAACGGTCTTCACCGGCAGGTGCTGGGTCGGGGTAGACCAGACCCACGCTGTGCGAGAGCACCTGGGCCACGGTGACCCGTTCCTTGCCAGCGGCAGCGAACTCGGGCCAGTAGGCGCACACCGGGGCCTGCGGATCCAGCAGCCCGCGCTCAATCAGGATCGCGGCGATGACCGCCATGATCCCTTTGGTTCCGGAGAAGAGCACTGCCAGGGTGGAGCTGTCCCAGGCATGGGCGGTGTCGGTGCCCTGCGCCGGTTCCCCTCCAGCCGGCACGCTCATCCCGCCGTAGCACTGTAGCAGCGGCAGCCCCTCGCGGTAGACGCAGAAAGCCATGCCGCCGGCGCCCGCCTGCACATGGTCGGCGAAGATGCCGCGGATCCGAGCGAAGTCTTCCTCTGGCACAGCAGAGCTGGCGCGGGCGGTGATCGTTGATGCGGTAGTCATGAGCGTGCTTCCTAGAAAGAGGGGATATGGGCGAGCAGCTGCTGGGTGTACTCGTGCTTCGGGTTCTCCAACACGTCATCGGTGTGGCCGTAGTCCACGATCTTGCCCTGCTGCAGCACCGCGATGCGCTGGGAGATGTGCCGGGCCAGTGCGATGTTGTGCGTGACGAACAGCAGCGACATCTGGCGTTCGGCCTGGATGGTGCGCAGCAGATCCAGGATCGAGGCCTGCACCGACACGTCCAGGGCGCTGGTGATTTCATCGCAGACCAGCAGGGAGGGTGCGTTGACCAGTGCGCGGGCGATGGCGGCGCGCTGGCGTTCGCCGCCGCTCAGGTCCCCTGGGCGGCGGTCCATATAGGACTTGCCCAGCCTCACCTGATCCAGGGCCTCGAGGACGCGGTCGCGGCGGTGCGACTTGCTGCGCACCCCGGCCATGATCAGCGGAACCTCCACCGACTCTAAGATGGTGCGCCGCGGATTCAGCGAGGAGAACGGGGATTGGAAGATGTATTGGATGTGCTGACGCTGCGAGGCAGAACGCCGGCGGGTTCCGTTGGCCAGGGGCACACCGTCCAGGCTCACCGTCCCTGTGTAGTCGTCGTTCAACCCTGCGACGCAGCGTGAGAGCGTGGTTTTCCCAGAGCCGGATTCGCCCAGCAGCATCATCGACTCGCCCGGATCCAGGCTCAGGTTGATGCCGTTGAGGATCCGCGCCTCACCATAGCGCAGCGCCAGATTCTCCACCTGCAGCAGCGGGGGAGCATCGGCGGGCTGCTTGAGCTCCTGGCGGATCTGGTGCGCCTGCACCTGAACCTGCTCCGAGGTGATGGCCTGCACCTGGCCCACCTGGTGACAGCCCGCCAGGTCCGGGACTGCATCCAGCAGGGCCCGGGTGTACTCGTGCTGCGGGTTATAGAGCACCGCGCGGGCTTCACCGCGCTCCACGATGCGTCCGCGCAGCATCACCGCCACTTCGTCGGCCAGCTCCGCGACCACCGCCAGGTCGTGGGTGATATAGAGGCCCGCGACCTGATGGCGTTCGGACAGCTCCTTGATGGTTTCCAGCACCAGCGCCTGGGTGCTGACATCCAGTCCGGTGGTGGGTTCGTCGAGCACGATCACCGAGGGCCTGCAGGCAAAGGCCATGGCAATGCCCACGCGCTGCTGCTGGCCGCCGGAGAGCTGGTGCGGGTAGCGGCGCTGGTAGGTTGGATCATTCTTCAACCCGACCTCGGCCAGGACCTGGGTGACCCTTTCGCGGCGTTCCTCGGCGCTGTCGCCGTAGCCGTGGATCTGCAGCACCTCCAGGATCTGCGCCCCGATGCGCTGGGCCGGATTCAACGACAACGCAGGATCCTGCGGCACATAGGCGATGTGCCGCCCGCGCAGTGCGCGCAGTTCCTGCTCCGGCATCTCAAGCACGTTCTGGGTGCCGCTGCGTCCCAGGGTGATGGCACCGGTGCCGCGGGCCAGACCCTTCCTGAAATGCCCCATGCAGGCAAGCCCTGCAGTGGTTTTGCCGGAGCCGGACTCGCCGACCAGGGCCAGGATCTTTCCCGGCTGCAGGTCGAAGTCCACGTCGAAGAGCACCTGGCGGCCCTGGTCGGTGAAGATATCAAGACCCCGCACGCTCAGTGCCGAGGTGATGACGCTTGATTCGGTGGTGGTGGCAGTCATGTTAGTTCCCCACGTTGATGTTGGCGGAGGCGCGTGCCAGCGAGTCGGTGAGCAGGTTGGTTCCCACGGTGAGCACCGCGATGGCTAGCACCGGCAGGATCACTCCCCAGGGCTGGATGACCAGGGCGATGCGGTTCTCGTTGATCATCAGGCCCCAGTCGGCGTTCGGCGGCTGCATGCCCATGCCCAGGAATGACAGCGCGGCGACGAAGCCGATGGAGTAGGTCATGCGCAGCCCCAGCTCCACCATCAGCGGGCCGGTGATATTCGGCAGCACCTCGGTGAGCAGGATCTTCCAGCGCGGCACCGCGTACATTTCACTGGCCCGGATGTAGTCCTCGGTGATCACCGAGACCGCGGCGGAACGGGTCACACGGGCCACGCGCGGGGCGTGGGTGATGCCGATGACCAGCACCAGCACCCAGCCCTGCGGGCCGAGCACGGTGATCGCCAGCATTGCGAAGACCAGCTGCGGCAGGGCCAGCAGCACGTCGTTGCCGCGCATCAGCAACCCGTCGATCCGGCCCCCGGAGTAGGCGGCGACCAGACCCAGCGCCACGCCCAGCACCATGCCGATCGCGGTGGCCAGCGCCGCATACACCAGCAGCTTCAGCCCGCCGGCAAGGAAGCGGGAGAACACGTCGCGGCCCAGGTTGTCGGTGCCGAACAGCCCCGTGGAGGTAAACGGGCGGCCGGTGAACTCGGTGCTGGTGGCACCCGTCAGCCAGGGCAGCAGCAGCGGCCCGAACAGCGCGATGACCAGCACGATCACGGTCAGCGCCAGGCCGACCTTCGCCTGCCTTTGGCGCAGGGTGCGCACCAGCAGGTTGGGCTTCTTCTGTACCTTTGCGGGTACTTCAAGTACTTCCACCGCTGCATTCATGCCGCACTCTCCGTCCGTAGCTTCGGGTTGGTTGCCATGCCCACCAGGTCGGCTAGCAGGTTGACCACCACATAGGCGGCGGCGATGATGATCGAGATCGCCTGGACCACCTGCACATCGCGGTTGGTCACCGCGTCCACCAGCGCCTGCCCGATGCCGGGGTAGCGGAAGAGGAATTCGATGACCACCACGCCGCCGGCCATCCAGGCCAGCTGGATGGCGATGACCTGGGCCACCGGACCCAGCGCATGCGGGATGGCGTGACGGGTGATGACCTGGCGTTCGGGCACGCCCTTGAGCCTTGCCATTTCCACATACCCCGAATCGAGCACCTCAAGCATCGTGGCGCGCATCATGCGGATGATGTAGGGGATGACCACCAGTGCCAGGGTGAGCGTGGGCAGCACCAACTGCAGCGGATAGTTCCAGACCGCCTCTCCCGGGGGCGCCATGGTCACCGAGGGCAGCAGCTTGAAGACCGTGGTGGACAACAGCGCAATCAGCACCACGCCGATCACGAATTCCGGCAGCGAGGCGAGCACCAGCGAAATGCCGGTGGCCGCGCGGTCAAAGCCCCTGTCGCGGCGCAGCGCCGAATACGTGCCGACGATGATGCCCACGGGGATGGCGATCAGCGCCGCCAGGAGCAGCAGCACCAGCGAGGCGGAGATCCGTTCGCCCAACAGCGCCGACACCGGGCCGCCCGTCGCCGCGGAAATGCCCAGGTTTCCGGTGAAGATCCCGCCGAGCCAGGTCAGGTAGCGCTGCCACCACGGGTCGTTGAGGTTCATCTGTTCGCGCAGCGCCGCCAGCCGTTCCTCGGTGGCCTGCTGGCCCAGGATCGCCTGGGCCGGGTCGCCGGGCAGCAGTAGGGTTGCAAAGAACACCAGCAGCGAGACCACCAGCAGTATCCCCAGGCTGACCAGCAGCCTGCGCAGGATCATTCGAGACATCATTGGGACACTCCAATCCACGCGCGGCGGAACTCGAACCCCGACAGCGCCAGTCCGGTCTTGTTCGGGACCAGCCCCGCCACATATTTCTGATAGGCGTCGGCCTGGTCGGGGAAGCCCCAGATGATGTAGCCGCCCTGCTCGTATTCAATTTCCTGGGCCCGGGCAATCAGCTGGTTGCGCTTGGCCTCGTCGACCTCTTGGGTTGCCTGCTGCACCAGGGCCGCAAACTCCTCGTTGTCCCAGTGGGTTTCGTTAAAGGGGCTGTCGGCCAGGGAGCTGGAATTGACCTGGGGCAGGAAGTTGCGGGTGTACCAGAAGTCCTGGGCGAAGTTCCATTTCAGGTAGTTGTCGCCGAAGAAGGTAGTGCTTTCCACCTGCTTGATCTTCACCCTGATGCCCGCCGAGGCCGCCTGGTGGGCGAAGACCTGGGCGGCCTCCACGGCACCTGCCTGGATGGGGGCGGTGACCAGCTCGATGTCCAGCCCCTGAGGGTAGCCGGCCTCCGACAACAGCGCCTTGGCCTGGGCAAGGTCCTGGGTGCGCTGCGGCAGCGCGGCGGCGAAGCCCGGGTCGAAGGGCGCGTAGAGGTCGTTGCCCACGGTGCCGTGCCCGCTGAGCACCTGTTGAATCATCTGATCGCGGTCCACTGCCAGCCGGAAAGCCTGGCGCACCCGCACGTCGTCGAAGGGCTTCTGATCGATGCGCATGGTGAAAGGCATCCAGGCCCCGGTGGGAGACTTGAGTATTGAAATGCGCGGATCTGCGCCGATGACCTCCAGCAGCGCCAGCGGGATCTGCCCGATGGCGTCCACCTGGCTGGAGAGCAGCGAGTTGATCAGCGCGTCCTGGTCGGTGAAGTTCAGGATGACCAGTTCGTCCAAATACGGCTCGTTCTCCCGCCAGTAGTCGTTGTTGCGCACGAACACTGACTGGCGCCCCGCATCGAAGCTCTTGGCCTTGAACGGGCCGGTGCCCACCGGGTGCTTCACATCGAAGTCCTTCGGAACGATGCCCAGCGCGTACTGTCCCAGCGAATCGTCGAAGGTCGCCGAGGCGGTGTTGAGCCGGAACTCCACGGTGCGTGGGCCCAGGGCCACCACCCTGTCCAGGATCGTGAGAGATGCCGCGCCGCTCTTGGGGTCCTTCGGGTTGGTGATGCGTGCGAAGGTCGCCACCACATCCTGCGCGGTGAGCGGAGACCCGTCGTGGAACTTCACCCCTTCGCGCAGCCGCGCGGTCCACACCGTGGCATCGGCATTCGGCGTGACCTCCACCGCCAGCAGCGGCTTCAGCTCGAAGTTCTCATCGCGGTAGAGCAGCGACTCGTAGAGATTGACCACGCGGGCGATGTCGGTGGTGCTCACCGGGGAATGCGGATCCAGGGAGTCGGCGGCCCCGCCGCCGGTCAGCCCCACCCGCAGCGTGCCGCCGCGACGCGGGGCCCCGGTCGGCGCTTCGAGCACGGAGGCTCCCGCGCTGGAACAGGCGGAGAGCAGCAGGCCGAGGCCCAGTGCCATGCCGCCGCCCAGGACCGCACGGCGGCTGGGCAACCCGAATGGTTCAGTGCTCAATGTTCTCTACTTTCCTAGGCGGGTGCTGCTAACTGGCGATGGCCCGGCCGCTCCACTCGGGGCGGTGCTGGGAGTACCCGGCGATGGCCTGCGCGATGTCTTCTGGAAACGGCGAGGTGGAGCTGGAGGACTGGTCTACATGCAGGGTCATGACCTCTTCGGTGGCGATCAGCTCTTCCCCGCGGTACATCTCGTGGCACAGGTGCAGCTTCTTCGCCCCGTGCCCGGCGATGGTGGAGCGGATGCGCAGTTCCTGGCCCAGCGAGGCTTCTAAGAGGTAGCGCACGTGCGCCTCCACTGTGTACAGCGAGCTGCCCGAGGCTTCCCGGTAGGCGGCGTCCATGCCCAGCTGATCCATGACCGCGGTGGTGGCGTCGCCGAAGGCCAGCACGTAGTAGGCCTCGGACATGTGCCCGTTGTAGTCGATCCATTCGGGCAGCACCTGCGCCCGATAGTCGCTCAGTTCCACGGTGTTCACGGCTGGCCCACCGAGGTGCTGCGGATGGAATCAACAATCTTGCGGATCGCGATGATCGCCTTGTCGCGCTCGGCCACCAGGTCATTGATGCTGCGCGTACCTGATTCGCGCTCGCAGCCTGCCACTACGTCGTTGCGCAGCGTATCGGTCAGCTCTGGGGCCTCAAGCCGGGTCCACGGGGACTTCAGCGAGGGGCCGAAGTGGTCCAGCATGTGGGCCATGCCGCCGGGTCCGCCGGCCAGGTGGAAGGTGAGCATCGGGCCCTGCAGTGCCCAGCGCAGCCCCGGGCCCTCGGTGATGGAGGCGTCGATCTGCTCCACGGTGGCCTCGCCGTTGTCGATCATGTGCAGCGCCTCGCGCCATAGGGCTTCCTGCAGCCGGTTGGCGATGAAGCCGGGGACCTCGCGGTCCATGGTGATCACCGACTTGCCGATGTATTCGTACCAGCCCGAGGCCCACTTGGTGGCTTCCGGATCGGTGCCCTCGCCCCCGACCACCTCGACCAGCGGGATCAGATAGGGAGGGTTGAAGGGGTGGCCGACCACCAGTCGGGTGGGGTCCTGCGCCTCGACAGCCATCTCGGTCATCGAGTAGCCGGAGGTGGAGGAGCCGATGATGACGTCATCCGCGCTGGCGGCGGCCAGCTGGGCCAGCAGGTCGCGCTTGAGCTCCAGGTTCTCCGGGGCGCTTTCCTGCACGAATCCAACCCCTGCCACGGCTTCGGCCAGATCGGTGTGCACGGTGAAGTTGTGCGGATCGGCCCCCGGTTCAAGGCCCAGTTCGGTCAGTGCGGGCCAGGCGGTGTCGATCAGCACCTGGAGGCGGTCCTTGGCATCCGGGGCCGGGTCCCAGACCTTGACCTTCAGGCCGCGGGCCAGGAAGTAGGCGGCCCAGCCGCCGCCGATGGTGCCGGCGCCGATGCAGGCGACGGTGCTGATGGAGTCGTACTGTGGGTAGTTGCTCATCGGTGGATTACCTTTCCAGCTTCAGGATTTCGCGGGCTTCATCAGGCGTGGCGACACTGTGGCCCAGGGAGTTGACGATGTCGAGGGCGCGCTCGGTCAGCTGCGCGTTGGTGGCCAACACGCCCTTGGACAGGTAGAGGTTGTCTTCCAGGCCCACGCGCACGTGTCCGCCCAGGGCCACGGACTGCTCGACCCACTCCAACTGGTGGCGGCCGATGGCGAAGGAGGTGAATTCCGCTCGCTCGGGAAGCATTTGCACCATGGCCTTGAGCAGGCCGGCGTTCACCGGGGCGCCGTAGGGGATGCCCATGCACAGCTGGTACAGCGGCGGCGGGTCCAGCAATCCTTCTTCGGCCATGACGTTGGCGAACCAGAGGTTGCCGGTGTCGAAGATTTCAAGTTCGGGCTTTACTCCCAGATCGCGGATGCGGGCCGCTCCTTCGCGCAGCATGTCCGGGGTGCTGATGTACAGCTGCGAGCCTTCGCCGAAGTTCAGGGAACCGCAGTCAAGGGTGCATACCTCAGGGCGGATCTTCTCCACATGGCTCAACCGTTCCAGGCCGGAGACCAGGTCGGTGCCTTCCACGTGGGTGGTGGGGTTCGCTGGGTCGATGAACAGGTCCCCGCCCATGCCTGCGGTCAGGTTGATGACCGGGTCCACATCCGATTCGGCGACGATCCGCACCACTTCTTCGTAGTACGCGTCTTCGCGGGATCCCTGGCCGGTCTTCGGGTCTCGGACATGGATGTGTACCACCGATGCGCCGGCGCGGGCCGCCTCGATGGCGTTGGCGGCGATCTGCTCGGGGGTCACCGGGACGTGCTCGCTTTTGCCAACGGTGTCTCCGGCTCCGGTCAGTGCACAGGTGACGATGACCTTTCGGCTCATGAACCTTCTCCTTGCTGAGTTGAAATATTGCGGTCGATATAGCGGCAGATGTGTTCGTACATTGCCGAAACGCTGAGCAGTCCGGTGAGCACCTTGATGCCCATCCCGTCGATCAGCGCCGTGAGTTCGGTAGTGAGAATGTCGAGATCCTCGGCGACGATGTGGCCGCTGGCCTGACCTGCAGCGATGGTGTCTCGCACGGTTTTTCCCCAGCGCTGGTAGCCGGGGGTGTAGGGGCTCAGGCCTTCTTCGCCGACGGCGAGCTTCACCCAGGTCTGCATCCAGATGGACCATTCGGCTCGTCCCTGTTCGCCGTTGGGCAGCTGCAGTTCGATGAGCCGCTTGAGCCGGAGCACCGGGTGGGAAATGCCTTCCAACTCGGCGACCTGTCGGTCATAGGCAAGCTTTATGGAGTAGCGCAGCACCTCGGCGAATAGTTCCTGTTTGCTGGCGAAGTAGTAGTGCACGGTGGGTGTGCTCAGCGAGCAGCGCCGGGCAATGTCGGCGATCCGCACCGAGTCGAAGCCGCGCTCGGCGAAAAGCCACCAGGCGCTTTCCACCAGGGTGCGGCGGCGCATTGCATGCCGATCGTTGCCCTCATTGCGCGCCGGCAGGAGGTTGTCCGCTGGGGCCGCGCTGGTGGAGGGGCCCGCATTGGAACCGGTCATCAGCCAGCTGGCAGTCACGCCGGTGACCGTGGCCAATTGGATGATTTCCAGCGTGGTGAACTTCCTGGTTCCGCGTAAGGACTTGGAAAGTTTGCTTTCCTCGATGTCGGTGAGGCGTGAGATTTCCCGCTGCACCAACCCCGAGTTCATGATGGCCATGCGTGCCCGAGCTGCTATCTCGGCCACGACGGTCTGGGTGTTCGACATGACATTCACGCTAAGCAGAACTTGCGATAAGTGCAATCATTTTTGATTGGAACTCAGAAAATTGCGATAGTGCAAAATCTTGTGAACCGTGTCACTGGCGAGCGCGGGAAGGGTTTGACGGGGTTGGTATCTCTCGCAGATTGCTTAAGTTGACTCTTGATAAATAGCTAGTGATATATCACGAAGATATTATTATCGATGATGTTCGGCTGCGCTGAAATGGGCTCTGGTGCCCGGAGGAGCCGGCGAAAAATTTACTGGACAGGGTGCAGGGTAGCTTCGGCTTAACACGCAACTACCGCACCGCCGATGGGCAGTTCAGAACCCAGGGCGGTGCGGTAGTTAAAGGCAGTTCGAGCGATGTGCAGCTAGTTGTATTCGACCACGGTGACGGCTGTGGTGACGGGGACCGGATTGGCGAAGAGATCGAGCACCGGGCAGTGTGCATCCACCGCCTGGCGCAGCTCGTCATAGCGCTGCGGGGACTCGGGGCCGGTGATCTGCACGTCAAGGTCCACCGAGGTGAATCCCGGGCGGATTGACGCGTCGATTCCGAACAGCCCGCGTACATCCAGGTGGCCATCGGCAGCGATCTTCACATCGTCCACCTGGATGCCCAGCTGCTGCGCGTAGAGGCGGTAGACCACCACCTGGCAGGAGATCAACGCGCCCAGCGCATATTCGACGGGGCTTGCCGCCAGGTCGTCGCCGCCCAGCGCGGCGGGTTCATCCACGGTGAAGGTGTGCTTTCCCGCGCGGATATTGCTCGCCACGGCGCCGAAGCCTTCGCCTTGGACGGTGAAGGTCAGCTTGGCGTTCTCAGCGGATGCGGAAATCCTCTCGCCCCAGCCGGTTCCGGCGGATTGCAGGCGGGCGGTGCGGACTTCGGCCTCGGACAGGGTTGAAGCTGGCGTAGACATGGGGGATTCATCCCCTTTCTGGCGCAGGGGGCGCCATTCTCTTACGGACCTGGCCTTCAGGTCCGTCGAATCTTCACCTGGGGCACCCCGCACAATGACGTAAGGAGGGTTGCCGTCCAATCAGCCAGGGCCTGAACGATTGGAACTCGTGATTCAGTGCTTCATTTCTAACGGTTCGCCCGGATGGCTGTAAACCCTGCGCTTCATGTTTCGTCACAGCCTGCACGCCTGTCCCGTCGATAGAATGGGGGCGAACTCTGCGGCGGCGAAGCGCCGGAGCCGATCAACGAAAATGTGAGCATGGAATATCAGCTGACTCCAGTAGCCGCCCAAACCCTGGTGACCGAGGCCGAATACAACCAGGGCTGGATGATCGCGAATTCCGGCCAGGTGTCCATCGCGGATAAGAAGCGCACCGTGGGCCGCACGGTGGTTTCCGGATGGGTGATCCAGGCGTTCGTCACGCTGCAGCTGGACCTGGTGGATTCAAGCGTGCGCTTCGCCAGCCACTGCGACGCACACCCCGATGACTATTCATGCCATGACGTGGCGGCCCTGCTCGTGGAAGCCACACAGCTGGGGGACGGTGGATTCGTCGTTTCGGATGTTCCGACGGCGGCGCCCACCTGGAGCAAGCCGCAGCTGCCGCAGTGGGCTAGGACGCTGACCCGCCTGATGCCGGAGATCAAGGACGAGGTCGATGAGTACGCGGTGGAGGAAGAACCGCTGGGGCTGATCCTGAAGATGACCAGTTCCAAGGCCTATGGCGGACGGAATACCCTGCAGCTCGGCGCCCGTCCGGCGCGCCCCGGAAGCCGCAGCCCCTGGGTGCAGACCGGTGTGTCCTGGCGCGCTCTGCCCTTCGACCTGCGATTTTCCAAGGAGCAGCGGCGCGCGGTCAACGAGTTGAAGATGCTCTCCGAACGCCAGCAGTACCTGAACTACGGGCACGTGTGGGATGTCCAGGATTGGCTGAACCTGAACACGCTGCCGGGCAGGGACCTGCGCGAAGCCTTCGAGGCGATGCGTGATGCCGGTGTGGCCATCGTCAACGGCAATTCGCAGGCGCGCAACGAGGTTGTCTTTGAACAGGAACCCGCCACGGCATTCCTGAATTTTCACAAGGACAACAACCACGTCACCATCGAGCCGACCCTGCAGGCGCCGGACGGGCAAACGGTGAATGTGCTGGCCCTGGGCGAGCCGCCGACGCTGCTTGCCTACTCCTCGGGCCACCTGGAACGCACCAAAAAACTGCGCCTTGCCGCCTTCAAGGAATCTCCTTCCGCACAGATCAACAACTTCATCAGTTCCGGGCCCATGGCGGTGCCGCTGTCCGAGCTTCACACCTTTGAAGACGAATACCTGCCGATGATGCGCCACATGGCGCCGCTGCGCAGCACGGACTCCAGCTACAAGATTCCGCGTGAACCGCGGCCGGTCCTGTATCTCGACCTTGCGATGCGTCACCGTGAGGACGCGAAGAACGCGGCACTGACCTCAAGTTTCACGTGGAACTACCCGCCCAAGGCGCCGCGTCAGCACGCGGTGGAGCTGGAAATTATCGACAGCGTGGATGCGAAGCTGGGCGGCGAACATCCGCTGGGCAAACCCACGGCCAAGGGCGTGTACCCGGACCGCAACCTCACCCAGAGCGAAACCATCGACTTCCTGCTCTACACGCTGCCCATGCTTGAAGAGCATCCCGATGTCCACGTGCTCGACGGCGGCACGCTGCCCGACTACAGGCTGAACGCGGAACCGGCCAAGGTCAAGGTGCAGGTCGGCGAGGGCGGCAGCGACTGGTTCGACCTGTCGGTAGACGTCGCCATCGACGGGGCGAGCATTCCGTTCGCCCAGCTGTTGGCCGCGCTCACCGCGGGGGAGGACTACCTAGTGCTGGATGACTACACGGTCATCCCGATCGCCGGGGAGGAATTCACCGCACTGCGCCAACTGGTGCAGGAAGCGGGGGAGCTGGGCACCGTCGGCGCCAACAGCATCAGGATACACAAGTTGAGCATCGACTGGTGGCAGGAGCTGGTGGACCTCGGCATAATCGAGGCCCAGGAAAACCAATGGCTTGAAGCCATGCGGAAGCTGACCAGCACCGACGCGCTCACAGTCCCTGCCCTGCCCGAAAGCTTCACCGCGCGGCTGCGCCCCTACCAGGAGCACGGCACCGGATGGCTGAACTTCCTGCGCACCCACAACCTTGGCGGTGTGCTGGCAGATGATATGGGTCTGGGCAAGACGGTGCAGCTGCTGGCCTGCCTGGAACAGGCCCGCTTGGAAAATCCCGAACAGAAGTTCCTGGTTTTGGCGCCGACCTCCGTGGTGGGCAACTGGGGCAACGAGGCCGCCCGCTTCGCCCCGCAGATGCGGGTGCGTTCAATCACCGCCACCGCCAAGAAGGCGGGGGCAGGCATCATCGAACAGATGGGTGACGCGCAGCTGGTGGTCACCAGCTACACGATCTTCCGACTGGCCTTCGAGGAGTTTGAACGGGCGGGATTCTCCGTGATGATTCTGGATGAGGCTCAGCAGATCAAGAACCATGCGTCCAAGGGGTACAAGCAGGCGCGCCAGATCGAGGTACCCTGCAAGCTGGTGGTCACCGGCACGCCCATGGAAAACAACCTGATGGAGCTGTGGGCGCTGGTGTCGCTGGCCGCCCCCGGACTGCTGGGCGGGCAGAAGGCGTTCAAGGAGAATTACGACAAGCCGATCGCCGAAGGCGACGCGGCACGGCTGACGCGCCTGAAGAAACGGCTGCGGCCCTTCGTGCTGCGCCGCACCAAGGAGCAGGTGGTCCCGGAACTCCCCGCCAAGACCGAGCAGGTGCTGGAGGTGGAGCTGGAACCGGCGCATCGCAAGGCCTATGACCGCCGCTTCCAGCGGGTGCGCCAGGAAGTCCTTGGCCTGGTGGAAGACGTCGACTCGAACCGCTTCAAGATCCTGCAGTCATTGACCCTGCTGCGCCAGCTGGCGCTGGACCCGTCGCTGGTGGATGAGGGGCATGGCCCCAGCGCCAAGCTCGAGTTGCTGCGCGAGATGATCATCGACGCGGTGGCGGAGGGGCACAAGGTACTGATCTTCAGCCAGTTCACCAGCTTCCTGAGCAAGGCGCGGGAGGTGGCCGAGGAGCTGGGCATCGAGCACGGCTACCTTGACGGCGGCACCTCCGGACCCAAGCGCAAGGCGTTGATCGACGGGTTCAGCGGCGGGGAATTCCCGCTGTTCTTCATCTCGCTGAAGTCCGGCGGGTTCGGCATCAACCTCACCGCCGCGGACTACTGCATCCTGCTGGATCCGTGGTGGAACCCCGCCGCGGAGGCTCAGGCCATCGACCGCGCGCACCGCATCGGGCAGGAGAATCCGGTGTATGTCTACCGGCTGGTCGCCAAGGACACCATTGAATCGAAGGTGCTGGCGCTGCAGGCCAAGAAGACAGCCCTGTTCAACGATGTGCTGGGCGAAGACGGAGAGGCGGGTGCCTCCACCGTGCTCGGGGCCGAGGATTTCCTGGCGCTGATGGAGTAGTCGGGGCCAAGGATGTTCACTGGGTGCAGCTCAGCCGAGGACCAACGTAATAAGGAGAATGACCGGCAAAGTCAGCAGCGTGCTGAGCAAGATGATCTCGCGCGGCACATCAACTGGAAGTTTGAACTGCTGAGAAAACAGCAGGACGTTCTGGGCGGTGGGCAGGGCGGCCATCATCACCACGCCGAGCAGATCCACTCCCTGAAGATGGAAAAGCACCGACCCCGCGACCCACGCAATGGCCGGGGCAACAAAAAGTTTGAACGCGGTGCCAACATAGACCTCAGCTCTTATCGAGGGGTTGGCAAGTGGCTTTTGCCCGTAGAGAGCTAGGCCGAAGGCCACCAGGAGCAACGGGACGGATGCGTCACCCAGCATCTGCAGCGGAGCATGCAGCACCCCAGGAAGCCGCCATCCCGCAAATGAGAACAGGGCACCCAGAAACGCCATTGTGGTCAATGGATTGGCAATCGAGCGAAGGATGGTCCGTCCAATGTTCCCCTGCGAATCGGCCCCTTGACGTCGTTTGGCGATGAGCGCAAAGAGGCACAAATAGAACGGGGCGATCAAGAGCAGCTGGGCCAGGAGCACCGAAACGACCGGGACCGTGCTGCCCACCGCATAGAGCGCCAGCGGAACGCCGATATTTCCAGCGTTGACGTAGCTTGTGGACATTGCCGCCGAAGGCAGGTTCGACCACCGAGTTTTGAATGCCAACCGTGAGACCAAGGCATACAACCCAGCGGTCAGGACAGCAACGAGCAAAGCTATGGGGGTGAAGACGCCCGCAACCTGCCGCAGGTCGGTTTCCGAAAGCAGGATGAACATCAACGCCGGGTTGGTGAGGTAATAAATCAGGGGGGTCATGCCCCTGGCTAATGCGTCGCGTTTGGAGGGCAGTAGAACAGCTGCTGCGAGGCCGGCTCCAATCAATAGCAGGATGATGGCGAATCCCTGCAATACGCCTTGCATGTAGTCTCCAAAGGTTGCCGTCAGGCAGTGTTAAGTGAACCGTGGGGCTCACGTAATGTGAGCCCCACGGTGGTTCTGCACCTGTCAGATGCTGGATCGGGCCGAAAGGTCAGCGCACCAGGGCAGGGCTCTTGGAATCAAATTCCCACCCTGGGATCAGGTACTGCATGGAGACCGCGTCGTCTCGCGAACCCAAACCATGTTCCTTGTACAGCTCGTGGGCCTCGTTCACTCGGTCCATGTTCAGCGTGACGCCTAGACCGGCGGCCTCTGGAACCTTCACTTCGCCATCCACAATCTTCGGAGCGTTCTGCGTCAGATCCTGACCGTCCTGCCAAATCCAGTGGGTGTCCAGTGCGGTGATTTTTCCCGGAGCCGCGGCACCTGCCTGGGTGAACATGGCCAGTGAAATATCGAAGTGGTTGTTCGAATGCGATCCCCAGGTCAGGCCGAACTCGTTGCACAACTGGGCCACGCGCACCGAGCCGGACATGGTCCAGAAGTGCGGGTCAGCCAAGGGAATGTCAACGGCATTGGTGCGCACCGCGTGCGCCATTTCGCGCCAGTCGGTGGCAATCATGTTGGTAGCGGTCTGCAGTCCGGTGGCCCGGCGGAATTCGCTCATGACCTCGCGGCCGGAGAAACGACCTTCGGGGCCGCACGGATCCTCCGCATAGGCCACGATGCCATTCATGCGTTTGCCCAGGCGGATTGCGTCCTCAAGTAGCCAGCCGCCATTAGGGTCCAAGGTGATGCGGGCTTCGGGGAAGCGCTGCTTCAATGTGGTGACAGCATCAACTTCTAGGTCGCCTGCCTGCACGCCGCCCTTGAGCTTGAAGTCCTTGAACCCGTAGCGGGCCTGTGCGGCTTCGGCCAGACGAACGACACCATCGGGGGTCATGGCCTCTTCGCGGCGTACACGTTCCCAGTCATCTGCACCCTGCGGTTCGCGCAGGTAGGGTAGGTCTGTGCGATCGGGGTTGCCAACGTAGAAGAGGTAACCGAGCATCGGCACCGCGTCACGCTGCTGGCCATCGCCAAGCAGTTCGGCCACCGGCACGCCCAGGAATTGTCCGTGCAGGTCTAGGAGCGCGGATTCCAGGGCGGTGACGGCGTGCACTGTAGTGCGCAGATCAAAGGTCTGCGCGCCTCGACCACCCGCATCGCGGTCTGCGAAACGGGAGGACACCTTACGCAGCAGCGAACGGTAGGTCGCTACCGGAGCTCCGGTAATCAGGGCTCCGGCTTCTTCAATGGTTGAACGAATGGCTTCGCCGCCGGGCACCTCACCGAGTCCCGTGCGGCCGTCGCTGTCGGTGAGAACGGCGATATTTCGGGTGAAGAACGGGCCGTGGGCGCCGGAGAGGTTCAGCAGCATAGAATCATGCCCTGCAACCGGGATGACCTGAACCTTTGTGATAGTCGGCTGTGCACTCATGAGTTATTCTCCTGCAATCTTTAAGGTGCCGTCGACGCGCCGGGTGAGGTTCCATTCGTTGGCATCGGCAATCGGCCGGGGCAGCAGCTGCTGCGGGAAGTTCTGGTAGGCGACCGGACGCAGGAATCTTTCGATGGCAAGAGAGCCGACGGAAGTGGTCTGCGGTGCCGACGTGGCTGGGAACGGGCCTCCGTGGATCATGGCATGCCCCACTTCGACTCCGGTGGGCCACCCATTGATCAGGATGCGTCCGACCTTTAATTCCAGGGTAGGGATTACTTCAGCCGCGAGGGCATAATCGGACTCCGTCAACTGCAGCGTCGCAGTGAGCTGTCCCTCGAGCGCTGCCAGCGCCGAGCTGAGTTCCTGGGCGCTGGAGTAGCGGATGACCAGCGATGCAGCTCCGAAGATTTCTTCCTGAAGCAGCGGATTGGCCAGGAGATTTTCCACGTCGGTGGCGAAGATGCTGGGTGCCGGAGCATTTTCCCCTGCTCCCTGTTCACCACGGCCCAGCAGCTGCACGCCGTCTTGAGCGCTCAGCTGGTTGACCCCGTTGACCCAGGATTTGTAGATGCCGGGCGTCAACATGGTCTGACCGTTGGTCCCTGGTGCCAACCCATTGATGGCGGAGGCCAAGGCGTCGCCGGCGGCACCGCGGGGGACGAAAACCAAACCAGGTGCGGTGCACAGCTGGCCAGAAGAGCCGGTCACTGAAGCGATATAGGCCTGCGCCTGAGCCTGCGGGTCGTCAAGCGCTCCCTCGAAGAAGATCACCGGATTGATGGATGACATTTCGGCATAAACCGGGATTGGTTCTGGACGATTGGCTGCCGTTTCCATCAATGCCACGCCGCCGGCCCGCGAACCGGTGAAGCCTACGGCCTTGATCGATGGGTCGCTCACCAATGCCTGGCCGATGGACGAACCCGGACCGTAGATCAGTGAGAAGACGCCTGGATGCAGGCCTAGATCGGTGATTGCCTGTGTGATGGCGCGTCCAACGATCTCGCTGGTCCCCGGGTGCGCATTGTGCGCTTTGAACACCACAGGGCAACCTGCTGCCAAGGCGCTGGCAGTGTCGCCGCCCGCCGTGGAGAAGGCCAGCGGGAAGTTCGACGCTCCGAAAACTGCCACCGGACCCAGGGGAAGTTTGCGCTGTCGGATATCGACGCGTGGGGCTGGAACTCGCTGCGGCAGTGCCGGATCGATGCGTGCACCGTGGTAGTCGCCCTGACGCACCACCTGCGCGAAGAGGCGCAGCTGATTCGCTGTTCGGGCGGTTTCTCCATTCAAGCGTGCCTCGGGCAGTCCTGTCTCGGCCATTGCGCGAGCGACCAGCGGCTCCCGAACTGCCTCGATATTCTGCGCGATGGCTTCCAGAAAGTCCGCGCGGAGCTGCGGTTCCACAGCACGGAACGAGGCAAATGCTTCGTTTGCCGCTGCGGTGGCAGTGCGCAACTGATCGCCGTCGATGAGGCTGTAGACCGGTTCAAGAGGCTCATTGGTCGCCGGGTTGACTGCGAAAGTTTCTCGACCGGTACCCTGGGTGCTGACACCCGCGATGATGGATTGTCCATTTAGTGTTGTGCTGGTGGTGTTCAAGTGTTCTCCCAATTTGCGGTGGTTAGACTCGGGGTCGACGAACTAGATGCTGGCGCCGGCCGGAACGACTCCGGCGGTCTTGATCAGCGCAGCGAGATCGGAGAGGTCCGACTCGGTCATGTCCTGCAGTGGTGTGCGTACCGAACCGCAGTCTCGGCCGATGGCCTTCATGCCGCCCTTGACGATAGAGACTCCGTACCCCTTAACCCGGTCGCGGATCTCGATGTAGGGAAGCACAAAGCGGTTGAGCTTTTCATTGACCGCTGCACGGTCGAGGTTGCGGACGTCCTTGTAGAATTCCAGAGCAAACTCGGGGGCGAAGTTATACATTGCCGATGAATAGGTGCTCATGCCCAGCTGAAGCAGTGGCAAGGCGAAGGTTTCTGCGGTGGGAAGTCCGCCCAGGTAGAACAGGCGATCGCCGTTCTTGGCGTAGACCTTCGTATTGTGCTCGATGTCGCCGATGGCGTCCTTGAAACCAATGAAATTTTCATGTTCATCAGCCAATCGAGCCACCGTATCGGCAGAGTAGACAGCGTTGGCACGGTTGTACACGATGATGCCGACATCGGTGGCGCGTGCGACGGCTGAGGCATGCTGATACAGGCCTTCTTGATCGCATTCGGTCAGGTAAGGGGGCAGGAGCAGCAGCCCCTCGGCCCCGGCTTCCTGAGCATTGCGGGCGTTTTCAATTGCCTGCGCCGTGGAGCCGCCTGCAGAAGCAAGTACTGGAACGCGGTCTCCTGCCTCCTCTACTGCCATGCGCACAACGTTCAGTGACTCTTCGGCGGTAAGCGAAAAACCTTCACCGGTTCCTCCAGCAGCAAACAATCCTGCCACGTCAAAACTTGACTGCCAATCCAGGTGCTTGCGGTAGGTGTCTTCGTCTACCTGCATCTGCGCGTCGAATGCGGTGACCGGGAAAGAAAGCAACCCGTCCTTGAGCTTGTCGGCAAGTTCAGTTGGGGTGTACTGAGTCATGAGAAATCCTTAGTGAAATCTGCACAGGTGCAGGATGAGTTCCGATGACTACACACTAGAAAATCTACTTATGCCTGTCTAAGCCTTTTATTGTATTGATTGATACCTTTGGTGCATTGATGGGGTGACGTGAGCGGATTAGTCCGGCTGACTGGCCTTAATGATCTGAATGAGTCGGGCTAGCGCAGGATTACGCGACTTCCGATTCCATATTGCATGCAACTGCACCGGATGCTCGATAGGGCCGCTCAGCCGCAGATAGCTGACTCCCTCCACACCTAGAACCTTGGCGCTTTCGGGGACGAAGGCAATGCCGCGTCCCGCCGCGACCAAAGAGATCATTGTCAGAATTTGGCTTACCGTGTGCCGTACGTTGTTGTGTTCAATGGGGATTTGGCGGACTACCAGGTCGTAGAAGTAGCGGGCCTTGGTGGGTGAATGCATGACCAGCGGTTCATCAGCCAGATCGGAGACCTGCAGGTCGCGTTGAAGAGATTCAAGGCGATGGCCGCTGGGAACCGCCACGAATAGGCCTTCGGAGAGAAGGAGGACTGATTCAAAGAGATTCTCATCGAAGGGCGGACGTGCAAGGCCGATGTCCAGATCGCCGTCGATCAGTGCAGTAATTTGCTCGTTCGTCACCAATTCGGTCAGTTCAAGATGAACGTTGGGGAGCTTGGTGCCGATCTGCTCCAGAAAAGGACCCAACATGCTAAAGCCTGTGGCGGCGGTAAAGCCGATGCGCAAGGCACCGAGCTGCCCGCTGGCAATGAGGCGCGCATTTTCCGGGGCTCGCTCGGCGGCGATAACCAGGCGTCGTGCTTCGAGGAGGAATGCCTCGCCGGCTGCTGTGAGGGTAACGCTTCGATTATCGCGTTCCAGTAGTTCAACGCCAACAATGCGTTCGAGTTTTTGAATCTGACGACTCAGCGGCGGCTGAGTCATATTCAGCCTTTCGGCGGCGCGGCCAAAATGCAGTTCTTCGGCTACCGCGACAAAGCTGCGGGCCTGATCCAAAGTGAACACGTATTACCTTCCGGGCATGATGCCATATAAATAAGGTCTTGGACATGTATCGTACCGAGTTTCTAGTGTTGAGCATGCCTAGCTTGGTGACCCCATTCACATCCTTATGAGATGTGGATCACAAGCAAATTCACAACACTCAGGAGCCACTCCCGTGAAAACTCGCATCCTTCGACGGACGATGTTGTCCGTTTCCGCTGTAGCCGCTACTTTGTCCCTCGCCGCCTGTGGCGGCAATCTCGGCGGTGGATCCGCCGAGGGTTCGTTCCCCAACGGCCCCGTCACCATGACCGTCGGCCAGGCGCCCGGTGGCTCGACGGACCTCATCGCCCGTTCCGTGGCTGAGGGAATGTCGGAATCTCTGGGTGTAGCCATGCCTGTGGAGAACAAACCGGGCGCTAACGGCGCGGTGGCTACCAAAGAAGTCGAAGGCAAACCCGCGGACGGACAAAACCTTGTTCTCTTGAACGCGTCGCTGATCACGATTACCCCCATGACTGTACCGGAAGATGAAGCAGTCACCCTCGATGATCTTGATGTGCTGATGGGGCTATCTCAAGACGACTACGTCATGGTCGCGAGCAAGGATTCGGGCCTCAAGTCCTTTGACGATGTCAAGAATAGTAAAGAAAAATTGTCATTCGGCACCACTGGCGTCGGCACCGGTTCCCAACTGGCACAAGCCTTGGTGCTGGCCCAAGCCGATTTGGATGGAACTTTCGTTCCGTTCGATTCAGGGTCTCCCGCGTTGACTGCAGCGATGGGTAATCAGGTCCAGGTGACTACGGTACAGCTTGGCGAAGCAAAGCCACAGATTGACGCTGGAACCGTGGTTCCACTGATGGTCTTTTCTGACAAGCGCAACGAGTTCATGCCTGATGTGCAGACTGCCAAGGAAGCTGGCTATGACGCACCGGTCGCCCAGTATCGTGCGGTAGCCGCGCCCAAGGGGCTGAGCGAAGACGTCAAGAACAAACTCGTTGATTCCATCGAAGCCGCGGTAAAGACGGAACAGTATCTGGCAATGAATGAGAAGAGCCTGCTGACTCCGCACGAAATTTCAGGCGAGGAAGTCGTTACCGAATGGAACGGACTCGCAAAGAAATATGAAGACCTCACCAACGAATACGACATTGACATGGGTGGCGAGTAGCGACACCGAACTGCCGGATACGGATTAATTGTCAAAGGAATACGTCATGGAAACGAAGAGCACACAGCCTTTTTCAATCAATGAGCAACGTGAAGCTGAGACCCCAGAGGAGCTGGTGGCGCAGTGGGAGGCAGAAGCGCCAGAAAAAGCCGGACCAGTTGCGAATTTGATGTCTTCGCTGGTGATTCTAGGTCTGGGAATTTTCGGCATGGTGCTCTCGCTGAAGCTGGGTCTTGGAACCCCTGACCAGCCGGATTCGGGAACTTGGCCATTCGTCATATCGCTGATTGCCTCGGTCATGGCGGTGGTGCAGTTATTGGTCGGCCGCCGCGGCGGGCAGGACGGTGAACGATTCAGCGTCTTGAGCTGGTACTCGCTGGTCGGTTTTGGAACCTTGATTCTTATGGTGGTCTTGACGCCGTTGATCGGGTTCGAGATTCCCTCGCTGTTGCTGTGCTTCATCTGGATGCGCTGGCTCGGAGGCGAGACCTGGCGTTCGGCAGTGGTGTATTCGGTGATGGTGGTTGTCGTCTTCTACCTCCTGTTCATCCTTGCTTTCGGCACATCGATTCCCCGGCTCTTTTAGCCGTAAATAAAGGTTTATCCTCATGGATTTTTTTGCTCCGGTTTTGGACGGTTTCGGAACCGTTCTTGACCCTATGAATCTTCTGTTTTGCCTGCTGGGTGTTGTCGTGGGCATGCTAATCGGCGTATTGCCCGGACTTGGGCCTGCAGCTACCATTGCCATCCTCTTGCCGATGACCTATGGCGTAGAACCGGTGACTGCGATCATCATGCTCGCGGGTATTTTCTACGGCGCGCAGTACGGCGGCACCATTACCTCGGTGCTGCTGCGATTGCCCGGCGAGGCCAGTTCGGTGGTGACCGTTTTTGACGGCTATGTGATGGCCAAGCAAGGAAGGGCCGGCACCGCGCTGGGTATTGCGGCCATTGGCTCCTTCGCCGGTGCCACTATTTCCATCATCGGTCTGACATTCCTGGCTCCACTGGTAGCTAGTTTTGCCCTGGATTTTGGTCCTCCGGAATACACCGCACTGGCGATGCTGGGCATCTTGTTGGTGGCAACGATATCCGGTGGATCGAGAATTAAGGCGATCATCGCCGCAGCGGTCGGTCTATTTTTGGCGACCATGGGGCGCGACGGTTTCACCGGTGTTGAGCGCTTCACCTTCGGCAACTTATCCTTGGCGGACGGCATTGATTTTGTGCCAATAGCAATGGGCCTTTTCGGCGTCGGTGAAATCCTTTACAATCTTGAAGAACGCCACCGGGCGTCCGCCGAACCGGTCAAGGTCAGCAAGGTGTGGCCCTCCGGAAAAGAGATTAAGCAAGCAACCCCAGCGATGGCCCGCGGTTCGATCCTCGGATTCTTCCTCGGTATTCTTCCCGGCGGCGGTGCGACCATCGCATCACTGGCGTCCTATGGGGTTGAGAAGAAGACCGCAAAGGATCCATCGCGCTTCGGAAAAGGTGCCATTGAAGGTGTGGCTGGCCCCGAAACTGCAAACAACGCGGCTGCGACCAGCTCATTCATTCCTCTGTTGACGCTTGGCATCCCGGCCAACGCCACCATGGCGATTATTTTTGGCGCATTGCTGATTCAAGGAGTCACTCCAGGACCGCAGCTGATCAACGATGATCCTGAGTTGTTCTGGGGCGTGGTCAATTCGATGTACGTCGGCAACATCCTGTTGCTCTTGATGTCGATTCCATTGGTTGGCGTTTTCATCCGCATTCTGCGCATCCGTGCTGCGATTCTTGCACCGATTACCGCACTGATTACGATGCTCGGCGCCTACACCATTCGCAACTCGATGTTCGACGTATTGATGGTCGTGATTTTTGGTGCCATTGGGTACCTGATGAAGAAGTTTGGTTTCGAACCGGGGCCAATGGTTTTGGCTTTCGTGCTGGGCAGCCTGTTGGAGTCCAACCTCAGGCGTTCTCTGTTGGTGCTCAATGGGGATCTAGGCGGGTTCGTCGATCGTCCAATTACAGCAGTACTGCTAGTCGTTTTTGTTGTCGTTGCGCTGTGGCCGATCATCAAGTCCGCGGTCGACCGCCGAAAGAAGGCTCCAGCAACTTCGGACAATGAAATGGATAAGGAGAAAGTATGAGCATCATCGTCGGATACGTTCCTACGGACGTAGGTAGAGCTGCACTTCATGCTGCGATTGCCGAGGCTCAGCTGCGCAGCGACAAGCTATTGATCGTCAACTCGTCGCGTGAGGGTGCCTTGGTGGACAAGAACACGGCATCGGCTCAAGACTGGGTAGAAGTCGAACAGGCTGTTGCTCAAGCTGGAATTCAGTCTGAGGTCGTCGAATCTACTTATCGCGACGATCTAGCGGAAGAGTTTTTACGATTGGCGGTGGAGCATGATGCTTCGCTGATCGTCATCGGACTGCGCCACCGGACCCAGGTTGGTAAATTCATCATGGGTTCACATGCACAACGGATCCTGCTTCAAGCCGACCGTCCAGTGCTGGCTGTCAAGGCAGGCCAAGGGTAGGAGAACTGTAAACAAGGCAGGCTGCCTAGGATATCTTTCCGGATATTCTCGGCGGCCTGTTTTGTGCGTCTGGGAGTAATTCCTAAAGTGCATCCACCCCTCATAATCATCCGTGATCTTCTTCACTTTCGGGTGGGCTTGGCATGATTGAGATGGGCCATTCCCTGTTTTCCCTAGACAAATCAGGGGGTGTTCCAACACTCTCCAACTCATGCATGTTGGGCATCATGATATGCCCGGGAAGTCTTGGACGTAGGGGTTGAATCAAAACTACTGTGATCACTGGCACAGAAGTAAGTGATCTGTGCCAGTGTCCCGGCGCGGAGCGGTGACACCCTAGTTTTGAAGAATAGATCGGAACCGCCTCATGCCTTTGGTTGTTGTTGGCCTCTCAGTGATCGTGCTGTTGGTCCTTATGATGAAGTTCAAGCTCAATGGCTTCATATCCCTACTCGTAGTTTCAGTGCTTGTTGCGTTTTGGGCTGTCGCCACCGGAAGCTTTTCCGTGGACGGGCAGAGCGCTGGCCTTGGATCTATACCAGAAGTGATCAAAGACGGTATCGGCAGCCAGATGGGCGGTACCGCGATCGTCGTAGGCTTAGGCGCAATGATCGGCCGTGTGATGGGTGATGCCGGCGCCGCGCAGCGCATCGCAGGCAAGATCCTCGGGGTGTTCGGTGAGCGTGGCGTTCAGTGGGCCATGATCGTGTCGGCCATGCTCATTGGCGTCACAATGTTCTACGAGGTAGCTTTCGTAATTTTGGTTCCCGTGGCATTTACCTTGGTTCGTGCGACTAAGGTGAATTTGCTTTGGGTTGGGCTGCCGATGTCGATTTCGTTGTCCACGATGCATTCCTTTTTGCCTCCGCATCCTGGGCCTACGGCCGTCGCCGGGCTGTATGAAGCATCGGTCGGCCTGACGCTAGCCTATGGTCTGCTGGTTGCAGTGCCGGTGGGTGCGGCTTTGGCTATGATCTGGCCGCGCCTTCCGTTCGTGCGCCGCATTAATCCGACCATGCCTCAGGGCGTTTTGGCTGAACGTGAGTTTGCCGAATCTGAACTGCCTTCGGGGATTCTCTCATTTTTGGTTGCGGCGTTGCCGATCATCTTCATTGCCGGATCTGAAATTACGTTGATGTCGATCGGCGAATCCGAAGGCCTTGGTTATCAGGCGCTCAAGTTCATCGGATCCCCGGAGATCGCATTGTTGGCAGCTCTGATTGTTGCCACCATTGCTTTTGGCCCAATGCACGGGCGCACGATGTCGCAGGTAGGCAAGTCGATGAGCGAGGGAGCTCGTGCGATGGCCATGATCATGCTGGTCATCGGCGCTGGCGGCGTGTTCAAAGAAGTACTGGTTTCCGCGGGCATTTCGGACTACATTGCGCAGGCGGCCGGCAGTTGGAATCTGAATCCAATCATTTTGGCCTGGTTGATTGCTGTAATTCTTCGCATTGCGTTGGGTTCGGCAACGGTGGCGGTATCTACTGCGGCTGGTATTGCGGCGCCGTTGGTGGCGGCATCTGGCATCTCTCCAGAGCTGATGGTATTGGCTACATCCTGTGGTTCCTTGGCTTTCAGCCATGTCAATGATCCTGGTTTCTGGATGTTCAAGGAGTATTTCAACCTCAATGTAGGTCAGGCGTTGGCGGTGCGCACGTCATATACGACGGTGCTATCTGTGCTCGGGCTAGGTGGAGTCTTGCTGCTGAGTTTGTTCATCGGATAGGTGGCACATGGTGTCGATCGGGGCGGAAAGATTCCGCCCCGATTTTTCGTGCATGCAGACCAAGAAAACACTTGTTCTACAAGTTTCTAACTTGTACTATAAGTAATGAAGGACATGAACCATCCGCACAATCGAAGGATCCTTTCGTGAGCTACATTCCCGACAGCATTCGCCATGTCAAGTTCTCTACGGCACGCCTGCCATTGGCAACTCCCATCTCTGACGCGAAGGTGTTCACCGGCCGTCAGAAGCCTATGACCGAAGTAGTCTTTCTTTTCGCCGAGATCACCACCGAGCAGGGCTTTGAGGGACTGGGATTCTCTTACTCAAAGCGCGGAGGCGGTCCGGCCCAATACGCACATGTGAAGGAAATTGGCGAGAACATCATCGGCGAGGATCCCAGCGATATTGCAAAGCTGTACACGAAGTTGCTTTGGGCGGGCGCTTCAGTGGGACGTTCCGGTGTTGCTACTCAAGCTCTGGCTGCCATTGACAATGCCCTCTACGACCTGAAGGCAAGGCGTGCAGGACTGCCACTGGCGAAGTTCTTGGGCTCGCACCGCGATTCGGTGCGCACCTATAACACCTCCGGAGGATTCCTGAATGCCTCCATTGAAGAGGTCAAGGACCGAGCCACTCAGTCCATCGAAGAAGGCATCGGCGGCATCAAGATCAAGGTGGGGCTGCCGGACAGCGCCGAGGACCTGCGCCGCGTAGCAGCGGTACGAGAACATATCGGCCCAGATGTCCCGCTCATGGTGGATGCCAATCAGCAGTGGGATAGGGCCACGGCCCTGCGTATGGGGCGTCGTTTAGAGGAATTCGATCTGGTCTGGATCGAAGAACCACTGGACGCCTATGACGCAGAAGGCCACGCTCAATTGGCGTCCGCCTTGGATACTCCTATCGCTACCGGCGAGATGTTGGCATCGGTGGCCGAACACGAGCGGCTAATTCAGGCTCGTGCCTGCGACATCATTCAGCCAGACGCTCCGCGCGTTGGCGGAATCACCCAATTTATGCGTCTGGCGACCTTGGCAGACCAAGCGGGATTGGATTTGGCCCCGCACTTC
This sequence comes from Glutamicibacter sp., assembly GCF_032154645.1. Classification (GTDB taxonomy): domain Bacteria; phylum Actinomycetota; class Actinomycetes; order Actinomycetales; family Micrococcaceae; genus Glutamicibacter. Next base: position 369,527 of record NZ_JALDXV010000002.1, on the reverse strand, counting down.
GCAATGGAAATTCACCTTCATCTGGCCGCTACCTATCCTCGTGAACCATGGGTGGAGCACTTTGACTGGCTGGATCCATTGTTCAATGAACGTCTGGAGACCGAAGGCGGACGCATGCTGCTGCCGAACCGTCCTGGACTCGGATTCTCGCTGAGTGATCAGGCGCGTGCCTGGACTACCGAATCCGTCGAATTCGGGCGAGCCTAGCCTGAAAAGAAGATGCGTTGGTGCTCACCGGGAACGAGGCACCAACGCATATTCTTATAACTATGCAACAAACTAAGACGAATCTGACCACTGCGCTGGTCGACTTCCTGCGCGAACAGATTAGCTCGGGCGAGATTGCACCAGGGGACAAGCTGCCCAGCGAAAACTCGCTGATGACAAGCCGCTCGGTGTCGCGCACAGTGGTTCGCGAGGCGATCTTGAGGCTTCAGGCTGAGGGCTTGGTGCACACCCGCCGAGGAGCTGGCAGCTTCGCGTTGACTCCGCCGCGCGATGACAGCGAGTCTCCATCGGGGCATGTGCCCCGTACCTTGCAGGAACGCAGGCACCTGCTGGAATTCCGTATGGGCTTCGAATCTCAGTCAGCGGCGAAGGCGGCGGAAAACCTGCCTCCGGGGGCCCTTGCGGATATGGATTTTGCCCTCAATGCCTTTCGAGCTTCGGGCGGAAACGCATCTGAAACGATGAACTGCGACTACGAGTTCCACCTTGCGGTGGCCCGAGCCAGCGGCAACCCCTACGCGGTTCAGACTTTGCAGTCCTTCGGTCCGGCTATGATCGCCATGCCTCGCCAGAGGTTCGACATGCCAACCGATGAGCTGTCGCCGAGGCTGGCCCGTGTCGCAGAGGAACACGAAGCAATTCGAGAAGCAATAGCGACAGGCGACCAGGTGTTGGCGGCGGCATTCATGCGTGCACACCTGTCCAATTCAATTCGACGCCTGGAACACGAATCGGGTCTGACCCCAAAGACCTTTGGTTAAACTAAGAATGCTTCAAGCAATCGCTGGTGCAGAACGATTGCTTGAAGCATTCAGCCGCTCATCGCTAAATAGGTGTGACCAGCGTGCGGTCGGCTAGATACGAGCGCAAATTAGCAAGTGTCAGGCTGGCCATGTCTGCACGGGTTTCAACTGTGCCGCTGCCAAGGTGAGGCAGGAGGACTACGTTATCCAGTTCCAACAGCCCAGCAGGGATATGCGGCTCGTGGGCAAAAACGTCAAGACCGGCTCCCGCAATGACGCCTCGCTGCAAGGCCTTGATTAGTGCAGGTTCGTCGATCACCGAACCGCGCGCAATATTGATGATGAAACCGTCCGGGCCTACGGCTTTCAGCACTTCTGCATCCACCAACCCCGCGGTTTCAGGACCACCTGCCGCAGCGACGATGAGCACATCGGTGGCCTCAGCCAGCTCAACGGCTGAAGCATGATAAGCAAAGCCGCTCGAATTTTTGGGAGCTCGCGAGTGATAGTGGATCTCGCAGCCGAAGCCTAAGAGGCGTGAGGCGATGGCTTGGCCAATGCGGCCCAACCCCAAGATGCCCACCTTCCTTCCCGAGGCTCTAGTGGTCAACTTGAAGTTCTCACCGGCAGCCCACGAACCTGCACGGACGAATCTCTCTGCATCGCTGAGCCGGCGCAGGGTGTTGAGGTAGAGACCCAACGCGGTGTCGGCGACGCAATCGGTGAGCACATCCGGGGTATTACTCATCGGGATGCCGCGTTCCTGGGCCTGGGCGACATCTGTTGCATCGTAGCCAACGCCGAAATTAATGATAGCTTCCAAATTCGGCAGCGCTTGCATCAGTTCGGAGTCCACTCCGATTTTTCCTGAACAGACGGCGATGCGAATCTGATCGCCGACTTCATTCAAGAATTTTTGGCGCTGCTCTGCCAGCGGAAGGACGCGAGCGTTGAATTCATCGTCCAAGACGTGAGCGACTGCTGGATTGACGGGGCCGACGCGCAGGATCTGGTCTCCGGCTATGGGAATCTTATTGCTCATATCTGAATGGTAGGAAGTCGAATCAATTCACGTCCAACACGCAGATTGAATCATTCAATGCTGTCCGGGTATTGACTCACTTAATGTCTGTGAACCGCGAGGAAATCGGCTGACGTCAACGTTCAATGAGTATAGAGTCGCGCAACGATGTTCACAGTTCATCTATCGCATTTGAACTATCCACTAACGATGCGAGCTCAGAGGATCTCTTCGAAGCTGTGGTTCAACCGGTGAAGCAGCTGGCTGAAGTCCTTCAGCTCGGACTCTTCCCATTCGCTGAGGTGATGGCGGAGCTCTTGGCGCAGGGTGTTGCCGCTGCTGCGCCATTTCTCGCGGGCCTCGTCGGTGGCGGACACCAGCTGGGCCCGTCCGTCGCGTGGATCGGGGGTTCGTGAAACGAGGTTCAGCGATTCAAGATGCTGCACCAGTCGTGAAATGGTCGCCTTGTCCAGGCGGAGCCGTTCGGCCAGCGCGCCCTGCTGCTGGCCTTCTTCACGGATGACCACTGCCAGCAGACGGTAGCCGGGGTCCTGGAGATCTGGATGAATGATCTTGGCTCGGCGAATGAGCATTTGTCTGGCGCGCAAAAGCAAAGCGGTGAATTCTTCTTCTACGCTCTGCATCAGTTGGTCGTCGTGCATGCTTTCCATTCTAGTGAGGAATCAAGAATTCTTAGTCGTTAACGACGTTATTGTGCACGTACGTTCAACGGCATTTCGGAATTTTTCGGATACGTGAAAAACAGCTGTCTCGAATCGGCGAGGAGCCGATTCGAGACAGCTGTGGGTGAGGGCTGTTTAGACGTGGATGACGAACTGGGCCAGGATAACCGCGCCGGCGAAGCTGGCGGTGAAGGTAATCATCGCAACGATGACGATCTTCCAGTTCAATGACTTCAGTGCATTGACGTCGCGTCCCAGGTTCAGGCCCAGCAGGGCGATGGAGCCCAGACCGACGAACAGCGCATCGAGGTGTTCGGTCAGCGTGGTGACCAGGGGAGCCGTAGGCATGAAGGGTGCGGAGACCAGTGTGCCAAGGGCCAGAACCCATACGCTGGGTGGAACCGAAGGGATCAGCTTGGAGATCAGGAACGCAATGGCGGTCAGCGCACCGAGGATGAGCACACCGTAGATCTCGTTGGTGCCAGCATGCTTGGTGCCCAGCGCGTTGAGGAAGAAGCCTGCAACAAGGCTTGCGGCGAAGGCGATGATCCACGCCGAAGGCTTCATCCGCACCGCAGGGTCGACGGTTACGCCGTCCACGTTCAAAGTCTTGGTGGTCTTCTTGCTTGCCTTGGTCGGCTTGATGGAACCATCGGAGGCCAGCTTGAGGCCGTCGTCGTTGCGGCGGAAGAGGCGCGACCAGAACTTGTAGAGGCGCTGCGAAAGCGGCAGCGACAGGAAGACACCGGCGTAGAAGCCTACGAGGTTGGTCACCAGGTTCGACAGCGCTGCCAGCGCCATGATCTCACCGGCCTGGTCAGGGTAGATCACCGACAGGGCGGCGACGCCGCCGAGCATCATTGAGCCGGAACCCAGGCCGAGGCCAAGGGCCAGGGCGCGGGCGTCGAAGATGCCCATGCCACCCATGAGGCCTGCGAGCAGGGAGATGAAGACCGCGCCGAAGACGCTGCCCAGCAGCCATACGGAGAAGACGCCGCGGTAGATCGGCGACTTTACACCGAAGCGCTGCAGTGCGTAGGCAAGGTAGGACTCGCGGTCGATGGCCCAGGTGGCGCCGATGGCCATCTTGCCCATGCCCAAGGCCACGCCGACCGGCAGCGCCAGGATTACGGTGCCGAAGATGTGGCCGACTTCCTGCAGAACGATCGCCGGGCCGATGTTGGTCAACTCGGAGAGTGCCGGGCCGACGCTGACGCCCAGGGCTGCCAGGAAGAGCACGATGCTGACATCGAGCAGTACGGAGGACACCGCACGGCTCTGCCCGGAGATCGGCTTGATCTTCTGCACGCCGATCACTGCGCCCATCAATACCGCCCAAAGCACCGGCATCAGGACGATGGCGGCGTTGCCCAGCGGAATCTTGTGGGTGCCGAGCAAAATCGCTACGGCGCAGATACCGGTGGAAAGGAGGATCATCGATCCCCACTGCCAAGCATTGGGGGTGAAGAGCTGAGTCTTCGCCTGCTTGATTTCACCTCCGGCGGGTGCAGCGGTCGATGCTGTTGAATCTTGAGCCATGGCGTCATTCCCTGGGTAGCTATTGCCGGGAAGAGACCCCCGACACATGTTTTGGTATACAGAAAAATGTAAGGGGCATCACCCGATAATGCAATACGTGAGCGAAAACTAAATAATGGCATGTCAGACACTTTTTAGGCGCACCCCCCTTGGTATTCCGCAAATTATGTCTTTGAGTTGGGATCCTTAATGACAGCTTCACGACTTCACATCGTGTAAGGCGCGGAAAGTGCAGAAAAATTTTTGGCCCCGTGCAGGTGCTTGGCTGGAGAATGGAGTCGGGCGGAAGGTGTTAACGATCGAATCAACGGAAGGGCGAGAACATATGGCGCAGCACGGGATACTCGCGGTGGACGGCGGACAGAGCGAACTGCGGCTGCGGGTCAGCGGTGCCGGGCCCGAGCCGCTGATCCTGCCCGGCGTAATGACCAGCCGGCCGGTGCTGCCTCAACTTGCTGCGGCGATCGAAACGGCGGTTGAGCGCTGTGGGCAGAGCTTTGAGGGAATCGCGATCGGGACCACCGGGCTCACCGCCGTCGAACACGACGCCGCGGCCCTGAAGCGGCTGCTGAAACCGGGAGTGTGCCAGCGGATCTACCTTGCCCACGATTCGGTATCCAGTTATCTCGGGGCCCTCGGCGAGCGACACGGGGTCGTCATCGCGGCCGGAACCGGTGTCGTGGTGCTCGGGGTGGGCGCACGGCGGGTGGCCCGGGTCGACGGCTGGGGCAACATCATGGGTGATGCCGGCAGCGGCTACTGGATCGGCCAGAAGGCATTGGACGCAGTGATGCGCGCCCATGACGGACGAGGTCCAAACACGGCGCTGACGAGGATCGTCGAGCAGCGCTGGCCGGATCTGGAACAGGCATACATTCAGCTGCAATCCGATCCCGACCGCATCGCTGTCGTCGCCTCCTTCGCCCAGCAGGTGGCGCAGCTTGCCGACCGGGACGCGGTCAGCGCACGGATCATCGAGCAGGCGGCCGGAGAGCTGGCCCACAGCACTGCCACCGCCCTGAAGCGCTGCAGCCTGGACGGGGTGCGGCCGGCGCAGGTCGCCTGCCTCGGGGGAGTGCTGCAGGGAGCAGCGATGCGCCGGGCCTATCGCAACGCCCTGGAACGGCTGGCACCCCAGGCCGTCATCGTCGCCTCCCGCGGGCAGGGGTTGGACGGAATTGAACTGATGCCGCAGCTGCCCGACGGCCACCCGTTGCACCAAATGATCTCCCAAGCGTGACCCACCAGCTAGGTGCTACCGATAAATAGGTGACAGAATGGTTGCAGAAGTAATCGCGCATCAAAGGAGTTACCGTGAGCTACCGGGTCGGTCCCGCAGATCAGCTGCCAGAAGGAGAAGGACTGCTGGTCGAGGCGAAGGACAGTGGGGCCGGTGAGGACATCGCCGTATTCCACGCCGAAGACGGCAACTTCTACGCACTGCAGGACGAATGCACCCACGAGGTAGCCTCGCTCTCCGAAGGCTGGGTTGAAGGCTGCGAAATCGAATGCCCAATGCACGCCGCCAGCTTCGATCTGCGCAGCGGCAAGGCGATGTGCCTTCCTGCCACGGTGGACGCGCGCACCTACAAAGTCAGCGTCGTGGATGGCAACCTGGAACTCGACGTCTAAATGCCGTCGGTACATATCATCGGGGCAGGGGTCGCCGGACACACCCTGGCCAGGGAACTGGTGCGCCAGAATTACACAGGAACCATCACGATCTCCGACGCCCAGGGGCTGCCCTATGACAGGCCGCCGCTGAGTAAGTCCCTGCAGGTCGAGCCCTTCGCTCCGGTCTCCTGGTATCAGGAGCACCGCATCAACCTGATTCAGGAAGAGATTACCGAGCTGCCGACGCCGGAGGCCGAGGATGACTACATCGTGCTTGCCACCGGTACCACCCCGCGCCAACTGCAGGTTCCCGGGGCCCACTTCGCCCGCACCCTGCACACCGCCGCGGATGCTGTGGCGTTGTCCCAGGAACTGGATACCGGCATGTTCGGCCAGCGCGTGCTGATCATCGGCGCGGGACTGGTGGGCGCAGAATTCGCCTCCACCGCCAAGATGCTCGGAGCCCAGGTCACCCTGGTCTCCAGCTCCAATGCGCCACTGGCTTCCATCATGGGCATCGACCTGGCGCAGCAGCTGCATGCCGAACATGCGGTCCACGGCATCAGAACCCTCACCGGCGCCGTCACCGAGCTGGGCCCGAACCACGCGATGGTTTCCGGCCAGCGGCTGGAGGCGGAGATCATCGTGGCGGCCATCGGTGTGGACCCGGAAACCGCGCTCGCCGAACGTGCGGGACTGCGCTGCGATGACGGGATCATCGTCGACGCGCTACAGCGCTGCCTGGGCCGGAAACAGATCCTCGCCATCGGCGACGCTGCCCGTGTGGAGGGCCAACGCCGCGCCGTGCACTGGGAGGCTGCCATGGAAGACGCTGCCATCGCCGCGGCGACGATCCTGGGCGCCGATGCCCCTGCGCATACCGTGCCGTGGTTCTGGTCGGACCGCCACGAGGCCCATGTGGAAAGTGTGGGAGATTTCTCCGCGGTGGATTCGGTGGTCAAACGCTACAATCGGCGTGGAAAAATCCAGGTGGTCTTCGGCCTAGATGCCGGGGGAGAGCTGGTGGCCGCATCGATGATCGACGGCGGGCTCATGGCCAAGGCAGTGAAGAAGCTGATCGCCAAGGGTAAGACCCCGCCGCGCGAGCAACTTGAAGATCCAGGGGTCACCGCCCGCGAGTTGGGAAGGTAGCGGCCAATGAGCGCAGCAACACCCGAAGTACCTGCAGCGCTGCAGGTTCCCACCCGCCGGGTGGGCGCAGCGTGGATCACCGCGCTGGTCATCGTCCACATCGGCATCAATATCGGCTTCTTCGCTCCCATCCAGGTGCTGCTCGGGCTGCATGCGCAGCAGCTGGACGCCAGCCAGAAGAACGCGATCCTTTCGCTGGTCACCGGTGTCGGTGCGGCGGTCTCGCTGGTAGCCAACCCGCTGTTCGGCGCCCTCAGCGACCGTAGCACCTCCAAATTCGGCCGGCGCATCCCTTGGGTATTCTTCGGTACCATCTGCGCAGCGCTGGCGCTGCTGCTGATGTCCACCGCGCAGACTGTCAGCATGCTGGTGCTCGGTTGGGCGCTGATGCAGGCTGCGGGCAATGCCGCCCTGGCGGCGATCTTTGCCGCGATCCCCGACAAGGTTCCGGTGGATCAGCGCGGCATGGTCGGCGGCCTGGTGGCCCTGGGCCAGACCATGGGCGCACTGGTCGGTGCCGTCATCGGTATGGTTGCGGCGCAGAATCTGGTCTTCGGCTACGCCATCGTGGCCACCGCGGTGGCGCTGTGTTCCATTCCCTATGTGATGATGCGCCAAGATGTTCCGCTGCCCAAGGGTGCGCTTGAACCTCTGACAGTCCTTGATTTCCTGAAGAGCTTTTGGATCAATCCGCTCAAGCACAAGGACTTCGGCTGGGCCTGGCTGACGCGCTTCATGCTGTATCTGGGCTGCCAGCTGTGCCTTGTCTACCTGCTGTACTTCCTGCAGGACGCCGTGCGCTACCCCGATCCAGCGCAGGGAGTTTTGATCCTGACGGCGGTATATGCGATTTGCGTTATATTTTCTTCGGTGATTTCAGGCAAGCTTTCCGATAAGGACGGCAAGCGCAAAAAGTACGTCATCATCTCCTCTCTCATCGTTGCGGCAGCGGCGCTGACCATGTCCGTGGCAAGCACCTTCCCGATGGCTATCGCCGCGGCGGCGCTGCTGGGCATCGGGTTCGGCTCGTATCTGGCGGTCGACTTGGCACTGCTGACCCAGGTGCTCCCGTTCGCTGATTCCCGCGGCAAGGACCTTGGCATGATCAATATCGCCAACTCGCTGCCGCAGGTGGTTGCCCCGCTGATCGCCTGGCTCTCGGTAACCTGGTTTGGCGGCTACCCGACGCTATTCATTACCTCGGCGGTCATCTCATTGATCGGTGCGGTGTTGGTGCGCCTGATCAAGAACGTTCCCTAGTCATGGACACCATCACCTGGCTGATCGATGACGCACCCTTTGTGGTGACCTACGTGTTCTTCTTCCTCGGCGCGTTCGTCCGCGGCAATACCACCTACTGGCTGGGGCGCGGCATCGCCAAGGGGGTAGAGCACACGCGCTTTGAGCGCCACCTGCGCGGTGCCGTATATCAGCGCGCCCAGCGATTCATCGCCCGTTGGGGAATGCTTGCGGTGCCGTTGAGCTTCCTCACCGTGGGTATCCAATCTGCGGTGAATGCCTCGGCGGGCATGAGTCGAATGCCGCTGCGCCGCTACCTTCCAGCGGTGACCGTAGGGGCTCTGGCCTGGGCTTTGATCTACACGACCATCGGTATGGCGGTCTTTTATGCATGGATCGCCCTTGACTGGCCGTGGATTGTTGCAGGAGTCATCGTCATCGCCGTGGTTCTCTGGTTCATCCTGCGCGCACGAAAGCGCACACCTCAGCCGTAGATGCGGCCGGCGGCACCGTAAGATGTTCCCAAGCATGAAGTACTGCTGAAAGCAGGTGTATCTGGATGCTGAACAGCACCAATTCCCGTGACGCCACCACGGCGCAGCTTGACGAGCTTGATCGAAGGCTGCTGCAGCTGCTGTCAAAGAACTCGCGGCGAACCAATAATTCACTGGCCGAAGAACTCGGCATTGCCGCCTCAACCTGTCTTGCACGCCTGAATGCCCTGCGGGATTCCGGGGTGATCTCCCGTTTCACCATCGAAGTGGATCCTCAGGTGCTCGGACAGGAGCTTGAGGCGTTGATCTTCGTGCGCATCAGGCCCGGAGCAAGGCACCTGATGTCGAACTTCGCGGATGAAATACGCAGCAAGCCGGGGGTCCGCCAGCTGTTCTTCCTCGGTGGCGCAGACGACTTCGTGCTCCACGTGGCGGTACGCAATTCCTCCGACGTGCGCCAATTCGTTCTGGACAACCTCTCGGCCAACCCAGCGGTAGCCACCACCCAGACCTCGCTCGTTTTCGAGCACAGCCACGGCACCGGCGATTTCTAAGCATCCAAAGGCACCGCGGAATTGGTGTGGTGGTGCTGGTCCAATGAAACGAAAGTGACAGGACCGAACTCGGCTCATTCGAATAAAACTGCTAAACTTGTTGTTCTTCTCTATATAGAGGATGATGCGCCGGCATGTTCAAGACACGAACACGGCTGATAGCCGATCGGCCGGCTGCCCCATTCTTGACTTTGATGTTAGGGGGTCGAGAAGACAATGAATATGGAAGCAACGATGATCACTGCCCTGATCACCCTGCTGGTGTTGACGCTCGTGACCGTAGTGATGGTCCGTAAGTACAACCGAACTCATCGAGCCGAGGTCCGCGCCCGATTGCTGAAGAAGGCAGAAAAATACGATATTGAGGCGCCCGAGAAGCTTGATACCGATCAGCTGACAGCGCAGGTTCGTGCAGCAAAGCAGGAACAGAAACAGCGCAATTTGAAAACTGCATAGTTTCAAAAATTTGTACAAAGCGGAGGTAGCAATACCTCCGCTTTGTACTGTTAAGCCCGAGTATTGGGCAGGCTTCACCGCTGAGATGCAAATCACTGTTGGCAGTGGGTCATTCTAGGAGTACTGTTTTCCATTCGTAGGGCTGTTCTACATGATGTAGACAGATGGCTTAAGCGATATGAAGACCAAATGAACAAACTCCGCAGGAAACATAAATTCCATGTTTCCGGATCAAATGTTGTGGCGCGACCGGCCCGCACCGTCGCCGTTGGATTCGCAGCAACGATCCTCTTGGGCGGATTACTCCTCGCATCCCCGCTGTCCTCAAGCACCGGTGAATTCACTTCCTTGATCGACGCGATCTTCACCGCAACCTCGGCGGTCTGCGTAACGGGCCTCGCGGTGCTCGATACGGCAACCCAATTCAGCGTCTTCGGCAAGGTAGTCATCATCGTGCTGATTCAGCTCGGCGGGCTTGGGATCATGCTGGTGGCATCGCTCTTCTCCCTGAGCATTCTGGGCAAGCTCAGCCTGAAGGTAAAGCTCACGACCCAGTCCGAGGCCAAGGCGGTCGAGGGGCAGGACGTCAAAAACGCGTCACTGTCCATCGTGAAGGTCACCTTCCTGATCGAGGGGATCATCGCACTGCTGCTCACCCTGCGCTTTTTCTTCGGCTACGACTACTCGGTGGGCAAGGCGCTGTCCTATGGTGCGTTCCATGCGATTTCAGCGTTCAACAACGCTGGCTTCGCACTGTTCTCCGACAACCTCATGGGCTTTGCCGCCGACCCATGGATCTGCCTTCCGATCAGCGCAGCAATCATTCTGGGCGGACTGGGCTTCCCTGTCATCTTGCAAATCCGACGCTATGCGCGCAACCGGCTGAAATGGTCGATGAACACCAAGATCGTATTGGCGGGCACCGCGGCCCTGCTGCTGGTGGGCACCGTGTTCATCACCGCGATGGAATGGGCCAACCCAGACACTCTGGGCCCGATGCCGGTGCAGGAAAAGGTGCTTGCAGGCTTCTTCCAATCGGTGCAGACCCGTACCGCCGGATTCAATTCGATCGATATCGGCGGCATGCACGCGGCGACATGGCTCGGCATGGACGTGCTGATGTTCGTCGGCGCCGGACCGGCAGGTACCGGCGGCGGCATTAAGATCACCACCTTCGCAGTGCTGCTGTTTATTCTCTTCACCGAGCTGCGCGGCGAATCGGCGGTCAACATCTTCGGCAAACGCCTCTCGCGGTCCGTGCACCGTCAGGCGATTTCGGTGGTGCTCATGGCGGTTGCCGCGGTCTTCACCGGCACCATGATCCTGCTGGTCGTCACCGACTTCACACTGGATGAATGCCTGTTTGAAGCGGTGTCGGCATTCGCGACGGTCGGCCTGTCCACCGGCATCACCCCTGATATTCCCCCAACAGGGGAGTGGGTGCTGATTGCGCTGATGTATCTGGGACGCGTGGGCGTCCTCTCCCTTGGCTCGGCACTCGCCCTGCGCGACAAGAAAGCAGTTTTCGAACTTCCAAAGGAAAGGCCAGCAATTGGTTAACTTCACCTCCGGCCGTAATACGGCTAAGAAAATCGCCCAGGCGGACTCCGTGGCGGTGATTGGGCTTGGGCGCTTCGGAGCATCGCTGGCCCTGGAACTGATGGACTCCGGCACCAATGTGCTGGGTATTGACCTGGACTCGGAGATTGTCCAGGAGCTCAACGGCGAACTGACTCAGGTGGTCCGCGCCGACGCAACCAAGCGCGAGGCGCTTGAGCAGCTGTCGATCAATGAGTTCGACCGCGTGGTCGTCGCCATCGGCACGCACCTGCAGGCCTCGATCCTCGCCTGTTCCAAGCTGCTAAGCATGGGGGTTCCAAATGTCTGGGCCAAGGCGCTGGATGACCAGCATGGCCTGATCCTTGAACAGCTGGGGGTGCACCACATCATCTACCCGGAAAAGGAGATGGGCAAACGCGTGGCCCACCTGGTTCGCGGCGCGATGATGGACTACCTGGAAATCGACAGCGGCTTTGCCATGGTGAAGATGAACTCTCCGAAGGTGCTGCACGGACTGCGCCTGGGCGACAGCAAGCTGCGCAAACACTATGGCGTGACGGTAGCGGCGAGGGCCAACGCGGAAGGCAAATGGCAGAACGCTGATGCCGATACCGTGCTGAAGCCTGGGGATCGCATTTTGGTGCTCGGTCCGATCGAGGACACCGAGGCCTTTGGCCAGCTGCCCGAATAGCGGTTCCACGGTGAGCTGAAGCTATGCTCCAGCTCACTGAAAACCTCGATTTTTCCCCGGAATCATGCGGATTGCATCACATGTCACTGTGTGGTTGTCGACAAAACGGCGCTTTCTCTACAAGTTGTCAAAAACCTGCGCTTTACTGGAAGTACGGTGATTGAAACAGCGAAGGAGAAGCGGTAATGGGAACCATCCCACTGGGCGAAGATATTTTGTTGGCACGACATGGTGCGAACATTGTGAAGCTGCGCCAGAACCGCAAGCAGCGCACCACCATCGCCTACCTGCGCGACGGTGAAACCGACTCCGCATCGAATGTCATTACCCTGACTTCCGTCACCACCCCGGCTGCAAACATCAGCCGCTCTGCTGAAAAGTACTTGAACGACGAAGCTGAGATCAGCCGCGCTGAAGTACGTTCATTGGTAAAGATTTCATTGGGCTTCAGCGCAGTTCTGGGAACCATCTTCGGAGGCCTGCTCTTGGCCCTCTACAAGATCGGTGGACCCGAAGCGATGAACTCGCTGGCAAATCTGCCAATGCAGTAATACAGAATTTCACCGTGAAAGACGAGGTCCTATGGACCTCGTCTTTCGCTTTAATCCAGACATTTCTTCCTTAGCGAAATCTTGCTAAACAATCCCTTGTCAAGTCTCGTATTTCAGAATACCGAGGAATAGTATTACGGCAACCGAACGGATTGGAGCACATCATGCGCTTTGTTATGGAAGTCAATTTCGAGACTGAAAATATGCAGCTTAAGCCACTTGAAGAGCTGCAGAAAATCTTGCGTGATTGGTCTGAAAAAATCACCATGTATCCGATTACCGCCGGTGCGCAGGAAGATGTATTTGACTCCGATAACGAAGAAGTTGGGGAGTGGGCCATCCTCGAAGATTAGCCCGAAGAACCCCGGGATCCGTCAAGGATCCCGGGGTTCTCTGCGTGGGCGATGCGTCCTATGCGGCGCTGCCTGCCGCCAGCAGGCCTGAAACCATGGCGCGCAGCCCGCGCTGGAAAGAATCGTCGCTGGTGTTGCGGCCGGTGGCGCGTTGGTCGGCTACCGCCTGCGTGAAGTTCGGGGTGGCATCCTTGTGGTCCTTGGTTTCAAAGATGTCATGGGGTGCCGCGGTGTCCATGGCGGAGCCGAAGATGAAGGATTCAAGCGCGACGATGCTTGGGATGATGACCTCGTCGTCCATCCCGTAGTCGCGCAGCGCCTCGGCCACGCGCTCATACATGTTCAAGGTTCGCGGAGAATCTGCCACCGGCAGCACGGCGATCACCGGGATTAGCGGGATGTGCCGGGCGAAGGTGTCGCGGTAGCTGGTGGCCCACTGCACCAGCGCCTGCTCGATGTCCAGGGTGTCGAAGACCGTGGCGTCGATCTCCGCCATGACCAGTTCCTGGATCCACTGCAGCAGGTCGTGCTTTGAGGACACGTGGTTGTACAGTGCCGAGGCGGCGACCCCCAGGGACTTGGCTAGGCGGCTCATGGTCAACGCCTCGTAGCCGTCGGTGGAGACCAGGCTCAGTGCGTGCTCGGTGATTCGGTCCTTATTTAGGACTGCTTTCCGGGGTCGTCCAGCACGCCGCTGCGCCTGTTCGCTCATTATTTACCACCTAGCTGACGTGGGTTGCTTCACAAGATCAAGTTCGTACCCTATGCTATAGGAAAGATAAATGAACGAAATTCATTTTGTTGTTCAGGGAGAGTAGAAATGAAACATCTGGAACGCGACGTCGTTGTCATCGGTGCCGGCCCATCGGGTCTGACCGCAGCCTACGAGCTGAGCAAGGCAGGCAAGTCCGTGGCGGTGCTTGAGGCCCGTGACCGCGTTGGCGGCCGCACCTGGACCGAGCAGATGAACGGCGCCACCATCGAAATCGGCGGCCAGTGGATCAGCCCGGATCAGACCGGCCTGTACTCGCTGATCGAAGAGCTGGGCATCGAGACCTTCGAACGCTACAAGCAGGGCAAGAGCGTCTACCGCACCGAAGCCGGCGAAGCCATCATCTACGAGGGCGACGACTTCCCAGTGGCAGAATCCACCGTGGCTGAGATGAACAAGCTGATCGAGCTGATGAACCAGCTGGCAGCACAGATGAACCCGGACAAGCCATGGGACCACCCGCGCGCTGCAGAGCTGGACACCATCTCCTTCCACCACTTCCTGCGCAACAACTCGGATGACGAGACCGCCTGCAACAACATCGGCCTGTTCATCGCCGGCGGCATGCTCACCAAGCCAGCCCACGCTTTCTCCGCACTGCAGGCTGTCCTCATGGCATCCTCCGCAGGTTCCTTCGACAATCTGGTTGACGAAGACTTCATCCTTGACCGCCGCATGAAGACCTCCATGCAGGGCGTCTCCATCGCAGTCTCCGAGCGCCTGCCGGAAGAAACCCTGTTCCTGAACAACCCGGTGCTGAAGCTGGAATGGAGCGACGAAGGCGTCGTCGCCCACGGCGCAGACGTCACCGTCAAGGCCAAGAAGGTTGTGCTGGCGGTGCCGCCAAACCTGTACAGCCGCATCAGCTACTTCCCGCCGCTGCCTCGCTGGCAGCAGGTCACCCACCAGCACCAGTCCATGGGCCTGGTCATCAAGGTGCACGCGGTCTACGAGACCCCGTTCTGGCGTGAAGAGGGCCTGTCCGGCACCTGCTTCGGCCCGAACCACCTGGTTCAGGAAATCTACGACAACACCTTCGACGGCGAATCCACCGGCACCCTGGTCGGCTTCATCTCCGATGTCGAGGCAGACAAGGTCTGGTCGCTGGACACCGACGAAGAGCGCAAGGAAGTTGTGCTCAAGGCCATGGCCGAATTCCTGGGCGAGAAGACCCTGGATCCAAAGGTCTTCTACCTTTCGGACTTCGGCTCCGAAGAGTGGACCCGCGGCGCCTACGCCACCAGCTACGACCTGGGCGGCCTGCACCGCTTCGGCCCGACCCAGAACGACAACGTCGGCCCGATCTACTTCAGCTCCTCGGATCTGGCAGGCGAAGGCTTCCAGCACGTGGACGGCGCAGTGCGCATGGGCCGCCGTTCGGCAGCACGCATCCTGGCTGAACTGGACGGCACCAGCTACGACGAGTCCTACGACGGTGTCGCAACCCTGACCGAAAAGGCCAACGCCTAAGTTATGAAACTGCTCGTAGGTTATACCGCCGACGAACGCGGCGCCGAGGCCATTGAATTGGCCAGCGCAGTGGTGGCCGGAACCAAGAACGCATCTTTGCAGATCGCGATCGTGCTTCCGGCCGCCGCACCCTTCAGCGCCATCTACCCGGGCGGGGACCATGGATATGAATCCATCCTCTCCGCCCAGGTGGATGCCTGGGCCGCCGAAGCGCTGGCGCTGGTTCCTGCTGGAATCAACGCCTCCGTGGTGGCCCGCTCGGTGTCATCCATCGCTGAAGGCCTGATCGAACTCGGTCAGGAATTCGAAGCCCACGGCATCGTCCTTGGTGGACGCAAACGCCACATGGGCGGCTTCTTCATGCCAGGAAACATCACCAATGCGCTGCTGCACTCCTCGCCGCTGGCGGTGTTCATGTCCTCGCCGACCTCGCTGCAGTCGCTGCGCAGCGCCGGTTCGCAGATCACCCGGCTCACCTGCTTCGTGGGCGACCGCCCCGGAGCGCGTGCAGTCATCGACCTGTCGGCCCGCATCGCAGAGGCTCGCAAGGTCAAGCTGCGCGTGGCAACGCTGGTCTCCCACAGGGAGATCGCCAATGCTGAGGCAGACCTGGAGGCCCACGTGGACAGCACGCGCCAGTACCTGGCGCAGCTAACCAATGAGCTGGGGATCGAGGCAGAGATCGACGTCGTCGCCGGCGGCACCATCGACGCTGCGTCCTCCCAGCTGTCATGGCAGCCAGGAGACCTGGCGCTGCTCGGATCTTCCCGCCTGGCGGCCAACCGGCGCCTGTTCATCGGCCCCAAGGCCCAGCGCATCCTGAGCAATCTGAATGTGCCGATCGGCGTCATTCCCACCCTAGAATCGACCCGGTAGAAAGAACTGGTCAAAATTCGTACCCTCGCGATTTTGTTAACCGCGCACACTCCATTCCTAACGCTCCCGCCCACCTGACCACCGTCAGCGTGGTGCGGGCTGCGTTGGCTCAGCGTTGAGCCGCACTAGCCAAAAGGTTTCTTACTATGTCACAAGAATTGAGGCAGGATAACCCTCCCGAACGCAACGATTCGGGACTGCATGAAAAGGGTCTGTCCAAGGGCACCGTCGGTGTCATGGGCCTAGTCGTCATCGGTATCTCCTGCATTGCCCCGGCCTACACTCTCACCGCCGGCCTGGGAGCCACCGTGGCAGAGGTGGGCACCAGCCTACCGGCCATTCTGATCGCCGGCTTTATTCCGATGCTGCTCGTAGCCCTTGGCTACCGCGAGCTGAACAATGCCATGCCGGACTCCGGCACCTCCTTCACCTGGGCAACCCGCGCCTTCGGCCCGATGATCGGCTGGATGGGCGGCTGGGGCCTGATCGCCGCAACGGTGATCGTGCTTTCAAACCTGGCGGCGGTGGCGGTGGACTTCTTCTACATCCTCATCGCCCAGCTCACCGGGCAGCAGTGGATTGCAGATCTGACGGACAACCTGTGGATCAACATCCCCACCACCCTGGTCTTCATCGCGGTGGCGGCCTACATCTCCTACCGTGGCATGAACGCCACCAAGGTCTTCCAGTATGTGCTGGTCGGCTTCCAGGTGGGCGTGCTGCTGCTCTTTGCGATCATGGCCTTCACCTCCAGCGCACCGTTCGACCGCACCCCGATCACCCTTGAGATGTTCAACCCTGCGGGCGTCGAGTCCTTCACCGCCTTCGCCGCCGGCATCTCGCTGTCGATCTTCGTGTTCTGGGGCTGGGACGTCACCCTGACCATGAACGAAGAAACCACCGATCCGAACAAGGTCCCCGGCCGCGGAGCGACCTGGACCGTGCTGATCATCATCGCCCTGTACCTGGCAGTCGCCACCGGCGTGATCTACTGGGCCGGCGTGGGCACCACCGGCCTGGGCGCAGGAAACCCGGAGAACCAGGAATCCATCTTCGCCGTGCTGTCCGGCCCGGTGATGGGTCCGCTGGCCATCTTGATGTCCCTGGCGATCCTTTCCTCCTCTGCCGCCTCGCTGCAGTCGACGATGGTTTCACCTGCCCGCACACTGCTGGCCATGGGCTACTACAAGGCGCTGCCATCGAGCTTCGCCAAGATCTCCCCGCGCTACATGTCCCCGTCGGTGGCAACCTTCGCCTCCGCTGCAGCTGCCGCGATCTTCTACGTGGTCACCCGGCTGATCTCCGAGAACGCGCTGTGGGACACCATCACGGCGCTGGGCCTGATGATCTGCTTCTACTACGGTCTGACCGCGCTGGCCTGCGTCTGGTACTTCCGCGACGAGCTGTTCTCCAGCTTCCGCAATATCATCTTCAAGTTCCTCGCCCCGCTGATCGGCGGCGTGATCCTGCTGGTGATGTTCTTCGCTACCGCCATTGAGTCGATGAACCCGGACTACGGTTCCGGCTCTAGCATCGGCGGGGTGGGCATGGTATTCATCCTGGGCATCGGCGTGCTGCTGCTCGGCGTGATCATCATGCTGTACATGCGCTTCAAGCACCCTGCCTTCTTCAAGGGAGAGACCATCAAGACCGGAAAGAATCAGGCCCAGAAGAACCTGATCGTCTAGGACTTTCCTGCCAAAAGTCACGCAGCATCATTGAACCACCCAAAGTCCGCTTTGGGTGGTTCAATTGTGTCTATGACAAAACCATCAGTCCTGTTCATTTGCTCCCGCAATGCTGGCAAGTCTCAGATGGCAGCCGCCCTGATGGACTTCGTCTCCGAGGGCGCGGTGCAAAGCTACTCCGCCGGCACCAATCCTGGTTCGGAGATCAACCACGGGGCCGTTGCCTCGCTGGCGGCCAGCGGCGCAGACATGGCCGAGGGCACGCCCAAGCCCATCGATGCAAAGCTAGCCCACGAGGTGGACCGCGTGATCATCCTCGGCACCGACGCGAACCCGCAGTTCGATCCTCAGATCGCCACCGAACGCTGGGTCACCTATGAACCCAGCGAAGACGGCGTCACCGGGGCCGAACGCATGAACATGATCCGCGATGAGATCGCCGACCGCGTGCGCGGCCTCTTCCACGAACTTACGGAGTAGTTATTTCCCTGCACGAGACGAGGCAAACGGCCACCGCGTGGTGGCTTCCGGGAATCTGTTTGATCCTCACCGGCTGGTGCGCCAACCAGTACGTGTCGTTGATCAGCTGGTATCAGCAGCACCGCGAACTGAGCGAATTCGAAGCAATGCTGGTGATGGGAAGCTACCTGCTGGGGATGATCCCGGCACTGGCCTACGGCGGGCCGCTGGCCGACCGCTTTGGCCGCAAGCCCTTCACCCTGGCGGCCCTCGGCTTTTCCATCCTCGGATCGCTCGCCCTGATGACGGGACTGTTCGCCGAGGCTGGACTCTATGCGGGCCGCGTCTTCACCGGCCTGGGCATGGGACTGGCCATGGTTGCCGTCACCAGCTGGGTCAAGGTCATCAGCCTGGGACCTGCCGGAGCGACACGGGCGGCGCTGTGCACCTCCGCAGGCTTCGCCATCGGCCCGGCAATTTCAGGTGCCATCGTCGGCGGGACACAGAGCCCCGAAGTTGCCTACGCCGTGCACGCGCTGGCCACCCTTGCCTGGCTGCTGTTGATGCTCACCGCGAAGGAAGACCGCCCGCTCCCAGCGACGCAGCTGTCCAAAGATTCTGCGCCGGTGCAGCAGCAGATGCACACCAGCGCAGCCAACATGAAACGATTCACGCGACTGGTGCTTCCGGCCGCCCCATGGGTCTTCGGCATGGCGGCCACCGGCTTCGCCGTGGTTCCGGCGCTCAGCTCGCCTCCGGGCCAGTCGACCTTGCTCTACACCACCACGGCGGTGGTGGTCACCATGGGCATGGGCGCAGGGATTCAGCCGCTGATCAAACGTTTCAACGATGTCAGCCGGATCATGTTGCTGATGGTAGGTCTTGCGGTGGCGCTACTGGCGCTGTTGAGCATGATTGCCGTAGCACTGACAGGATCGTTGGTCTTGGGTGCCGTGGCATTCGTGCTTTCTGGCTCGGCCAACGGCATCCTCTTGGTTGCCGGGCTCAGCCAGGTATTGGATCTGGCAGGGCCGGCGGACATCGGCAAGCTGACGGGTCGCTTCTACATGTGCTGCTTCATCGGTTTTACCTTCCCCACCTTCTTTGCGTTGTGGCGCATGGTGGCCGACCCTGTGTGGTTCATCGTCCTGCTAGTCCTGCTGTGCTCTGCATCGATGATTCAGGTGTACCGAGCCCGCAAGTATCTTCCGGGCAAGAATCTTGAGGCGGTCATCACCGCATAGTGTTTCCTGACTGAAATGTCTTTATCGGCAATAAATGAATTCTGGCTCCGTTGCTGTGCAACGGAGCCAGAATCACATCATCATCACTCGCACCTTGAAGAAGGTAATAACTACTCTAGGCACGCAAGCTATGTGCTGGCTTGGTCGCTCCCCAATAGCGGCATAGAGATATCGGGGCAGAGCCTGGTAGGCCGACTTTTACGTGTCTAGAGCAGACAACTTAGGCACGATCGCTCCCTCGGTACATATGACAAGAATAGAAATTAGTGCTTGTCGCCGCCGAGCTTCTTGAGCAATTCGGTGGTGCGGTAGGGAATGACATCGCGCAGGATCATCGAGGTTGAGGTGCGGGTGATGCCGGGGCAGAGACGGATCTCTTCGCTGACTCGGTACAGGTCGTCGGGGTCGGTGGCGGCTACACGAAGCAGCAGATCTGTGTCGCCTGCCGGGGCGACGCATTCAAGCACCTCAGGGATCTGGCGCAGGCCGGCAATGGCTTCGTTCAATCGGGCCTGGTCAAGTTCTGCGCTGACAAATGCGCTGACGCCGCGGCCCATGGAGGCAGGAAGAATCCTTGCGGTGTTAGAACGCAGTGCACCCGAATTGGCCAGCCGCTCAAGACGAGTCTGGACGGTGCCGCGTGCAAGACCGAGCTGCTGGGCCAGCATCATGATGGGCACTCGCGGGTCGGCATCTAGTGCCAAGAGGATACGTCGATCGGTTTCGTCGAGCTGATACGTATCCGAAGTCATGTGTGAAGTCTCCTGTGACGGCGTGTGCGCGATGAACGCGAGTTCCAGTACTAAACTTTAGTCAAAATGACCAGTAGAGCCCAACTGTATTGCACGGACTGACCGGTTTTGTTGCAATCTCACCGGCCGACAGCGGCAAATTCGTCGTGACGGCCAGAAGAAGCGAGTTTTCCACAAATCGTTCCGAAATGAATTAAACAGTGGCAAACGACAGTAATCTAAATTCATGAGGTTTCTACGGTTGGAAGACGTCGCAGAAGAGTTGAACGTGAAGCTCCCGCAAGTTCGGGCGCTGGTCAAAAGCGGCGAGCTCAAAGCGATCCAGATCGGCGGCCGTGGAATGTGGCGCGTTGAACGCGAGGCCTTGGAAGAATACATTCAGGGGCGCTATGCCCAAGCCCGCGAAGATCTGGCTCAGGGTTCCGACCTTGACTAGTTCTAATTGATCTTTGCGAGGCAGAGGAAAATAATGTCGAAGTCTCTGGGTCTGAGTCCTGCCATCAGTATGGTCAGTTGTGGACTGCTTGCTTCGCTCGTGCTTTCTTCCTGTGCATTAAGCTCTCACTCGGAGTCAACTTCTCAATCCAAGGAGCAGTCGGTGTTCTCGGGAACGGGCGATGCCTATTGGATCAACGTCGAAGACCCTGCCTCGGTAGTGGGCGACGCTGACTATGTTTTCGTCGCCAAGGTCGTTTCACAGGGGGACGCCGAATACGACGGGCAGGTAACCCTTGAGACGTCAACGGGAACGTCGACTATTGCTGCTCCCTTTACCAACTACACGATCTTGGTGCAGCAGAATCTCAAGGGAAGTCTGTTGACCAACGATTCTGTGCCGGTGCAGATCTCCGGCGGGTTCAGCAGGGAACTGAACACAACGGTGACGCCTGACGACACCATGCTTCCTGAGGTGGGCCGCAGCTACGTCTTCAACGCAATCGCTCAACCGGATGGATCTCTTTTGGTGCAGGGCGGAAATTCGGTGGTACCTGTCGATGATGGTTACGCAGTCGTGGACAGCTACGTCGAAGCCGTAAAAAATCAGATTCCCACCCCGCGTGAGCGATTTTCATCGAAATTTGAACAGGACTAGCCGTCCCATCAAAATCAGCTCAGTCAGCGAGGTGGGAATCGAAAAGAGCTACCCTTCTTCGCTGAGCTGGGCGACAAAGATTTTGAGTGCATCGCGGACCAGCGGAGCATGACCCCGGTAATTCTTGGCGAAGCGCTCGTCGGCGACATACATGTCCGCCAGGCCCAAAACATACATTTTCAGTTCTTCCGGGTCACCCGAGGAAGCGGGAGTGCCGGGAACGCTGCGCAGCCATTGAACATGACGGGCCGCAAGTTCCTGGGCGATGGTATCCCCGGGAGCGGCTCCGCTGTCGCCGGCGGCGGACCAATCGTGATTGAGTTCCTTGACGAGCTCCATGAAGTTCGAACGTTCCGCAGCGGTTTTGGAGCGCCACCAGTCATTTGATTTCTTGTAGGCCTCGGCGCCCCAGCGCTCGGTGACCTCATCTTTGTATTGATCGTTAAAGCCTTCAAAGGCTGAATCGAGATTCATTGTTTCTCCCGTTGCTAGTACGTCGATGGTGTGGTGAAGGGCGTTGATCTGTCGATCAAGTTTTTCCCGCTGCCGTTGTAGATCTTGAACGTGCGTTTCAAGTGCCCGCGCCTGATCTTGCTTGGAATCGAGAACCTCCCCGATGGTGTCCAGCGCTAAACCCAGTTGCCTCAGAAGGAGTATTCGTTGAAGCCTGATGAGTTCTTCCTGTCCGTAAAAGCGGTAGCCGTTCTGGGCGACATATGCCGGGGGCAGGAGGCCTATATGGTCGTAGTGCCTCAAGGTCCTGCTGGTGACGCCGGCCGCCTTCGCGACCTCAGCAATGCTGAAGGCTTCATCATCGTGGTGCACCGCAGACAAGTTCTTCATGACATTCACGCTAATGGTTGACGTTGCGTCAAGGTCAATGGGTCATTCATGGTGTTCCAAGTCACGATGGGCAGAGCATTCAGCAAAATGGCCGGTTATGACGGATTGTTTCAGTAGAAATTAGTCGGATTGATCAATGCTGGGAGTGCCAATTGCACACTATGACTAATTTGATATTTACTGGATCTAGTTAAAGCCGCGGCGGCTATCGCCGAAAGCGGCTTTCACCGACAGGATGCTTGACCAAAGTTATCTCGTATCGTGTTCGAGGGCATCGACCATCCGCATCGACGCTGAGGTGAGAAGCGAACGGCCCGTATGCATTCCACAGGGTATGGAATGGATACGGGCCGTTCGCTGCTTTAAGGTCGGCCTACGCGATGAAACACCAGTTGAATGTCCGTGGTCGACGCCTAGGCTCTGACAGAATGAGCGCGTAGGAACACAAAGGAGCAACTTTGAGATCGACTGCACGCGTCTGGCAAAACTGGTGGATGCAACTCGTTGCAGGTCTATTGATGACGGTAGTGATTGTCCTGCCGTGGTTGTGGATCGGCAAGGATGACAGCGCCATCTTCCCGCATGCCTCCAACGACATGCTGGGTCTGCTGGTGGTGTTCTCGGTGCTGACGCTGCTCTCGGCATATTTTGTGCGCAGGATGGGGCGCGGGGTTACCAAGTTCGCAGTGATGACCGATCTTGGAGTGGTTTTGGCGCTGCTGGGATTCGTACTCCAGGGGCTCTATGCATTTAACCCGCAGATTTTCTCCGGTAAGATTTCGGCCTCGTCGGAACATCAACTGTGGGTTGTCGGCAGCATCTTTGTGGTGTGCCAGGTCCTGTATTACCTCATTGCAAAACTTCCGCTGCTCGCCGCGGTGCCATTGGTAGCGCTGTTGACCACAGCTATCAGTTATTGGCTGCAGATCATCGCATCGTTGATCGGGGCGGTGGGGGAGTATGCCGCCTACCTGAGCTATGCGGGACCGGTGGTTCTGGGTTTGGTGCTTGGGTCCTTGGGATTCCTGCGGGCCGCAAATTTGCTGATCTGGCTGTTGGCTCTGGCGATCCAATGGATTATGCCTGCCGTATTCACCGCCTTGGCGGGGCTGGGTTCCTCCAAAAAGGCTGGCTTCGGTGCGGGGCTTGAAAGCTTCACCGATCAGGTGGCGTCGAACCTGAGCTTCAGCGGACTGCAGGGGCCGTCTTTGGCGACCCTGGCTGTGGCCATGCTCAGCAGCGTTGTCCTGCTGATCGTGCACAAGGTTAAAAGGCGCAGCCACTGAAATTGCCGGCGGTCCACCGCATGGCATGATGGCAAGTGAGATGTACCCAAGGGCAAGGGGATGCGACGTGGAGCCAAAAGACACCGGGACCAGTGCCGATGCGCAGCTGATCGCAAACAGCTTGGCAGACTACGGCCAAGGAAATCCCATCAAGTCCGGTAAATACGCCGCCAAGCGCATCTTTTCCGGCGAGAAGGCGCAGATCACCGAGATTGCCTTCGACGCCGGCGTGGAGCTTGCCGACCATATGGCGCGCACGCCGATTCTCGTCAACGTGATCGAAGGAGAAGTTGATTTCCGGGTCGGCGGCGACACCCATCGGTTGAGTACGGGCGGGTCCGTATTCGTTGAAGCAAACGTCATGCATGCTGTCCTGGCGCGGCAGCGGGCGCGCATTACCGTCACCTTCCTCAGCTCCTAGTGCTGTCCCGCTGCGGTGCGAGTCGAGCGGAGGGGCATCGCTGCGAAGCTGAATAGACTGGTGACTATGAGTGAACTTCGCGAACGTGATCCCGGCGAGCTGGTACAGCCGATTATCCTGCGCATCGACAAGGAGGATCCGTCCACCGAGGACGAGGGGCTCAGCGCCGTGGCGCGGGCGGCGGTCATCGCCTACCTCAAAGACCCGCACCTTCCCGACTGGCAGACCTGGGCGGAGCAGGCATTTGCCAAGTCCGTGCGCCGCGCTAATCCGAAGATGTTCGCCAAGGTGCTGGAACTGTTCCCCGAGGCGATGGTCAGCGAGGTCGGCAAGGCGCAGGCAGTCGGCCTGCCCCCGCTGCCGGCCGATGATCTGCCAAAGTTGATTGCCAAGCTGCAGGTCTCCGGAACGCAGTTGCCCAAAAGCGATGAGGTCCTGAATTCGGTCATCAATATCGCCCTCAATGATTCACTTGAAATGTCTACGGGCAAGGCGGCGGCGCAGGGTGCCCATGCGCTGTTCGCCTGGTTGACCCAGGCCGACCCGGCGCGGATCGAGCAGTGGCTCTCGGCGCATGCACCGGTGGGGATTCGGCACCTGTCCAAGGGTGAATTCCAGCAGCTCGCTTCACGCGCGGCAGGTCCCGTGATCCAAGATGCCGGACGCACGGAGATCGAGCCGGGGTCGATGACCGCCTTTGTTTTCGAGTCGGTTCTGTAGTTTCTACGCCGTTCGCCCCGTTCTGTCTGTAATTACAGACGTACAATGCGTCAAGCGCTGGTAAACACCCTGGTGATCTGTTGTTCTGGAAGTATGGATGAATCTTCCAATCAAACGAACGTCAAGGTCGACCGCAAGGCTCCGCAGTGGGATGGACGAATCGACGGCACCGAGGACGTGCATCTGCGCTGGCACCAGCAGGTCCAATCCGGAGCCGAAGCGGGACTCGAGGGCAGTGTTGCGCTGCTGGGCTTCGCCTCGGATGCCGGGGTGCTGCGCAACAAAGGCCGGGTGGGTGCCGCTGAAGGCCCCTCGGCGCTGCGCAAGGCGCTGGCCCCCTTGGCCATTCACGAGCAGCGCAAGCTCATAGACCTCGGCGACATCGTGGTGACGGGCGATGAATTGGAGCAGGGCCAGGCGCGGCTCGCTGCAGCGGTGGATGCTGCGCTGAGCGGTGGAAGCCTTCCGATCATCCTCGGCGGCGGACATGAAACCGCCTTTGGCACCGGCAGCGGGATCTACCATTTCTATGACCAGAATCCCGATGTGCGCGTGGGCATCCTCAACCTTGATGCGCACTTTGACCTGCGCCGCGCCGACCGCCGCAGCAGCGGCACCCCCTTCCTGAACCTGGCTGAGAACCTGCAGAACACCGGCCGCGGATTCCACTATGCGGTGCTGGGCATCAGCGAACCGAACAATACCAAGGTGCTGTTCAACGCGGCCGATGCGCTCGGCGCAAAGTACCTTCTCGACGAGGATTGCAGCGAGCAGGGTGCGGCGGAGTTTGTTGCAGACTTCCTCGAAGGCATCGACGTACTCTATTTGACCATCGACCTGGACGTGCTGCCTGCCAGCGTGGCACCAGGGGTCAGCGCCCCGGCGGGCCTAGGCGTGCCGATGAAGATCATCTCGCAGGTCTGCAAGCAGGTGGCATCCAGCGGAAAGCTCAAGGTCGCCGACGTGGTGGAGCTCAATCCCAAATACGACGTCGATTCACGCACTGCACGCAGCGCTGCTCGGTTGATCTACGCACTGGCAACCACAAAGTCGACCCCTGCGAATTGAAAGTTTGACCCCACAAACATTATCCTGTGATGAGACGAAACCATTCGTCTCATTGCGGGATTTTGTTTTAAGGGCAGTTGATTGGGAACGCGGGAACGAAGAACTTGGCGGGCGCTGGCGGCCGCCGCATCCATTCTGGTGCTGGGGCTGGCGGGCTGTTCCACCGCGCCAGAACCTGCGCAGCAGGACGGCGCGGACGAACGGCCGGTGGTGTTGACCACCTTTACGGTGCTGGCTGACATCGCCGAGAACGTTGCGGGAGATCACCTGCGCGTCGAATCGCTAACCAAACTGGGCGCCGAAATCCACGGCTATGAGCCCACCCCGGATGACCTGCGCCGCGCGGCGGACGCGGATCTGATCATCGACAACGGGCTGAACCTCGAAGCCTGGTTCGCCCAGTTCACCGCCGACAGCTCAGCTCCCCACGTCACCGTCAGCGGAGACGTCGACGTCATCGACATCGCCGAAGAAGAGGGCGCGGGAAAGCCCAACCCGCACGCTTGGATGAGCCCCTTGAACGTGCAGAAGTACGTGGCGCGAATGGCGGACGCCTTCAGCGAATTGGATCCGGCCCACGCACAGGACTACCGCTCCAACGCCCGGACCTATCAACAGCAGCTGCAGGCGGTGCATGATGAACTCACCGCGAAGCTAGAAAAGATCCCGGCAGCCCAGCGGGTGCTGGTCAGCTGCGAGGGCGCGTTCAGCTACCTCGCCCGGGACGTGGGCCTGAAGGAAAAATACCTCTGGGCCGTCAACGCCGAATCGCAGGCCACCCCGCGCAAGGTCGCCTCGGCCATCGACTACGTGCGCGAGCATCAGGTGCCGGCCGTGTTCTGCGAATCCACAGTCTCCGACGCCGCCATGCAGCGCGTGGTCGAATCCACCGACGCACACTACGGCGGGACGCTGTACGTCGACTCGCTGTCCGCGCCCGACGGGCCGGTGCCGACCTACCTCGACTTGATCACCAAAGATACCGAACTGATCGCCAACGCCTTGACGGGAGACCCACGATGAATGCAGCAAGTTCCGCCACCCGGGCGGTGGACGTCACCGGGGTCTCGGTGCACTACGGCAGCGTCTGCGCGCTGGAAGACGCCACCGTGCAGTTGGGCCGTGGCAAGGTCTGCGGCCTGGTGGGCATGAATGGTTCGGGCAAATCCACGCTCTTCAAAACCATCATGGGCCAGATCAAACCCGATTCCGGACAGGTGCTGGTCAACGGGCGCAGCCCTGCCCAGGCACGCAAGGACAAGCTGATCGGCTACGTACCGCAGGCCGAGGCGGTGGACTGGGACTTCCCGATCTCGGTGCGCGAGGTGGTGATGACGGGCCGCTACGGCCACATGGGATTCACCCGCCGGGTGCGGGCGGCAGACAAGCGGGCGGTAGACAAGGCGCTGGAACGCGTGGAACTCACCGACTTTGCCGACCGGCAGATCGGACAGCTCTCCGGCGGACAAAAGAAGCGCGCGTTCGTTGCCCGCGCTATCGCGCAGGAGGCATCCATCATGCTGCTCGACGAGCCCTTCGCCGGGGTGGACAAACGCAGCGAGGGCACCATCACCAGGCTGCTGCGCGAGGTAGCCGATGCCGGGGGCAGCGTGCTGGTCTCCACCCACGACCTGCACGCACTTCCCGAACTGGCCGATGAGGCGATCCTGCTGATGCGACGGGTGCTGATGCACGGCTCCCCGGAAGAAATCCTGAAACCCGAAAACCTTGCCCTGGCATTTGGGCTCGACCCGATGAACCGAGGCGCACTGTGAATCTGTTCGAACTGCTCGCCGAGCCGCTGAGCTACACCTTCATGGTCCGCGCGCTCGCCGTGACGATCATCGCTGCGGTGCTGTGTGCGCTGCTGTCCTGTTGGCTGGTGCTGATCGGCTGGTCGCTGATGGGAGATGCGGTCTCCCATGCAGTGCTGCCCGGGGTGGTACTTGCCTACATCGTCGGTGCACCCTTCGCCCTGGGCGCCCTGGTCTTCGGGTTCCTGGCGGTGGCTCTGATCGGCGGGGTGCGCGACACCTCCAGGTTGAAGGAGGACGCGGCCATCGGCATCGTATTTACCACGCTGTTCTCCTTCGGGCTCGTGCTGATCTCCATCACCCCCAGCCAGGTGGATCTGAACCACATCATTTTCGGCAACCTGCTGGGCGTCTCTGCAGCCGACCTGTGGCAGGTGCTGGCACTGGGCGCGATCACCTTCACCATCTTGATGCTCAAGCGCAAGGACTTCACCCTCTACGCCTTCGACCCGACCCACGCGCACGCCCTCGGGGTGAACCCGCGGCTGCTTGGCGCGTTGCTGCTGGACCTGCTGGCCATGACCTCGGTGGTGGCGCTGCAGGCGGTGGGCGTCATCCTGGTGGTGGCGATGCTGATCATCCCGGGTGCCACCGCCTACCTGCTCACCGACAAGTTCTCCTCCATGCTGGTGATCGCCCCGGTGCTGGCGGCCCTGGGCGGCGTGGTCGGCGTGTATATCAGTTACTACCTGGATGCCTCAACCGGCGGCGTGGTGGTGCTGGCTCAGGGGATCATCTTCGCGTTCGTGTACTTCTTCAGCCCGCGCCACGGGTTGATCGCCGCACGGCTGGCGGCCAAGAACCGGCGCAAGGCGGTAGCCGTAGCAAACTAGGGTGTCCCACCCCCTTTAACCGCCGGCCAATTGAGCGTAGGATGTGTGCCACGCGTGGGCAAGCTGGGGAGCACACCCACGCAGGTTGCTCCACCGGCGCCGCACGGTTCGCCGGTGGACAGCTCGAAGGTTGGGCCCGGTGGTGCGCTTGCCTCGCCGACCAAGGAACTACCGCAGACGGCCTCGGGATCGACTTCACCATGCTCGCCCTGCGCAATGTCAGGTTGCTTGCTGGAACTAGCGGCGAGGCAATTCTCGTGTTCAACCTGCAGGTGCGAGCCGGTGGACATCCTTGAAACCTGCGTCGGCATCCGCTCCTTCAAATGCCTGGGCTGGATCCTCGACGAGGAGGGGCGGCCTACGGGAGAAGTCGTCGCCTAAGCTGCGCTCGCCGTGCCGGTGCTATGGACTGTTCTTCCGAATGGCCGCCCGCAGGCAGAAGAATGTTAGGGCCGTGCTGAGCACCGCAAAGACTGCAGTCATCCAGGCGATCGACTGCGGAGGCGTGGTAATGAGGTGGCCCGAGGCGCCGCGCCACAGCTGAACATGCTGTCCTACCTGCAGTTCCCCGCCCGTGGCGCACAGTGGGAACGACTCGGTGACTTCCCGCCCTTCAAACATGTAGTCAACCGTGTATTCGCGGGCTTTGACGCAGCGTCCGAGATCGACATCGGTTGACTCTGCGGTCACCGTGGCCTCGTAGGGCGCCCGATCTTCCGCAAGGGATGAGACGATGACTCCGACGCAAGCAAGGGTCACCAAGAGCGCACCGCCTCCGAGCAATGCCAAGACGATGCGCGCTAGCGGCCCATTGCCCCGACGCAGCGACGGGTGATTAGCAGATTGTGCCGACATAGGGCTCCTCGGATCCGGTGGTGGAATTCGCAAGCTGCAGTCATCAACGCTACAGCCCGGGTACGGACGTGAAGAAGTCCGGCAGGCCGAACCCTGCAGGGGTTCCGTCCACCGGACCTTCTCGGGAAGCTGCTAGACGGCCAACTTGCGGCGGATGAAGCCGGAGGCCTGATCCACGAGAATGATCAGCAGCAGCACGATGATGATCAGCGTGAGCATCGTGTCGAACTGGAATGACTTGATCGCCTGGTTGATCAGCAGGCCTATGCCTCCGGCGCCGACCAAGCCGAGGACCAGCGACGAACGCACGTTCACGTCGAAGCGGTACAGCAGCAGGCCGACGAACTGCGGGATCACCAGCGGCAGCGAGCCGTGGGCGATCTGCTGCAGCCGGGACGCGCCGGCGGTGGCCAAGGCCTCCTGCGGACCCTGATCGGTCTCTTCCAAAGACTCGGCCCAGAGCTTGCCCATCACACCGGTGTTGTGACAGATCAGCGCCAGCACGCCGGCGAAGGGGCCCAGCCCCACCGCGGTGACGAAGATCAGGGCGAAGACGATGTCCGGCACCGCGCGGAAGAATGAAAGGATTGCCCGCGATGCCTGATAGGCCAGCGGGTGCGGGGTGGTGGTGCGGGAGGCGAATACCGCCAATAGCAGGGCACTGGGGATGGACAGCGTGGTGCCCAGCAGGCCGATCCACAGGGTGACAAGGGTTGCCTCAAGACCCGGCTTGATCACCGTTTCCCAGTCGAGGTTCGGCGGGAAGGCATCGGCCATGAAGGCAGCCATGCCCTGCCAGCCCTCGACCAGCAGGGCGGGGTCGAAGTCGGTGCCGGCAAATGCCAGGAGATGCAGCACCACGATGATGACCGCGGCGCTGATCCACATCATGCGCTTGCGCCCGCGGTGCGGGTCGATTGGCACCTCAAGCCGGGTGGCGGTGGAGGATACAGCTGCGGTGCTTGTGGCCGTTTCGCCGATTCGTGGCTGGGAGAGCACGCTCATGCCGCGTTCCTTTCGGGGGAGTACAGGGTGTTCAGGACCTGGTCGGTCAACTGGGAGACCGGGGCGTCAAAGGTGATCCGCCCGTGCAGCAGTCCGATCGCACGGTCAGCGTGGCGGATGGCAAGGTCGGGCTGGTGCAGCACCGCGGCGACCGCCAGGTTTTCCTCGTGGGCCAGCTGCGCCAGCAGCTCCATCACGTTCTCGGCAGCCAGCGGGTCAAGGGCGGAGACCGGCTCGTCCGCCAGCAGCACCGTGGCCCGCTGACATAGGGCCCGGGCAATGGCCACACGCTGCTGTTGACCGCCGGAGAGCCGCCCCACCTTCTCCAGCGCACGCTCCGCCAGGCCCACCCGCTCCAGGCATGCCATGGCTTCCTCGCGCAGATCGCGGGAGAAGAACAGCGGGGAGATCGAGCCGAGTCCGTTCACCCGGGCCAGCCCTCCGGTGCAGACATTGTCCAGCGCCGTGCGCCGCGGGACCAGATGGATCTTCTGGAACACCATCGCCGCCTTGGAACGGGCAAGGCTCAGCTGTCGGCCGGCGAGCCCTGCCAGTTCAGTGCCGTCGAGCTCGATGCGCCCGGCATCCGGTTCGGTCAACCCCGCCACGCATTTGAGCGTGGTCGACTTGCCCGAACCATTGGCGCCAAGGAAGGCGACCAGTTCGCCGCGGTTGACCTGGAAATCCACGTCGTCCAGCACCTTGCGGCCGTTGAAGGACTTGGCTAGGGAGCTGACGCTCAATGCTGCGTTCTGCATTAGACGTCCTTTTCGGTCAGGCCCATTTCACTGGCCAGGTCGAAGAGCGGCTTGTAGGTGTCCTTGGAGACTTCCAGCAGCTTTCCCGCCGGAGAGACATCCAGGAACTCGCCGACCTGGGTGATGTCCTCCTTGGGCAGGTTCAGCAGCGCCTGCTTCACCGCTTCCTTCAACTCAGGATCGGCGTCTTGGCGGACGGTGATCGGATCATTCGGGATGGGCTCGGAGGTCCAGATCTGTCGGAAGTCCTCCTGCTTGAAGCTGCCCTCGGCCTGTGCGGTGGCGAGGGTCTGCGAGTTGATCTGGGCTGCATCCACCGTGCCGTTGCTCAGCGCCAGCAGCGCCTCCGGGTGCCCGCCGGCATAGTTGATGTTCACCTCGGCCTCCGGAACCCCGGCGGTCTTCAACGCGTAGCGCGGCAGCACATCGCCGGAAGTTGAGCCGACGCCGCCCAGGGCTAGATCCTTGCCGCGCAGGTCTTCGACGCTCTTGATCCCTGAATCCTTGGGGACCCAGATGCCGGCGGTGTAGGTGCTCAGCTTGCCGTCCGCCGTGCCGAAGGAGACCAGCGGTTCGGCTCCCGCCTGTTCGCTGGCGAACACGTAGCCCACCGGGCCGAACTGGCCCAGGTCCAGCTTGCCGTTGCGCATGGCGAGCACCTCGGCCGAGTAGTCCTCGACCACCTGGACCTCGACCTCGCAGTTCAGCTCACGCTCAAGGGCGTCGGCCAGCACCCCATAGGCAGGCTCCAGCTTGGCTGGGGCCTCAAATGGTTCGATGCCGAACTTGACCGGGCCGTCGGCGCAGTAGGAGGGTTTGGCCTCGGCTTCGGTGCTGCCGTTGGCATCGGTGGCGCCGCAGGCAGTCACGGCCAGTAGGCCGAGGGACAGGGCTGCCAGGGGAAGTGTGCGGGAAAGCTTCATTGCGAGTTACTCCAAAAAGTGTGAAGGGCTACTTGACCAGCGGGCTCAGCTGGCGGGAATCGGTCAGGCGATGAGCGATATTTCGCTGCGCCAGACCGAAGGACAATGTCATTCCGACACCGGCGGTCACCGAGACAATGGTGACGCCGTCAGCAACATCGGCGACAAGCAGCGGCCCCACCGCGCTGGAGGCATAAACGCCCTGCCAGCGTTCGGCGATTTCCAACTGCCCGGCACCCAAAATTTCTTCAATTTCCTCAAGCAGATCGGTAGAGGTGCGCTCGTTCAGGAACGGAGTCTGGGTCAGGTCGTAGGTGTGCGAATCTCCCACCAGCAGCGAACCGTCCGGACGCTGGGTGAACATGATGTTGGCCTCGGCCGCAAGCAGCTGCGGGGAACGGGCGGCGACTTCCTGACGCAGCCTGTCCGCCGAGGGCACCCCGGTGAACGCTTCATAGCGCAGCATCGAGGTGGCGGTCAGAATTGCGGGGGACACTTTCAGCTCCTCCTGAACTGCGGAGCGGGCCATCTGCAGCGCGCAGCGTTTGATCTGATGCTCGGCCGCAAGCTGTGGGAACAGGTAGTCCACGTCGTGTCCGACGCACACGAACACCTGGTTCGCGGCAATCTCTCCGCGGCTCGTGCGCACTACCGCGCGGCTTGCCTCGCCGGCGTCGAATCCCAGGGCGCTGGTGTTGAACAGCACGCGGCCCCCGGGCTGGGCATCGATCCACGCGGCGAGTTTGGACACCGTGGTGCGCGGGTCCACCCGCAGGTCATCGCGCAGCAGGGCACCGCCGAGGATGCCATGCGTATCGGTGCGTCCAAGCTCTGCCGCCACCTGTTCTGCGCTGAGCATTTTCACCTGGCCAGCTTCGCGCTCGCCGGACAGCTCCAAGAGCACCTGCATCTCGGTGTCGGTGGCGGCGACGACCACCGCGCCGGATTCAACGGCCCAAAAGCCTGCACGCCGTGCGTAGTCAAGCCACAGTGGACGACCGTCCTGGGCAATCCGATAGAGCTCGCCGCTCTGCGCGGTAATGCAGCAGTGTCCGAAGTTGCGGACCGAGGCTCCGACCGCTTGGTGGTCGCGCTCGATGACCGTCACCGTGTAGCCGGCGTCCAGTGCGCGGGCCGCGTGGGCCAGGCCGACGATGCCCGCACCGACGATGACTACATCGGCAGATCCGATGGTTTCCGGCAGCTTGCTCAAGTTGTTTTCGTTCATCACGGAATCGATCTTCCGCGGGGCCGACCGCCAATTTCAAGCCAAAATGGTACTTGTTTGTACAAGTTTGGCTAAAGTTCAGATTGCGGAATTTCCGTTCACCAAAGCTTCATTTCCAGGCCTTCTAAACCCCTATGATCGGGGAATTTCCACTTGTATGATCAAGTTGTGTCTCAGATCAAGAATCAACCAAAGCATCAGGTGCTGGCCGAGGAATTGCGGACCCACATCGCCTCCGGCCGCTGGGCGGAGGGAGCTGCGCTGCCCAGTGAAGCGGAACTCTGTCTGCAATCCAACGCTTCGCGTGGAACAGTCCGCCACGCACTTGCCACCCTGCGCGCCGAAGGGCTGATTGCCGGCGGACAGGGCAAGCCGCCCGTGGTGGCGCATGCTGTGAAGTCGCAGTCTTTCTCCACATTCATGTCCTTCACCGAATGGGCGCAGTCGATGGGGCAGGAACCGGGGCAGCGCACCATCGAGCTGGCCAAGCGCCCTGCAGATGCGCAGGTGGCGGGTCATCTGCACGTCGATGAGGCGAGCATGGTGGTGCAGGTGCTGCGTTTACGACTGCTCGACGGCACCCCGGCAATGATCGAGCGCAGCAGTTTTGAAGCTGAAGCAGGTCGGCTGCTCTTCGACTTCGATACCGACTCAGGCTCGATCTTCAGGTATCTGCGTGAGCAGGGGGTAGACCTCGCCCGCGGGCGGCACATCATCGACGCGGTGGCCGCCGACGCCAAGGACAGCGAATTGCTCGGGATCGCCGAAGGCACCCCGCTGCTGCGCGAGCGCCGCATTACCTCCACCAGCACCGGTGAGGTCGTGGAATATTCCGATGACCGCTACCTGCCGCAGTTGGCAAATTTCACCATAGAAAACACCAGCGAGCACCGGGCAGCACTTTCGCGCGTGCCCAGCGCCGTTGCCTAAAGAAAACATTTCAACTACGAAGGAGCGCATCATGATTGAACTTGTTGCCTGCGATATGGCGGGAACCACCATCGACGAACATGCGGACGTCTATCGTGCGCTGGCCAACTCGGTGAAGGAAACCGGGGTTGAGGTCAGCGAGGAAAACCTGCAATTGTGGATGGGCGCCGAAAAGCGCGAAGCCATCACCAACCTGATCCTGCTTGGCGGAGGTGCCGCGGATGACAAGCTGGTGGATGCAACCTTCGACCGTTTCCGCGAACTGCTGCTCTCCTACTATGCGGCCAACCCGCCTGTAGCGCTGCCAGGAGTGCTCGAAGCCTTTGAAAGGCTGCGGAAGCAGGGTATCAAGATCGCGTTGACCACAGGTTTTTCCCGCGATGTGGCGAGCGTCTTATTGGCCGAGCTGGGCTGGAAAACCGGTGAGGGTGAACTGCTAGATGCCGTGGTGACGGCCGACGAAGTCGCTGCGGGTCGTCCCGCCCCCTATATGATCCACCGTGCCATGGAACTGACCGGGGTGCGCGATGTCGCCCGGGTGATTGCTGCCGGAGATACCGTGAACGATCTTCAGGCAGCCGCCAACGCGGGGGTCAAGGCCGTGGGCGTGCTCACCGGAAAGCTTGGACGCGAAGACCTTGAGTCTTTTGAACATGACGTGATCCTCGACGGCGTGCGCCAGCTGCCCGAGTACATCTCTCACCTGTCAGTGAAGGCCTAGTTTGGTTTTCGACCCTGATCGGCCTGAAAGCATTGCTCGACCCCGCCTTCACTACACGGGCGGGGTCGAGCTGTGACTTGGTTCGGCTGAATCATTAAGGCTAGTTGGCTGCTGAAACCCACACGGAGCTCGTGGCTCGAATCCCTAGTCGCAGGGGTTCTGCAGAAGCATCCGCCTGGATCTCCAGAGTGTCGGAGAACGGATCGCCAGCGGTGATCTGCAGCTGCGCGCCTACGGTGATGCCGTGTTCAAGGAAGTACTGTAGCAGCTCGGAGTCGTCGTCCGAGATCCTTTCGACCACAACGCGTGAACCGTCTTTCACGTTGGCCAGTTGGATGGCCTGCGGTATCGCCACCTCGCCGGCGGCGGTGGGGATGGGGTCGCCGTGGGGATCGCGGGTTGGGTGCTCCAAGAGGTCGTCGATGCGCGCAATCATGAAGTCGGAGACTGCATGTTCAAGCTGTTCGGCCTCGTCATGCACCTGCTCCCAGCCGTAGCCGAGCATCTGTACTAGGAATGTTTCGATCAGGCGATGCCTGCGCACCATAGCAACGGCATATTCGCGCCCCTGATCCGTAAGGCTGACAGCACCATAGGGGGCGTGGTCCAGCAGACCCTGCTGGCGCAGCTTGGTTAGGGCGCCGGAGACGGTGGAGAGCTTCATCCCCGATTTGCTCGCGATTACGCTGGCGGTGACAGGCTCGTCAGACCACTCGTTGAGGCCGTAGATGATCTTGAGATAGTTTTGCGCGCTGTCTGAAAGCTGGTTTACCGACACGCTATCCATGATAGTCAACCGGGTCGCGGCCCGTGTGCAGGGCCCAGGAGCCCCGCCGAATTAAATCTGACTTATTATTCATCAAACATTCCCTGAGCTTAAGGCGGCCTTGTAAAGCGAGGTTTTTCCAAAAGTCTGAGATTTCCATAGACCATCATGCAGGCGTTTCGTTTGACACCGCGGAGGGCGTGGGGAAAACTATGTAATCGATTCCATGGAATCGATTACATAGTGAAGCAAAGGGGCTTTTCTAACGATGAATGCCATCACGATCAAAGACGTGGCCAAGGCCGCTGGCGTATCTTCCGCCACCGCCTCGCGCGTGCTTTCTGGTCACCCGGCAACCTCGCCAGCTTCCCGCAAAAAGGTTGAAGCCGCCGCCAATGAACTTGGATTCGTCCCCAACGCCCAGGCCCGCTCCCTGCGCTCCACCAAAACCGACACCATTGCGCTGCTGATCTCGGATGTGCGCAACCCCTACTTCTCAGACCTCGCCCACGCGGTCGAACAGCAGGCGCATGCCGAAGGCATCATGACCTTCATCGGCAACGCGAACGAAGACTCAGCCCAGCAGGACGACTTCCTGGCCGCCATGCTCTCACGCCGCGTCGACGGGCTGATCATGGTCCCGCAGGGCCTGACCGAAGACGCCGAACGCCCCAGCGACATGCTGCGGCGGCTGATCGACTCCGGCACCCCGGTGGTCTTCGTCGACCGTAGCCTGGCCGGAGTCCAGGTTCCGTCGATCACCGCATCCAGTACCGAGGCATTGAACGAAGCCATCGCGACGCTCAAGGGCCTCGGTCACCGGGCCATCGCCTTTATCGGCGGCCCGGCCCACGCCTCCACCGCCCGCGAACGCCACCGAGCCTTCGACGCCGCGCTGGAGGCCAACGCCCTCGAAGTTGATGCGAGCCTGCACTTCACCGGCGACTTCAAATCCGGCTCGGGCGCCCGCGCCGCCCGCTGGCTGATCGAACACCCTGCGCAGCCCACGGCGGTGATTATCGCCGATGCACCCATGGCCATCGGCGCACTGACCGTCTGGCGCGAAGCAGGAATCACGGTGGGCGAACAGCTTTCGGTGATCACCTTCGACGAGGTGGACGCGATGCTCATGCATGACCCGCCGATCTCCACCATCAGCCACGATTTATCCGGCATGGGCCGGGCGGCGGTCGCAGCACTGCGCGCGGTCATGGCCGGGCAGCCACCGGAACCCGAAGAATTCATCAGCCACTTCACCCAGCGAGAATCCCTGGCGCCGGCACGCACCGGTGCAGCTGTGGACTGAGACGTTCAAAGTGTAGAAAATCGAGTACACAGCCAACTAACACACCATGTCACCGCCCGACTCGGGCGTGCAGAGCAAAGGAGAGCAGCATGCAGCAGCCCCAGGTCACCATCGTCGGTTCCAGCAACGTCGACATCACCGCGCTGATGAACCGGCTGCCTTCTCCGGGCGAAACCGTGCTGGCTGACTCCTATCAACTCACGTCCGGAGGCAAGGGCGCCAACCAGGCCCTGGCAGCAGCCCTGGCGGGGGCGCGTACCGAATTCATCGGCGCGGTCGGACGGGATCTGAACGCACAGATCGCCCTGGAGCAGTTGGACGCCGCCGGCGTAGTACTTGAACGCGTGGCGCGGGTCGAGGCAAACACCGGGGTGGCGATCATCCAGGTGGACGCCGCCGCGGAGAACTGCATTGCGGTGGTCTCCGGGGCCAACGCGGGCGTGGACGCCAAGGCGGTGCGGGATGCCGGGGCGCTGCACGGCATTCTAGTGCTGCAGGGAGAGATCCCAGCCTCCGGCATCGCGGCCGCCATCGATGCAGCGGAGGAGCGCGTGGTGCTCAACCTGGCTCCGGTCATCGAACTTCAGCGCCAATACCTGCTGGCGGCCAATCCGCTGGTGGCCAACGAGCACGAGGCGGCGCTGATCCTTGCCCAACTGGACGGCGCACAGCATCCGATCGACGAGCCAGAGGAGACGATCGCCGCGAAGCTGCTGGCCCACGGCATTGCCTCGGTGGTCATCACCCTCGGCGCCAACGGCTGCCTGGTGGCCGAGGGCGATCAGGTGCAGCAGCTGCCGGCGGTGAAGGTCGCGGCGGTAGATACCACCGGTGCGGGAGATGCCTTCACCGGAGCCCTGGCGGCACGGCTGGCGGCAGGGGACGGCCTAGAACAGGCGGCTGAATTCGCCGGAAAGTTTGCTGCGATGTCGGTGCAGGGCCACGGAGCCCAGGCATCCTATCCGCGCAGCCTTGACACTATCTAAAGAAGGACCGCACCACAGTGCTTAAAACCGACATCCTCAACGCACCGCTGCTGGCGCAGCTGGCCACCCTGGGGCACACCGACACGGTGATCATCGCCGACTACGGGCTGCCGCTGCCTGCTCGGACGCCAGTCGTCGACCTTGCCCTGGTCAAAGGGCAGTTGAGCTTCACCGCGGTGCTTGAGGTGCTGACCCGCAACCTGGTCATCGAGCACAGCACCCTGGCCTCTGAGGCTCAGGGCACCGAGGTGCAGACCTGGTGCGAACAGGCGGGACTGGCCCCGGAGTTCATCAGCCACGAAGCGCTGAAGCGGGAGATCTCCAACGCGAAACTCGTGGTGCGCACCGGAGAAGCCACCGCCTACGCCAATGTGATCCTGCGCAGCGGCGTGCCCTTCTAACCAGCGAATTAACTACATGATGCCTTGAACTGCGGCGCACCGCAGTTCAAGGCATCATGGCTTTAATGACTAGTTCTTCTTCAACTTCTTGGTGGGATCAAACTGCAGGAAGAACGAGGCCACAACCGCCAGGAGCAACAGGATTACTGCGAACCAGAGCCCTGCCAGCGGGTTGCCGGAGGCAGTCTCGGCAAAGCCCATGACGGTTGGTCCGAAGAATCCGCCGGTAATGCCCACGGTGTTCATCAGCGCCAGGCCGGTGGCCAGGGTGAGGCCGCCAAGCCGGTTTCCCGGGACCGAGAACATGATCGGCTGGACCACGAACCAGAACAAACCTGCCAGGGCGAAGCCCACCATGCCGAGCACCGGGCCGCCGATGACGCCGACGACGGTGCCCACCGTCATGGCCAGCAGGCCGACGGTGACAGCGCGTTTGGTGCGGTTCGGGGTTTTGGTGACCCGAGGGGTGATGAACAGCGCGCCCAAAGCGCCGAAGAACCAGGGAATGGCGGCCAACGAACCGATCAGCCAGGTAGCCATTGTGGTTTCCGAAGCCTTGGCGATAATGCTCGGCAGGAAGTAGGTGACCGAATAGAGCGAAATCTGGTGGGCAAGGTTGATGTAGATCGCGAACATCACCGTGCGATCCTTGAAAATGCCGATGAAGGAACGGGTTCCGGAGGCCGCCAACGATTCGGCTTCCTCGCGGGCCAGGCGCTCGGTGATCTCTGTGGCTTCCGCAGCGGTGAGCCACTTGGCATCCTGCGGCTTATTCGGCAGCATCAGCAGGATGACGGGGGAGAGCAGCACCGCAGGAATTGCCTCGATGATGAACATCCACTGCCAGCCGTACAGCCCACCCACGCCATCGAGCTGCAACAGCAGACCGCCCAGCGGACCGCCGATGATGCTGGCGATGCAGGCACCGACCAGGAAGTAGCCATTGGCGCGTGCGCGCATGTCCCGGCCGAACCAATAGGTCAGGTACAGCATGACGCCAGGGAAGAGACCGGCTTCGGCGGCGCCTAGCAGGATGCGCAGAATATAGAAGCTTGCCTCGTTGTTCACAAGCGCCATGCAACCGGAGATGATGCCCCAGGTGATCATGATGCGGAAGATCCATGCCCGGGCGCCGACCTTGTGCATGATCATATTGCTTGGAATTTCCAGAGCGGCGTAGGCCAGGAAGAACAGCCCGGCGCCCAGGCCGTAGGCGGCGGCCGACAGCCCGAGGTCGGCTTCGAGCCGGTCCTTGGCCATGGAGATATTCGTGCGGTCAAGGAAGGAAATGACGTAGACCAGCATGAGCAGCGGCATGAGCCGGCGCATGATTTTGGTGTTGACGGCCGCAACGCTGCGAGCGGATGTTGCCGAGGTATTGAGGGTGTTCATTGGTGACTCCATTGTCGAAGAAGTTTTAGACCAAGAGTGAGAGCGGCTGCTCGAGGTTTCGTTGAATAGCCGCGAGCAGCTGTGCCGCGACGGCCCCGTCCATGACGCGGTGATCGGCGGATAGGGTGCAGGTCATCA
Organism: Glutamicibacter sp.; assembly: GCF_032154645.1. GTDB lineage: Bacteria > Actinomycetota > Actinomycetes > Actinomycetales > Micrococcaceae > Glutamicibacter. The sequence goes on along the minus strand of NZ_JALDXV010000002.1, from coordinate 329,901 downwards.
CGGTGGCTACCTGCAGCTGACCGTCTCTGGCTACCGGGCGCTGCGTTGCGGCGCCGACCGCCAGGATGCCTGCCTGCGGCGGATTGAGGATGGCAGTGAACTGCTGGGTGCCGAACATTCCCAGATTGCTGACGGTAAATGAACCGCCGGCAAGCTCCGCAGGGCTGAGGTTGTTGCTCTTGGCACGGGCGGAAAAATCCGCCACGGTGCTGCTGACGGTGCCCAAAGACATGGCCTGCGCCCCGCGCAGCACCGGGGTCACCAGTCCTGTGTCGGTGGCGATGGCCACTGAAATATCGGCGGTGGAGAACTGGGTGATGGAGTCCTCATTCCAGCAGGCGTTGGCTGCCGGCACCTCGATCAGGGCGTGGGCAACAGCCTTGAGAATCAGGTCGTTGACGGTGATCCTTGCAGGGCTGGCCGCCTTGAGCTGCTGACGCAGAGCTAGCAGCGCATCCACCTCAATGTCCTGAGACAGATAGAAATGCGGCACGGTGCTCTTCGACTCGCTCAATCGGCGGGCTATCGCCTTGCGCATCCTGGTGAGTTCAACCCGAGTTGCTCCGGCTGGAAGTTCTGCCGCGGCGGAAGCTGCGACCGATGCAGGGCCGGCGACAGCCAGCTGAACTGGTGCCGGTGAAGACACGGGCGCCGCGGCGGCGATGGCCTTTTCAACATCGCTGCGCACAATGCGGCCCGAGGGGCCGCTGCCTTGCAGCTGCGCCAGATCGATCTGGTGTTCGCGGGCCATACGACGGGCCAGCGGGGAGCTGAAGGTCCGCTGGACCGCGACGGGAGCTGCTGCTTCCGGCGTGATGGTCACTGGTTGAGCACCGAGCCCGGCCTGGGCGAGCGCCGCAGCCACCTGTTCTTCGGAGTCTGTTTCCTGGGTCAACACGGCGATGGGTGCGCCCACCGCTACGTCCTCTCCTGCTGCAACCAACAGCTGGGCCAGGATGCCGGAAGCCTCCGACTCGTAGTCCACGGTGGCTTTTTCGGTTTCGATTTCGGCCAGCGGCTCGCCTGCCTGAACGGTGTCGCCTGGCTGCTTATGCCAAGCGGCGAGCAGCGCACTTGATGCATCGGCAATGATGGCGGGCATGGTGATGACAGATGCCATGAAAATCTTTGTCCTTTGGTGCTAGTTGCTGGTGCGGCCCAGATTCGCCGCGGCTCGGGCGAAGCCCTGGCTGATCTCTTCGACGCCCGCAAACGCGGCGCGTTCAAGCACCTTGGAGATGCTCGGGGAGGCTTCGGCGCCGGTGACACGCTGCACCGGCTGATCCAGGTAGTCGAAGAAGCGGCGCTGGATTTCATCGGCAAGCCAGGCCCCGTACCCTGTTCCCACCGAGCCCTGTTCGACGATCATCACGTTGTTGGTCTTCTTGATCGATGCTTCGAGGCACTGCCAGTCGATGCTAGCCCGATCCAGCCAACGCAGGTCGATGACCTCGGCATCCAGCTGCGCAGATTGAGCCGCCTGCAGGGTCGGTTCGACCATTGCCAGATAGGTCAAGACCGTCAGCTCGGTGCCGGTGCGGCGAACCGCCGCCTTGCCTAGGGGAAGCCGGTAGGAAAAGTCCTCGCTGGGTCCAACTCCGGAGGAACCGTAGAGGTCCACATGCTCCAAGACGAGCACCGGGTCTTCCAGATCCAGAGCGGTGTTCATCAGGCCCACATAGTCATATGGGGTGGAGGCTGCGACGATACGCCACCCCGGCTGCGTAGCGAAAATACCCGCCGGGTCCATGGAATGCTGGGAGCCATAGCCGGTGCCCATTGCCACCTTTGAACGCAGCACCAGAGGCATGTTTCCCTGGCCACCGAACATATGGCGTGCCTTGCCGATCTGGTTGAACAACTGGTCCGCCGCTACCCACATGAAGTCCGCGTACATGAACTCCACCACCGGGCGCAGCCGGCCGTCCATGGCCATGCCTCCGGCAAGGCCGGTGAATGCGTTCTCGCTGATCGGGGTGCCGAGCACTCGCCCCGGGTGCTTGTCCACGAGCCCCTTGGTGGCGCCGTTGGTGCCGCCCTTGAGCCGGTGGACGTCTTCACCCATGACCACGATGCGCTCATCGGCCGCCATAGCTGAGTCCATGACACCTGCCACCGCGTCGATGAACTTCAGTACGGTCAGCTCGCCGCCGAACTCTTCCTGCTCAACGGAGTCGATTCCCGAAAGTTCCAAGGCCTCTGAACGGATGCCCACGTCGACAAAGCTTGGATCCGGCCAGAGTTCGGGGCGGATGCGCCGCTGGCCTGCGCGGGCTCCCGGTTCCTGCTCGGTCAGGGCCGCGGCGGCCGCCTTGCAGGCGTCCTGGATGCGACCGGTCATGGCCTGAATCTCTTCGGAGGTCATGATGCCGCGCTCCATCAGCATCTTCGCGGTGCGGGAGATGGGGTCGCGGTCCTTCCACAACTTTTCCTCGTCCTTGCTGCGATAGCCGAAGGCGCTGCCGGGGAAGGGGCCATTCTGGTGGAAGTAGCGGTAGACCTCGGCTTCGATGACCACCGGGCCTTGGCCCGCGCGCAGCTGTTCGGCCGCTTCCTGCATGGTCAGGTAGACGGCCAGAGGATCCATCCCGTCGACCCGGTAGGAAGTGATGCCAAAGCCCGGCCCCCTAGCCGAAAGCCTGGTTTCTGCGGTGACGTCGGCGATATGGGTGGAGACCGCATAGAGGTTGTTTTCGATGAAGAAGACCATTGGCAGTTTCCACGCGGCGGCCAGATTCATCGTTTCCAGGGTGGATCCAATGTTGGAAGCACCGTCCCCGAAATAGCTGATGCTCAGATCGCTGCCCGAGGAATCGGCGCAGTGGCCCTGGACGAAAGCGTTGCCAGCTGCCAGCGGCACGCCGCCACCGACGATGGCGTTGGTGCCCAGTGCCCCCGCTTCCATCCACTGCAGGTGCATGGAGCCGCCGCGGCCGCCGCTGAATCCGGTCTTGAGGCCGAGGACTTCGGCCAGGGTGCGTTCCAGCAGCTGCGCAATGTCATCGCCGAGTTCGGCGGCTGGATCCATGCGGTTGCCTTCGGCACTGCACAGGAAGGCTAGTGCCTTGGCGAGGAATTGGTGGTGTCCTCGGTGGGTGCCGTTCACCGCGTCGCTAGAGCGCAGGTCGATCGCAGAACCGACGGCGGCGCCTTCCTGACCGATGCTTGAGTGGGCAGGGCCGTGAACCAGGCCTTCGCCTGCCAACTCCAGCACCGTTTGTTCGAAGGAGCGGATGATCTGCATCTGCAACAGCATTGTTTCCAATAGCCGTGGGTCCGCTGTAAGCCAGTCCTCGTCGGTGGAGGCGATCTGCACCCATGGTGCGGCGGGGGCAAGAGGGGAGCGTTCACTCATGGTCGGTAATTCCTCGCTGAAGGTTGTTGAGCGCATCACCGATGACGGTGATCCGTGTCATTGAACGAGTGTAAACAGAAAATTGGATCCAATCAACCAATAAAAGTGAACAAATTCTCAAAATTGAGCTATTGTTGGATCCAATCAATGGATTCTGTGGAACTGAAATGAGAGAGCAGAGGCGGGACATGAACCGTGAAAATGTCATGGCAGTCACCGGAGGAGCCTCCGGAATTGGCTTTGCCTCGGCGTCCAAGTGGGTTGAGCAAGGAGGAAGCGCAGTCTTGTTGGACTACGACCTTGCCGCCGCACAGCGTGCCAGCCAGGACCTCGGCCCGGCGGCGCGGGCCCTTTACATCGATGTCGCCGATGCTCAGTCAGTAGTTCAGGCCTTCGCCGACCTCGCCGCCAAGGAACAGCGCATCGATGCCCTGGTGAATTCGGCGGGCATTGCACGTCCTGCACCCTCCTCGGAAATGACCGAGGATGAGTTCGGTTCCGTGATGGATATTCATGTCAATGGAACTTTCCGCGTCTGTCAGGCGGCCCGGAAGCTGCTGAGCGCCAGCGGACGCGGAAGTATCGTGAATCTCGCCTCGGTCGCAGCCATTGCCGGTATGCCAGGACGTGCAAATTACACCGCCGCAAAGTCAGCGATCGCCGGACTGACACGCACCCTGGCCGTTGAATGGGCGCCCGAGGGTATTCGCGTGAACGCGGTAGGCCCAGGTTATGTGCGCACCCCGTTTACCGATGTGTTGATCGGGCAAGGAAAGCTGCGGACCGACGGAATTGAAGCAAGAACGCCACTGGGCCGCTTCGCACAGCCGGAAGAGATTGCCAATGTGATCCACTTCTTGGCCACTACTGACTCGTCTTATGTCACCGGCCACCTGTTGATGGCCGACGGCGGACTGACCGTACAAGGAGACTGGTACTAAATGAGCGCAACAATCAACTACGATTTCAACGGCAGCAATGCCCTGGTTACCGGAGCCTCAGGCGGTATTGGCAGTGAACTGGTTGCGCTGCTGTTGCACGCCGGGGCACGGGTCGTCGCCCAGGATCTAAACATGGATGCCCTTCAAAGGATGGCTCAGAAACTGGATTGCCCCGAAGGGCAGCTGACGTTGCTTGCAGGGGATGCCAGCGACCCGGAGATGATTCAGGAGTCAGTTGCACTTGCTGCCGGGGAAGGTCAGCTGGACATGCTTTTTCCTGTGGCGGGAATCTACCCGCAGTCGGCGGTGGCCGACACCAGCGATGAACAGTGGCGTCGAGTTCAGCAGATCAATCTCGACGCGGTGTTTTCCCTGATGCGTGAGGCGCTGACCCGCATGGGCCTGGGCGGGACAATTACCGCATTCGCTTCGCTCGCGGGGCACCGCGGCAGCAAGGAACACGCCGCCTATGCTGCGAGCAAGGCGGGATTGATCGCCCTGGTGCGTTCCTTGGCGCATGAGGTCGGCCCGAAAGGGGTCAGGGTCAACGCCGTATCTCCCGGAACCATCGCCACATCCATGGTGAGAGACCTGGTGGCCCAGCGTGGAGACACCATGTTGGAGTCAACTCCACTGCAGCGTTTCGGGCAACCTGGTGAAGTTGCTTCCGTGGCGGCGTTCCTTGCCAGCGATGCAGCTTCATTTGTCACCGGAGAAGTAGTGCACGTGAACGGCGGGCTGTTCATGGCCGGCTAATGCCTGTCTAAGCATCCGTCCACCACCGCTGTCTTTAGAATGGATCCATGACCAAGAATTCTGCGCCAACAACCGGCCGCGCGGCAGTGAGCCAACAGATCGCCGACCAGCTGCGCAGCGAAATTCTCGCGGGGATCAGGGTTCCCGGGGAACGCATCCGCCAAGAACTCTTGGCCGAAGACTTTGGTGTGAGCCGCCTGCCGATCCGCGAAGCCCTGCGCATCGTTGAATCCGATGGACTGGTGACCCTCGTGGCTAATACAGGCGCCTGGGTCTCAAGTCTTGATCTCGCGGAGTGCACGGAAACCTACTTGATCCGCGAGCAGCTTGAACCGCTGCTGCTGCGCCACTCGGTGGTGAATTTCAGCGATGAGCTCATCGAGCGGCTGGTTGATCTGGAAGCCCAGATCGAACAGGCAGGAAACGTGGAAGACTACCTAGATCTAGACCGGAAATTCCATCGCCTGAGCTACAGCGCAGCACAAATGCCTCAATTGGCGGCTATGGCGACCCGCATGTGGAACACCACGCACCACTATCGGCGCGCCTACACCCGATTGATCGGGTGGGAGGGCTTGCAGATGACGCATTTCGAGCACAAGCTGTTGGTCGAGGCCTTCAGGCACCGGGATGCAGATGAAGCAGGACGGTTGATGTACGGGCACCTGCGCCGTACCCGTCTGGAGCTCAGCCGCCACCCGGAACTCTTTGAAACCACTGAACCAAAGAACCGCAGGAAATAATCAATTGGTCTTCGTGGCGTAGGGTCTTGAGTGTGGGACAAAAACGAAACAGACTTGCACAGGTCGCCCCGGAAGCGGCCCTGCTGCTGGGTGCCGGACGTGCCATCCTCCTGCAGCTGGCAGACCCGCAGGTAGGCCGGGCGATCGCTGAACACTCAGATTTTGCCGCCAACCCACTATCTCGGTTGATTCACACGCTCGGCTATATCTATGCGCTGAGCAACGGCAGCGACGAGCAGCAACGCGCCATCATCGAACATGTCAACAGGGCCCACGCTCCGGTGCATGGAACCAGAAACAAAACATCGAATGAGCCGGCATATTCGGCCTTCGATCCGAACCTTCAGCTATGGGTGGCAGCGACGCTCTTTGACTCGGCCCGTGCTCTCGGCGCGCAGGTTCTGCCGTGGTGGCAGGAGGTAGCGGGTGATCAGCTTTATCGGGAGTATGCCAGGCTTGGCGATGCGCTTCAGATGCCGACCGAGTACTGGCCGGAGCATGAGAAAGCCTTCAATTCCTACTTTGCCCAACGACTGACAACGCTGAACGTGAACGAGTCGGTCAAGTCGCAGGCCACAGAACTGTTTCGGGGACAACATGCACCGTGGTGGATTCGGCTTCCACTGCCGTTGATGAGGGACGTAACTATCGCTCAGCTTCCGCCGCGGGTGCGCGAACTCTTCGGTTACGAGATCACTGCTTCGGTGCGCCGCCGCAATGCTGCGGTAATTTTTTCGGCCCGCGCGGCAACTCGTATTCTTCCGAGGTTCATCCGCCACGCTCCGGCCAGGATGATATTGAAGTATGTCCAGAAAATGTCTGCTGATTCTGCTGACAGTTAATAATCAAATTCCTTGGGCATATTCCTTCTAGGGGGAATCATGCGCGGCACGAACACCAAAACGAAGATCGCCAGGATCATGAGCGAGCCGCCGAAAATCATGGCAGGCAAGAATCCTGCCATGATCTGAATGACGAATCCAACGCAACCTGCCATGAGTAGACCGGCCCCGACTCCTACAAAACGAACCACACGGTGGCCCAGAAACACCGTGGTGGGCTTGAGCCGCTGCCCAAAGAAATGACGGTGCACGAGTACCGGCAAGAGTAGAGCCAGGATCAGCAGGAATGAAAAGATCAGTAGCACCAGATAGGTTACGTGCTCGGCAAAGCTCAACTCCCTGAACCTGCTTTGAAAGGGGAGGGAAATCAAGAACGCTGCCAGAATCTGAATTCCCGTCTGCATGACCCGGATCTCTTGAAGGATTTCATTCCACTGCCGGTGCGGTGCCCCTGGCGATGTATCTGGTCTGGTTCGTGCGGACACGTGGATCTCCCGGTAGAGCTGGGTCAATTGCAGTCCGGAAATTACCGACTGATGCTAATCACGATTTTGCCACTTTAGCTTTCGATATTCACGGAAGCACTACGTCGAAGGTCGCTCATCCCAAGAATTGGCAACGGAGCAACTATTCACATTGATAGAACACATATTCGAGTTTAAGTAGTACACTGGTTTCACATTCGAATACATTCGGTGGTGAAGTGTTCACTATGCCAAGGTCGCGACCATCCCAATGTATTGCCAAGGTCTGCAAGATTGGAGGGCGGGATGAGTGCATTGAATGAGAATCCAAATCCGGACTGGACTAGGAAAACTCCGCGCGTGGGAACTTCGTGGGTGTGGGCGCTGCCCAGCACCGGAATTCAGTGGTGCGACTGCGGCGAGGGTCATGAACTGACCCGGGAAACACTCTGGAGCATTGCCCACGAGCTACGCATGCAGCGCTGCTTAGAACTGACCTACGGGGAGCTCATGGAACTGGCCATGGCGGTATGGCGTCATGAAACGGTGTGCGCGTTTTTTCAGGAGGCTTTGAACCGCGCAATTATCGATGTCTATGGCCGCTATGACCGGCACTATCCCATTGGGGCCGCCTTAGACATCGTTGGATACCTATCGAAAAATTGGCAGGGCTGCCCGGAGAATGATTTTCAAGCTTAGTCGTTTAAAGTAGACCAGCCCCATCGATGATGGAGCTGGCGTTGGTAGTGCTAATTAGTGGCCGGTGACCTGCGCGAAGGGCGGGGTCTGGACGTCCTCAGCAATTGCTACGGCTGGATCGTCACCGAGGTGGATGATTTTATTCTCTGTATCGACGTGCACCACGCTGGGTACATAGCTTCGTGCTTCGGCGTCTTCCATCTGCGCATAGCTGATCAGAATGACCAGGTCGCCTGGATGCACCAGGTGCGCCGCAGCGCCGTTGATGCCGATGACGCCGCTGCCTGGCTCTCCTGCGATGGTGTAGGTCTCCAGGCGGGCGCCGTTGGTGATGTCGACGATGCTGACCAGTTCACCGGGCAGGATGTCCGAGGCTGCAAGCAGGTCGGAGTCCACCGTCACCGATCCTACGTAGTGCAGATCTGCCTGGGTGACAGTGGCCCGGTGGATCTTTGATTTGAACATGGTGCGTTGCATGGCGTCAGACGTCCTTGGGTGATGCGTAGTCTTTCGAACAACAAGTGTACGCTTCGACTTTGTCGGTTAGGCAAGATGGTGGGAGCTATCACTCCCACAGCTGGTCGACGGATGAAGCGACAGTTGCATTTGAGGTAGTTTGGCCCTGAGGACTCGGATGCTGGAGTCGATTTGTAAGTTTCGCAGAGGCGTTTTGTAATTATTCAATGTGTTTAGTAGGGCAGAATCGCTGTAAATAAAGGCCTTCATTGGTGTCGCTTGTAATTCTTGGACTGAGACCTAATAAATATTGGCTGAAGTAGTCGGCAAAAAGAACGTCCCCGAAGAACCGGTGGGATCTTCGGGGACGCGTGACGACGCCTTGCGGCGACCTGCACTACAGGTTATGCAGGCAGGTGAGCTTCGAGAGCCTTGTGGACCGAGCCGTCAGCCAGCAGATCGTAGGCTGCTTCCAGTTCGGCGGAAAGGAAACGGTCCTGTCCTGGGCCGGCAACCTTGCTGCGCAGTACTTCAAGCACCGCACCGGTAGCTGGGCCTGGCTTCAATGGGGCACGCAGGTCTAGGGCGCGGCCGGCAATCAGCATTTCCACTGCAAGGATGCGGCGGAGGTTCGCAACGGCGGTGCGCAACTTGCGCGCAGCGTGCCAACCCAGGGAAACGTGGTCTTCCTGCATTGCGGAAGAAGGGATGGAATCAACGCTGGCAGGAACTGCCAGGCGCTTGTTCTCTGCCACCAGACCGGCCTGGGTGTACTGGGCGATCATCATGCCCGAGTCAACGCCTGGATCGTCGGCTAAGAAGGCTGGCAGATCGCGGGAGCGGGCTGGGTCCAGCATGCGGTCGGTGCGGCGCTCGGCAATGGAGCCGAGGTCTGCCACTGCGATAGCCAGGAAGTCCAGCACGTAGGCTACCGGTGCACCGTGGAAGTTGCCGTTGGAGGTGACTTCACCGCTTGGCAGTACTACCGGGTTGTCGATGGCAGCTGCCAGTTCACGGGTGGCGACCAAGCGGGCGTGGGTGATGGTGTCGCGGGCGGCGCCGGCAACCTGTGGGGAGCAGCGCAGCGAGTAGGCGTCCTGTACGCGGCCGTCGCCCTCGCGGTGCGATGCAACGATAGGGGAGCCTGCCAGGAAAGCGAACATGTTCTGTGCGCTGCGGCCCTGGCCTGGGTGTGGACGCAGTGGCTCGTGCAGTTCCGAGCGGAATACCTGGTCGGTACCCAGCTGAGCTTCAACGCTCATAGCCGCGGTGGCATCCGCGATGTCCAGCAGTTCGTCCAGGTCTGCCAGTGCCATGACCAGTTGGCCGAGCATGCCGTCGGTGCCGTTGACCAGCGCCAGACCTTCCTTTTCGGCAAGCTCGATTGGGGTCAGGCCGGCTTCTGCGAAGAGCTCTGGAACCGGGCGGATGTTGCCGGCGGCGTCGGTGGCTTCGCCTTCGCCCATCAGTACCAGTGCGCAGTGCGACAGGGGAGCGAGGTCGCCCGAGCAGCCCAGCGAACCGTATTCGCGAACAACCGGGGTGATGCCTGCGTTGAGCATGCCGACCATGGTTTCGAGTACTACCGGGCGAACGCCGGCGCGGCCCGAAGCAAGGGTCTTAGCGCGCAGGAACATCAGTGCGCGAACTACTTCACGCTCTACCGGCTCACCCATGCCTGCGGCGTGGGATCGGATCAGTGAACGCTGCAGCTTGGCGCGGTCTTCAGGAGCAATGTGGCGGGTTGCCAGTGCGCCGAAGCCGGTGGAGATGCCGTAGACAGGGGTCTCGGCCGATGCTAGCGCGTCGATGTGGGCGCGGACCGCTGCAAGCTCGGTGAGCACTGCAGGATCGATGCTGATAGGTGCGTTGTGGCGGGCGACGGCGATGACGTCTTCCGCGGTGGCGCCAGAAAGGCTCAGGGTTACTTCGGTTGCAAGCTGTGTAGGCATGATCATCCGTTCAATGGGTCAAGTTCTCTTGAATTCAATTGTTCGGCAGTCGCGAAGTTAATGCTTGCCGATTCTCGGTGATCTGTCTGAGATCCCAGACTTGCCTTGCCCGAAGTGCAATGAAAGTGGCTAGAAAGTCAGTGGAACACCCTGGAGTGAGCCCTCTCCAAGGGTGTTGTTCTCGCCGGTGTCGCTGACCTGGGTATCGTCGCTGCGCCATGCAACGGTGTTGCCCATTCCGGAGACCTTGACGTCGCGCACGGATTTGACCGCAACGATATTCCCGGTGCCGCTGATATCAAGGGACTTCATGTGGTTTGAAACGATCATATTTCCGGTGCCGGTAATGGTGACATCGCGGCAGTCACCGATGAGGAAGAGGGTCTTGCCGTTTTCGGCGATGGTGTCACTGCCGGTGCATTTGGTCTTGGTCGCGTGCTTCAAGATCGTTTCAAACGACTGTTGGAAGCTGTCGCCTCCGGCAGTTTCCTTCGGAACGTTGCCGCTTGGGGTGGCGGTCCCGTCAGCGTCCTTCGGGCTTGGGGTCACGGTCGCGATGATAGACGGTGCGGTGCTTGAGCTCTGCTCTTCGGGCGCCTGTTCGATCGTGACGCAGCTTGCCAACGGAAGCACGAGCAGACCAGCTGCCAGCGGGAGGATCAAACGGGCTGATTTGGTCTTTTTCATGCTTTTCCTTACGCAGATCTGGAGAAGTGCTACTACCTCCATGGTGGCTGATCTGCGGGGCAAATTCATCTTGAGTCCGCTCTTTTTAGGGTGTGAAGTTCGAAACTCCCAAGTTTCGGCCCGCCGCAGGCGCAAAGACTCCACTGCTTTCTGAAGGTTTTAAATATGCAAAGTATTTGTGGCGTATTTGGCGTATCCTAGGTGAACCACGAGGGAATAGTGGTACTGAAAACAGCGCAACGGGAGGTTGAATGGGAAGGTACTTCGCCCCTACTTACTAGCGTTGCCCCTTCACGGCGGGCGACCCTAAACAAGGAGAAGCTATGCCGCACAAGAAGCATGGGGGAGTCGGGCTGATTATCGGCGGAGCGATAATCGCAATGCTGTTCCTCGCATTCATCTACGTCGTACCGCACAGCAGTCCAAGCGATGCTACGCCGTTGTGGATCGGTGCCATCTGGGCCATGCTTGCCATGTGCTGGGGATTGTTTAGATTCGTGGCAGGGCCAAGCAAGCTTGATCATCTGCACGGTGGAACCGATGCAGATCTCTAGATAAGCCAGAGAAAAATACGAGACCGAAGGACCGCAATTGCGGTCCTTCGGCGCGTGATCCTGAGAGTTTCCCGACCGGAATCGGGGTGGGCTGTAGAAGCTTTCGTGTAGTTGATAGCGTCCGAAGTACTCAACCAATTCGGAGGGGAAACATGTCGAAGACATCAACAACACCAGCTAAGAAGACCGCGCGAGAAAATGCAGAGCACGGTTTCATCGCCAGCGCGGTGCTGCGCGATGCACTGCAATCGGTGCTGGTAAACCTGCTTGACCTGCAGTTGGTAGGAAAACAGATCCACTGGAACGTCGTTGGACCGAACTTCCGCGACCTGCACCAGAATCTTGATGAGATCGTGGACATCGCCCGGCGTGGATCCGACGAAATCGCCGAGCGCATGCGGGCGCTGCATGCCACCCCGGATGGGCTGGCGGCCACTGTCGCCAAATACAGCAAGATCGAACAGCCGATCAATACCGAAATCCTCACCACCGACGCGGTGGACATGGTCGTCAAGGCCCTGCAGTCCACGGTCGCGGTGATGCGCGAGGTGCATGACCCGGTTGATGAAGCAGATCCGACGACGGCGGATATTCTCCATGAGTACATCGCCGCCCTGGAGCAGCAGGCCTGGTTCATCAGTGCAGAAACCCGCAAGCCCTAAACTGCACGGTTAAATACTTCTGGGCTGGTAGAACCGTGTGGGGTTCTACCAGCCCAGTCGTTGAGCCCGGCGAGGGGCAGCTGTTACTTTGCTTCGGCAGCGGTGCGCAGCAATGGGATGACGACGCCGCGCTCTTCGGCAACCTCAACGGCGCGCTCGTAGCCTGCATCCACGTGGCGGATGACGCCCATGCCTGGGTCGTTGGTCAGCAGTGCCTCAAGCTTGGCTGCTGCCAGCTCGGAGCCGTCGGCCAGCGAAACCTGGCCGGCGTGGATCGAGCGGCCCATGCCTACGCCGCCGCCGTGGTGGATCGAAACCCACGAAGCGCCGGAGCTGGTAGCGGTCAGTGCGTTCAGCAGTGGCCAGTCAGCGACCGCATCCGAGCCGTCCTTCATGGACTCGGTCTCGCGGTATGGCGAAGCAACGGAGCCGGAGTCGAGGTGGTCGCGGCCGATCACGATCGGGGCGGAAACCTTGCCCTCGGCAACCAGCTTGTTGAACAGCAGGCCAGCCTTGTGGCGTTCGCCGTAGCCCAACCAGCAGATGCGTGCCGGCAGGCCCTCGAACTCGACCTTCTCAGCTGCTGCATCCAACCAGCGGTGCAGGTGTTCGTTCTCTGGGAACAGTTCCTTCAGGGCCTCGTCGGTGACGCGGATGTCCTCTGGATCGCCGGAAAGTGCAACCCAGCGGAATGGGCCAAGGCCCTCGCAGAACAGCGGGCGGATGTAGGCAGGAACGAAGCCTGGGAATTCGAAGGCGCGGGTGTAGCCGCCCTTGCGGGCCTCGTCGCGGATCGAGTTTCCGTAGTCAAAGACCTCGGCGCCGGCATCCTGGAACTCAACCATTGCCTGGACCTGAGCTGCCATGGCTGCCTGGGCCTTCTTGGTGAAGCCGATGGGATCTGCCTTGGCTTCTGCGTCCCACTGTTCCATGGTGTATTCGGTCGGCAGGTAGCTCAGTGGATCGTGGGCCGAGGTCTGGTCGGTGACGATGTCGATGGTGAACTCGCCGGCCTGGTGGCGCTTGAGCAGTGCCGGGAAGACCTCTGCGGCGTTGCCGACGTAGCCTACGGACAGTGCGCGGCCTTCGGCCTTGGCTGCCAGTACCTTTTCCAGTGCCTTGTCCAGATCCAGCTCCACCTCGTCCAGGTAGCGCTTGGAAACGCGGCGGCGCAGGCGGGACTCGTTCACGTCCACGATCAGTACGGCGCCGCCGTTGAGGGTGACGGACAGTGGCTGGGCGCCGCCCATGCCGCCGCAGCCGCCGGTCAGGGTCAGGGTGCCGGCCAGGGTGCCGTTGAAGCGCTTCTTAGCAACCGCTGCGAAGGTTTCGTAGGTGCCCTGCAGGATGCCCTGGGTGCCGATGTAGATCCACGAGCCAGCGGTCATCTGGCCGTACATCATCAGGCCTTCGGCCTCAAGCTTGCGGAAGTGCTCCCAGTTGGCCCAGTCGCCGACCAGGTTCGAGTTGGCGATCAGTACGCGCGGTGCCCACTTGTTGGTCTTGAAAACGCCAACCGGCTTGCCGGACTGCACCAGCAGGGTTTCGTTCTCTTCCAGGTTCTTCAGGGTGTCGACGATGGCGTCGAAGGCTTCCCAGGAGCGGGCTGCCTTGCCGGTGCCGCCGTAGACGACCAGGGAGTCTGGGTGCTCTGCAACCTCAGGGTCGAGGTTGTTCATCAGCATGCGCAGTGGGGCTTCGGTGGCCCAGGACTTGGCGGTCAGTTCGGTGCCGCGTGGTGCGCGGACAACTCGTGGTTCGTGGCTCATCTTTGATCCTTCGATGTAACGTGGCTTGCTTGATATCCATCATTCGCCATGATCGAGGGTCGCGGTACGCCAAAACCTCTAGTGCTGTCCGGTATCTCAGACTTACCCGCGGCGTCCGTGGACGCGGGCGGTCAATTGGGCGGCGGTGGCACGGATCGGGGCGATCAACTGCTCCCACTTCTCCTCCGGGATGCGGTCGGACAGGAAGGTGACAGCCACGGCGGCCACAGGCCAGCCGTTCGCGTCCTTGATGTCCACCGCGAGCGAATTGAAATCGGCCGTGACGTCCCCGCGTTCCACCGCATAACCGCGCTGCGCGGTTTGATCCAATTCGCGGCGCAGGTGCGAATAACTGGAAATCGCGGTGTGCGCATCACGGCTGGTGAAGCTGGCCGAGCTCGGATACAGGGCTCGGACCTGGCTCTTGGGCAGCGAAGCCAAAATGGCGCGGCCCGAAGCGGTTAGGTGCGATGGGAGGCGTACGCCGACGTCGGTGACCAGCGAAGGGCGGCCCTTCGCGCGCTCTTCCACAATGTAGAGCACGTCGGCACCGTGAAGCACCGCAAGGTGGGCGCTTTCGCCGATCTTATCCACCAACTGCGCAATCAGCGGCGCACCCAGGCGCGCCATCGGCTCCTGGCGGGTGTAGGCGCTGGAAAGTTCGAATGCCGAGACGCCCAAGCCGTAGGCCTTGTCTTCGGGATAGTGGGCGATGAATCCGTGCTCCAGCATCACATTCAGCAGCTGGTAAACGCTGGAACGCGGTAGGTCCAGCAGGGTGGCGATCATCGCTGCAGGGGTCGGGGTTTTGCGGCTGGCCAAAAGGCGCAGAATTTTCAGGGTATTGTCCGCCGCGGGAACCTTACTGCTCATGGACCCTCCTAGGAACGTGACGATCGGTCGATCAAGCATTCACGAGGTACTCGCGACCGCGATACTTCTGATGCATCAACTGATCATAGCGCCACAACCGCCGCTAGTGGTGCGTGGCCAGCGCCCCGTTGAGCTCTTCGAGGCGCGGAGGATTGGCTCCGGTGCGCTGTACCGTGAGGCCTGCTGAGGCAGTGGCAATCTGCAGCGCAGTCTCCAAGTCAGCCTCGTGCATGGCCCCGTTGTTGAGCAGCGCTTCATGCAGTGGACCTGCGGCGATTGCATGCAACAGGCCGGAGGTGAAGGCATCTCCAGCCCCCACGGTGTCGGCCACTGGGACCGCCAGTGATGGCACGGAAACTTCGTGGCGATCGGTGCGCAATTCCGCCCCCTGGACCCCGAAGGTCATGACCGCCAGCTTCGCCCCGAAATTCAAAATGTGTTCTAGGACTCGTGCGGTGTCCCAGCCCGGGTAGAGCCACAGCGCATCCTCGTGGCTGAGCTTCACTACGTGGCTAAGTGCATAGAACTTCTCGAGGCGGGAGATCACGATGCGACGCTTCTCTGCCAGCGCAGGTCTCAGGTTTGGATCGAAGCTGCGCAGCTGCTGCGCCGGTGAGGAGGCGAAGAGCTCCTGAATTTTGCTGGCGCTTTGCTTGCTGAATGCGGCAATGGATCCGGTGTGCAGGAATTGGGCATCCGTGGGCGCCAGGGCGTCCAGGGACCAGTTCAGATCGAATTCGTAGGTGGCGTCCCCATATTCGGTCAGGTTCACCGTGGCGCTGCCGGTGGGGCCGTCACTGACGCAGCGTTGGGCCAAATGGACGTTGGAATCCCTGAGATGCTCAATGATCCGGCGGCCATTCTCGTCATCTCCGATACCGGTCTGCAAGGTGACGTCATGGCCAAGTCGGCCCAGGCCTACTGCCACATTGAGTGGGGATCCGCCTGGATGAGCCACCGAATTAACGATGTCGACTAGTGCTTCGCCTACAACCTGAAATGTTGACATGCCACGATCCTACGTAGCGATGCCTAAAAAGTCCTGTTAGCAGATCTACTCGCAGGTAATTAGTGGCGTTTTCCACATTTATCTATGGCGGTGAGCGTCCAGTGTCCTCAATGATGCCTGCCCGCTCGCTGTGGCCGCCGCGACCGGATGAGCTCCCTCTGCATGCTGTGCAGGCTTCTGCTTGAAGGGGTGCTGCGTCGATATAATTCAAAGAGGGAAGGAGTTTGAACTGCCTGAACTAAAGATAGGTTCGCTTACTACCACCATGGATTCACTCTTTGACGACAGTGCCCTGCCACGCGAACCGGTGCAACTGCGGCCCGGCGCCTGGCACCTGCCGAACTGGTTGAACGAGCACGCACAGGCATGGATGGTGCGCAGATTCTTCGCTTGGGGGCAGGGACCCGTGCCACCACATCAGACATTGATCAACGAGCACCCGATGAGCGTGCAGAGCCTGTGCCTCGGCTGGCACTGGACCCCCGGCGGCTACTCCCGCACGGCCAACGACATCAATGGGGCGCCCGTGGCACCGATGGAACAGTGGCTCGTTGATCTGGGAAAACGAGCAGTACTCGATGCAACCGGCGATGCGCAGAAGGCCGCGGCCTATGCTCCGGATGCAGCAATCGTGAACTACTACGACGCGGATGCCACCATGGGCATGCATCAGGACGCCGACGAGAAGATCAATGCCCCTGTGGTTTCCCTGTCCATCGGAGATTCGGCCAATTTCAGGTTGGGCAACAATGAACACCGCAATCAGCCGTGGCAGGACATCCGCCTAGCTTCGGGGGACCTATTTGTCTTCGACGGGGCTTCGCGCTTCGCCTACCACGCGGTGACGAAAATCTTCCCCGCAACAGCTCCGGCACAACTACCGCTGGGAGCAGGGCGGATCAATATCACGCTGCGCGAGACGGGGATGAGCTAGCTGCCGGTGAGCAGCACGGTGGCATGCAGCGCGTAGTGGTCGGAGTCTCCTGCGGCAATGCGTTCCATGGAAGCTTCGCTGGCTCCGCGGGTGAGCACATTGTCGATGCTGAGCATGGGGAACGGGGTGCGTGGCCAGGTCATCGGCAGTCCCCACGCGGTGTAGGGGACCTGATCCAACTGGCGAGCCACGGGCTCGAAGTGCCTATCGGTGTTGGCTGCATTGAAGTCACCGGCGGCGATGATCCGCGGCGATCCGTCGTTGGCAAGATAGGTGCCCAGTGCGGCGAGCATTGCATCGCGTTCTGAGTGCGCCATGGGACGAGCCGAGGCTGCATGGACTGCATAGAGACGTACCGGTCCACCATCGGCTTCAACATCAATGCGCAGCGCACGGTTCCAGCCCAATCCAAGGTCTAGCGGCTGCGGGTTGGACAGCCGGTACTTGCTCCACACTCCCACGGTGCTGACCGAATAGAAGTATGGGTGGCTCTTGCGCAATGCCTTGGTGACCTGCTCGATCTGTCCCGAGCCGAGCTCTTGGAGGGTGATTACCTGGGCTCCGGAATCGGCAAGGGTCTGCGCCGACTGTACGGCATCCTGATGGACGTTTTGCGTGGCAACGCTCAACGCTTCGGGGGATTCAACCCGTTGGGCGGGCACTGCGGCGGGACCGAAGAGCACACCCCAAACAATGACCGGTACCAACAATGTGATGAAGGTACCACGTCCGCCGCAGCCGATCGCCAAAAGCAACAGGATCGGAATGCCTAAACCAAGCCACGGGGCGAGGTTGTCGATCACCAGGCCCAGGCCGGCGATGTCAGGGATTTGCTGGTGAAACGCCATCAGCGCAGCAAGGCAAAGGCTGGCGAGGATGACAAACAACCGCGCCATGATTCGAGCTGCCGACAGTCGGCCATTTGATGTTTTGGACATTGGAATTCAACAGTGCCACAGAATTCTGTGGGATTGATGATTTTGCGGTGCGAGCCTGCCTACTACGATGGAATCAGGCGTCGATGAAGCCGTGAAACCACCTGACTTCCAAGGGACAACTACTTGACTACTTCCTTGCCCAGCAAATACCTTTCCGGCACCCCGCTGCTGCTGGCCATCATTGCGCTGGCAATGGGCGGCTTCGGCATCGGCGTCACCGAATTTTCAATGATGGGCCTGCTGCAGGAAGGCGCTACCGACCTCGGCGTGACTAATTCGCAAATGGGCCTGATGATCAGCGCCTACGCGATCGGTGTGGTGATCGGCGCGCCGGTGCTGACCGCACTCGCCGCCAAGATGCCGAGAAAACGTGCGGTGCTGCTGTTGATGGCATTCTTCACCGTAGCCAACCTGTCTTCGGCCTTCGCGCCCGACTATGGCACCATGCTTGTCACTCGTTTCCTTGCCGGCTTGCCGCATGGAGCCTACTTCGGCCTGGCCGGTGTGCTGGCAGGCAGTTTGGTACCCGCAAGCATGAGGGGCCGCGCCATCGCCTGGGTCATGCTCGGCCTGTCGGTGGCGAACGTTGCAGGCGTACCGCTGGTGACCAAGCTGGGGCAGATGGTCGGCTGGCGTTCGATGTTCGTCTCGGTGGCGGCGGTGGGACTGCTGACATTGATCCTTATTGCCGTGTTTGTGCCGTGGCATAGGGCAGAACCGGGTGCCAGCATGCGCCGAGAACTCTCGGCATTGAAGAACGTGCAGGTCTGGATGGCCATGGCTACCGGCATTGTCGGCTTCGGCGGCTTCTTTGCCGTCTATTCCTACATCTCTCCGACACTGACCGATGAGACTGGACTGGACATTTCCGCGGTGCCGTTCGCACTGGGTCTCTATGGTTTGGGTATGGTGGCAGGTTCCCTGATCGGCGGCCGATTGGCCGACTGGTCGGTATTCGGTGCGATCAAGCTGAGCAACTTCATCATGATCATCGCCATGCTGATTTTCGCGGCCGTGACCAGCTGGGTCGTGCCGACGCTGATTATGGTCTTCATCCTGGGCTCGGTAGGTTCCCTGCTTGTTCCGAGCCTGCAGACGCTGCTGATGGACTCTGCACCGCATGCGCAGTCTCTTGCTGCGTCGTTGAACCACTCGGCACTGAACGTTGCCAACGCAGTGGGTGCGGCGCTGGGTGCCGCGGTTATTTCTGCGGGCTTTGGCTACAGGGCACCGTCGATTGTCGGGGCAATCCTTGCGGCCTTGGGGCTGTTGCTTGCCTGGCTGACCCAGCTGCGGGCAAAGAAAATTGGCCTGCTCGTGGGCCGCGACGCAATCGCGGCTCAGGAACAGGCCAACCTCCGGTAGTTAGGCGCGTACCGCCGTGATGTTGAACATCCAGGTGACGCCGAATTTGTCGGTCAACTGACCGAAGGAATCTCCCCACGGTGCGGTAGCCAGCGGCATGTCGATACGACTGTCGGCTTCCAGTGCATCCCACCACTGGCGTAGTCGTGCTGCATCGGCCTCATCGTCGCCGTCGCTGCTCAAAGCGACGGTTCCGTTGGCTGTTACGTTCATTTCCGGCGGAGTATCCGAGGCCATCAGGTGAATGCCGCGCTCGATGAACAGCGAGGAGTGCATGATCAGGTCGGTGGTTGCAGGGTTGTCATCATTCATGCCTTCTTTGAAGGTCAACAAAGATAGCTCTCCACCAAGGGCAGAGTTGTAGAACTCCATGGCCTCGCGGGCATCGCCGGCGAAACGAAGATAAGGGGTCAATCCAATGCTCATAGGGTTCGCGCCTTTCATCCAGTGGGTGGGACCGATCGATCCACGTGCCACATTCTGCCATCAGCGACCGACAAAGTGAATAGAAGGACGTGATCAGCGTCTCTGGAGGTCGATTTGGTGTTTCTGCATTCCCTCCGGTAGAGTTTTATTTCGGTTCAGAGGTCGAAAAGATCGAAGAAACCACCCTTCATTTGGGGGTATGGCGCAGTTGGTAGCGCGTCTGCATGGCATGCAGAAGGTCAGGGGTTCGAATCCCCTTACCTCCACCAAATGGAAAAATCCTGGAACTCATACGAGTTTCAGGATTTTTCTTTTTCGAAACTTTTCTGGCCTACCCCGCCGCAACAAGCCGTCAAATAAGCTTAGCCATCTGGGCAGTACTTCGCCCCGACCAACTAGCCGGGGCGAGGGTATTGATATTCGGTTATGCTGCGAGGCTGACCTTCGAAGCGACCACTTTGTTTTGTGCGGTGCTTTCCTTCGCACCACGGATGACGAAAGCTACGCAGATCAGTGCGAGGACCCCGGCGAGGGTATTGAGCATAACTCCGAATCCAGCGAATGGACCGGCGGCGCCATGGCCGAGAGCGAAGACCGAGAAGTCCCACAGGCCGTGGAGGACCATTGCCCAGATGAGCGAGCCGGTGGTGCGGCGCAGGATGTACAAGACCGTGCCGGCGAGGAATGCGAAGAATACTTGCTGGATTGTCGAAGTAAGGTTCTGACCGGACAAGGCATTTTCGAGATGCATCAGGGCGAACACGGCGGAACTGAAGAACCAGACCCAGCCCTCCGACAGCCGGCTGCGCAAGCCGACGATGAGCAGTCCTCGGGTGGCCATCTCTTCGACGAAGCCAACCAAGAGTAAAACGATCGAGGCGGCAAAGAAGCCTAGGTCGTAGGAGGCCCAGTCCACGCTGACGAGGTTGATCAACAGTGCAGCAGCCATGAGTGCAGGGATGAAGATCGGCCAGCGCACACTGTGCCGCTGTTCGAAGAGCGCCGGACGCCACCAACCCAGGCAGGTTGCGGTGACTGCCAGAAACAGGGCGGCGACGATCAACGAGACACCCGCGCCGAGGAAGAGGTTCAGGCCGCTCACTCCCAGGTCTGGGTAGGCGATGCCCGATGCATGCTGCACGGCGCTGACGAGAATGTCGTAGCCGGCAAAGACTGCGAGGCCGATCCAGATGCGGGGCCGGACGCGAAGGGCGCCGGATGCGGTGGTTGGGGCAGATGCTGGGGTGAGTGATTTGGTGTTCATGTATCTAGTATCTGGAAACTGTAAAGTGCCCAGAAGCACCCAAGGTCTACGGCTACCCCCTACTTTGGTATATACAGTTTCTGGGTGTGGGGGAGCTTAAATTAGAGGTGCGCGTCGTGGACGAGCAGCGCCAATTGAACCCTGTTGTCAACAAGGAGCTTTGCCATGATTCGCCCGACGTGGGCCTTTACCGTGGGGATCGAGAGGTAGAGCTCGGCGGCGATTTCGGCGTTTGACAGTCCCCGTTCAACTGCTTGCGCCACCTGGAGCTCACGCTCGGTCAACTGGGTGATCTGGGCACGAGCGGTATTTTTAGCCTGGTCATCAAGCGAACGTTCGCTGGAGGTTGCGGTGGCAATGAGGGTCTTTGCGACCTGTGGGGACAGTGCGGGTGTGCCGGCGGCGACATTCTTAATTGCCGTGAGTAGCTGTGCAGGTGGCGTGTCCTTCAGCAAGAACCCTGCAGCCCCGGTGCGAAGACCGCGCAGCACCATGTCATCGGTGTCGAAAGTGGTCAACAGGATGATGTGCGGCGGCTGGCGTAGCTTGAGGATTTCTTCCGTGGCCGCCAGCCCGTCCAACACCGGCATGCGGATATCCATGAGGACCACGTCCGGCGGATCCTGCGCGACCGTTGCCACAGCCTCCGCCCCATCGGCCGCCTGGGCGATGATCTGCACCCCTGGATCGGAGCCGAGGATCATGGCAAGTCCTGCACGCACCAGCGGATCGTCATCGACAATGATGATCCTCAGCGCTGCTGGCTGGGTGGAACTCGTATCGGTCATGCCTCCCATGGTAACCACGCGGCGATCTCGAACTCTCCATCGGCGGTGGTTCCGTAGTTTACCTTGCCCGAAAGCAGCTCAACCCGTTCCCGGAGGGCGACAAGTCCGAGACCAGAGCCCGGCAAATGTACCGCTGCATCCTCCGGCGCAGCGCCGTTGGTGACGCGCAGCGCCAAGCCTTCGCCGGCTTCACCCGCGATGGACACGACTACGGGAGCTCCCTGTGCGTGTTTGCGGGCATTGGTCAGGGCTTCGCGCACGATGCGATAGGCGGCTTGAGAGACAGCTAGCGGGGGAGCTCCTTCTACCGCCTCGATGAGCTTGATCTGACTTCCCGTGGCGCGGGACTCGTCCACGAGTTGCGGGACGTTGCTCAGCAACGGTTGCGGGGGTGCCACAGACGCTTGGTCGCCTGAGGATGGTTGGCGCAGCACCCCGAGCACTTCTCGCAATTCGCTTAGTGCAAGGCGTGCATTGTCCGCAATGGTCTGCAGGGCCACGGCCTGTTCGGCCTCGGGCATGTTGCCCCTGAAGGACAATGCCGAAGAGTGCAAGGCAATCAGTGAAATGCGGTGTGCAAGAACATCGTGCATGTCGTGGGCGATGCGGTTGCGCTCGCTCACCCGTGCTGCCTCGGCGCGGGCTTCCTGCTCTCGTTCGGCCTGCTCGGCTCGTTCGCGAAGTCCGTCTAGAATTGCTCGGCGCTGACCGATGGCCACGCCGACGGCCACGACCACCGCGAGAACGAGCGTAAATATGACTGCACGATTCCACCAGGGGAGAAGAGAAGAGCTGGAGGGATAGATCGAGCCGAGAAACAGCATTGTGATGACATTGACCGAGCCGACCAGTGAGATTTCACGCCACTTTCTTCGGGTGGCAACAGAAGCGACCGCAAGCAGCGCCGGACCAATGGCGGCGGTGGAGATGATGACTAGTAGGCCTGCAGCTACGGAGACGAGCACTGGACTGCGCCGCACATACGCGAGCACGAAAACCAGTGATGCGATGCCAAGGGCAGGGTCGATGATCGAGAACCATGTATGCTGCAGTTCAGTGATGTCCTCGCCCTGTGCCAGCACAAGTGAACCCCAGATGACAAGGCTGACGAGAACTGCGGGTATCACGCGCCACGCGGTACCCAGGATGGTTCGATCCGCCGGGGTGCCCGTTGCTTCGTTGCTCGACATGAATCCAAGTGTAGGCACTGGATGCAAAGTATCGCGGCGATCGATCGCTGGAATCCACTAATGTGCCATAGACTTGGACTCTTTAGCTGCAGCGACCACTATGTAGTTGGCTGGTTCAACAGCGAGGGAAGGATGACATCTTGGCGAACGCAGTAGCAACGAGCGGCCGAATTCCAACGTCCAGCGCCTTATTCATGGGGCTGGTGCTGGTTTCTGCGTTGGCCTTGCCGGACTGGAGCGGCGGGTCAGTCGCCCGCCCGATGTGGATGATGTGCCTGCCGATGATTTTCGGCATCGCGGGTGCGGTGATGGCATGGCGCAAGAATTCCTTGGCCGGGGTGCTGATTTCTGCGGTCCTAGGATTTGCCGCGCTGCCGGTGCTCTATGTAGTTACTGTCCTTCTTGAAGGGGCTTAGGATTCGACGTCAATAAGGCGTTTGGCTTTTTGGGCGTGGTGCACCGCTGGCCGGCTAGTGAACCCAGGCCTTGAGGATGATGAAGACGATGCCGAAGGACGCGGTGGTCAGCGCGCCGAGGGCGCGGGCCCAGATGGGGCTTCCGCGTCGCAGGAAGGCCACATAGCCGAGGAACGCAAGAATGACGGTTCCCGACCACAGCGCGATCTCATTTGCCACGTCGTCTGGAATGAGACGGGTGGTCCCGAGCAAAAGGATTAGTACTGGAATTGCCGCCGAGGTGAGCATGCCGAAGGAGTGCTTCAGCGAGCGGCGCAGCGCCGTGCCGACGCTGATGTGCGCCTCGCCCTGCGCGCCGAGTTCGGCAACTGTGCCTGCATAAACATGTGCGGCCCAGAAGACCAGCACCGTCACCACCACGGTGACCAACGCGATGACTGAAGATTCCCCGTGAACCGCAGACAGGGCGATCAAGCCGCTGACGAGGATGGTTCCGTAAACTGCGGCTTCGGTGCCGAATCCAGGACGCAGGACTCGGTGTGCGCGAAGCATCGGGTGGTCATCGATTGGCTTGGTGCTCATGAAATTATTTTAAGTCATGACTGATGATGACAGCACCGAACATCGTCGGCGTCACAATTGCGGCGAATGCTAACTTTTGGGACCTGAGGTTTCACTACCCCCATGGTCTCTGGACAGCAGGCTAACTGCCGTCGATACACTGATGGCATGACGCTAGAAACGGGCGTGTACGAGATCATTACCGCCACCGGCAGCATTTATGAGCTCAGTGTCGGCCAAAGCAGCACGCTGCGCCGGCTTCCCGGTGCGCGGCCAATGCACCGCAGTATGGACGGTGCTCGGATACAGTCGCTGCGCCGCGACGAGGAACGGGTCACTGTGCTCTCCGTGGAGCAGCTGAAAATTGGACGATCCGCGCAGTTCATTCTGGACCTTCGGCAAGATGGGGTTCCAACCTTCCGCTTCACCTCGGAAGTCTTGGAGATCTCCCGCATTGGCGACCGGCGCAGCGATTTCTATGTCATCTAACTACAATGACGGCATTACTTGTCGTCGTGGGTGACGCCGACGTGCGCCAGCGTGGCGTTCTGATTATGCGATACGTAAACGCGCAGCTTGGCGCGGTCGTCTTGGCTCATTTCGCGCAGGGCATCCTCGGCGCTCTCGCTTTCTGCATCCATGGCCTGGGCGATGAGCTTTGAGTACTTCGAGGTGTTCTCCTGCTGCTTCCAACGCGATTCTTCGCTGAGCTTGGAGATCAGCTCCGCGCGGTCCGAGGATTCAAAATCCATGCCGGTGAACGCCGACACCTGATCAGCGTCCAAGGTGAAGACCGAACGGCGTGATTCTTCATAGGCCGTGGTGACCGACTGCGCAGGAGTGTCTTGTGCAGTGTCCTTCGCGGAGTTTTGGGTCTCGGCGTTGTCGGCCTGCTGCGTCGGGGAGGCTGTGACGGTGACGGTTGCCGTCGGCTCTGCGCTGTTGCTTCCCGCAGCGCAGCCCTGAAGTGCTAGCGCAAGTCCGATGCCGAGTGCCGGGATAACCAGTCGTTTCATGTTGCTCCAATCCTGAGGTGTGAGGTTGTTTAGCGTTCAATTGAAACGGTATACCATTTGGCTCGAGGTGTTTATATCAGCATTTGTTGAGGTTTGGTTGCTACCAACCACAGCGCAACAGCTCTTTCAGCGTGGCTTCAGCTACCGGGAACTAGCATGTGATCATGAGGATTTTGCTGGTTGATGATGAGGTGCGTCTAGCCGACGGCATACGCCGAGGGCTTGAGGCCGAGGGCATGGTGGTCGACGTTGCCCACAATGGGGTCGACGGGCTTCGGCTTGCAAGGAACGCAGACTACGACGTGATCGTGCTGGACGTGATGATGCCGCAAATGAGCGGCTATCGCGTCTGCCACGCCCTGCGCGCCGACGAAATTTGGACCCCGGTGCTCTTCCTCACCGCCAAAGACGGTGAATGGGATGAGGTCGAAGGCCTAGACACCGGGGCGGACGACTGGCTGACCAAACCCTTCTCCTATCCGGTACTTGTAGCGAGGCTGCGGGCGCTGACCCGGCGTCAGGCGCGCGAACGGCCGACGGTGCTGCAGGCAGGCGACCTGCGTCTGGACCCCGCCGCCCGACAGGTCTTCCGCGGGGAGGAAAACATTCAACTCACCGCCAGGGAACTGGCGGTGTTCGACTTCCTCATGCGCCGCACCGGGGAAGTGGTGACCAAGCGTGAAATCATCGCCAATGTCTGGGGAGACGACTTTGACGGGGAAGAGAACATCGTCGAGGTCTACATCGGCCACCTGCGTTCCAAGGTGGACAGGCCTTTTGACCGCGATGCCATCCAAACCGTGCGCGGCACCGGATACCGGCTCGCAGGAAACGGCGGCTAGGCATGGCTATGAGAATCACCCGCTCCATCCGTGCCAGGGTTACCGCCACCGCGGTGCTCATCGTCGCTATAGTCCTCGGCGTTTCTGGCTTCGCGGCATCCTGGATCATTTCGACCACCCTGCACGAGCAGGTGGAAAACTCGCTGAGCCAGGACTTGGAGAACCTCGGGGACCAGGTGGAAGAGAACCCGAACACCCTTGATTCCTATGACGAGGGAATGCTCGCCCGGCTCGACGGTTCAAGCACGATCATCAACGACGACGAGGCAGCCGACCTGCCCCAGGTCAGCGCTCGCACCCGCGTGATCGTCGACGGCGAGGCCTACCTCGCGGACTCAGCAGAGACCGACGCCGGCACATTGACGGTGGCAAGGCCGCTGGACCAGGTCGAGGAAGCGGTCTCAACCACCAATACACTGCTGGTCATTGGTATCCCGCTGGTGGTGCTGCTGATCTTCCTCGTTGTCTGGGTGGTGACCGGCAGGGCACTGGCCCCGGTGGAAACGCTGCGCCAACAGGTCGATGCCATCGGACCTCAGGACCTGACCCGGCGGGTTGACTCGGGGGCCGATGAGCTCGGCGCCCTGGCCGCAACCATGAACCACATGCTCGACAGGTTGGAGCGGGCGCAGAAAACCCAGAACCAGTTCGTCAGCGACGCCTCCCATGAGCTGCGCTCGCCGCTGGCCACCATCCGCCAGCATGCGGAGCTGGCATCCCGCTACCCCGAGGCCACCTCGCTGGAAACGCTGAGCGACACGGTGCTGCAGGAGGGTACAAGGATGCAGCAGCTGGTGGAGGGCCTGCTGCTGCTCGCCAAGCTGGACGAGGGCCAGCGCTACACCAGTGAGCTGCTGGACGTGGATGACCTGCTGTTTCAGGAGGCGCGGCGCCTGCGTCAGCTGGGGCTGGCGGTGGATTCCTCGGAGGTGCATCCGGCACGCTTCAACGGCAACGCGCAGCTGCTGACCACGGTAGTGCGCAACCTGGGCGACAACGCCGCCAGGCATGCCTCGGGCGGCATCCTGCTGTCCTTGTCGGCGGAGGAGGGGAAGAACCTGAAACTCACGGTTCAAGACGACGGCAGCGGTGTGCCCGAGGAACAGCGGGAGGCGATCTTTGAACGCTTCGCCCGCCTGGATGAATCGCGCACCAGGGATTCGGGCGGCAGCGGACTGGGCCTTGCCATCACAAAGCGGATCATCGATTCCTACGGCGGGACGATCAGCGTGGATGATTCCCCACTGGGCGGCGCCAGATTTACCGTGGTGCTTCCGGGAAGCTGAAAAATCCTTCAGGAAGCTTCAGAATGCCTTCAGCACCCTTTGGGCACAGTAGAAGTATGAACAACGAAGAACAGACCCCAGTCCCAGCCAAGAACCGCAACCACCGCAAGGTTCCGGCACTGTCAACAGCGGCAGCCATCGCACTGATCGCCGTGGGCGGCAGCGCTTATGCAGCAAGTTCCATGG
Organism: Glutamicibacter sp.; assembly: GCF_032154645.1. Lineage (GTDB taxonomy): Bacteria > Actinomycetota > Actinomycetes > Actinomycetales > Micrococcaceae > Glutamicibacter. Next base: position 302,927 of record NZ_JALDXV010000002.1, on the reverse strand, counting down.
ACGGCAACGGCTCAAAGCAGCCGACCGCCGCCACGAGCAGCCAGCAGGCCGGCGGCGAGAACGACGATGACCGCGACGACAAAGATCAGGATGATGACCGCGACGAGCAGCAGGAAACCGGCGGCTACGCAGATGCCAGCACCGAGGCGCTGCGCACCGCGGCGCAGGCAGCCCTAAACCACGCCAACGCCCAGTCCGTCACCTCCATCGAGGTTGAACGCTCAGGCTACGAGGTAGAGGTGCAGTTCGCCAACCACGACGAACAGGACCTTTTCGTTGCGGCCGACGGAAGCATCACCGCCTCCGAGGTGGAGAAGGCGGAAGCCGAGGACAAGAACGACCCGGCCCTCGATGTGAACCGTTTGGAAGCGATCAAGGCCGCGGCGCTCACCGCCGCCAACACCCCATCGGCAACCCTTGATTCCATCTCCACCAGCGATGATGCACCAGAAGCCTATGAGGTTGAACTGCGCACCGCAGGCAACCAGGAAGCGGAGATCAACCTCGACTCGGCACTGAAGCAGGTGAACACCGAGGACTAGTCAGAGCCCAACCACCTTGCCCCAAGCGAAGAACCAGCCCAGATGGGCTGGTTCTTCGGCGTCGGCGGGTTATTTAGAGCGAACGGCAGAACTCGGAATGGATCGCCAACTGCAGGCTTGGCTCCCGCTCGGAGGGCAGCGAATCAAGGAACAGTTCACCCTCGGCCTGCCAGCTGAACCCCGGTCGGTCCAGCGCGAGGGACAGCGCCTGTTCGGCGAAGGGCAGCTGCTCGGTGACGAGCTCGCCCAACAGCCAGGCAGGAGTTGAATCGTCCTGAATGAATGAGCGCAGCCGTTCCACTTCGTCGGGGTTGAGATCGGCCCCGAGATACAGGAGTTGGTTCAGTTCGGCGATCTGGCTGTAGAAGCTCAGGCCTGCCAGCGGGTGGCTGTGCAGCATGACGTCTCTTTGCCCTATTAACTCGGAGTCAAGGATTGACGCGCGCAGCATCTTTTCGGTGGCTTCACGCTGGTCGGACGGGACATTGTCAGCCGCGGGGGCGAGCTGGGCATCGACATAGGCATCGACCAGTTGAAGGATCGGAGCGTACAGCGTGTGTCCGCCGTGGGCGGCCACGAAATACTCGTGGATTCTCTGCGATCGCTCCAGGGCGATCTGTCGGTAGGCGGGATTGCGGTGGGAGAATTCGGGATGCTGCATCGACTGCTGGCGCACCAGCTCGACCAGCTGGCTGCCGGAGGCTGCAGGCAGCACCGACAGCGAACCGCTGGGGGTCCACACGCCGGCGCCTGGAACCTCGGTGATGCGCGCAGACATGAAGCCCCCGGCTGCCAACTCCGGATCTGAAAGCCCACCGGGCAGGGTCGGCATGAGCGTGTATTCCAGATCGGAGAAGCAGCATTTGATGCGCAGTGCATCGGCCTCATGGTCCTGTTGCAGGATCTCGAAGAACGCTTGGAAGCCCTCGTCCATCGCCTGCAGCAGCACCGCATCCCGCTGGTTGACCTGCTGGTCGGCGGCGAAGCGTTGCGCCATGGTCGCGTCGTTGTCGAAGCGGAAGTTGAAGACAAACTGGTCCACCACCGCCTGGAGATCGATATGCCCCTGCTGCAGCGCATCCTCATGCAGCTGCGCAAAGCGGGTCAGGTGATCCTGGAAGATCGGTCCCGTCGCATACTGCACCAGCTGAGATTTCAGGGTGCCGTAGTGGTCCAGGGCTGCGGCGAGGCCGTTCGTGGTCGTCATGATCTAGATCATAATTCAGGCCCGGGTCCTAACCCTAAAGCACAGCACACCGCCGCAGCCTCGAGGGGAGGCTGCTGCGGTGAACGGGCGGATTTACTGGTCTGGATCGCCGATGTGGCCGGCTGCGGTGGCGTCGAGGACGCGCTCGACGAAGGCCGAATACTCGCCCATGTAGTGGCGCAGGAAATCGGCGGTGCCCTGGTTGTTCACCGTGCCGTCAGCCTCGAAGTCCTCCGGCTTGAACTGCAGGTAGACCTCGGGGGAGTTCAGCTGCGGCGCATCCAGGAAGCTGAGCACACCGCGCATGCTCGACTGCATCACCGCCGTGCCGATGGCGCCGATGGAAGCACCGACGATGCCGGTTGGCTTGCGGGCGAAGGAATTGGTCCCCCAGGGGCGCGAACCCCAGTCGATGGCGTTCTTCAGGGCTCCGGGGATTGAACGGTTGTATTCCGGGGAGATGAAGAGCAAACCGTCGGAAGCTTCGATCGCCTTCTTCAACGCCACGCCCTCCGGCGGGAAGTCGGAGTCGTAGTCGTAGCTGTAGAGCGGCAGATCCTTGATGGGGATTTCGGTGAAGGACAACGTGTCAGGCGCCAACTTGATCAACGCCTTGGACAGGGTGCGGTTGATGGAGTTCGTGGCTAGCGAACCAACAAAGTAGCCGATGTTGTATGCCATGGGGCAAGTCCAACACCAATCGGGCACCGCGTAAAGAACTTTTGGTTAAATCATCCATATGCCGCTGCGGTTCGGATAGAGTCCGGAGGAGAAACCTCCGTGCGCCCGGCGCCATGAAACCTGAAGGCAGAGCATCATGAACCAGCAGCTGAGAAAATTTCTGCCCGGAACCGGCGGCCTGCTCCTGGCTGCCGCAGCCCTGATGCTGTCCGGCTGCAGTGGTGCGACCACCGAGGGGAGCAAGGCCGTGGCGGCGGCGCCGGCCCGCGACCTCTCAACCGGCGGAAACTGCACCGAAGGGGAAAACATCGTCATCGCAGCCGATGAAGCAACGCCGGTGATAGAAGGCCAGTGTGGAACGGTGCAGATCAGCGGCAACGGGGTGCGGGGCAATATTGCCCAGGCCGACACCGTGGAATTGACCGGCTCCAACGCGACGATTCTCGGTACGCAATGGGGAACTGCGGACGTTAAAGGTGAAGGCGTCACCCTCAACGTGGATGAGCTGGCCAAGCTGGAATCGCAGGCCAAGGGAACCCACCTGACCGGCAAACGTGTTGACGAGGTGATCCTCGGCGCCGATGACGCCAGCGTCAATGCTGTTGATGCCAAGGTGCTGAAGATCGACGGAAATAATGCCACGGTGCTGCTGGATGAAATTTCCGAAGCCTTTGAGGTGCATGGCGATCACAACACCGTCAACTGGTCATCGGGCCTTGAAGCCCCCAGCGTGGATACCGGTTCGGGAAATACCTATACCTTCTAGCCCTGGTAGCCCAGCCTTGTGCTGATTTTTTGGGCGGCCGAGAGCGTATGCCGGCAGAGCTCTTCAAGTTCTTCGCTGCCGATGCGGTAGAACGGGGCCGCGGTCATGGCGCAGGCGACCAGTTCACCGCGATGGTCGAACACCCCTGCAGCCACTCCGACTTCTTCCAAGGAGGTTTCTCCGTAGTTCACGGCATAGCCTCGTTCGCGGACCAGGTCGAGGCGGGCCCGATATTCATCTCTATCGATGTCGGGAAGCTCAATCTCACCATCGGCCAGCAGCTGCGTCAGGCGTTCGGGCAGCTCATAGGAGAGGAAGACTTGTACCGAGGCGCTCAGGCCGGTTCGGTATCGCGAACCCATGACCGAGGTGTGCTTGACCAGTCGTAGGGAGGGGAGTTGTTCCACCGATACCGATTCGCTGCCATCCCAGATATTCAGTACTGCGGTTTCCCCGGTTGCTTCCCGCAGTTCCTGCAGGATCGGGTATGCGACCTGTCGGACGTCCAAGTTGGCAAGCAGTGGACCCGCGATGGCGATGAGGCCCACGCCCAGCCGGTATTTACGTGTCTGTTCATCGCGGTCCACCACCTGTTCCTGCTCCAAGGTGGCAAGGATGCGGGAAACACTGGACTTGTGCAGGCCGACCTGATCGGCGATCTCGGTGACGCCGACCAGGGGGCGCTCCACGGTGAAACAACGAAGTACATCCAGTACGTTGACGATCACCGAGGTGCCTCGTGATTCGCTGCGCAGTTCCGTCATTTCCCCTCCTGAGTTGCTCCTATCCTACCGGTCAGTCAAGCGGTTTGCGGCTGGTTTCCACCGAGCAGGCCACCGCTACCAGCGAAATGACCGCCGCGCACATCAGGTACCAGCCAGGTGCAAGAACATTGCCGCTGGCTGCGATCAGCAGGGTGGCGACAAAGGGAGCGGTGCCTCCAAACAGCGCGTTCGACAGGTTGAATGAGACGGCGAAACCTGAATAGCGCACCTTCGTCGGGAACATTTCGGCCAGGTAGCTGGGCAGTGTGCCGTCGTTGAGCGAGAGCATCGCACCGAGCAGGATCTGCACCAGGACGATGACCAGGAAACTTCCGGAATCCAGGGCCATAAAGGCTGGAACGGTGAACAACACGAACAAGATGGATGCGGTGATCAGCACCTTCTTGCGTCCGAAGCGGTCGGAGAGTGCGCCGGTGAGGAAAATGAATCCAATATAGGTCAGCAGGGCGATCGTCGTCGCCAGGTAGGACCGGGTTGCGTCCAGTCCGAGCTCTTCGGCAAGGTAGGTCGGCATGTAGGAGAGGATGACGTAAAAACCGACGGCATTGAGTAGGACCGCTCCGGCCGCCAACACCAATTGGCGCCAATGATCTTTCAACAGCGAGCCCACGGGAGAGCTTTCCGGCGCCGCGGCCTTCGATGCCTCGCGAAACGTCGGAGAATCTTCGAGCTTGGTGCGGATGTAGCGGCCGATCAGCCCCAGGGGCGCCGCCAAGAGGAACGGCAGCCGCCAGCCCCAGCTTTCCAGTGCCTCGGATGAGAGCAGGCCGGTCAGCGCCGCGGCCATCAACGATCCGAAGAGCAATCCCGCGGCGGTGCTGGCGGGCACGACGGCTGCATACCTGCCGCGCCGATTGGCCGGAGCATATTCGACAAGGAAAGCTGACGCCCCCGCATATTCGCCGGCGGCCGAGAAACCTTGGACGATGCGCAGCGCCAAGAGCAGCAGCGGTGCGCCGAAGCCGATGGCGGCGTAGCCGGGGAGCAAGGCAATGCAGAAGGTTGCGCCGCTCATCAAGAGGATCGACCAGGATAAAGCTTCCCTTCGGCCAATCTTGTCGCCAAGATATCCCCAGATGAATCCCCCGACGGGTCGGACCAGGAAGGAAATGGCGAAAACACCAAAGGTCATCAGCAACCCGGCCTGCGGATCATCGCTGGGGAAGAATACAGCTGCGATGGTCACCGCAAGGTATCCGTAGGCCGCGTAGTCAAACCATTCCACAAAGTTGCCGATGAAGCTGGCGGCGACGACCTTGCGCCGCGTCTGCGGGTCGATGGACTGAGGCTTTTGGGAGCTTGAAGGCCTTGGCATCGCGGTGCTGGTGGAACTGTCATGCGGGGAGTTGGTGGGATGTGTCATTGGGAATCCGCCTCTATGGGGCAGCGGCAGGAATCAGTATCCTTCGTGTAGCCGCTGGGTCGATAATTGGTTCCGGTACGCCGGTGTCCGGCGTCTGGTTCTTGACGCAGCCCCCGTGCTTGCTGCGTTTCACGCGGTGGTTGTCTGCGGGGCGGAGCATGGGCCCCGCCCCGAAGGTGATCGACAGGGCTTAGGCGCTTATGATGTTGTTTTCCGGGCCGAAGCCGAACTTGGTGATGTTCTCGACCTCGCCATTTTCGTGAAGCACGAGAATATCGTGCTCTCGGTAGCCGCCGGCACCTGCTTCGCCGTCGGGCACGGTGATCATTGGCTCCATCGAAACGACCATGCCGGGCTCTAGAACCGTGTCGATATCCTCGCGCAGTTCCAGACCGGCTTCACGACCGTAGTAGTGCGACAGAACGCCAAAGGAATGACCGTAGCCGAAGGTGCGGTTTGGCAGCAGTCCGTGCGAAATGTAGATTTCGTTCAGTTCTGCGGCGATGTCTTTGCAGACGGCTCCCGGCTTGATCAGCTCCAGTCCGCGTCGGTGGACTTCGACATTCACATTCCACAGGTCTAGGCTGCGGGCATCCGGCTCACCGAGGAATAGTGTGCGTTCCAATGCGGTGTAATAACCAGAGGTCATCGGGAAGCAGTTCAGCGAGAGGATATCCCCGCGCTCCAACTTTCGGGTGGTGGCCCAGTTGTGGGCTCCATCGGTGTTAATGCCTGACTGGAACCAGACCCAGGTATCGCGTACCTCGCGGTGCGGGAAGGTCCGGGCGATCTCGTGAACCATTGCTTCGGTGCCGATCAGTGCCACCTCGTACTCGCTGATGCCTTCGCGGATCGCCGCCTTGATGGCCTCCCCGCCCAGATCTGCGATGCGGGCTCCGTGCTTGATAACCTCGATCTCCTTGGGTGACTTGATCATGCGCTGGCGCATGGCATCTTGCGAGATGTCCACCAGGGCTGCGCCCTGAAAGCTGTCGGCGATCATTTGACGGGTGAGCCCTGGGAGGAAGTCGTCTTCCACGCCGATGCGGGAGGCCCTGACGCCATCGCGCTTGAGCGCTTCGCGCAGACCATAGAAGAAGTTATCGCGCCGCCAGTCGGTATAGACGATGTTCTCGCCATAACTCGTGCGCCATGGCATGCCGGCGTCAATGTTCGCGGTGACGGTGGTCGAGTTGGACTGCGTGACCACCAGGGCGTAATTGCGGCCGAACGTGGTGTAGAGGAAATCTGAGTAGTACTTGATGCCGTGGTAACTGGTCAGGATGACGGCATCAAGTGATTTGGACGCCATGATCTTCCGTAGACCGGTCAGCCGGCGCTCGAACTCTGCGTCTGAGAAGGTCAACTGCTGCTTGGATCCGTTGTGGAGGGTCTTCAAACGTTCCAGTTCGGAAACGCTCGTCGCGATGTTTGAGGTAGTCATGGGGTGCCTCCTGCTGTGAATTGATGTGTTGAGTGGTGGCGGCACCGTCTGGTTGACAGCGGAAGTTTATCGACGGCGCCGGGGAATCGAACAACAAGTTGCGTTCTGTGCAACTGTGTTGCATTCACATTATTTGTGTCCCGCATCACTGTCAAGGTTTGGGTGTGAAGATTCTTTTGACCCACAGGGCCTCGGTCGATTCGATGTTTCTTGTCGTGTAGGAATGGCCAATTTCGTGTCAGGGTGCAGGAAATTCACGCTGGTGACTGGGCTGATGAGCAGTTGGCTCAGTTGGGTCGGTCCTCGCGTGGCAGTATCACCAGCCATCTGGCACAGTGCTATTTAGCAGTTCACTGAAAGGAAAGAAGAATCATGAGCGAACAGGTTCGGCACGTCTTGACCCTGCAATGCCCAGAAGGCATGGGAATCGTGCACGCTGTGACCGGATTTTTGGTCAAGCACCAGCGCACCATCGTTGAACTGAAGCAGTATGACGATATGACAGCCGTCAGGCTCTTCCTGCGTGTAGATTTCGCCGGCGATCCCGAACCGGATCTGCTCGACGCCCTGCGCGAGGAATTCATCGAGGTCGCAGCGAAGTATGACATGGACTGGCAGCTGCGTGAGCGCGGCGAAAAGACAAAGGTGCTGATCATGGTTTCCAAGTTCGACCACTGCCTGAACGACCTGCTCTTCCGCAAGCACACCGGGGATCTGCCCATCGAGGTGGTTGCCGTGGTCTCCAACCATCCCGACCACCGATCGCTGGTCGAGTGGTACGGCATCGACTTCCACCATATTCCCGTCACCAAGGAAACCAAGCCCGAGGCGGAAGCTCAGCTGCTGGAAGTCATCGACGATACCGGCGCCGAACTGGTGGTATTGGCCCGCTACATGCAGGTGCTCTCCGACCACCTCGCCACCGAGCTGACCGGCAAGACCATCAACATCCACCACTCATTCCTACCCTCCTTCAAGGGTGCCAAGCCCTACCACCAGGCCTGGGAACGCGGAGTGAAGACCGTGGGCGCCACCGCCCACTACGTCAACTCGGAGCTTGACGAGGGACCGATCATCGCTCAGCAGGTGGTGGAGGTGGATCATACCTATGGCCCGAAAGAACTGACGGCAGCTGGCCGCGACTCCGAATGCAAGGCCCTGTCCGATGCCGTGCGCTGGCACTGCGAGGGGCGCGTGTTCCTCTACGGAAACCGCACTGTGGTGCTGCGCTAGCGGTCATGGGAACGCAAAAGCTGCGGCGCCGGTTCAAGGGAACCGGCGCCGCAGCTTTGTGCTTGGCGGCTACTTCTTCAGCGACAGTGCGTCGCTGATGGTGAAGAACAGGTCGGTCTGATCGCTCAGGCCCACCACGTTGGCTGCGCCCGGACCGTAGGCCGAGATGCGCAGCTGGGTACCGGTGTGGCCCTGGTCGTCCTGGGTCTCGCCGGTGCCGTAGAGGATCGCCATTTCGCCGCCGTCGGCGGTGACCAGTTTGCTGGTGAAGGCGGGGGACTCGGTGTCCGGGGCAACGATCTGACTGGTGTGCGCGTGGTCGGCGGTGACGATCACCAGGGTCTGACCGTCCTGTTTGGCGAAGGCGAGGGCTTCCTGTACCGCCTCGTCCAGGTCGACGGTTTCACCGATTTGACCGCAGGGGTTCGCTGCGTGGTCCTGCTTGTCGATGGAGGCGCCCTCGACTTGCAGGAAGAAGCCCTGCTCATCACCCTTGAGCAGGTCGATGGCCTTGGAGGTCATGGTCTTCAAATCCGGTGCCTTGGTGAAGTCGCGTTCGGGGTTCTCGGTGCACTTCTGGGCAGGCTTTTTAATGCCGCCCTTGGTGGCAAGATCGCCCTTCCAGCGCACCTCCATGTTGCCCGGTGCAAACAGTCCCAGCAGCGGCGCATCCTGATTGGCCGCCTGGGCAGCTTGCAGGGATGCGGTGTCCTCAAGGATGCTGAAGCCGCGAGCCTCTGCCTGCTCGCGCAGGGTCTTGTCCTTGTATTCTCCGGCCTTCGCCTTTTCAGCGAAGGTCTCGGCCCCGCCGCCGAAGACGAGGTCTGGGCGGGTTGCCAGCATCTGCTCGGTGATCGACCCGGCGCCGCCGTTCTCCAGTGCGTTCTGCGCGCAGGTTTCGCTGGTGGTCTCGGGGCCGTAGCACTTGCGTTCGGCGACGTGCGAATACTGCACCGCCGGGGTGGCGTCCTGGATTTCGGAGGTGGTGACGATGCCGGTGGCAAGGTCCTTGGCCTTGGCAAGCTCCAGCAGGCTTTCCTGCTTTTCGCCCTTGATGTTCACCGAGACGGCGCCGTTGTAGGTCTTGGTGCCGGTGGCCCAGGCGCTGCCGGAGGCCGCAGAATCGGTGACGTAGTCCGGGGTGCCGTCCTTGAGCAGCGAATAGTGAGTGTACTGTCCGGTCATCGGCAGCGCGTCGATGCCTTCGAAGAAGCCGCCCGCGCCCTTGGCCACGTTGCGGGCGGCGGTGATTTCCGAATCTCCCATGCCGTCGCCGATCAGCAGGATGACGTTCTTGGCCCCGGAGTCTTTGATCGCGTCGCGGACCGACTGCGTGGTGTCCTGGGTCAGGCGGCGGGCCCCGCCGTTGTCCCAGAGCTCTCCGGTTGCCGCCCGCTGCAGTAGCGGGGCCGATTCGGCGGCAGGCTGTGCTGCGTTGGAGGAAGCGGAGCAGCCGGTCATTGCTGCAATGCCGAGGCCCAACACCATGGTAATGGGCGCGATCTTCTTGATACCGGTGAACATGTTTATCCCTTGGGTGGTGATGATGATTGTGCACCGCCTGAGGCGGTGCGTTCGATAAACATGTTGCGTGGAGCAACTAACCAGTGCGTAAGCGCAAGGTTAAGCAGCCGTAAACACTATGGAAATATCCATGTCAGATATTCTTTTGTGGTGTTCCAGGTCACTGGCAAGTGCGGGCAGACGCCCTTGAAGGCGGCCCGCCCGCACACCGCACCCATCAGCGCGGCTACAGGGCCTTGAACTGTCCCTCGGCGTCCACCGATTCAACGCCGTCAACATGCTTGAGCTCCTCCACCTTCTCCTCCGGGGCCCGGCCGATGACCTGACCCAGGGTGGAGAGGACCTGCTGCACCTGCAGCCCGGTGTGCTCAAGCGAGGTGACCACCGACGAGATTTGTTCAATATGGGTGTGGGAAACGGTGACTATCCACGTCTGTTCGTGTTCCATAGGTTCATTGTTGCGCATCCTCCGAGAGTGGTGCACGGGTCAGTCCCGCGCCGACGTCCACCGAGAACTGCGGGAGGCGGCGCGACTCCTGCACCAACTGAGCCCACAGCTCACGCCCGCGGTACCCGGTGGCCTGGGCCAGCAGCGCCGCCACCCCGGCAACATGCGGGGTAGCCATGGAGGTCCCCGAAATGGTGTTGTAGCGTTCGGCACCTGGCCAAGCGGAATAGATGTTCACCCCTGGGCCTGCAATATCCACCTGGCCGCCGCGGCCCGGGATGGTGCGGGCGGAGAAATCCGCGACCTTCAACGCGGAATCAAGTGCACCCACCGCCATGATGTAGGGACTGTTGGCGGGTGCGCCCACAAAGCCAGGATCATTGGCTGAACGCTTGGCGTTGTTTCCCGCCGCGGCGACGATCAGCGTTCCCTTCTCCAGGGCGCGGCGCCCGGCGGTGACATAGGGCGGATGCACCGTGCGGACATCCGCCCCCAGCGACATCGAGATGACATGGCATTGGTTTTCCAGGGCCCAGTCGATGCCTGCAAGGATGCTTGAGTCGGAACCGGAACCCGAGGAGCCCAGCACCTTGCCGGCGAAGATATCGGCCTCGGAGGCGACGCCGTAGCCGCGCCCGCCGGACACCTCACGCGGACCGCAGGAGGTGCCGATGCAGTGCGTGCCGTGGCCATGGCCGTCGCTGGCATCCTCGCCCTGAACGAATGACTTGGTGGTCACCGTGCGTCCGGCGAAGTCGGGGTGCTGTGCATCAAAACCGGTATCAAGCACCGCCACCTTGATGTCCTTGCCGGTGAACTGGTTATGCGCCGCAGCCACCGCCTGCAGGCCCCAGGTGAACTCCTGAGTGTCGGCAAAGCTGTCCGGATCCTCGGCGACCGGTTCGGTGAGTGCGTAGTAGCGCAGCTCGGGAACCACCCGCGCGGGAAGGTTCCGGTCGGTGCAGCGGGCCTGGAACTCGGCCAGCTGCTCCTCTTCGCTGCCCACCACGGCAATGCCCAGATTCGGGAAGTACTGCGTGGTGTCGTAGCCCTGGCTGCTCAACAGGCTGGGCACCATATCCTGCAGCGAGGCGATGCCCATCCCGCGCGGTGCGTCGGCCGAAACGTCGTCGAACACCAGCACATAACGGCCGGGAATCTGGCTGACTGGTTGAAGGTTTTCTGTAAACACCGTGCACTCCTTCGTCGCTGTGGGCCGCTAATAACGTCGGGCTGTAACCGGTGCGGCCCGGTTGCCAACACTCTACGCACGGTCCCCGACAAGATGCGGGGAGCAACGCGGTGAGAAAAGCTCGGTCATACCGTTGCCCGGCGGTGCGCTCCATGTGAGGATCAAGAGAGGCACAGCTACGAAAGGCTTTAGGATGAATCCCGAATCGATCGTCGTCATCGGCGCCGGCCTGGCCGCCGCCACCTGCGTCACCGAACTGCGCTCCCGCGGCTATACCGGCTCGCTGCACCTGATCGGCGACGAGCAGGCGCTGCCCTATGAACGCCCGCCGCTGTCCAAGGGCTATCTGCAGGGCCACGACTCGCTGGAAAGCTTCACCGTCAACCCTGCCTCCTGGTATGCGGAAAACAATGTTGATGTGCGCCTTGATACCCGCGCCATCAGCATTGATGCCAAGCACCAGCAGGTGGCGCTCGCCGACGGCTCCACCCTGGGCTATGACGCCCTGGTGCTTGCCACCGGGGCCCGCTCTAATATCGGCGGTGCGGAGCCGATCGCCGGGCACGACCTGCCCGGCGTGCACACCCTGCGCAGCCTGAAGGACGCGGATGCGCTGAAGTCGGCGATCACCCACGACACCCAGCTGGCCATCGTCGGCTCGGGATGGATCGGCATGGAGGTGGCGGCCAGCGCCCGCTCGCTGGGTGCGCGGGTCACCGTATACTCCCCCGATGAGGTACCGCTGTCCAAGGTGTTCGGCGAAGGCTTCGGCCACTACCTGCTGGAGCTGCACAAGAGCCACGGGGTGGATGTGCGCACCGGCACCAGGGTGCAGGGGATCGAAATGGGGGAGCGCGGCCTGCAGGTCATCTCCGATGCGGGAAGCATCCACGCGGACCTGGTGCTGCTGGCCATCGGCGCGGTGCCGAATGTGGAGCTGGCGGAAACCGCAGGGCTTGAAGTGGACCGCGGGGTGGTGGTCGACGCCTCGCTGCGCAGCTCGGATGCTCGGATCCTGGCCATCGGAGACGTGGCCCAGGCATTCAACATGAAGCTGCGCCGCCAGCTGCGTGTGGAGCACTGGGACAATGCGATCCGCCAGGGCAAGCTGGCGGCCGCCACGCTGACCGGCGCGGATGAGGCCTACGACTGGCTGCCCTACTTCTTCACCGATCAATACGACCTGGGCATGGAGTACGTGGGGGACGCGGCCCCGGGAGACCGGGCGGTGCGCCGCGGCGAGGGAAGCGAGTTCATCATCTTCTGGCTGCGCGAGGGCAGGGTGAGCGCGGCGGCGAACGTGAACATCTGGGACGTCAACGACACCCTGCGCGCACTAGTGGGCCGCGAAATTTCCGCCCAGCGGCTGGGCGATGCAAACATCGAGCTGAGCGAGCTCTAGGCATGGCGCAGCCCAGGGAAGCAAGGCTGGGGATTGACGGGGTCCAGGTGGGCCAGGCAGACCTGCTGGGCAGCGGCTGCACCGTGGTGCTGCTGCCCGAGGGCACCATCGCCTCCGCCGAGGTGCGCGGCGGGGCACCGGCCAGCCGCGAACTCGACGTGCTCAACCCGTTGATGAGCGTGCAGCAGATCGACGCGGCGGTGCTCACCGGCGGCTCCGCCTTCGGCCTGGCGTGCGCCGACGGGGTCATGCAGTTCCTTGAAGAGCTGGGTCGCGGGGTGCCCACGCCCTCCGGCCGGGTGCCGATCGTGCCCACCCTGTCGCTGTTCGACCTGGCCGAAGGCGCGGCGCGGCCCACCGCCGCCGACGGCTATTGGGCCGCCAAGGCCGCCTGGGAATACGAGGACTCGGCCCAGCGCGTGCTCACCGGCACGGTGGGCGCCGGATCCGGGGCCAAGGCAGGACGCTGGCGCGGCCCCGGAGCCTACCCCGGCGGGCTGGTCTATGCGGAGCGCAGCTTGGGCGAGCTGGTGGTCGGCGCACTGTGCGCGGTCAACGCCTTCGGCGATGTGCTGGCGGTTGGAGCTACCCCGAGCATCGAGCCCGCCGGGGTGTTCGCCGCCCTGGATGCGGCGAGCAGGGATGCCGGGAACGAACCGCCGCGCACTCACACCACCATCGGGGTGCTGATCACCAATGCAAAACTGGACAAGGTCGGCTGCCACATCCTGGCCCAGGGCGGGCACGACGGGTTGGCCAGGGCGGTGCATCCTCCGCATACCAGGCTCGACGGGGACGCGTTCATCGCGGCGGCCACGGGGCAGGTCGCGGCGGATGTGGACACGGTGCGGATGCTGGGAATGCTGGCTGTGAGCGAGGCAATTGTTTCGGCCGCCCCGGCGCAGTAACTTAGGAGGTACCAACCATTAAAGGGGAGCGCTCATGGGCACCATAGTTGTCGGAATTGAACCGGGCCAACCCCGGTCGGTACTAGTCACCGCAGCATCCTTCGCCAAGGACCTGAACGCCGCGGTGCAGGTGATCTACGCTGATTCCGGCCGCTTCGTCACCGAACGGCTGCCGGAGCAGAACGTGCTGGGCACCAGCGAAGCAACCTTCCCCCAGGAACTGGCGGACCTGGTTGAGTCGACGCTTGGGGGCGTTGCCTACGAACTGCACAATGTGCCGGGCGATCCTGCCAAGGTGCTGGCGGCGGTGGCCAAGGAGGTCGACGCGTCGATGATCGTGATCGGCACCCGCCGCCCGGGCTTGCGCAGCAAGCTCGCCGAGTTCATCGACGGCTCCATCGCAGTGGCCCTGGCCCACAAGCAGAGCTGCCCACTGCTGGTAGTTCCGCAGCAGATTATCAACCTTCCAGGGGAGTAAGCATGGTGGATTTGGCGATCGTCGGTTCGGGCTCTGGCAACTCACTGCTCACACCATTCTGGGATGACAAACAGGTGGCGATCGCCGAATCCGGCATCTTTGGCGGAACCTGCCTGAACGTGGGCTGCATCCCCACCAAGATGTTCGTGCGTCCGGCCCAGCTGGCCCGTACCACCGAGGAAGCCGCCCGGCTGAACGTCACGCTGCCCGTGGGCATCGCGGATTTCCAGGCCATCAGGGACAGGATCTTCTCCCGCATCGACCCGATCTCCGCCGGCGGCAGGGACTACCGGCGGCAGGCGAAGAACGTCAGGCTGCTGGGGCACGTGCAGCTGCTTGACGAGCACACGCTGCAAACCGAAGACGGCGAGCAGATCCATGCGCAGCAGATCGTACTGGCCGCCGGCTCCCGGCCGGTGCTGCCGCCCATCGAAGGCATCGACCTGCCGGGGGTGCACACCTCTGACACCATCATGCGCATCGATCAGCCGCGGCGCCTGGCGGTGATCGGAGCGGGCTTCATCGCCTGCGAATTCGCCTCCATCTTCTCCGGCCTGGGCACCGAGGTCATCCAGCTGGTGCGCGGCCAAAGGCTGCTGAAATACCTGGACGAAGAGATCTGCGAGGCCTTTAACGAACAGGCCGGCTGGCCGGTGCAATTCGGCGCGTCGCTCGAGCGCATCACCCGTGAAGGCGAGGAGCTGACGGTGCACACGGGCGCCGGGGCGTTTACCGTCGATGCGGTGCTGGTGGCCACCGGTCGCACCCCGAACACCGAATTCACCGCACCGGCGGGCCTGGACCTGGACGAGGGCAGGCGGCTGAAGGTGGATGAGTACCAACGGGTGCTGCGCGGCGGGAAGCCCGTGGAGGGCCTCTACGCGCTGGGCGATGTCAGCAGCGAGCACCAGCTGAAGCACGCCGCGAACTATCAGGCGCGCGTGGTCGCCCATAACCTTGAGCACCCCCAGAAGCTGCGGCCCAACAGCCAGCGCGCCATCCCCGCGGCGATCTTCACCCACCCTGAAATCGCCTACGTGGGCCTGACCGAGGCCGAGGCAAGGGACGCAGTGGGGGAGCACCTGACGGTGAAAACCCAGAAGTTCGGCGACACCGCCTACGGCTGGGCCATGGAGGATTCCGAAGGGTTGTTCAAGGTTCTGGCGGATCGGCGCGACGGCAGGATTCTCGGCGCCCACGTGATCGGCTACGAGGCGGCCAACCTGATCCAGCCGTTGATCACCGCCATGAACCTGGGCATTGACGCCCACAGAATGGCCCGCGGCCAGTACTGGATCCACCCGGCGCTGATGGAGGTCGCGGAGAATGCCCTGCTGGGCCTCGACGTCCCGGATTCGGGGCAGCTCTAAAGCTCGAAGTACAGCTCACGGTGCACCTTGCACCCGGGGTTGAACAGCGCCTGACACTCGGGGCAGCTGTGCGCCTGTAGGTAGTCGGAGGCGCGCAGCTGATTTCCGCACACACCGCAGAGCACCGCCGGCTCCTCATCGCGGGCCGCCGGCCACACCTGCGGGGCGCGGCCGGTGAGCTCCTGATGGCACTGGAAGCACGGGTAGTAGCGTTCGCAGCAGGCGCACCTGATGGCGATCACGTCGACGAGCTGGTGATAGTGCCTGCACCGGGTCTGCGTGTCCACCTCAACGCCGAACACCTGAATGCCGGCCACCAGCACGGGCCGATCAGCCACGCAGCATGACCTTCAAGGACGTGCGGGCTTCCATCGCCGCGTAGCCCTGAGCCACCTGGGCCAACGGCAGCACCGAATCGAAGACCTTGCCGGGGTTCACATGGCCTTCAAGCACACCCGGCAGCAGGCGTTCAATGTAGCCGCGCACCGGGGCCACGCCGCCGGTCAGTGTGACATTCGGGCCGAAGAACTGGCGGCCCACCGGACCTGTCTGATACTGCGGGACGCCCACCCGGGAGATGACGCCGCCGGGGCGGACGATGCCGATGGCCTGTTCGAAGGCGGGCATGAGCCCCACCGCCTCCAGGACCTTCGGCGCTCCGTAGCCGGTGAGTTCCCTGACCTTGGCAATGCCTTCCTCTCCGCGTTCGGAGACCACCTCGGTGGCGCCGAACTCGCGGCCCAATTCGGTGCGGGCCTCGTGGCGGCCCATCAGGATGATGCGTTCGGCGCCCAGCTGCTGAGCGGAGAGCACCGCGAGCAGGCCCACCGCGCCGTCGCCGATCACCGCCACGGTATCCCCGGCGCCCACCTGCGCCTTGGCCGCCGCGTGAAAGCCGGTGGCATAGACATCGGAGAGGGTTAGCAGGCTCGGCAGTAGCGCATCATCCACCTGCGCGTCCACCTTGACCAGGGTGCCGTCGGCCAGCGGGACGCGGATCGCCTCCGCCTGGCAGGCGGCGTCGCGGGAATTCGACGAACCCCACCAACCCAAACGCAGGCAGGAGGTGTACAGGCCCTCGCGGCAGAATTCGCACTCGCCGCAGCTGATCGTGAACGGGGCGATGACAAAGTCTCCGGGAGCCACCGTGGACACCTCGGAGCCCACCTCGGTGACCCGTCCGACGAACTCGTGGCCAATCGGCCGCCCGGTGATTTCAGGGCCGTGATAGGAATGCAGGTCCGAGCCGCAGATGCAGCTGGCGGTGATCTCAACCAACGCGTCGGTGGGCTCGATCAGAACCGGATCGGGAACCTCGCGCAGTTCTACTTTCTGGTTTCCGAGCATGTAGTTTGCACGCATAACATCCCTCACGTTGGCATGGTTCAATGTTCCAAGCCTAAGATGTGGGCATGTTCCTTTCAAACCTCCGCGAAGCCGGGGGCATCCCCGCCGCCGGCGGGCAGATCGCCTCCGGCGTGCTCTTCCGTTCGGCCGCACCCCTGCAGATCAACGACGAGCTGACCAACTGGGTGGATGACGCCCACATCACCAGCATCTACGATCTGCGCAGTTCCCAGGAAACCGGCTACATGCCCGGCTTCCCCCGTTCCCTCGGCTCTGCAACCCGCACGCACATGCCGCTGCTGGAAGGCGCCCTGGGGCAGCTTGCCACCCTCGAAGACATCTACCTGCCGCTGGTCTCCCAGCACGCCGACACCTGGGTGGAACTGGCACGCGGCATCCTCGCCTCCGAGGCCTCGCTGGTGCACTGCACCGCCGGAAAGGACCGTACCGGCGTGGGCATCGCCATGGTGCTGCTGGCGGTCGGGGCAGACCACGACGCGGTGATGGAAGACTATGCGGCATCCACCCCGGCCCTGTCGGGGGACTGGCTGAGCACCATGAACGCGCAGATGGGCAAGCACGGCGTACCGATGACCGAGGATATGCGCACACTGATGGTGGGCACCTCGGTGGCGGGACTCGACCTGGCGCTGGACGTCGCCCGGGCGGAGGGCTCCATCGCCGACTATCTGCTGAAGAACGGGCTGAAGCCGGCAGAACTTGAGGCATTGGGCCAGAAATTGGTGGTGAGTTGAGCTTTCAACCTCCCGGCGCACGTGCCTTGGCCACCATCACCGACGCCAAGGTGTTCGACCTGTTGGGGGCAGGCGCCGCCACTCGCACCGAAATCTCCCGCCAGCTGGGGATTTCAAAACCCACTGCCTCCCAGGCGATCCTGCGCCTGCAGGACTTCGGGCTGGTCTCCGAGGGGCAGAGCAGCGCCCAGGGAAAGCGCGGTCGCATTCCCGAACTCTACGCGCTGCGCCAGGACTACGGACACGTCCTTGCAGTTGAACTCAGCGCGCAGCACCTGCTGATCCAGGCCGAGGACCTGGCCGGCAATGTGCTTGAGTCATTGCACGCCCCCATTGATTCGCACACCAGCGAGCAGCAGCTACTGGCTACCGCCTCGGGTCTGCTCACGCAGCTTGAGTCCGCCGTGCGCTCGCCGCGCCTCGCCGTCGGCATCAGCCAGGCGGCCCCGGTGCTGCACGACGGGCAGGGCAACGTCCGCGTGATCGGCACGCCGATCTTTGCCGCCTCGGCCGCAGATATTGCAGGCCTCTTTGACCCGAAGGTCACGCTGCTTGATAACGACGTGAACTGGATGGCGGTGGCCGAGTACCAGCAGCGTCGGGGCTCGATGCTGCTGGTCTATGTGGGTGCGGGCATTGGCGCTGCGCTGGTGGTCGACGGCGAGCTGCACCGCGGACGCCACGGTGTGGCCGGAGAGTTGGAGAACCAGATGCTCGGCGGCATCACCCTGCTTGAACACCTTGAGCGCGAGGGGCTGGTGGGCCAGCGCGTGCTCTTTGAAAGGCTCGTCGACCCCGCGGTGCGCAGGACCCTGGTGGAACCGCTGGGGCAGGTGCTGGGCAACCTGGTGGGATTCCTCGACCCGGACGCAGTGGTGGTGACAGGTCCGGGAGCCAGCGCCGAGCTGAGCGAAGAACTCGCGGTGGTCATCACCCGCACGGTGCCGTTGGTGCCGTCGCAGGTGGAGCATTCGGTGCACGGCGGAGACGGCGCCCTGGCCGGTGCGATGGCAGGTGCGCGGCGCAGCGCGTTGCAGGCGCTGTGGAGCAGCTACCGCGAGGCCTAGAAACAGGAATATTCTGCCGGTCTTCACGTTGACCGGCACCTGTGATCTAGATATCGTAAAGTGTCCTTAATATTTTGATCGGAGTACTGATGTCGTTTGCCGCGATTGGCCTGGATATGGGTGGATCATCCATCAAGTACGGTGTTGTGTCCACCGACGGCACGCTGATTGAGAAGACCTTCAGCCAGGCTCCGACGCCCGCAGGCGCCCGCCCGCAGGAAGTCGCGTTGGCGATGAAGCAGATTATTGAGGATCTGAAGCAGGTCACCGGCAGCGATCTTGCAGGGGTCCCGGTGGGCGTGACCGTTCCAGGAATCGTGATCGACGGCGTGGTGCACTCCGCTGCAAATATTGATGCGTCCTGGCTGGGCCTGGACGCCAAAAGCCTGCTCGCCGAAACCCTGGGCTGCGAGGTCAGCGTGCTGAACGACGCCGACGCCGCCGGCATGGCGGAGGTTTTCGCTGGAGCCGGCAGCAGGGACGGAGCACCGATCATGGGCAGCACCTTGGTGCTCACCCTGGGCACCGGCATCGGCTCGGGCATGTTCCGCGACGGCATCCTGTTCCCCAACGTCGAGTTCGGGCACCTGCAGCTTGACGGTGCGGAAGCCGAAAAGAAAGCAGCCGCACGCGTGATCCGCGAAGAGAACCTCAGCTGGGAGCAGTACGGGCAGCGTCTGCAGCGCTACCTGTCCCACGTGGAGTTCTTGTGCAGCCCCGATCTGATTGTCATCGGGGGCGCAATCTCCCAGGAGTATGAGCAGTTCCTGCCGCAGCTGAAGCTGCGGGCCAAGGTCGTCCCCGCCCACTACAACAATGCCGCCGGCGTGCTCGGCGCGGCGCACCGGGCGATGAACCACTAGTCGCAAGCCATTTACCAACCATAGGAGGAGCTCTGATGGAATTCTTCGCCCTGGGCGGCCTCGAACTAACGGTTCTTGTGTTGTGGCTGTTGGGGGTTCTCTGCGAGTCGATTGCCTTCGCCCGGAGCCCGGGAAAGGCAGCCGCAGTCAAACTTTTTTTGGTCATTGTCCTTCCGCTGGTAGGCACCGTCATCGGACTTGCCACCGGCGTACGCCTGATCCTCGCCGCCCGCCGCCAACGAACGAATAATTCCTAAGGTTTTCATGCACCAGATTGACCCGCAGGCTGACATTAAACTTGTCGCAGTGGATATGGACGGCACGTTCCTCGACGGCGACGGGCAGATCCCGGATGCTGCCTGGGAAATCATTGCGCAGCTTCAGGAACGCGGCGTGGCATTTGTGCCCGCTTCGGGCCGGCAGTTCGAAACCCTGCGGACCCAGTTCGCCCGGTTGGGGGACATCCCGATCATCGCCGAAAACGGCACGGTGGTCATGCAGGGGGATCGCGAACTCTATTCAAATGTCATCGATCCCGCGTCGGTGGCGGAAATGGTCGATACGGTCCGCGAGCAGACCGCCCTAGATGCAGGCGTGGTATTGTGTGGACGGCGCACCGCCTATGTTGAACGCAGCGACGGGGCCTTCGCCCGGGCTATCGCACCTTACTACCGCGCGGTGCAGGTGCTCGAGAACCTTCACCGGGTGGACGACGATATTATCAAGATGGCTGTCAACGTCGGCACCGGTCAGGTGCAGGCCATGGCCCAGGCTCTGAAATTGCCGCTGCAGGTGGTGATTTCCGGAAGCCACTGGGTGGATGCCATGAATCATTCGGTGCACAAGGGACTTGCGCTCGAACGCCTGCAGGAATCGTTGGGTGTGAGCCCGGAGCAGACGGTCGTCTTCGGCGACTATCCAAATGATCTTGAAATGCTGGGCCGCGCTCACTACTCCTTTGCGATGGCCAATGCCCACCCGCTGGTGGCCGACGCGGCGAACTTCAGGGCCCCGGCAAACACGGAACACGGCGTGCTGCAAGTCCTTGGCGCCTATCTGGGCTCTAGTGCTCGGCACTAGGATCTGTTAGCGTTGCTGTACTTCGGAATATCACAACAAAGGGAATGAACATCATGCTGATCGTCAGCGATTACTCACCGGTAATCCACGCACTGACTTCGCTCTAGCCTGCATTTCGGGCTCGCTGCGTCGGTGCATCACAACTGACCATCAGGAGCCTTTATGTTTACTTCCCATCAATCCTCCGTCGTTTTCAATCACCTCACTTTGCGCTGGCCGGACGGCAGCAGTGTTCTAAGTGATATCACCGCGGCGTTCAGCCCCGGAACCACCGGACTGATCGGTGCCAACGGCACGGGAAAATCAACTCTGCTTAAGTTGATCAGCGGTGAGGTGAAACCTACCAGCGGCACCGTTGAAACCACCGGGCACGTTGGATATCTCCCGCAGGAACTGTCATGGCACCTCGATGCCACCGTGGCTGACGTTCTGGGTATTTCAACACAGTTGTCCGCCCTCCACCGCATTGAAGCCGGAAGCACCGACCAAGCAGACTACGACGCCTTGGGCGAGCAATGGGACATTCAATCCAGAGCCGAGACGGCCCTGGGGCATGTCGGGTTGTCGGAAATCGCCATGGACCGACGCGCGGGAACGCTGTCCGGTGGAGAACTCATGCTCGTTGCCCTTGCCGGACTGCAGCTTGCCGAACATCAAATAGTGCTCCTGGATGAACCGACGAACAATCTTGACGCCCGGGCTCGCCACTTACTTTATGACGCGCTGAAACGGTGGAAGGGCACGCTGATCGTTGCAAGCCACGATCTGGCATTGCTTGACCTGATGGACCAGACCGCCGACCTGCACCACGGAGAACTGCGTATTTTTGGCGGCGGCTACAGTGCCTATCAGGAGTACCTACAGCAGGAACAGGCAGCGGCCGAACGCGTCCTACGCACCGCGCAGCAGAAGCAGAAGATCGAGGAGAAGCAGCGGGTCGAAGCACAGACGAAACTTGCACGTCGCCGTCGCTACGCCGACAAGGATTTTGAGAACAAGCGCAAGCCCAAGGTAATCATGCAGCAGCGCAAGTCCGAGGCTCAGGTCTCGGCAGGCAAACTGCGCGGCATGCATGATGAAAAAGTGTCCGAGGCCGCCACCGCCGCACAGCAAGCCAAGGAAGCGATCCGCGATGACAGGCTGGTCCGTATCGACCTTCCAGATCCGATGGTTTCGACCAATAAACGCCTGCTGGAACTGCGCAATGCAGAGACGAGCATCGGTGAATTGCGCGGCCCGCAGCGCATGGCGCTCACCGGTGCCAATGGCGTGGGTAAGAGTCGTATGATCTCAGAGCTAATCGACGGTGGGCAGAAGGCGACGGGGCCAAATCTACGAGCCCAAACGCAGCGCATCGGGTACCTGCCGCAGCGTCTGTCGTTTGCCGATGAGCAAGAAAGTGCTTTGGATTTCGTGCAACGGTCGGCGCCCGGGCGTCCACGGCAGCAGGTTCAGGCGCAGCTTGCACGCTTCCTCTTGCGGGGGAGCGCGACCAATCGAAAACTAGGGGACTTATCAGGCGGTGAGAGGTTCCGGGTCAAGCTTGCAAGCCTATTGCTCGCGGAGCCTGCACATCAGCTGTTGATATTGGACGAACCAACGAACAACCTCGACGTGCAGACGGTGGACGCTCTGGTCTCCGCGATGTCGAGCTACCGAGGCGGGCTGCTGGTCGTCAGCCACGACGAACGCTTTCTGGAACGCCTGAATATTCAGATCTGGGCCGAGCTGGGTGCCGAAGGCCTGAATCTGATTCATTAGACGGTGAGGTAGTTCCATCGGTATAACAAGGCAACGGGGCCTGGAACGAACAGAATTTTCGTTCATTCCAAGCCCCGTTGGTTGTGGAAGATGGTTAGCGTAGGTAGTGTCCCAGGCCCGCCAGCGCAGCTCGAACACCGGTGGCCAGCGACAGCTCATAGTCCGGCAGGAAGTGCGGGGAGTGGTTGACCGGTGGAGGAGTGTCGCCCGGGATGAAGCCGCCGAAAAACCAGTACACGTAGGGGACGCCGATTTCATCGCCCAGTGCGCCGAAGTCTTCCGAACCCATGGCAGGCGGGATCTCTACCACCTTGTCCTCGCCCAACTCGGCCGCGAGCACCTGATGCACCACCGCAGTCTGCTCCGGGTCGTTGTGCAGCCTCGGGAAGGAGTTGAAGATTTCAATCTCCGGCTTCGGAGCATTGGAGGCCATGGCCTCCGCGTTGACGATGCGGTCGATGCCTTCGATCACGTGGCTGCGGACATCCTCGGTGAAGGTGCGCACGTTCAAGGTGAATTCAGCCTTCGCCGGGATGATGTTCTCCTTCAGCCCCGCGTGGAAGGATCCGCAGGTCACCACCGCGGGGGACTGCGGTGCCAATTCACGGGAAACCAGTGTCTGCAGCCTGGTGATGGTGTGGGCGCCGAGCACGATCGGATCGATGGAATCCTGCGGCTGGGAACCGTGGGACTGCTTGCCCTTCAGGGTGACCTTGAAGGAGTCGGCCATGGCCATGGCGGCTCCCGGGGTCAGCCCAATGGAGCCGGCGGCAAAGGGGAAGACATGCTGGCCGAGGATGATGTCCGGGCGCGGTGCCTTGTCCCATAAGCCGTCGGCCAGCATGGCCTTGGAACCAGCGGCGGTTTCCTCGCCCGGCTGGAAGAGCCACACGATGGTGCCCTTCCAGGAATCGGTCTGCTCGGCCAGCCGTGCAGCCGCGGTCAGTGCCGCGGTGACGTGGGTGTCGTGTCCGCAACCGTGCATGACCGGCACGTCGGTTCCGTCGGCCAGGGTGCCGCGCTGGGTGGAGGCGTAGTCTGCGCCGGTGTCTTCCTCGATCGGCAGACCGTCCGAGTCTGCGCGGAACCCGACGACCGCACCCTCGCCGTTGCGCTGGATGCCCACCACGCCGGTGCCGCCGCAGATGAAGTTTTCGATGCCCAGCTCATCCAGCTTTCCCTGGATATAGGCTGCTGTGTTGTGCTCCTGCATGGACAGCTCGGGGTGTGCATGCAGGTGCTTGTACATCTGATGCATGACCTCGGTCTGTTCCTCGGTCAGGATCGTTTCCAGGACTGTTGATTCTGTGCTCACTCTTACTCCTTTAGACTTCGGCGGTGTCATGGTTTGCGCGGCGGTCGCGGACCAGCCACGAAACAATGATTGAGAACAGTACTACCAGTGCAGTACCGAAAAGCGCTAGTGACGGGAACATTGGGATGATGACGAAGTACATCAGCAGCGACAGGGCGATGGCGACGATGGTGGCGCGCAACTGCTTCATGGCCACGATTGCCTGGACCAGTACGGCGCCCATCATCGATGGCAGGATGTAGAGTCGGGCCACTTCGATCACATCTTCGGGAATGATGGAGACCAGCCAGGTGCCCAGGATGCCGACGAAGATCAGCAGGCTGGTTAGGTGGACCGTGGCTGCGCCGCAGATGGCCATGACGCTGGCGATATCACCGCGGCGGGTGCCTGGTTTGGCGTTGATTGAAGACTGGGCAACGATGGCAGCCGGCAGCAGCTTATTTGAAATATTGCCGATCATGAATGCCTGATACATGGCCGCTGAACCGAGAATCGGATAGTAAGTCAGTGGTTCGACAAACCAGAACACACCGAAGGTGGCGGCCACCGCAGCGAAAGCTACGAAGATCATGGTCGGGGTGATGTCCAGGCCTGCGAAAAATACTAGATAGATCGGGCCAAGTAAGGAGAAGATCAGGCCGATGATCATGGTGGTGGAGCCGTAGCGGGTGGTCTGCTTCTCAAAGCGGGCCATCGAGGCATCGGCGCTGGTCAAGGTTTCGGTGCTCATGACATGTGTCCTTATCTCTGCCTTAGGCGGTGTACATGAAATAGCCGGAAGTAATGGCAATGAGGATGGAGAAGCCCAGCGCCCATTCCTTGAGCCATTTGGCGTTCAACAACTTGGAGAGCAAGAGGAAGAACGCCATGGAAGCCGCGGAAATCAGCACTAGAAGCATGTGGATGGTTGACTTGGGAATTTCGGCAACTGTCAGCATGCTGAAAGCACCAAGGAGGGCGGCTGCGGGAATCAGAGCAAGTGCTGCCGGATTGCGCTTGGCCAGAGATTTGCTGCCGCGCTTGAGTACCGGGGTAAGCAGCAGGGTGCAGAGCATCCACATGCCGCCGGACAGGCTCATGGCCATGAATGCCACGGCGAAGACCTGCTGGGTGTAGTCGTCACCGCCCAAGCTCGCTCCCATCGATTGGGCCGCCAGATTGGCGCTGGCGGTTTCCGTGGAGGCTGAGCCAATCAGGCCGATGCGTACGAGCACCGCGGGAGTGCCGAACAGCGCCAGCAGGGCGATGGCCACCAGTACTACCGACAGGGAGGGGCCAATCGATGCTACGGCTCCCGCACGGTAGGCTTCCTTGACTTCACGTAGCGGCATGTCGATATGCGGGGCGGCGGCGCGTGCGGCGCGGATGTAGAGGAAGGTCTGCACGAAGATG
Organism: Glutamicibacter sp.; assembly: GCF_032154645.1. GTDB lineage: Bacteria > Actinomycetota > Actinomycetes > Actinomycetales > Micrococcaceae > Glutamicibacter. The sequence goes on along the minus strand of NZ_JALDXV010000002.1, from coordinate 278,004 downwards.
ACGGCGAAGACGCCCAACGCGCAGAACCAGAGGAACGGTGAGTTTGCTACGGCCCAGATATCGGTGGATGACGGGTCGCCAGCGGCCAGTGGAAGGTACATGGGAAGCTCCTTAGCTATCGCACCACTAGTGTGATGCGGATCTCATGAATTCAAGGCTCCGCCGATCGGGCGCGCTAGGCAAGGAATGGAGGATTTGGCCATAAATGTGGCTAAATCCCCCAAAAGACGCATTTTTGGCGGACCCTATTCCGAATCTCGCCAGCAGGAGCCCAAGATTGTGACAGACATCGCAGTTACGCCTTGAAAGGTTTAGCCATGAATGAGATCCAGCAGCTGTCAGCAGTGCAGCTCACCGAAAAAATCCGCAGCAAAGAACTCTCGGCCCGCGAGGCGCTGGCAAGCCACATCAACGCCATCCAAGAGCTCAACGGAGCCATCAATGCAGTGGTCACTACGGACTTTGAGCGTGCGCAGCAGTTGGCGATGGCTGCCGACGAGGCCACCGCCCGAGGCGATGCGACCGGTCTGCTGCACGGTCTGCCGATGACGCACAAAGACACCTTCAACACCGCCGGGCTGCGCTCCACCCAGGGCTCGCTGGCCCTGGCTGACAACGTGCCGGCCAAGGATGACCTGCAAATTGCCCGCCTGGGCACCGCAGGCGCAATCCGCACCGGCAAGACCAATGTGCCGGAATTCGGGGCAGGTTCACACACCTTCAACGAGGTCTTCGGCACCACCACCAACCCTTACGCCCCCGACCGCTCGGCCGGAGGCTCCTCCGGCGGCGTCGCGGCGGTCATCGCCTCGCGCATCCAGGCGCTGGGCGACGGGTCGGACATGGGAGGCAGCCTGCGCATCCCGGCCAGCTTCTGCAATGTGATCGGCTTCCGCCCCTCCTATGGGGTGATCCCTCTGGAGGCCGCCTCCAACGCTTACTCCTGGCTTGCGCGTTCGGGCCCGATGGCCCGCACGGTTCAGGATATAGCCCTGTTCATGCAGGCCACCGCTGGCGATGCACAGCTGCCTACGCCCAATACGCTGCGCGGGGAGGACTTTGCACAGCTGGCTCCGAACCTGAAGGGCGTGCGCATCGGCTACAGCTTCGACTTCGGCATCGGTGTTCCGGTGGAGCCGGAAGTTATTGAGGTGCTTCGCGGTCAGCTGGCGGTCTTCGAGGCGGCCGGCGCGATCCTGGAAGAGGCGAGCATCGACTTCCGCGACGCAGACGAGGTCTTCGGCAATGTGCGCGCCTTCGACTTTGCCACCAACCTCGCGGGGCTGGTCGAGGCCCAGGGCGAGCTGATCAAGCCGGAGGTCCGCTGGAACGTGAAGAAGGGGCTGGACCTTGACGGGGCGGCGATGATTTCAACCATGGCGGCGCGCACCCGGCTGGAGCATGCGGTGCAGGACTTCTATTCGCGCTACGACCTGTTCCTCTCCCCGGCCACCCAGGTGCTGCCCTTCGACGCTTCCTGGCGCTGGCCGGAAAACATCGCCGGCACCCAGGCTGAAACCTACCTGGACTGGATGCGTTCGGCCTGCCTGCTCTCGGCCACCAGCCTCCCGGTCATCGCCATGCCGGCAGGCTTCACCGACTCCGGGCTGCCGGTGGGCTGGCAGCTGGCGGCCAACCACTACCAGGACGCCGCCCTGCTGAACTGGGCCGCCGGCTACGAGCAGCTGACCAACTTCGCTGCCACCGCCCCGCAGCTGGCCATCGACCCGTCCTCGGTGAACTCGACCCGCGTCCAGACCGTCAGCGCCTAAGGCAGAAGGAGAATCCCATGAGCACCACCGGACCCCTGACCGGCTACACGGTCATTGACCTGTCCCGCGCCCTGGCCGGGCCCCACGCAACCATGATGCTTGCAGACCTCGGAGCACGGGTGATCAAGGTGGAGAACGTGAACGGGGGAGACGACACCCGCGGCTGGGGACCTCCCTTCGTCGGACCGGGGGACGACCGCCAGTCAACCTATTTCCTCTCCTGCAACCGCAATAAACAATCGATTTCCCTTGATTTGAAGAGCGACGACGGGGCGGCAACCCTCGCAGCAATGCTTGAAAAGGCCGACGTGCTGGTGGAGAACTTCCGCCCCGGGGTACTCGACAGGCTGGGTTTCGACGCGCAGAAGCTGCGGGAGCTGAACCCGTCGCTGGTCATCCTGTCCATCTCAGGATTCGGCCATGACGGCCCGGAAGCCTGGCGCAGCGGCTACGACCAGATCCTGCAGGGCGAGGCGGGGCTGATGTCGCTGACCGGCTCGGGGCCCGAGGACCCGCAGAAGGTGGGCGTGCCCATCGGCGATTTGCTGGCCGGAATGTACGGCGCCTACGGCGTGCTGGCGGCCCTGCTGGAGCGCGAGAACACCGGGCGCGGGCAGCACGTGCGCACCTCGCTGCTCGCTGCCATCGTCGGCGTGCACGCCTTCCAGGGCACCCGGCAAACCATCGCCGGACAGGTCCCGCACGCCCAGGGCAACCACCATCCGTCCATCGCCCCCTATGGCCTGTTCCGCAGCGCCGACGGGTTCGTCCAGATCAGCGTCGGCAGTCCCAAGCTGTGGGATGCACTGGTCGAAAAGTTCAAGCTGCCCACCGAGGGCTATGAAACCAACGAACTTCGTGTGCAGCGCCGTGATGAGCTGATTGCGGTGATCGAGGAAAAGTTCACGCAGCTTTCCACCAAGGAACTGCTTGCGCAGCTTGGCCAGGCGGGCATTCCGGCGGGCATCGTGCGCACCATGGACGAGGTGTACCAGTGGGAGCAGGTGCACTCCCAGCACCTCGCACTGCAGGTACAGCACCCGCTGCTGGGGCAGATCACCCTGCCCGGGGCCCCGCTGCGCTTCTTCGATGATCAGCAGGAGGTCACCCGCACCGAACATGCAGCGCCTCCGCTGCTGAACCAGGATGAGGCGGCGATCCGTCAATGGCTGGGACAGGACGTGGGCCAGGCGGTGGGCAAGGCATGAGCGCGCCGCAGGCACAGCGCATCAGCGCCCGGGCCATGATCGAGACGGTGCTCGACGCGGGCAGCTTCATCAGCTGGGACGCGCCGGTGGACTATTCATTCGCCGATTCCGAGTACCGCGGGCAGCTGGAGCGCGCCGCCGCGCGCAGCGGCGCCGACGAAGCGGTGCTCACCGGGGAGGGGCGGATCAACGGCCAGCAGGTGGCGGTGGTGCTCTCCGAGTTCGACTTTCTTGCAGGGTCCATCGGCAAGGACACCGCGGCCCGGATCGTCGCAGCCTTTGAACGCGCCACCGACAGGCGGCTTCCGGTGCTGGCGTCCCCCGCCTCCGGCGGCACCCGGATGCAGGAAGGCACCCCGGCCTTCGTCTCCATGGTGCACATCACCGCGGCGGTCCGCGCCCACACCGAGGCCTCGCTGCCCTATCTGGTGTACCTGCGCCACCCCACCACCGGGGGAGTCATGGCCTCCTGGGGCTCGCTGGGCCACATCACCATCGCCCAGCCTGGGGCGCTGCTGGGGTTCCTCGGGCCGCGGGTCTACGAAACCATCTACCACCAGCCCTTCCCCGAGGGGGTGCAGGTGGCGGAGAACCTGCAGCGCCACGGCATCATCGACGCGGTGGTGCCCATCGACCAGCTGGCGCAGATCGTCAGCCGGGCGCTGAACATCCTTCGCCCTGCGGAGCCTGCGGCACACGCGCCGGAGTATCCACAGGTGCCGGAGCAGGTGCTCGACGAGCAGCAGGTGTGGGCCGCGATCACCGCCACCCGGCAGCCCCGTCGCCCCTCGGTGCGCCATGTCGTCAAGTACGCCGCCAGCGACGCACTGCAGCTTTCGGGGACTAGCGAGGGGGAGAACGACCCGCGCATGTACCTCGCGCTGGCCCGCTTCGCCGGTCAGCCCGCGGTAATCGTCGGGCAGGATCGCACCCGGGCCGACGATGCGCGCACCGCCGAACCCATGGGCCCCGCCTTCCTGCGCGAGGCCCGTCGCGGGGCGCAGCTGGCGCAGAACCTGGGCATCGCCCTGGTGACGGTGATCGACACCGAGGGGGCAGCGCTGAGCCGGGAGGCGGAAGAGGGAGGCATGGCCGGGCAGATCGCCCGCTCCATCGATGCACTGGTGGGGCTGCAGGTGCCCAGCGTTTCGCTGCTGCTGGGCCAGGGCACCGGCGGCGGAGCGCTGGCGCTGCTGCCAGCTGACATTTCCATTGCAGCCGCCAGTTCATGGCTCTCCCCGCTGCCCCCGGAAGGCGCCAGCGCCATCATGTATCGGGACATCGAGCATGCACCGCTACTGGCCCATGCTCAACAAACCGACGCATTCTCCCTGCGACGTGCGGGGATCGTCCAAGTCATCGTGCCCGAAGAGTACGATGTGAGCACGGCGCCGCGGCGCTTCTCCCAGGAGGTGGGGCAGGTGCTGGGCACCGCCCTGCAGGAACTGTCTCAGGTAGATCGAGGCTCGCTGCGCGGCCTGCGGGCAGCCCGCTACGCGGCCATGGGTGAACACCGGATGGCGGCCACCGGCTAGGACAACAGTGAAGGAGCACCCGGGCAGTGGACAAGGAACTTAGCGACGCCCAGCGCCAGATCATCGCAGCGCTGCAGGTAGACGGTCGTGCCACCTGGCGCAAGATTGCCACGGTGCTGGACATGCCCGAACGGTCGGTGGCGCGCCACGGGGCCTGGCTGCTGGAGAACGGGCTGGTGACGGTCGCGGCCATCAGGCATCGCGAGCATTCAATGCTGATCGCGAGCACCTGCGCCCCGGGCACCGGAAGGATCGCCAGCGAGGCCCTCTCGGCGCGCGAAGACACCAGCTTTTCCTACCAGGTCACCGGCAGGGAAGATCTGATCGTCGAGCTGCACTACGACGGGGACGTCACCGACGTGCTCTCCTTGCAGCTGCCCTCCACCCCCGGGGTCTCCTCCATGGTGGTGTACCCGATCCTCAAGTACTTCAGGACCATCCGCGGATGGAGGCTGGGTTCGCTGAGCCCCGCGCAGGAGCAGGCGCTGCGCAAGGATCCGGACCGCACCTCGTGGAAGGCCGAACCCGATCTGAGCCCCAAGGATTCCCAGATCATTGCCGCGCTGAAGGAAGACGGCCGGGCAAGCATCGAATCCATCGCGCGGCGCGTGGGGATGAGCGAAACCTCGGTGACTCGGCGCATCGACTGGCTGTTGAACAGCGCGCAGATTTCCATCCGCGCCCTGGTGGAGCCGGGGGATGTGGGGCTGCCGGTGGAAGCGATCCTGTGGGTGTCCACCACGCCAAGCCAGATTGAACCACTGGGCCGGCGTCTGGCCGCCCGCCCAGAGGTCCGCTATGCGGCGGCAGTGGCGGGCGACTGTCAGCTGGTGGTGGATGTGACGGTGGCGAACCAGGCGGAGCTGTATAAATTCATTTCGGATAGTGCCTGGGGCGACACCATGCTGCAGGTGAAGACCTCGTTGGTCGTCCAGGCCCGCAAGCGCGGTGGAAAGTTGCTGGCCATCTGATTTTTGATGGGTGCGGACGAATTTCGGCAGTCTAGGCGAGCTGTCCGAGCCGCTGATTAATTTAAATGAATATCAATCTGAAATCTCAGATCCGCATAAAAATTCGTCCGGTATTTCAGCTGTCAAAGGCTTGCTGAATGTTAATAATTACGTAGTTAAATTGCGCGCAGGGTTTGCCTAGAGGACGGAATTGGCAAACGGGAAATGAACTTTTGTTGAGTTCAGGAAAATTAACTGTAACATCCTGATTTTCGTTGTTATCGGCGTCAAAAATGGCATAGTCTCACGGTTATCGAGTGACAACGACGTGACTCGACATGTTAACGACCAGTTAACACCGCAAGTGTGAGAGGAAGAATGGCAACCGTGAGCGACGGGTTGACCAAGGGCAAGAGCCAGGCAATAGCAACTCCAGAAAGTGCATGGAGAAAACGCAAAGATGCTTGGGAACACTTGGGGTATGTATTAAGCGAAATCACCTCCGAATTCAAAGATGAAAAGCGGTGTGAAGACTATGAAATAGAGGCTGGCAGGCTGCTGGCGCAGCTGGCGAGCATCGAACCATATTGGGCGAATCCGGGACTGCACTTCTTCAACGAAGTCGACCGGCTGATGACCGAGGGATACTATGACGATGCAATGCGTCTGGTGCACCGGGCCAATCAGTCCTTCAGAACCCAGACCCAGTTCTTCGAGCCTGAGGGCCGGGACACCACCGACTACGGACATCATGACAGCACCGTCGTGGAAGGCGTGAGCTATGGACCGAACGGGCTGATCATTCCGCAGGTGGAGATCCTGCTGGTGGACAATGGGCCGGCCGAAGAAATCGAGCGTTTCAAAGAAGAAATCCTCGAACAGCGTCAGCGCACGGACCCGTTCCACTACAACTTCGTCGCGGTGCCGAGCATTGAAGATGCACTGGCGGCCATCGTGATCAACCCGGGCATCCAGTCGGTGGTGCTCAGCGCCCGCTACGACGTGAAAAGCCGGCGAAAATTCAGCGGTGGCCTGCAGTCATTCATCGACGGACGAACCGAGGGCTACTTCGGTTCGGCCCAGCAGATCCAGGGACTGCTGGACATGGAGCATATCTTGGGCGAACTTCGCCCGGAGATTCCCGTCTACCTGATTGCAGGCGTCGCGCTCGAGTCGATTGCCCACGAAATCACCGGACGCTTCCGTCGCATCTTCTCGCGCAACGACCGCATGGACCTGCATCTGTCGATCCTCGCCGAGATCACCGACCGCTACCACACGCCGTTCTTCAACGCCCTGCAGAAGTATGCAAAGCGTCCCGGCGGCGTGTTCCATGCGATGCCGATTTCCCGCGCCGGTTCGGTGCAGAACTCGCCCTGGGCCAGGGATTTGGTGGACTTCTACGGCAAGAACCTGCTCCTGGCCGAAACCTCTGCCACCTCGGGCGGGCTCGACTCGCTGCTGGATCCGAAGAGCTCCATCAAGATGGCCCACGAACTGGCTGCACGCGCCTTCCAGAGCCACCGCACCTACTTCGTCACCAACGGCACCTCCACCGCCAACAAGATCGTGCACCAGTCGATCCTGGCTCCGGGGGATATCGTGCTGGTGGACCGCAACTGCCATAAGTCGCACCACTATTCGCTGGTGCTTGCGGGCGCGAATGTCAGCTACCTTGAGGCCTACCCGCTGAACGAGCACGCCATGTACGGCGCGGTGTCCCTGGAGGAGATCAAGGGCCGGTTGCTGCAGCTGCGCCGCGAGGGCCTGCTGCACAAGGTCAAGATGATCACGCTGACCAACTGCACCTTCGACGGCATCATCTACGATCCGCGCCGGGTCATGGAAGAGTGCCTGGCGATCAAGCCGGACCTGGTGTTCCTCTGGGACGAAGCATGGTTCGCCTTCGCAGGCTTCCACCCGATCTACCGTCAGCGCACCGGCATGACCGCCGCGGCGAAGATGGAGGAGGAGCTGGGCACCGAGGAATACGAGCAGCGCTACCGGGTGCAGAAGTCGGCCTTGCCGCAGCCAGGCACCCTGGACTCCCCGGAGAACGACGAGGTATGGCTGCACACCAGGCTGATCCCGGATCCCGCCACCACGCGATTGCGCGTGTACTCCACGCAGTCCACGCACAAGACGCTGACCTCGCTGCGTCAGGGATCGATGATCCACGTTTTCGACCAGGACTACGCGCTGCGCAATGCCAACGCATTCCGCGAGGCGTACATGACGCACACCTCCACCTCGCCGAACTATCAGATCCTTGCATCCCTTGATATCGGACGGCGTCAGGCGGAACTGGAAGGCTACGCGCTGGTGCAGCGCCAGGTGGACCTGGCGCAGTCGATCGCCCGTGCGATGACCCGCAACAAGCTGCTGAGCAAGTACTTCAGGATCCTGGACACCTCCGACCTGATCCCGCAGAAGTTCAGGGCCACCAGTTCGCCGAATCCGGTGCGCGACGGCCTGGCTGTCTGGGACGAGTCATGGCAGCAGGACGAGCTGGTGCTGGATCCTTCGCGCCTGACCCTGGACATCAGCCGCACCGGCGTGGACGGGGACACCTTCAAGCACACCTACCTGATGGACGGGCACTCGATCCAGGTCAACAAGACCAGCCGCACCTCGGTGCTGCTGATGACCAATATCGGCACCAACCGTTCGGCGGTGGCGCACCTGATCGAGGTGCTGGTGAAGATCGCCGAGGAGCTTGAGCGCAAGCGCCGCATCGAGGGCAGCTGCGTGGTGCGCGCCCCGGGAGCTGGCCGCATCCCCCTGCCTGACTTCAGCTACTTCGCCGAGGAGTTCGCCACCGGCGGCGGCAGCGGGGACATGCGCAAGGCCTACTACCTGACCTATCAGGATCCAGCCTCGGAGTTCCTGACCTCCTCGCAGATTCGTGAACGGATTGTGGGCGGTGGACGGGTGGTTTCCGCGGTCTTCGTCACCCCGTACCCGCCGGGCTTCCCGGTGCTGGTGCCGGGGCAGGTGATCACCCTGGACATCCTGAACTACATGGATATCCTCGATACCCGCGAGATCCACGGCTACCACGCGGACAAGGGCTACCAGGTCTTTACGAACACCGCGCTGAAGTCGCTGGCCCCAAGCCCCGTCGGCTAGCCGACAGACGCACAAGGACCGTCGGCTGCTCCCAAAAGGGAAGCAATCGACGGTCCTTGGCCGTAGCTGCTGTGCTTGCTTACTGCTACGCAGCCAGGTGCCGTGAAATTGCTTCGAAGGCACGCAGGGTGGGGAACAGCTTTGACGCATCCTGGGGCAGCGGCCAGCTGGAAAGCTTGACGCCCACCAGTTTGGTCGCAGGATCCATGTAGATCATCTGGCCATGGATGCCCAACGCTACGGCGACGTTGGTCTGGCCGTTCGGGAACCAGATCTGGTTGCGGTAGCGGCCGCCGGGCATCATGTTGTCGCCGGGCGACTTGGCGAATGCATCGAAGAGCTCCTGGCTCTGAGCGAAGGTGTCATCCACCCACTCCGTGGACACTACCTGCTTGCCGGTCAGTGCACGGCCCCCGTTGACGTAGATGTGACCGAAGCGTGCCAGGTCGCGCAGCGTGGCGTTCAGCCCGCCGTCGAACATGCCCGTGCCGAACTGGTCCACACCCATCACCAGGTCCTGCTGGGCGCCGATCTTTGCCCAGACATACTCGGAGAGCAGCTCGCGCATCGGGGCGCCGCCGGCGGATTCTGCAATCCAGCCGAGCACGTCGGTCTCGCAGGAGCGGTACTCGAAGACCCCACCATGCGGGCCCTTGGCCTTGAGCGTGAGCAGGAAGTCGTACATGCCCACCTGGCCGATGGCACCGCGGGCCGGTGCCCAGCCGATGGCTTCTTCCAGCAGGCGCACCTCGGCGTTCGGGTCGAGGTATTCCTCGGAGAACTTGATGCCCGATCGCATGTCGAGGATGTCCCGGACCTTGGCGCCGGCATAGCCGCTTTGACGCAGGGCCGGAACATAGGTAGAGGCAAGCTCGTCGACATTGAGCTTGCCCGCATCCTGCAGCGCACCGATGACCGTGCCGACCAGGGTCTTGCTGACCGACATCAGCAGGTGGTCGGTCGTGGAGGTCATGGTGTTGTTGTATTTTTCCCAGAGGATCCTGCCATTGTGCATGACAAGGAATCCATCGGTGTTGGTGGCGTGCAAAACGCCGCGCACCGTCTGCGACGGGTCGGTGTAGTTTGCCTTGGCAACCTCTAGCTTTCCCAATTCAGCTTCGGAAATATGCAGCTTAACAATCGGTCCATCACCCCGGGAAACCTTGGCGGTGGGATGGATGCGCGCAATGTTTTGGAAAGAGCGCTGGATGTTTTCTGGATACTGCCAATTTGCGATGGTCAACGGACCCTGCGAAGCCGTGCTCGCAGGGTCCGTGCCCTCGACGGTGATACCGCTAGTTGTCGTCGTCTGACTCGGCGGGAGGGACGTCGATACCGCGGTAGTGGGATCTGATGGAAGAGATGAGGTGTTTGGCATCAATGGAGAGTCTGGTTTTCTTCTTACCCGTGAACTGTAACTTGGCCTTGGTGACAAGGATCCCAAGATCGGCCCCCTTCCAACGGTAGTCTTCTACGCCGTAGATTCGTAGGAAGAACGCCTCTTTGTGATTCTGTAACTGATGCCAGTCTAGAGCAGGTCGGACGAACTGAAGTTTGCCCTTCGAATCCAGAACGTAGTTGCCGGTGCGTGGAGCATGGGTGATGTACTGGACAATGTCATCGGTTTCCTTGATGATCATGTGGCTCCAGACGTCGGCACCGGACATCTCTTCCCAGCGCTCGTTGATCTCGTCGACGTCGATAATGAAGTCGACATCGAGGTATTCGAGCAGGTGGAAAAGGAACAACGGAATATCGGCGTAGGCGCCGGCGGTCACGTTGGTGATGGCGCTGGCTCCGGAGATGCGTGGGTTCAGTTCACCCAGGTAGACGTCATCGGTGTCGGTATCAACCAGCACGTCAACCTCGAAAAAGCCGCGGTAACCGGTCTTCTGCAGGCCGTCGCCGACGCGGCGAACCAGTTCGGTGGCGCGGTGGCGCTGCGAATCGGTGAGTACATCCGGGTGCATTTCATTGCCGCACCAGCCGCCCTTGTACGGGGTCAATTCCTTGTAGCCGGCAAGCTCGGTCAGGATCGGGCCGACCACGGTGCCGTTGCGGGTGAGCACAGCTTCAACTGCCACCGGGCGGTTGTTGATGCGCTTCATGACCTTGATGTCTTCATCAATAATGTGCTTGGAATACTGGTTCCAAGTTTCTTCAGATGTGATGAAGAACGTAGTTTTTCCCGAGTCGCCATAGGGGGTCTGCACCACGAGGTCGCTGCCGAGGTTGGCCTTGTCTGCCAGCTTCTGCAGTTCCTTGTAGGTCGAAGCGCGGCCGAGGATGTTCGGCACCGATGGAGCTCCGGCTTCGTTGCCCAGCTGGGTGGTGACGATCTTTGAATCAAGCTCGTTGCGCAGTTCGGCCGAAGGCAGGATCAGGTCGTAGCCCAATTCCTCGCAGATTGCTTCGGTTTCCTCGTCAAAGAAGACCATGGCAATCTTCGGGCGTGGACCGCCCGGGGTGCGGCGGGCGTCTATGTATTCGCGGACTTCTGCGTTCTCCAGCAGCCAGTTGTTGATTTCCTCGGCGCTCTGGAATTCGATGTACGGCTTCTCGCCTGGTGTGAATACGCGCGGGTGGTGTCCATCCCAACCGTCGTAATAGGTGATGTAGCTGAATTTGCGGACCCAACGGTCAAGACCCAGCAGGTTCACCGGAGTGGCGCCAAAAAAATAAATTGGGGTTTGGTTGGTGCGGAAGAAATGGCGAATTTCGCTCATATTCTTCAGTGGCCTTCCGAAAGGCAAAACCACGGGCGCCTGATCAAATGAATCCTCTTCAATATATGCAGCATCCATAGCTACATTTGCACTCAGTTCTTCAACTGCCTGAATTTGACTGCGTAATTTGGAGAGCTCGCTTGGCTTAGGAATACGTGGACGTGAAACCGAGACTGAGGCTTCTGAAATATTGGCCATGGTGCAGGTGGATCCTTTGGTGACGGTCAATAGACAGTTTGTTGCTGAAAAGCTTTTACAAGAACTATTTTATGATCGAATTTGCCGGTAAATCCAACGCGGACTTGCTGAAAACAAATGGTGAACAATTTGTTACTAATGTGAACTGGTGACTTTGTCGTAGTCAGATATGCTATGGAAAAACTATACTCAAAAGTAACATCGTAAAAATGGGTCATTTTTCATTTGTGGAATATTTATTATTAAGTCAGTTACTGCATTTTATCGGCCAACGGTTGACAAAAAACTTGTTTCTTCAAATTTAAAACCTGCTTTTTCAAGCACCTCGCTGCGCACCTTGCGTCCGGTGAGCACCACGCGGGCGTTGTTGCCCATGACGGCGGCCCCGAGCTTGGGAAGCAGCGAACCGGTGGGAAGACCCGGCATTCCTGCCAGCGAACGCAGCTGCGCCATGATTTCTTCATTGCGCAACGGGTTCGGCGCCGTGGCGTGGACGATGCCGTCGGGGATGTGCGGCTGCTCCAAGCCCAGTAGGCAGCGGATCACGCGTAGCCAATCTTCCATGCCGATCCAGCTGAACCACTGCTTGCCATGGCCGAGCTTGCCGCCCAGTCCGATATTGGTCAGCAGGTTCAGCGGGCCAAGCAACGGTGCATCCGGGTGCATCACCAGTGAGGTGCGCAGGATGTAGCTGTGTTTGGCATTGACCTTCGCATCGGTGAATGCCTGCTCCCAGGCCGAGGCGACGCCTGTCATTTCCGGCAGCGCCCGTTCGCCGGTGGGAATAGGGGAGGACTCTGTCAGCTCCGCCTCTCCCGCATCTCCGAAGATTGCGGTGGTGCTCGACTGGATCCAGGTCTTCAATTCTTCGCGCTTAGCCACAGCCTCGGCCAGGGTTTGGGTGGTGAGCACCCGGGAGTTTGTCAGCTCGGCAATATTTTCCGGGGTATTTCGCTTGTCCACGCGTTCGCCGGCAAGGTTGACCAGATGCACCGGGCGGTCGCTGTGGAATGCGCCGATCCAGGTGCCCTGGTGGATTCCGTCCCAGATGAACTGTTCGGTGGGGAAGTAGTCTTCGCGGGTGCGTGAAAGCACCGCCACCGATGCGCCGCGGCAGACCAGATCCGCCGCGAGGTTGCGGCCGAGGAAGCCGCGACCGCCGGCGATCACCACATGGGCGTCCAACTTGATGTGCGCGGTATGTGCGACCATCCGGTACAGGCGGGCCACGGCGACGGTGAAATCGTGGCACAGCGTATTGCCCACGGTGAACTTGAAGGCGGTGGTGCCAGGACCATGGATCTCAATGGTGAAGTGGAGGATGCAGCCGCCCTCGGCTTCGTCCACGCGCCAGCGCAGCACCATGCGTCCAGCGGGCTGCGGCTGGGTGAACTCGACCATGCGGGCGTCCTGATTGCGGCGGGTGATCGAACCGGCAGGGGCTGTGTTCTGGTGCAGCATGCCGAAGATCTTCCCCGGAGGCAGCAGGTCAACCTTGGTGCCCACCCCGCGCTGGTCGTCATGCACGCGGAATGAGAAGACCTTCATCCATGTCCCGGTCTGTGCCAGGTTGCCCACGATGGAATAGGCGGCATCTGCTTCGGCTGCCAAGAACTGGGACTCTGTACGCTGCCAATGTGCAAACTTCTTCATGCGGCTCATGGAGAATCCCCCTCGGTAAGTTTCTGAAACAAGCTTCCGCGAACTTACCCCCAAGCTACTATGTTGGGCGCTTCTGAGACGTAAGGCACAGGCGCCCGAAGAAAGTGTTACGAAACTGTGTCCCGAATTACTGCCAAGTCATACTCCAACCCGGTGGAGGAATATCCGGGAACACCTCGATAGCCTGAGGTTTTTAGGCCAACAGGTGAAGGGGAACGTAGGTGGATAGGGCGCCGCTATTAATTCTCTGGGATCTAGATCAAACATTGCTGAACCCTGCCGGTTTTGGCAGGCGTGCCATGCATGCAGCCTTCGCCCAACTCTTTGATGACCCGGCCCCGGAAGGTATCAGTTTCTCGGGACGTACCGACAAGGCGATCCTGCGCGAACATATTCAGCGTGCGGCGCCCGGTAGCGAACATCTACAGGCCGAACTGCAGCGGCTTTCCTGCGACTATGCACGGTCCCATGCGCGGGACTTCGCCGCGCAGGGCGGGGTGGCGCTTCCCGGCGCCATCGAAGCCTTGGCCCTTTTCGCGCGGCAGCAACATCTGATCCAGTCGGTGCTCACCGGCAACTTGCGAACCATCGGAGAAATCAAGATCGAGCAGATCGGTGCCGCGGACTACCTGGACCTGGACATCGCGGCCTATGGAGATGAGCACGAGGTGCGCGCAGAACTTGTCACCGCTGCGGTGACTGCGGCGCAGACAAAATACAACTGCCAGATTCCGGCCGAAAAGGTGGTGCTCATCGGCGACACTCCGCTGGATGTGCAGGCGGCCAAGGCTGTGGGGGCTAGGGTGCTGGGCGTAGCCACCGGTGATTTCGACGCCCATGAACTTTCGGCGGCGGGTGCTGACGCGGTCTTCGACTCGCTGACCCCGGCGCAGCAGCTGCTCGATGCGCTGGAGGCATAGCAAAGCTCCCGCCGCCGATAACGGCGACGGGAGCTGAACTTTCGCAGTGCTGGGTGGCGCTAGACGGTGACCTTGGCACCGACCTCCTGCTCCATCTCGGTGAATTCTTCCTGGATGGTGTCGTTCTCCTTGTAGGTGGCACGGGAGACCAACCAGGCGACCAGCAGGTTCAGCGCGAAGCCCGGAACGATCTCGTACATGGCATCCGACAGGACATCGATGTTGCCCCAAACGAACACGACCACGGCACCGGTGATCATGCCGGCGAAAGCGCCGACGGCGCTCAGCTTGCGCCAGTACAGGCTCAGCAACACGATCGGACCGAAGGCGGCGCCGAAGCCAGCCCAGGCGAAGGCGACCAGGTCGAGGATGGAGGAGTTCGGGTTTAGTGCCAGCAGCAGTGCGATCACGGCGATGGTCAGCACGCCGGTGCGGCTGAGTGTAATCAGCAACTTCGGCGAAGCCTTGCGACCGGAGATGTTGTACAGATCTTCGATCAGTGCCGAGGAGCAGACGATCAGCTGCGAAGACATGGTGGACATGATGGCCGCCAGCACGGCTGCAAGAACCAGGCCTGCAACGAATGGGTGGAAGAAGGTCTGGCTCAGCAGCAGGAACACTGTCTCGCTGCGGGACTCGCCCAGCGGCGCATCGGCAAAGTAGGCGATGCCGATCAGTGCGGTGCAGATCGCGCCGGCGGTGGTCAGGAACATCCAAGAGATGCCGATGCGGCGGGCGCTCTTGGCTTCTGCAGGGGTGCGCAGTGCCATGAAGCGCACGATGATGTGCGGCTGGCCGAAGTAGCCGAAGCCCCAGGCGGCGGTGGAGAAGATCGCGACGATGGCAAGGAAGGCGCTGTTGGTCTCGAAGGAGGAGAACAGGTTGAAGGCCTCCGGGTTCACCTCGCGGATGCGCTCGCCCAGGGTGGAGATGTCGCCCACCTGGGTGATGGCCACGATGGGCACGGCGATCAGCGCGGCGAACATCAAGATGCCCTGGACCATATCGGTCAGCGAGGCGCCGAGGAAGCCGCCGAACAGGGTGTAGAGCAGGGTGATGCCAGCGACGAAGATCAGGCCCGCCATGTAGTGCCAGCCGAAGGTCGACTCGAAGAACTTGCCTGCGGCAACCATGCCGGAGGAGACGTAGAAGGTGAAGAACACCAGGATGATCAGCGCCGAGGCGATGCGCAGCAGGTGCGAGTTGTCCTTCAGGCGCTTTTCAAAGAAGGAGGGCACGGTGATCGCGTTCTGTGCGATCGCGGTGTAGGAGCGCAGGCGCGGTGCGACGAACTTCCAGTTCATCCAGGCGCCGATGATCAGGCCGATGGCGATCCATGCTTCGTGCATGCCGCCGAGGTAGATGGCGCCCGGCAGGCCCATGAGCAGCCAGCCGGACATGTCGGAGGCGCCGGCCGACAGGGCTGCGACCCATGGCTTCAGGCCGCGGTCCGCCAGCATGTAGTCGTCGATGTTGTTGGTGCGCCGGTAGGCGATATAGCCGATGCCGAGCATCGCACACATGTATATGGCGATCGCAATGATCTGAAAAGTCTGTGCTGACATTTTTCCTCGTAACCGATTGTGCCCGTCGGAGTGATGAACCAAGCGGGGCGCGGGTCTTGTGGTGCGAGTCACCACTATTGCATTATTTTTCGGGTTTGTCGTGGACCTAACAGCCCGCCGTTACCTTTTTGTGACCTAACTAATGCTTGGGGAGAATTTTCGCCGCATCGCTCATTCCCGGCTGCTGGTGCAGCATGGATCGCACCGCCTGAATGGCGGGGGATTGGGCCGATGAATGGCGCATGGCGGTGAAGATGGTGCGCACCGGGGCGCCGGGCAGCTCCACCGCGCGCAGCACGCTGGGATCGTTGCGCAGCACCAGGTCCGGCAGCAGCGCCACCGCATTGCCGGACTCCACCAGCTGGGCGTGGGCCTGCAGATCGGCGGTTTCATAGCGCAGGTCGGGTTCGAATCCTGCGAGCCTTGCCGACTGCTCGGCGAAATGCCGGCTGGCGGCCCCGGTCGGCTCCACGACCCATGGCAGGTTGGCCGCGTGCTCCAGCGCGGTGACGCGGTCGAACTCTGCGTTGCCTGCCCCGCCCCTGACCGGCAGGGCCAGCCTGATGGAATCATGGGTCAGCACTCGTCGGTCGAGGTTTTCATAGTGCGGGGCCGCATGCCCCGGGTACTGTTCGGCCACCACCAGATCGAAGTTGCGGCTGGAGGTTTCATGCAGCGCCTCCTCCGGTTCCTGCTGGCTCATCTCCACCCGCAGGTTCGGGTAGGTGGCGCGCAGTTCACGCAGCACCGGGGGCATGATGGCAAGCATTGCCGTTTGAAATACGGCAAGACGCACGGTGCCGGCCACCGTGGACAGCGTGGCCGCCAGCGCGGCCTCGGCGCGCTCCATGGAGTCGAGCAGCTCCTCGGTGTGCGCCACCAGCACCTGGGCCTGCGGGGTCAGCTGCAGGGTTCGTCCGGTGCGGCGCAGCAGCTCCACCCCCGCCTCCGTTTCCAGCTGGCTCAGCTGCTGGGAGACGGAAGAGGGGGAGTAGCTGAGCACGTCCGCCACCTCGGCGATCGTGCCGCGGATGCTCAGTTCCCGCAGGAGCCTCAATCGTCGCAGTTCAAGCATGGGTTCCAGCCTTATTTCGGGGTTGTGGCAGCAGTTTCAGAATACATTAGGAAAACCGAACAAAATTCTTCGGTTTTGTTCACTTTTGCTTAACACATAAAAGGGTCATACTCAATGTTGCACACAGCTTCGCGTGGCGCAGGATCCCTGTGGGGGATTGGCCGCCAGCACAGCCCAAAACGACCTGAGCGTTCGGTGCCGAACCCCCAATGTACGAACTGCATCGAAGGGACCACTAAGTGTCTTCCATCAACACCCAGCACATCGTGCCGCCGGCAGTGGACGCCGCCGGCAACGCCCTGACCACCCCGGCGGAACTTGCCGACGACGTCATCAAGCTGGTTCGCCGCTGGCTCACCGAGGCAGCGCAATTCCCCGCCGACGCCTCCGCGGCCCGCCTGGCCGGCGTGCTGAAGGACCCCAACGGCCTTGACTTCACCGTCGGGTTCGTCGACGGCGTGATCCGCCCCGAGGATCTGAACGTCGCCGCCGCGAACCTGAAGGCACTGGCGCCCAAGGTTCCGTCCTTCCTGCCGTGGTACATGCGCAAGGCTGTGGGCGTGGGCGGCTTCATGGCGCCGATCGTGCCCCAGGTCGTCGTGCCGATCGCCCGCAAGGTGCTGCGCGAGATGGTCGGCCACCTGATCATCGATGCCTCCGACGCCAAGCTGGGCGGCGCGATCTCAAAGATCAAGCGCGAGGGCGTCAACCTGAACGTGAACCTGCTCGGCGAGGCCATCCTGGGCCAGGGCGAGGCGGCCCGCCGCCTGGAAGGCACCACCAAGCTGCTGGCCCGCGAGGACGTGGATTACGTGTCCATCAAGGTCTCTTCCACCGTGGCACCGCACAACCACTGGGCCTTCGACGAGGCGGTGGAGCACATCGTCGAGAAGCTCAAGCCGCTCTACGAGCTGGCCAACAAGGGGCCTAAGAAGAAGTTCATCAACCTGGACATGGAAGAGTACAAGGACCTGGAGCTGACCATCGCGGTCTTCACCAAGATCCTTGCCATGCCAGAGTTCAAGAACCTGTCAGCCGGCATCGTGCTGCAGGCCTACCTGCCCGACGCCCTGGGCGCCATGATCCAGCTGCAGGAATTCTCCGCGGACCGCGTGGCCGACGGCGGCGCACCGATTAAGGTGCGCGTGGTGAAGGGCGCGAACCTGCCGATGGAAACCATGGAGGCGGACATCCACGGCTGGCCGCTGGCCACCTGGCACTCCAAGCAGGATTCCGACACCAGCTACAAGATGGTCATCGACTACTCGCTGCGCCCGGAGCACGTGAAGAACGTGCGCATCGGCGTGGCGGGCCACAACCTGTTCGACGTGGCGCTGGCATGGCTGCTGGCCAAGTCCCGCAACGTCACCGAGGGCATCGAATTCGAGATGCTGCTGGGCATGGCCACCGGCCAGGCCGAGGCCGTGCGCCGCGAGGTCGGTGACCTGCTGCTCTACACCCCGGTAGTGCACCCGGAAGAATTCGACGTGGCCATCGCCTACCTGATCCGCCGCCTCGAAGAGGGCGCCAGCCAGGAAAACTTCATGTCCGCGGTCTTCGAACTGGAGAAGAACGAGGCATTGTTCCAGCGCGAGAAGAACCGCTTCCTGGCCTCCCTGGAAGCTATGACCGATCAGGTTCCCGGCCCGCACCGCGTACAGAACCGCCAGGTCGAGGACGCCGAGCTGGCGGGCAAGATCGAGGCACTGAACAACGGCACCGGCTCCTTCTTCAACACCCCGGACACCGATCCGGACCTGAAGAACAACCGCGAATGGGGCCGGGCGATCCTGTCCAAGATGCAGGGATCTTCCCTGGGCAAGGACCTGGTCTCCTCCTACACCATCACCTCCTCCGGCGAGCTGGATGAAGCCATCGCCATGGGCGTGGACGCCGCAGCCGACTGGCAGGCACTGGGCTCCGCCAAGCGCGCCGAGATCCTTCACCGCGCAGGTCAGCTCTTCGAAGAGCGCCGCGCCACCCTGCTGGAGGTGCTCGGTTCCGAGTGCGGCAAGACCATCGACCAGGGCGACGTCGAGGTTTCCGAGGCCATCGACTTTGCCCACTACTACGCGGGCCTGGGCCGCGAACTGGATACCGTCGACGGTGCCACCTTCGTTCCTTCCAAGCTGACGGTGGTCACCCCGCCATGGAACTTCCCGATGGCCATCCCTGCAGGTTCCACCCTCTCCGCCCTTGCTTCCGGGTCCGCCGTGATCATCAAGCCTGCAAGCCAGGCGGCCCGCGTGGGTGCGGTCATGGTGCAGTGCCTGTGGGATGCGGGTGTGCCAAAGGACGTCCTGCAGCTGGTTTTCGTCGGCGAGCGCGAGCTGGGCACCCAGCTGGTCTCCGACCCGCGCGTCGACCGACTGATCCTCACCGGCGGCTACGAGACCGCTGAACTGTTCCGCTCCTTCCGCAAGGACCTGCCGCTGCTGGCAGAAACCTCCGGCAAGAACGCGATCATCGTGACCCCGCATGCAGACCTCGACCTTGCGGCCAAGGACGTGGTGCAGTCGGCCTTCGGCCATGCGGGCCAGAAGTGCTCGGCCTCCTCGCTGGTGGTGCTGGTCGGCTCCGTGGCTGATTCCCGCCGCTTCAACAACCAGCTGATCGACGCGGTCAAGTCGCTACGCGTGGGCTACCCATGGAACCCGGAGTCCCAGATGGGCCCGCTGATCGGCGAGCCTGGCGAGAAGCTCAAGCGCGGTTTGACCACCCTGGGCGCCGGCGAGCGCTGGGCCCTGGAGCCAAAGCAGCTCGATGATTCGGGCAAGCTGTACTCCCCGGGCGTGCGCTACGGTGTGAAGCGCGGCAGCGAGTACCACCTGACCGAGTACTTCGGCCCGATCCTGGGCGTGATGACCGCTGCAACCCTCGAAGAGGCTGTTGAACTGGTCAACGAGATCGACTATGGCCTGACCTCCGGCCTGCACTCGCTGGATCAGGACGAGCTGGGCTACTGGCTGGAGAACATCCAGGCCGGCAACATCTACGTGAACCGCGGCATCACCGGCGCCATCGTGCAGCGTCAGCCGTTCGGCGGCTGGAAGAAGTCCGCCATCGGCGCCGGCACCAAGGCCGGCGGCCCGAACTACCTGGTGGGCATGGGATCCTGGACCGATGCACCGGTGGCCAAGACCGAGCAGCTGAACACCTTCGACAATCGTCTGCTGAATGCCGCAGAGCTGAACGACATTGATGCAGCGTGGCTGAAGTCCGCCCTGGGCAGCGACAAGCTGTGGTGGAACAACGAGTTCAACCTGGCCAAGGACCGCTCCAGACTACTCGCCGAACGCAACGTGTTCCGCTACCGTCCGGTGGACGTGACCGTGCGTTTCGAGGAAGCAAGCAGCGGCCACGGCGTGGCCGAGGCGCTGCGTGTGCTGGCGGCCGGTGTGACCGCCGGTTCCCGTGTTGTCTTCTCTGCGGATGTCGATCTGCCGCGCGGTGTGCGCAACCTGCTGGCAGAGCACTCGGTCACCGTGGTGAAGGAAGATGCCGCGGCGTTCGCCAAGCGTGCAGCCAAGCTGGCGGCCAAGACCGGACCGCAGTCTTCGGCCCGCATCCGCCTGATCGGCGGGTCGGTCTCCGAGGTGGCCGAGGCCACCAACGGCAAGCCGGATGTTGCGATCTACGGTTCGAACGTGACCGGCGCCGGCCGCGTTGAGCTGCTGCCGTTCCTGCATGAGCAGGCAGTGTCCATCACCGCTCACCGCTTCGGCACCCCGAACCACCTGAGCGACGAACTGATCTAGTTCACTGCGAACTCACACGCCGCACCCGGTGCTCCCTCGAAAGAAGGGGGTACCGGGTGCGGCGTTCTTTGTGCCATAAGATAACAGTCAACGCGCCCAGAATCTTGGGCGCAGTTTCGGGGCAGCCGTCTAGAGAGATTCCTGTGACAGACAACGATTTTGAGTACAACGAATTCACCGTGGCATTTATGGGCCGGGTGCCGGATGCTGCGCAGCGAGTTCGAGAGGTGCTGGCACCGACGGGACTGATAGGCATCGTTGAAGGTCCGCACTATCAGCAGCGCAGCACCTCTGCGCAGCTGATCCTTGCAGGCCCCGAGGAAGGTACGGTGTTTGTCGCCGATGAGCAGGGAGCCGTGGCGCCGCGCACCATCGCCGAGGTGATCGATGCTCAGATCATCGCAGGTCTGCGCCCCACGGTGGCGTTCATGAATGAGGAATGCGTCTTCGGGGCTCCGCTGCCGGCGGGGCAGACCGAGGAGAACTTCCAAACCTGGGCGGTCTTCGCTGGGACTGGATTGCGCCCGGAGCACATGGTGATCGCCACCGCCAAGGACAAGGGAGCAACCTTCAACTACTGGGAGGCCGATGGCTGCGGCTTCGTCCGCTACACGGGCGAGCGGCGCTACCACCGCTTCTCCTTCCCGCCCGAGGCGGGCGTGGTGACCGGTTTGATCCCAGCGTTCGAAGACTTCAGCCTGGTGGTATTCGCCCAAGGCCTACGACTGGAATTCGAATTCAGCGACCGGATGGTTCTGCTGGAGTCCTTCCCGACGGGAAGCGAGGCGGCGCGCTGGCAGCAGGTCCTGTGGGATGACTGGTTTGATCTCACGGAGGAGACCTTCACCCAGCTGGGTCAGGCGACGGGCAACCCCCGGGCGGCCGCAGAGCTGCAGCGCCGGCTGCACACGGATTCCGGCATCGACGGGCTGCGGGAACTACTGCGGCATCTGGGGATCAGCCGCACCGTCATGGACTACGCGGTCTCTGGCCAGGCACCGCAGGGCGCCCGGATCTTTGAGCCCAAGGGGACCCTGGACCGGGTTCGCATCATCCGCAGCGAAATTGCACAGCGCACCGGGCAGAAGCCTTCTTTCGGCGCTGGTTTGCGCCTGCTCAACTCCGCGGGCTAGGTAAGCATTATTGAAACTGGAAGCAAACCTACACCGCTGGCTGGTACCCGCGCTGCGTAATGTGCAGCTCCAGCAGCTCGACGAATGCTTGGCTGGCCGCGCTGCGATAGGCATCCTGTCTGCGCAGCAGGGCCACGGTGCGGGCGGGAAAGGGCGGGTCCAGCGGCACCGGGGCCAGCAGCCTGCCTTCCTCGGCTACCGCGTCAGGTAGCACCGTTGCCAATGAGGTGTGTTCGACGATCTGCGTCAGGGCCTGCAGCGAGTTCGCTTTCACGCTGATGCGAGGGGAGATCCCCAGCTTGGCCAGACAGCTGTCGATGTAGTTGCGGGTCGCGAAGTCGCCGGTGAGCAGGGCCAGTGAATGCTTGCCCAGCGCCGCCGCCGGCAGCGGGTGGGGGAGCGCCGCTGCGTGTTCCTTGGATGCGACGAGCCCCAAGTTCTCTGTGTACATCCCGGTGGCCTCAACGCCTGACAGGTGCTGCACCTGGGCGAAGGCGATGCCCAGGTCCAGTTCGTCGGAGAGCAGGCCGGATTCAATGCGCTCCTGGCTGTCCTCGGTAATTGTCACGGTCAACCCCGGATGTAATTCGTGAAGCTTCCCGATCAGTGGGCCCATCAGGTATGTGGTGAAGGTGGGCGTGATCCCCAGCCTCAGGTGACCCCGGGATAGATCTTTGACATCCAACAGTGCTCGGCGCGCAGATTGAACATCTCGCAGCGCATGGCGGACCTGTTCAACATAGACGGCGCCGGCGTCCGTGAGCCGGATGTTCCTCCCGCTGCGGTCGATGAGCTGTGCCCCGAGGTGCTTCTCCAGCTGCTTGATCTGATGCGACAGCGTGGGTTGTGATATGCGCAACTCTTCTGCGGCCCTGGTGAAGTTTCCTTCATCGGCCACCGCCAGCAAATACCTGATATGTCGCAGTTCTACACCGGTCATGGAATAACTATAGATCAGAACTATCGATTTCATTCTTTTTAGCTCTTGGACACTATGAGTGCTGGTTGGGCACCATTGATTCAACCCGCTAGCGAGGGATCATCACCACCGATTCGAAAGGAATGAGAATGGACAATCTCAATGACGGCCTTGCCCGTTTCCAACGAGATGTATTTCCGGCGAAGGCCGATCTGTTCGCGCATCTTGCCTCGAATCATCACCCGCACACCTTGTTCATCGGCTGTTCCGATGCACGGGTGGTTCCGGAGCTGATTACCGGAACCGAGCCCGGAGACCTTTTTGTGATCCGCACGGCTGGAAACCTCGTCCCTGCCTATAGCCCGGAGGCTGACGGGGTTGCCGCAAGCATTGAATATGCGGTGGCAGTGCTCGGCATCAAGGACGTTGTGATCTGCGGGCACTCGGCCTGTGGGGCCATGACGGCACTGGCCGAAGGAATCGACCTCAGCCTGGCACCCGCGGTATCCAATTGGCTGCGCCACGCAGATGCTTCCCAGGCGAGAACACCCATCCGCGGCGATGTTCCACGGCTGGTCAAAGAAAACGTTCTGGCCCAGTTGGCAAACCTGGCAACCCACCCCTCGGTGGCCAAGGCACTGGCAGCGGGGGAACTGAACCTCCACGGCTGGGTCTATGACATTGGCAGCGGTTCGGTAGAACAACTGCAGGGCACCGGCCACCAGAGCACGGCAGCACTTTAGTTTTGGGCGGAAAGTTTTCGCTGACCGCCTGGCACCACTCCAACCCTCCGCGGCGACCAGCCGCGGCCATGATGAGAAAAGGAAAAAAACCATGACTCACGCACAGTTCAGCCAGTCAGCTCGCGAAGCTCTGACCGAGCGCGCAGTAGACGCCAAGATCTCCAAGAACCTGAGCTGGAAGCAGATTGCTGAAGCTTCCGGTCTATCCACGGCATTCACCACCGCAGCGATCCTCGGCCAGCACCCGCTGCCTGCCGAAGCCGCCGACGCAGTGGTCGCGCTACTGGGGCTGGAAGAGGCAGACTCCAGGCTCCTGCAGGTCATCCCGACTCGTGGATCCATGCCTAACCGCATCCCAACCGACCCAACCATGTACCGCTTCTATGAGATGCTGCAGGTCTACGGTACGACCCTCAAGGCTCTGGTACACGAGGAATTCGGCGACGGCATCATCTCCGCGATCAACTTCAAGCTGGATGTCAAGAAGGTCGCTGATCCAGAGGGCGGCGAGCGCGCCGTCATCACCCTGGACGGCAAATACCTGCCAACCAAGCCTTTCTAACCACCAGGCTCCGATCAACCTGGCTCAGCTCACCGTGTGACAAGAGAACTCAAGGTCGTTGCGCGTTCCCCAATGCGGGGCGCACAACGACCTTGAGTTCTTAATTACTGCTGCAACTGGGAAGGGGGTTTCTTAGTTCCTGACCTGCTTGGCCCGCCGACGTTGGACCAAGAAATCAGCTAAGGCGGCGCAGAGCGCTGGCACCACGTAGCGAGCAACGCTGATGATCATGAATACAGCAAAGGTGCCGGTGGCCGAACGGGCCGCACTCAACGCGAGGAAACCCATGGCGACGGTGAGCACCAGACCCGTGATCCAGCCGGCAAGCTTGCGGCGGGCCAGGACGAACCATCCGGTCATGGTGATGAGGGGGACAAGAATTCCCCAGACCGTGAAGTACACCGAGTATGTACCGGTGACATCCAATGCCGAGACGAGGAACCAGTCCGCATACTGCACGGATCCCAACACCGGGAGCTTGAGCAGTACATCAAGAATGAGCGAGAGGGCAATGAGCCCAATGCCGAAGATCTTGACGTCTTTGGGCAGTTTCAGCAGCCAAAAACTTGCCAGGGTCAAAGCCCGGACCACCCACAGGGCAATAACCGACAGGGCGCTGGCATCAAAGATATAGCTGCTGGTCGCAAGCAGCGTGGAGACGGTCAGGCCAACGATGGCTGCGAGCCAGACGATAATTTGTCGGGCGGACAGATTTAAGATGGGTTTCTCTTCGCTCACCTGCATAATCTTAGCCATGGTGGCTGTGCACAGTCTGTTGCCCAGCCACCACCGAGCTTAAACCTCTAGTTTCAATGCCTTGCGCAGGGTCAGCGTTCCGCCGGTATGCATTACCGCGCGGCGGTAGATCCGCTCGGAGAACAACAGCACCGCCCAGCAGGCGGCAAGAAGGATGGCCAAGGACAGCAGAGGCTCCCACAGCGCCACATCACCCGAGAGCAGCCGAATGGGCATAGCCACCGAGGAAACGATAGGGACGTAGGAAGCTATGACCAAGAAGCTTCCCTTGGCATAGATGCCAATGAACAATACCGCCAACAAGGCACCGACTACCGGTCCGGTGGACTGCTGAAGGTCCTCTGTGCGGGTAGCCAACGCACCCAGCGCAGCCCAGATCCCCGCCAAAACCAAGAATCCGCCGAGGAAAAAGACCACAAACCAACCTGCTACCTGAGCCACCACGCCAAGGAACGGGATCTCGCCGGGAGCCAGATAGGCAACCAGTAAACCCGCGCTGATAAACAGCAGCAGCTGCACCATAGCGAGGATGACGTTGCCAATGATCTTTCCCGCCAGGAGCTGACGCAGTCGAATGGTGCTGGCAAGAATTTCAACAACCCGGTTCTGCTTCTCCTCAATCACCGAGTTGGCAATAGGCATGCCGAATAACAAGGCCGCCATGTAGAAGAGGAAGGAGAACAAAAAGGCCATGGCCCGCACCATTGCCGTGCGTTCGCTGTCGCCCTCCAATTGGGTTACCTTCAGCTCATCGGCAGTAGGCAGCTGCGAAGAATCGATCCCTGCCTGGGAGAGTAGTTGGTCCGTGAGTAGTGACGTCATGGAAGACGAGATCAGATCCTGAAGTTGTGCATCCACCTCATCGAAACCCGTCAGGGTGAAGTCCTTCCCGCCGTTGCCGGAGGACAGGGTCGCATCAACTTCCTGCGCACTCAATTGCTGCTCTGCAGTAGCGGCATCGGTCTGGGAAATCGTCAGACTCACATCATCTGGGTGTTCATCTTGAGCTCCCTGAAGCACCTGATAACTGAGCTCATCGGTGGCGACGACGGAGTACTCGGTGTTCCTATTGGCGAAGAAGGCCGAGGCGGCGATTGACCCAACGATCAGCAAGAGCGTGACAAGGGTGGAGATGACGAAGGCTTTGTCCTTTACCTTGGTCTCCACCTCACGCAGGGCAACAACTAGCCACGGTGCAGTGACGGCGCTCATTTAATGATCTCCCGGTAGATATCGGCAAGGGCAGGACGATGAATCGCAAACTCTGTCACGGTGCCCAGGCCCAGCGCCTTGGCCAACACCCGCTGTGAATCGGCCACCGAATCGAAATTCACCAGCGCCTGAGAACCTGACAGGTCGATGACGCTGACACCCGGCTCTTCGCGCAGCCAGCCGGCATCCGCACCCAGGCTCAGCTTATGCCGCGAGGCTTGGGAAGCCCTCAAATCATCGGCTGAGGAATCCGCCAGAATCTTCCCATCCTGGATAATAACTAGGTGGTCAACCAGTACATCCAAGAGATCCAGCTGATGCGAGGAAAACAAGACGGGGACGCCGCGAGCCGCGTAGTCGCGCAGGATGGAACTCATAGCGTCAACCGCCAGGGGATCCAAGCCGCTGAAGGGCTCATCAAGAATCAACACGTCTGGTTCGTGAAGCAACGATGCGGCCACCTGCACACGCTGCTGATTGCCGAGGGACAGCGATTCAAGCTTCGACTTGGCCCTGTCATCAAGGCCGAACCGAGCGAGCAGATCCATGGCACGTTGCCGAGTATCAGCACGCGAAATTCCATGAAGCTGGCCTAGGTACAGCAGCTGGTCGATCACCGGCTGCTTGGGGTATAGGCCGCGTTCCTCCGGCATATAACCAAAATTCGGACGAGTGTCCCCGGCCAGTACAGTGCCGTTCAGGCTCACGCTTCCGGAACTTGCCGAAAGCAACCCCATGATGATGCGCATGGTGGTGGTCTTGCCTGCGCCATTGGCTCCGACGAAACCCGTCAGTGCACCGCTGGGCACGGTAAAACTCACATCGTCTAAGACCAACCGCTCAGAAAATGATCGACTGACGTGGTGGACCTCTAGCATGTGAACCCTCTCGCTGATCAGTTCGGGGCAGACGCGGAATCCGCGAACCTCATAATCCCAAGCCTAGAAAATTCGGGCCGCGCAAGACTCACTCTTGAGAATGAAACTATTGAATGAGCCCCAGACGATGAGCAAAGAGCACCGCCTGCACACGGTCGCGCAGGTGTAGTTTTGCCAGAAGATTCGACAGGTGGGTCTTGACGGTCGCCTCGGAAAGCGAGAGCACCGCAGCGATCTCCTGATTGTTCTTCCCCTTGGCGAGCTCGGTGAGGACCTGTAACTCTCGCCCAGTCAAAGATTCAAGCAACTGGCGCTCGCCGGACGGCTCGTTGGTGGATTCTAGGGTGCCGGTCCGGTGGCGGATCAGTTTCATGGTCATCTCGGGGGAGAGCAGGGCATGGCCGGCAGCAACCTGCTTGATGGCGTTGATTAAGAATTCAGGTTCTGTATTCTTCAGAATGAAACCGCTGGCACCCGCATCAAGCGCATCAATCAAGTAGTCGTCCCTGTCAAAGGTCGTCAGTACAACAACCTTTGTTGCGCTGTCTGCAGTGATTTGCGCGGTGGCGGCTATGCCGTCGAGCTGCGGCATTTGAATATCCATGAGCGCAATGGTGGGTGCGTGGGCCAAGACCTGCTTGACGCCTTCTGCACCGTTGGCGGCGGTACCCACGACCTGAATGTCGGGATCTGTCTCAAGGATTAGTGCCAAAGAAGAAACGATCAATGGTTGATCATCGCAGATCACCACGGAAATAGAGGTCATGATTCAACCTTAGTAGGCGAATCGGTAGCGACGTGGAGCCTTGCTCGTGTGCGCCAGCCGCGCGGAATGCGCGGTCCTATTTCGACGAACCCATGGTGTAGGTTGGCGCGCTCGCGAATACCTCGCAGCCCGTAGCCGCTGCCAGAACTGTCGGCACGGCTGCTGCCTTCATCCGTCACCTCTGCTTCAACCCATGGACCCTGCTCATCAGCGCCCGAGCGTAGTGACAAGGTGGCGCGCCTGGCTGTTGAATGCCTGCGGACATTGGCAAGGGCCTCGCCGCAGATTCGGTAGAGGGCGAGTGAAATGCCGGGTGCCAATGAGTCAACGAATCCATCGATGTGCTCGGAACGAGAGATGGTAATTGACAGGCCCATCGCCTCATTCTCTGCGACCAGCGAGGGCAGCATGGCCATGGATGGTTCAGGATGCCGGTTGTCTGGAACGGCGGATTCCGGCAGAACTTCGGAGCCTCTTTCCCGCAGCACGCCTAGCAGCGCCCTAGTCTCACCGACGGCGCTGCGAGCAGAACTTTCAATGCCCTTCATCAGTTCGCTGGCCTTGTCCGGGTCCCGTTGCTGCACCATGCGCGCCGCGGCAGCCTGCACTCCCACCGAGGCAATGTGATGGGCAATGACGTCGTGTAGTTCGCGGGCGATGCGCAGCCGTTCCTCGTTGACGGCCCGGTCGGCTAGCTGTTCGGCCTGATTGGCGATGCGTTCGGACTGGGCCTTGACGACCTCATTGGCGTAGGAATTGGACCAGCTGATCAATCCCAGCGATATCGAACCGCCAAAATACAGCAGGTTCGTGGCGAAGGTATATGCGGCGAAGGCGGCGTCCGGCGAGATGAATCCGGCAGGATTCTCAACAATGGCCTTGCCCGCCTCTTCGAGCAGGTCGCTGGTGAACAGGCTGATCAGAATCCACACCGTCATCGACAACAGAACGATGCTCAGCGTGGTCCACAGCGCCTTGCGGTTTTTGGACCAAGAGACGGCCGTGTATAGGCCCAAGAAGTAGGCGATCTGCGCCGTGAGCTGCATCGTGACCGAATAGGCAGGGGAGGTGCCGCTGATCATAAATGCTGCGGAACCGATAAGCATCATGGTGATGGGCCAGCGGCGGCGGAACATCAACGGCAAGATCAGTGAAGCCAACACTGCATAGGCTGAAAGGCGGTCAACTGCCTTGTCCTGTTCCGTAACCGAGAGGACCATTTCGTAACTGAGCAAGGCGAAGGCGAGGAAGCCCAGAGTGAGCAGGACGTCTCGGCGCAGGGCGGCCGGAGATGGGCTGGGGCGTTCCCAGTCGCTTGGGGGAAGTGCAGGCAACAGCCGATGCATGAAGGAGGTCAGCCAGCGCATCCTTGCTCCTTGCTATGTGGTGCTGTGATAGTTTGCTTCGACTCTACCGGGCAGAGGAGTACGAGGCATGGCTCTAAAGGATTACGACAAAGGTCTACTCATGATCCGGTGGACTAGTGATCTAAGTTACTAGCTAGTAATGTGATGGTATGCACATGATCTTTCGAGTCCTGATGGTGTACCTGCGTAGCAAAAAAGCTCCTCGTTTAACGATGTTTGACACAGGTTCTTTGAGCATGAGGGCCACCCTGACAGATGTCGACTTTGCCCGGCATATCAACAACGGCATGTATTTCTCCATCTTTGATCTGGGCCGGTTCGACCTGATGTTCCGTTCAGGTGTCTGGGACGTGATGCGCAAGAACAAATGGACCCCGGTGGTCCAGACCGAAACGATCACCTTCCGCAAGTCGGTGGAGCTTGGGAAGAAATTTTCGCAA
Organism: Glutamicibacter sp.; assembly: GCF_032154645.1. Lineage (GTDB taxonomy): Bacteria > Actinomycetota > Actinomycetes > Actinomycetales > Micrococcaceae > Glutamicibacter. Next base: position 248,730 of record NZ_JALDXV010000002.1, on the reverse strand, counting down.
GAGACCCGCCTATTGGGCATGGACGAGAAGTGCATCTACTTCGAACAGCGCATCGTGGTCAATGGAGAAATTTATGCCCGCGCATACATAGCCACCCGAATGACCTCGCGCAAGGGCGCTGTATCCAACGAGGAGATCCTGAAGGCGGTCGGACTAGAGCTGCCTGAAGACCGAGTCGTTCCACAATGGCTGATTGACTGGCGTGAAAACGGCGCACTGCCGGGAAGCCGCAAGCCGGCACCCCACAACTGGATTGGGTAGTGTGGCATTCCGCCGATGCAGAACGGCGGGGAGCTGAAGGTAGCAGACCCCACCGTTCAATGGTTTCGAGGTGATATTTCGCTATGAAGCAGCGGCGTTGCCATGCTTAGCTTCGTCGACAAAGGCGGCAATCAACGCGGGGTCTTTGACCCCACGAGCGCTTTCCACGCCAGAAGAAACATCCGCTCCGGACGCCTGGGATTGAGCCAGGGCCTCCACAACATTCTGGGCGCTCAAACCACCGGCAACCAGCCAACGGCGACCAGCTGCAAGTTCGCGCACCGCAGTGTAGTCCCAGCTCTCGCCGCTGCCAGGTACGGCCGCATCGATGAGCAGGAAATCTTCTCCCCAGTCGCCAAACTCGGAAGCTTCTGCGTCCATGCGTACGGCACGGATAGCGTGGAAACCGGCAGCCTTGACTGCCTGAACATCTTCTGGGGTGCGCTTGCCATGCAACTGGATCCACCCGACCCGAGCTTCTGAAGCCAGGGCGATGGCCTGCTCTACCGGCTCGGAACGGAATACCGCGACGGTGGCAACATTCTCAGGTACGCCGGCAACGAGCTCTGCGGCGCGCTGAGGAGAAACCTCTCGCGGACTATGCGTGAGAACGAAGCCCAAAGCATCAGCACCATGCTCCACGGCTACCGCGACGTCGGCTTCGGTGGACAGGCCGCAGACCTTGACGAAAGGTTTGGCGCTCACTGTGCAGACCCGCCCACTGAAAGATCGCTGTCGGAAGCCGCAGCGAGGTGGGTTGGGGTGTAGCCGCCCGGAGCATTGGCACGGATGGCAATCAGGTCCTGGGCATGCTGCCACAGCTTGCGGTCTTCTTCACTCACCGGGACCCATGGCGTGACCGGAACGGCGGTACCGGTCTCATCGCGGGTCACCATAACCGTCAGGCAATAGGTAGTGGTGTTCATCTCTCGGGTCTTTGGGTTGCCCGAACGGACGTGCACCGAGATGTGCATGCCCTTATTGCCGGTGTAGACCAAGCGGGCTTCGACCTCGACCAAATCTCCGATGAACAGCGGGCGGTAGAAGCGCACGCCGCCGGAGAACACAGCGACGGTGTCCCTGCCGCAGTAGCGGGAAGCACACAGCGAGGCCGCCTCGTCGATCCATTTCATGACGATGCCGCCATGGACCTTGCCGCCCCAGTTAACGTCTGTAGGGGCCGCAAGGAATCGAAGCGTCACCTGCTCGGCGGTGCCCTGATCCGAGTACACCTGGTCCTTCATCGCCGCCACGATCTGATTGCGGATGTCGATGCGGGCGATGGCGTGCTCGTGCAGTTCCTCCTGGCGAGGAGTGCTCGGCACGAATTCCGGCACGTTGGTGGGATTTCCGTGCTCGTCCACCGCTACGAAGATCACCAGGCAGGTGCTGGAGACTGTCGGCCTGCCGTCTCGAGGGTCGGAGAAGGACACTTCGGTGCGGATATGCATTGAGGTGCGCCCGGTGTAGACCACGGAGGCGGTGACTTCGACCAGGTCGCCGGAGTGAATTGGATCTTCAAAGTGGATGTTGCCTACGTAGGCGGTCACGCAATAGCTGGCCGACCATCCCACTGCGGCGGCATAGGCCGCCTTATCCACCCATTCCAACACCGTTCCCGCGGAGACGGTTCCGGCTACCCCAACATCGGTCGGGGCGGCAAGGAATCGCAAGGTCACAGATTGCGGGCGGGAAGTTGGATCCTGGCGTGTCATGCGTACAAGTGTGACTGATCCGAATCATCAGCGGCAATCTGTGACATCCGGCGGGCGATGTTGATGCTGGCCTAGGATAAAGATTGTGCGTAGGGTCTTTGGTTTATTTTCGGCGTCCACCGGGTTGGTGGTTTTGCTCAGTCTGGTATCGGCATTAAGTACCGCCGGGCTGGCCGTGTTGGTTGGACGGGCCATCGACCTGTTGTCGTCGAATGCCCCTTTGGATACCGCATGGTACTGGGAAGCAGGCGGCGAACTTGTCACCGTGGCACTCTGCGCGCTGCTGATCCCAATGGTCATTGCACACACCAGCCAAGCCATGACCACATATCAGCGCGACAGGCTTCTGCACCACTACCTGTCCATCGGTCCACTGTCGGTGCGCCGTGTGGGTGAAGGCGAACTGGTGCACACCGCCATGGACATGGTGGACCGATCGGTCAAGTACCGCAGTGCCTTTATGGGGCCGGCGATCGCCGCGGTGGCAACGCCGGTGCTGGTGTTGCTTTTCATCGCCCTGGTACTGGATCCGGTCTCGGCTGGTCTGTTGCTCATTCCCACATCGTTGGTTCCGGTCATTGTGATTGGTTTCCAACGACGCTTCAGCGGATCCTCCGGCGAATACCGTCGGGCACAGGGAATCCTCACGGCGACATTCCTCGATGCACTGCGTTCCCTGGGAATGCTCAAGTTCAACGGCGGCGGAAGTTGGATGGGCCAGCGGATCGCGGCAGCTTCCGAGCGGGTGCGCCTGCAGGTCATGAAGCTACTTGCCCGCAATCAATTGGTGTTGCTGGTGATCGATGCATCCTTTGCCGTGCTGCTGATTTCCAGTGCTGCGGCGCTGGCATGGTGGCGCTCAGGTACCGGTGCCATGTCCACGGGCGAAGCTGTCTGCCTCGTGATCCTCAGCTTCCTGATGCTTGCCCCCGTGAATTATGTTGGCAGCTTCTTCTACATCGGAATGACAGGCAAGGCAGCAGAACAAAAGATCGCAGAGATCAGCTCCCTGCCATTCCACCAGTCGGTGGCGAACCCGCTGGATGTAGACCTGCGCAACCGCGGATTGGTACTGGATAATGTCTGCGCCAGCTACGACGGCGAACACCGGGCACTTCATCAGATCTCGACGCAATTTCCCGCAGGGTCGCGCACTGCAATTATTGGAGCCTCCGGCAGCGGCAAGACGACACTTCTGCGTGTTCTTCAAGGACAGCTGGAGGCAAGCGAAGGAACCATCAGCGACGGGCGGATGGGCATGGGGCCAGCCACGCTGAAGGGCACCACCGCCGTCGTTGAGCAGCATGCGACGCTCTTCTCGCTCTCGTTGCGCGAGAACCTTCAGCTCGCAGCACCCAAGGTCAGCGATGAACAGATGATTCACGCCCTGCAGCGGGCAGGCTTAAGTTCGTGGTTGGGGGAGAACCCGACGGAACGCCTAGGCGAAAAGCTCGGAGAATCCGGTGCGCGGCTTTCCGGGGGACAGGCTCAGCGCCTAGCCATCGCACGTGCACTATTGGCCGACCGACCATTGCTGCTGCTCGATGAACCAACCAGCGCGCTTGATGTTCAGACTGAGGAAGAGGTACTCACGACCCTGCGCACCTTGGACAGCTCGGTCACTGTCATTACCGTGACCCACCGACTTGGATTGCTCCGCGACTATGACCGAGTCATCGTGATGGATCAAGGACAAATCATTCAGGATGGAGAACTCAACGACTTGTTGGAAACACCGGGCTACTTGAACAACGCCATGAGAGATTTCCAGAAGCGAGCCCAGGAACTTCAAAACTCCTCAACGGTGGGGGAGGAAAAATGAGCCAGCATCCTACAGAAACCCAGAGCCCGGAACCCAGCGGAATGGCGACCATCGGGTGGTTGATCCGCAATACCTCGGATCTGCTTCCCCCATTGCTCGTTGCCTGTATCCTCTCCTGCCTGACCCGCTGTGCATCATTAGGCATCTACCTGGTTGCGACGGTCGGCATTGCCAAGACGGCCAATATTTCGGTCCTTGAATCATTGACGGGGCTGTCATGGACCTGGCTGATTCTCCTCATGATCGTCTTGGGGTTGTTCAAGGGCGCTTTGCGCTACGGTGAACAGTACGTTGGCCATAAGGTGGCGTTCCTGTCTCTATCCAGGCTGCGCAATAAGATCTTTGCCGCCGCCGAGTACCAGGCACCATTCGACGCGCGCAGCAAGAATTCTGGTGGATTGCTGGCGGTAGCCACACGGGATGTCGACCGCGTTGAAGTCTTCTTTGCCCACACCTTGCCGCCGGCGGTAGCTGCTATTGTCATCAGCTCCGCGGTGACCTGGTGGACCTGGTTGAATTTCGGTGAAACCCCTGCATTGCTGTTGCTGACCGCCTACGTCTTAGTCGGCCTGGTCATTCCTGCGCTGGGAGTCAAAGGATTGCGCAGCGCCGCCAGCGACGGGGCTCGGGTGAGGGGGATACAGAATCAGATTCTCACCGAAACATTGGCGGGAATCGATGTGGTTCATGGCTATGCCAGTGGCAAGGCAATGCAGGAGCGATTCAATAACGCAGCCCGTCCCGTCAAAGCCAAGACTCTACGCGCAGGAAAGCTGACAGGCCTTAGATCAGCCCTGACCCAAATCGTGGTGTGGGGCAGCCTGCTGGGCCTTGTGATCATCATGTCCGCACGCGGAGAATTGCCTGCGCTGTTAATCCTTGCTGCGATTGCCGTTCCATCCTTCGAGGCTGTCCGTACCGTGGACGGATTCATTATTGGCCTGCAGGATTCGTTGGCAAGCGCCAAACGACTGTATTCGGTGACCCTGGGGCAGCCACAGGTTAAGGATCCAGCGCAGCCACAGCCGCTGCCGGAAACCGGTACCTTAGCGATCACTAACTTGGGCGCTGCCTACCAAGGCGTCAAAGTATTGGAGAACTTGGGGCTTAATCTCGAACCGGGCAAAATTGTGGCGTTGGTGGGTGACAGCGGATCGGGTAAATCCACTGTCGCCTCCGCACTGGTCCGAGCCATACCCAGCACGGGAAAAATCACCTTTGGCGCAGTGAACCTGAACGAGGCTGCCTCTGCCGAGGTCCGTTCGAGAATCATCCTTGTGTCGCAGGAAGCCGTCATGATTCGCGGATCCATCCGCGACAACCTCCTGCTGGGGCTCAAAGACATCAGCGACGAAGAGCTCATGACTGTGCTTGCCGAACTGGGCTTGAAATCTTGGCTCGACGGGCAAAAACAGGGACTGGAGACGCGCCTGGGGGATCGCTCGACCCGACTTTCAGGCGGACAGCGACAACGCCTAGCCTTGGCTCGTGCCTTGGTCAGGAAGCCTGCGGTGCTGATACTTGATGAATCCACGAGCGCGTTGGATACACAGAGCGAGCAGATGGTCCTGGCCGCGATTAATCGACGGTGCGCTGAGGGCATGGCTGTGCTGATGATCAGCCACCGCATTTCGATTCTGGGAACCGCATCTGAAGTTATTGTGCTGCGTGAGGGAAAAGTTGCCGAAACGGGCGATCCGGGAGTGTTGTTGGCGGACAGCGAATCACTATTTTCACGCATGGCGATTCGCGAAGCAGACAAAATTCTTCCTGCTTAGAATTAGGCTCTCAGAACGAAGCTGATTAGGCATTTACCGATGGCGTATTTGCCTACGAGTTCGGTAGTTGACCATGCGGGTGTGTTCGGCTCACCTAGTTGTGAATTATTGGCGTTGATAAGTCAAAGATCCCTGACAGTGCACCGACTTGGCGATAAGCTCGGCTCATGATGCGTACAGTTGTTCTTTCGTTTCTGGCGTTGCTTGTCGTCGGGTTTGTCACTACCGCGGTGCTCGCGGGCGTTTCGGGTGAGTGGGTTTGGTGGATCCTAGTCATCCTTACCGGCGTTCTGGTGGTGGTCGGCATCCATGATCTGACGCAGAAACGGCATTCAATTCTGCGCAACTTCCCAATCGTGGGACACGCCCGTTACTTCTTTGAATTCATCCGTCCGGAAATTCAGCAGTACTTTATTGAGCGCAATACCGACGGTAAACCTTTCGACCGTGACACCCGTTCAATGATCTATGCTCGGGCCAAGGGAGCCGACAGCCACAAGGCATTCGGCACCGAGCTGGACGTCAGCGTAGTGGGTCACGAATACCTGCTGCATTCAACGGCACCTGTCGCGCCACCTGAGGGCCAACACCGGGTTCGCATCGGCTCCAGCCAATGCACCCAGCCCTATGAGGCATCACTGATGAACATCTCTTCCATGAGCTTTGGGGCACTGTCGTCCAACGCGGTGCGCGCCATGAACAAGGGTGCTGCCATGGGCGAGTTCATGCAGGAGACCGGCGAAGGCGGTTTGACCAAGTATCACTTGGAGAGCGGCGCCGATATTTTCTGGGAAATCGGTTCGGGCTACTTCGGCTGCCGGACTCCCGAAGGCCATTTCAATCCAGAGAAATTTGCTCAGAAGGCAACTCGACCAGAGGTCAAGGGCATCACCATCAAGATCTCCCAGGGCGCCAAGCCCGGTCTGGGAGGCGTTCTACCGGCGGCAAAGATTACCCCTGAGATCGCCGAGGCACGAGACGTGCCCATGGGGCAGGACTGTATCTCGCCGGCGAGCCATTCGGAATTTTCCACTCCGCGTGAACTGATGCAGTTTGTAGCCACGCTGCGCGAACTCAGCGGTGGAAAGCCAATTGGTATCAAATTCTGTGTTGGTTCGCGCACCGACATCATGGCGATCTGCAAGGCAATGATTGATACCGGGACGCTGGTTGACTTCATTACAGTTGACGGTGCCGAAGGCGGCACGGGTGCAGCGCCGATTGAATACGAAGACCACGTGGGTACGCCGCTGTCCGAGGGCCTAATGCTGGTTCACACCATTCTGGTCGGCACGGGTCTTCGCCACGAAGTGAAGCTGGCGGCGGCGGGTAAGATCGCTAGCGGCTCAGACATTATCAAACGCCTGATCCAGGGTGCAGACTTCACCTTCTCCGCCCGTTCGATGATGATGGCCACCGGTTGCATCCAGGCTCAGCAGTGCCACACCAACCATTGCCCCGTAGGCGTTGCCACACAGAACCCACGGTTGTCACGGGCGCTGAACGTTGAAGACAAGGGGCACCGCGTCTACAACTACCACAAGCTCACCGTGACCGAGGCCGGACAGCTGATGGCATCCATGGGTCTGACAGGTCCGCATCAGCTCAACACCCGTATGTTGCGCCGCCGCGTGAATCTGCAATCCACCCGCTCCTATGCGGAATTGTTCCACTGGCTTGGCCCCAATGAACTTCTGGAGAATGCGCCCGACTCTTGGGCGGCGGACTGGGAGAACGCGGATCCGGATCACTTTGGCGAGTACGCGCCGATCCACTATGGCAAGCCTCGCTCGGTGGACATTGCCAACCCTCGTGAATACCGCGAGCCGGAGGATGCAGTGGCCGCACCGCGCATCGAGCCTCATAACTCGACCAAGGTGCACCCGGTGCATTCAAATGTGACCAGACCCGAGGGTATTCCGGGTTCTAAATAGAAGTTATGCGTCTGCTGGGTCCATGAGGCCCAGCAGCGCTTCTGTGTTGACCTCGTTTAGCTGCTTCGGAGACCATTGTGGGTTGCGGTCCTTGTCGATCACCTGCGCGCGGATGCCTTCGGCCAGATCCGGCTGGTGCATCAGGTGACCGGCAAGCCGAAGTTCGCGGTCCAGCGCCGTACGCAGGTTATCTGCTTCGCGTGCGGCGCGTACGGCGTAGAACGCGGAACTGACGCTGGTGGGGGAGTTCTGCGCAATGAGCTCGGCAGCCTGCTGCGCGCCGGGATGAACCATCTCGTTGAGCCGTGATACGACTTCTTCGGGTGTATCAGCGCTGAACGCATGGTCGACCCATCCCTGATCTAGTTCAAGCCGATAGGATTCCGGCGCAGCATGCAGAACTTCAATGGCAGATGCCATGTCTGCAGCGTTCAGCCCGTTGAACTCGTCGATGTGATCGAGAATGTTCTGTGCAAAATCTTCGGTAACCACGACATCTGCAAAGCCTAGATAGACGGCATCGGCTCCGGTGAAGGAATTTGCTGTCATGGCGAAGTATTCGCCGAAGTGTCCAGGCATGTTTGCCAGCAGGTGGCTTCCTCCGACATCAGGGGTGTACCCGATTTTTGCCTCTGGCATACCCATGCGAGCGTCGGCGGTGACAAGGCGCACCGGAGCGTGGCTGGCCAATCCGATGCCGCCGCCCATGGTGATGCCATGTGCCATGGTGACCAGAGGCTTGGGGTAGCGGGCGATCAACAGGTCGGTCTGGAACTCGTTTGACAGTAGATTCAAGAAGTCTTCGTGTCGATCGGTGGTGACCGCCTTGTGGAAGTCGGCAATGTCCCCGCCAGCGCAGAAGCCGCGTGCTCCGGTGCCGGTGAGCAGCACAATACTGATCTTTGGGTCTTCGGCCCATGCGGCCAGCACACGGTGCAATTCCAAGAGCATCTCTAGGTTCAAAGCGTTCAGCTTGGCCGGTCGGTTGAGCTCAACATGGCCAATGGAGCCGTACACGGTGGAGAGAATCAAGGAATCGGTGGAGGTAGTCAAGGATCGAAAGCCTTTGCCTGAGCTTGCCAGCATTGAGCTGGGCGGTGAAAGAGCGGTCTGAAGCAACAATACCTTGCAGATACCGGCAGGAAGTTAAGCGGTATTGACGTCCTTGTAACTTCCGAAATAACGCGAGTTTTGATCCAAGGAATGCAGGGGGCGAAAGTGAAACTAATCCGTCCTTGGGAATCTACTGAGCGAGCACCTGAGCCAGGCGATCGAGGACTAGGTCGGCCTTCGGCTTCTTGGAGTTTTCGGGCTTCAGCGCAAAGATTGAGCGCGCCAAACGAATTTCCGGGGCGTCAACAATGCGGATGCCTTCTGGCATGTTCGCCATGGCTAGATCTGGGACTAGCGCTGCACCGAGCCCGGATGCAACAAGGCTCAGAGATGCATTGAAGTCATCGCAGTAAGCGGCGACCTGTGGGTGGATGTTGTAGGAGGCGAAGAGTCGGGAAATCAAGGTCGCATCCGAGGTGCCGGGGTGGTGGAAGATCCATGGCCATTCTGCCAGCTGGTCGACTGTCAGCTGCGAGTCTTCGGCGATCGGCCACGAAGCGGGGATGACTACGCGGAACTGATCATCTCCTAGCCAGGTGCGTTCAAGAGACGCGGGCCAAGAAAGGCCGCCGGGTCCCACCTGGAATATGAGTGCAAGATCCAGATCGCCGCCGGTGCCGAGCCCTGCCACGGTCTGCTGGGGTTCACCGATCCAAAGCTTCAGGTTGATGCCCAGTGAATTCCAGTCGTCGGCCTTGAGAATCTGGGGGAGCGCAAAGGTCGCCAACGACGGGAAAATCCCGAGTTTGATTTCTTCATTCTCAGCGGAGTCCGTAGAAATCGTAGCGACGTCGGCCATGAGTGCGTCCAGGTCGGTGAGTACACGCTTGGCGTGACGCACCATGCGCATGGCACCCGCAGTTGGCGTGATGGAGCGAGCGCCGCGAACAAAAAGCGTGGTGCCTGTGCTGCGCTCCAGTGCTGTCATCTGCTGGGAGACGGCGCTGGCGGTATAACCTAGCCGTGTGGCGGCGGTGGCAAATGATCGGTGGGCCACAACTTCAAGCAGGGTGCGCAAATGAACTGGATTAATCACATCTAAATTCTAAGGCTTCTAGCGATAGATTTTCTTAGGCAGTGAATCTAGTCTTCATCCTCATCGTCTTCGGAATCTTCATCTTCCTCGTCGTTGCTGTCCTCGTTGAACTCATTGTCGAGTTCATCAGCCGTTTCTAGGTCGTCGTCGTAGAGATAATTGCGCTTTGCGAGCGGATCGATGTTGCGCATGGTCTCCGGCATGTCGCTGGAGCCTTCATAGGCTTGGGAATCTCGGCCATCGTCTGGCTCATAGATGTCGTTGCCGTATTCAGGTGCGAAGTCGGTTGGTTCAAAGTCCCGCGTCATGGCGTGCTCCTTCGGTGTAGACGAGGCTCTGCCGGAAGTCGGGCACATACCTCGTGACTTCTGTTGCCCCCAGCCTAGAACCGTATTGACTTGAACAAAAGACTTGAATTCGCGTGTCGCGGGTGGTTCTTTTAGTGGTCGTGTTCTGCGTAGTGTTCCAGGAGCGGGGAAGCCCGGTAGGCAAGGTGAGAATGCAGGGCGAACGTCGTTTCCGAGCGAGTGACTCCCTTAACGCGAAGGATCTGACGCAGCACCGACTGCAATTGATGGGTGTCGGTGGCAATCAGCCTGACCCAGAGATCTCCCCGTCCGGAAGTTTCATGGATTTCTAGGACATTCGGGATCTGGCGCAACGCGGTGACAACAGCATCAAGTTCGCGGTGATTGACTTCAAGCGTCACAAAGGCCAGAACGTCATAACCGAGTGATCCAAGGTCAATGTCCCGTCCTCCGTCGCGCAAGATTTCGGAGCGCTGCAGGCGGCGAAGGCGGGACTGTGCGGTGTTGCGCGCAACTCCCACTTCATCAGCTAATTCAGAAACCTGAATCCTCGGATCTCGAATCAATGCCAAGAGAATTTTCAGATCGACTTCGTCCAACCGAACCATTTGCGCACTCCCAATACCAGCCAAGGTCAGAAAATTGACCATAATGCTCAAATCCTACCAATTAATGTCTCTAGATGAGATTCCAAAGAGGATATTAGTGAGTGAACGGGCTGCAGCAGTAGACAAACGCTTACAGAACGCTCAAATAACCGGTGGGACTTCAAAAGGTCCCACCGGTAAGAACTTTCATCATCGAGTCGCCAGCATTTCGTGGGAGCAGAACTGTGTCTGTCATCAGTGAACTACGCATGCGCCCGGCCGTCACCCACGAACTCTCGTGGAACCCCGGAATCACAGCGCGCCTAGTACTGACGGTAATCGTCAGCTTTATGCTGCTGGTGGGCGCAAACCTTGCCACTCCGTTATACCCCCACCTGCAGACTGAACTGAATCTGGGCGCGATGGGGACAACCATCGCCTTCTCCAGCTACGTCTGCTCGCTGATGCTCTTCTTGCTGACGGTGGGACATTGGTCGGATCACATCGGACGCCGTGCTGCCTTAGTCCTGGCAGTCGTAGTTTCCATGGCTGGAACCTTCGTCTTCGGCTATGCCTCGAACCTCACGGAACTGTGCATCGGACGCGGCCTTCAAGGTGCAGGCGTGGCGCTGGCTACCGGTGCCACAGCAGCGGCACTGCGTGAACTGCTTCCCACCAAACCGGCCTGGGCGTCCCGCTTCACCCTCTTGGCTTCCTCGGGCGGGGTGGCATTCGGACCATTCCTTGGAGGGCTGCTTGCATCCTTGCCCGGTGGGCGCACCACGGTTTTCATGACGCAGGTAGTCCTGCTGTTTTTGGTATTGATTCCACTGGGAACCTTGCAGGCGCGACCTGCCATTGGTATCCCGACCGCCGGCCAGCGCAGCAAGGCGCTGGCCCCACGGCGCATTGGCATTCCACGTGAGGCACGCATGCACTTCTGGATGGCGGCGCTGGTCGGTTTCCTCAGTTTTGCGGTCTTCGGCTTCGTCTTGTCACTGGCACCTGGCTACATGGCCAATGCTTTCAACCTGAATGCGCTGTGGGCCATTGGACTAATTGCCGGACTGCCGCTCGGAGTTTCGGCCCTGTCCCAGGTGGTGGTCCGCGGCGGTAATTACCTGTTGCCAGTGGGGCTGATCCTCTTGGGTGCCGGTACCGTCAGCCTGAGCTTCAGCGCAACTCAAGGCTCTTTGCCGGCAGCGTTGATTTCTTTGGTGGTGCTCGGCCTGGGACAGGGAGTTGCCTTCCGCACCGCGTTCGCCATGTGCGTTGATGCGGTGAGCACGGAACTTCACGCTCAAACGGTTTCTGCAATCTACCTGGTGACCTACCTGGGCAGCGCGGTTCCCGTGATTGCCCTCGGCTGGGCGGTGGGACGCTTCGGGGAAGCACCGAGCATCTTCATCTTCTCCATCCTTTGTGCACTTGCCGGTGCGCTGCTGGCTAGCTGGGCCATCTTCTGGCTCAAGCAGAGCCGCTACTTCCTGCGGGCAGAATAGAAACCGACAACACTTCGAAAACAACAATGATCCGTCTCGGCTTTCCCGCAGGGGAAGAGCTGAGACGGATCATTGTGCATCCTGGCTTCGATACCAAAATCGGGCAGTACTTAGCCGACCAGTCCAGCAGCCTGGGCGGTGATGATGACAGAATCAAGCCGCGTTTGTGCATCGGTGGGGTAGTGCACGGTGATTAATTCATCAGCCTGCGCGGTCTGCGCAAAGCGCTCAAGATATTCGGCAACTTGAGCCCCGGTGCCCACCGCCGTGTATCGCATCATGTCAAGAATCTGCGCGGCCTGTGGGGTATCCATCAGCATGTCTACCTCAGCCTCGGTGAATTCCTTCTGTGCCCCTCGGCCGAGGAAACTCGCGACACGGTGCCGACGGGCAACTTCGAAGAGCTCGTGTGCTCGTTCGCTGGTTTCCGCGGCTGCCACACCGACACCTGCAATGACATAAGGCTCGGCCAGCTGTTCGGATGGAGTGAATTCTTCGCGGTACAGCTTGATTGCCTGATGCAGTGCATCGGGGGCGAAATGCGAGGCGAAGGAATACGGAAGACCCAGCTGGGCAGCAAGTTTTGCTCCGAAGAGCGAAGAGCCCAAGATATACAGCGGAACATTGGTGCCTGCGCCGGGAATCGCTTGCACCGTCGGGATGCGCGAGTTGCCTGCCAGGTAGCCCTGCAGCTCCAGTACATCTTGCGGGAAGGTGTCGGCCGCGGCGGGATCGCGGCGCAGCGCACGTAGGGTGTTCATGTCGGTGCCCGGTGCACGGCCAAGACCCAGATCGATGCGATCCCCGAAGATTTCCGCCAGGGTGCCGAATTGTTCGGCAATGACCAAGGGGGAATGGTTGGGCAACATGATGCCGCCCGAGCCGAGTCGGATGCGCTCGGTGTGGTGAGCGATGTGGCTGATCAGGATCGAGGTGGCACTGGAAGCGATGGTCGGCATGTTGTGGTGCTCGGCGTACCACACACGTTCATAGCCATTGCGTTCAGCTGTTTGCGCCAGTCTGACCGAGGATTTGAATGAGTCTGCAATTGAGCCTCCGGGGGTAACCGGGGCGAGGTCCAAAATCGATAGCTTCACACTATTTTCAACTGGACTAATTTGAGTTCTATTCCTTGCGCACGCAAATAGTAGTGTGATTAAAAAACAGCGGGTGGCTATCCATTTAGGATAGCCACCCACTGTTATTAAAAGTCAGGCGTTAGTGCCAAAGACCTTCGATTAGAGAGCGCGAATGTCTGCAGCCTGCAGGCCCTTTGGACCCTCAACTACTTCGAATTCAACCTTCTGGCCCTCATCCAGGGTGCGGAAGCCCTGGGTCTGGATAGCGGTGAAGTGTGCGAACACGTCTGGGTCGCCGCTGTCCGGAGCGATGAAGCCGAAGCCCTTTTCAGCGTTAAACCACTTGACGATTCCGGTTGCCATATTCTTATTTGGTCCTTTCAGACGTATCTCGCCGACTAATTAATGAGGCGATCTTGGTTGTATCTACGCAGATTCGGTGATGTTTCCATCAAATGATTCTGCGAAGCAGCCAAGTCATTCACTTCACGTCTAGAAGGGCTCGCGCCAACCAAAATGGTCCGACATTCACAAACTTCTAAAGGGTACTTCGCGAATTACTTTGGAACTACACAGCCTAGCCTACGTGGTCACAGGCAACATTTGAATAACCTGAGCGCAAATAATCAAAAATTTGAGATATTGATTCGAAATGTTTACCTAGCTGCAGGTTTGATGACTCGATAGACCACAATGGCAGCGATGATTGACAGCACCGCAGCAATGGATGCTGTGTACATAACACCGTGGTCAAATGCGCTTGCCGCAGATTCCAACAGTGCCGTGGCAGATGCTGGATCAAGGGTGCTTGCCACCTGAGCTGCACCACCCAAGGTCTCCGTAGCCTGCGCCGCCTGAGCGGTAGATAAGGTTGAGGGAGTCACCAGATTGGAGCTGTACACGGTGTTCAAGATCGTGCCCAGCGCGGCGGTGCCCAGTACGGTGCCAACTTCATAGGCAGTCTCGGAAATTGCCGAGGCGGCGCCCGCCTTGGATGCGGGTACTGCCGACAGCGCCATGTCATTGGACAACGTCTCGGTCATGCCGATACCAGTGCCAAGTACACAGAAGGCAACCATGAGCAGTGCAACGCTTGGATTGCTACCGGCAACGAGCACCAGGGTGTAGGCAAGGGCGGAGAATAGCAGGCCAACCATCATGACATTCGGTGAACCGAACTTTTTGGACAGTCCTACCGCAAGCAGGCCGAAGGCCATGGACAACAACATGCCGGGAGTCATGAGCAGGCCCGCCTGCATGGGGGAGTAGCCGGCAATGAGCTGCAGGTGCTGGGACACGAAGTAGATGAAGCCGATCAGCGAGAAGATGCCAATCAGGTTCACCAACAGTGAGCCGGAGAACTTTGCGTTGTTGAATAGGCGAACGTCGATCATTGGGATTTTGGCACCAAGCTGACGGCGCACAAAGGTAATGCCGCAGGTGACTGACACGGCAATTGCGATCATCAAAGCCCACCATGGAACGGTGGAAAACGACTTGATGGCAAAGGTGAACGGAAGCAGGGTTAAAACGATCAAGACAATGGAGATCGGATCGACCTTGCCCGGGTTAGGATCCTTGGACTCTGGAACCAGGATCAGTCCACCGATCAACAATGGAAGCAGCATGGGAACAGCAAGCAGGAAGACCGAACCCCACCAGAAGTTGTCCAGCAGCACGCCGCCTACCAGCGGGCCAAGCACTGCACCGCCGGAGAAGGCCGCGGCCCAAATGGCGATAGCGGTACGGCGCTCGGTGTCGTCGGTGAAGATGTTGCGGATCAACGACAGTGTTGCAGGCATCAGCATGGCGCCGAAGACGCCGAGCAGTGCGCGCGAGGCGATCAGCTGATTCGGGTCGGTGGCGAAGGAAGCGAAGGCCGAGATGGCCGCAAATCCGGAGGCGCCGATCAACAGCAGCCGGCGGCGGCCGAAGCGGTCGCCCAGGGAGCCGAAGGGGACGAGCAGGCCTGCGAGGATCAGCGGGTAGATATCGATGATCCACAATTGCTGGGTGCCGGTGGGTCCAAGCGCCTCGGAGATGGCTGGTACTGCAAAGGTGAGGACCGTGTTGTCCACGGAAATCAGCAGTACTGGGAAAAGGAGCACAACCAAGGCCGCCCAACGTCGCGGCTTGGACAGCGTTGATGTCTGGTCGGTGAGTAGTGAGCTCATGAGTATCATCCTGTGTTCTTAAGTGATGTAGTCCCAGTAAGTGACCGGGACAAACATAACTATACCGTCCAGACGGTATAGTTACAATCTTTGGGTATGGTTGTACTCATCACTAGTTCGCCATCGAATACTGAATGGAGCTCCATGGCACGGCCCCCGGCAGCACGCACCAAAGTTTTAGACGCATATATCTCACTGTTATGTGAAGAGGGCGAACGTGCTGCAACCATGGAAGCTACCGCCGTGCGAGCTGGGGTCTCCAAGGGCGGATTGCTCTATCACTTTGCTTCCAAAGAAGCCTTGGCCGGCGCCGTCGTGGCGCTCAGTGAAGAACTGATCCTGGCGGACCTACAAGACATGAACAACGCCGAAGAAGGCGCCTCCGCATACTTCATTCGCACCAGCGCTCAGGTGAATACCGAGCTTGACCGACTGCTGCTTGCCTTGCAGCGTCTAGCCCAGTCCGGTGTGGAATCGGCTAACGCCCAGTTGGAGAGCATTTCCGAGCGCTGGTTGGCGGCATTGATGGATGAGGTAGGGGACAAAGACATTGCCCATCTGATCATGCTGATCAGCGAGGGCTTGTACGCGTTTACCGGCATGCCGGGCACCTGGTACCAGCGAAACTTTGAAGGTAACCTCTCCCAGTTACTAGAGTTGGTTCCGCAACTGAAAAAGTTGGGCCAACGCAACCAATAGTCTTTGAGGTAATAGTCCATGTCGAGTACCAGCCCGAAAACTTCCATGAAGGGGCGAGTGGGGGCGCTTCTCGGCATCCTGCTGTTGGCACTGTCGTTGCGGGCAGCTGTGGTTTCAGTGCCTCCACTGCTTGCGCGGATTCAATCCGATATTCAGTTCTCCGAATTCACCATTGGTCTTCTGGCGACCCTTGCCCCTATCGTCTTCGCAGTCTCCGGTCTGCTGACACCACGCCTGATCCGCGGCTTTGGACTCGAACGCACCCTGATACTGTCCATCGGACTAGCCATCGTTGGACAGGTATCCCGCATCTTTATGCCGGAAGTCTATTCATTCCTTGGAATGTCCATCGTTGCCTTGGCAGGATACGGCATCGGCAACGTGGTGCTGCCGCCATTGGTGAAGAAATATTTCCCCGACCACATCGGCATTGTTACCAGCGGCTATGTGACCATGCTGGCCATCGGCACCTGGATGGCTCCGCAATTCTCAGTACCGCTGGCCAACGTCACCGACTGGAAAATTTCGATTGGCTCCTGGGCCGTTCTTTCGACCATCGTGCTGATCCCATGGATCCTACAGATTGTCGCTGATCGCAAGGTCGATCGTCCCGACCAACCAAACCTTGCTTCAGCCGCTGTCCAACCGCTGGTGAAGATCAACCCCTGGAAATCTAAGGTCGCCTGGGGCCTTGCCATCTTCCTGGCAGGCAACTCGGCGCAGACCTATGTGTACTTCACCTGGCTGCCGCCGTATCTTCAGGCCCGCGGTCTCGACGAACTGACCGCTGGCAATATGCTGGCGCTCTTTGCAATCCTCGGACTCCCAGTTTCGCTGTTGGTGCCGTTGTGGGTTCCCCGGTTGAAGAACCCGATTTTCGCGGTGCTGGTCTTCACCGTCTTCTGGGTGACAGGACATTTGGGCATTTACCTGTCGCCAACCAACGGCACGGCGTTCTGGGTTGCCATGGCGGGTCTGGGGCAGGGCACATTCGCCATTGCGCTGCTGATGATGAACCTGCGTTCCCGCACCACCTACGGCTCCGGAGTGCTCTCGGGGTTTGCCCAGGGACTGGGCTACGCGGGGGCAGGTATTGTTCCGATGCTCTTTGGAGTGGTTCAGAAGGCTACCGACTCGTGGGGCGTTGCCTTCTCCATGCTCGGCATCTGCGTCGTGGTCATGCTGATTGGTGCTGTGATCATCAACCCGCCGACGACCATCGAAGACACAGCACCCGGCGTCGAAGAAGCAGGGAAGCTGGAACGCTTGAGCTGACCGCTAGAAGTGTCGACGCGGCCCGTCATTGGCCGGTGGGCTTGGAGGATTCTGACGATGCCAATGTCCAGCGGCCAGCGGGACACTCCATCCGAAGCGAATTGAGGAGATGCGCAGGGCGAAGGTAAATCCTGCGATGCAAATGCCCACTGCAATATTTAGAATTCCCGCGTTCCAGGCAAGGGCTGTGACCGTGGCGCCGACGATCGCGGGCACTGCATAAACATCTCTTGGGTTGAATAGGTCCGGAGTGACGTTGGCGATGACGTCACGCATCATGCCGCCACCCACACCGGTGATGACGCCTAGCAATACCGAAGACACCGGGTTGAAGTCATTCTCCAGCGCCTTTAGGGTTCCGGTCATGCAGAACAAGCCAAGCCCCGCCGCGTCAAAGATCAGGACCAAGCGGTGCAGCTTCTGAACTGCTGGGGTAAAGGCATAGACGCACAGCGCGGCAAGAATTGGAGGGATGAAATAGATCGGGTGCACAAAAGAAGCCGGAGACTGGTTCAGAATCAAATCTCGGACCACTCCGCCGCCCAGACCACAGACGCCACCAAGAAACGCAGAGCCCAACATATCGAATCCTCGTCGAGCCGCCATGAGCGAGCCGGATACGGCGAAGAAGAAAATACCAACAAGTTCAACAATGGTCAGCATTCACGGGCTTTCAGTCAAAGTTCAACGGCGAACAGAGCAACGATTAATTATGCCGTGGGAATCAGTTCAAATAACAATCGAGGCGAGCTTGACCAAGGTGTTGTGGTTGCGGGTCGTGATGATCTGTTTGCGTGCCTGTGTTGTATGCAATTTCGCCAAAGGGTCCGTGGTGCTTTGTCCTTTGCGGACGATCCAGCACAGAGAACGCCCATTCACCGCCAAGGGGGCATCCGGTGCCGCTTGGCGCGCCAACGAATATAGTTCTTCGGCCTTTGACGTCGTTTCGCATAGTGTCAAATATCCGTGATGTTCTGACACCGGTTCTGGAATGGCCAAAGGGAACTTGCCGCCGAGCGCAACAATTTCCTCGCGAGAGAAAACCAGGGTGGGTATTGCCCTGCCGTAATGAGCTTCAAGAAGTTGGTTGCAGCGTTCCTGTACTTCCAGCACTGTTTCATTACCCGGGTCCAGGACTACATTTCCGCTGGCAAGCAATGTGCGTACCTGCGTGTAGCCGGCAGCAATAAGCAAGGCGCTCAAGTCTTTCATTAGCACTTTGACGCCGCCGACATTGACCCCGCGAAGAAACACCACAACTTTTGACATGGGTTAATCCAAACTCATCGACTTTGTGCTTGTCGAGGGTCGTATGCCAAGACAAAGCTGGTTAGGATCAAATTATGCCTACGAAACTGCCCTTTGGATCTTGGCCGTCGACGATTACAGCTCATGATGTTGCCGCTGGCACAAAACCGCTGGGCGGAGCCTGCTTCTACAACGATCGCATCATTGTCCAAGAAGGCCGGCCAGATGAAGGCGGGCGCAATACCCTGATGTCCTATTCACTAGATCTGGGGCAACAAGGGGAACAGCTGATCGGACAGCCCTATAACGTGCGCTCGCGCGTCCATGAGTACGGCGGCTCAAGCTGGAGTCTGATCACTGGCCAGCTGCAAGACGGAATCGTCTTCTCCAACTTCGCTGACCAGCGCGTCTACCTGCAGCAGTTTGGTCAGGTGGCACCGATTGCCCTGACCCCCGACTCAATGGTGGAATCCGATCCGGTATTGCGTTTTGCGGAGTTCGTCCAAGGCCCGGACCGTACGGTACTGGCGATCATGGAGGACCTCAGGGGTACTCCAACACGGCACATAGTTCAAATCCCACTGGATGGGACAGCGGCCGAGGATGCCACTGCCATCCGCGTGCTGACGGCACCTGCACGCTTTGTCGCCGCACCCCGCCTAAGCCCCGATCGCAGCAAGCTTTCATGGATCAGCTGGGAACACCCGAACATGCCCTGGGACGGGACACTTCTCCACCTGGCCGAGTTTACCGACAACGGCCAACTGGAAGATGTCATCATCGCGGGTGCTGGCGATGTTTCGATCATGCAGCCGGAATGGGTGGATGAGGATCGGCTTGCGTTCATCAGCGATAAGTCAGGCTGGTGGAACCCCTACATCTATCAAGTCAGTTCATCTCGAACTACCAGGCTGGTAGACCGCGCAGCAGAATTTGCTGGACCACTATGGCAGGTGGGCACCAACTGGTATCTCGTAGAAAACCAGCACACCCTGCTGTGCTCCTACGGCACGGGAACCACCAAGCTCGCGCGCGTCCATGCACTAACCGGGGGAGTGGAGGACCTCAACCTGCCCTTCAGCCGAATCAGACCATTGCAGGTGAAGGATGGATGGCTGCTTGCCGGAACCTCATCCATGACCCAGGGCGAACAGATCACCCTGATCAATCTAAATACCTTGGAACACCGGGCAATCTCCAACTCAATTCAGCAGCTGCCCGATCCATCCATGCTTCCCTCGGTTGAAGAATTCGAATGCAGCAATGAGGCTGGGCAAACAGTGCACGCGCTGCTGTACAGGCCACATCAGGACGGATATGCCGGCCTCGATGGGGAGCTGCCGCCTTTCGTCACCTTTGTTCACGGCGGACCTACAGCCCAAGCAGCAGCAACGCTGAACGCAGCAGTCGCTTACTACACCTCCCGCGGAATCGGCGTGGTAGACGTCAACTACGGCGGCTCCACCGGCTACGGGCGTGAGTACCGCAACCGCCTGCGTGGGGCATGGGGCGTGGTTGACGTTGCCGACACGGTGGCAGTCATCAAGTCGTTGATTGCCCGTAAGATCGCTGATCCGCAGCGCATCGGAATCGAAGGCGGCAGTGCAGGCGGATGGACCGTACTTTGCTCACTGACATTCTCCAACGTATTCACCGCAGGCATCAGTCGTTATGGAGTATCAGACCTCGTTGGGCTCGTTCAAGATACGCACGACTTCGAGTCCCAATACATGTTTTCTTTGGTTGGGCCGTACCCTGAGGCTGCGGAACTGTATGAAAAACGTGCGCCGATCAACCACGTCTCAAAGATCTCTTGCCCGGTGCTGTTATTGCAGGGAGATGAGGACAGGGTCGTTCCGCCGGCACAGTCTGAGGTCGTTGCCAACGCGCTCGCCGAGCGCGGAATCCCGCATGTGTACATTCTCTTTGAGGGAGAACAGCACGGTTTCAGAAAGTTGGAGAACATTGTCAAGGCGTTGGAAAGCTCGCTGGCGTTCTATGCGCAGATCTTCGAGTTCGAGGCAGACGTACCAGCGATTGAACTCTTGTGAGGAATTACTTTCAAGAGAGCTCTTCAAACTATCAAGGAGCGCGAGGACGCTAAGAGGATAAATGAGTAGAGGCCTCATTGAAAGCAGAGATGTGCCGTTGGAGAGACTGCTCGGCTGAAGTCGGCGAGTGCGAGGAACCGACCGTCATCCACCGACGAGCGGAACCGAAGTAGAGCTTAATGTACCGAATGGGCCGCTAAAGGTGGCTTGTGCCGAGACAGTTCCGGTGACTTCGCCGGCAAAACGAACCGATGTCCCGCCTTCTGTGACTGCGTAAGTGAAGGTGTAGACGTTGCCGCTATGGTTTTGATCGATGAGGGTTCCACCAGTCATCGTCGGATTCTCGATCATACCGTTGGCAGTGGCCGTGGCGGTGATGACTAGGGTAGTCCCTGCTGGAAAGGGAACAACTTCATAGGCTGGTGCTGGGCCGATGAGAAACGTTTCGACACCGCGATTGGTTTGTCCATCTTGTCCGAAGGCACCGATAAATACGTCGGTTGGCTCAACGGAGGACGACGCTGATGCTAATGGAACAGCCGTAGCCGCAGCTATTACCGGTACTGCCCACGCAGCACCCTTAACGACGGCGCGGCGGTTGATTCCAGAATTGATATTATTCATATATTAGCTCCCAGATTACGGTCATTTTCTTTATCAAGGAATATCATCGATCGGATTAATTAATCAATGGGTGATGAGAAGCTCGAGGGTGCTTTGTCGGCAGTCAAGCATTATGGCGTGGAATTTGGATTGGCAATATCCATTCGTTTCGACGAAATTGATCGCTTGGGTCCATGTTGAAAATGGCCGTGGCCGATGGTTGAAGGCTGCAGAAGAGCAATTGACGCTGCCGTGCTTCGTTCATGCGATCCCAGCGTGCACCTGATCTACAAGCTGGGGCAGGGATTACTTCTGAGTCCAGTGCGCTGGGCATCTAGCATCGAGTTAAAAGCCCAGTGGAGACGTCGCTGAATACGAACGCCTCCACTGAAGACAATTTATGGGGTGCGGCGAGCCTTGGTGACTAGGCTCCAGTTACCGTAACCGGATCGGAACTGAGCGTGCCGAATGGACCGGTGTAAGTCGCCTGAATGATAACAGTTCCCGTGACGTCACCCTTGAAGGTGACGCTAGTTTCACCAGGTGGCACGATGTAATTAAAGGTGTAGACGTCGCCATCCTGGCTAGAGCCGTTTGGGGTTGCTCCGGTGACCGAAGGGTTGGTAATAGTGCCGCCATCAACACTGGTGACCGTAATAGTCAACGTCGTTCCTTCGGGGAACGGCACCGGCTGGAAGTTTTCATCAATCAGGTGAGTTTCGATGCCGCGTGAAAGTTGTCCGGACTGGCCGAAGACCGTAACAGCTACGTCGGCAGGGTCTGCAGGAACGGAAGCGGAAGCCATTGGTACAGCGGTAGCTGCGGCAACTACTGGGACTGCCCAAGCAGCGCCCTTAACGATGGTGCGGCGGTCAATGCCAGACTTTGTACCTTGTTCGGTCACGAGATGATCTCCTTGGGGGAAGGCTAATCCTAAGATGTAGAGCCTAACAACCGGGAATCAGCCCGTTCGAGACCAACATTTAAGATTGGGACGAAAACTACACTATCAGTGGTTGGTCGATTGAGTATTAGCCATTCGGATTCTTTTTGAATAATGAACTGATACTCATCAGATTGTTTGATCGTCGAACGATGAACTGTTCTGAATCCTAGTTCCAATTCGCGAATCGTGAAATCGGAATGGAACTTGAACGGAAATGTGGAGTGTAGGAGATTTGAAAGCTCACTCCGAAGTGCTGATGACACTCTGAATCAATTGAGTCAGCCAAGCGGGGAACAATTTGCCTACATCGTGCATGAGGTTTCGTAGTCCAGAACCTGAAGCCACTAGAAGGTCCGGATAATGAGGTTGGGTATTCTAGAACTCTTGCATGAGAACCACGATATGTACGACTTGGTCCGTGACGGCGATGCGTCGCCACCAGCGGCTGAAATGCATTTGTTCAGTGCGGTACGCTGCTTGGATACAACACGTCGGTGAGGAGCCAGAGTTGCAATGCTCAGCTGCAATATCGCGAGTAGAACTCAGATATCCGAGTGAGTTGCATCGGGAAGTTCTAATGGCTCTTCCGGGACCTGCCACGAAGTGCGCAAACGATCCATTTCTCGGCGGTCCTTTTTCGTGGGACGACCAGCACCGCGCTCGCGAACGGGAACCTGAGGAACCATGACTCGTTCGCGCGGCGGAGTATGGTCGATGTAGCACTTGACCGCGAGAGCTGCACTGACACGTTTAGGAATCAGGCCCACGACTTCCAGCTCACGATCGAATCGGTTCTTGCGCACTCGTACTCGATCGCCGGGAACTATGGTCTGGGCAGCCTTAACTGAAACTCCGTTGAGCCGAACATGTCCGGCGCGGCACGCTGTTGTTGCTTCGGAACGGGTTTTGTAAACACGTACGGCCCAGAGCCAAGCATCGATACGAATTTTGCCGCTGGTAGGAATTTCGACCATAGATAAAGTTTAGATCAGATATGGCTGTGCCCTACGTGTTGGCTAGTTGGCTTGCGCAGTTGCGTCATCACAAGCCTGGACCAGCCGATCCTGCAAGGATTTCGAAACATTGTCACCGGAGTCGGCAAGTTCGTTGAGCACGTCGACCAATGACTGCGGCAATCCGCCGCCTTCTACGGAGCCCACCATTGATGAGAGGACGCGCAGTTCACTGGCGTCAATGGTTCCGTCCTGAACCGGTGCGCACGCCTGGCGGACGATTTCTTTAGAAGCTGCATCGGTGAGTTGGCTTGCTGCTGATGATGCGCTATCTTCGATGACCGAGCAGCTGGCGGTCATCAAGGTCAATGCAGACATCAGTACGAGAACTGATGCGTTACGAAGTTTCACTTTCCCCATGAGAAAAAGTGTATCTTCACACTTTTAGGATCTGCTGAATGTGAGCCGAGTTGATCATCAGAACCTTAAGTTGGATGGGGCACAATGGTTCGGTGAGTAGCGAACAGAAGATCAACGCAATTAAAACCTCCACTGAGCAACGCATTATCGAGCAGTTGGCGAAGGAACTATCTGCGGAATCAACCGTGCAGCCGTGGCAGATTAAGGCAGCCATAGAGTTACTGGATTCAGGTTCCACAGTTCCGTTTATTGCCCGCTACCGCAAAGAAGTCACCGGCATGCTCAGTGACAGTCAGTTGCGTTTGCTGGAAGAACGCCTTCGTTATCTACGTGAACTTGAAGAACGACGGGTCACTATTCGCGAAGCCATCACAGAGGCTGGGAAGCTGACGGACCAACTGGACGCCGCCATTGCTGCTGCCGCCACTAAGTCGGAATTGGAAGATATCTACCTTCCGTTTAAATCTAAGCGGCGCACCAAGGCTCAGATTGCGCGTGAAGCCGGCTTGGAGCCCTTGGCTGATTTACTCCTTAACAATCCGCAAACAGATCCCATGGAAGCCGCAGCGCAATACCTGAACGCTGAGGCTGGATTCGGTACGGATGCAGATGTTTTGTCGGGAGCGCGTTCCATCGTAACCGAACGAGTTTCACAAGACGTCGTGCTTGCTGCTGACTTGCGTGAACGCCTTTGGAACACCGGTAAGATCGGCGCAAGTACGGCTGCTGGTGCAAGCGCTGAAGGCACCGGCAAGTACTCCGATTACTTGGATTACGTGGCAGACCTCGACCACCTGCCTTCGCACCGCGTGCTTGCGTTGTTGCGCGGAGAACGAGACGGAGTGCTCAATCTGCAGTTGGCTGAAGCAGATCCGCGTGACGACGACGCGGTCGAGCATGCACGTGCAGGCTATGAGAATGCCATCGCAGCGTCTTTGGGGATCAATGCCCCCGCCGATGCACCTGCCAGCAAGTGGCTATCTCAAACCGTGCGCTTGGCATGGAAAGCACGTCTGCTAACTCGTTTCGAGTCTGACTTGCGGTCCCGACTTTTCGATGCAGCTGAGGATGAGTCAGTCAAGATCTTTGCAGCAAACCTACGCGATGTCCTTTTGGCAGCTCCGGCAGGAAACAAAGCAGTCCTGGGCCTTGACCCGGGACTGCGTACAGGAGTCAAAGTCGCAGTTGTAGACCTCACCGGCAAAGCAATCGAAACCGCAACCATTTATCCTCATGCCCCTGCCAACAAATGGAACGAGTCAGTGGCCATCCTGACTAATCTGGCGCAGAAGCACGGTACCAAGCTTATTGCTGTCGGCAATGGAACAGCAGGCCGTGAAACAGATCGCTTGGCAGCGGACGTGATCAAGGCACTGGGTACCAAGGACATTAGCAAGGTCATTGTTTCTGAGGCGGGGGCTTCGGTGTACTCGGCCTCAGAACTTGCAAGTCAAGAACTGCCAGGTATGGATGTTTCTTTGCGCGGTGCAGTGTCTATTGCCCGCAGGCTTCAGGACCCATTGGCTGAATTGGTGAAGATTGATCCTAAATCAATTGGTGTGGGTCAGTATCAGCATGATGTCACGGCCTCGAAGCTCGATCGAGCTCTTGACGCAGTTGTTGAAGATTGTGTGAACGCTGTTGGAGTAGACGTTAACACTGCCTCGCCGTCGCTGCTGGCCCGTGTCGCAGGCGTCGGGCCACTGCTGAGTCGAAACATCGTCGAGCATCGAGATGCGAACGGCCCCTTCGCAACCCGAAGGGACTTGCTCAAGGTACCCAGGCTTGGAGCCAAGGCCTTTGAACAATGTGCAGGCTTTCTGCGTATCACTGGCGGGAAAGAAAAGCTCGATGCCTCGTCGGTTCACCCCGAAGCATATGAATTGGCGCGCACCTTGCAGCAGGCTGCGGCTGATCAGGGGAGGCGCCTCGAAGAGCTGAGGCCAGCAGATTTTGTCACCGAGCAATTTGGTGAGCCGACCATTCGAGATGTTGTTGCTGAATTGCAGCGCCCTGCGCGAGATCCGCGCGGTGAGTTCGTGACAGCGATGCTCAAAGAGGGCGTGGAATCCGTTAAGGATGTCAAGCCCGGAATGGTTATGGAGGGCACGGTTTCAAATGTTGCAGCGTTCGGTGCCTTCGTTGATCTGGGAGTACATCAGGACGGCCTAATTCACGTTTCAGCGATGAGCAATAAGTTCATTTCTGATCCTCGTGAGGTCGTGAGCTCAGGTCAAATCGTCAAGGTAAAAGTATTGGAAGTAGATACTGTGCGCAAGCGTATTTCGCTGACGCTTCGACTCGACGATGAACTAGCTTCGGGGGAGCAGGGCAAGCGGGCGGAGCGAGGTGATCGTGGACCGCGAGGCGGTGCTCAGCAACAGAAGTCTGGACAGCCACGAGGAACACAGCGCAACCGTTCACAGAACGCCTCCAAGTCTCAGCAACCAGCCGCAAATACTGCAATGGCGGAAGCTCTGAGGAGAGCGGGCTTGGGAAAGTAATTTCCCACGCCTTTGGTAACGGTCGCCTTGGTTAGCACCGGCTTGCTTAACTACAGGCCAACTGTTGGTTATGGCCTAATTCGGAACTAACTAAGTGTGTCCAAACTTCGGTGACAAACCTCTGAAAGCGACCTAGTCTATTGAACATGGAACTTACAGGAAAACTGGCAGAAGCCTTCAACACTCAGGTAACCCTCGAGCTGACCGCGGCTACGGTTTACCGTCAGCTGGCAATTGAAATGGACGTTTTGAGCCTTCCAGGAATTGCTGGTTGGTTCCGCGCTCAAGCTGGCGAGGAAATTGAGCACGCAGAGAAGTTCATGAATCACATGACCGACCGCTCTGCCCATCCACAGATTGGTGAGCAGCATTCTCCTGTCGTCAACGTGAAAACGGTCGCTGACGCATTCGCAGCATCCTTGGCTCATGAGCAGAAGGTCTCGGAGGCCATCCGCGAGCTGTACCGTCTTGCACAGACCGAAGGGGACATCGACTCGATCCCTCTACTGCACTGGTTTATCGATGAGCAGGTTGAAGAAGAAGCTACCGTTGGCGAGATTCTTGACCGCGTGAAGCTGATCGGAAATGACGGCAGCGGTCTTCTCCGCTTGGACGCTGAACTTGGTTCGCGTAAGGAGAGCTAAAACTCAGAAGAAACAACTTCTAAAAATGGAATAAACTTAGGGAAGCAGCACATTTGCTGCTTCCCTAAGTTTTCTTTTGAGGTGGTCGTGAAACAAGTGGGCTATCGGCAGGCAACGGCAGTATCGTCGTCTGCGACGCGTACCCATCGCACAACTGCAACGTTGAAACTCCGCAAAGGAGCAGGACGCCACTACTTGGTGCAAGGCACGTTGGCACAAGGTACAGAACTAGCTTTAGTTGAAATCCAAGGTTCTTGGGCTCATGTTTATGTACACCAAAATTATGGTTGGGTTCCGAATATCTACCTTGAACCAATTCCTGCCGACTTGGAAGAGTCCGTGCAGAAAGTTCAAGGGACGGGCGAAGAGCCAGTGCTCAGTCGCTATGCACTTGTTGAAACTACTCATGAAACGACAGCAACGCTCAATTTGCGCAAGGGGAGCGGAACTGGTTATCCGGTGTTGAAGGTCATCGACCACGGCACTCGGGTACGACTGATCCTGCAGCAAGGCTTATGGTCGCAGATTCAATGTAATCAATTGCTGGGTTGGGTGCCTAGTATGTACCTGCACCGCTTACCTTCGCGCCCTGCTCAAGGTGGACTGATCGCAGTACCAAATCAGCGGGCGCTAACAACTATTCGATTGAATGCGCGCAGGGGCCCCGGAGACCACCACGGACTGGCACGGATACTACAAACTGACACTGCGGTCATCATTGTGGCGCGACAAGGGGCATGGCGGCAAATTGAACGCGATGGTGAACGAATGTGGGTGCCGGCGAGTCAGTTACGTACCGTTTACTAGACCGATAGTTCCTTGATACTCTAACTAGCCTGTGGCATATTGGGGTGAATGAATTTCTTGCAATTTTTCAAATCCTCTTGACAGGGCGAATAATTAGAACGCGACCAAGATCTTCTTTGTTGGAACGCAGTTTGAATCATGGAAGAGTTGTAAATATTCGTTGAGATTCCCATCGTTTCCACGTAATTTACTTATCCGCTAGCTCCATGTTGATTGGCCGATTTTCTGTTCCAACCGTTTACCTTTGAAATCTTAATTGCATTATTTTGGGTAATTAGAAGCAATACATCTGTGTTCGAATGTGTTGATCAAGGTTCAAAAAGAAAAAGTGATTCAAGAAACGTGCTTCGCATTTCTGCTTCAATTATGGTGTTTGATATTTTTGGAGCTAAAATACTGATGAACAGCATCTGATAAATACCTCGTTCACCGTTTTGTTACCTGGGGAAAAGTTGCAAGTACGTAGAGTTTCAAAGCAAGGCAAAGTGGGAATGCATGACCTTAATTGAGAGCGACACTTTACTGACCGATCCGAGCAAGTGGTGTCAGTTTCTTCCTCGTCTCGTCGGTTACGTAGACGCCTTGGCCATTATTGCCGCCATGACTACTGCTCAATTGGTTCGTTTCGGCCCAGATTCACACGCGCAGTTAACTTTTGTAAATTTCGATCCTAGTTATTGGATGATCTCGGTAGTTTTGGCCATTGTCTGGTGGTTGGCCATTGGCAGCTCCGGCAGTCGAGATATTCGCGTACTTGGCACGGGGATCGATGAATACAAGGACGTAACTCGCGCCACTGTGTATTTCTTCGGCGGAATTGCCATCGTTTCTTATGCCTTCCAACTGAACACTGCACGAGGTTACGTGGGAATCGCGTTACCTGTGGGTGCAGTGTTACTCGTCGTGGGACGTTGGGCCGTCAGCAAGTGGATCAGAAAGAACCGACGCAATGGTAGCTTCACGCGCAACGTCTTACTCTTAGGATCGCCCAGCGCTGTAGTTCATCTATTTGAGCGTCTAGAAAGCTCGCCTGAAGCGGGCTATCATGCTGCTGCTGCTGCACTTCCAGGTTTTAGCTTCACTTCGCCGACAGGAAATGAGTTACCTGTACCGGTACTAACTGTGTCGACCGAAGTGAGTGACATTGTATCGGCCATCGACAATAGCGAAATTGACGTCGTGGCAATTTCTGCTGGTTCAAATATCAAACCACGCAAGATCAGAGAGCTGGGTTGGGAATTGCAATCGCGCAGTATCTCAATGGTCATGGCTCCAGCCCTGACGGATATTGCTGGTCCGCGAATTCATACTCAGCCTGTTGCTGGACTTCCATTAATTCACGTCTCCACACCGAAGCTAGTAGGTATTCAAGCCGGAGTAAAACGGGGATTCGATATTGTCGGTGCCCTGCTGGCAATGGTTTTACTTTCACCAGTGTTTCTACTTACGGCGATTGCCATCAAGTTAGGCTCCCCTGGTCCTATTTTCTACAAGCAAGAGCGTGTGGGGACACTCGGTGAAGTATTCCAGATGCATAAATTCCGGTCTATGGTTGTCAATGCGGATGAACTGGTCGAAGAGTTGAAAGACGACTCCACCGGAAACGGTGTTTTGTTTAAGATGAAAGAGGATCCACGGGTTACCAAAGTTGGTGCCTTCATCCGCCGCTATAGTATTGACGAGTTGCCACAGCTGTGGAACGTATTAAAAGGCGATATGAGCATGGTGGGCCCACGTCCGCCACTCAAATCTGAGGTCGACCAGTATGAGCGATATGTAGAACGTAGGCTCTTGGTCAAGCCAGGAATTACCGGCCTTTGGCAAGTCAGTGGGCGTTCGGATCTCACATGGGACGAGAGCGTCAGACTAGACCTGTTTTACGTTGAAAACTGGTCGCTTATTCAAGATCTAACCATTATGGTCCGCACAGTCAAGGCCGTATTCGGCAAAGCAGGAGCCTACTAAACGTTCTCGGCATGGAGCTGCTATTGAAACGCCTAGCCGCTGACACGACGGCTGCAAAAACCATTTGCGGAACTAAGCTTCACAGTTGCGAAAGCTTATGGGGGGTAATTTAGAGTATGAAAGCTTGTCCCTGACCCGACGCACGAGTAGTTGATTCCTAGTTTCACCGGTAGACAAAGCATTGCCCCCCGCCAAGCGGCGGGGGCAATGTTCTATTTGGTGTTCAACAATGCTGGTGCGATCCTGTCGACCAAGGCGACAATTTGATTGCCGACTAGCTCGTGTACACCAGCCGAAGCATCGATCGGATCAGGAACATCGTCGGACTTTGACAATCTGGCTTGTGCCCGACCACGCGCGGCCCGAACGATGGTCTCGGTTGTTGATACTGAGATGTCCTGCTGCAACTCGGAAAGAGTAGCAAATTCAGCCATAGTAAATGTTCTCTGCATGGCGATCGGGAAACGACGAATGAGCTCGTCACGCTGCCCCTTGGTCATGGTGAGTATCAGATCTGCCGCAGCTGCGTGACTCTCTGTCAGCTGCTCACCGCGGAGCCCGGAAGGATTTCCACCATGTGCTTGGAGTTGTAAGGCTGCATCTCGGTCCATGGGGGAACCGACGACGGCATGAAGCCCGGCGCTGCTAACCTCAAAACGAGAATCATCGGCAAGCCGCATTTGCAACACCTGTTCTGCCAACGGCGACCGACAGATATTGCCCGTACAAACAGTGACGATCGTGATGATGTTTTGGCGCTGGGCTCTCCTGCTCATTATTCGGAGACTCGCCTACCTCGTCGAGCCTGCGGAATATCTGCATACTCAGCATCGAAATTGGGTTCGTTCTCAGGCTTAGAATCTGTACCCTCATCCTGCTTTTTCAGCAGCCCATCAAATTCATCGACCTGAATGGCACCGGTGGTTGGTGCCGGCTCTTGGGCTCGGCCGTAGTACGAGCGGTATCGGTATCCGTACCCATCTCCGCCGAGGCCCTTGCCTGTGATTCCGTTGATGATGATGCCCAGGACATGCCCGTTCACCTTGGTGACGTTTTCCAGAGCAGCCTTAAGTTCGTCATAAGTGGTTCGGTTGGCTCGAGTAACAACTAATGCACCATCGGTACGTGCTGTCAGAATTGCAGCATCCGTCACGGGCAACAATGGCGGCGCATCGATGAGGACGATAGCGTGTTCAGCGAGATCATCGATGATGTCGTGGAGAGCCTTGGAAGCCAAGAGTTCGCTTGGGTTCGGTGGAATCTTTCCGGCGCCCAGGACGAACAGTTTTCCGCTGGATCCCCAAGGCTGCAGAACGTCGGTGAGTCGAGCTCGACCAATGAGAACATCGGTAAGGCCGACTCCTTCAAGCAAACCGAAAGTTTTTGCGACCATTGGTCGGCGAAGATCGCCATCAATGACAACGACATTCTGACCCGAAGCGGCAATGGTGTTAGCCAAGTTGGCAATCATAGTTGATTTGCCCTCAGCCGGGAGTGCGCTGGTGATGACAATCTTGCGTGGAGGATTGTCAATGTTCATGAACTGAAGGTTCGTACGCAGTTCACGAAGCGCCTCTGCGATGGCATACTCTTCACGACCTTTTTGACTCTGGTCGTTGCCACCGGTGCTTTCGAGCATTCGCTGTTCGGCAGTGAATCCCTTGTGGTAGGGGATGGTGCCAATAACAGAAACACCCGTCTCACGTTCAACTTCCTCAACTGAGTGAACGCGGCGGTCAAAAATGTTGCGCAACAGTGCGTATCCAAAGGCAATGACTGCCCCTACGAGCAGCCCGATTGCCAGCGCTAACTTGTTATTAGGAAATATTGGGCTCCGAGGAAGGAGCGCAGAGTCCAATGACCTGAACGAAACTATCGACTGGGCATCTTGTGGACTGCCTGAACTGTCCGCATTTTCGATTTCTGAGACTTGCTTGCCAATTGCTTTGATCCAAGCTTCTGCGAGATCTCGCGCGTTTGCCGCGCTATCGGCCTCAGCAGTAACCTTCATGGTTGCCGTATCAAGTGGATTGGTGACTTCGATTTGTTGAAGAAGCTGATTGGGGGCAATATCTAACCCAAGTTCATCAGCCGCAGTCTGGGCCACAGTTGTGGATTTGGCAATGTCAATATAGGACTTAACGCGGGACTTGGCATAATTCTCGCCAATAGTTGCAGTGCTGATGTCGCTGTTAACACCGGTAGTCAATAGCCCACTGGCGGAGGCAGCATAGACCTTAGGCTGCATTAGAGCCCATCCAACGCCGATTAATCCACCTGCGACTGTGATGGCGACAATCGTAATCCAGTGAGCACGAAAAATTCGCCAATAGTCCTTCAACTCCACGAGCGTGGGCCTTTCGATCTTCTGCCCGAAGAGCAGGGGAAAACTATAAATCGTCAATTATCATGTTAGCTCAGTAGCTAACACGGACTGAAACATGAAGTCGGGCAAGTCCAAAGACTTTTCCCCGCACATTGAAGCACGTCAAATAATAGGAAGCATGAGCGGAAGCATCTCGAGGATTCTACCGGACAGTCCATTGACTTCGCATTAAATATTGAGATCTACTAGCTATTTAATTCAAAAAGCTTCTCTGTAATGCATCGGTGCTGATGGCTATTCAAGATAGTAGAGCATTCATTGGAACTTTTAGATATACCTTTCCGCAATATTCATGGTGGTTCTGTTGTCCTGATAACCTACCCGTGGAAACGATTGCGAGCTAAGAAATAACGGAATCTAGGAACTGTCACCAGCTGCCTCAGACCAGGTGAATTTCGTATGACCGGTCAGAATTGGTTGACGCTTAAAGCGCCATAGGAACGAATGACAGGCAATCTTTTGGGGAAGGAACATTCGTAAGCTACCACTACACCTAACTGCGAAGGTTGGCGGGACATGCCGAGTTGGAAATAGTGCTGGACCTGTCGCCCCGCGCATTGCGGTTTCAACTAAGCCACTATTCACGAGCCAAATATGAACATTGATTATCGTGAGCACTGGAGTTCACTGATTTCTTGATTGCCGTGGGAGGATATACGAGTGAGTGAGAAAGATGTGGTGGTAGTGAATCGCCTGACTCAAGAGACAGCTGAGCGCACCGTCAACGCTTTCGGAGTTCGCGTTTTAGTTAGGATCAAGGCTCCCCATGGTGCTGCAACGGGCTCTACTGCTGCCATGATCGAAAGATTGACAACGGCGTGGAGCGATTCGCCCCAACCGAGGTGTCAGCCGACGGAATTGCCAGTTGTCGATTTGGGCGAAGTTCACGATGAAAACTTCGAGCGAATTCACTCTATTATGAGCACTGAAGTCACACTCGCTGCTCTAGAATTCAATGCCGGAAGATTGCTCATGTTCCATGCAGGAGGCATTGCCCGTCACGATGGAAAAGTGGCTCTCATTACTGGTCCGTCAGGGCGAGGAAAAACCACGACACTACGTCACCTTGGACTTCACTACGGATACGTTTCTGACGAAACGATAGCAATCGATTTTGGCGGCACTGTTCATCCATACCGTAAACCACTCTCAGTTATTACTGAAGGTCACCGACACAAACTGCAGATTTCGCCGTCAGAACTAAACCTGCGGCCGTTGCCGAACGTACCGCTCAAAGTAGGCGGGATCGCGGTTTTGGAGCGCGCTGGTAGAAGCGATAAAAAGTCGACAGTAACTCAACTTGGATTTGCAGCTGGAATTGTCGCAGTCGTTGAACAGTCGAGTTACATGATCAGTTTGGAGCGGCCTCTGACGCAAGTTGCTGAACTTGCAGCCTCGATTGGTGGCTTCAAGATCTTAACTGTCGGTAAGCCTGAGACCATCCATCTAGTCGCCGAGGAGTTGTTCGTCCCAGGCACAGACACAAATTGGACGCGAGCGATGCCTTCCGACAACGCATCGAGCTTTCATGATGCTGCGTACCTAGTAGCGGACGTCATTGACGCCGTTGCATGCGATGACGGCACGGTAGTTTTTACTCAATCTCTCAAAGTAGTTTTGCTCGATGGGATTGGGCCGGAATTATGGAGCGCTGCGTGCAAAGGGGAAAGGTGGGAAGAGCTCGTTGACCGCATCGAATCCGTACATGGTCCTGCCCCGAGTTTGGATACGCGCGGTGCTGTCAAAGAAGTTGCCGAAGAATTGGTCTGTGCCGGCATCTTGCGTCCGGGTAAAGAGAGAACCGTAGGGGTTCCTGGATGATGAGTGAGAACACTGAATCGAGCAAACCGAAACCGACCCTCTGGAAACGTGTCCGATCCTCGCCGTGGTTTCACCTAATTGCGGCCCTGCTGGTAATTGCCACAGTTCACGGATTTATCGTCAAGCCGTATGCGGTGCCGAGTGGATCGATGGAGCGAACCCTTGAAGTCGGAGACCGTATATACGTAAGCAAATTGCCAACTGCAAAAGCGGAAGCGCAACGCGGCGACATCGTAGTATTCAACGCATCCGATGCGTGGGGCCAAGTCCCATCTCGGACGGGAGTACGTTGGTTCGTTGGCGAAGTCGGAGATTTTTTCGGAATCGGGCCTTCTAATCAGCATGCCCTGGTCAAACGGGTTGTTGGCACGCCGGGGGAGACTGTGAGCTGTTGCAGTTCTCAAGGAGCTGTCGAAGTGGACGGGGAAGCTCTGTCCGAACCATACATATACGAGGACTTGCCATTTGAAGCAGGTGCGTTGGACTGTTCGTCGACGCCTCGATCGATGCGCTGTTTCCCTCCCATAACTGTTGGTACCAACCAGTATCTAATGATGGGAGATCATAGGTCGAATTCTAATGACTCGGTGTTTGCTTGTCGCGGAGCCCCCACAAAACAAGAACCCGACGAGCAAAACTGCACAAAGTTCGCTGCAAATGAAGATATTGTCGGAAAAGTAATATTTCGAGCCTGGCCGTTATCGAAGATTCGCAGTTTTTGACATAAGTATCTTTACTTAATTTCCTGGGTGGGTCTTCCTATTAATAGAATTTAGTTAAAAGAGTATTCAGGTCGTTTCGAAGTTACCTGCTGATGCCAAGTTGTGGAGATAGCTGCCAAAACTTCGATCGTATGTAATTCGCGGCACTGGACTGGATTGCAGATTCGTCATTTAGAAAGCATTCATTGGAGCTCTTTGGCGAATCTAAGTATGTTCATTGACGAACCAGCGTCGTGTGTAAGACAAATTTGTAGGATTTTTGGAAAACGAGTATTGGAGTAAGTGGATGAAGATCGTAGTCGTTGGCACTGGATATGTCGGATTGTCTAATGCAGTCATTCTTGCTCGTCATCATGAAGTTGTCGCGGTTGACATTGATGCGGATCGAGTTAATTTGATTGCTGAAAGAAAGTCACCGATTATCGATACTGAATTGTCGGATTATCTAGCCAATGCTCCACTAAACCTTCGCGCAACCCTAGATAGCAAAGAGTCTTACATTGGTGCGCAGTACGTCGTCATCGCAACGCCTACGAACTACGATACCGAAACGAACCACTTCGATACATCAACGGTTGAGAGCGTTGTTGCAGATGTAGTCGCATCAAACCCAGATGCGAATATCATCATTAAGTCAACGATTCCAGTTGGATTTACGCAGGCGCTTCAGGAACGGTATCTGGATACGAAGATCATCTTCTCACCGGAGTTCCTCCGCGAGGGCCGGGCATTATTTGATAATTTGCATCCTTCGCGAATTGTCGTGGGTGATCGTGGACCGGTTGGACAAGAGTTCGCGGCGCTACTACTTGAGGGCAGCTTGGAGACTGAAGTTCCAGTTTTGTTGACTGACCCAACTGAAGCCGAAGCGATCAAGCTCTTTTCTAATACCTACCTCGCGTTGCGTGTTGCTTACTTTAATGAGCTGGATACTTATGCCGCTTCGCGAAAATTGGATTCGTCGCAAATTATCAACGGAGTGGGCTTAGATCCTCGAATTGGCTCGCACTACAATAACCCGTCGTTTGGCTATGGTGGTTATTGCTTGCCCAAGGACACGAAGCAGCTGTTGGCCAATTATGCAGAAGTACCGCAGAATTTGATCACCGCGATTGTGGATGCCAACCGCACGCGCAAGGACTTCGTAGCAGATGACATTCTTTCACGTGAACCGGAGGTCGTTGGCGTCTATCGCCTCATCATGAAGGAAGGCTCTGATAACTTTCGGGAGTCGGCAATCCAAGGCATTATGAAGCGCATAAAGGCCAAAGGTGTCCCAGTCATCGTTTATGAACCAACCCTTCACTCTACAGAGTTTTTCCATTCGGAAATTGTTGGTGATCTCGATGAGTTTAAGAGCAGGGCCAGCGTCATTATTGCTAACCGACGTACAGACGAACTTGATGACGTTGCAGAAAAGATCTATTCACGCGATATTTACGGTCGAGACTAGACTCATACGCGGTGCTTGGACGAGAATGTCGCGAGCACCGCGTATCTAAACCGGTTCATTCTTGCCTGGAGTGGAGTTCTTGACCTACCTCCGTGCAACTTGTCGAAACGCATCGCAACCGTGTCTTCGGGCCACACTAGGCGTGATATGAAGCGTGGCCATTCGCTTGCCTTTACTGAACGTGATGCCAAGAAAGTTCGTTTGATGGGGTTTCCTTCTGCACGGTATCTCCAATTAAGTGGTGGAAGATAACCAATTTTTAGTTCTGTGTCAGGGAATGCCCGCTGAAATGCAGGAGCTAGTGCTGCAGTAGATCTAATACTGTCAGAGAACGCAAGCGTTTCGACACCGACAAGATCCAAAACTCTGACGGCGTTGTCTTCAGAACTTTGAGGATTTGGCGTCGGATGCGGTCTCGTGAAGTGCAGTGCGGAAATGACCGCATTGGCAACGCGATTAGGCGCGATGACATCTACGCCCGCGAATTCCACTGTACTAGTTTCATTGATCAGAATATTGAAAACATCGCTGTCAGCTAGTGAACAACCTGGCATATGCCGATGCAAATCAATCTCGCACCCCCACGTTGTCGGAGCAAGCGTGAGCGAATGGTAGGTCGGAAGGTCGCCCCAGAAACCAGGAACTAATTCCCAGCCCCACACTTCCAAAAGTGAAGCGAACCGCTTAATTTGAGACGGATCCACCCACACGTCAACGTCGCCCGAATGCTCGCGCGTGCGTAGTCCCTGCTGATGAAGAATGGGTCCCTTAATGAAAATTACTCGTACGTTATTTGCTGCTGCAACTCGGGCAATTAGCGAGTGAATGAGCTCATGAAACGGAGAACTTAACCAAGGTTTTGGGATTGACCTTTGCCTCCACGGACTGTCGGTTCTAGAACTGGCAATTCCAGCAGACTCGAATTCGTTGATTAACTGAAGCTCGTCGTCCGTCAACGATTTAGTGTGGAGTGGACCTTCGGTAACTAAACGACGCCATAGACTGGCAGGCTGTCCGGCTAGGCCCAAAGGTTCAGAAGGAATAGTACTTAGAAGCATGATTTCAGCGCCTGAGTTGTTTTCAGATAGCTCTGTCAGGTCTAGTGCCCCGTTAGCTGTTGCAACCCAATTAGTCATCGAAGAGTGACTCCATATTTTTCCCATGCTTCGTTTCAAGTTCATGCTACGCCTAGACTAGGGGTTTTCGCGCAACCCGACAAACGAAGCGTATGCGCTCCAAAGCTATCTGGTTTCTAGATGGTTGAAATGAACAATTGCGTAGACATTATTCAATGATGCTTCACGGAATTGCCGTCTGAATCGTTCCCGAATAAGCTGGACAGGACTGACAGTTCTGTGCAATTTTAGGGAAACAACATATGAGCGTACTTATCACTGGTACTGCAGGATTTATTGGTTTTCACACGGCTAAGCGTTTCCTTGAAGAAGGCCACAAAGTCGTTGGCTATGACGGATTTACTGACTACTACGATCTTACGTTGAAGCATAAGCGGGTAGAGATCCTTGAAAGCTACGAGAACTTTACCTCTGTTGTTGGAATGTTGGAAAACGCTCATCTACTTACAGAGACCGTTGAAACGCACAAACCTGAAATTGTAGTTCACCTCGCTGCACAAGCTGGTGTTAGATACAGTATTGAGAATCCCAGCGCCTACATCAGTTCCAATGTGCAGGGCACATTTAACTTGCTGGAAGCCCTTCGGCACAATGTACCAAAGCATCTCTTGCTAGCTTCAACATCTTCCGTCTACGGCGGCAACACAGTATTCCCATTTGAAGAGACTGCACGCGTTGGATTCCCTGTGTCTTTATACGCCGCAACCAAGAGCGCTGGGGAAGCAATTAGTCATTCGTATGCAGGGCTTTTCGACATACCGACGACATGCTTCCGTTTCTTTACGGTCTACGGACCCTGGGGGCGCCCAGATATGGCTCTCTTTAAGTTCGTGGATCGCATGTTGCGCGGCGAAGAGATTGAAGTCTACGGCAATGGCGCAATGTCCAGAGACTTCACGTATATAGATGATATTGTAGAAGGCATTGTGCAATTGTCTCGCACTGTCCCAGTAGTCGGTACGGGTGATTCCGAAGTGGGAGAACTCGATTCCATTTCACCGGTAGCTCCTTGGCGCGTTGTCAATATTGCAGGTGGTCAGCCTGTACCACTGATGAGCTTCATAACTGCGATCGAGAATGCACTAGGCGTCGAAGCTAAAAAAACAATGCTACCTATGCAGGCAGGCGACGTTACAGATACTCTGGCGAGCCCTGAGCTGTTAGAGGCCCTGACCGGTTTTATTCCCAATACGCCATTGGAAGAAGGAATTAGTAACTTCGTGGATTGGTACCAGGAGTATCACGATGACCGTAACTGAATCTCGCTATCCAGAAGTGACAGTCGGCGGTTTCAAAACGATTTCATGTGACAGAACCGAATTGGCTGAATACATGTTGGAGGACTGTCTCGTTGCCAGAGACCAAGGCGATAGTTGGCTTCCAAAACTAGTATTTTCGTCAAATGGCCAAGGTCTTGCCCTTGCCGGCAAATCTGACGAGTTCAAAAAAACAATGGACAAGGCGGACATCATCCATGCGGATGGGATGCCGGTAGTTTTTGCGTCGAAATTCACCGAAGCGCCATTGCCAGAGCGTATCCCTACCACTGACTTTTTCCATGATGCAGCAAAGGTCGCAGTACCAAACGGTTTGAGATTCTTCATGCTGGGTGCAACAGAAGAACAAAATGATCTTGCAGTCAAAAACATGCAAAGTAAGTATCCGGATATAAAAATCGTTGGTAGCCACCACGGCTATTTTTCCGAAGATGATGATGAATTCGTTTGTGGACTGATCCGACAGAGCCAAGCAGACGTAGTATGGATCGCACTGGGGAAACCACGGCAAGAAGCTTGGTGCGTACGAAATCGTGAGCGTCTACGTGGTGTTGGTTGGCTTAAGACCTGTGGCGGGTTGTATTCGTTCCTTGCGGGTGACGCTCCGCGTGCCCCTCAATGGATGCAGAAAACCGGCTTGGAATGGTTATACCGTTTGCTTGATGACCCCAAGAGACTTGCGTGGAGATACTTGACGACCAATCCGCATGCAATGTATCGCTTGGTACGGCACACCAAAAAGTCCGGTCAAAGTTCAATCGCCTGATGCTTCACTGAAACTATTCGAAGACGTTGGCCTGAAAGGTCGTATTCACGCTGATGAGCAAGAGCCGCAGTTATCCTCAATTCGTTAAGAACGTCGTGCGAAAACTTCCCGACACGGTTTACCTGCAACTTCGATACTTCTCAAAGTTCAAAACTTTCTATAGTATGCGCCACCCCCGAACTTACAACGAGAAGCTTCAGTGGTTGAAAGTTAACTATAGAGTTCGCGATGAACCATTACTGGTTGACAAATATGAAGTTAAATCGATTGTCGCTAGAAAAATTGGAAACGAGTACGTGATTCCCACTTTAGGGATTTACAATTCGGTTGATGAAATTGATTTTGACTCTCTTCCCAGTTCGTTCGTATTGAAATGTACCCACGATTCTGGTGGTGTTGTATTGGTTCAGGACAAGAATGATGCAGACATAGAAAAAGTTAGGGCAAGACTGGCGAAATCTATGCATCGAAACTATTTTTACAGCGGACGTGAACCACATTACTTGCAAATCAAGCCTCGGATTATTGCTGAACCATATTTTGCAGATGATCGAAGCGGGCAGCTTCTAGATTACAAATTCTTCTGCTTTGACGGGCAAGTGAAAGCGATGTTCGTTGCGTCTGATAGGGCATCAGGCAATGTTAAATTTGATTACTTTGATCCACAGTTTGAACCGCTTGAGCTGAAGCAACCATATCCGAATTCTGCTGTGCTCCCCTCAAAGCCAACCCAGTTTAATAAGATGATCGAACTATCGAGAATACTTTCCGAAGGTCATCCTCATGTACGGGTTGATCTATATGAAGTAAATGGAAAAGTATTCTTCGGAGAACTAACATTTTTTCATTTCAGTGGAATGGAACCTTTCAAACCTGAAAAATGGGATCGTTTGTGGGGCGATTGGTTAACTCTCCCTGCGGCCATAAAGAGTTATTAAGAAATTAAATTATAGGACCTACCTTCGGAAGACTCTGAAATCTATGAGTAGTAGCATCTATTTAAAACCCCTAAAGCAAGTACTCCGACACTTGCCAGATCGGGCTTATATTCAGCTCTATTACTTCGCAAAGTTTGGCAAATTCTGTAATTTAAGAAATCCTTCAACATTCAATGAAAAACTTCAATGGCTCAAGTTGAATTATCGGATTATTTCAGATCAGAAGCTGGTTGATAAATCTGAGGTAAAACAGATAGTCGAACAGAAAATCGGAAAAGAATATATTGTCCCGACATTAGCATTATATGATAATGCCGAACAGATTGATTTCAGCAGTCTTCCAGATTCGTTTGTTCTAAAGTGTACGCATGATTCCGAAGGCGTCGTGATTGTTGAGGACAAGAAGGATCTAGATTTAGATGCTGCCCGAGAAAAATTACGACGAGCTCTTAAACAGAATTTTTACCCGATCGGTAGAGAGCCACATTATCGTGATCTAGAGCCCAAGATTATTGCTGAACCATATTTGAAAGATGAAGTTCATGGTCAGCTTCTGGACTACAAATTCTTTTGCTTTGACGGCGAAGTCAAGGCAATGTTCGTTGCATCAGACCGTGTATCAGGTAATACTAAGTTTGATTACTTCGACGCTGACTATCATCCCTTGGAGATGCAACAGGCGTATCCAAATTCGAGTTCAAGACCTAGTAAGCCGCAGCGATATCAAGAAATGCTAGACATTTCGCGAATACTGTCCGCTGGACATCCGCATGTCCGAGTCGATCTTTACGAGGTCAATGGTCGGGTCTACTTTGGAGAATTAACGTTCTTCCATTTCAGCGGATTTTCACCGTTCAAACCAAAAGAGTGGGACCAACGTTGGGGAGATTTGATTTCGCTCCCGGTGGCTAGAGTCGAATACTAGTTGGTATTAAAGTTACTTGCGATGGTGGAATGTACAATTGATCAAGAGGCATAAGATCTAAATGGTATTCGCATGGGCCTAATCTCGATCCATAGTGGATATTTCCAAAGATACCGTAGCCGCCTGGACACGGAATAAGTTCAGTTATCCCGTGACTTGATTTGGACTAATGAATAGTTATTCGACGCGGGAAAGAATTTTGAATGAGTTACAAAAAGCGCATTAAGAGTAAAATACTATATTTGCTAAAGCTGGAAAAGCATCTTAAAAAATGGGATGACGAACGCTACCTAAAGCTTATTTACTTTATTCGCATGGAAAAGAGGCTCAATCTAGAGCCCCCAAAGTCATTTAATGAGAAGATTCAATGGTTAAAAATTAATGATCGAAAATCAATATATACGACATTAGTTGATAAGCATGCTGTGAAAGCATGGGTCTCTAGATCGATTGGTGAAGATCATATCATTCCAACTCTAGGTGTTTGGGATACATTTGAAGAAATAGATTTTGATTTATTGCCCGATCAATTTGTACTTAAATGTACACATGATTCAGGTGGGCTAATCGTGTGTGAAGACCGAGACTCTTTTGACATCGAAGCTGCAAAGGCAAAGATCAAGCGATCTATGGCTAAAAACTATTTTTATTTGGGGCGCGAATGGCCCTATAAAAATGTCAAGCCTCGCATCATTGCCGAAACCTACTTCCCTTCCTGGATTCCAACTGGCAATTCTCGAATAGACGGTATCGAGGATTTACAGAATAAGAGTAAGCAACAGATTGCTGATTTTGCTCATCCGCAAGGACTGATCGACTATAAATTTTATTGCTTTCATGGTGAACCAAAATTCCTCTCGGTTTCGCAAGGCCCAGTAGGACCACAGCCAGGAGCCAGAGATTTTCTCAATCTCAATTGGACTGAAACTGATTTTGAAGGCCCAGGTTTTCCTAGCTTCAGTACGAGACCCCCAAAGCCAGCGCATTACGATGAGATGATTCGAATCGCTCGACAACTGTCAGCTGGCATTCCATTCGTCCGTGTTGATTTGTACGAGCATTTAGGGTGCGTCTTATTCTCAGAGATGACTCTGTCTCCAGCATCGGGAATGGTTTGGCTTGAACCAGCGTCTGCCAATCTTGAACTTGGTGACCTTATCGATCTATCTGAGGTTGGTCATGACAAGACTAAGTAAGAAGGCTGCGAGTTACTACTGCTACTCGTTAAGTACAGCAGCTCAGTGAATGAAGATATCAGTCGTACTGCGACTAAAGCTGTCAAATGGTCCTTTGCCTCTGAGGCCGCGGCAAAGATTATTATTCCGGTTACGCAACTTGTGCTGGCGAGAATTCTAGCGCCGGAAATTTTTGGTGTTCTAGCAATCGTAGTGATGATTACTAGTTTTGCTGAAATGTTGGCTGACGCGGGATTTCAAAAATACTTAATTCAGTATGAGTTTTCTGACAAGAGAAAACTCTATGAAGCCGCGAATGTAGCCTTCTGGTCAAGTATGTTCATCGCAATTCTGTTGTTGGCCCTTATAGTAGTTCTCAGGGACAACCTGGCAAGTTTAGTGGGATCACCAGAGCTGGGTCTACCTATTGCCATTGCAGCACTGTCCTTACCAATATCCGTATTCGTGAGCACGCAACAGGCATTGTTTCGACGCGCGTTTGAATACAAAAGATTACTTCCGATTCGTGTAGTTGTAGCTACTATCCCTCTTGTGGTTTCAGTCCCTTTGGCACTTGCAGGATTTGGCTATTGGTCTTTGCTTGCAGGTACCCTTGCGGCGAGCCTTTATAACGCTGTTGCTATGACCGTCATTTCCGAATGGAAACCGCGTTGGAGCTATTCTGTCTCCTTGTTAAGGAGAATGTTTTCATTCAGCGGGTGGTCTCTACTTGAAGCGATCTCAATCTGGGCCACTATTTGGTCGGGTACATTTGTCGTTGGAACGCTACTCACTCCTTATGAGCTTGGGCTTTACCGGCAACCGATCCTAGTGGTCAACTCCGTCTTCGCACTAATTACAAATGCGACAACTCCAGTTTTATTCGCCGCTCTTTCCCGTTTACAGAATAACATGACGGAATACCGACGCTTCTTTTTCTCTTTTCAATATTCAGTTGCAATTATGCTATTCCCAATCGGGGTTGGAGCATTCTTCTATCGTGATTTCTTCACTTCGTTATTATTCGGCCCTAAGTGGGCTGATGCCGCACTCATGTTCGGATGTTGGGCGTTTGTTACAAGTTTAGGAATTGTATTCTCACATTATTGTAGTGAAGTATTCCGTTCACTAGGAAAACCGCGCGTTTCGTTTCTGTCCCAGTGCCTGTATATGTGCGTGATGATTCCCGCAATTTATATTGCAGCATCAGAGAGCTTTTCTGCCTTAGTGATTGTGAATTCAGCAGTAAGATTCATTGGAATGGGTATAAGTCAGTTGCTTATGTACTTAACTGCTGGATTCGGATTTTTACAGGTGATGAAGAATCTCTATGCACCGTTACTTTCTGCCTTAATAATGGGGATTGCGGCCTTCTATTTATCAAATTTTGCTGGTGGCAAAGTTTTATGGTCTGCAATTGGAATAATTGTCTGCGCCCTGATTTATATAGGAGTAAGCTTATCATTCCCTCGTTCGCGAAAAGTTATCTTTGCCTTCGCTGGTAAAATCTATAAAAGAAACAATAGGGTAAGTTAAGTCGTTTCGTCGAATTACTGTTTAATAAAGATTATCGAATGGAAACTCTAATTTAAGGGATCGAATGAAACGTAAGATTTTGTTCTTCACAACAGGCATGACTGTAGGCGGTGCCGAACGTGTGATTGCGACGTTGGCTGACAGGCTGCATTCGCGCGGATATCAGATAGTTATCACGATGCTCAAAGGTGAAGAGAGCGAGTATCCGCTAGCGGACGGGATCATTGTTCATTCAGCGCGCCTTGAGGCTGGAGCCCGCAATTTTCCACGGGCTCTACGATTCTATCGCCGCATCGTAGCTTTAGAACGTCCAGATGTCGTCATCTCATTCTCAACAAAATCAAACTTGCTTTCGTTGCTCTCCAAGCGCGTTTTTAAGACCCGAGTACCGTTAATAGTGTCTGAGCGCTCAGATCCGCATACTCGTGACAATAAGATGCAACGTGCTTGCAATTTCTTCTATAGATTTGCCGACAGCGTTGTTTGCCAGGGCAAGAAAGTAGCTTCGTACTATGAGCATCATTTGAACGGAACTCAGGTACTAATAGTTTCAAACCCACTTAACGAGGAAAGTACAGGAGCAGTGACCGGGACGGAACGGGATCCAGTTATCGTTTCCGTTGGTCGACTAAGCCGAGAAAAGAATCATAAACTCGGGATTGAAGTTTTTTCGAAGTTGCAAGTCGAGCGTTCTGATCTGAGAATGAGAATTTATGGAGCGGGACCACTTCAAAAAGAACTGGAGTCTCAGATTGCTGAGATGGGTCTTATCGGGAGGGTGACTCTTGAAGGTGTCGTTCCGAATGTCCTGTGTTCTAACGAGAATGCTGCAATTTTCCTATTTACTTCGAACCATGAAGGTTTTCCCAACGCACTGCTAGAAGCTGCGGCCACCGGAATACCGTCAGTTACCACTGACTTCTCGCCGGGGACAGCACATGAAATTATCAAAGATGGTGTTAACGGCTTCATCGTCCCCGCAGGTGATGGAGATGCATTGATAACGGCTTGTCGAAAGGCACTTGACGGAGAAATTGATCAAAACGATCTAGAAGTCGCCTCTAGGCGTATACGAGAAGTGCATGACGTTGAACAGATTGCTGATTCGTGGATCCGTGCTGTTGATGATGTCTTGGTTAACTAGAGCATCCTGAAAATCGCTAGAATGTACCAGCCGTCAATATTGTTTGTTGTTTGAAGATTGGTGAATATGAAACTCTTGTTCGTGAATTCTAGCCTGAGCGATGGCGGTTCGGAGAAGGCGTTATTGCTAGTTGCGCAATCGTTGGTTGAACGCGGCCACGACGTTACTATGGCGCTCGTTCGAAACAAGCCGCGGACGTATAAGGCTGATTCAAGAATAAGAATTATCCAATTTGAGTACGG
Source organism: Glutamicibacter sp. (assembly GCF_032154645.1). Lineage (GTDB taxonomy): Bacteria > Actinomycetota > Actinomycetes > Actinomycetales > Micrococcaceae > Glutamicibacter. The sequence goes on along the minus strand of NZ_JALDXV010000002.1, from coordinate 203,785 downwards.
ACGAGCGAGTAAGGTTCTGATGCTATGGCATCGGATGAGGCAACTCAGGTTACTTAGTGATCAGGAAAAATTTGATTATGTAGTTTGCTACATGTGGGACCTAAATGTCATGACATTAATGGCAACGCTTGGGCTAGATACTAAAGTCGTTGTCTCAGAAAGGGCATATCCGGGCGCCAAATCCAGACGGTCCTACACTCGGCTTCTTGAGCGTCTCTTCTATAGAGGTGCGCATAAAATTATCTATCAAACAAATGGTGCTAGAAAGTACTGTCCTGCTGAACTAACAGACAAGAGCTTCGTAGTACCAAATATTATAGAAGATCTTGAATTGAGCAATCCTACAGGGAAACGAGAGCGGCGAATCGTTTCAATCGGGCGGCTGGATACACAGAAAAACTTTCCGCTGCTGTTGAATTCATTCGCTGAGTTTCATCGAGTAAACAATGAATGGACGTTGGAAATTTACGGGCAAGGCCCTCTTGAGCAATCCTTAAAGTCGCTAACATCGAAGCTTGGTATTGAGGACTTTGTTCATTTTCGTGGCTATGTGAGTGATATCCCTGAGCAAATCAGAAATGCTGGAATGTTTGTTCTGACCTCCGACTTTGAAGGTATCTCGAATGCAATGACCGAGGCAATGGCAGCAGGTATCCCAACGATCTGTACCGATTGCCCTGTTGGCGGCGCATCCTTGATGATTGAAAATGGAAAGAGTGGAATTCTAGTTCCAGTTGGAAAGCAGGACGAGATTGTTGCGGCGATGAATCGAATCGCCCACGACTCAGAATTAGCATCAAATCTCTCAATAGGTGCAATCCAGTCGGTTCGTCGGTTTACTCCTGCGAAAATGTCAGTTTTATGGGAAGACGAGGTGTTGAAGTAGGATGGAGATCTCTTTAAACCAGAAAATGAATAAAACGCAGCACTCCAAGAAAGGAGTAGCGTTCTTAGTATTTTTGGCAATTCCGCTTTTCTTGTCTGTCGATCTTTATAATATTTCCTTGTCACTTGATCGATTTATGAATACATGGAAAGTTGCCAGCACGGTAATTATTCTATTTTTACTCGTCAACAGTCTGATAGGTAGAAAGAAGATTTCCACAAACATTCTTCCAATGTTTGTGTTAGTAGTTGTTCTTTTGATATCAACAGTAATTAATGACGGTAGCTTAGGTCGTTTCTTTACGGTTTGGGGTGGTTTTTTAGCGGTATGTTTGCTAGTTGAAGCCAATATAAGAGAGCGTCCGCTACAACTGTTGCTTGCACTTAAGATCTCACTAGGTCTAATTCTTTTCATAAATTTTTCGACCGTTCTCATGGCACCAGAGGGCCTCTGGAGAACGGCAACCGAAGGTTATTGGCTATTAGGGCACAGAAACAATTTTGGTGCCCCAATTATTGCGACGATTGTCGTATCTGTTGCGTATGACTTACTAAACAAAGGTCGTATGACCTTTTCTACATTGCTTATCTTAGTCGCATCATTCGCATCTGTTATGTTGACATGGTCTGCAAGTTCTGTTGTTGCCACGGCACTCGTTATTATTGCTTCTTTAATGGTCGTTTTTGGGCGCGGTATAGGGTTTATTAAACCTATTGTTCTTCTGGTTGTATATATCGTCATTGATATAGGTATTGTCTTTTTTCATATACAGGATCGATGGTCAGATTTTATTGAAAACGTCTTGAATCGTTCGACGGACCTTACAGGACGAACTAGGATCTGGGGTCTTGTAATGGATCGAATTGAGGAGTCCCCGATATGGGGCACGGGGGTTCAACTAGCTGAGAATAACGGGTTGACACAATATAATGCCAACTTTGTTCACGCACATAATGGCGAACTAGATATCATATTTCAAGGAGGGTTTGTAGCGTTCATTCCATTTGTTGTAATGATTCTAATGGCGACAATCAGGGCAGATCGTTTCTATTCCTCACGCGCAGTTCAAATATTGTTTATTGGTTTGATTCTTATAATGTTCCGAGCGATCACTGGATTATTCTTTAGTTCTTATGCTTGCCTCCTTCTTTATCTTGTGCTCAATTCTTCGACCATTTGGAAGCATGAGCCCAACGGGATTGGGCGGAATTCTGCGCTTAAACTGAAATAGGTGTTCACCTACGCCGAACCAGTTGCAAACACTTTGCATGCGAACTTGCGTAGCTCCCATGCACTTATCGAATTGCAATAATTGGCGAGTAAATGGCACTTGTATGAATTCGACGATAAGATGTTCCCATTTCTTGGCAGTACATACCGCAGGACTATGTTCGAGTCGAAGATCGAAAGTTCATCTTTAGTAGATTGCGGCGTGTAACTGAGAATTATCGTCACTATCCTCAGGCAGGTTCAACCATTCTATGAGTATTTCTTCCTGTCTTGACACCCAAACAAGATAGAAATTCTTAACAATGCCAGCCAAAGCAGATCAGTCGGTGGCCTCTGTCGAAGTCAGCACTGGTACTTTTTGGACGGAGCATGAGTACCATTTCGTCCTAAGTGGCTGCGATACTAGATTCTGCACAAACACATTGGATTTATGCTTCCTTCCACCATGAAGACTTCCCATCTCAGGCTTTCCATAGCCGTCTTTTTGACTTATCTGATCGCTGTACTTCTAGTCGCTTTTTGGCCAGTTCCCGTCGATCGCCCGATACGTGGCAGCTTGGACGGATTCATTGAATGGCTTCATCGCCATGGATTGCCGAAAATTTTCGGATATCGTGAGATTGAATTCACCGCTAATATACTCTTCTTTGTCCCAATGGGATCCATCCTCGCAATGTGGAACAACAATCGTTTTGTGGCTGTATCTATCGCAACGTACGTTTCGATTTCTATCGAGACGGTTCAAGAGTTGGCTTTGCCACAAAGGTACTCTTCCGTATTTGATATCCTCGCAAATACTTTAGGTGCTGTGCTGGGCACTTTCCTATTCTATCCCTTGGTCAATTTGCTTATTACTAGGTATGATCACTACAAACTTGTTCGACGGATCGATGAGGTCGAAGAACAGGAAAATGCTGGAGCGTGGCTTTCTGAAAGATTGACGGATTAGTCCTGATGCATTGAGCAAAAGCTTGGAATGAACAGACCGGTCAGTTTGGACCTTCATTGGTTTGACCTTGCTTTAATCCAAGTCTTTTATTCACAATTATTCGATTAGCGATCATTTTGTGAATATAATTCGGTTGAGAACTTTAGGGGTCGAGTGATGTTTGCAGCTGGGTTGCAAGAATATAGCCTGAATGACTATTTTGGGGTTTATGGAAGGCCCTTGCGTCAGCCCGTAGAAAATTATGGACACGCACGAGTAATTGGACAATCGACCGTAATTTCGTTGCGCGGAGAGGCCACGGAATTTGTCCTGCATGCCGTGAGCTCTGGGAGCCCGCATCTCGATTTTATCTTTTTTGTCTCCGGCGGTTGTTCATATTTCGGCGTTGATGATTGGGTTACAGTCAATGCGCAATTGATAGTGGTACCCAATGGGCTAACCAAAAAATTCCGGTTCGAAGGTGACTGGGATGTTCTCATTATTCGACTACCTCGTGAGGCTACGGTGTCGATGACTCCAAATCCTCCAAAAGTCGTTACAGCTTTCGATCGTGCCAGCGTTCTGGAACGCGCTATGTACAACTTTGCTTGCACTTTGCTCGAAGAAAAGGACGAAGTTTCAGCGGTGGAGCTCTATGCCTTTGAACAATTGTTGCTTGAGATGGGTGGTGCAAGCATTCTTGACCGCGTTGGTGGAGGTTGGGCGCAAGGTGCGCCGCATTCGGTAATGCTGGATCGGGCGAAGGCAATTATTGCGCAGCAATGCGCTGATCCGACCTTATCGCCAGCTACTGTCGCTTTCGAAGTGCAGTCGTCATTGAGGCAATTGCAGAGCATTTTTAGTGAGGCAGGAACAACGATAGCTGCGGAAATTCGATCCAGGCGTGCGTATGAAGCGTATTCATTGTTGAGGGACGCACGCTATGACGTACTGACTACGGATCAAGTTGCGGAGCGTTCAGGTTTTGGGACGACGATGAGTATGCGTCGTGCACTTGTCGAAATCTACGGATTAAGTCCTAAGCAGGCACGTCGACAACGAGATTAAGCGAACTTTCTGAAGCAAATTCAAATCGCGGCCAGACTATCTTTTATCGCTTTTACGCATTGAAAACTAACTTTTTGCGCAGGGAAGAATCAAGTCGCGCGGAATAATGAAAGAAGTACTTAAATTGCTTTCTGGCTGGACTATATTGAAATTTGTTCGGCATTGACATCGGGAAACCCGCTTTGGGGCTCATTCCGAACACCGCACCGTATTTGAGATCAAAGGGGAAAGTGTGTCTGAAAAGATTGACATGAGTAAGGGCCTATCACGCCGCACCATGGTGAAGGGCGCGGCATGGTCTGTTCCTGTAGTTGCCACCGCAGTTGCCGCACCAATGGCTGCCGCTTCGACGGTAAATCCAGCTTGGAATGGCCGCGTTACTGGTTTCTGCTCGAACGACTATGACCTGAGCCTTCTTCGAAGCATCGTCGGCAACGTGCTGGTTGGTACCGTTCAGACCGCATTGAAGACGCTCTTGGGGCTTGATCCTGGAGCTGCTCGTGGATTCACCATTGAGGCAACTGTTCCTAACGAACCGATTCCAGCAGGTACTGTGTACCGAATGGTGACACCCCCTGCGCTAATTGATCTTAGCCTGCTTCAGGGCTTGATTAACGCGAATGTTCTCGGCGTTGTGTCGGTGAATAGCTCGACTTTTGATTTCACCCTCTTGCAGCCTATTGCTGTCGGTTCACCAGTGACTATCAATCTCTTCGGTTCGATCATTGATGCAGGTCTTGCATCGACGATCACTCTTAGCCAGGTGGATGCGGATGCGAATACCGCTGACAACTCTGGATCAGTCAGCTCGCTTGTAGGTGCTGCAGTCAACCTTGGTTCCCTTGGAATTCTAGGAGTCAGTGGTTCACTCGCAGTGCAGGTATGTGGCTAATAACCGCTGAATAGATAGACTTTGTCTATGCAGATAAGTCCCGTTGACCTAGTAACAGCTTGGTTGACGGGACTTTTGGTTTTTTCATTCATAGTTTCCGGATGCGTCAAATTATTTACCGTGTCTAATACCATCGACGCAATGTATGCGCTTCGTGTTCCTGCGATGCTTCGGAACAAGTTCGTTGCGTTGGCCGTACCGATCTGCGAGACCTCATTGGGTCTGTTGCTGTTATTTGGCTCCGGAATACTTCGGAGCGGTGCAGCGATTCTGTCCGCGCTCATGCTTGTGATCTTCTCGGTGTTGCTCTTGGGCGTTCTCAAACGTGGGGAACAGGTTGATTGTGGCTGCTTTGGAGGTCTATGGGGGCAGTCCAACGTATCGGTTTGGTCTATTGCAAGAAATTGCTTCCTCATAGCTGCTGCCATCAGCACCGCCGTTTTTAGTCTCGGTAATAGTAGTCTTGCCGCCGCAATTTTCATGCTTGACTGGGAACAACTCATGACATTGTTGTTCGGGTGGTCAGCCGTGGCAACTATTCTACTTTCAGCGACCCTCAGACGAGAGCGCAAGAGGCAAGCGCACAATGAGCCCTTTGGGCATTCTTCGCAACTTTCGGAAGCAGGCTCGGACCTACCAGAAATGGGCGACCCGATTCCGAAAGCTGAAGTTGTCGGCGCTAATCTACAAACCACGCTCTTGGAGAATGTCGGTCGTGGTAAGCCTGCACTCTTGATTTTTCTTAGTGGTGAATGTGGAAAATGCTCGCAAATCGCCGAACAAGTTCCATTGTGGAGTGCGAAGCTTGCACCCATCAAGATTGCTGTCGTTACGTCGTCACGGCCGGATATCGTTGATGCTCGGCTTGCTGCTGCGGTTCCGTATATGTATTACGGTGCAAAGTCGGCCCGTGAGGCGCTGGGGGTCAGTGCTCTACCGGCCGCTGTTGCCTTAGGGGATGCAAATCAGCCGATCTTGGCCTCTCCTGTAGTTATGGGGAAACACGACGTTGAGGGCCTTGTCGCAGCGCTCGGTGCGGCGCTGTCGTCCACAAATTGAACTATGGCGTTGCTCGCGTTGTCACTCAGATCTTCATTGGTGCGGCAAGTGAAAAGAGGCCGTGTTGGAAGCTTTCAAAAGCTTCCAACACGGCCTCTTTAGCAGACTGGATTAGTCGGCAACGAAGAACAGGCGCTTGTTGACGAATTCATCCATACCTAGTGGGCCGAGCTCGCGGCCGTAGCCTGAACGCTTGACGCCGCCGAATGGCATTTCGGCGCTCTCGGCAGAAGCGATGTTCACGTTGGACATGCCAACCTGCAGCTTCTGAGCTACCTTGGCTGCACGGTTCTCGTCCGTGGAGTGCACCGAGCCGCCCAAGCCATAGATGGTGTCGTTGGCCAGCTCTGCTGCTTCCTCATCGCTGGCGACCTTGTAGACCACTGCTACCGGGCCGAACAGCTCCTCGTAGTAGGCGCGCATTTCCTTGGTGACGCCGGTGAGTACTGCAGGGGAGTAGTAGGCCGAAGGGCCGTCGTGCAGGACGCCGCCTGCGTGCAGGGTTGCACCCTTGGAAACTGCATCCTGAACCTGAGCGTTCAGGTCCTCGGCCGCCTTGCGGGAAGACATTGGAGCGAAGGTTCCCTCTTCGCCCTTCATTGGGTCCCCGGCCTTCAGGCCATCTGCACGCTTGGTCAGTTCTGCAACGAACTCGTCATAAATGTCATCCATAACGATCATGCGCTTGTTGGAGTTGCAAGCCTGGCCGGTGTTGTCGATGCGGAAGCCCCATGCTGCATCGGCGGTAGCCGAGACATCTGAGGAGTCGAGAACCACGTATGGGTCCGAGCCGCCGAGCTCCAGCACAGCCTTCTTCAGGTTGCGGCCTGCCTGCTCGCCGATGATGGCGCCAGCGCGCTCCGAACCGGTCAGCGAGACGCCCTGGATGCGGGAGTCCGCAATGATGGTGGCGATCTGGTCGTGGGTGGCGAAGACGTTGTTGTATGCGCCAGCCGGGACACCAGCGTCATCCATGATCTGCTGGATGGCCAGTGCCGAGCGTGGACAGGACTCAGCGTGCTTAAGCACGATGGTGTTGCCCAGCATCAGGTTAGGAGCTGCAAAGCGGGCAACCTGGTACAGCGGGAAGTTCCACGGCATGATGCCCAGCAGCGGGCCTACTGGAAGCTTCTGGACGATGGCCTTGCCACCGGAGAAGGACTTGATTTCCTGATCTGCAGCCAGGGTTGGACCTTCGGTAGCGAAGTACTCGAAGATGTCCTTGCAGAACTCTGCTTCACCGATGGCTTCTGCCAGTGGCTTGCCCATTTCGGTGGTCATGATCTTGCCGAGCTCTTCGGCGCGTTCTGCGAAGAGCTGCGCAACCTTGTTGACAACCTTGGCCCGCTCGTTGATGTCAACGTCCTGCCATGCCTCGTAGGCCGATTGTGCAGCGGTTAGCGACTGCTCAATCTGCTCATCGGTGGCTGCTGGGAATTCCTCGACTACCTCGCCGGTGGCTGGATTCAAAACCTTGTACGTTGGGGCGCTCATCGATGCTCCTGTCATAGTGCATAGTTGTCGGTTTTACGCGAACTTGGCTAGTTGTTAATGAACTATAGCCAATAAATGAATGTAATTCACTTCATACCTCGTCCACTCTGAGCTTATCCATAGTCCGGGCAATCTGCTAGCAAGAAAACGGTCTGCTAAACCAAGGCTTGTCGGCACGGGGGACATGAAACAGCAAATGTCGCACTGCCTAGGACTTTGATCCAAAGCGGTGCGACATTTGCGAAGCTAGTTCTAACTTCGAGACGGGTGCAGAAATCGCTTAGCCGATGGCCGAAGATTTCCACCAATCAATACCTGCGTCACCTTGCGTGATGGCAGAAATCTCGTCCAGCTCGGCCTGAGTAAACTCCACATTCTTCAATGCGCCAAGGTTTTCATCCAACTGCTTCGTGGATGAAGCTCCGATGAGCACCGAGGTGGCTGCCCCCTCACGCAGCAGCCAGGCAATTGCCATCTGGGCCAGGGACTGGCCGCGGCGCTGGGCAACGTCATTGAGGCTGCGTACCTTCTTGAGATTCTCCTCCGTAAGATGGGCTTCCAGCGAGCGGCGGCCACCCTGACGCTCTACCTCAGTGGTGGTGAGGTATTTGTCGGTGAGCAGGCCCTGAGCCAGGGGCGTAAAGGCAATGGCTCCCATGTTCTCTTCTTGAAGGGTCTGCAACAGGCCATGTTCAACCCACGGGTTGAGCATGTTGTAGGAAGGCTGGTGAATGACCAACGGTGTTCCAAGCTCCTTGGCGATCGCCTTGGCATGTGCGGTGCGCTCAGCAGAATAGGAGGAGATCCCTACGTACAGTGCCTTGCCTGAGCGGACCAACGAGTCAAGTGCGCCAATGGTTTCTTCTAGGGGAGTCTTTGGATCAAAGCGGTGCGAGTAGAAAATATCCACGTAGTCCAACCCCAGCTTTTCAAGGCTCGAATCGCAGGAGGCCATCAGGTACTTGCGTGATCCGAAGGTTCCGTGGGGACCTGGCCACATGTCCCAGCCGGCCTTGGAAGAAATGACTAGTTCGTCGCGGTAGGGCTTGAAGTCCTTGCGCAGCATGCGTCCGAAGTTTTCTTCGGCTGCACCCGCGGGAGGACCGTAGTTGTTGGCAAGGTCGAAGTGGATGATGCCGTTGTCAAAAGCGTGGCGGAGTACTTCACGCTGGGAATCAAAGGTTCGGTTGTCGCCGAAGTTCCACCACAGTCCCAGGGATAGCGGGGAGAGCAAGAGTCCTGAATCTCCCACACGGCGGTAGCCGTAGTGCTCATAACGGTCAGCCGCTGCGACGTAGGGACGGTGCGAGTCGGCTACCGGATTGACGATTTCGTATTCCACAAAATACCTTTCTGCCAGCTTGGTCTACTTCCACCCTATGCTAGAAGCCTTGGGCCGAGGTCGAGTGAGAAATGTGATTAAACAAAGAACCGATCTGTCAGGCCAAGGAGGTAACGCCTGCGCAGATCGGTTCTTTTAGATCACTCGCACCTTGAGAAGGTACTACCAACGATACGAGTCGACTCTTGGTGTTCACTGAGAGCACGGTGTGCCCTCACTTAGGGCTTGCTCCCTAGTAGTTCGATGGTGGGTCAGAGGCTGGGAATGATTCGTCTTCCCACTCCTCAACAAGCTCTTCATCATGCTCGTCGTGAGCCTTCTTCTCTAATTCCTCTTTTGTTGGTTCTTCGCCCAGTGGTTGCTCGCTCATCATTCTTCTCCTTTCCTAGTCTCCCAGAGTGTGGCAGCTGGAATGCGTGGCCCGGTAACTTCAGTCTTCCCCTACTTCGCTCCATTGTCGAGGGGTAGGCACGAAACAAGAATTTCCTTCGGGGCAGGCGAAGGGATTTAATCGAAGATATGCCTATGATCAACAATCCAGTAGATAACGCAGAGATCTTCTTTGATGACGACAAAGCCGAGGGAGAGCCCATTCTGTTTCTCCACGGCTCGGCGCTGTCGCGTTCCATCTGGCGTGGATTGGGGTACACCAAGGCGCTGGGGGACGGGCACCGCACCATCCGCATGGACCTGCGTGGCCATGGACGTTCCTTCAAATCCTATGAAGTCTCCGACTACACCATGGAAAAAGTCGCCAGCGACATCCATGCACTGCTTGATCATCTGGGGATCGAGAAGGTGCATATCATTGGCTATTCCTTTGGTGCACGTACCGGGCTGCACCTGGCCATGAAATCACCGGAGCGAATGGCCTCGTTGATCATGCTGGGCGGCACCTACGAAATTTCCGATGGCGAGATTGGAAAGCTTTTCTTCCCGGGCTACTTGGACGTCTTGCGGGCGGGAGACATCGAAGGATTCGTCACAGGTCAGGAGACCCGGGGTCGACTTGATCCTGCAACCCGCCTTGCTTTTATGTCCAACGACCCGCTGGCGCTTGCCGCCTACTATGAGGCGGCGGAAACCCTGCAGAATATTGACGTGGGTGAATTGGCGAAGATCCGAATTCCCACCCTGCTGCTCATCGGCACCCGCGACCAGCCGCGCTTTGATCAGAACAAGGTCATGGTGCACGCCATGCCCAATGCCCGCATGGTCGCGCTGCCCGGACGCACCCATGGAAGTACCCTGTACCCGATAGAGCCGGTGGTGCAGGCCATCGAATCGTTCTGGACCGGACGCAGGCCATGAGTACTGCCGCATTCGACCTCGACGCCATTGCCAAGGGGCTTGCCTTCGGTCCGAGCCGGGACGAGATTGCCCGGGCACTGCACGCGGACGTTGCCCAGCCGCTGGTGATCCATGCTCCGCCCGGTTCCGGAAAGACCACTATTGTTCCGCCCACGGTAGCCAATGTTTTGGCGGAGCAATCGCTGAATGGGCGAGTCATCGTAACCCAGCCTCGGCGGGTTGCGGCCCGTGCCGCAGCTCGCCGCCTGGCCCACCTTGACGGCAGCGCACTGGGGGAGCGGGTTGGCTTCTCGGTGCGCGGGGAACGCAAGGCCGGTGCAGCCACCCGCGTCGAATTCGTCACCGCAGGTCTGATGCTCCGCCGACTGCTCAATGACCCCGACCTCGACGGTGTCAGTGCGGTCATCATCGACGAGGTCCATGAGCGATCCATCGACACCGACCTGTTGGTGGCAATGGTCAATCAGGTATCGCAGCTGCGTGACGATCTGAGCTTGATCTTGATGAGCGCCACCCTGCACGCCCGAGAACTCTCCGAACTTCTCATACGGGACCAGCCGGCACCGGTGATCAGCGCCAATACCCAGCAATATGAAGTGGCTGAATGCTTTGACAGTTTCTCTGGCCAGCGCAATAGCGAACGCGGATTATCGGATGGCTACCTCAAGCACGTCGCCCAGGCCGCGTCACGGCACTCAGCCTTCGTCAACCAGACGTCCGCCGAACCGGTTGATACCTTGGTGTTCCTTCCTGGCGTGCGCGAAGTGCAAAAAGTCTGTTCCCATCTAGAGCATTCCGGCCTAAAGGCCCTTGCCCTGCATTCGCAGATTTCTTCTCAGGAACAAGACGAGATCCTGAGCGAGCCGGCGGCGGGAACCGCTGCGCGGATCATCGTTTCCACCTCCATCGCTGAATCCTCACTGACCGTTCCCCGCGTGCACCTGGTGGTTGATTCCGGCTACGCCCGTGAACCGCGCAGAGATACCGGCCGCGGGTTCAGCGGGCTGGTGACGGTGGTCGCCAGCCGCGCCGCCGCCACCCAGCGCGCGGGTCGTGCCGGACGTCTGGGCCCCGGCCAGGTGGTGCGTACCTTAGATGCCAAATCGTTTGCCGCAGCCCCGGCACATTCAACTCCTGAAATTCGCACCGGCGATCTGGTGTCCGCCGGCCTGCAGCTTGCAGCCTGGGGTACGCCGCGCGGCGAGGGGCTGAGCATGTGGGAAGCCCCCGCGCCAGCTGCCATGAAACTTGATGAGCAGGTGTTGCGCTCGCTGGACGCGGTGGACGGTGCCGGACGGATCACCGCCCACGGCGAGAAGATGGTTCGGATCCCCACCGACCCGAGAACAGCACGCGCGCTGCTCGATGGCGCCATGCATTTCGGGGTGCAGCCCACAGCCGAAGCGGTAGCCTTGCTGGCAAGTTCCGAGCGCGTCGCCAGCGCGGATCTTGCAGAACTTCTGGCCGCGATCGGCAGATCTTCACACCCAGGTTACCGCGCATGGAAACAGGAAACACGCAGGCTGGTTCAACTGGCCGTGGGCCTAGAGCGCACCCCGGCCGCTGACGACCGGCACTCGGCAATGGCGGGCGTCTGCGCCTTGGCCTACCCGCAATGGGTGGCTCGGAAAGTTGGGGACAACGAATACCTTCTGGCTTCGGGAACCCGCGCGCTGCTGCCCCGAGGCAGCCATCTGGGGCATAGCGAGTTTTTGGCGGTGGCAGAAGTTTCCCGCACGGGAAATACCGCAATGATCCGCCGTGCCGCAGCACTCGAAATAGAGCTGGCTCGCGACCTCCTGCCGCATATGTACCAGGTGCGGGAGGCGGCTCAATTCACCGACGGGAAAATCAGCGCCCGCAGAATTGAGGCTTTTGGCCAGATCGAATTGTCCTCAAGACCAATCAAGGTTACCGAAGAACTCGGCGTCCAGGCAGCAAGGTCGGCCGTGCAGGAACACGGGTTGGCGCTATTCGGACCGCAAGAGGAATTTGACGCGCTGCGCCGACGGTTGGCGGTGGCCTATCGAATCCTCGGGGAACCTTTCCAGCCTATGGACGAGGACGCGTTGTTGGCTCGGGCAGATGACTGGCTCGCCCCGGCCCTGCGCTCGATGGCTTCAGGAAAGCCTGCGGAGAAGGTTGATTTGCACTCCGCGCTGCGTTCGCTGATGCCGTGGGAACATGCACATGACTTCGACCGGTTGGTTCCACTCCGACTGCAGGTGCCTTCTGGCTCATGGATCAGCATCGAGTATCCGGCGGTGGGGGAAACCGGCCCAGCCGTGGTGGCGGTCAAGCTCCAAGAATGCTTTGGGTTGCAATTTTCTCCGCGGCTGATCAAAGACCAGCTGCCGGTACAGTTCCATCTGCTTTCCCCGGCGGGGCGTCCGCTGGCAGTCACGGAAGACCTAGTGAGTTTTTTCAACGGCCCCTACGCCCAGGTGCGTGCAGAAATGCGTGGACGCTATCCGAAGCACCCATGGCCTGAGAACCCGTGGGAGCATGAGGCCACCGCCTTCACCAAGAACAGGCTCAAGCGCGAAGGCTGAAACAACGTCCGAGATTTCCTCGGTGAAATCTTTTCTGCATTGTTCGGCAGACAATCGTTCGTGCATTCCTGATTGAGCCATCAATTGTTGATTTCGCATTTAAAGAGTTCTCACGAATTGTGAAATATTCATCATTAATAATCGGAAGTACGCGTCAGAACACTTTGAATTGAACAGTCCGAGTACGATACTGAATCATGGCCACAGAACCACACGAGCACGTGCCTCCATCAGCGAATATGGACACGTCAAAAGGCACTTTCTTCGCCTCAATTTTTCGCGCAGCTGATGCAGATGACCTGCGGCGGATGCGCAGCAAGCTGTACCTGACGGATGGGAATGCGGCAAGGAATCTATCGGCCTTCTGCGTCTTGCTGTTCCTCGCGGCGGTCATTGCCACCGCAGGTGTCGTAGCTGACTCCACCGCTACCGTCATCGGCGCGATGATCGTCGCCCCGCTGATGACCCCCATTCTTGGCACCGCCTTGGCAATGGTGCTGGCCAATAGGCGACAGATCGTCCACAATCTCTTGCTGGTGATCAGCGGATCAATTGTCGTGATCTGCATCGGCTATCTTCTTGGCATGATGGATCCTGTGGACGTCGTTGCTGCGACGAACTCGCAGGTGGCATCCCGCATCAGCCCACGCATGATCGACCTGGTGGCAGCGCTCGCCACAGGTTTCGTCGGCGCCTTTGCCGTCACCCGAAGCGACGTTTCCGATGCACTGCCTGGCGTGGCCATCGCGATCTCGTTGGTCCCGCCACTCGCGGTTGTCGGTTTGACCGCTGAATCCGGCGCCATCGATGAGTCGCTCGGAGCCTTGCTGCTGTTTGGCACCAACGTTGCGGCAATCATTTTCACCGGATTGATCTTCTTCCTCGTCTCACGACTGCGGCAGACCGCCCTGGACGCCCGCATGCAGATTGGCAAGCTCAGCGTCCGCTCGATGACCTATGTTGTCGTGGCGCTGATCTTACTTGCCATTCCCCTGAGCGTTGGCAGCGCGAAGGTGATTCAAGAGCAAATGACAATCAACAAGGCGCAGCCGGTGGTCAGCGCCTGGGCTGATGAACAGGGATCAGATATCTCCTCGGTGGCCTATAGGTCGGGGACCCTGGAAGTAGTGATCGTCGGGGAAAGCATTGAACGTACTCAGGCCCTGCGCAACACCCTGGACCAGGCCGGACTTGAGGATGTTCCGGTCGATGTCACCCTCATCCAAGGGAAAACCGAACATCTAGAGCTCACGCCCTCGGCATAGTGCCGGAAGCGAGTCAGGTCCCTGCGGGGCAACCGCAGGGACCTGAAAATTTTTAAGGCTCGAATTTAGGCAAAGGCAGAGAAGCCTGTGATGTCGCGGCCCATGATCAGTGCCTGGACCGTCTCCGTGCCCTCATAGGTATGGATGGCTTCAATGTCGGCAAAGTGGCGCGCCACCCGGTTGCTGGTCAGGATGCCGTTGCCGCCCAGCAGGTCGCGGGCGTTGGAAGCAATCGAGCGCGCTGTGCGGGTTGCGGTGTACTTGGCCAGGGAGGCCTGTGGACCGGTGAGCTCGCCGGCGGCCTCGCGCTTGGTAGCCTGCATGGTCAGCACCTGAATGGTTGCCAACTCGGACTGCATGCGGGCAAGGCGTTCCTGAACGATCTGGCTGGCAGCCAGGGGACGGCCGAACTGTACGCGCTGCTTGGCGTAGTTCACCGCCGACTCGTAGCACGCAGTGGCGTGGCCCACCGCTGACCATGCGACGCCCAGACGGGTGGCAAAGAGCACGCGGGAAGTATCCTTGAAGCTCTTGGCCTCCGGCATGACATCCTCATCGGGTACGAAGACGTTCTCCATGCGGATATGCGCCTGCCAGATGGCCCGCAGCGAGAGCTTGTTTTCGATGGTGGTGGCACTGTAGCCCTCGGCATCCTGGTGGACGATAAATCCGCGGACGTTGTTCTCCTCATCGCGGGCCCACACGATGGATACACCGCCCACCGAACCGTTACCGATCCACTTTTTCTCGCCGTTGATGAGATAGCCGCCGTCGACCCTGCGGGCGCTGGTCTCCAGAGACACCGAGTCGGAACCATGGGTCGGTTCGGTCAGCGCAAAGGCGCCCGGAAGTTCGCCGGACAGCATCGGCATGGCGTACTTGGCGATCTGTTCCCTGCTGCCGCAGTACATGACCGAACGTACCGCCAGTCCTGCCTGGACGCCGATGATCGTTGCCACCGAACCGTCACCGCGGGCCATCTCCATATTCACCAGTCCTGCCGCCAGCGGGCTCATATAGGAGTAGCCGTCGACGTTTAGGCCGTCGCGCAGAAGGTCGGCGTCGCCGAGCTTCTTGAGCAGGTGCAGCGGGTATTCGGCCTTGTCCCAGTACTCGTGGATGTCCTTCTTGACCTCTTCGAGCACAAAGCGGCGGGCCTTGGAACGCCAGGCCGCATCTGCCTCATTCAGGTCGGCAAATACACCGGTGGGGTCGGTGTTGACCTCGCCCGTCCACAGATCATAGTCGGGCTCAACGACTCCGTTGGGGAAGTCAATACCGGTGTGCTGCGCGGTCATCGGGGTGCTCCTTATAAGCCTGGGTAGTAGTTCCACCCCAAGCCTAATGGAACGCAGTGTCATGTCAAGGCACTAGGTTTCATGCACTGTGATGCGTGTGGGCTATCCCTGACTCTTCTTGAGTGCCTGGGACACTGCATCGAGAATCGACTGTTCGTCGGCTCCCGGGGAAAGCACCGAAACAACAATGCTCGGCGCGGCGCTCGCCGGCGCCGCCTGCGGCTCACCGGGCTGCAGCAGATCAGAAAAGCGTGTCAGGAACAGCAACACATCGTGGGCGAGTCTGGTGCGGTCGGTACTCTGCGCATCGCGCAGCCACATTCTCAGGTGATCGTTGTGAATTGCCACCAGCCCCGCACACAACCCGAGTCCCAGGGCGCGGTTGGCCTGCGTCGTGACAAGATCCCTGCGCGCGAGGAAGTCAAAGAATGCCTTTTCGTACCTGTGAGTGGACACCAGTTCGCGCTCCCGCAGCGACGGAACCGACGACAGCAGTTTGTGGCGCAGTTGCGCGGCTTCCGGGTTGGCGGTGTATTGGTCGAAGACCACATGCGCTGCGTCAATGAGAGTCTGAACGGCATCAACCGAGGAAGCCGCCAGGGTTGTCTGAACATGCGTGATGATCATTTCCTGATCGGCAAAGACCATGTTCTCTTTGGACCCAAAACGTCTAAAGAACGTAGAACGGGAGATACCTGCCGCGGCTGCCAGTTCATCTACGCTCGTCGCGTCAAAGCCCTGGGTTATCAGTAGATCAAGGGCAGTGGAGGGTACAGCAGAAGCAGGGATCATGATTCAAAAATTTAGCATGATTACCCACTGCATTTTCTTGCCCTTTGCTGAATGGGGCGGCGTGGTCATTGTGTCCTCTCATCGAGATGACTACGCTGATCAGCAGGAAGACCTAACAATTGAGGTCAGCCAAACTACCACTTCTAGAGGAATGAGAGCCCGTGGGAATCTCGATTGCAAACGCAGCGCTACGTTTGGTCAGTGGCGCGTTCATTCTGAACAGCGGTATTAACAAGCTTCGCTTGGATGAAGCCAGCTCCGCCGGCTTGCAGCAGATGGCTGCCAATGGCATCCCACCGTTGGCTGAAATTGAACCAGCTACCTTTGGCAAGATGCTTTCGATTGGCGAGATTTCGCTTGGCAGCGCTCTGCTGCTGCCGATCATCCCTTCGAAGTTGGCAGGTCTGGGGCTTGGCGTTTTCTCCGGCTCCCTTCTGGCCGCCTACCTGCGTACCCCGGGAATGACCGAATCGGACGGCATCCGCCCAACGCAGGACGGCACGGCCCTTGCCAAAGATGTCTGGCTGGCCGGCATCGCCGTGGCATTGATTTTCAGCCGCAAGTCTTCCAAGAAGGCCAAGAAGAATAAATAAACCTGCATCTCGGGCAGGCTAGCTCCTGCACCTGGATCATATGTTGAAGGAGAAGCCTATGGGTTTTATGGATGACGCAAAGAAGACGCTCGGTGAAGCAACCGAAAGCGTGAAGGACTTCGCCGAAGATGCTACCGAAAAGGTCAAGGACTTCGCCGGAGAAGCCAGCGAAAAGGTCAAAGAATTCACTGTCGAGGCCACGGAGAACGTCAAAGAATTCGCCGCTGACGCGCAGGAGAAGATCGGCGACAAGGTCAGGGACCTCAAGGGCGGAAACGATTCCGAACCCAAGCAGTAGCCGTTAGAGCCGTAGCGCTTTGACTATGCTTCGAAAGACAGAAGAGACTCATTGCTCCACCACGGTGGCGTAATGAGTCTCTTCGTTAATAGCTATCTGCAGGTTCGCTGATCAACGCGGATCTAGGGTAGGAGATGGCTGTTGCGCATTCTTCGGGGCGAAGCCGAAGTCTGCGAGGTTCGCCGGCGCAGCGGCGAATGCCCAACGCATATTGTGCCGCAATGAGAAGACCCCAAGGAATCTCTCGACGGGGCCCACGCCAAGGGTCAGGCCCCACAACACGGCAAAGCCGAGGCAGAGGACAAAGACGACCAGCGGCCACAGTCCCTGTGGGCCAGAAAGAGTCCAGCCTCGGCTTTCAAATGTGAACAGCAGCAGCACATGGAGCACATATAGCGTCAACGGGATGCGCCCAGCCAGCGAAATGGGCATGCTGATTTTCTTGAATCCGCTGGAGAACTTTGGATTCTTTACGGCGGCCAGCCACAGGCACAATCCGTACACCGTCATGGCACGGGCAAGGTCGAAGGTCATTTCTACGTAGCTTCCGCGCACATAATGCCCAGCGATCTGCTGCGGATTCACGTAGAGCAGGAAGACTCCCGCGGTAAGTCCAAAGCCAACTAGGCCGATGGTCTTTGCCGGGAGCTTGTGCGCGAGCAGCTGGCGTCCTGCAACTATTCCCAGCAGCAGGAACGGCAGAAGCCAGGTGGCGTGGTAGGCCCGGCCCGTGAAGGTCCATTGGAGCAAGAACGCAATCGGATTGTTACTTACCTTTGCGTAGAGCAATTCCGGGGTTGTGATGAGCGCTTGGCCGATAATGCTTGCAAGGATCGGCGAGGCGGCCAAGATGGCTACCGCAGAGATGCTGAGCACTTTCGAGCTGGCGAAAAGGAACGGCACAGCCAAGATGAATGTGACGCCAAGATAGGAAAGTACAACATCGACCCGGCCTCCCCAGGGGAGGAGCGCCAGCCCGATGAGTATCAGGCCGACCCCACGCAGAAAGTACTCCAGCCTGAAATGCCAGCGCTGTTTACCTTCCATCGGCTTACGCGTCAGGATCGCTATGGTCGTACCCGCAACCAACATGAACAGCGGTGTGGCCGCACCGCTCATCTGTGAAATCGCTCCGGTAATTGCTTCGGGAAGCATCCTTGGTGCAAGGCCGTGAACGTGAGCCCAGATCATTCCGAGGATCGCCAAACCACGCAGTGTATCAACGACGACGTAACGGGACTGCTTGGACAGTTGGGTACCGGTGCTCATAAGCAACGAGTATAGGATGCTGCAGGTTCTTCCATCGCATCGTGTTTCGACAATGACGTGATGAGTGAATATTTACTGCACTGGATTAAAGCTCGGCAACAAGTCTCCAAGGCGCCCCGGAAAGCTGCAGCCAATTTCTTGGAGATCCAACAGGAAACGCCGCTGAACGCAGAACTTTTCACGAATAGACAACAGCTGCGACGACTGTCAGGTGGGGTGAGAGGGAAAGGTGAATTTCCTGTCTAGATTCGCTTTACATGTAGAAATAAAGGACGAGGTCTCACCCGATGGTCGACAATAGTTGAAGGTACTAGAAATAAATCCAAGACTCTTGGATTGCTATTACTTGAGCTCAAATCGCACCTTGGGGAAGGGCATGGGGATCCGGTAATGGCAGGATGAGAAGCTCGGAGATTGGACGACGCTGCCACTCGCAAGTGCGGTGTTTATCCAAAAAGCTGATACCACTCGCAATTGCCTGAACTCCTCTCATGCAGTTGCCTTCGCGAGAGGCGATCTTTTTGGGGGAAGATCGTTTCTCGCGAATTTAAAGCGGCATAACAAGTGGCTGGCTAGTCAAGTAGTCCCAGCTGCATGGCAGTCTGCACTGCCTCCGCTCGGTTCTTGACCCCGAGTTTGAGGTATATATTGCGCAGATGTGTTTTGACCGTATTGGGCGATATGAACAGCGACTCAGCCAATTTGGGGAAGCTGGGATGCGTGACCAGCTGCGAGAGAATCTTCAATTGCATTTCGGTCAAGGTCACCTTGGGTTTGATGCCTTGATCTGGACCGTGCGCGAAGTTTCTTAACTGATCGCCTAGTACAGGCGAGTGTCGCTGCAGCAGGAAGTTGGTTTCAGGTCTTGGCCCGTAGGCGAGCACCGATGGCAGTCCGCTGTGCTTCACTGTGGCAGCCAGCTTCACGGTTGATTCATCTGCCAACTCGGCAAGGCCCAGACGGTGGTATGCAATTGCCTCAACCAGCAGGCTTTCGGCATGCAGTCTCAAGCTGCAATTGGAATCCCATTCAGTCCTGGCCAGTTTAAGAGCCGTTATTTCATCATGGTTCATGGCAGCTCGCGCAACTGCCATGTTGAACGCCGGTAGAGATGTCTTAACTGTCTCCTTGAATCGGGCCGCGCGCTCGACAAGCTCAGCCGCGTTGAGTAGATCGAGGTAGGCGGCATTGAGCATATCTAGCGCGGAGGAACCGGCTCGCTGACTGGTGCTTTCCATCATGGAATTGCGGATCTCGTCTGCGGCGGTTACCGGGTCTCCGGCAAAGATCAGTGCTCTTGCCCGAACAATCAAAATAAATGCCCAGTGATCCACCACGTGAAGGAACTCGTTGAGATCATCCAACCGAGCTAGGGCCGCGTTCGGATTTGCATCTTCAATGGCTAGCAGCGCTGAACTGACGTGATAGCCGATGGCATTGTAAGAACCTTGCCAGTTCTGGGGAAGGCAGCCGTCATCGAAATGATGAATCAGGTTTCTGGCCGAAACCATGTCGCCGTTCAACGCATGAGACAGGCTCACCAAAGAACGGACGTGCAGGTGCCGCAAGCGGTTTTCGTCCTGGTCCAGACGTCGCGCGGCACTGATGGCTTCGGCAAAACTGCCGCCATGCGCATAGGCGGCAACGCACTGCACTGCGAAGACAAAGTACATTTTCTTCTTGGCCAAGTTGACTATTGGAGACAGGACATCCACCACCCGTTCCCAGTGTCGGGCAGCTTCCACTGCTTGGTCAGCGAGCATCAAGACGCGCATGACGCTGAGCTGCAAGCCAGCAGTTCGAAGGCGGATGATCGGGTCCTCACTCCCAGCTGAGGCTTCGGCAATTTTCTGCAGCGATAGCTGGACCTCCGCCAAATCAATGGGGCGGTGAGGGTGAATCACCGACTGGCCTACGGCCCCAATGATGGCCAACTCAGGATGGGCCTCTTGGGCACTTGCCGGAATCTTGTTGATGAGGTGCGCAGAATCGAGGCGGTGCTGACTGTAGAGCTCGGTAAAGTTCTCGATAGCAAAATCAATCAGCAACTCGTACTGCTCAGCCACGATGTAGTGGTTTAGAGCATCCAGCAGATTCAACGTCTACCCCAAATTCTCATTTCGAATCTTAATTTTCCCCGACTCGACTATTAGTTCGATTCTGGGTCTGTTTAGTCAGAATAATTGATTATTTCGTATTCCTATTGAATCGGTGCGGATCACTAAGCGAAGCTCGAATAATTAGCCCTGAAAACAAATAAGCAGCCAGGGGGCGACGTCGGTCGTCGTCCCCTGGCTGCGAGGCTAAGCAGGTCTCAGCTTATTGACGCTACTTGCGCCTAGCATTGTCGTCCACCGGATGGGAGTTGAAGAACACCACTGCAACGATGGCGGCAAGGGCGATGCAGCCCGGCAGCAGCAACGCCTGGCCAAGGCCCACCGAGGTTGCCTCAAAGATCGAGGCCTGATCGGCCGGCTGGTCCAGCTTGGCGATCTGCGCCGATACTCGCGAATCCATCATGAATGCAATGAGCGCAGACCCGAGGACCGAACCAATTTGGCGGGTGGTGTTGTAGATGCCCGAACCAGCTCCGGCATCAACTGCCGTCAGGTCGCGGGTCGCGGCCAGGGACAGGGACGGCCAAATCATCGCGGAGCCCACACCCTGAATGGCCGAAGGAATTAGCAATGTCCACAACGGGATGTCTGCATGCATCATCAATGCGTAGGCAATGGTGCCGCCGCCCAGCAGAATGAAACCAGGTAGTGCAAAGGTCCTCGGGTTGACCTTGTTGATCGCCTTGCCCAGGGGAGGAGCCAAGAAGATGCCGACAATCGCCATGGGGGAGATCATCAGCGCCGACTCGGTGGGGGACAGGCCGCGCACGCTCTGCAGGAAGAACACCATCGGCAGGCTGATGGTTGCGACGATCAAGCCCATGAAGGTGATCGAAATATTGGCCAGGGTGAAGTTGCGGACCTTGAACAAACGAAGTGGGACCAACGGTTCGCTCTTGGTTTTCGACTGCCACCATACGAAGACGAACATCATCAGGACGCCGAAGACGATCAAGTGCCACGAACCAATGGGGCCGAGGAACGGCTCCCAGTTGGTGGAGTCGCCTTCCTGAATGCCGTAGACCATGCAGAACATGCCGATGGCTGACAGCGCCACGCCAACCCAGTCGAACGAATGCGCCTGGGGCTTCAACTTTGGAACAAACTTCAGCACCATGACGATGCTCAGCACCGCAATCGGAACGTTGATGAAGAAGATCCATTCCCAGCCCACGGAGTCAACCAGCAGGCCGCCGGCGATCGGTCCAACAAGTGTGGCGATGCCGGCCACCGCGCCCCACAGGCCCATGGCGGCGCCGCGGTGGGCGTAGGGGAACATACGTGTAATCAGGGTCATCGACTGCGGTGAGATCATCGAAGCACCCAGGCCCTGCACCGCGCGGGCGAAGACCAGCGACGCGAGGGTCGTTGAAAGTCCGCTCCACAGCGAGGCAAGGGTGAACACGACCATGCCGATCAGGTAGATATTGCGCGGGCCGAAACGGTCGCCCAAGCGGCCGGTCACCAGCAAGGGCACGGCAAACGTGAGCAGGTAGGCGCTGTTGACCCATAGGATGCTTGAGATATCGGCATCAAGGGCGCTCATAATGGCGGGCATGGCGGTGGACACGATGGTGGTGTCCAGAAGAATCATGAAGAAGCCGATGACCAATGCCCACAGGGCATTCCAGGCGGCCTTCTTATCAAATTCGATTTCAGGATTTGCAGATTGTGGCACTGGTCAAGACTAGTGCTTTCGAGCTGCTCAGAACATAGATAGTTTCTCTATCTTTGATTAATCAGTCGAAGCTCACAGTACCGTCGACCCGGGTGACAATGTCGCCGCTGACCCACACGCCCTGTTCATCAGCTTCGATGTGCAAGATGGCGTTGCGTCCCACTCGGGTTCCCTGCCGCACCGTATAGCGCTGCGGGGCATAACCAGATTCGGTGAGCCAAAGTCCGAAAGCGGCATTCAGGCTGCCGGTGGCAGGATCCTCCGGAACGGCTTCACCGGGAACGAAGTTGCGCACCTCGAAGTCTGCCGGCGGTTGCAGGACCACCGAACCGAAACGCTCTTCTGAACGTTCAAGGTCTGAGGAATCCAAGGGACGCAGCTCCTCGCGGGTACCGGCAACCCGCGGCATCACCGATTCGCGAGGCTGCCAGGTGCCGAAGGAAACACTGGAAGCGGTGTACGGGCCGATGACGCCGACTTCCAAACCTTCCAGGGCCTCAAAGTCAGGCTCGATCGCCAACACAACATCGGCATCGCGCAGCACCAGGCCCGCCGGTTGCGGCCCATTGGCCAGCCACGCATGATCCACCACGTCTTCCGGCTGCAACCCCAGGCCGGAGATGGCCCACTGCAGAACATCTGGTTCCAATGGGCCGGAACGGGTCAACGGGGGAGCGAGGAAGGCAATACGCGCCGAGTGCTCTTCGCTTGCCTCACGTTCGATGCGCAGCTGGATCAGCCCGCCCTTGCACTGCTGGACCAGATGTCCGCTTGGGCCGGGTTCGCCGCCGGCAGCCAGCCATGCATGAGCTGCACCGAGGGTTGGATGGCCTGCGAAGGGCAGTTCCGTGGAGGGGGTGAAAATACGGATGGCGTAGTCTGCTTCTTCATCCGTTGGTTCAACAAAGAACGCTGTCTCTGCCATATTGATCCACTGGGCAAAACGTTGCATCTGGTCGTCGCTGAGCTTATCGGCTTCAAATACAACGGCAAGGCCGTTGCCGTTGAAAGCTGTGGGCGCAAAAACGTCAACCTGCTGATAGGCAAATTTGCTGCTCATACATAGCATCGTGGCACATTATTCAGCAGGTTGACCGGGTGTTACGCGGTACGTCATCAAAAAGTGGCGAACAGCTCGAATTAAATGTTGTGCTCACCAACGGTGGGCAACGTCGATCACCAATCGGGAGCCAGTTCCCGGCCCGTCAAGGAGGAATACACGCATCGGAAGCCGTGCACGGGTGGAGATGCCGAGCATGGTTTCTCCCTCGAAACTTCCCAGCCACACTTGCTGCTTGAATGTGGTGTAGCCGAGGTTCTTCACAGTTGCACGCGGGGAGTAGGAGGTGCTGACCGGGGCATGGACGAGGATCTGTAGATTCGCCCCACCGGTGGTATGAACTGGGATGCCTGAAGCAATGCCGCTGAGGGTATCGACATACTTCACGCTGTAACCAGCCGGTTTACCCGACAGGTCGATGACCATCCGGTCGTAGCAGCTGTGCTGCCCGGTGCGGACGTTGAAGATGGGCGAGGTCGTAGACAAAGTCTTGGACTTGGCCAGCGAACCCCACCATACGGTTGGGCAAGTGGTCGCGGTGGTGGTGCTGACAGCGACACTGGTCGGCGCCGCAGCTGCTCCCGGGGTGAGAGTCAATAACGCGGCGGTGACAGCGGCAGCGAGTAGCGCAAACTTGGGTCGATGCATTGGGGAAACACCTGCTTTCTAAGGTATGCAACACCTGGCATTTGCTATGCCGGTCAGACTAGTTCACCGCGCAAAAACAGTGAATTCAAGCCCCTAGAGCGATTGAAATACTACTGTTGCGCAACTGCAATTCAAGACCGAACGTTTCGAATCACACAAGGTCGTACACAGCGTTCAATAAGCGGGCTATGACATGCTTAACGGATGACTGAAACCCCTGTTGCGCCTATCGACGAGACCGTCCAAGACGTCGTTAAAGCATCAAGCTTCCTCCCCGAAACGTTGCAATTCTGGGCTGTGATTGCGGTTGGTGCGGTGATTGCCGCCATCCTTACCTTTGTTTTCAGCGGAGTATTCCGCAGGGTCCTTGCCCACATGGGGGTGGAAGATGCCCACGTGAACTCCACCCGCTGGCCGTTCTTCGGCACCGTGACGTCGATCGTGGCGAAGTCTGCGTTTGCCATCTTCTATAAGGACAAGTCTTGGTACAACGGCTGGCAATTCGTCATCCTTGCGGTGCTGGTCTTCTTCCTCACCTGGCTGATCATCCGAATAGTCCGAGTCATCGAAGAGGTCCTGCTGGCCCGCGTTGGTGCCCGCTTTGGTTCGGGTCGAAAGCTCGCCAAGGTGCAGACTCAGGTGGGCTTGCTGCGCCGGGTCATCATTGCAGTTCTATGCGTTGTCGCCGTAGGCGTCGTTCTGCTTTCGATCGAACAGGTCAGGGCGCTAGGCGCAGGTTTGATCGCCTCTGCGGGTCTCGCCTCGGTGATCGTTGGTCTTGCAGTTCAGTCAACCCTGGCGAATGTCTTTGCAGGTCTTCAGATTGCCTTCACGGACTCCATCCGAGTGGACGACACGGTAGTTGTTGAACAGGAACGCGGCACCATTGAAGAAATCACTCTGTCCTATGTGGTGGTATTGCTGCTCGACGGGCGGCGCATGATCCTGCCTTCCACCTACTTCACCACCACGCCATTTGAGAACTGGTCACGCCGCAGTACGGAGATCGCCGGCAACGTCGTATTCCAGCTCAAGCTCAATGCGCCGATCGACTACCTGCGTCAGCGCACCACCGAACTGCTCGAGTCCTCGGACTGGTGGGACGGTCAGCGCAATGCACTAAACGTGACAGACGTACAGGGTGGACTGCAGACGGTAACCATATTTTTATCTGCGAGAAACCCCGGGGATCTGTGGGACCTGCGCAATATGATCCGAGAAAAGCTGCTGAGTGAATTGATCACCAGCTACCCGGAGTGCTTGCCTGATCCGCGCACCATCCCTGCTCCGCCGGCCGTCTAGGCGGACAACGGCGATAACAGGCAAACGCGCTGGGTGTGAAGTTTACGAACTTCACACCCAGCGCGTTGCTCTTTGAAGTCCTTAGAGCCTCAGGGCCGCTGGACCATAGTCGTTGTAGCGCTCCTGGCGGGCGGTGGCCTCGCGCAGCGCAGCGATCAACGATTCAGCTTTGTTGATCAAATCCTTGATCAGGTCGTCGTCGCGCTCAACCCACATGTACTCCGGGACATCGCGCAGCGGAACAAAATTATCGTGTTCTTCCCAAACGAACAGGGTGCGCTCCGCACCGATTACATGCTGCTGCCACAGCACCTGGCGCAGGTAGTTCTTCGGGATTTTCTTGAACGGTTTGTTCGTGGTCTTGATTTCGGAGAGCACCGGAACCCCTGCCGCATCAAAACCCAAGCCATCTGGGGTGGCAAGGTGCAGCCGTGAATTCTGTGAATGGAACAGCTGTGTTGAGGGGAAGATATTGAAGTTCTCCTGAAC
Source organism: Glutamicibacter sp. (assembly GCF_032154645.1). Lineage (GTDB taxonomy): Bacteria > Actinomycetota > Actinomycetes > Actinomycetales > Micrococcaceae > Glutamicibacter. Next base: position 178,214 of record NZ_JALDXV010000002.1, on the reverse strand, counting down.
CCACGCGGCAATTACCGGTTCGCGTTTGCGACCATGATCGGTATAGGGATTTCCGGAGAAGCTGTTTCCGTACAACTTGTCCCAGGCGGCGTTCTTCACCGACTTTTCGGTGGACAGTTTTGCCACGTCGGTGGCGGTGACGCCCTGCGCCCTTGCCCGAAGCCATTCGATGCGGTTTGACGAGTCAGCAAGGACTCGATGGAAGCATTCATGGTCGACGCCGGGCACAGTTATCACCTGTCTATTCTTCCCCATCACGGGGCGGAACCCGTGCATCTTGGGTCAAATATCGGCGTGAGACTAGTCGCCAGCGTGGGCGATGGCCGTCAAAAGCTGGTTTAACGTGGGAGTATCTGTTCCCCGGAATTTCTCATGGCCATCGATGAGCAATCGAATGACCGGCGTGGAGATGATCCCGAGCTCTTCACCACGCTGCACCTGCTCCACCATGTTGATTTCTTCGACCTCAAGGTCAGCCACCAGCTCCTGGGCGCGGTGCACCACCTGCCGGGCCCGGGTGCATGGGGCGCAAAACGGCTGGCTATACAGTTCCAACTTCATTCCTGATCAACAACTCCTGCGTGGGGCTAAGCCCGCCAACCCGTGGCTCCTACCAAAGTATGAGCAAGCGACAACGAACATGGAACCTTTCTCCGATGTCCGAGGTCACCAGCTTTGAAAACATTGAGTCATGCTAGAAAATTCCTTGGGCCTACCACCGGTCATCGCAGCCAGCGGGCTGTTTCGCAGCTTCGGCACCACCACCGCCTTGGGCGGTGTAGATCTGAATATCCAGCTCGGCCAATCACTGGCAATTATGGGTCCGTCAGGCTCCGGCAAGTCGACGCTGCTGCACGCCCTGGCAGGAATCGAGCTTCCCGATGCAGGACGCATCACGCTAAACCTCCCGGGACATCCGAATGTCCAGGTTGAGACCTTGAACGACAGGGCGCGCACCAAGCTGCGCCGCGAAGCGTTCGGCTTCGTCTTCCAGTCGGGGCTGCTCATCCCGGAACTGACGGCCATCGAAAACGTCGCCATGGCCTTGATGATCAATGGGGTGCCGCGCTCCGCGGCCATGGGCAACGCCCAGCAGGCGCTGGTGCAACTGGGACTTGCCGGCATGGAACAGCGCCGCATCGGCCAGCTCTCCGGCGGCCAACAGCAGCGCGTAGCGATTGCCCGCGCCCAGGTCACCGGGGCCAGCGTGGTCTTTGCCGATGAACCCACTGGCGCGCTGGACTCCACCACCGGTGCCGAGGTCCTGGAGATCCTGCTGGGCGCCACGGTGGGAGCAGGCAAGTCGCTGGTCATGGTGACCCACGACCGCAGCGTGGCTGAACGTTGCGACCGCATCGTCACCCTGCGCGACGGGCTTATCGTCACCGACAGCCTCAAGGCCGGGCAGCAGACGGGGAACCTGTCATGAACACCCTGCACCTTGCCTGGATGATCGGCCGACCTTCGGCCGCCCGAAGCACTCCGCAGATCCTTACCGTCAGCGCTTACGCCATGGTCAGTGCGGTGTTGTTGATCGTGCTGGGAGGCGCCTACTCCTTCACCAGCTTCGAACCCGAAGCCCAGGGCATGTACCTTCCACTGGCGGCCTTCGCGTTGGTGCTCTTGATCGTTCCACTGGTGGTTCTCGGCGCCGCGGCCGCACGACTCTCCGCCCGGACCCAAGACCGCGCGCTGTCTTCGCTGCGCCTCTTGGGATCCACCGGAACCCAGATCAGTCAGATCGCGATGATCCAGGCGGCGGGCACCGCACTGGTCGGCGCACTGCTGGGCGTGGTGCTCTACCTTGCCGCTTCTCCCTTGGTTTCCATGATCCAGTTCCAGGGCGCACCCATTGGTAGCGCGATTTACCTGCCGTGGTGGGTGATTGCGCTCGCCGTGGTGCTGGTGGTGTTGCTTTCGGTGATTAGCGCCGTGGCGGGACTGCGCAAACTGGTCATCACCCCGCTGGCGGTTGCCACCCGCCAGAGTGTGCCGGTGCCAAGCTGGGCCAGGGCACTGATTACCGTGGGCGTTATAGCTGTCCTGTACTTTGTGCTCAACAACCTGGCCGTTATTGCCCAGGACCTTGCCACGATGATCGGCATCATCGTCGGCGGTTTCGGGATGGGGCTGCTGGTGCTGAATCTGGTCGGCCCGTGGCTGGTTGCCAGGGTGGGTAAGAGCAAGCTCGCCAAGGCTCAGAAGCCCGAAGAACTCCTGGCGGCGCGCATGATTTTAGAGAATCCTGCGCAGTCCTGGCGCCAGGTTTCGGGTGTTGCCATGGCTTCCTTCGTCGCGGTGGTCGGCGGCAGCGGGGCTGCCCTCATGGGGATGGGCGGCGGTGAGGTGTCTGAACCTGGGTGGATGCAGTACCTGAGCGCCGATGTGCTCACCGGCGTGCTACTGACCCTGGCCATCGCCTTTATCTGCGTCGCCGCCTCGGCCGCGATTACCCAGAGTGCCAGCACCCTTGACCGCGCTGAACTCTACGATGGCCTGCACCGTTTGGGCATGAGCTACAAAGTTATGAACGCGGCCCGCACCAAGTCGTTGATGATCCCGGCTCTGACAGCGTCCATTGGCTTCGCCATCGCCTCGGCTGTCTTGGTCCTCCCGCTGGCGGGTATCGCGGTTCTGGTCAAGCCGGTAACTGTGCTAGTGGTAATCCTCGCGGTGGTGTTAGGCCTGCTGTTGGTCCGCGTTTCTATTACGGTGGCCAACCCTCAGCGATTGCTGGTGGCTAGAAGCTAAAAATATAAAAGCCAACTAACTGGCTCATGAAGATGGTCCCAAGGAAATAAGGCGCCGGACGAAACTCAGTATTCGAGTTTTCGTCCGGTGTTTTTCTTTGTGGCACTCAAAAGGCTTGTGTTTGCGGTGCAATGAATATGAAGCAAGTGTTACGTAGGTATTTTAAGAATTAAACGAATTTGTATTTCTTGGTCATTTCTTGAGCGTCGAGCTGAATGCTCGAAACTTGATTATTTTTCTTGGTCTAATTCTGCTGGCCGATAAACCAGTAATTATCAGGATTGCGGCGGGTTGAGAAGGGTGAAAGTACTCGGGTAGCGCGGACCGCTAGTGGAAGGTGGAGGGGTGCCCTACTTATGGAGACAGTTCCTGCCATTGAGGGGAAACTATTAAATTCACCTGCTTTACATGTCACAAGAAAGTTCAATCGATAGCTTTTTTCGAAAACAAGAAAATTCATCGGAAATTACGTGCTGAGATTAAGCAAAGTGTGTGTAATACTTGAGCTCTCGGTGAGCATTGGGAAATTCACCGAACACGTTGGCGCACTCGCACGTGCAATGAGGACTGGGGAGTCCACGCTGCACACAGCGGCAGACGTACATCTGAATAACGAACTTCTTGGGGGAAGATCAAAATGGCACTTGCCAATAACCATGACTTGGTATCGATCCGTTCCGGATCGGAGCAAGAATCAAGCGACATGCTTTTTCTTGCAGATGCATCCGCAAAAGCCGACGCATCAGCCCGACCAAAAGTCAGTCTCATCATTCCAACGCTGAACGAAGCTGAAAACCTGAATCTGGTTTTGCCAACCATTCCATCAATCGTTGATGAAGTGGTCATCGTTGACAGCGAATCCACCGATGGAACCCTTGCTGTGGTCCGTGAACTCTGCCCAGATGCAGTGATCGTCACAGAAACTCGACGCGGCAAGGGCCATGCACTGCGCACCGGCTTCGAGACCTCCACCGGAGACATCATCGTGATGATGGACGCCGACGGGTCGATGAATGTCGCAGACATCGGCGTGTTCGTTGCAGCCCTTAATTCGGGCGTCGACGTGGTGAAGGGTTCACGTTTCCTGCAGGGCGGCGGAAGCAGTGACCTGACGCTCCTGCGCACCGCGGGAAATCTTGCACTCACCCACGCGGTACGTTTGGCATTTGGCGGTCGTTACACTGATCTTTGCTACGGATACATGGCGTTCTGGCGCCACGTCCTTCCTGCCTTCGACGACGAGAGCGTCAGCGGTTTCGAGATCGAAACCTTCCTGAACATCCGCGCCCTGGCAGCAGGGTTGCGCGTGGCAGAAGTTGCCTCTTTTGAGAGCCCGCGGGTGCATGGAGAAAGCAACCTGCGCACCTTCCGCGACGGCGCCCGCGCCCTGCGCACGATCGTCCGCGAAAGGATCGGCCTGCGCCGAGCCCGGTCGGGACTTGGGGTGCCGCGTCCGCTGGTTCCAAGAGTTCAAACGAGCACCCTGACGAAATAGCCGGGGCGTAGCGACATGAACACCGCAAAAGTTTCCGTGGTGATCTGTGCCTACACAGAACGCCGCTGGAAAGAACTAGTGTCCTGCGTGCGCTCGGTGCAAAACCAAAGCACTGCCAGTGATGAAATCCTTCTTGTCATTGACCACAACCCCGAACTGCTTTCCGCCGCACAGGCAGAATTCTCCGGGGTCAAGGTCTTGGCAAGCACCGGACCCAAGGGGCTCTCCGGTGCCAGGAACACCGGCGTAGCAGTTTGCACCGGAGACATCATCGTCTTCCTCGACGATGATGCGAGCGCGGAAAGCACCTGGCTGGAAGAACTGCTGGCCCCCTACGCCGACCCCAAGGTCTTGGGCGTCGGCGGGGCGGCAATGCCGGTGTGGGAAAGCGGGGAGCCATCGTGGTGGCCCGCCGAATTCGGCTGGGTCATCGGCTGCAGCTATACGGGCCAACCCGCGCAGCGCAGCGAAATTCGCAACCTGATGGGCTGCAATATGTCGGTGCGCCGCGAGGTTTTCGATGCCGTCGGCGGCTTCAACCCGGAGTTGGGCCGCGCCGCCACCGGAGCCGCAGGCTGCGAAGAAACCGAACTGTGCCTGCGGGCTAGGAACGCATTCCCGCAGGGAATGTTCATCCATGAACCGCGCGCAGTGGTTCACCACCAGGTGCCCGCGCAGCGGGCGGCCTTCAGGTACTTCCGCGAACGCTGCTATGCCGAGGGGCTGTCCAAGTCCTATGTGGCCCGCACACTGGGCTCCGATTCGGCCTTGTCCGCCGAGCGGGCCTACACCACCAAGGTGCTGCCGGCAGGCGTGCTGCGCAATGCGGCACAGCTGCCTCACCGCGGACTTGCGGGTCCTGCCACCGCCGCAGCGATCGTTGCCGGGCTGGCAACCACCGCGGCAGGCTACGTGGTGGGAAGCATCAAGAACAGCTCCGCGGTTCCGGTGCTTGCCCCGGTTCCTCCGGTGCTGCCGGTGATCGTTGACGTCGCCGCAGCGCCGGCGTACGCGGCAGAACAGCCTTTGCCCGATGGATACGAGAGCGCCCTGTGCCTAGTCACCGAAAACGGCGGACCGCTGGCGAAGATGAGCGTCGATTTGAACAGCCTGCCTTCGGCGACCCTGTGGCAGCTGCAGGCCCACGTGCGGGAACATTACCGTGCAGGGCGGTTGGGGGAGGGCATCGAATCGCCAGCGCTGCCCACCACCGAGGCTGCGGTGGTTATTGCCACGCGCAATCGGCCGCTGCAGCTGGCCCAATGTCTGGATTCCCTGGATGCAGGGACCTATCAGCCCTCGCAGATCATCGTGGTGGACAACAATCCCAGCGATGCCGAAACCGAGCTGATGATCGGGCTTCGGTCCATGGACGACCCGCGCCTGATGTACGTGCGGGAGAACCGTCCCGGGCTGGCCCACGCCCATAATGCAGCGCTTGAGCACATCACAGCACCGATTGTCGCCTTCACCGATGACGACGTACTGGCGGATCAGCATTGGCTGGCAAGCATCGTGCGGGTCTTTGAGGAAGACCCGGATGCCGCCTGCGTCACCGGGCTGATTGCCCCGCGCGAACTGGATACCCTCGCCCAGCAGTGGGTCGAGGGCAACCAGACCTATGACAAGGGGCTTGAACGCCGCAGCTTCCAGCTGCCGCAGAACTCCTCGGAGGCGGGGCTGCTGCCCTACGCCTCGGGGGCCTGCGGTTCGGGGGCGAATATGTCGTTCAGGACCTCCTACATTGTGCCGACGGGCTTCGACGTATCGCTGGGAGTGGGCACCGTTGCCATGGGCGGGGATGACCTCGCCGCCTTCTACGATGTGCTGGCCTCGGGAAACAAGCTGGTTTACGAACCCGCGGCGGTGGTATTGCACCCGCATTACCGCGACGTCGACGCGCTGCAGCGCCAGATGTACGGCTACGGTGCGGGGCTCGGCGCGCACCTGACCCGCTGCCTGCTGCGCGACCCGAAGATGCTGCTTCGCTTTGCCGGCAGCAGCGTCAGCCTGGTGAAGCGAACCGATGAAATCCTGCGCCCGTCCATCGTGGACGGCCTGCCGCCCATGCCCAGGGCATTGCTGGCGGCGCACCGCAGGGGCATCGTCTCGGGGCCGGTGCGCTACCTGCGCAGCAGTTATCGGGTGCGCCGGGCGCAGAAGGCGGCAGGCCAGAAATGAGCACCGACATACCGATCCTTCTCTACCACTCGGTCCGCGATGACGCACCCGAGAAATTTGCGCCGTTCGCGGTCACACCGCAGCTTTTCGCCGAGCACATGGGCGCGCTGGCTGCGGGCGACTGGAACGTGCTCAATATGAGGCAGCTGGTCACTGTGCTGCAGAACGAGGAAGAAATTCCCCGAAACACCGTGGTGATCAGCTTCGATGACGGGCTGTCTGATTTTGCCGAGCATGCCTGGCCGGTCCTGCGGCGGCACAACCTGCCGGCTACCCACTATGTGGCCGCCGGGCGCCTCGGAGGGACCAGCGCCTGGTTGGAAGATGCCGACGCGGGCCACCTGCCGATGCTCAGCGCGGAACAGCTGCGCGAGCTGTCGCAGGACGGGTTGGATATAGGCGCCCACAGCATGAGCCACCCGCAGCTTGATGCGATCGGGCGCAGCTTGGCCAGGGCAGAAATCCTGGTCAGCAAGCTGGTGCTGGAAGACCTTCTGGGCACCGAAGTCACCGGCTTTGCCTACCCTCACGGATACCACGACGAGTCGGTGAAGCAGATGGTCAAGGACGCCGGCTACCAGCACGCGGCGGCGGTGCGCAATGCACTGAGCCACCCCCAGGACGACCTCTTCGCCCTGGCCAGATACACCGTCATGAACGACTGCAGCACCGAGCAGCTTGTGCAGGTCCTGAACGGCCAGGGCATTGTACGGGCCGCCGACCGCGAACTTCTGCAGACCAAGGTGTGGAGAGCCGTACGCCGCGTGAAAGCGCGCATATAAAGGTTTTGACAGTGAACGAAGTACAGATTGTGTCACCCGCACCGCGCACCAGGTGGCGCGGGCTGCATGCGGCCGATCCGCTGGCCCTGCCCGAACAGTCTCCTGACTGGGTCGATGCGCTCGTGGCCGGTGGAAAATACCTGGATGCCAGCAGGCAGTATTCCTTCCCGGACGGCAGGCAGTTCGTGATGCCGCTGGTCAAGCGCCGCGGCTTGCTGGGACTTGGCGGCCGGCTGCAGTCCTTCCCTCCCGGCTGGGGCATGGGAGGCATCCTCGGCGAGCAGGAACTCGACGCCGCCGCTGCCCGGGAGATCCTCGATGACCTGCGAGGGATCAAGGCTCAGCAGATAGCCATCCGGCCCAACCCGCTCTCGTGGAACGCATGGGCGAAGGCGCTTGAAACACGCCGCACACACCGCGGTACGATTTTCATCCCGCGCCATGCCCACGTGGCAGACATCGGCTGTGGCATGGATGAGCTCTGGGGCAAATTCTCCAAGTCGGCGCGCCGTGCGGTGCGTACCGCACAGAGGGCGCAGATTCAGATCAAAACCGGCTTCGGCGGGCAGCTGCTCGACGAATACTATGAGTTGTTCCTGCTGTCGGTTGAGCGCTGGGCCGCCCAGCAGAACGAACCGCTCGCGCTGGCCAGGTCTCGAGCCAAGAACCGCGACCCAATCGAGAAGCTGCAAGCCATGGGCGCACACCTGGGCGATGACTTCGTGGTCTCGCTGGCCACGATCGACGGCCGTGCGGTGGCCGGCTCCATCCTTTTGCTCGGTGCTTCCACCGCTCACGAAACTCGGTCAGCCATGGACCGTGAGGCAGTAGGAAATACCGGTGCAGGTGAACTGCTGCAGTTCCACACGCTGCGCCTTGCCTGCCAGCACGGATGCCAAAGCTTTCATATGGGCGAATCGGGGCAGTCGAACCGGCTGGCCCTATTCAAAGAGAAATTTGCCGCCAAGGGGCATCACTACGCGGAGATCCGTTTGGACCGTCTGCCATGGACCCGTACCGACACGATGCTGCGAACTGCAGTGAAGAAAGTATTGAGGTTCAACGATGTCTAAGCGCCATACGGTCATAGTGGGGGCAACCCTGAGCCTGTTCATGCTGTTCTTCTTTGGATCCAGCGTCCGAGCCGAAGAACAACACGACCTCAGTGCAAATGTTTCAAGCTTTTCAGCACCCGCGGAGCGTCAGAATTCCACCTCCGATTCTTCGACCGACGAAAAAAATGTAAAGAAAGCCGACCCCGATCAGCTGGCCGTCAGCGAAGCGAGCGAAGGCAAAGTGCTGCTGGATGAAAAATTCGACGGCAGCTCACTGGACACCAGCGTGTGGAACTACTGCCACTGGTGGAACGACAAGGGCTGCACCATCGCTTCAAACAACGAACTTGAGTGGTACCTTCCCGAGCAGGTGTCCGTGAAATCTGGCACCCTGCGCCTGAGCGCGAAGCAGGCGCCCACGGTGGGCGCCGACAAAGCCGTCTTCGACTATGCCTCCGGCATGGTCACCACCGGACCGCAGCAATACGGGCAGCGTCCCAAGCTCGCCTTCACCTATGTCCGGGTGGACGTGAAGTTCAAGGTGCCTGAAGGCCAGGGGCTGTGGCCGGCCATTTGGCTGCTTCCTGCCTCCGAAGAATCCCTTCCGGAAATCGACATCATGGAAATCCTGGGACACGACACCGACAGGCTGCGGATGAAGCTGCACCCCAAGGATCGTTCGCTCGATGCCGTCGGCCAGAAGTACAGGCTGCCCAAGGGCTTTGGATTCGCCGATACCTGGCACACCGTTTCCCTTGACTGGCGCCCCGATACCCTGGTCATGTACCTGAACGGCGTCAAGGTCTGGGAACTGCATTCTGATCTGGTCCCGAGCGAGCCCATGTACCTGGTTATGAACCTTGCCGTGGGCGGAGACTACCCGGGTGCACCGGATGACTCCACGGTCTTTCCCGCCACCTTCCAGGTAGAGCGTGTGAGGATCACCGGTTATGAGTAGCAGCATGCTTTCCACGTTCAACGGCCTGCTGCGCGAGCGGCTGAACGATCCGCTGCGCCGCAGCTCGGATGCGCTGATCATCGGCACCGGCCTGACCTCGCTGCTCGGGCTTGCCTTCTGGGCGCTGGCTGCACGCTGGCTGAGCACCGAGTCGGTGGGCATCGGCGCTGCCGTGGTCTCCGCGGTGACCCTGCTGGCAAATATCGCCACCCTCGGCATGCGCAACGGGTTCCTGCGCTTCCTGCCCACCGCCGGCAGCGGCACCCTGCGTTTTATTTTCACTACCTACACCGTGTGCGCCCTGGCAGCCATCGCCGCCGCCGGCGTCTTCCTGGCGGGCCAGCCGCTCTGGGGGCAGCAGCTGGGATTCTTGACGCAGACTCCGCTGAGCATGGCGGCGTTCATCCTCGGCACGGTGGTCTGGGTGATCTTTGTGCTGCAGGACCAGGTGCTGATCGGGCTGCGCCATGCGGGCTGGGTGCCTTTGGAAAACGGGCTTGCCTCGGTGCTGAAGATCGCGGCCCTGCCGGTGTTCGCCTTCGCCTCGCTGTGGGCGGTCTTCGCCGCCACCGTGGTGCCGTCGATCATCGTGGTGCTGGCGGTGACGGTGCTGATCCGGCAGCTGGTGAAGAAGAAGCTCGCCGCCAGCGCGGCCGTGCGCAGCGAACCGACCAGCTTCAAGACGGTGCTCGGCTTTGTGGTGCCCGACCACTTCGCCTCCATGCTCTGGTTCGCCACCACCGATGTGCTCACGCTGATCGTGCTGAACGTGGCAGGCCCGGAAGCCAGCGCCTACTGGTACATGGCGAACACCATCGGCTATTCGCTGTACCTAGTGACCAGCAACGTCGGCAGCGCGCTGATCTCCGAATCGGTGCACGACCCCGCCAACGCCTACCGCCATGCCCGCAAGGCGCTGCGCCACAGCGCCCAGCTGGTGCTGCCCGCAGCGGTGATCGGCATCCTGCTGTCCTCCTTTGCCTTGGGGCTGCTGGGCGAGGACTATGCGCAGTTTGCCACCGGGACCCTGCAGCTGATCCTCGCCTCAGCGGTGCCGCAGTTGATCGTTGGCATCGGCATCGCCATGGCAAGGGTGCGCGGGGACATGCTCACGGTGCTCGGTGTCTACGCATTCACCGCGCTGATGCTCTGGGGCGGCTCCACCTTCGCCATCGAACTGTGGGGGCTGCCGGGCATCGGCATCATGATCCTGCTGAATCAGTCGCTGGTGGCGGTGTTCTTCCTTGCCTCCGGACGCTCCGGACTCTGGCCTGATGCGGAGCATAGGTCGCTGGCCCAGCGGCTGGGAGAGATTCCGCGGGCCCTGCGCCGGCGGAGCAACAACCGCAGCATCGGGCAGATCGTCCCGGGCGCCCTGGCCTCCTGCGGGGTGGATACGTCGGCGGATATCAGGCTGCTGACCTCCAATTCCGACACCCTGGTCATTGCCGTCGCCGCCCGGGAAGGTGCCACCGACCTGGTGCTGAAGGTCGGGACCTCGGAGGCAGCGAACCAGGGGATTGCGGCGCACTCCCGCGCCCTGCAGCAGCTCTCCGGTGCACTTGAGGATCCCGAACTTTTGGGCCTGTTGCCGAAGATTGTGGCGCACAGGGAGCTGGAGGGCAACCAGATCCTGCTCGAGACGCGGCTGGTCGGCGCCGCCCGCACCGGCTTTGACGAATCCCGCCTGAGCTCGGGTGCCGCCCTGGCCACCATGTCTGCACTGCATCGGGCCACCGGGGTCGAGCAGCTCATCGACGACGCCTGGCTCGAACAGATGGTGCGCCGGCCGCTGCGGGTGCTGGCTCAGGAGTTGCCCGGACGCCGGGCCCACAGGACGCTGAAGCGCACCGAGCGCCGGCTGGTGCAGGAACTTGTCGGTCGGCAGGTGCACTCGAGCTTCATCCACGGAGATCTGTGGCCCGGAAACATCCTATTCGCCGATTCGGATGAACCACGGGTGCAGGGCATCGTCGACTGGGAGAACGCAGCAGGTCAGGGCCTGCCGGATGCAGACATCCTGCACTGGTGGCTTGCGGTCCAGCCCAAGGAGCTGGGCGGCGCCGTGGTGTCGGTGCTGCACGATGCCTCGGCGCTCCAGTCGGATCTCGCCGGCTGGGATGTCAACCTGCCCAACCAGGGCCTCGGCGTGAAGAATCTACTGGTGCTCACCTGGCTCATGCACGTCGCAGCCGGCCTGAACCGGGCCTCGACCCACAGGGTGGGCAGGGTCTGGATCGTCAAAAATGTCCTCCCGGTCCTCAGGGCCCTGCGCTGACCCTCCCGCTGCACCGCCAACCCTCAACAAAGGAAGTCATGGAAGTTCTCGAATCAGTTCGGCAGAATACTGGTCCTGTTGCGCCTTCGGGGGATAATGCTCAGATGGGGGAGACTCGGGTTCCAGCAGCACCTTCGGGCACAGCAACGGCTGGCCAGCGCTGGATGAACCTTGTCTTCGTCCTCATCCCCTTGCTGTGCGTGGGGTTGTGGACCGCAAGCCTGTGGGGTGCTGATCCGCGGCAGATGCGCAGCCTGGGACTGCTTGATCTGCTGACCCCCGCCTCCTACGTGGCGTTGGGCCTTTTGATCCTCAGCTTCCTGGCGGCCCTGTATCGTGAACGCAGCGATGCAATACTCTGGCTGCACCTGATCGGCTATGTGGGCATCATCCACGCCACCGCGCCGATCCTCTACGGGACGGTGCGCTATGCCTGGTCCTATAAGCACGTTGGCATCGTCGACTACATCATCCGCCACTCGGGCGTGAACCCGCAGATCGCCATCGGGGAGATCTACCACAACTGGCCCGGCTTCTTTGCCGGCTCGGCATTCCTCACCGAATTGGCCGGCACGCAGAACGCGCTGATCTTTGCCAGCTGGTCGCCGTTTTTCTTCAACCTGTTGAACCTGCTGATGATCCGCTTCGTTTTCCGGCGGCTGACCATCAACCGTGCGCAGATCTGGCTGGGCATGCTGTTCTTCCTCCTGATCAACTGGGTCGGACAGGATTACTTCTCCCCGCAGGCATTGTGCTTTGTGCTGTACATCGGGCTGTTGGGAATCATGCTGTATTCCACGGTGCAACGCAGGATGATCTGGCCGTTCACCATCGTGGCGGCGGCCATTGCCGTCAGCCATCAGATCACCCCGCTGATGATGGTGATCGCCGTGGCCGGCCTCGTGGTGCTGCGCCGGGTGCGCGGCTGGTACCTGCCGCTGATTGCAGTTGGACTGACCGCCGCCTGGGCATTAACCGGAGGACTGGACTACACGCTGCCCAACGCCGAGGACCTGGTCTCCGAGATGGGCAATGTCATCAACAACACCGAGCAGACGCTGGATAAATCCAGCGGGCTGTCGGGCGCCGCGAGCATGCAGGTGGTCTGGGGCGGGCGCATCACCGTGGCGATCTCGGTGTTGGTGGCACTCCTGGGGATCTGGCGCCACCGCCGCACCGGCAAGACCTTTATCACCGCCGCGCTGCTGATGATCCTCCCCGGCGTGCTTGTGGTCACCACGGGCTTCGGCGGGGAAGTACTGTTCCGCGCGTTCCTCTTTGCCACCCCGTTCATCGCCTACCTTGCCGCCGGGGTCTGCCTGCCGCGCAAGGGCTCGCGACTGACGCTCAAACGCACCGCCGCCGCGGGAACGATTGCCTTGTTGGTGCTGCCCGGATTCTTGCTGGGCTATTTCGGCAAGGAAAGCGAAAACTACTTCACGAACAATGAGGTTGCCGCGTCCGAATGGGTCTACACCCACGCCGCTGACGATTCGCTGCTGGCCGAGGGAAGCAGCAACTATCCTGGGCGTTTTGTCGACTATGAAAAATTTACCTATGTGCCGCTGAGCCGGGAACCGGAGGACTCCATTCAGGAATTCGTCGACGATCCGGTAGCCAAGCTCGCGAGCTGGTTCAACAGCCCGCGCTACAAGGAAGGATATTTCCTGGTGACTCGAAGCCAAGAGGTCGCGGCCGAGCGCGACGGCAGCCTTCCGCCCGGCAGCCTCGAACAGATCGTCAACAAGCTGCGGGCGTCGGATCAATTCAGGATCGTCTATGAAAACCCCGACGCGGTGGTCTTCGCACTGGCGCAGGGGCAGGGATCATGAATCGTTATCAAACCATGACCACGCTGGGTGCGGTCGTGCTGCTGATCTTCTTGTCGTTGATGGCGGTGGAGGTCGCGTGGGTGAGGGTGATGCTTGCGGTGATTTTCTGCGTGGCGCTGCCCGGCAGCGGGTGGGCCGTCACAATGCGGCTGAAGGATGTCGGGGACACCCTTGCCATGTCGGTGATGCTGAGTCTTAGCTCTACCGTGCTGGTGGCCACGGTCATGGCGGTGGGCGATTTCTTCAATGTGTTCCTGGGCTTCGGCATCCTGGCACTGATCACCGTCGCCGGTGTGATCGCTGCCCTGGGTAAGAAGCCACGGCATGCTAACCAGGGATGAACCATGAAGATTGAGGCAGAGTAGGTGGGCGCGCGGCGCCTAGGGGGTCTGCGCCATCCCTGGCTGCTGCTCTGCGCCGGCCTGTTGGCACTGCTTTCAGTGCTGCTTCCCCACATGGATGCATTGCTGGGCGGCAGGCTGCCACTGGTGCAGGCGCTGCTGCCGATCATCTGCCTGGCGCTGCTCCTTTTGGGCATCCTCGCCCTGGTGCTGCGCGGCCGCGCGGCGGGAATGATCCTGATCGCAGGGGCCCTGCTCACAGCCCTTCCGCTGCTCATCCCCTTCGCCCACACCTCCACCGCGCATCCGGGAGCGCAGCTGAGAATCTTCAGCCTGAATGTGCAGCACTCCGAAGCCGATATCCGGCAGATCAGTGACGTGATCATCAATAACGACGTGGGCGTCGTGGTGTTGGCGGAGGCCAACGAGCAGTTCATCACCGGCGTGCGCAACTCGGCGGCGGACCAGATGCTTCGTTACCGCACCGGGAAGGTGACGCCCGGCGATGCCTCCGGGACGGTGATCCTCTCCCGCTACCCGCTGACACCCCAGGAGCCGATCTCCGGTTTTGGAATGGATGCCTCCTTCGACCAGCCGGTCACGGTGGTTAATCATCCGAAGCTTGGAGCACTGCGCCTCGCGGGGATCCACACCCAGCCGCCGGTGGTGGACCGAGCGATCTCCTGGAAGCAGTCCCTGGAGCAGCTTGAGGCATGGAGCAATGACAATCGAAACCTGCCGTTGATCATTGCCGGGGATTTCAACGCAAGCCAGGGGCATCCCGCGTATCGCAGCCTGGCCAAGCAGTTCACCGACTCCGCGGTCGCCGCGGGAATTTTCCCGCTGCCCACCTGGCCCTCATCCCTGCCCTTCACCGCCATCGACCACATCTTGGTCACCGATTTCTGTCCGCACAGCTGGGAAAGAATCGACATTGCAGGTTCGGATCACCGCGGGGTGCTTGCCTCCGTGAGCCAGGGGCAGTGCGTCGACTAGCAGGGATTCTTTTTCGGTGATGTAGGCATCACTTTGGTGATTAGCAACTATCGATGTTGCGTAATAGCGGCCACAACGCGTAGTCTGTCATACGGCGCAGATAGGTATGCCTTACCTACCCGCGTCGCTTGTCTACGGAAACTCGCATAGTCTGGAACAAACACCGATGAAATTCTCGCGTCGCACCGGTATCTTCGCCGCTACCTCCGCAATTCTTGCCCTGAGCCTTTCCGCCTGCGGCTCAACCGCCGAACCGAATGCGGGGGCCACCGATGCAGCGTCGGCTTCCTCCGATTTCACCCCGGTGACCATCAAGGACATCTATGGTGAAACCACCATCGAGAAGGCTCCGGAGCGCATCGCCACCATTTCATGGGTCAACGCCGACACCCTGCTGGCACTGGATACCGTTCCTGTGGGCATGGACATCGACAACTACGGCCAGAACGCCAACAATTCCACCGACTGGAAGGATGCGGCACTCCAAAAGCTGGGCGCACCGATCGGCTCCGAGAAGGCTCCCAAGCAGTTCGCCGTGGGCGACGACCCGGATTACGAGGCCATCGCACTGTCCAAGCCGGATGTCATCTTCGCCCCGTATTCGGGCCTGAAGAAGCAGCAGTACGAAAAGCTGGAAGAGATCGCACCAGTAGTCGGTCCGATCGAAGCCAACTACACCACCAGCTGGCAGGAAGCCACCACCGCGGCAGGCCAGATGCTCGGCAAGCAGGAAGAAGCCAAGACCCTGATCTCCGACATCGAGGCCAAGATGGCAAAGGTCGGCGAGGACAACCCGGTGCTGAAGGACTCCAGCTTCATCGCAGCGGACCTGTCGTCCCCCGACAACGCCTATGTCTACTCCACCGGCGACACCCGCCCGCGCTTCCTGACCGCCATCGGCATGAAGCAGGCGCCGTACGTTGACAAGAACGCCGCCAAGGACGCCTTCTTCTTCACCGTATCGCCTGAAAAGGTCAACGAATGGGATGCAGACGTCGTCTTCGCCTCGGCCCCAGAAGGCCAGAAGATCGCCGACATCACCAAGACCCAGCCGCTGTACGGTCAGATCCCAGCGGTCAAGACCGACTCGGTAGCGCTGCCGGGCACCGACCAGGCAACCCTGTCGATCTCCGCAGCCTCCCCGCTGTCCATCGAATGGGCGCTGGAGCACGTGGTGCCGAGCATCGTTGACGCCGCCGACAACGCTGCAGCAGCCAAGTAGCGAACTAGGACTTCGTGGCTAAATAGTGCAACTGCGCTTGGATGGAATGACTCGCCGCACCGACAAGGCGCGGATCAAGGTCGGGGTAGACGAACTCCAGCAATTCAGCTGGCTGGGCGTCCGCCCCGGCCTTGCCGAGCTTCGCCAGCGCGGCGCGCACCTGCTCCAGACGCTCTTCACGGTGTTTGATGTATGCCGCCAGCAGCCGGTGCGAACCCGCATGCTGCTCGCCGTGTCCGGGACGCAGCGGCATATCCGGCAGCGCCGCCAGCTTGGCCAGCGAATCCAAATAGTCTGCCAGGGTGCCATCGGGATGTTCCAGGATGGTGGTGCCGCGGCCCAGCACGGTATCCCCGGTGAGCAGCTGCGGATGAGCGCCCAGCTGCACCAGGCACAGGGAATCAGAGGTGTGGCCGGGGGTCAGCACCACCTGCACGGAAGTGCCCGCGGCGACGATGACCTCACCATCCTCAAGCACCGGGGCCCCGTGGCAGAACTGTTCAAGCCTTGCCCGGGCCGGAGCGCCGGTCAGCTCATGCAGCCGCGCCACCGCCGCAGTGTGGTCCGGATGCCGGTGGGTGCTCAGGATCAGCCGCACGTCGAAGGCCGCCAGGGCAGCCATATGCTCTTCAAGCTGGGGACCTGGATCCACCACGATCACCGCGGAGCCGGCAGAAGGGGCATCGAGGCCCTGGTCAAACAGCAGGTAGCTGTTGGTTCCGTCCAATGTCATTTCGGAGGGATTCTCGGCGCGCAGCACGCTGATGCCGGAAGCCAGTACTGTGGGCGAGGGAAGATGATCCATAGCAACGAGTGTAGGAAGCAATGACCGCGACCGAAAGTACCACGGGCACCAGCGCGCCGCAGGGCGCAGCACCACCGGATGTCGCCACCACCGGCGGGCGCAAGCTCAGCACCCAGATCACCGCCACCATCATCCTGCTGGTGCTGCTGGCCGCGGCGGTCATCGCCTCGCTGCTCTTCGGCGCCCGCAGCGTCAGCTTCTCCACCGTCATGGACGCGCTGCGCCACTACGACCCCAGCAACGGGGACCAGGCCGTGGTCGCTTCCCGCATGGCCCGCACCGTGGGCGGCCTGGTCGTCGGCGTAGCCCTGGGCCTGTCCGGCGCGGCCCTGCAGGGGCTGACCCGCAACCCGCTGGCGGACACCGGCATCCTGGGCCTGAATGCCGGCTCCTCCCTTGCAGTGGTGCTCTCCATCGCCTTCCTCGGCGCCAGCTCGCTGAGCTCGATCATGGTCGCCGCCTTCATCGGCGCCGCGGTGGTGATGACGCTGGTCTACCTCATCGCCTCCGTGGGCCGCGAGGGCGCCACCCCGATCAAGCTCGCCCTGGGCGGCGCGGCCCTGGCCGTGGGCATAGGAGCCATCACCAACGCCGTGCTGATGACCTCCAAGGCAACTCTTGACCAGTTCCGCATGTGGCAGATCGGCTCGCTGTCCAACTCCACCCTTGAAACCTTCCTCGCCGCCATCCCCGTAGTGCTGCTGGGCACCGTGATCGTGCTCGCCACCGCCAGGGCCTGCAACGCCGTGGCCATGGGGGACGACACCGCCACCGCCCTGGGCTTCAACCTGGGCCGCTGGCGGCTGGCCGGATCCATCGGCATCGTGCTGCTGGCGGGCGCCGCCACCGCCGTGACCGGCCCGATCACCTTCGTCGGCCTGATGATCCCGCATGCCGTGCGCCTGCTCGTGGGCTCCGACTACCGCTGGCTGATGCCGGTGAGCATCATCGCCGGACCCATCCTGCTGCTCGCCGCGGACACCCTGGGCCGGGTCATCGCCCCACCCACCGAAATCCAGGTGGGCGTCATGTGTGCGCTGCTCGGCGGACCGATCTTCATCATCATGATGCGCAGCGGCATGAAGTCGGTGAGCCTGTAGTGAGCGTGAAGACCATGGAACCGAAGACCCCCGCACCCAAGAAGGTCAGCTGCGAGTCCCCGGCCGCCGGCGAACTTGCCAGCAGGTCCGGGGCTGCCCGCCGCGCTTCGCGCACCCGCAGGGTTGCCCTGTGGATGACCCTGGTGCTGCTGGCATTCAGCGCCGCCTACATCTTCCTGGGCCGTGACAGGCTGCCCGCCAACGAGATCCTGCAGGCGCTCTCCGGACAGAAGGTGCCGGGAGTCAGCTTCATCATCGTCTCCGACAGGCTCCCGCGCCTTGCCGTCGGTGCGCTCGCCGGGGCGGGCCTGGGCATCTCCGGCGCGCTATTCCAGCGCTGGCTGGGCAACCCGCTGGCAAGCCCCGACGTGATCGGCGTGGGCTACGGCGCCTCGGCCGCCGCGGTGTTCTCCATGCTGGTTTTCGGCTTCACCGACTGGAAGGTCAACGCCTTCGCACTGGCCGGCGGCCTGCTGGTCGCCGCCGTCATCTACTGGCTCTCGGCCGCCGGAAAGCACACCGGCTCCCGGCTGATCCTCGCCGGCCTTGCCATCGGCGCGATGCTGCAGGCGCTGATCCAATACCTGCTGTCCCGCGCCGAAATCAACCAGGCCGCCGACGCCTTCCGCTGGCTGACAGGCTCCATCGCCTCCAGCACCTGGGAACAGGCAGGGGTGCTTGCCATCAGCATGGGCGTGATCGGTGCCGTGCTGCTGCCGCTGGTGCTGCGCCAGCTCAAGCTGCTGGAGCTGGGCGATGACACCGCCGCGGCGCTGGGGCTGAACGTCTCCGGTGCACGGATCCTGCTGGTGTTCGTCGCCGTGGCCATGGGCGCCCTGCCCATTGCTGTCACCGGACCGCTGGCATTCGTCGCCTTCCTGGCCGGACCGATCACCGCGGCGTTGACCCGCGGCGGGATCAATATTCCGCTGGCCGGGCTGACCGGCGCTACGCTGGTGGTTGTCGCCAATTTCTTCGCTGCAAATCTCTTTGCAGATGTGAGCCTGCCGGTGGGCGTCATCACCGGCGCATTCGGTGCACCGTCCCTGATCTGGGTACTGGTGCGCGCTAATTCAACTGGAAACGGGGGATAACCCATGGCCACCTTGCAGGCTAGCGAACTGACCTTGGCCTATGACAAGGTCACCATCGTCGATGAACTGTCGCTGGACATCCCCACCGGGGAAGTGAGCATCGTCGTCGGCGCCAACGGCTGCGGCAAGTCCACCCTGCTGCGCGCACTGTCCCGGCTGCTCAAGCCCGCCGGGGGACAGGTGCTGCTGGACGGCTCGGACATCCACTCCAAGCCGGCCAAGGAGGTCGCCAAGACCCTGGGCCTGCTGCCTCAGTCGCCCACCGCCCCGGACGGCATCACCGTCCGCGAGCTGATCAGCCGCGGACGCTACCCGCACCAGGGCCTGTTCAAGCGCTTCTCCGCCGATGACGAGGCGGCGGTGGTGCGCGCCATGGAGCTGACAGGCACCACCATCCTTGCCGAACGCAGTGTAGACGAGCTCTCCGGCGGCCAGCGCCAGCGCGTCTGGATCGCCATGGCCCTGGCCCAGGAAACCGACCTGCTGCTGCTCGACGAGCCGACCACCTTCCTTGACGTGGCCCACCAGCTGGAAGTGCTGGATGTGGTCAGCGAGCTGAACCGCACCCGCGGCATCACCGTGGTGATCGTGCTGCACGATCTGAACCTCGCGGCCCGCTACGCCGACTACCTGGTGGCCCTGAAGGGCGGCAAGATCTACGCCGCCGGCCACCCCAACGAGGTGGTCACCGAAAAGACCGTCAAGGCGGTCTTCGGCATGCCCAGCCGCGTCATCCCCGACCCCGTGGCAGGCACCCCGCTGGTGCTGCCCATCGGCCGCCATCGCGTGCTGCGCACCGAGGCGGTGCTGGCGGACAAGGGCATCTTCCGCGGCCCGGCCCCGGCCAACGAGCCGCAGGCGCTGAGCGAAGGACTGGATCAGGAATCGGCGGTCATCGAGGCTGAGGTGGCCGCCATCGAAGAGGCGGTTCAGGAGGCGGATCCCAACACCCCGCGCCCTGCCCGCGAACACCTACAGACCCTTGCCTTCGCTACCACCGTGCTGCGCAGCCAGGAGCTCTCGCCGTCCTTCCGCCGCCTAACCGTGGGCGGCTCTGACCTGAAAGACTTCGGCACCAACAGCCACCCGCTGGATATGCGCATCAAGCTGCTGCTGCCGCCGTCCGGCGGGTTCGGCGCCTCGGAAGAGATCGCCGCGCTGCGCCCCGACGCCCTGACCAGCCCGGCGGACCAGCTGGGCTGGTACCAGCGCTGGCTTGCCATCGATACCGAGCAGCGCGGCTACATGCGCACCTACACCGTGCGCGCCTTCCGCGAGGCGGGGCACCGCGACAACCTGGGGGACACCCCGGAGCTGGACATCGACTTTGTGCTGCACGGCCACGTGGTGGACGGCAAGCTGCAGGGAGGACCGGCCACCGAGTTCGGCGACCGGGCAAAGGTGGGCGACCCGCTGCTGCTGTTGGGCCCGAACAAGGCGTTGAGCGATGACAGCTACGGCGGCATCGAATTCCGTCCCGGGGCGGCGAGCCGCATTGTGCTGGCAGGCGACGAGACCGCAGCACCGGCCATCTGCGCCATCTTGGAGTCACTGCCGGCCAACGTCACCGGACACGCGCTGATCGAGGTGCCCGAGACCACCGACATCCTCGGCACCACTACCCGTTCGGGCATCTCGGTGCAGTGGCTGACCCGCGGCAACGCAGAACACGGCGTGCTGCTGCAGGATGCAGTGCGCCGCACCGTGGCCATCCCCGCCGCCGGCGTGGTGCAGACCAATGCGGATCCGGAAGACGTGGACGTGGATGCGAACATCCTCTGGGAAACCGGCCAGGCACAGACCGCACCGTTCTACGCATGGATCGCCGGTGAGGCCGGCACCGTGAAGGAGATCCGCCGCTACCTGGTCCGTGAAGCGGGCGTCGACCGCAAGCAGGTAGCTTTCATGGGCTACTGGCGCCGCGGCAAGACCGAAAATTAATCTCATCTACTAAAACCCTGAGAAACCACTGCAACAGATGGCTTCTCAGGGTTTTTCGTAGCTCTTGCAATCCACAATTGGTTTTACCGATTCTCCCCAACCACATCGCTGCAGTACCTTCTCGTCAACGGTTCAGGGTAGGACCGTGAATAACTGAAAACAGTCCGGATTCAGGACCAGGCCAAGCCATCTGGAGATGACAAAGCGGATTTTGCCACACGCGTTCATGCGAGGGTACCTGAATTTCCAAATCTTAGAGATCCACCGAAAGTTGCGTGCTGAAGCTGGCGAAACGGTGCACCCATCCCAGCGCAACTGAGTCAATGTCGCCCGATCCTTGGAAAACGAAAAAGGGCCCTCAGCCTAAATCCGTGTTCACTGGCGGGCAGAGCATCCCGACAGCCTAGTCAGCGAATCTCAAGCGATCGACCGTTAGCTGCCAGCAGATTCAGCGCGGATTGATGTCAGGCCGAGCACAAGTGCGTAGAAACGCCGGTAGCCGGCAGCGACCCCAGCGTCACTGCGCCTCGGGGATCGAGTTTCCAATACGCCGTAGGTTGAGGATTATATAGTTGAAGTTAAATCCATTAAATCTACATGATAGGCCTATTGTTCTTGATACTCAGCTGGTAGCCTCGTAGGCGTCCAAACACTTGCGAACCCGTCAATTTCAAAAAGTTTAGGAACGCCAATGAAACGCGTGAATCGCAGCAAAGATGCCACCGAGCTGGCGTCAGCCGCGCCCAGTTCTCGGAAGGCAAGAAATACAAAAACCGCAGTGAAGTTTCGTTCAGTTCTTGGGGCGCTCGGCGTGACTTCTGCACTCATCTTCGGCCTTGGCGTGGGTGCGGCACCTCCGGCGTCGGCGGCCGACCACAGCATGAAGACGTTGGGCGATGTCCTGTTCCCAGGGCAGGACGCCGGCGGGTCGATGTGGTTCAACACCTACGGAGACGTCGTCACCGTATGCGACAGGGAAGCCGACGGTCGATATGCAGTCCTGTATGTATACAACGAAGAAGCCTACGGCGTGCAGCGCTACAAGGTCACGGCGAAGGGCGACGGAAACTGCACCACCCGCAAGGCAAGCATGGGCAGTCCCTACAATCTCCGCGAGGGCAAAACCTTCGGATTCCTGCTCTGCACCGCCACCAAAGAATATCCAGACGGCGCCTACTGCAACGCAGCCACCTGGCGGAACAGCAACTAATGCGACAGGACGAGTAGCCTCACCGGTGGAGTTCCGGGTGGCCTTATTCCGGCACGCTTAGTAAAAGAGCCCAGTCAAATGACGCCGGTGTCCAAATAACCCCGCTTGATCTTCAGATCAAGCGGGGGTTATTGCGTGGTGGGGTGATGCAAGTTCGCATTCCACTTGCATGAGGTGACGGGGCCAAGTTCAGTGAGCTCGGTTCGGATCCGAGCACATGGACTTAAGCGTTATTTGCGCCTGGTTTGCACCCGGGGCGCGGAGGCATCGGATTTTCCTTGTTGAGGATCTGCAGCAGCCGCACCAACTCGTCGTGGTCCTGCTCATTGAGTTTGTCGAAGTAGCTGTCCATGCCGGCCTTGCGCATGACCGACAGTTCTGAGAGGAGTGCCCGGCCCTTCTCGCTCAGGCCGATCAGCGTGGCCCTGCGGTCCACGGGATCCGGGGTGCGCACCACCAGTTGTTTTTCCTCGAGCTGGTCCACTACCTCTGTTGTCGAGCGTGCGGCGATGTGCAGCCGCTCAGCCAGGTGGGAATTGCGAAGTCCGGCTTCTTCGGCGCGCCCCAAGATCGACAGGACGCGTGACTGGTGCGGGGTCACCCCCGCGGGGAGCAGGCTGTCTCGCCACCGGCTGCGGATGGTCCGCGATGCCTGCATGAATAGATCTGCCAAGTCAGGTGCGGACTGATCGTTGTGCATGGATCTAAGGATAGTGTGCAATAGCCGACAATTTCAAGATGGAGCCACATAGTGAGGTTACCTCTGCTATTCTGGTTTCGTGATCCAGAGGGGTTGACGACGAGGGGGAGTGCGCATGAGTTCTATGGGAATGATGGGCAGCGGCAGGCCGGTGGGCCGGGCGCGCGCAGCCGAAGACAAGAAATGGCTTGCCGAGCATCCGGTGTCCATGAAGCGTGTTGTCTCGTTGTTCAGGCCACACCTTGGCACCGTGATTGTCGTCGTTGCATTAATCGTCGCCTCGTCTATCATCGGCCTGGCCCAGCCGTTCATCGTCCGCGAACTGATCGACACCGCGATCCCGCAGCAAAATGTGCGCCTGCTGCTCCTTGGCGCCGGTGGACTGGTGCTCATTGCATTGATCACCGCAGTGCTTGAGGTCATCCAAACCTGGCGGGCCACGCTGATGGGGCAGCGGGTGATGCATGGGCTGCGCACCGGATTATTCACCCATTTGCAGAAGCAGTCGCTGGGATTCTTCACCAACTCAAAATCCGGAGACGTGCAGTCGCGGCTGATCAACGACGTGGGGCAGATGCAGTCGGTGATCACCAACTCGGCCACCAGCATCGCCTCGAACCTCACCACCGTGGTCGCCACCGCCTGCGCAATGGTTGCCATCTCGTGGCAGCTCAGCCTGATCTCGCTGGTCGTATTTCCTCCGGCGATCCTCTTGGCGCGGAAAACTGCAAGGATGCGCCGCACCGTCACCGGCCAGCGGCAGCAGGAGATGTCAAACCTCGCCTCACTAATCGAGGAACGCCTGAGTATTTCCGGAGTGCGCCTGGCAAAGATCATGGGCACCGGCAGCGCCGACGCCGAAGCGTTTACCGGCTCAAGCCGCCGGCTGATTGATCTTGAAATGCGCAGCGCGCTGGCAGGCCGCTGGCTGATGGCCACCATGAGCATTATCTTCGCCGCAATTCCCGCGGTGCTGTACCTGGTGGCCGGACTGCCTGCCACCGGCAATGGCATGAGCATCGGCACACTGGTTGCTTTTACCGGGCTGCAGGCGGGAATCTTTCGACCGGTCATGGGGTTGATGCAGATTTCGGTGCAGTGGATTTCAGCCATGGCGCTGTTCAGCCGCGTCTTTGAGTACCTGGACGCAGATCAGGAGCTTGAGGTTCCCGCGAAGCCTCGCCGCCTTGACCCGGCGGCCGTGCGCGGGGAAGTGGTGTTGGAAAACGTCAGCTTCCGCTATCCCGAAGCGGCCAAGCCGACCCTTGACTCGTTGAACCTCACCCTGGAACCCGGCACCATGACCGCCATCGTCGGGGCCACGGGTTCAGGCAAATCGACCATGGGTTCACTGCTGCCGCGGCTCTTGGACCCCACCGGCGGGCGAGTCACGCTCGACGGAATCGACCTGCGCGACATCGAGCCCGAAGACATTGCAGGCTCCGTATCGGTGGTGGCGCAGGAAAGCTATCTGCTGCACACCTCGGTGCGGGAAAACCTGATGTGGGCGGCGCCGGAATCCACCGAGACAGATTTGTGGCAGGTGATGGAAGCCGCGCAGATTGCCGAGCTGATTCGTTCGCTGCCCGAAGGCCTGGACACCCTGGTGGGTCAGCGCGGACACCGCTTTTCCGGCGGCGAGCAGCAGCGCCTTGCCATTGCTCGCACGATGCTGCGCAAACCGAAGGTCTTGGTCTTGGACGAGGCAACCAGCGCACTGGATACTGTCACCGAAGCGCTGGTGCAGCAAGCCCTGGACGAGCTGGCCGTTGGCCGCACCACCTTGCTGATTGCCCACCGGCTGAGCACCGTCATGCGCGCGGACAAGATCGTTGTACTTGATCAGGGGCGGATTATGGAGTCTGGAACCTTTGATGAACTGGTAGCTGCCGGGGGCCGCTTCGCCCAGTTGGTGGCCAAGAGCGAACTGGCATCCGAGCGCGCCTAATCAGCTGTTCGGACAGCTGGCCGCCATTTCACTGGCGTCGGCCTTGCAAGTGGCACCGGCGTTGTAGGTGCTCAGCGCGTCGAGGATCTTCGGTAGCGCGCTGCGCAGGGCCGCGCTTTCCTCGGGGCTCAGGGAATCAAAAAGCATTTCGCGAACGAATGTCACGTGGCTTGGCGCCGCCTCGCGGACGGTCTTCCAGCCCAGTTCGGTGAGTTGGATCTGCTGTCCGCGGCGGTCGGTCTCATCCGAGCAGCGGCTGATCAGCCCCTTGGATTCCATGCGGCGCAAAAGGTGGGACAGGCGTGATCGATCCCAGCGCAGCGCATCGGCAATGTCGGCGGGACGTGCCGAGGTGCCCGAGCATTCGGAGATGGTTGCCAGTACCGAATATTCGCCGGTCTGCATATTTGAATCTATGGTGAGCTGGCGGTCCATCGCGCTGGGGAACTGCCAGAGGAACTCGCGGATAATCTGCCACAATTCCTGCTCATTTTCGTTCAGCCAGCGGGTCTCATTGGCAGACATTGGATTCCTTTCCTTGGGTGTGCAGTAGGTCATGATGCATTTTGTTGACGCATCAATTATCTCTGCTATTGTTGAATTTAGCAAGAGTTGCTGACGCATCAACTATTGATGGTCAGAAGGAAAACTTCTCAAGGAGAAAAACATGTCGAAGATTGCTATCGTTACCGGTTCCACCCGCCCAGGACGCAACAACCTTGGCGTTGCACAGTGGGTTCTCGAGCAGGCTCAGAGTTTCGGCGGCGCCGACTATGAACTGGTAGACATCGCAGACTTCAACCTCCCAATTCTGGACGAGCCATTCCCCGCCGCATACCAGAACTACCAGAACGACCACACCAAGGCTTTCGCAGCAAAGATCGCAGAATTCGACGGATACATCTTCATCACCGGTGAATACAACCACTCGGTTCAGCCTGCCCTGGCCAACGCGCTGAGCTTCCTGAACGTCGAACTGAACAACAAAGCAGCAGGCATGGTCGGCTACGGTTCGGCCATGGGCGCCCGCGCCATCGAGCACCTGCGTGGCATCTTGTCAGAGCTGCAGATTGCCCACGTTCAGAAGACCGGACTGTTCTCCCTGTTCGCCGACTTTGAGAACTTCGCGAACTTCGCTCCCACCGAGCAGTCGGCGGCTTCGGTTCAGCCGATGTTCGAGCAGCTGGTCGCCTGGACCAAGGCCATGGAAGTTGTCCGTGAGAATGCATCGGTCAACGCCTAAATATTAATCGGATATGGCGGGAAGCTTAAGCTTCCCGCCATTTTCATCACAGCACCCGTGGCCTAGGCTCGACACTAGTAGGCCAAGGGGTACAGAGATCCGCGTAAAGGAGCAGTGCAATGGGTAATGAATTTTCCACCAAGGGTGCCTATGTCACCGGTCAGGAATTCAACCGCGACACCAACTACATCCAGGACCGCGTTGTCGCTGATCCGCAGAATATTGAATTCAGTCCCGCCGCGGATCCCGCAAAAATCGGGCACCCCTTTGCCCCGGCCCAGCCTGAGGCACAGCTTTGGCCGGTGGAAGCCGGGCGATACCGTCTGGTCGCAGCCCGTGCCTGCCCGTGGGCCAACCGTACGCTGATTGTCCGACGACTGCTTGGCCTGGAAAGCGCACTCTCCGTGGGACTGCCGGGCCCGACCCACGACGTCCGCAGCTGGACCTTCGACCTGGATGAGGGCGGCAAGGACCCGGTGCTCGGCACCGAACGCCTACAGGAAAACTACTTCAAACGCTTTGCCGGCTACCCCCGCGGCATTACCGTGCCGGCTATCGTTGAGATTGCCAGCGGCGCGGTGGTCACCAACGATTACCCACAGATCACCTGGGACCTCTCCACGCAGTGGAAGCAGTTCCACCGCGAAGGCGCCCCGGATCTGGTGCAGGCAGATCAACTTGAAGAATCGCTGCCGCTGATCAAGCGGATCTTCACCGAAGTCAACAACGGCGTCTACCGTGCTGGTTTCGCCGGCAGCCAGCAGGCATATGACGATGCCTACGACCGGTTGTTCGCGACCCTTGACTACCTCGAAGAGCGACTGTCCACCCGCCGGTTCCTGATGGGCGACTACATTTCAGAGGCCGACGTCCGCCTGTTCACCACACTGGTGCGTTTCGATCCGGTCTATCACGGACACTTCAAGACCAATCGAAATAAGCTCATCGACATGCCAAACCTCTGGGGCTACGCGCGAGATTTGTTCCAGACCCCGGGCTTCGGCGACACCATCGACTTCGATCAGATCAAGAAGCACTACTACGTGGTGCATGAGGACATCAACCCAACCCAGATCGTCCCGAAGGGACCGGATCTGAGCAATTGGCTTGAGGCCCCAGAGCGCGAGCAGCTGGCGGACAATGGCCCGTTCCTCAACGGCACTTCGCCTGGCGAGGTGCGCGCAGCAGAACGCGTGGCCGCGGGGCACAATCCGCTCTACCCGCTGACCGGCAACTAACTATTTGTCGAAATCAAAGCCCTGAGATTCGCAGGCCTTGGCGAAGGCCTGCGAGTCAGTGATTTCAGGCTGGCTCTGTGCATCGGTGGAGACGGCGTTACGGATCGCCTCGGTGCTGGCCTGGGAACCGGACTCGGCGGCCTTCTTCAGATTTGTTGCGCCAAGATCTCCTGGCGCGGTCAGGCTCCCGCCGTAATGCATGCAGGCGGTGTGGCCATTAGGGTCGCTCTGGCGCAGATCATCCGGATTGGGGCCGGCGCATGCGGTGAGGGCCAACCCCATCACCATGAAAATCGGTAGAATCTTCTTCACAGCTCACCATCCTACGGAGCAACGACGCATCGGTCCTTTCACAGCTCCATGATAAGTGCCGCGGCCTTCTTTAATTCGTGGGGGACCAGTGTGTAATAGGCCCAAGTACCGCGCTTCTCCCGCGCCAGCAGTCCCGAGTCAACGAGAATTTTCAGGTGGTGCGACACTGTGGGCTGGCCCAGCTGCAACGGTTCGGTCAGGTCGCAAACGCAGGTGCCATCACTCGGCCCGTTCTTCACGATCGACAACAGACGCAACCGATTCGGATCGGCAATAGCCTTCAAAATTCGAGCACCCTGTAGTGCATCGGCCTCGCCCATGGCCCGTGGTGAGGTCGTCGGGCAGCAGTCGGATTCACCTCTGCCGCGCGGCAATGATGTTGTTGTCATGTAAAGCATCCTACTTAGATTGACATTCATCGATATAAGGAATCATACTCAAAGCGAACCTAAATATCGATGAGTATCAATATAGTCTAAGGACGTTTCGTGTCATCACCCTCGCTCCCAGATACCAAGCAGGTTGCCGGAAAACTCTCCACGCTGGACCGATTCCTGCCGGTCTGGATATTGCTGGCCATGGGCCTCGGGCTGGGACTGGGCCGCATCCTGCCTTCACTGGGATCTGCCGTTGATTCCGTCAAGGTAGCTGGGGTCTCTTTGCCGATTGCGCTCGGACTACTGGTGATGATGTATCCGGCACTGGCCAAGGTGCGATACAACGAAACCGGGCGCGTACTGGCTGACAAGAAATTGATGATTACCTCTCTGGTGATTAATTGGGTGTTGGCACCCGCGTTTATGTTCTTATTGGCATGGCTCTTCCTGCCTGATCTTCCCGAATACCGCACAGGGTTGATCATTGTCGGATTGGCGCGCTGCATCGCCATGGTGCTGATCTGGAACGACCTGGCCTGTGGCGACCGTGAGGCAGCCGCGGTGCTGGTGGCGATCAATTCACTCTTTCAGGTTCTTGCCTTCGGAGTCCTTGGATGGTTCTACCTGCAGGTGCTGCCCACATGGTTAGGTCTGCCCACGACCAGCGCCGAATTCTCCGTCGGAGCCATCACACTTTCGGTCCTTGTTTTTCTCGGCGTCCCCTTGCTGGCAGGATTCTTGACTCGCACTTTTGGCGAAAAGGCGAAGGGACGTGAATGGTATGAGAAGAAATTCCTCCCCAAAGTCGGCCCCTGGGCGCTCTATGGGCTGCTGTTCACCATCGTTCTGCTCTTTGCGCTGCAGGGCGATACGATCATCAGCAAACCTTGGGATGTGGCCCGCATTGCCTTGCCGCTGTTGGTGTATTTCATTGTGGTCTTCGGCGCCGGGATGTTGATCGGGCATGCACTGAACCTCGGCTACGCACGCACCACAACGCTGGCCTTCACCGCTGCCGGCAATAACTTCGAGTTGGCCATCGCCGTCGCCATCGCCACCTTCGGTGCCACCAGCGGCCAGGCGTTGGCAGGCGTCGTTGGACCGTTGATCGAGGTGCCGGTCCTCGTTGCCCTGGTAAATGTGGCCCTCTGGTCTCGCAAATTCTTCCCCGCTGCCACCGTGTCGCTGAAAGGCTGATCAATGAGCGCTAAACCGTCTGTCTTGTTCGTTTGTGTCCACAACGCCGGCCGCTCGCAAATGGCGGCTGCCTACCTCCAACACCTATCCGCCGGGCAGATTGACGTCCGCTCGGCAGGATCCATGCCAGCAGATCGTGTAAACCCAGCCGCGGTGGAGGCGATGCGAGAAGAAGGCATCGACATGTCGGCCGAAACCCCGAAAATTCTGACCACCGAGGCGGTCCAGACATCGGATGTCGTGATCACCATGGGCTGCGGCGACACGTGTCCGATCTTCCCCGGCAAGCGCTATGAGGACTGGAAGCTGGATGACCCTGCCGGTCAAGGCATCGACTCGGTACGTCCAATCCGCGATGAAATCCGTGCCCGCATCGAAACCCTCATCGGCGAACTACTACCGCAGCCCTAGGAACATCATCATGACTACTGATCATCCTTTTCTCGTGATCGGCGCCGGCCCCATCGGACTGGCCACCGCCGCCCACCTGCACGAACGAAAGCAAAAATTCCTCGTTTTGGAATCCGGCGCAACACCCGGCGCAGCCATGAACGAGTGGTCCCATATCAAGCTCTTCTCACCGTGGAAATACAATGTGGACGCAGCGGCCCGCCGACTGTTGGAAGCTCCCGTTGACGGATCCACAGGCGAATGGGAGATGCCTCGAGAAACCTCGCTGCCGACCGGCGGAGAATTAGTCGAGAACTACCTCAAACCGCTGGCAGCCCACCGGGCGCTCGCCCCCTCAATGCGCTACAGGCACCGCGTCCTGAGCGTTTCGCGTATCACCGACAACGGGCTGGGCCTGGATAAAACCCGCACCGCTGAACGCGGTCAAGCACTCTTCCTCGTGCGCGCCCAGACGCCAGAGGGAATCCACGATTTCACCGCCAGGGCCGTCGTCGACGCCTCGGGCACTTGGAACACACCCAACCCCGTGGGACGTGCGGGACTTGCCGCTCCGGGAGAGAGTGAGGCACGTGCTCAGGGCAGAATTACCTCCCCGCTGCCCGACCCGCTGGGCGCCGATCGCGAGAAATTCTCGGGAAAAACCATCCTGGTGCTCGGAGCCGGCCACTCGGCGGCCAACACCCTGATTGCCCTGGGCCGGATCAAGCGGGAGAACGCGGACACCCGGATTGTGTGGGGTCTGCGCGGTATGGCAAATCCGATCAAACTCTACGGCGGCGGAGCGGCCGACCAACTCCCTGCCCGCGGCCAACTCGGCACCAGCCTGCGCCGCCTCGTGGACACCGGGCAGGTGGAGCTCATGGAAAACACGTCCATCACCTCCCTCAGCGCAGACTCCCAAGTTCGGATTCAGCTTGCCTCAGGCGGGGATCTGGTCGTGGATTACATCGTTCCCGCAACCGGATTCCGCCCGGACTTGAGCATCCTCTCGGAACTGCGTCTGGAGCTGGACCCGGCGGTGGAAGCACCACGCGAACTGGGTCCTCTCATCGACCCGGAATTCCACAGCTGCGGAACGGTCAGCGCCCATGGTGAAAAGGTGTTGTCCCATCCGGAGACGAACTTCTACATCGTTGGGATGAAGAGTTATGGGCGGGCACCCACGTTCTTGATGGCCACCGGCTACGAGCAGGTCCGCTCCATCGCGGCCCACCTGGCAGGTGATGCCGACGCTGCGGCAAAGGTGGAACTGCACCTTCCGGAAACCGGCGTCTGCTCCACCGATCTTGCCGGCTCCTGCGACGCGCCGTCCGCCGTCGAGACCGGCTGCTGCGCTGAGCCGCAGCCGCTGACGCTTGGATTTCCAACTGGAACGATGCACGGGTTCGCCCAATTGCGCACCAGCGATTAGGCAGGAGGTTTCCTTCGTGCCGCAACTGAGCATGGCCGCACAGAGAGCTGATCACGCGTAAAAGTTCCACAAAACCGGCGGCTTCACATGCCACACTGGCCGCCACCAGCGGTGAATCGGCCCTCCACGTGGCAGGATTAATGTATGACGATCATTGCGGCGGCAGACGGATCAGCGCTGGGAAACCCGGGACCGGCAGGCTGGGCCTGGTATGTGGACAAGAACAACTGGGCGGCCGGCGGCTGGGACCACGGCACCAACAATATGGGCGAGCTGCAGGCGGTGCTCGAACTCTTCCGCGCCACCGCAGCCTATCCGGAAGAAGATCTGAAGATCCTCTGCGATTCCCAATACGCAATCAACTGCATCACCAAATGGATGCCGGGCTGGAAGAAGCGCGGCTGGAAAAAGGCCGACGGCAAGCCCGTCTCGAACCAAGACATCCTGCTCGAACTCGACGAGGCAATCAAGGGCCGCAAATACACCTTTGAGTGGGTCAAGGGCCACGCGGGCCACGACCTGAACGAGGCGGCGGATGATCACGCCCGCGCCGCCGCCACCGCACACCAGCAGGGCACCGCACTGGATGCCGGCCCCGGATACACCGCAGCAGGAGCTGCACCTCAGCCGCAGGCGGCCGGAGCCGCCGAGGAACCTGCCG
Organism: Glutamicibacter sp.; assembly: GCF_032154645.1. GTDB lineage: Bacteria > Actinomycetota > Actinomycetes > Actinomycetales > Micrococcaceae > Glutamicibacter. Next base: position 146,675 of record NZ_JALDXV010000002.1, on the reverse strand, counting down.
CGCCGGTGACTGAACCGACGCCAACCCCGGCCCCGGCCACAACTGATGTCGCTGCCACCATCTATGAACTTGAACTCGGATTCCTGGACCCGCAGATCCGCAGCAGCTTCAACGAGCTGAAGGACTTTCTGCATCCTGGTTATCAGGAAGTGACCCGCACCGGGGGACTGCTGGATGTCTCAAGCATCCGTGCCCACCTGGACGCCGGGCAGCAGCTGCTGCCCACCGGGGAGATCCAGGTGCTCACGGCCCGCGAGGTTGATTCGCGCATGGCCCTGCTTGCCTACCGGATGAAGGTGGAGGCGTACACGGTGCTGGTGGTCTCCTCCTGGTGGCAGCTGACCGGGGACGGTTTCAAGCTGCGCTTCCGCCAAGAGACGGCCGAAACTACCGCAGGCTGAGGCAACGAAAAAGGTGCGGGTGGTTCGATTTGATCGAACCACCCGCACCTTGTCCTATAGTCAGGCTGGATTAGAACTCGCCCGGGCGCGTGGAGATCACGCCCTTCTTGTAGTTGATGCGGTTGGCAAGCCAGTTCACTGCCCACAGCACCACGCCAAGTGCCAGCAGCAGCCCGGCGATTTCATACTGTACCCAGTCCTCGCGCGAACGCGCCCACGGGCCGGTCAGGAACGCACAGGTCAATGCTCCCAGGATCGGGAAGATCGTCGGTGCGCGGAATGAATCCTCCGGGGCCTTGTCGCGGCGCAGCACCAGCAGCGCAATGTTCACCACGGTGAACACACACAACAGCAGCAGGGCGGTGGTGCCGCCAAGCGAGCCGACGATGCCGCTCTCGGAATTCATGTTCACGTAGACCACCAGTGCGACGGCAAGCACCGTGGTGAAGATGATCGACAGGGCAGGGGTGCGGCGGGTCTTGCTCACCTTGCCCAGGAACTGCGGAAGCACGCCCTGGCGCGCCATGCCGTAGAGCAGGCGGCTGGCCATCAGCATGTTCATCAGAGCGGTGTTCACCACGGCGAAGACCGTCAGGAACGGGAAGATCGCATCGACAGGGATGTTCGGTGCGCCGATGCGGACCACGTCAAGCAGGATGCCAGCATCGGGGTTCTGCGGGTTGAGCAGGTCGCCGGTCGGGATCACCATGATGACGGTGACGGCGACGAGCATGTAGATGACCGCACAGATGCCCAGGCCGAGCAGCATGATCTTCGGGAAGGTCTTGTTCGGGTTCTTGGTCTCTTCCACCAGGTTCACCGAATCCTCAAAGCCGACCATGGCGAAGAACGCAATGGCGGTGCCCATGGTGACTGCTGCAAAGACGCCGCGGTCTTCTGGGGTTTCAAAGACAACCAGGCGGCTGATGTCGCCGTGCCCGCTGGCGATGGCGCCGAAGCCGATGGCGATGATGACGGCCATGATGCCCAGGGACACGATGGTGAGCACCAGGTTGAACTTCACGCTTTCGCCGACGCCGCGCAGGTTGATCAGCGCGAGGATCACGATGATCGCAATCGCTGCAAACATGCCTGCCTCGGGGGTGTTGGGCACCCCGTCGATGAACTGGCCGAAGCCGATCAGCAGGTTGCGGCCCACCAGCGTTGCCGAGGTGGCGGCGCTGGTAATGCCGGAGCAGGCGACGGTGAATGCCACGATAAAGGTGACAAAGTGAATGCCGAAGGCCTTATGGATATACAGCGCCGCACCCGCTGCATGCGGGTACTTGGTCACCAGTTCCATGTAGCTGAAGGCTGTCAGGGTGGCGATCGCAAAGGCGAGCAGGAAGGGCAGCCATGCCGCGCCGCCGACCTGTCCGGCAACCTTGCCGGTGATCGCAAAAATACCGGCGCCGATGATGTCGCCGATGATCAAAAATAAAAGAAGCTTGGGTCCGATAACTCTTTTGAGTTCCGTCTCCTCGCCGCTCGCTGGGGTTTCTTCACGGGTAGCGCTCATGCGTTCCTAGTCATCTCCTTTGATTCGAGCGGCAAACAGATCAAATTTAGGCGTCGTCAAAACTGTGGGCAAATTCAAACCATATGGTTCCCGGTAAGCGGTAGCACTCATCGGTTCAGTGGTAGTAAATGCGGTGCGTTTGTGAGATGTCAAGCGTTGTCAGGGGCTTGTGAATATGTGACCCGGCGCGCTTTCACCAATCCGAGGTGCGCACATTAGTGTTAGTTGCATAAGGACAAGCGTTGAAGGATTTTGATGGAATCGGTCATAACACCTGACTTTGCCCCGCTGGCCCACGCCCTGGAGGACCGTGCGGCACAGGAAGAGGGCTATTCGGCGCAGCTTGCCGTGTATCACCGCGGCGAACTGGTGCTCAGCCACACGGTCGGCGAACACCTCGGCGGAGACGGGCTGACCTGTGTGTTCTCCTGCACCAAGGGCCTGAGCGCGCTGGTCATCGCCCTGCTCATGCAGGACGGCCTGCTCGATCCGGCCGAACCAATCACCACCTATTGGCCCGAATTCGGCACCCATGGCAAGGGCCAGCTGACCCTCGGAGAAGTGCTCAGCCACCAGGCAGGCGTGCTCGGGGTTCCCGGGGGAGTGCCGAGCAAGATCCTGCTCAACTCTGCCGAATACGCCAAGATCCTTGCCAGCATGCCGAGCATCTGGCCACTGGGGCAGAACATCTTCGGCTACCATGCCATCACCATGGGCATCCTGATGGAAGAACTGGTCCGCCGGGTCACCGGCAGGGAACTGAAGGACGTCTACGAGGAACGCATCCGCGGCATCCTGGGAGTCGACGCATATATAGGACAGGATGCATCGCTGGAATCCCGCTACCGCCAGGTGCTGCCGGGCCTGAACGATGCCGGCGCCTTCTTCGACCCCTTCTCCCCGGCAGGGCTCGCGGTGAACTCAAGCTCGGGCTTCGCCTTTGAAAACGGCCCGGTCTACAGCTGGCACGAGGCGGCCAACTCGCCCATGATGCGCGCCATCGGCCCGGCCTCCATGGGCGGCGTGGCGGACGCCCAATCCCTGGCCGCCACCTACGCGGCTTCCTTCGGACCGGTTCCCTCCCTGGGCATCAGGCAGGGTTTCCTTTCCGAGGACACCTGGTCGCGGGCATCCACCGAACTGGTCTACGGTCCGGAGCGCACCGGCGGACAAATCCAGGCCTACGCACTGGGCTTTATGAAACCCACGGCCAACAACGACTTCGGTTCGATCTTCGCCTACGGCCACGACGGTGCGAACTCCTCGTTGGCCTACGCCGACCCCGCCTACCAGTTGAGCTTCGGCTTCATCCCCTCGCGCAACGAGGGCCAGCGCGAGAAGTCCACCGGCATCCAGCTCAGCCAGCTGGCCCGGCAGATCGTGATCGGCACCATGATGAAGGCCCGCGGCTAACCCCGGCGCAACGACAAAGGAAGAACATGACTAAAAAGTATCTAGCGCTGGGCGACTCATTCACCGAAGGCGTGGGCGACGAAGACCTGCTGCGGCCCAACCAGGTGCGCGGCTGGGCGGACCGCGTGGCCGAGGTGCTCTGCGCGCAGGAGGACTGGGAATACGCCAACCTCGCCATCCGCGGCAAAAAGATCCGCCAGGTCATCAACGAACAGTTGGATCGGGGCCTGTCCATGGCCCCGGACCTGGTCAGCATCTACGCCGGCGGCAACGACATCCTGCGCCCCAAGGCGGACCTGGACGCGCTGATGCGCGGCTACGAGGGCATGGTGCGCCGTTTTACCGAGGCAGGATCCACCGTGCTGCTGTTCACCGGCTTTGACACCGTCGACTCCGCCCTGTTTTCCAAGACGCGGCCGCGCACAGCCATCTACAACGAGAAGATCCGCGAGATCGCAGACACCCACGGCGCGCTGATCGCCGACTACTGGCGCTGGCGCGAATTCTCCGACCTGCGCTATTGGGCGGTTGACCGCCTGCACATGTCCGCCGCGGGCCACGCCCTGATGGCTTCCAAGGTGTTGAACGTGCTCGGTGAAAACAATGTCACCACGGCGAACTTCGCCTCGCAGATCCCGGCCCCGCAGCTTCCTGCCTTGGCGGTGAACTCGCGCGGGGAGCAGCTGAAGGAGGATCTCGGCTGGGCCAAGGCGCACCTGGGTCCGTGGATTAAGCGACGGCTGACCGGCACCTCATCGGGGGATACTTTGTCCGCAAAGTATCCAGACTACGTCCACCTCTCGGTGTAAACGCGCGGCGCCAGCTGCGCGGTTCACGAAGCTTTGCAGTTGGCGCTGTGGCGGGTACCATAGATACGTGCTGTGGGTCCCAGATTCACGGCGCAACGCCATAGACGGATGGCGGGAGAGTCCCGTTCACACCATGAACGGGCGCCGTAGGAGCAATTCCTCCCCAGGAAACTCTCAGGCCCCCGTACCGCCATCAACAGGCAACTCTGGAAAGTAACCGGCTTGTTCCGGTTCACCGAAGGTGCAAGCAACCGGTATCGTTGGCCGGCTGTGTAAAACTCTCAGGTTGTGCAACAGGGATGGGGAGGGAAAGCGACCTTCCTTTGGCATGCGCCAAGACAGATCCCCATGGAGATACCTGCACCATGACCATCACGCAGACTTCTGCAACCACGAACACTGAATTTGTGGGCCGTCATATCGGTCCTCGTCAGTCCGACGTCGACACCATGCTTCAGACCCTTGGCTACACCAGCCTCGACGAGCTGATCGACACCGCGGTTCCTTCCGACATCCGCCAGGAATCGGCACTGGACATCCCAGCAGCACTGAGCGAAACCGAAGCACTGGCCCACCTGCGTGCGCTGGCTGACAAGAACGTCATGAAGACCCAGATGATCGGCCAGGGCTTCTACGACACCATCACCCCATCGGTGATCCGCCGCAACATCGTGGAAAACCCAGCCTGGTACACCGCCTACACCCCGTACCAGCCTGAAATCTCCCAGGGCCGCCTCGAGGCCCTGCTGAACTTCCAGACCATGGTCATGGATCTGACCGGCCTGCCGATCGCCAACGCCTCGCTGCTTGACGAATCCTCCGCCGCCGCAGAAGCAGTGCTGATGATGCGCCGCGCCAACAAGAAGAAGGCCAGCGGGAAGACCGTACTGGACTCAAACATCTTCCCGCAGACCATCAAGGTTGTGCAGGGCCGCGCCGAAGCCCTGGGCTTCGAGGTTGAGGTCGTTGACCTGTCCGCAGGCCTGCCTGAGGGAGAGATCTCCGGCATCGTGCTGCAGCAGCCGGGCAACGACGGCTCCATCGCGGACCACGCCGAGATCATCGCCGCGGCCAAGGCCGCCGGGGCCATGGTCACCGTGATCGCCGACCTGCTCTCGCTGACCATGATCACCGCTCCGGGCGAGCAGGGTGCAGACATCGCTGTGGGCAACACCCAGCGCTTCGGCGTGCCGCTGTTCTTCGGCGGCCCGCACGCAGCCTACATGGCTGTGGGCAAGGGCTTCGAGCGCTCCATGCCGGGCCGTCTGGTGGGCGTCTCCACCGACGACGCAGGCCACAACGCCTACCGTCTGGCACTGCAGACCCGCGAGCAGCACATCCGCCGCGAGAAGGCCACCTCCAATATCTGCACCGCCCAGGCGTTGCTGGCCATCTGCGCCTCGATGTACGCCGTGTACCACGGCCCGGCAGGCCTGAAGCAGATCGCCTCCCGCGCCCACAACCACGCCCGCGTGCTGGCCAGCTCGCTGAGCGCCGGCGGCTTCGCTCTGGCATCGGAAAGCTTCTTCGACACCCTAGTTGTCACCGTCGATGACGCCGCGGCCATCATCGCCAAGGCCGATCAGGCGGGCATTAACCTGCGCAAGGTCAGCGAGACCCAGGTGGGCATCTCCACCGACGAGACCACCACCTCGGCCACCGTGAAGGCGCTGGCAGGCGTGTTCGGCATCGAGGTTTCCGCACCGGAGGGCTTCGAGATCCCAACAGGTTTGGTGCGCACCAGCGACTACCTAACCCACCCGATCTTCAACTCCATCCACTCCGAAACCCAGATGATGCGCTACCTGCGCCGCCTCTCGGACCGCGACCTGGCACTGGACCGCACCATGATCCCGCTGGGCTCGTGCACCATGAAGCTGAACTCCGCCACCGAGATGGAATCCATCACCTGGCCGGAATTCGCCTCCATCCACCCTTACGCACCTGCAGCGCAGACCGAGGGCTGGCGCGAACTGATCACCGACCTTGAGGGCCGCCTGACCGCCATCACCGGCTACGCGGGCGTTTCCATCCAGCCGAACGCAGGCTCCCAGGGCGAGTACGCGGGCCTGCTGGCCATCCGCGACTACCACGCATCGCGCGGCGAAGCCCAGCGCAACATCTGCCTGATCCCAGCCTCCGCCCACGGCACCAACGCCGCCTCGGCGGTGCTGGCAGGCATGAAGGTAGTGGTCGTGAAGACCGCAGCGGACGGCACCATCGACGCCAATGACCTGGATGCAAAGATCGAGGCCAACAAGGACGCCCTGTCGGCCATCATGATCACCTACCCGTCCACCCACGGCGTCTACGACGCCGACGTGCGCGAGGTCTGCGACAAGGTCCACGCCGCAGGCGGCCAGGTCTACATCGACGGCGCGAACATGAACGCCCTGGTGGGCCTCGCCCAGCCGGGCCAGTTCGGCGGCGACGTCTCGCACCTGAACCTGCACAAGACCTTCTGCATCCCTCACGGCGGCGGCGGTCCGGGCGTTGGCCCAATCGGCGTCGGCGCCCACCTGGTGCCGTTCCTGCCGGGCGACGCCTCGGGCACCTACTCCGAGCGCGACGGCGTGCCGGTAGTAGCCACCGCCTTCGGTTCGGCCGGCGTGCTGCCGATCTCCTGGGCCTACATCGCCATGATGGGCGGCGAGGGCCTGACTTCCGCCACCAAGCATGCAATCCTGAACGCGAACTACATCGCCAAGCGCCTGAACGAGCACTTCCCGATCCTGTTCACCGGCAACAAGGACCTGGTGGCCCACGAGTGCATCCTGGATCTGCGCGAAGTGACCGCCAAGACCGGTGTGACCGCTGAAGACGTGGCCAAGCGCCTGATCGACTTCGGCTTCCACGCACCAACCCTGGCCTTCCCTGTGGCAGGCACCCTGATGGTTGAGCCAACCGAATCCGAGGACCTGCGCGAGATCGAGCGCTTCATCGAAGCCATGATCACCATCCGCCAGGAAATGGAAGAGGTCCTTGCAGGCGTCTACGAGCTGGAGGAATCCCCGCTGCGCCGTGCACCGCACACCGTGCAGGCAGTGGTCAACAGCAACTGGGACCGCAAGTACACCGTCGAGCAGGCGGCCTTCCCGGTACCGAGCCTGAAGGTGGACAAGTACTTCCCTGCAGTGGGCCGCATCGACGGCGCCGGCGGCGACCGCAACCTGATCTGCTCCTGCCCAGCTCCTGAAGCCTTCGAAGACTAGGAACTTTTGACGTGACTGACATCAAGCACACCGTACTGCATGACAAGCATGCAGAACTGAACGCTTCCTTCACCGACTTCGGCGGCTGGGACATGCCGCTGAAGTACGGCTCGGAGCTGGCAGAGCACAAGGCAGTGCGCTCCACCGCCGGCCTGTTCGACCTGTCCCACATGGGCGAGGTCTACTTCACCGGTCCCGACGCAGGCACCGCGCTGAACACCGCACTGGCAGGCAACTTCACCATCATGAAGGTCGGCAAGGCCAAGTACTCGCTGATCCTGAACGAAGACGGCAAGATTATCGACGATTTGATCGTCTACCGCTTGGAAGATGAGAAGTTCCTCGTGGTTCCGAACGCCGGCAACGCACCGGTGGTCGCCGCAGCCTTGGCAGAACGCGCCACAGGTTTCGACGTCGTCGTCGAGAACGCCTCGGAGGCCACCAGCCTGATCGCTGTGCAGGGTCCGAACGCTGAAGCCATCGTGAAAGAACTGGCAGCCGATGAGGCTACCGCTGCCGCGGTGGAAGAGCTGAAGTACTACGCCGCGGTTCGGGTGGTGCTCGGCGGCGTCGACGTGCTGCTGGCACGCACCGGCTACACCGGCGAAGACGGCTTCGAGCTGTTTATCGCCAACGAGGTCGCCGCGGAACTCTGGGACAAGGTCGTCGAAGCCGGCAAGGCCCACGAACTGGTTCCCTGCGGCCTGGCCGCCCGCGACTCGCTGCGCCTGGAGGCAGGCATGCCGCTGTACGGCAACGAGCTGTCGCTGGAACGCACCCCGTTCGACGCAGGCTTCGGCCCGGTGGTCTCCTTCAAGAAGGAAGAAAACTTCGTGGGCCGCGAGGCTCTTGAGGCGCTGCGCGAGCAGACCCCTTCCCGCAAGCTGGTAGGCCTGAAGGGCCTGGGCAAGCGTGCAGGCCGCGGCGGCTACGCCATCGTCAAAGACGGACAGACCATCGGTGAAATCACCTCCGGCCAGCCGTCCCCAACCCTGGGCTACCCGGTAGGCCTGGGCTATGTTGATACGGCCTACTCCGAAATCGGCACCGAACTCGAAGTCGACCTGCGCGGAAAGACTTTGCCATTTGTCGTCGTGGAACTGCCGTTCTACACGCGCGCCAAGTAACGTTAAACAAAGCGGGCAGTTTCAGAAGCCCACTATTTCCCTTGGGAGAGGAAAACATCGTGAGTAAAGTTCTTGCATCACTGCGCTACTCGGCCGAGCACGAGTGGATCGACGCAGCATCGCCAGCAAAGGTCGGCATCACCCAGATTGCTGCCGACGCACTGGGCGACGTGGTCTACGTTGACCTGCCAGAGGTCGGCGACGCAGTCACCGCCGGCGAAACCTGTGGCGAGGTAGAGTCCACCAAGTCGGTTTCCGACCTGTACTCGCCGGTGACCGGCACCGTGGTGGAGATCAACGAGGAAGCAGTGGACAACCCTGCCATCCTGAACGAAGATCCATACGGCGCAGGCTGGCTGTTCACCGTTGAGGTCAGCGAAGAGGGCCCACTGCTCTCCGCAGCAGACTACGCCTCCGCGAACGGTGGAAACGTCGAGTAATGACTAACAAGACTTTTGAATCCCTGGCTCCTGCGTCGTTGACCGCGTCGCTGGCCGAGCTGGATCCAGAGGTGGCTGTGCGGATCGATGCTGAACTGGCTCGCCAGCAGCGTGGTCTGGAAATGATCGCCTCGGAGAACCACACCGCGCAGGCAGTGATGCAGGCGCAGGGCTCGGTATTGACCAATAAGTATGCCGAGGGCTACCCGGGCAAGCGCTATTACGGCGGTTGCGAAGAGGTCGACGTGATTGAGACGTTGGCGATCGACCGCATCAAGGAGCTGTTTGGTGCGCAGTTCGCCAATGTGCAGCCGCATTCCGGTGCCCAGGCCAACGCTTCGGTGTATCACGCGTTGGTGCGTCCGGGCGATACCGTGCTGGGGTTGAACCTGGCCCATGGCGGGCATTTGACCCATGGCATGAAGATCAACTTCTCGGGCCGTTTGTTCAACATTGTTCCTTATGGTGTGAATGAGCAGACGAACCTGGTGGACATGGACGAGGTGGAGCGCCTTGCCATTGAGCACCAGCCGAAGATGATCGTGGCCGGCTGGTCGGCGTACCCGCGTCAGTTGGACTTCGTCCGCTTCCGTGAGATCGCCGATAAGGTCGGGGCGTACCTGTTTGTGGATATGGCGCACTTTGCTGGTCTGGTCGCTGCGGGGTTGCATCCTTCGCCGGTGCCGCATGCGCATGTGGTCACGTCGACCACGCATAAGACCCTGGCTGGTCCTCGTGGCGGCATTATTCTCTCGAATGATCCGGAGATTGCGAAGAAGATTAATTCTGCGGTGTTCCCTGGTCAGCAGGGTGGTCCGTTGGAGCATGTGATCGCTGGTAAGGCGGTGGCGTTCAAGATTGCCGGTTCGCAGGAGTTCAAGGAGCGTCAGGCGCGGACCTTGGCTGGTGCCCGGATTTTGGCTGAGCGTTTGACTCAGGCGGATGTGGCGGCGAAGGGGATCAGCGTGTTGACCGGTGGTACGGATGTGCACCTGGTGTTGGTGGATCTGCGCAACAGTGAGTTGGACGGCCAGCAGGCCGAAGACCTTCTGGCACAGGTGGAGATCACCGTGAACCGCAACGCGGTGCCGTTTGATCCACGCCCGCCAATGGTCACCTCCGGCCTGCGCATCGGTACCCCGGCGTTGGCTACCCGCGGCTTCTCGGAGGAGGCGTTTGCAGAGGTCGCCGAGATCATTGCACAGACCCTGATCGCCGGCGCCGAGGGCAACACCGAAGCCCTGGCCGAACTCAAGGATCGTGTGTTGTCTTTGGCTGCGGCCCACCCACTGTACCCGGACCTGGCAAAGGTTTCCGAGTAAGTTCTTCTAGCGAAGAAGGAGGGCCCGAACCGCGGAAACATTCGCTTTTCGGGCCCTTCGCCTTTCAACCGCCACGGAACACGCCGGCGGAGGAAAAGCGCACGAGTGCTCTTGTGCGCACCACATGTTCACTTCGGGAAGAGCACCCGAATGACCTCAAGTTTCTAAGGATGTGACCCGCCATGGCGGTTAGCGTATTCGATCTCTTTTCGGTAGGCATCGGACCTTCGTCCAGCCACACCGTAGGGCCAATGCGTGCAGCGCACGCGTTCATCGCACACGTAGTGCGCGAAAACCAGCTTGATGCCCTGGCGTCCATCCGCGTCGACGTCTACGGTTCGCTGGCGGCCACCGGCAAGGGCCACGGCACCTTCACCGCGATCATGCTCGGCCTGGAAGGCTACGAGCCTGAGACCGTGCTGCCCACCCAGGTCGACGACCGCCTGGCGGATATGGCGGCCACCGGCGTCCTGCGCCTTGCCGAGCAGCTGGATGCCCGCAAGGACATCGACTACAAGGTCGAGGACATGATCCAGCACCCGCTGACGGTCCTGCCGCGCCACACCAACGGCGTCAAGTTCATCGCCCTGGACGCCGAGGGCAATGAGCTGGCCAACGAGACCTTCTTCTCCGTGGGCGGCGGCTTCATTGTGCGCGAAGGCGCCGAGGAACGCCTCGAAGCGAACCTCGAAGAGAAGGTCAAGCAGCAGCCGTACCCCTTCACCACCGCGGCCAAGTTGCTGGAACACTGCGCCGCCACCGGCAAGTCAATTGCCGAGATCATGATGGCCAACGAAGAGGCTTACCGCAGCACCGAAGAGATCCGCTCCGGCCTGATCCACATCTACGAGGTCATGGAAGCCTGCAAGGATTCAGCACTTGAGCGCAGCGACGTGCTGCCTGGCGGTCTGAAGGTCCGCCGCCGCGCGCCCGAATGGCACGAACGATTGAAGAAGGAAGACAAGGACCGCGACCCCGTCTACTGGCAGGAATGGATCAACCTGGTCGCACTGGCGGTCAACGAGGAGAACGCCTCCGGCGGACGTGTGGTCACCGCACCAACCAACGGCGCCGCGGGCATCATCCCGGCGGTGCTCTTCTACGCCACCCACTACGCACCGGGCGCCAAGTACTGGAACGAAGAGGAAAAGCACGACGCAATCGTCCGCTTCCTGCTCACCGCCGGCGCCGTCGGCGTGCTCTACAAGGAGCAGGCATCCATCTCAGGGGCCGAGGTCGGCTGCCAGGGTGAGGTCGGTTCGGCATCTTCCATGGCCGCCGGCGGCTTGGCCGAGGTGCTCGGCGGCACCCCCGCCCAGGTGGAAAACGCCGCGGAGATCGCCATGGAGCACAACCTTGGCCTCACCTGCGATCCCATTGGCGGCCTGGTGCAGATTCCATGCATCGAGCGCAACGCCATCGCCGCTTCCAAGGCGGTCAACGCGGCGAAGATGGCGCTCATGGGCGACGGTGAACACCACGTGAGCCTAGACGAAGTCATCATCACCATGCGTGAAACCGGCAAGGACATGAGCGACAAGTACAAGGAAACCGCCATGGGCGGCCTGGCCGTCAACGTCGTGGTCTGCTAATTTCACAGCGCACCAATCGGGCGGATGCTCCCCAGCGAAGGGGAGCATCCGCCCGATCTGTTGTTGGCGCAAATTTCTTGGTTCCCACGGCGAACGGTTGTCGAACCAACCAATCGCCCCTAGCGTATGACATACCGGTTTTCACGCCCGAAGGTGTCCACCTCACGCTAGGAGTATCGTCAATGGCTGCGCCCCTCATCTATGTCAGCTTCCCCGGAACTGCACGCGAAGCACTGAATTTCTATGCTCAAATCTTCGGGGGAGAGCTCTCGCTCTATACCTATCAGGAGTTTGGAAGAAATGACGGCCCACCCAGCGCCATTGCGCACGGTGTTCTCAGCGGGCCGGTGGCGCTGGCCGGATCCGATGCTGCGGCAGGAGAACCCGCGGTGCGGATCGAAGGCCTCATGCTGTCATTGCTCTCAACCGCCGAACCGGTAATCCTGCACGAATGGTTCGACCAGCTCAGTCTCGGGGGGACTGACATCGACCCGCTGGCCCAGCGAGCGTGGGGCGATTGGGACGGGCAGGTCACCGATCGATATGGTCTGCGCTGGCTCATCGGATATCAAACACAAGAATGATGAGGCTCATGCCGCTGGTCGCTCCTTGAAACTCAAAGCTGTGAGTTCAGTAGAGCTTTTGGAGTCATCCGGACCGTGCAACACCGCGATGCACGCGACAACGGCAACTCATTCCTACTCGGTTCGGAAGATGGCCTTCTTCCAGGCGCAGGCACCTTTTATCGTGCGCAGCGGAATCCGATGTGTGTAGTTGCAGAGTCCTCGGTCTGCGGGGAGCGCGCGGCTGGCCGGTAGCGTCGGCAGTAGTCAGGTGAGCACATATGCGATCCGCCCTTGAGAACGCGCTGCTGGGGACCGGTTTCCGGAGGCAACAGATTATTCCGGCCCTCGGCAAGGGGGAATTTCTGATCCAGCGGGACATGCCGCGGCACATAGGGATCGCTGGTCCATTCCCAGACATTGCCGATCATGTCATAGAGCCCGAAGTTGTTCGGGGCAAAGGTACCCACGGGAGAGGTTCCCACCCACCCCTTGGCGCCTGTGTTGAGGTAGGGAAAGGACCCCTGCCAGGTGTTGGCCCGCAGTTCCCCGGAAGGTACCTCTGCATCACCCCACTGGTAGGGGGAGCCGTCCACGCCGCCCCTTGCGGCAAATTCCCATTCGGCTTCGGTGGGGAGGCGTTTGCCAGCCCACTGGGCATAAGCTGTGGCATCGACGAAAGATACGTGAGTTACCGGATGGTCCAGACGATCGTGGAAGCTTGAGGAAGGACCCTGTGGATGATTCCAACAGGCGCCGGGTACCCATTCCCACCAAAGGCGCCAATTTCTCAGATCCACGGGTCCAGAACTGGGTTTGAATACCATCGATCCTGCAGCGAGATCGGCTGCCGGGACCCCGGGGAAATCTTTGGGATCGAGGGCCTTCTGCGCAACGGTGATATATCCGGTGTCTTCAATGAAGTCCGAAAACTGGCGGATGGTCACCGGTGTTGCATCAAGTTCAAACTCGTGAACTTCTCGTCGATGCGCGGGACGCTCTTCGGGGTAGAAGTGGTCTTCGCCCATTGTGAATGAGCCCCCGGTGATTCGTATCATTTCCACGGTTCCAACCTAGCAAAAGCACTGGGCGTTTACCGGTATCCGTATAAGTACAAGGCATCGCGTCTCTGTCTAACGGGTGTGCTTTAAACGCCGTCGGTTCGCTGATCTGATGATCAGCGAACCGACGAAAAATATACAGTTTTTCAGCGACCGCGATATCCTAGTCCAGCAATTCCACGACGACTTTTCCGAGCTTTCCGGTGAATCGGAATGGCACCTCATAGTCGCGAACCACCGGGGTGCCCGTGTCTTCGCCAACGTCAAAGGTTTCGTCCGCCGAGACACGCACAGGAATGGTCTGTGCTATTCGACCGCGGGCAACCTCGTTTCCGTCTACGTACAGCACGGCCTCTCCGCCGCTTCCCGCAGGACCACCGTCGTAGATGAACTCCACACTGAGGCTGTGGCTACCTGCGCTCACGGGTTCGGAAGCCGCAACGGTGTACTTGTGCTCGGGGTAATGAGACCGTGCGTAGCTGAAGGTCGGCCGTCCCTCATTGAGGTAGAACGCGTTGCCGCCAAACCAACCGCCCTGGGCGACGATCATACCTTCGCAGCCGCCTTCCGGGATGAAGACGTCGGCGGTGATCCGGTAGGAACAGTTCTTCATGTTTGGTGCCATGCCCTCGGTAATTCGAGAGATGCCTGCGTAGTACGTGAAGTCCTTGCGTCCCTTGTTATGTTCTGGCCGATTCTCCGGCCGCAGGCGTTCAATGTACCTGTCGTCCAGGGGCAGCACCTGGTTTTTGACTGCCTCGTCTAGGAAGATTTGTCGGAGCTCTTCGAGCTTTTCCGGATATTGCGCAGCCACATTCTTTGATTGCGTAAAGTCCTCTTCCAGGTTGTAGAGTTCCCATTCATAATCGTTGAATGGGTCCTCGTTCGTCTCGCCCATGCCGACCCAAGGCAATCGTTTGGGCGCGGTATTAGCGATCCACCCTTCGTGATAAATGCCTTGGTTTGCGATGACCTCGAAATATTGGGTCTTGTGGTGCTCCGGTGCCTGAGCATTGTTGAATCCAGGGGCCAAACTGGCCCCGTTTAGCGGCACTTGTTCAACCCCGTCGATGGTCTCCGGCATCGGAATGCCTGCGGCTTCAAGAATGGTGGGGACGATGTCGGTGATGTGGGTGAACTGTTCTCGCAGCTGGCCGCCGCCGGTAATGGTCTTAGGCCATGAGATCACCATCGAGGTTCTCGAACCGCCAAGGTGCGAAGCAATCTTTTTATCCCACTGGTAAGGGGAATTCATGGCGTGGGCCCAGCCGTGTGAGAAGTGATTCTGCATCCAGGGACCACCGAACTCGTCGATGTTCTCCACCATGAAGTCTTCGCGGTCAACAACGCCGTTAACGAGTACGCCGATTTCACTGGTGAATCCATGCCCGGTGGGGTCCTCGGCGCTGGATCCGTTGTCTCCCTGAATGTAGATCACCAGCGTGTTGTCCAGCTCGCCGAGGTCGTCAATCGCGTCGATGACTCGACCGATCTGATGATCGCAGTGGGAAAGTGCTGCCGCGTAGCATTCCATCTGGCGTGCGCAGACCTTTTTCATTTCATCCGACAGGTCATCCCACTTGCGGTAATGATCCGGGGTCGGGTTGAGCACTGCGTCTTCGGGGATGACGCCCAGACTCTTCTGCTGCTCGAAGGTGATGCGACGCTGCTCATCCCAGCCGTGATCAAACTTCCCCTTGAACTTTTCGATCCATTCTTTTGGAGCATGATGAGGGGCGTGGGCCGTGCCGGGGGTGTAGTAGGCAAAGAACGGCTTGTCAGGATCAACCGCCTTCTGTCGGCGGATCCAAGAGACCGCGTGATCTGCCATATCTGCATCGAGGTGATAGTCCTCTTCGCGGCCGAGGTAAGGTTCGACAGGAATGGTGCCTTCAAAAACTGCGGGGCGGAACTGGTGTGCGTCGGCACCTAAGAAGCCGTAGAAATACTCGAATCCCAGCCCGGTGGGCCAGAGGGTAAAAGGACCGGCCGGGGTGGTTAGCCAGTCGGGCACATTGTGGTTCTTGCCGAACCAAGCAGTACCGTAGCCATTCTCGGTGAGAATTTCGCCAATGGTGCCGACGCTTTTGGACACGATGCTGTGATATCCGGGGAACGGGGTGGAGAATTCCATGATGATGCCGGTCGAGGCCACGTGATGGTTGCGACCGGTGATCAATGCAGCGCGGGACGGAGAGCACAGGGCCGTGGTGTGGAAACGGTTGTACTTCAAGCCGCGTTCGGCCAATGCCTTGTACACCGGAGTAGGAATGGGGCCGCCGAAGACTTCTGAAGCGCCGAATCCCACGTCATCGGTCATCACTAGAAGGACGTTGGGAGCGCCCTGAGGTGCGCGTACGGTTTCCGGCCAATCAATGGGGTCGGAATCTTTGACAGTTCGAGCAATCTTGCCAACGTTTTGGTGTGCCGGAATGGGAAGTCGAGTGCGGTCGGGCCACTGGGCAGCGGATTGCTGCGTCTGATCATTCATGATCCATTTATATATGGGTTAAAGTTTCATTGCAATGACTTGCTCAGACGACAATTCTGTTCGATTAATACAGTCTCAACCCGTAGATGACTAGAGATTTTTGGAACAATAATAGAACTGAGTGTCCAATGACTTCGTTATTGGGGATTGAACCTGTTGGTCATTTCGAAGAGGCCTTTTTCAGCGACGGAATGCCTGAAGCGTTTTCGGTGCGTATGGCGGCCGTAACACCTGAAATAGAGCGCTGTGGAATCATATGTTGAGCGTCGATTGATTGCTTAGATGTATCTCGATCGGCCACGCCCCGCGGATGTCGGGCGCGTCGACGATGACTAGTGGTCAATTGCGGTGCCCAGGGACTCCTGCAACGTCGTGCCCTGTGACTTAGTCAACTTAAGGTGTGGGAGCCGGGGCAATGATGATATGAATTGAACAGGCCTTCATGCCGCGCGGCTTCCGCCGCCAAAAATGATCAATCCAAGGGGGTGAGCTGCATGGAAGACGGACCGAGTCGATCTATGTGCACGCGACCTCTTGGGGACGAATCTTAACGAGCAGCGCCTTTCTTTCTGCCTGCCCGAGCATACGTCTGTGAGTTCGCGCTATGGAATCACACAACTATGCGCCGCAAACCCCTCGCCAATAAACTGGTTGATTTATCGCCTGTTTGCATTGCGTGCCCCGACCCGCGGGTTGGGGCAGTAGTCCGGGGTTTTTCGCGCCAAACGTCATGTTTGGAGGACAAGTCATGAGCACCACCGAAAAGGTCGACTTCTCAACTACTTCGCGGCAGATCCGCAGCTGCCTGAAAGACGCCGACTACGGCGCGCTGGCACAGATCCTGCGCTCCCTGAACACCACCGAAATCATCGAGCAGCTGCGCCCCCTGGGGATGGCGGACGCTGCGATCCTCTACCGCCTGTTGAGCAAGCGTCAGGCACTGGAGATCTTCCAAGAGCTTGACGCCCCTGTGCAGGCCGGGTTGATTCAGGGGCTGCAGCGCAACGAGGTCATCGCCGCCTTCGCCGCCATCGATGCGGCGGACCGGGTGGCGCTGCTCGACGAGCTGCCCGCCAAGGTGGCCACCGGACTGCTGCGCGGACTCGATGCACCCAGCCGCAGCGAGACGAGCCTGCTGTTGGGCTACCCGGAGGGCTCCGTCGGTCGGGTGCTGGACACCCGGTTTGCCACGCTTTACCCTGAATTCACCGTGCAGCAGGCACGCTCCCGGTTGCGCGAACGGCTGACTCGGGTGGGTGAGCCGAGCCTGATCATGGTCATCGATCGCGACCGCAGACTGCTCGGAGCGGTGCATCTGGCACAGCTGCTGGCGGCTGACCCAGAGCAAGGCATCGCCTCGCTGCTGCGTGAGGTTCCCTCTGCCCAGGTTCAGGACCAGGCGGTGGATGCAGCGCGGCTCTTGGCCAACGGTAGGGCCGAACTTCTCCCGGTGCTGGACTCGGAGCGGCTCTTGGTGGGGGTGCTTGCATGGCGCGACGCCCTCGAGATTCTGGAAGCCGCCGAAGAGGAGCGCACCGCGCGTTCCGCCGGAGCCGAGCCGCTGCACCGGCCGTACCTGGGCACCCCGATCCGCACCATGGTGCGCGCCCGCATCGTCTGGCTGCTGGTGCTGGCCATCGGCGCAACCCTGACCGTCAAGGTGCTCTCAAGTTTTGAACAAACCCTTGAAACCATGGTGGTGCTCAGCCTGTTCATCCCGCTGATCGTCGGCATCGGCGGAAACACCGGAAATCAGGCGGCGACCACGGTGACCCGGGCGCTGGCCATGGGCGAGGTGCGGGTGGGCGACATCGGGCGGGTGCTGCTGCGCGAGGTGCGCATCGGGGCGGTGCTCGGGGTGAGCCTCGGGGCCATCGGATTCCTCGTCTCCTGCCTCATCTTCGGCGCCCAGGTAGCGGTGATCATCGGGCTGACGCTGGTGGCGCTGTGC
The DNA here is from genome assembly GCF_032154645.1 of Glutamicibacter sp. Lineage (GTDB taxonomy): Bacteria > Actinomycetota > Actinomycetes > Actinomycetales > Micrococcaceae > Glutamicibacter. Next base: position 128,774 of record NZ_JALDXV010000002.1, on the reverse strand, counting down.
ACCATCGCGGCAGGGGTCGGCGGGATCATGCCGGTGATCGGCAAGCTGCTGAAGGTGGACCCGGCGGTGTTCTCCAACCCGTTCATCTCCACCTTCGTCGATGCCGCGGGACTGGTCGTCTACCTTTCGGTAGCAGTACTTGTTTTGGGATAAATACCGCGTACGCGGAATAAACCCGACCGCCGCGGTGTCGTAATTGGTATGCCTGAAAGCAAACTATTTACGCCCGTGACCATTCCAGCCCGCCGAGGCGCCGGGTTGACGCTGCGCAATCGCGTGGTGCTGCCTCCCATGTGCCAGTACTCCATTGAACAGCAGGACGGGGTGCCCACCGACTGGCAGCTCGTGCACCTCGGCTCCCGCGCGGCCGGCGGTTTCGGCCTGGTGATCGCCGAGGCCACCGCGGTGGTCCCCGAGGGGCGCATCTCCAACCTGGACGTGGGCCTGTGGAACGAGCAGCAGGTGCAGGCATGGAAGCCGGTTACGCAGTTCATCCATGCCCAGGGCGCCGCGGCCGGCGTGCAGCTGGCCCACGCGGGAGCTAAGGGCTCCACCTACGGCTGGCTCAGGGAGCTCGAAGCCCAGGGCAAGGTGGGCAGCCTGAGCCAGACCGACGGCGGATGGGACACCGTCAGCTCCTCGCCCAGCGACCTGTTCGACCTCAACCCCGCGCAGCAGATGAGCGTGGAAGAGATCGGGCAGTCGGTGCGCGATTGGGCCGCCGCCGCGGTGCGCGCCGACGAGGCGGGGTTCGACATGATTCAGATCCACGGCGCACATGGCTACCTGATCCACCAGTTCCTCTCACCGCTGAGCAATGCGCGCAGCGACCAGTACGGCGGCAGCTGGGAGAACCGCACCCGCTATGTGCGCGAGATCGTCGCGGCGATCTTGGAGGTCTGGCCCGAGGACAAGGTCCTTGGCATCAGACTTTCGGGCGAAGACTGGGTCCAGGAGGGCTGGGGCATCGATGACACCGTACGCCTGGCCGCAGAACTCTACCGCCTGGGCGTGCGCACCTTCGACATCTCCAGCGCCGGCATCGGCCCGTACCACGGACCCACCGGGCCGGGCTACCAGGTGCCGCTGGCGGCGGCGGTCAAGGCCGCCCTGCCGCAGGACGCGTTCGTCACCGCCGTCGGCGTGATCACCGAGCCGGTCCAGGCCGAGCACGTGCTGGTCACACACCAGGCGGACGGGGTGAGCGTGGGCCGTGTGGCGCTCGGCGACCCGCAGTGGGCCAACCGTGCCGCGCAGCAGCTGGGCGCCAAACCTGCCATCCCTTCGCAGTACTGGCGCGGCCGCTGGTAAAAACCGCAAGTGCCATGCTGATCTGGGCTTAACTGTGCGCCAGTTTGCTCCCAGCTCTTCCAGCAGCGAATCAGTGGTGTTAGGTTAGTGCCACGGATCAAGTCGCATCGCGGCGAGCGCCGCGTGTGGAAGGGAGTCAGCATGGCACTTCGCGCGGATTCTAATGGAATCGACGCTTCGCTCTACCGAAAGACCGGCTCATGGAGCACGGCATTGGTGGACGCCTCACTTGGCAACACGGCAGCCCAGGAAGCAGCCGACGAACTCCCCGGAGAAGTGGCAAAGCTGCTGGGCAGCCAGCAGACGCCCGACGGCGACATCGAGGCGGTGACCTCAGCGCTAGAGCCGGCGCAGGGGCTGCGCGCGCCGGTGGCGCGATTCGTTGCGGTCCACGATGGGCAGGTAGTACTCAATGAACTGATCCCAGGGCTGAAGGTCGAGACCCCGCAGGTGGATACCGGAGAATTCCCGAACTTCACCGCGCTGGCAAGGGCCCGCGGCGGGGCCTTCTCCTATCTGGTGGCGGAGGTGGGACGCGACGGCGGAGAGGTCCACCTGTACAACACCACCTCGCCGGACCGGGTGGCCAGCCGCGGCATCGTCGGCGCTCCGGAGGAAATCCGCCACGCCCGCAAGGTTCCGGGCGAGTACGACCAGCCCAAGGCCCAGGCCGCGGCGGATGAGATGATCCGGCGCAACGCCGAAGAGGTGGCCGAACTCATCGACTCCATGGCCAAGGACAACTATGTGCGCCTGATCGTGCTCTCCGGAGACATCAAGGCCCGCGAGGCAGTCGTCGCCGCGTTGCCGGCAGCGCTGCAGGAGTATGTGGAGGTGATCGACGCGAACACCCGCACCGGCGGGGCTGATTCCAAGCAGGTTCAGGAGCACATCGCGGCGCTGGTTCAGGAGGTCAAGTCCTCGGCCATCGACGCCCTGCAATCGCGGGTCGCCGCGCAGTCTGGCAACGGCCGTTCGCTGCTGGCGGTGGGCCTGGACGAGGTGGTCACCGCGCTGCAGTCGGCACAGGCAGAGGTGGTGCTGGTGGGCCAGTATCAGGACGAGCACACGCTGCGCGCGCTGATTGAGGAACCATGGGTCGCCCATCAGGACGGGGACGACCATGCGGAATTGGTCATCGGCGAATGGCCGGCGCCGGAGGTGCTGCTGCGGGCCACCGCCCTGACGGATGCCACCATCCGCTACGTACCCGATGACGTGATCCCCGACGGTGCTGGGATCGCGGCCCTGCTGCGCTGGGCCAAGGCCTAGAAACAACTCAGCGTGGGAGCAGATGCTCCCACGCTGACCTATTTAACGCGGCGGTTCAATCGGCGGCTGCGGCCCCTGTGGAGGCTGAACCGGCGGCGCCGGGGGAGCCCAATAGGCCTGGGGCTGGTTGTGGTGCGGGCCGTAGCCCATCGGCCACGGCTGCAGCAGCGGCGGACGCTGGGTGCGCGGGGCCGGAGGCGCGCTGCGTTCGATGTTCCTGCGCGCGGCCAGCTTCACGATGATCAAGGTCAGCACCGTCGTCATCACCATGGATGACAGCAGCGACTGCCAAGTGGATTCGGTGTCGTTCACATCGATCTGCCCGATCGCACCGAGCAGGAAGAGCGTCGTATTATTCACCACGTGCACCGCGATGGCCGCCTCCAGTCCGCCGGTGCGCCAGGTCAGGTAGCCGGCGGCGACGGCGAAGAATGCCACGTCCAGCAGCCCGAATACATCGTAGAGGTGCCCGAAGGTGAACAGCGGCACCGGCAGCAGGATCGCGAAGGCGGGGTGCTTGAGCCAGGCGCCGATCACCTGCATGAACGCCCCGCGGAACACCAGCTCCTCGGCGGCGCACTGCAGCGGGGTGAGCAGGATGACCAGCAGCGCATAGAACAGCGGGTTGGCCGGCATGACCTCCGAGGGCGCGGCGTTCGTAGAGCTGTCCAGCGCGTCGAGGATGAACGACAGCGAGAAGTACACCGCATAGACCGCCAGGCTGACCAGCGCCACCAGCCCGAGCCATTTGAAACGGATCCTGCCCACCACGGAGAACAGCAGCCCGGTGGGCTTGGCCCCGAGCAGCAGGTAGGCGAGCCAGGCGGCCGGGAGCATCACGATGATGGAGAGCATGGTCAGGAAGAACGCCGTCGGGTTGCTCATGTCCATCAGCGTGGTGTTGAAGAATTCGTCCACCGCAGCCGTGTCATCGCCCCAGAACGCCGGGTTGAACATCATCGTGGCGAACAGCGCGGCGATGACGATCACCGTCAGCACCAGGAAGAACCCGGTGCCGGTGCCCAGTAGCGCCAGCGGCCGCCACCAGCGGTAGCGTTCGTCGCGGCGCAGCAGCCGGTGGAATTCGAATCTCTGCTCGCTGGCAGATGGTGGTGGCAGGCTCATAGCCACCATTTTCCCCTGCCGGCTCCCGCTGACGCATGAAACTTTGGGAGGATTTCTGCCCGCGCATCGCTAGGATGGTGCACGTTCCTTTTACCAACGTCCGATGCGGAGCCAAGCACCGTGGGCCACCACCACCATGACGAACCAATCCTGCAAGATCCAGCCCGACGCAAGCGCGCATCGATCATTCTCTGGGCCATCCTCGCCCCCATCGGAGCCATCGCGCTGATCCTAGTCATCGCGCTGTGGCCGCAGGGCAACTATGACAAGTTTGCGCTGTCCGGGTCCATGGACACCACCGGGGGAGCGGTGATGTCCACCGGCACCGTGGTGCGCAGCGGCGTGGAAACCTGCCCCTCCTCCCAGGGCCTGGAAGAGGTGGGCGGCAAGGTGCTTGAATGCGAGGTCACCTACCTGATGCCTTCCGACGGCGGCGCGCAGATCCAGTTGGAGATCCCGCAGGAGACCTTGACCTCCCGCCCTGCCCGGCCCGGGGACACCATCCGCTACCTGGACCTGTCCAAGGTGGGCAGCAATTCGGGCACCGACTACGTGTTCGTCGACTTTGTGCGCACCGTGCCGATGGCGCTGCTGGCGGTGGCCTACGGCGTGGTTGTGGCGCTGGTGGCCGGCTGGCGCGGGGTGCGCGCGATCCTCGGGCTGATCGGCGGCATCGCCTTCATGATCCTGTTCATGATCCCTGCGCTTTTGGAGGGCGGGAACCCGATCCTCGTCGGGCTCACCGGATCCACCGCGATCATGTTCGCCGCCCTGTATTTTGCGCACGGGTTGAATGCGAAGACCTCCACGGCGCTGCTGGGCACGCTCTTCGGCCTGGGCGTCACCGCGGGGCTGGCGCTGTGGCTGACCGACGCGGCGGCGCTGACCGGGGCGCACGACGAGTCAGCGATGACCCTGTCCACCGTCGCCCCGCAGGTGTCGCTCACCGGCCTGCTGATCTGCGGCATCCTGGTCGGCGGCATGGGCGTGCTCAACGACGTGACGATTACGCAGTCGGCCACCGTGTGGGAACTGGCGGAGTCCGCCCCGAACGCCAGCGCCCGGCAGCTGTTCACCCGAGGCATGCGCATCGGCCGGGACCACATCGCCTCCACTGTGTACACCATCGCCTTCGCCTATGCCGGCGCCGCACTGCCGGTGCTGGCGCTGGCGGCGCTGAGCAACCAGGGCTTCGGCACCACGCTGAGCACCGGCGCCATGGCGGAGGAAGTCATCCGTATCCTCATCGGATCCATCGGCCTGGTGCTTGCCATCCCGGTCACCACGCTGATCGCGGTGCTAGTGGTCAAGGCCACCGGAACCGGCGGCGCCCACGGCCGACGCGCCCTAAGTGCGAATGATTCTCACCAGTAATGTAGAATAGTTCTCAATAGCGCACCTGAACTAGAAAGCCGCCGTGAAAACTCGCTCACTTCTTGCCCCGCTGACCCTGATGCCGATCGCCGCCCTGCTGCTGGCAGGCTGCTCCTCCGCGGCGCCGAGCGCCGAGGCGCCCGACGCCGTCAACATCGTCGCCACCACCAATGTCTACGCGGACATCGCCCGCGCCGTGGCGGGACCGGACGCCAACGTCAGCGAGGTCATCACCTCCACTGCCCAGGACCCGCACTCCTACGAGCCGACGGCCCGCGACAAGCTCACCGTCTCCGAGGCCTCCATCGTGCTGGCCAACGGCGGGGGCTACGACCCGTTCATGGATTCGCTGGTCAACTCGCTGCCTAAGGACCAGTCTCAGGACATCACCCTGATGCACGCGGTGGACTCCTCGCCGGTGGCCCACGAAGAGGAGGCGTCGCATGAGGAGGACCAGAAGCCGCATGACGAGTCCGACGGCCACGACCATGAACATGCCGACTACAACGAGCACATCTGGTACGACCTTGATTCCATGAGCGCGCTCGCCGATGCCCTGGCCGACCAGCTGGGCAAGAAGGATCAGGCGCAGGCCGAAACCTACAAGCAGAACGCCGCGGCATTCAACGACGGCATCACCAAGCTGCAGACCCAGCTGGCCGACTCCGGGCTGAAGGGCCACAGCTACCTGATGACCGAGCCTGTGCCATTCCACCTGCTGGAAGACGCCGGCATGGACAATAAGACCCCCGCAGGTCTGAGCGAGGCCATTGAGGAGGGCGAGGGCATCGCCCCGCTGACCATGAAGCAGGCCGACGAGCTGCTCGAATCCAAGGGGGTAGACATGATGGTCTACAACGTGCAGACCGAGGGCGCGGAAACCAAGTCGCTGCGTGCCAAGGCCGAGGGCGCCAAGGTGCCGGTGGTGGAGCTGACCGAAACCATCACCGACGGTTCGAACTACCTGCAGTGGATGGAGGGCAACATTAGCGCGCTGTCCTCCGCGCTGAACAGCTAGCCGGTACGTACACTTAAACCATGGCGTTGATTCCTGCTCCCGTTGCCCAGATCGCCCAAAAGGCGCAGTCTAAACTGGCTGAAAAATCGGTGCGTGCACAGATTGCCAGCAGCTCCCGGGAGCTCGAGCAGGCCGACACGGTTCTGTTCTTCGCCGAGGGCCCGGGCCAGTTCTACCAGCTTGAGGTCTGGATGGAGACCTTCACGCGCCTGGCCGAATCCGGGCTGAAGGTCGGCGTCGTGCTCATGGATGCGCGCAGCGCTCGCCGGGTGCTTGAAACCACCGAGCTGCCGCTGCTCTTCTCGCACTCCATCGAGCGCATCGAAACCCGCCTGCGCGCCATGGGCACCGGATCCATCTGCTATGTGAACAACTCGCAGCGCAACTTCACCATGCTGCGTTTCAACGGCCCCGCCCACGTGCACCTCAACCACGGAGAGAGCGAAAAGGTCTCCATGGTCTCGCACCAGCTCAAGGCCTACGACTATGCCTGCGTGGCGGGCCCCGCCGCGGTGGACCGGATCAAGGAATCGGTCACCCGCTTCGACGGCTCCACCCTGGTGCAGATCGGCCGCCCGCAGCTTGACGGGCTGAAGCCCGCCGAGCTCAACTCCAAGATCCGCGTGCTCTACGCGCCGACCTGGGAAGGCGACTCGGCCGCCATGGACTACTCGTCGCTGCTCGACTACGGCGAACGCATCCTCGCCCAGTTGGCTGCCGATGAGAACTTCGAGGTGCACTTCCGTCCGCACCCCAAAACCGGCGACGCCTCCGCCGCTGCCAAAAAAGCTGTCTCCGCACTGAAGTCCAACTACTCCCACCTGCTTGACCCCATCCATGACCCAGGCCAGTCGCTGGTCTGGGCCGACGTCGCCATCTGCGATACCTCGGCCATGGCCTACGACGCCATCGCGCTGAATGTACCGCTGATCCTTGCGGGGGAACGGGAGAGCAAGCTGCGCGGCGGCCTGCCCTCCGCCCAGCTGCTGGGCCACGCCAATGGGATCGCCGACCGCGTCACCCAGCTCGCCTCCTCGGGGGTGTCTGGGCGCCAGAAGCAGTTGTCTCAGTACTTCTTCGCCACCACTGCTCCCGGCGCCGCCACGCAGAAACTCGGCGACCTGCTGCGCAGTTTCCCGCCCGTATAGTCAAGCTAATAAGACACCTCCCGCCGTGGTGCGCGCTGGCCGAAAGGCTCCCGCGCACCACGGCTTTTTAGTCCGCTAACGCGTCGGTTGCTGAAAATCAAAATAAGCGAGAAAAGCCCTATGCATTCCAGTCATGTCAGCGTAAAATGGAAATATGTTCGAAGTATATGAAGAGGAAGAAAATTACTTCGAAGCACATGATTGGCAAGAGGAGTGCTTCGATCAAGCGCCTCACCTCGACCCCTGGGATGCTCGGTTCATCAACGACGCGTTGCGCAGCGGAAGTACGAAGGATTTGTGCACCGTATTGGAGCAGGCCGAAGCCCAGAAAGCCTTTTGGTCCTCCATCGAAGCTCGCGCGGCGGCCTGTATCGACGCACACACCGGAGCCACTCCGCGCCGTCACACAACAACTCAGGAGCGCGGCACAGCCCACTTCATAGCTCTGGCTCGCCACCAGTCACCACGCGGATCAATCTCCTATCTGCGGCGCATCCGCCACCTGGTTCCCGGCATGCCTTTCACCTTTGCCCAGCTTGAACGCGGCGCGATCAATGAGAAGACCATGCTCGCCATCCTTGCTCCGCTTGACGATCTCTCCGAAGACGAACATAAGAGCTTCGACACCTTCTACTCTGAGAACCCGGATTTGTTCAACGGTGCGGGCATCAAGGAAGCCAAAAACATTGCCCAACAATCCGCTGACAAGCTGTTGGGTGTACAGCGGTTGAAAGAAATTAAGGACTCCACAGCAGCTCGGTACGTGCGCATGCGCCAAGGCAAAGATTGCATGTTCCTCAACGCCAAAGTTCCATTGGATACCGGCACCGCTTTTAAAGACTTTCTCGACACCGAGGTTGCTTCCGCGAAAGCCAAGGGAGATTCCCGCACCCCTGCGCAGATCCGTGCCGACATCCTGCTGCGAGCGGCCACCGGTAACCCCTTGGATAAGCCATTGCCGGTCCGGTTGCATTTGGGATTGATTATGACCGATCAGAATCTTTTCATGCAGCATCGCGAAAACGTCACCATGCCCGGCTATGGCAGTCTGCCCGACGATTATGCGATGCGCCTCATGCTTGCCTGCCAAGCCGAAGGGGAAGGCGCCAGCGATGAATTCCGGGCATCCATCAATCAGCAGCTTGAGGCGCTCCCGTATTTGCGCAGGCTCTACCTAGCCCCAAACCAGCAGGATCTGGTGTGCATGGACTCTAAGGAGAGGCTATTCACCGGACAACTGCGCCACCTGATTCAACTGCGCGACCCGTATTGCCGCACCCCCTACTGCGACAATAATGCCAAGCACGCAGACCATATCAAGCAGGCGGCCAAGGGCGGAGAAACCAGCTTCGACAACAGCGGCATGAAATGCGGCGGTTGCAATATGGCCAAGGAAGCTGCGGGATGGGAAGAAGAAGTCGTCATCTCAGGGGCGCCGCATCGGATCGTGATCCGTCCGACCTCCGATACCGAGTTCATCTCCTCTCCGCCACCCATCAGGGGAGTCGTGCGGACGATCAATTCGTGGTTCCGGCGCAGGGATCTGATTCCTCCGGTTCCGGTGAAGTATCCGAATCCGCCGAAAGATGAAAACGACAGGGTCCGCCGCCGGACGGTGAAGCGGCCGAATCCCTACCCACCGCCGATGTCTCCCTATCGTCCACCGGATCAGGATCCGAATTCAGATACCTACGAATTCTAGACATATATGAAGGGCACGTTGCTGGCGCACTTGAAGTGTGCGAGCAACGTGCCCTTCATGTGTGTTGGCTAGCGGCCGGCTTGTCGGCGGATGACCAGGGCGCTGAGGAACATCAATGCGAATTCAACGCCGGCGATCAACAGCATGATGCCAGCATGAGCCGCAGAGTGGTTAGCATGGCCTCCGTGATGTCCATTGAACCAAGGCATCCCCACGACCATCACGACGTGGGTGGCGCCCATGGCGGCACACATGAGCAGTAGTTCCATGACAGCTCCACCCCGACCCACGCACCAGGCGCATTTCATGCACCACAACGTCATGGCGATCAGGACTACACTCCAAGCAACAGAGTGGGGGAGCAGAATCAACATCAATAGATGTCCCACCGCTGTGAGTCCTGCAAGAACCGCCAGTATCTGGTGTGCAGAGAGGCGAGGTGCCGGCGCGAGCCTAGCTGTTAGAACCGCAGCAGCCATGGGCCGACTCTTCGCTTGAGCAGCAGCCATGCTTCTTGGCAGGTTCTGGAACATCCAGCACCGGCGAACGGTCAAAGAAGCCCTCGGGGCGGATCTTGAAACCGACGGTGTCCACCGGCATGATGGGCCAGTCCTCGGTGCGTGGGAAGTGCGTTAACGCGAAGGTGTGCCAAAGGCTGATCTTCTCGCCGTCGATGTTCTTGTCCTCTTGAACCCAGGACCCGATGCCGTTCACGCCGGGATTCTGATTCACAAAATCGCCAGTGGGGTAGCGGTGGTTTGCATCGCGCTGGGTGACCCATAGCGCCTTGGAAGCGAATTCTGCGCGGCGGTGCACCGAGGAACCCTCGGCTGCCATGAGCGTTGGCATGCCCTGAGGGTGCAGTTTGTAGCCAACACTTTTACCCAGGTAGTTTTTTGACTCCGGATTGGTGACGATCCAAGCGCGTCCTGCAGCCATATTGTTGTCGCGCACCGCCTGCTTTTCGGTGCCCAGCACCGTGTGGCTGCGAGTGAAAGCGTTGCCGCGGGGATTGTTCTCGCTGATCGGAAGGCGCACTGCCTCTTCCTCGATGACCTGGCTCGGGCCACCGTCAAGTGCAAAGTCCAAGCGGGCGCCGAAGATGTGCTGATGGAAAGGTGCAGTCAGGCCCGGTGCCATCTCGGAGGCGTAGTTTTCATCACCCATGGCGGAGGTGAATACAACGCCGGTGGCCTTGGCCTCGAACTCGATGGTGCCGTCCAAGTATAGGTACCAGTAGAAGCCGTAGTCGTAGTTGCCCACGGTGGTGAAGAAGCTGATCACCAGGCGGCGATTGCGGCGGGTGTATTTGACCCCTGCCCAGTCATCTGAGTGCTTGGAGAGGATCGATGCGTCCTCCTCATGCATGCAGATGCCGTTGGTGATGGTCTGTGCATTGCCGTCGCCGTCGACGACCACCGGGGAGATGTAGTGGATTTCGCCTAGGCAGTCGCAGCCAAGCTCCAAAGAATTGGCGCAGCGGCCGATCAGGTATTCGCCGGTGTCGAAGTAGTTCTGCCAGCTGCGCACGGGAGAAGGATCGCCGTAGGGAACCACCATTTCCGCAATGGATGCGCGGTCCAAGATGCGGCGGCGCTTGCCGGCATCATCGATGCCGATGTTGTAGAGGACCAAACCTTCGCGCATGTCGAAGCCGATGTCCAGAGACCACTTCTCCCATTCGACGTGGTTTCCCTGCGTGACCGTGAAACTTGCACCCTCGGGCTGGGTGATCTCGATCGGCTTCTGGGAAGTGCGGATCGGGCCGGTTAATTCCGGGTCGGTGAAGTTGCCATGGGTTTCAGGAACCGGGACGACGTCGAAGTCAAGCAGCTTGTCGACCTTGCGGGCAATGGTGTCCAGGTAGACCACCAGACCGTCGATAGGGTGGGCCCAAGCGCTGTCTTCGGAGAAGTCTTGGCGGAAGGCTAGGCCTCGCAGCATCCGTCGGCCCGATTCCTCCGGGTACTCGAAAACGCCGGCAGACAGCGGGGCCACGCGCACCTGTTCGGGGGCCAGTCCGCGCTTCTCCAGCGCTGCGGCCCACTGCGGGTCGGTGGATAGGATCTGTTCGACCATCTCGAACTCTTCGAGCAGCACCGGCAGCTGTCCCGCTGCCGGATCCAGCTCAACTACCGAAACGACGGTTTGGGAAACCAGGTCGACCAGCACATCCTTGGGCTGGTTGAGAACGCGGTCCAGCAGCATGATGCGCACCTGGCGCTTGTCGTCTCTCTCGCTCGGGTCTTCCAGTCCTAGGTATGCCATGCGGGTGGAATCGGTGAAAAGTTCGTTCTCCACCAAGATCTTCTTAGCGCTGGCGACCTCTTCGGGGCGCAGCAGGGTGAAATCGGTGCGGACGGTGGTGGATTCGGTCATGAGAGCAATCCTTTGAACGGGTGGGTGTGAGCCATGTCATTTTTATTTCTCTGTTTGTAGAGAATACGGAGTTGAGGTGTCGCGCGCAAGGGTTGGGGCGAATATTGTTGTGCTGGCTAAGCTGGTGCCATGCCAAAAATTGTTGACCATGACCAGCGGCGCCGCGAGATCGTGGAGGTCACCTGGCGGTTTATCGCCCGCGATGGAATCGACAAATTGAATTTGCGCGACCTTGCGGCAGCCGCAGGCTTTGCCAATGGTGGGTTGAAGCCATATTTCCCCACCAAGGACAGCATCCTCACCGCCACCTTCGGCTATGTTGCCGCCGCGACCAACGCCCGGATTGAGGCAGGTGTGCGCGGCCGCGAGGGCCTGAGCGCCATCGAAGCCTTTGCCCACGAGGTGCTGCCGCTGGATGAGCTGCGCCGTGATGAGGCGAGGGTGGCTGTGCACTTCTGGCACATGGCACTGGGGGATCAGTTGCTGGCTCAGGTCAACGCTCAAACCATGCAGACGTGGCGCGATATGCTCGACGGTTGGTTGGTGCAGCTGCTGGGCGAGGGGCACCCTGACGCTCGCGCCGCGCGCGACGGGATGATCAACTTCATGATGGGAGCGCAGGCGGGCAGCGTCTTGGATGAGGAAGCCAACTCCGTGCAGTCCCTCCTGGAGCAGTTGGAGCACCAGCTCATCGCGCTGCGGCGGCTTGCCGAAACCATCGGATAATAATCTACGCGCGCAGAAAAATAGTGACTTTCAGCCCATCCTGGCGTACCCTCTAACGTGTCGACGGACACATTTTGCCAGAAGCTTTGGGAGGCATCGATGTATCAGGTGCAGCACGTTGATTCATTCACCGCATGGGCATCCCTGATCTCCAATGCCTTCGTCAAACTCAACTGCGAACAGGTATCCAACGGCCATTTCTCGGCCTCGCTGGGGATGAACACCCTGGGAGATGTTTCGCTGATGCGCATCGCCACTAAACCCCACGCAGTGCTGCGCACCGAGGATCTATCAAGTAGCGGGGACGGCGACTACTACAAGGTCTCCTACCAGCGCGAGGGGCATGGGCTACTGATCCAGGACGGACGTGAAACCGTGCTTTCCCCCGGTGACCTAGCGATTTACGATACCCAGCGACCGTACACTCTCTCCTTCGACAAGCCGGCGTCGGTGGTGGTGGCGCTGATTCCGCACAGCCAATTCAGGCTCACCAACCATCAGGTGGGACAGCTCACCGCGGTGGCGCTCAAGGCGGAGCATCCGCTGGCAGGCACCGTCGCCCCGCTGCTGCACCATCTGGGCGAGCACCTGCCGACCTGGGACGAATTCGGCGGCCAGGCGTTGGCACGCAATACCGTCGACCTGCTGGCCACCGCCCTGGGTGGTGCGCTGGGCGGCGAATTTCGGGCCGACGACAAGGCGGCACAACGCGAGCGCATCGCACGCTATATTGACGCGCATCTTGACGACGTGCACCTTGATCCTGCGCAGATCGCCACAGCCCACTTCATGTCGGTGCGCTCGCTGCACGCCCTGTTTGAACGTGAAGAGCGCACCATCGCCGCGCTGATCAGGCACCGCCGCCTGCTGCAGGCGGCGCAGTTGCTGCGTGATCCGTTGTTAGCAGGCCTGTCGATCCAAGGGGTCGGCGCGCGGGTTGGGCTGGCCGACGCGGCGGGCTTCAGCCGCATGTTCTCCAGGCAGTTCGGACTCACCCCCGGCCGCTACCGGCAGGGCGCCTAGGGCACGCTGCGCGGGAAGCCAATCGAGCTGCGCGCAATGACAAGGTGATGCACGCCACGTGGTTGGATGCTTGTTGCTATGGGACTTGAACAACGCACACTCACGGTGCCGGCACTGGTGGTCATGATCATCGCCGCCAGCGCCCCGCTCACCGCAGTGGCAGGCGGCGTCACCACCAACTACGCCGTCACCGGTATGAGTTCGGTGCCGCTCTCTTTCCTGGTCATCGGCGCGATCCTGCTGATCTTCAGCATCGGATACACCGCGATGAGCCAGCACATTTCTAATGCTGGCGCGTTTTACGCCTACATCGCCGCCGGGCTGGGCCGTGCGGCGGGCGTCGGCGCCGCAATGGTGGCCCTGGTCAGCTACAACCTGATGCAGATCGGCATCTACGGGATGTTCGGCTTCGCCGCCTCCTCCTTCGCCAACAACTTCCTCGGCACCGCCATCCCCTGGTGGGTCACCGCGCTGGTGGCCTGGGTGCTGGTCGGCCTGCTGGGGATCAACCGCGTGGACTTCTCGGTCAAGGTGCTGGGCATCGTGGTGGCGGCAGAATTCCTGGTGGTTGTGGTCTACAACGTGATGGCCTTCGTGGTGGCCCCCGAGGTTCCGGCCCCGCAAGAGGCTTTCAACCTCGCCGATGTCGCCGCCCCGGGGATGGGCGCCGTCATGGCCTTCACCATCGCCGCGTTCATGGGCTTTGAATCCGGGACCATCTACAACGAAGAGGTCAAGGACCCCAAGCGCACCGCGAAGCGCGCCACCATCATCGCGGTGATCATCATCGCCTGCTTCTATGCCTTCTCCGCCTTCGCCGTGGCGGTGGGCGAGGGTGCCTCCAACGTGCTGGGCGCCACCGCAGAACTGGGACCGGACTTGATCTTCGTGTTCTTCTCCGAGCACGCACCGGCATGGTTCGTCGACCTGGCAAACCTGCTGTTCATCACCAGCCTCTTCGCGGCGCTGCTCGCATTCCACAACGTGGTAGCGCGCTACTTCTACTCCATGGGCCGCGGCGGCGCGCTGCCCTCCTACCTTGCCGGCACATCCCGGCGCACCCACGCCCCGGTGGCAGGGTCGCTGACCCAGTCGGCACTGGCGCTGGCGGTCATCATCGCCTTTGCCATCGCCTCCGCGGGCAAGGACCCGATGTTCATCGTTTTCACGATGTTCACCTGGATGACCAACACCGCCGCCTACGGGCTGGTACTGCTGATGGCGGTGACCTCATTTGCGATCATCTGCTACTTCGCGAAGCACCGCACCGAGGACTCGCTGTTCACCCGGGTCATCGCCCCGCTGATCTCCGGAATTGCGCTGCTGTTCGTGTTCATCCAGATCGTGCTGAACTTCGACCTCTTGCTCGGCCTTGAAGAACCGGGCATGCTCAGTTACTTACTGCAGGCGATCGCGATCCTCCCGGGCATCATCGGCTTTGCCGTCACCCGGTACACACAATCCACCACCGGCACCCCCGCCGCTGACAAACAACCAGTCAACTAACACCAGGAGAACACCATGGCCTACGCAAATGCCCAGGAACTGCTCGACGCGATCCAGCCCGCCAACGGCGGCACGCAGGTGCTCGACCCTGCCACCGGGGAAGTGGTCGGACGCGTCGCGCAGCGCAGCGCGGCTGATTTGGACGACGCCGTCGCCGCGGCCCGCGCCGCCCAGCCCGCCTGGGATGCGCTGGGCCATCAGGAGCGCAAGCGCCTGCTCAACGCCGCGGCGGATAATATCGAGGCCAACGCCGAAGCGCTGGCCGAGCTGCTGTCCCGCGAACAGGGCAAGCCGCTGAACGGCCCCAACGCCCGCTTCGAGGTCGGGGGCGCCGCCGCCTGGCTGCGCGCAGCCACCGCCTATGAGGTGGAACCGGAGGTAGTGGTGGACGACGGCGAAACCTACGCCGCCAAGCACTACCGCGCGCTGGGCGTGGTCGGCGCGATCGGCCCGTGGAACTGGCCGATGATGATCTCTGTCTGGCAGCTGGCGCCGTCCCTGCGCATGGGCAATACCGTGGTCATGAAGCCCAGCGAATACACCCCGCTCTCGGTGCTGGCCCTGGGGCACGTGATCAACCAGGTGCTTCCGGCCGACGTGCTGCATGTGGTCGCCGGCGGACGCGATGTGGGCGAGCGGCTTTCCGGCCACCCGGATATCGCCAAGATCATGTTCACCGGCTCCACCGCCACCGGCAAGGCGATCATCCGCTCCTCGGCCGACACAGTGAAGCGCCTGACCCTTGAACTCGGCGGCAACGACGCTGGAGTGGTGCTGGAGGACGCCGATCCGCAGGCTATCGCGCAGGACCTGTTCTGGGGCGCGTTCATCAACACCGGCCAGACTTGCGCGGCGCTCAAGCGCCTCTACGTGCCTGAATCCATCTACGATCAGGTGTGCACTGCCCTGACCGAGGTGGCCAAGGCAATGCCGATGGGTGTGGGGCTCGACGAGAACAATGTGCTCGGCCCGCTGCAGAACAAGGCGCAGTACACCATCGTCGCAGACCTGGTGAAGGACGCCGTGGACTCAGGGGCCACCGTGCTGCTGGGCGCCGACCCCGACGAGCAGGCAGCGGGCTACTTCTACCCGACCACGCTGATCTCGGACATCGACCCGGGCAACCGCCTGGTCACCGAGGAACAGTTCGGCCCGGCCCTGCCAATCATCAAGGTCAAGGACAGCGCCGAAGCCGTCAAGCATGCCAATGCGCTTCAGGTGGGTCTGGGCGCATCCGTGTGGGGCAGCGACCGCGCCAAGGCATTGGAAGTTGCCGCCCAGCTGCAGGCCGGCACCGTGTGGATCAACTCCCACGGCACCATCGATCCGCGCGTGCCCTTCGGCGGCGCCAAGCAGTCCGGCTACGGCCTTGAATTCGGGCTGGATGGCCTGAAGTCTCTGGCCCAGCCGCAGATTATCAAGGGCTAACAAGTTTGGCGCCGAACCAGGGTTCGGCGCCAATCGTTTTATTAGCCGGCGGCTTCTGGGTTGTCGTGATACCAGACCTCGGTGATGAACGGTTCGTTTCCGTCGCGGATTTCGACGACGACGTCATTAAACGAGGTGCCGTCCTCAAGGGTGATATCCGCGCCGATCCATGAGCCGTTGTATTCGTGGATGTTCAGTTCGACGGGGTGGTACTTCTGTTCGATGTTCGCTTCGAGGTTGCTCCAGGCAGTATTGAATCCAACCCATGAAGCTATGCCCAGTGCGGCGAGCATTGCGATGGCGGCCGCTCCAACGATGGTCTCTATGCGAATCGAGGTTCTCAGCGCATGCGTCTGGTATCCGTCAGGTAGCTTGTTGAATTTGGCTTTGCGGATCCATGCGTGGAGCAAGATCGGAATGCCGAAGACCAGGACTATGAGAGCCACACCGGCAAAAACGAGTGGGTCATACAAGTCAACTTCCAAGTACGATGCCTGCATGCTCCCAACCCTAGGTAAGCGGTGATGAGCTGGAAACCGTCTTTGGGATGATTTTTCCTCCGGCGTGGTGCTGAAACGAACCAGTGATCAATATCGGGCTGGATTGTTACTTCTGAAAATTCACCTCGGAGACGGGCAAGCCTTCATCGTCAACTATCGAGTATCCAAGGGCCATGACTTCTTCCATCAAGTCAAGTACTTTTCCTGCAGGCCAATTCCGCGGGCCAGCCTCCCCAAAAATAAAGCACCCATTCTCGTTTTCGGGCCCGCTGAATCGCAACCGCGAACAGATGCCGTTCATCCCGGCTGCATCGACCGAGGCTGCCAGTGATTGGAAATCGCGATAATCTTCGGCAGCCCCGGACATTTCTGCGGCCAGAATTCTTGAAGCTTGGGCGGCCTTGCGGTCAGTGAAATCTACCAGCGCCACATCTTCCGGCAAGGCAAGAGCGACGAGTTTTCGCGCAGCAAGCTCCTGTATGGGGATTTCTTCGTCAAGCGTGAGAACACCCAAGGATTCGCAAACGGCGCCAATTCGTCCCGCTGCGACATTGAGCGTTCCGCGTGGCGCTGAGAGGTCGAATCGTCCGGCAGAACTTGCGAAAAACCATGACCCCTGTTCGCTACGTCTTCCCGAGTCATTGGTATGAAAGCGCGAGTGACAGCGGAATACTTCATGTCCCCGTGCAAGAGCGAGAATCGTCAGGTTCTCAACCTGAGTCGAAGACAGCTTGGTTGCTGAGACTCTGCGGGCACGAGAACTGTTCATTGGCTCCAGGCTTGCGCCGTGTCCTTGGCTGCGTTGAGGACTTGCTCCATTGGAATTCTGACCTCGGCTTCACCACGCAGAATGTCAATGGGGCGTTGATCCTGCAATGCTGGCTGATTGAGCGTTAGCCAGCGGGCTACCGTCCACTCCGTTGCTGCCACGGGAAGCAGCACCTGCAAGATCCCTTTCAATTCGGGGATGACTTCATGGTTCTTGAACTGAAATTCAGGAAACGCGTTGATTTTCCCGCCCTCAATTTTGACCCTCAGCAAGGTATTGCGACGGATCCTGTCAGTGAGCTGCTGCGGTGTTCGGACGTTCAACGCTTCCATGGCGCTTTGCGTACCGTAGAAAGTTCCAAAGCGTTCATCGTTCGCAAGCCTCTTCTGCGTTTTAGGCATTTGGGCATGGAATTCTTTATGGGCGAGCGATCTAATTTTCGGAAGCGCATCGCGCAGCACTTTAAGATCGAGCTCGCCGTCGGGAAGATCCAAGGCGTGAGCCAAAGTTGCGACCTGTCGTTCTTCTAATGGTTCAGCACTCATGGCGACCCCCTTCGTACGCTTATATTCTATTCCCAATTAATAAGCGTTTCTAGGGAGTATCCGTATCTAGTTGACAATTGCTCCACCGTCGCCGCGGCGAATACTCGCCAAACGCTCGCGCCACAGCTGCAGGTCATCGGCGCTCAGCCGCGTCCACTCATGTACCTCGCGAACGACGCGCAACGGTTGCGTACTGCGGTAGGAGCGGGTGGGGTTGCCAGGGAATTTCTTGTCGGTGACGTTCGGGTCATTCTCAAATTCCCCAATCGGTTCTACCTCATACACATGGGGTGTGCCGTCGAGGCCGGCGATCTCCGCCGCCAACCCGGCGCCGTCGCGCAGTGCGGTGAAGTAGATGTGGTTCATGATCACCTCGGGCCGGTAGTTCGACGCAAATCCTGCGGTCAGTAGGTCGCCTGGTTGCAGGAGCGCCTTGGTGCCGTGGAAAAATGGGCCGTCGTCGAGAACTTCACTCATGGGCCAAGGGTACAACGCTGCTGCGTTGACTGACCGCAATAAAATCATCTTTAATCTTACGAGGTTGCGCGTGCGGCACGTATATTGAGAAGCGAACCCCAATGCCGATCTCAAGGAAATTCACCTATGCCGATCCTGAATAAAGACATGACCCTGTGCATCTCACTGTCGGGGCGGCCGTCGAACATCGGGACGCGTTTCCACAACTACCTCTATGAAGAACTCGGCCTGAACTTCATCTACAAGGCCTTCTCCACCGAGGATCTGCCAGGTGCGATCGCAGGCGTGCGTGCCCTGGGCATTCGCGGCTGCTCGGTGTCCATGCCCTTTAAAGAGGAAGTCATGGACCTGGTGGACGCCATTGAAGAATCCGCCGCCGCGATCGAATCGGTAAACACGATTGTGAACGACAACGGCTTCCTGCGTGCTTCCAATACCGACTTCGAGGCCATCGCCGATCTCATCGCCGGCAATGAGCTGGATCCGGAAGCAACGGTGGCGGTGCGCGGCTCGGGCGGCATGGCTAAGGCGGTAGTGGCGGCTTTCCGCGCAGCGGGTTTTGAGCAGCTGACGGTGTTGGCTCGCAATAGGCAGACCGGCGCGGCGCTGGCTGAAAAATACGGCTACGCGTACAGCGCCAGCGAAGTGGACGCGCAGATTCTGGTCAACGTCACGCCGCTGGGCATGGATGGAGCACAGAGCGAGGTGCAGTCGTTTAGCGACGAGCAGATCGCTACGGCGCAGGTGGTGTTCGACGTCGTCGCGTTCCCGAGCGAAACGCCGCTGATCCTTGCCGCAAGGGCAGAAGGAAAGCGGGTCATCGCCGGGGCGGAGGTCATAGCACTGCAGGCCGCCGCGCAGTTCGAGAAGTACACCGGGCATGCACTCAGCGCGGACCAGGTGGCGCGGGCCTCGGAGTTCTCGCGGCAGTAAGCTCCCATGCACCGGCAAAAACGGCTAGTGCAGACAAGTCGATGATGGGCGTAGCTACTCGGTCCACCAAATGTAGACCTGCAGTTCCGCGCGTGGACCGCTAGTTGCTCATCGCATATAATTGATTAACCAACACTGGTGGGAGTAAAGATGTCAACTCTTGAAACGCGTACTAGTTGGGTTGAAGAAGCCAACCATAGCGTATATCTCGAAGGCTTAACCGTTTCGGCAGAGTATGTCGAAGAGTCGCAGAATTACGTTGCAGGCAAGATTTCTGCTGATGAATTGGTCAGAATTACGCGAGAGCGGTATGGCCTCAAATAGTAATGTGCAAGATCCATATTTAGTCAGCCCTGATGGAGTTCTACGGAACTTGGTCGGGGCTACTTCCTATGCAGAACTTGCAAAGGCCGAAGCTGATCTGGTCAGCGCCAGAACCGTGCAACTTGTCGATCGTAATGTGGTTGCCCATTCTCGAGACGATGTTGAGCTTAGAGCACTTCATCAGCACCCTTTCCAAGATATGTATGACTGGGCAGGCCAGTATCGAACGATCGATATGAAGAAGGATCTGAATGGTGAGTTTTTCGCGCCGGCCCCTCACATTCGGCTTCTCGTCAACAGCTTGATGTTGAGGCTCCAAGAAGGAGGGTCTTTCAAAGACCTTTCCAAAAGTGAATTCGTGACGGAACTTGTTCAGTTCTACGACGAGTTGAACTACATACATCCGTTTCGCGAAGGTAATGGCAGGACTCAAAGGGTTTTCTGGAGCAGAGTTTCGTTTGACGCTGGTTGGATTCTAGATTGGCGTCCAATACATGGTGACGAGCTCAATGAAGCGAGCCGAACTGCACGCGAGAATTCCGAGACAGGACAGTTGCAACGAGCATTATTGAAGTGTATACGCCCTAGATAGGTGGCTGCGCAAAAGGCCCCAGAAAAATTCCGGGGCCTTGCGCGGGTGCGATTAGCTGCGCAGCACGACGGTGACCTGTTCCATCTGCTGGCCGGCAGGGTATTGGCCGTTGAACATCTTCGAACCGGCCTCGGTGAGCACCGCGGAGAAGCGGGTCTTGACCAGGCCCATGGCGTTGGAAACGCTGGTTTCGGTCAGCTCGGCGATTCCCACGCGGTCATCACCGGCGCTGATGGTCAGCAAGATCTTGTCGTCGTTGTTTTCGATGCGCGGTTCGATGAGATCGAGCTTCATCATCCCGCCGTGCCCGGAGAAGGAGACGCGGCCGTTGAACCAGATCTCGTTTTCTGGAACCTCGGCGGCCGGGTGCACGGGGAACGCCAGCGCAGTGCCTGCCTGCCACACGCCGTTGGCGGCCTCGATGCGGCCGTCGGGCAGCGAAGAAATGTATCCGACGAATGAGGACTTCAGGCCCCATTCAAGATGCGGCTGGAACGGATCACCGGATCCCATCATGTCTGTTTCCTCCATAGATCGTGGGGCGCCGAAAAAGTACGAAGCTCCAGTATTTCACAGGCAGGGCACAGGCATGGCGCCCATTCATCTGCCAGCGATTAAATAAGTAGCTGGCAGGAAATCTCCTGCCAGCTACTTGCGCGTGGGCTAGTGAACGAAGCCGTCGGCGACGAGAAGCGCCTGCTCTAGGCGGTCCAGCGCCTCGATGAGCACCTCGTCCGCGATATTCATCGCCGGCACCACGTGCAGGCGGTTGAAGTTCGCGAATGGCAGCAGGCCTGCGGCCTTGGCCGCGGCGATCACCTGGTTCATTTCAGGCGAACTGCCGCCATAGGCTGCCAGCGGTTCGCGGGTTTCCCGGTTCTTGACCAGTTCGATGGCCCAGAACACGCCGGCTCCGCGGACCTCGCCCACCGAGGGGTGCTCGGCGGCGAACTGCGCCAGGCGCGGACCGATAATTTCATCGCCCAGGCGCTTGGCGTTTTCAACCAGCTGTTCCTCTTCCATCGCCTCGATGGTGGCCACCGCCGCCGCGCAGGCCAGCGGGTGGCCCGAGTAGGTCAGCCCGCCGGGGTAGACGCGCTCGCGGAAGGTCTCGAAGATGGCATCGCAGATCGCCACGCCGCCGAGCGGAACATAGCCTGAGTTCACCCCCTTGGCGAAGGTCAGCAGGTCCGGGGTGATGTCCCAGTGGTTCACCGCGAACCATTCGCCGCTGCGGCCAAAGCCCGCCATGACCTCGTCGGCGATGTAGACGATGCCGTACTTGGCCGTCAGCTCGCGCACGCCCGCCATGTAGCCGGCCGGCGGCAGGTAGATGCCCGCGGTGCCGGGGATCGACTCGAGGATCAGCGCGGCGATATTGTCCGGACCCTCCAGGATGATGGTGTCTTCCAGGTGCCTCAGCGCCCGTGTGGTCTCCTCCGCTTCGGTGGTGGAGCCGAAGTAGGAACGGTACGGGTAGGCGGGGAAGAAGTGCACGATCCCGTCGGACCCGGCATCCGAGGCGAAGCGCCGCGGGTCGCCGGTGATGTTCACCGCCAGATGGGTGCCGCCGTGGTAGGAGCGGTAGGCGGAGAGCACCTTGCGCCTGCCGGTATGCAGCCGAGCCATGCGCACCGCATGCTCCACCGCGTCGGCGCCGCCGTTGGTGAAGAAGATCTTGTTCAGGTCCCCGGGGGTGTGCTTGGCGATCAGCCGGGCCGCCTGCGAGCGTGCGTCGTTCACATGCTGCGGGGCGATGGTGGCGATCTTGGCCGCCTGCTCCTGGATGGCGGCGACGACCTTGGGGTGCTGGTGGCCGATGTTCGTGTTGACCAGCTGGCTGGAAAGGTCGATGAGCCTGTTGCCCTCGCCGTCCCACACATAGGAGCCCTCGGTTTTCAGCACCGTCATCGGGGTGAACGCGCCCTGGGCCTGCCAGGAGTGGAAGACGTGCTCGCGGTCCAACGCATAGGCGCGCTGGCCTTCGGCGATCAGCTCGTCGCTGATCTGCGTGATTTCTGTGGTCATGGCCCTAGTCGTTCTGTGGGAAGCCGAGGTTGATGCCGCCGTGGCTTGGGTCCAGCCAGCGCTTGGTCACAACCTTGTTGCGGGTGAAGAACTTGAAGCCCTCCGGGCCGTAGGCGTGCTGGTCGCCGAACAGCGAAGCCTTCCAGCCGCCGAAGGAGTGGTAGCCCACCGGCACGGGGATCGGCACGTTCACGCCGACCATGCCCACCTGGATCTCGTGCTCGAAGCGGCGGGCCGCGCCGCCGTCGTTGGTGAAGATCGCGGTGCCGTTGCCGTACTTGGAGGCGTTGATCAGCTCGATGCCCTCGTTGAAGGAGTTCACGCGCACCACCGAGAGGACCGGGCCGAAGATCTCGTCGGTGTAGATGGACATGTCGGTGGAGACGTGATCGAAGATGGTCGGGTGCAGGAAGAAGCCGTTGCCGTCCGCATCGGTGGTGCCGGTGCGGCCGTCCAGCGCCAGGGTGGCGCCCGCATCGATGCCCGCCTCGATGTAGCCTGCCACCTTGTCGCGGTGCTCGCCGGTGATCAGCGGGCCCATGTCGCAGCCGCGGGTGCCGTCGCCCACGCGCAGCGTGTTGGAGCGTTCGGCGATCTTGGCCACCAGTTCATCGGCGATCGGTTCCAGCGCGACGACCACGGAGATGGCCATGCAGCGCTCACCGGCCGCGCCGAAGCCGGCGTTGACCGCCATGTCAGCCGCCAGATCCAGGTCTGCGTCCGGCAGCACCAGCATGTGGTTCTTGGCTCCGCCGAAGGCCTGCACGCGCTTGCTGTTCGCGGTGCCGGTGGAGTAGACGTACTGGGCGATCGGGGTGGAGCCCACGAAGGACAGCGATGCGACGCGGTCGTCATGCAGCAGGGTGTCCACCGACTCCTTGTCGCCGTGCACCACGTTCAGCACGCCCTCGGGCAGGCCCGCCTCGGCGAAGAGCTCGGCCATCCAGTTGGCGGCCGACGGGTCCTTCTCCGATGGCTTGAGCACCACGGTGTTGCCCGAGGCGATGGCTACCGGGAAGAACCACAGTGGCACCATGGCCGGGAAGTTGAAGGGGGAGATGATCGCGGCCACGCCCACCGGCTGGCGCATCGACTTCACATCCACTCCGGTGGAGGCGTTCTCCGAGAACTCGCCCTTGAGCAGGTACGGGGCGTTGCAGGCCAGTTCGACGACCTCTAGGCCGCGGGCCACCTCGCCCAATGCGTCGTCCAGCACCTTGCCGTGCTCGGCGGTGATGATCGCCGCGAGTTCGCCCTTGCGCTCGGTGAGCAGCTCGCGGAACCTGAACATGATCGCGGTGCGGCGCGCCAGCGAGGTGTCGCGCCAGCCCGGGAAGGCTGCGTGCGCTGCGGCGATGGCGGCTTCGGTAGTGGCCTTGGAGGCCAGCGCCACCTGGCGGGCTACCTCTCCGGTGGCAGGGTTGTAGATGTTGCCGGTGCGGTCGTCGCCCGAGTAGTTGGCGTTGTTGATCCAGTGCTGCAAAGTTGTCATGGCTCCATCGTTGCCCAAAAATATGAGGCAGCCCACGTGCACTGTGTCATGATTTAAGCTGAACTCTTCACAAGGTGTAAAGGTGTGCGATGCTCACGGTGCGCGATGTACTGAATCTGCCGGTAGTCCAGGAGGCAGGACCGCGGCTGCTGTCCGAGGCGGACCTTGGCGTGGAACTGCGCTGGGTGCATGTAACCGAGTCCGAATCCAACGTGGACCTGCTCTTCGGGCGCGAACTGGTGCTCACCACACTGCGCAATGTGGTGGACCTCGACGACTTCCTAGGCTCGCTGCGCGCTGCCGGGGCGGCCGCGGTGATCATCGAGCACCCCACACCGCTGGCCATGCAGGCGCTGGACATCCCGGTGATCCAGCTCGAACGCACCGTGCGCTTCGTAGCGATCACCGAGGTCATCCACCAATTGCTGGTGGGCCAGCAGCTTGAGGCGCTGCAGTTCTCCCGCTCCGTGCACGAGCTGTACACCGAGCTGTCGCTGAGCGAGGCCGACGAGCAGCAGATCGTGATGCGCACCGCGGCGCTGCTGGACGCGCCGGTGGTGTTGGAGGACGTGCGCCACCTGGTGCTCGCCCACGCGCGCGCGCCGCTGGATGACTGGGTGGCGCGCTCGCGCTTCGTCGGCTTCCTGGAGCACACCGGGCGCGCGGCGGGGGCCGAGTCCTGGCTGCAGACGCCCGTGGGGGCCGCCCGCAACCGCTGGGGGAGGCTGATCATCCCCGCCGAATTGCAGGACGACGCGAACGCGGCGCTGGTGCTTGAGCGCGCCGGCCAGGCGCTGACCATCGCCAGGCTTTCGGGGCGCGACCAGCGCGAACTGCTCTACCAGGCACGCACCTCGCTGCTGCACGAACTGCAGGGAGCCCACGGGCACAGCGAGGCGGACGTGGCGGTGCGCGCCCAATCCCTGGGGCTGGACGCCGCCCCCTACTACGTGCCGCTGGTGATCTCGCTGCCCGCCGCCAGCACGCCCACCGACATGCAGCTGGCCGAACGCGCCGCGCTGGAGATCGTCGACCAGCTGGCCGACGGACTGCACCTAGGCCTGCTGTCGGGTTCGCTGAAACCCGGCTTCCTGGCGGTGATCCTGCCGCTGCGGGCCCGCGAGCTGGCCGACGCGGCGCTGCAGGGATTCACCCGGCGGCTTGCCGAACAGATCACCGCACCGCTGGCGGTGGGGGTGGGGGACAGCGGGTCGCTCGGGGAGGCGCTGGCGGGGCTTGAACAGGCGGCGCACGTCGCGCAGATCGTCCCGCACCTGCCCACCCGCGCCCAGCCCTACTACCGCTTTGCCGACCTGCGGCTGCGCGGGGTGCTCTCCGCGATGGGCGCCGACGCGCGGCTGCGCAGCTTCGCGCACACCGAGCTGGCGGGCCTGCTGAACCCGCTCGACGAGCAGGGCCTTGAACTGCTGGGGCGCTACCTGGAACACGGTGGAAACAAATCGGCGCTGGCCAAGGCCGGCTACCTCTCCCGCCCCGCGCTCTACGCGCGGCTTGCCAAGCTGGAGGCGAAGCTGGGGGTCCGCCTTGATTCGGCCGAATCCCGCACCAGCCTGCAGGTGGCGCTGCTCTACTATCAGCTGCACGGCTAGTTGTCCCCAGCTCGCGGCGAGACCGGCGCCCTGCCGCCGTCGCGCGCGCAGGCTTGATGCATGAACAGCGCAGCGGCACTCGTCGACCTGGCCCGGGCGGAAGAACTGCTCACCGGCGCCATGGCCCAGCTCGGCGAGGACACCCCCGCCGGGCACGCCGCCTATGCTGCGCGCCTGATCGAAGAGCTGGGCAAGCAGCTGATCCGTGCGCAGATCCGCATCGCCCATACCGTGCGCGCGGTCGGTGCGCACAAATTGGATCAACCATCGCTGCAGTCCATCGCCGACGCGGGCCTGCACCCCACGCTTGACGCCGCCGCCGCTGCCGCCGGGCACACCACCACCGAGCGCACCCACTACCGCAATGCCGCCGACCTGCTCGCCGGCTGGCTGGCCCTGCCCATCTCCTCGGTGCGCGAACGCATCGCGCAGGGCGACAACCTGATCGGCCAGGTCAACGCCGCCGGTGAACCGCTCAAGCCAGCCCTGGGCGTGCTGGCCAAGGAGTTTTCAAACCGGCAGCTCGACCCGAGGCTGATCCTCGCTGCGGCCCGCAAGATCAAGGGAGCCCGCAAGGATCTGGGTACCGGTGCCTCCGCCCGCGCCGCCTGCCGCGAGCTGCAGCAGCAGGCGCTGAAGTTCATCGCCCAGCAGCCCGCCACGGCCCGCAAGCACATCAATACGCTGGTCGCGCAGGCTGTGGGGGAGAAGCACAGCCCCAAGGGGTTGTTGGATCGGGCGGGAATCTATCGGCTGGGCCAGCGCCGGGGCCTGGAGCACCTGTTGATCAAATGCCTGCCCTCCCAAGCGGAGGCCATGTTCGCGGTATTCCGCGCCATCGACAATCCCAAGACCATCGCCGGCAACCGCGAGCGGTTGGCGCAGCTGCTGTCTGGTCTCGGGGCGGATGCTGCCACCGCATGGGACGATGCCGGCACCATGCCCGAATGGGCCCGCGGCACCGGTAAGTCCAGTGCGGCACAACCCCCTGCGCCGCAGGCGAAACAGCCCATCGAGGACCTGCGCCCCGAGCTGCGCCACCTGCTGGGCCTGCTGACCGCATTGCAGTCCTCGGGCTCCGACCCGCCGGGGCTCAACACCCAGATCGGCGTGATTTTGGACTACGACAAGATGATCGCCGCAGGCAGGGACTTCGCCGTCACCGTCTCCGGCATCCCGGTTCCGGCCGGAGAGGCCAGGGCACTGCTGTGCACCGCGGGGATCTACCCGCTGGTGCTCGGCGGCGCAAGCCAGATTCTTGATTTGGGCCGAACGCAGAGGCTCTACTCCGCGGCGCAGGCCCGCGCTGTGCGCACCGCCTACCGCGGCTGCGGCTACCCTGGATGCACCATGCCCGCCGGGCGCTGCGAACTTGACCATCTGGACAAGTGGGAGCTGGGCGGACGCACCGACATCGACACGGCGGACCTGTACTGCACGGTGCACCACATCGGGCGGCACTGCGGGCTGTTCCGCGCGGTGAAGGTGCCGGGTTCGCGGCCTATGGTGCTGCTGCCGCCGGAGCTCGACAGTGAACAGAAGCTGCAGTTCAACACGTACTTCTTCGGCCCCGCCGAGGCGTTGAAGCTGCAGCGGCAGGCAGCCGACGCCACCGCGCGCTGGAAGGCCGGGACGCTGCAGGTTCAGTTCGCCCAGGCCTAGCCGGCTGCGAGCTCCCGGGCCACGGCGGCCCAGCTGATGGCGGTGAGCTGGGCCAGCTGCTCCTCGTCCACGGCGCTGCCCATGGCACGGCGTCTAAAGGCCACGAACAGCGGAGCCATGAACACCAGGGCCGTGCCCTGGGCGGAAGCCGCGTCGGCGCAGACCCGGGACTCGCACAGCGCCGCGGCCAGGGGAGCCGAGCCGGGCAGGGCCTCGGGAAGCAGCCTGCTGGCGAGCAGCGGATCATTGTCGGTGGCCTCGAAGACCGGGCGCATCAGCGTGGCCGCGCCGCTCCAATGGGACAGCGCCCGCTGGATCCATCGCCGCAGTTCGTCCACCTGCGGGTCGCCGAACAACACCGCCAGCTCGCGGAAATCGGCCGCGAAGCTCTCCTGAGCCCTGACGATCAGCTCGCTGAGCAGTTCGGTCTTGCCGCCGAAGTGCAGGTAGAAGGTGGCGCGGCTGGTTCCTGCGGCGGCGGCGACGTCGTCGATGCGCGATTTCGCGTAGCCGTTGGCGGCGAAAACCTGTGCCGCCGCGTCGATCAGCAGCTGCCTGGTGGCTGCCTTCTGGCGGCTGCGCAGGGTGGGCTGCGGTGCAAATTTCGAGTAATCGGCCATGGCCCAATGGTAGACATAAAAGCAATTTCGTCCAGTCACTGACCTGTTAGTTGGGTGGATTGACCGGGCATATGGCCGATGATTTCCTTGAGGCAACGCACATTGTGGCTCAGCTCACATTCTCGAAAGGTTGCCATGTCCTACGCCTACGACCCGCAGATCCAGCCCGTGCTCGACTACCTGCCGACAATTGCCCTGGCAGATATCGACGGCACCCGCAGCATGCTTGCCGCCGCGTCCGAGCAGTTCCCGCCCTATGCGCCGGGCGAAGGAATCATGCAGGAAACCCTGCACGCCAGCTACAACGGAACGCAGGTTCAGCTTCTGGTCATCCGCCCAGCCCAGCGCGCGCAGCAGCCAGCGCCGGCGGTGCTCTGGTTCCATGGCGGCGGATTCGTGCTGGGCGACGCCCACGAGTCGCTGCCGTTCCTGGAACAGGTGGTGCGCGCCACCGGCGCGGTGGGCATCTCCGTGCAGTACGAGCTCTCCCCGGAGGCCAGCTACCCGACCGCCGTCAACCAGGGCGTGGCCGCGGCCCACTGGGTAGCCGAACAGCATCGGGAGCTGGGCATCGACCCGCTGCGCATCGCCCTGGGTGGGCAGAGCGCGGGCGGCGCCTATGCGGCGGGGCTGGCACTGAAACTGCGCGATGAGCAGGGCCCGGCCATCTGCCAGCTGGTGCTCGACGTGCCCGTCACCGATGACGCGGTGGCCACCGAATCCGTGCGCAGCTACACCGACACGCCGATGTGGAACACCGACAACGCCCGCCGTAGCTGGCAGGCATATCTGGCAGGTGCACCGGCCGACCCCTACGCGGCCCCCGCCCGGGCTGCGGACCTGTCCGGAATGCCGCCGACGTTCATCGCGGTGAACCAGTTCGATCCGCTGCGCGACGAGGGGCTGGAATTCGCCCGCCGTCTGGCCCAGGCCAACGTGCCCACCGAGGCGCACCTCTACGCCGGGACCTTCCACGCCTCCGCGGCGCTGGCCCCGCAGGCGGACGTGTCGGTGCGCCAGCTGCAGGATCTAACCGCCGCCTTCGCACGGGGGTTCGCAGCCAACATCTTGGAGGAGGCAAAATGATCGACGTCATCGTCATCGGCGGCGGATTCGCCGGAATCTACGCGGTGCACAGCCTCAAGGCCCGCGGCCTGAGCGTGCAGGGGTTTGAGACCGGCGACGACGTCGGCGGCACCTGGTACTGGAACCGCTACCCGGGCGCCCGCTGCGACGTGGAGTCACTGGACTACCAGTACGGCTTCGACGCGCAGGTCAACGAGGGGTGGGAGTGGTCCGAACGCTATGCCACACAGCCCGAAATACTGCGCTATGCCCGGTGGGCTGCGGACAAACTCGACGTGCGCGGCAGCTTCAAGTTCAACACCACTGTGCTCAGCGCGGAGTTCGTAGAGGACCACTGGCGCATCAAAACCGACGCGGGCGAAGTCTTCACCGCCAGCTACGTGATCGCTGCCTCCGGATCGATCTCCGCTGCCTCGGTCCCGCCCTTCGAAGGGGCCGAAGATTTCCAGGGGCTCAGCCTGCATCCGGGCCGCTGGCCTGCCGGCGGGGTGGATTTGAGCGGCCAGCGCGTGGCGGTGATCGGCGTCGGCTCCTCCGGGGTGCAGCTGATCCCCGAGGTGGCGGCGCAGTGCGCGCAGCTGACCGTCTACCAGCGCACCCCCGCCTACACGCTGCCGGCGCGCAACCGCCCGCTCTATGAGGACGAGCTGATCCGGGCGCGGGCCACCGCCGCACAGCTGGTCGAGGCGCGCAAGGCATCGCAGGCGGGCATGAGTTCCGGCTACACCACGCAGAAGCTCATGGAAACCGCGGAGCCGGAGCGCACCCGGCGGCTGGATGGTGCGTGGAAGCTGGGTGGCAACCTGTTCCTGACCACCTTCATCGACGCCACCTACGACGCCGAGGCGAACGAGGAGCTGGCAAGCTATGTGCGCCAGCGCATCGCGCAGACGGTGACGGACCCCGACCTGGCCCAGAAGATGACCCCGCGCGACTACCCGATCGGCGCCAAGCGCATCGTCACCGACACGAATTTCCTGTCCACCTTCAACCGGGAGCACGTGGACCTGGTCGACGTGCGCCGGGACCCGATCGAGGCGATCACCGCGCAGGGCATCCGCACCCGGGACGGTCACCGGGAGTACGACGTGATCATCTACGCCACCGGCTACGACAACCTCACCGGGGCGCTGACCCGCGTGGACTACCGCGGGGTGGGCGGGCGCAGCCTGCGCGAGCACTGGGCCGAGGGGGCGCGCACCTATCTGGGGCTGATGGCGGCGGGATTCCCGAACCTGTTCATGATCACCGGCCCGCAGTCTCCCTCGGTGCTGGTGAACATGATCGCCGCCATCGAACAGCACGTGGACTGGGCGGTGCAGGCCATCGCCGATCTCGGAGCCGGGGCGAGCATCGAACCGCGGGCGGAACTTGAGGATGAATGGGCCGCCGAGGTGGAGACGGCGCTGTCCTACACCCTCTACTCCAAGGCCAGGTCCTGGTATCGCGGGCAGAACATCGAGGGCAAACCCACCCGCACCCTGGTCTACGCCGGGGGACTTGCGAACTACCGGCAGCGCTGCGCCGACGAAGCAGCGCAGGGCTACCCGGGATTCATCGTCCGCGTGCCGCAGCGAACAGGAGAATAAAGGATCATGAGACTTGCAGGAAAACGCGCCCTGATCACCGGGGCCGCCAAGGGGATGGGCGCCGCCCACGCCCGCGCCTTCATTCAAAACGGGGCCCAGGTGCTGCTCGCGGATGTGGACGACGACGCCGGCGCCGCACTGGCAGAAGAACTGAGCGCCAGCTACATCCACCTGGACGTCACCAGCGCCGCAGACTGGGAAGCGGCCGTCGCCCGCGCCGCCAGCGAGTTCGGCGGGCTTGACGTGCTGGTGAACAACGCGGGCATCTTCGCCCAGGCCCCGCTGGAGGACACCACCGACGAAACCTGGCAACGGGTACTGAATATCAACCTGACCAGTGCATTCCTGGGGATGCGCGCGGCGGTCGGGGAGCTGAAGAAGTCGGGGAACGCCTCGATCATCAACGTCTCCTCCACCGCCGGGCTGGAGGGCTACCCGGGCCAGCACGCCTACGCCGCCTCCAAATGGGGGCTGCGCGGGATCACCAAGACCGCGGCGCTGGAGCTGGCTCAGTTCGGGGTGCGCGTGAACTCGCTGCACCCCGGAGCCATCGCCACCCCGCTGATCACCGCCTTCCGCGAGGTCACCGAGGAAGACCTGAGCGGCAATACGCTTGAGCGCTTTGCCCGCCCGGAGGAGGTCACCGGGCTGATGCTGTTCCTTGCCAGCGACGAGTCCAGCTTCTGCACCGGGGCCGAATACGTGGTGGACGGCGGCATCACCGCCGGCACCCGCTACTAGCTTCCGTAGGGCCGGCGCACGTCTTCCCTGGGGGCATCGGACCATGGCGCAATCCATGGGCCGGTGCCCTCGGACACGTCGCGCACACCGGTCTCCAGCCAGGTGAACTCACCGTTCAGCAGCTGCTGCGCCAGGTGTTCGTGGCTGTGCTCCCACAGGTGTTCGAAGTGCTGTTCGCAGCGTGCGGTGGCCTGCTCGCAGAACGCCTGCGCCAGCTGCTGCGCCGAGTCCGCCTCCGGGGCCCGGTGGTCGATGAGTGAGGAGGTCTTCGCGATCACCGAGGACATGGCAAACAACTCCGCGCCGATGTCAACGATGTGCCCCAGAAACACCTGCTGCTTCTCCAGCCCCGCCTGCCAGCGGGCCATCCCGGCGAAGGTCTGCCGGGCCAGCTTGCGGCTGGTGCGCTCGACATAACGCAGGTGCTTGGCCAGCGGCCCGTGCTCGGAAAAGGTGGTGGGCAGCGTGCCGGCGCCCACCGCGAGCTTGGGCAGCCAGCGGGCGTAGAAGCCCGACGCGTCCAGCGCCGCCTTGGCCTTCTCCTGGCGCGTCGAATCCGCCTGGGCCAGCGCCCCGGCCGCCTGCAGGTGCGCGTCCACCGCCTCGCGGGCGATGAGCAGGTGCATGATCTCGGTGGAGCCCTCGAAGATGCGGTTGATGCGCAGGTCGCGCAGCAGCTGCTCGACGGGGACCGCGCGCTCGCCGCGGGCGGCCTGGCTGGCGGCGGTTTCATAGCCGCGCCCGCCGCGGATCTGCAGCAGCTCGTCGGCGATCTTGCAGGAGACCTCCGAAGAGTAGAGCTTGGCCAGCGCCGCCTCGATGCGCACATCCTTCATGCCGGCATCTGCCAGCAGCGCGCTGACCTCGAACACCGCTTCCAGCGCGTAGGTGCTGGCGGCGATGTAGGCCAGCTTGGCGGCCACCGCCTGGTGTTCGCCGATCGGATGCCCCCACTGCACGCGCGCCGCGGACCATTCGCGGGCGATCTTCGTCGCCCATTTACCGGCCCCGGCGCACATCGCGGGGATGGACAGCCGCCCGGTGTTCAGCGTGCTCAGCGCAATCTTCAGCCCCGCGCCCTCGGTGCCCAGCCGGTTGGCCACCGGCACGCGCACCGAGGAAAAGCGGGTGACGCCGTTTTCAATGCCGCGCAGCCCCATGAAGGAGTTGCGGTTTTCCACGGTGATGCCCTCGGTGTCCGCCTCGATGATGAAGGCGCTGATCCCGCCCCGGCCCGCCGGCTGCTCGCCGCAGGCCTCGTGGGGCCCAACCGCGGCCATGACCACCAGCAGTTCGGCGACGACGCCGTTGGTGGTCCACAGCTTCGCGCCGTCGATCTGATAGTAGCTGCCGTCCTCGCTGAGCACCGCCTTGGTGCCCAGCCGGGCGGGGTCCGAGCCCACGTCGTTCTCCGTGAGCAAAAAGGCGCTGATCGCCCCGGCGGCGCAGCGCGGCAGGTACTCGCGCTTTTGTTCTTCGCTGCCGAAGGACTTCACCGGCTCGGGCACGCCGATGGACTGGTGGGCGGAGAGCAGCGCGCCCAGCGCCGGGCACACCGAGCCCACGCGCATCAGCGCCCGACCGTAGTCCAGCAGGCTCAGCCCCACCCCGCCGTACTCGGTGGGGATCTTCATGCCGAATGCGCCGATCTCACGCAGGGCGGCGATGTATTCGTCGGGGATGCGGGCCTCGCGCTCTACACGGGCGGCATCGAAGCCGTCGAGCACCGCGTCGAGCTTCGTCAAGAATTCCGTGCCGCGTTCGGCGTGCAGTTCCTGGGGCAGCGGTTCGATGAGCGAGAAGTCGACCTCGCCCATGTAGATGCCCTTGGCGAAGCTGGGCCGCAGCCAGCTGGTTTCGCGAGATTCTTCGGCCACTTGCCGGGCCGCAGCGGCATTGATGTCCATGGCAAACCCCTTTGTTGCTGGTGTCTGCCCAGCCTAGTCCCCGCGGCGCGCTTCGGCTAGGGAGCTAGCGCACCGCGTGCAGGTGGGTGCGGGCGTTGGACCCGCCGCCGGCCAGCAGTACGAAGGCCTGCCCGAAGGTCAGCTCGTGCAGCAGCTGCGCATTCAGGCCCAGCCGGTGGGCGATGCGGGTGGTGCCCAGGTGGTTCTCCACGCGCAGCGCGGGGAAGACGATGGAGAAGACCCGGGAGGTGGCGCGCACCACGGGCCCGGGAGGCTCCAGCGCGAGTTCCTGCATGAGCCTGCAATAGCCCTGTTCGTCGATCAGCTGCGCCTCGCGGGTGCGGCCCAGGATGACTGCCGCCGGGACGCCGAACATGGTCTGCAGATCCAGCAGCTGCCCGAGCCTCAGCGAGGCCCCCACGCGCAGCTGCAGGGAGAGTTCGGGCAGCAGGAGACTGGCGGCGAAGACGTCGGCCTCGTGTTCGGCGGCGCAGCCCTCGCCCTCTTCCAACGCGGAGTGCAGCAGCAGGTGCGCCAGCTCGTGGGCCAGCCGGTAGCGGGAGCCGGCCTCGTCGCCCGGGGACAGGAAGATGAAGCCCTGGCCGTCCTCCCAGAAGCTGAGCGTGACCGGCCCGGAGAGCACCCGCACCCCGTGGGATTCAAGCACGTAGAGCAGGTCCGGGATCGGCCCGCAGCCCAGGTTCCAGTCAAGCCGCAGCCGGTCGGCCGCCTGGTGCGCGTCGAGCCCGGTGTAGTCGGGGACCTGCGTGTCGGGCAGGGTAAAGCAGCCGGTGATCAGCGAATAGAGTTCGACGCCGCAGCGGGCCAGGGCCGCGGCGGAGGACTTTTGGACGCCGCCCAGCCGGCGCGGGGTGCGGTAGAAGATGCGCCGGGCCTCGATTGCACTGGCGGGGGCGAGGCTGAAGAAGCCGGGCAGGAATCCGGTGGCGGAAGCCAGCTCGGCGGCCAGTGCCTGCGGGGCGCCGTGCAGCTCGTAGTCGGCGATGGTTTCCGGGGCGAGGGCGAGCAGGCGGGCAAGCGCGATGATGCTCAGGCCCGCATGTTCGCGGGCCAGGGTGATACGGGTCGGTTCCAGCATGACATCCTGCTTCCAGCGGCTTAGTGCTCACAGTAGTGTCACGGGGATTAAAGCACCAATCGGCGCGGGTAACACCCGCGCCGATTGACTTAGATCTTGTTGGCGGCCTCGCTCAGCACGCCGCGCAGGATCGATTCGATCTGATCGAACTCGCCCTGCCCGATGGTGATCGGCGGGGCGAGCTGGATGACCGGGTCGCCGCGGTCATCCGCCCTGCAGTACAGCCCCGCCTCCCACAGCGCGGGGGTGAGGTAGTCGCGCAGCAGCCGCTCCGATTCCTCGTCGTTGAAGGTTTCCTTGGTGGTCTTGTCCTTCACCAGCTCGATGCCGTAGAAGTAGCCGGCCCCGCGCACATCGCCGACGATGTCCAGGTCCTTGAGCTTCTCCAGCGTGGACTTGAAGGCATCGGCGTTGCGGTGCACGTTGCCGTTCAGGTCCTCGCGCTCGAAGATGTCAAGGTTTGCCATCGCCACCGCGGCGGCCACCGGATGTCCGCCGAAGGTGTAGCCGTGGTAGAAGGTGGTATCTCCCTTGGTGAACGGCTCGAAGAGCTTCTCGGAGGCGATCATCACGCCCAGCGGCACGTAGCCGCTGGTCAGTGCCTTGGCTGAGGTGATGATGTCGGGGGTATAGCCGAAGTCGTTGCAGGCGAACATGTCACCGATGCGGCCGAAGGCGCAGATGGTCTCGTCGGAGACCAGCAGCACGTCGTATTCGTCGCAGATCTCGCGCACGCGCTCGAAGTAGCCAGGGGGAGGTGGGAAGCAGCCGCCGGAATTCTGCACCGGCTCCAGGAAGACCGCGGCCACCGACTCGGCGCCCTCGAACTCGATGGCCTCGCGGATGCGTTCGGCGGCCCACAGGCCGAAGTCCTTCTCATTGTCAGCGAACATCTCCGGTGCACGGTAGAAGTTGGTGTTCGGCACGCGGAAGGTGCCGGGCACCAGGGGCTCGAAGGGAGTCTTCATCCCGGGCAGCGAGGTGATGGCCAGCGCGCCCTGTGGGGTGCCGTGGTAGGCCAGCGCGCGGGAAATGACCTTGGTCTTGCCCGGCTGGCCCTTGAGCTTGAAGTACTGCTTGGCGAGCTTGAACGCCGATTCCACCGCTTCGCCGCCGCCGGTGGTGAAGAAGACGCGGTTCAGGTCTCCCGGGGCGTAGCCTGCGAGGCGTTCGGCAAGGTCGATGGCCGGTTCGTGGGCGTAGGACCACAACGGCATGAAGGCGAGCTTTTCGGCCTGCTTGGCCATGACCTCTGCCAGTTCCGCGCGCCCGTGGCCGGCGTTGACGACAAAGAGGCCCGCCAGTCCGTCGATGTAGCCGCGGCCCGCGTCGTCGTAGATCATGTGGCCTTCACCCCGGGAGATGATCGGCACCTTGCCGCCGTTGATCAGGCCTGAATGCCGCGCCATGTGCATCCACAGGTGGTCGCGTGCTGCTTGCTGTCGGTCGGTGCCGCGTGGAGTATTCATCGTGTTCCCCAGTTGTATTCCTGTTTTTTCAACGATAGATAGGTGAAGGTTGTGGTGCTTTGCACCCCTTCGATGCCGCGAATTGCGCTGATCACCCGAAGGAGGTCTTCGTCGCTGATGCAGATCACCTCGGCCAGGATGTCTGCCTGGCCCGCGGTGACCACGCAGTAGTCGACCTCCGGTAGTTGTGCGACGCGGTCCGCGGTGGAGCTGATGTCGCTGTTGGCGACGATGCCGATCATGGCCTGCCGGGTGAATCCCAATTCCATTGGATTGGTCACCGCAACGATCTGCATCACCTGTGCGTCGCACAGCTTCTGCACCCGTTGTCGGGTCGCAGCTTCACTGAGCCCCACCGCCTTGCCGATCGCCGCATAGGAGCGGCGGCCGTCTTCCTGGAGCTGCTCGATGATCTCCTTCGAGACCTCATCGATGGCCTGTGACTGCGGAGCTGACAGGGTCATGTTCAACCTCCCTCGTGAACGTAGCTAAGACACTACAGCCACTAAATCAGTTGCGAAAGGGGTATCGAAGAAAGTTTTCCAGCGTTACTGCAAAGTATTTGCGAGGAATCTTTTGTCTAGACCTTGTCATGGAGAAGTTGGGCTGAAATGATATACCGCATTGATGTGTCAGCCGTCACACAGAAGGCGGCCTGGATAAGGATGTACCCATGTCGAACTCGCGAAAAATGCCACAAGATCCAACCCTTCGTGCCCTGGTGCAGGCCATGAACTCACGCAGCTTCTCCCGCCGCGGCGTGCTGGGGGCCGCCGGCGCGCTGGGGCTCACCGGCCTGCTGGCCGCCTGCGGCACCGGAGGCGGGTCGCAGTCGGCCGCCACCTCCGCCGCCCCGGCGGTCACCGATCTGTCCGAGAGCCAGAAGACCGTGAACTGGGCCAACTGGACGCTCTACCTCGACTACGACGACAAGACCAAGAAGTACCCGACGCTGGAAGAGTTCACCAAGAGCAGCGGCATCAAGGCGAACTACTCCGAGGACATCGACGGCAACGACTCCTACTACGGCAAGGTCCAGGCGCAACTGAAGGCGGGCCAGGACATCGGCCAGGACATCTTCACGCTGACCGACTGGATGGCAGGGCGCATGATCCGCCAGGGCTATACCCAGGCCCTGGACCTAGCGAACATCCCGAATTCAAAGAACCTGCTGCCGGCGCTGCAGAACGTCGACTTCGACCCGGGGCGCGAGCATTCGCTGACCTGGCAGTCGGGCTATGCGGGCATCGCCTGGAACAAGTCGAAGCTGCCCAAGGGGCTGAAGTCCGTCGCCGACCTGTGGCAGCCCGAACTCAAGGGGCGCATCACGGTGCTCGACGAAATGCGCGACACCATGGGCCTGCTCATGCTGCAAAACGGCGTGGACATCGCCGGGGCGTGGGGCGAGACCGAATTCTCCGCCGCGGCCGATGTGCTGCGCACCAACATCGACAACGGCCAGATCCGCCAGGTGAAGGGCAACTCCTATAAGGAGGACTTCATCTCGGGCGACGCCATCGCCGGCATCGTGTGGTCCGGCGACATCGTGCAGATGAACTTCGAGAACGACGACCAGTGGGAATTCATCCTGCCCGAGGCGGGCGGCACCCTGTGGAGCGACAACATGATGGTTCCGGTCGCCGCCACGCACAAGGCGAACGCCGAGAAGCTGATGGACTTCTACTACCAGCCTCAGATCGCCGCCCAGGTCGCCGCCTATGTGAACTACATCTGCCCGGTGGTCGGGGCCAAGGAGGAGATGGAGAAGATCGACCCGTCGCTGGTGGACAACCCGCTGATCTTCCCCACCGATCAGGACCTGGCGCGGGCCAAGGTCTTCCGCGCGCTGGATGCCGACGAAGAAACCACCTACAGCGCCGAGTTCCAAAGCGCCATCGGCGCCTAGCGGGAAAGGGACGGGGATAATGAGCATCAACCTTGAACAATCACCGGCGCCAAGCACCACCCGCGGCGCGGACCTGCAGCTGGCATCGGTCACCAAACGCTTCGCGGACTTCGTCGCCGTCAAGGACCTGGACCTGCTGGTTCCCTCGGGCAGCTTCTTTGCGCTGCTGGGACCCTCGGGCTGCGGCAAGTCCACCACCCTGCGGATGATCGCCGGCCTGGATGCGCCCAGCGAGGGCAGCATTTCCATCGGCGGCCAGGACGTCACCGCGCTGCCCACCCACCGCCGCCCGGTCAACACCGTCTTCCAGTCCTATGCGTTGTTCCCGCACATGAGCGTGCTGGAGAATGTGGCCTTTGGGCTGAAGCGCAAGAAGGACAAGGACGCGCTGGCCAAGGCGAAGGCAGGGCTTGAGATGGTGCAGCTCTCGCACCTTGCCAACCGCAAGCCGGCCCAGCTCTCCGGCGGCCAGCAGCAGCGCGTGGCACTGGCCCGCGCGCTGGTCAACCGCCCGCAGGTGCTGCTGCTCGACGAGCCGCTGGGCGCGCTGGATATGAAGCTGCGCCGCCAGATGCAGTACGAGTTGAAGACCATCCAGACCGAGGTGGGCCTGACCTTCATCCACGTGACCCACGACCAGGAAGAGGCCATGACCATGGCCGACACCGTCGCGGTGATGAACGAGGGGCGCATCGAGCAGATGGGCGCCCCAAGGGATCTGTACGAGCTGCCGCGCACAGCCTTCGTCGCCAACTTCCTGGGCAAGTCGAACCTGATGCGCGGCGCGGTGATCGGCACCAGCGCCGGCATGCTGGAGGTGGACGTGGCGGGGCATCGGGTGCTGCTGCCCGCGGCCCGTGCGGTGCAGACAAGCGGCCAGGTGGTGGTGGGCGTGCGCCCGGAGAAGATCTCGATCAGCCGGACCAGCGCGCAGGCGTCGCACAATGAACTCTCCGGCGTGGTGATCGACGTGTCATTCACCGGCAGCACCACCGAGTACCTGGTGGAGGTCCCGTCGGTGGGCACCATCGGCACCTTCTCGCAGAACCGCGGGCAGGATCCGGCGGCCGTTGGGCAGACCGTGTACCTTCGCTGGGATGCCGAGTACTCCTTTGGGCTGGCAGGCGATGAACGCATCGACGCGGGGGTCGAGCAATGAGCCAGACGATGACCCGCAAGGGCCTGAGCGACCTGCGCAGCAAGGAGGAGATCAAGGCCGAGAAGCGCAAGGGCCGCACCGGGATCTACCTGGTGGCCCCGGGCCTGCTGGTGCTGCTGCTGTTCTTCGCGGCCCCCGTGGTGGTGCTGCTGGCGATGAGCCTGTTCGTCAAGCCGCCGGGCGCTGAGATCGGCGTGTTCGTTCCCGGCCTTGAATTCAGCAACTATTCAACGGTGCTGGCCGCCTACTGGCCCGAGCTGCTGCGTTCCTTCGGGTTCGCGCTGATCGCCACGATCCTGGCGCTGCTCATCGGCTTCCCGATGGCCTACCTGGTGGCGGTGCGGCTGCGCGAGAAGCCGCTGCTGCAGGGGATCCTGCTGGTGCTGCTGATCGCACCATTCTTTTCAAGCTTCATCCTGCGCACCCAGGCCTGGAAGCAGATCCTGGCCGACGAGGGGCTGATCGCCCAGTCGCTGAAGTTCCTTTCAATCCTGCCCGCCGACGGGCACCTAACCGCCACACCCATCGCGGTGGTCGCGGGCCTGACCTACAACTTCCTGCCGTTCATGGTGCTGCCGATCTACGCGAACCTAGGAAGGCTAGACACCAGGCTGCTGGAGGCATCATCGGACCTCTACGCCAGCCCGAGCACCTCCTTCTTCAAGATCACCCTGCCGATGACGGCGCCCGGTGTGTTCGCCGGCGTGCTGCTCACCTTCATCCCCGCCGCCGGCGACTACGTCAATGCCGCGCTGCTGGGCAACAACCGCAACACCACGATGATCGGCCAGGTCATCGACTCGCGGTTCTTCCGGATCATCGACTACCCCGGGGCGGCGGCGCTCAGCTTCATCCTGATGCTGTCGATCCTGATCCTGGTGACCGTCTATATCCGCCGCTTTGGCACGAAGGAGCTGATGTAAATGAAGCTGGGACGCTGGTTTGTTCCCGTGGTCGGCGGGTTCGCCTTCATCTACCTGCTGGTGCCGATCATCTACATCTTCGTCTTCTCCTTTAACGACGCGGGCCGCACGAACCTTGAATGGCGCGGCTTCACCCTGCAGAACTGGCTGAACCCCTGCGGGGCCCCGGCCGTGTGCGAATCGCTGGTGAACTCGTTGAAGATCGGTGTGGTGTCGACGCTGTTCGCCACGGCCCTGGGCACCCTCATCGCCCTGGGGTTGGTGCGCTACAGCTTCCGTTTCCGCAAGATGACTGACGTGCTGATCATCCTGCCGCTGGCCACCCCAGAGGTGGTGCTCGGCGCATCGCTGCTCGCACAGTTCCTCAACCTCGGATGGGACCTGGGCTACTGGACGATCGTGATCGCCCATACGGTGTTCTGCATGTCATTTGTGATCGTCACCGTCAGGGCGAGGGTATCCTCGCTGGATCCGCGGCTTGAGGAAGCCGCCGCCGATCTCTATGCCTCGCCGAAGGCTGCCTTCTGGAAGATCACCTTCCCGCTGCTGCTGCCAGGCATCGTCGCGGCCGCGCTGCTCAGCTTTGCGATGAGTTTCGACGACTTCATCATTACGAACTTCAACTCGGGCAACTACCAAACCTTCCCGAAGTTCATCTACGTGGCCGCGACCCGCGGCATTCCGGCCCAAGCCAACGTCATCGGTTCGGCGATGTTCATCATCGCGCTGCTGATCGTCGTGATCGGGCAGGTGACTGCCTACCGGAGAAAGAAGCGGATGGAGCTTGCATCCTAGGTCCACCATCCCACGCGGATCCGCGGCGCAGCGACGCGGCGCGGAATAATGTCCCCAATCGAAAAAGTGATGATACATTGCATAACATAATGCATGCGGGGGACTGAATACTTC
Source organism: Glutamicibacter sp. (assembly GCF_032154645.1). Lineage (GTDB taxonomy): Bacteria > Actinomycetota > Actinomycetes > Actinomycetales > Micrococcaceae > Glutamicibacter. Next base: position 88,422 of record NZ_JALDXV010000002.1, on the reverse strand, counting down.
AGTATTTTCGCACCGCGGCCGCTGTTGGCCGCGGCGCGAATCTGCCGCAGGCGGCAACTTTGGGGGATTGCGAACTTAACACTGAACATTCAGTGCCGGTCAGCTGGCGCGTGGAGCATTGATGGGACATTTCATGAGCGAGAAGCCTGTATGGCTTTCAGAATCCGAACGTCAAGCCTGGCTGGGCCTCAACGCGGTGTTGACGCTGCTGCCTGCCGCGTTGGATTCGGACTTGCAAACCTTGGAAGGTATCACCCTCTTCGACTACCACATGCTGGCGATGCTCTCCGAAGCTCAGGAACGGCAGCTGTCGATGACCCAGCTCGCCTCGCTGACCAGCGCCTCGCTGTCGAGGCTGTCGCATGTGGTGAAGAAGCTGGAGACCCGCGGCTGGGTGGTGCGCGAGCAGTCCCCGGAAGATGCGCGTGTGAAAATCGCTACATTAACTGATGCTGGAATGGCGGCGGTAGTGAAAATGGCCCCGCATCATGTGGCATCGGTGCGCGGCCTGCTCTTCGATCCGCTGGATGACAAGGATGTTTCAGACCTTGCGCGGATTACCCGGAAGATCACCGCCGGCCTGGACCAGGACAATTGGATTCTGGACTGCTAGTTTCCAGATTTGGAACACAGCCAAATTCTCGATAAGCTTATCTGGCGTTAATCGCGCATGCCCTGAAGCCTTTTCGAGGATGTCTGGGCGTGTGTGAATAGCCCGTAATACCGAATATCGCGGCCAACTGAGTACGGGGAAAATGCTCGACCGGTTGCGAAGTTCACCGTCTTACATACTTTAAGGCTCTTCGGTTGGTTCTCACCCAGCCTGGTTTCTTCCTTGTGTGCAGTAATAACGGTGTTTCACTGGTCGGCGGGACTCATAACGCAGATGTGGTGCCGATATTCGGTGTCACGCGCGAGTACCGCCGCATATTTACTACTAACTAACTAAGGAGTGATCATGGCAGCTGTTTGCCAGGTAACCGGTACTACTCCGGCCTTCGGACATAGCATCTCCCACTCGCACCGCCGCAACAAGCGTCGTTTCGATCCGAACATCCAGAAGAAGACCTACTACGTGCCATCGCTGCGTCGTAAGGTAACCCTGACCCTGTCGGTCAAGGGCATCAAGATCATCGATGCCCGCGGTATCGACGCTGTTGTTGCAGACCTGATTGCGAAGGGTGTGAAGCTCTAAAAATGGCAAAGAAGGATAAGGACGTACGTCCGATCATCAAGCTGAAGTCCACTGCTGGCACCGGTTTCACCTACGTGACCCGCAAGAACCGTCGTAACGACCCAGACCGCATGGTTCTGAAGAAGTACGATCCAGTAGTCCGCAAGCACGTAGAATTCCGAGAGGAGCGCTAAGACATGGCCAAGAAGTCCAAGATCGCAAAGAACGAACAGCGCAAGGTCATCGTCGAGCGTTACGCTGAAAAGCGCCTCGAACTGAAGAAGACCCTGATTGATCCAAACGCAACCGACGAGGCTCGCGAAGCAGCCCGCGTCGGCCTGCAGAAGCTGCCACGCAACGCTTCTCCAGTACGCGTTCGCAACCGCGACTCGATCGATGGTCGCCCACGCGGCACCTTCCAGAAGTTCGGTATCTCCCGTGTTCGCTTCCGCGACATGGCACACCGTGGTGAGCTTCCGGGCATCACCAAGTCTTCCTGGTAAGACCTGCAAGTCTTTAGACTTAAGCGAAAGCCGCCTTCCTTGTGAAGGCGGCTTTCGCCGTTTAACGCCGCCACCAGCGCTTCTTTTTCTGTTCGGGTTCCGGCGGTGCCGAGGGCTGCGCGCGGCGGCGCTCCTGCCAGGCCAGCACCTCGGCGGTGGCATCGCGCAGGGCGGTGATCACCGGAGGCCCGCCCAGCAGCTGGCGGCGCGCCTCGACGATCCGCTGGTTGAAATCTTCAATATGCTCACGCACGGCCCGCTGCGTGGGCAGCGCATCCAGCGTTTGGGCCATATGCTCGTCTTCCACACGCAGCGTGAGCGCCGGGGGACCGAGGCCCGAAATTTTCTCCCGGTGCATCATCGACTTCAGCCACCAGTCGGGATCCGTGCTGCCGGTGATGTGGTCAATGTTCTTGCCGGCCAGCGCGAGATTGTCGAACTCACCGCGGGCAAACGCCTCGTCCAGCGCCGAGTTGGCCACCTCCCAGGCCTCGTCCTCCGCATGGATCTGCAGCGGCGTGCGAGGCTTCTGCACCGGGGCCATGCCGGTAGCCTCGGCATATTCGTCCACGGGCAGCGGCGGCTGCGACTCGGTCAGCTTTTCAAGCTTGTAACGAGCCGCATTCAGGGCAGCTTCGTCCTTGTTCATACATTCATCGTTTCACCGCTCTTGCTCGTGGGCAAGGCCTTGGTGAACGCCAGATCGCGTAGCTTGGAAGTGTCGCCAGAAGGGTCAAAGAGCGGCTGGTAACCTCGCGCCAGATACAGCGCCAGGGCCTCCGGCTGGTAGGGACCGGTGCTGAGGTAAATGCTGTTGTAACCCTGTGCACTGGCTTCATCCTCCAGCACTGTCAGCGTTGCGGTGGCCAAACCACGGCGACGGAAATCCTGATGAGTCCAGATGCGTTTGATCTCAGCGGTGTGTTCGTCGTAACGGCGGTAGGCGCCGCCGGCGATAGTCTGGCCTTCCCATTGAAGGATTACGAATATCCCATGTGGCGGCTGGAATTCGTGGGCCGGGAAACTTGCCATCTCACGCACTCCACCGTCGCCATACCGTTCGGTGTAGTCGATGGTCAGAGCTTCTAACAGCGGAGCGAGGCGTGGATCTGAGACAGGGACCACCAAGTGGCTAACGGCGTCGAGGGAAAACTGCATGTTCCTATTCTAGGAGCCACATGACAGGTCAGCCCCAAGGTTGCTGTAGTAGCGTGGACGCCATGAATGTGCGCTATGGCTCGCTGGAGCAATTGGGATTTGGGCAGCCGGAATTGGATATTCATGCCAATGCCAGTCGCTGGAATGGATTGGGGGCGGGCAAGACTGCCGTGATCACCGGGGCCAATGCGGGGCTAGGGTTCTTCACTTCCCTGGGGCTCGCCGCCGCCGGCGCCCACGTGGTGCTCGCCTGTCGCAACCAGGCGCGCGCTCAGAAGGCCATGGAGCAGATTCTTGCCCGGGTTCCCTCGGCCAGCCTGGAGTTCATGCAGTTCGACGCGGACTCCACCATCTCAGCCATGGCCTTGGCTGCCGAACTGCGCACACGCACCATCGACGTGCTCGTTGCCAACGCCGGGATGATCCACACCCCTGCGGAACGTCAACCGGGGCTGTTCGGCTACGAGGCGGTGATGAGCACCAACGTGATCGGCCACGCGCGGCTCATCGGCGAGCTGGTGGAGCAGTTCAGGTCGCATCCGCTGCGGCTGATCGGCCTGGGGTCGATGTCCACGCTGATGCTGCGCGCAGACCCGCAGAACCTGAAGCTGGAGCACGGCTACAACCCCTACCGTGCCTACGCGCAGTCAAAGGCGGCGCTGCAGGCACTGACCATCGCGCTGGATCACCGATTGCGCCAGCTGTCCTGGCCGTCGCGGTCGATTGCGGTGCATCCAGGTTATTCGGTCTCCGGGTTGAGCCCGAACATCGAGGGCATCAACGAACCCGACTTCGCCAAGCGGCTGGGCGGCCGCCTGCAGGCCGGTTTCGCGCAGGGCAAACACCAAGGGGCCGTGGCCATCGTCGAGGCGGCGTTGAACCCGGGAATCCAGGGGTGCGCTCCCGGAGCCTACCTCGGCCCGCAGTACACCTCCAAGGGCCGAATTACGCTGGCCAGCCCGGCAAAAGTCACCCGCGGCAAGGCCCTGCAGGATGAGGTATTCAAGCTCTTCACGGCGGCGAACGAAGGTCTTGATCCCTTCGCCTGAAGCGGGGTTCCGTGAACTTTCACACGGCATCTAGCCGGAGAAAAAGCCTAAAAAGCCCGGAATGATGCACTTTATGTCGGCCAAAGCTGGTATGTTCGTCACTGATAAGTCCGCGCGACCGTGCGGCGTTCGAGGTCTGTTCCGGGCCTTGGATCACTAGTCCAGGAGGACATACATTGGCTATGAACCGTAGCGAACTTGTTGCTGCTGTTGCAGCGAAGACCGAAAACTCCCAGGTTGCCGTCAACGGTGTGCTGGATGCCCTTTTCGACGTTTTCGTTGAGAACATCTCGCAGGGCGAGAAGGTTTCGATCCCAGGCTGGCTGGCAGTGGAGCGCACCGATCGTGCTGCTCGTACCGGCCGCAACCCACAGACCGGTGAGGCTATCCAGATTCCTGCTGGTCACTCGGTGAAGCTGACCGCTGGTTCGAAGCTGAAGGCTGCTGTCGCCAAGAAGTAAGCTTGCCAGCCCGCCGTCCCATACCGGGGCGGCGGGCTGTTTTAACCCCAAAATCACTACCTTTTGGCGCAAAAAATTGAGAATAGTTGAAAAATTCCCGGAGATTCCGCTGTTTTTGAGCGAATCGCGCCTCAAGGTTTGGTATGTTCGTCACTGATAAGTCCGCGCGACCGTGCGGCGTTCGAGGTCTGTTCCGGGCCTTGGATCACTAGTCCAGGAGGACATACATTGGCTATGAACCGTAGCGAACTTGTTGCTGCTGTTGCAGCGAAGACCGAAAACTCCCAGGTTGCCGTCAACGGTGTGCTGGATGCCCTTTTCGACGTTTTCGTTGAGAACATCTCGCAGGGCGAGAAGGTTTCGATCCCAGGCTGGCTGGCAGTGGAGCGCACCGATCGTGCTGCTCGTACCGGCCGCAACCCACAGACCGGTGAGGCTATCCAGATTCCTGCTGGTCACTCGGTGAAGCTGACCGCTGGTTCGAAGCTGAAGGCTGCTGTCGCCAAGAAGTAAGCTTGCTTGAACACCGGGCCCGATCTCTTGAGAGATCGGGCCCGTTGTTTTGAGCGATTCTTCTACTTCGCGTAGAATCGGGCGTGGCCGTGCACGAGCACGGACGCCATCCATCGTCGAACGGTAAATCCACGTGCAGAAGAACCCAGCGATCCGCGTCATCCGCGGTTGGCTTGCGGCCTGCGTGTGCACCTGGACCGCCTTTGCAGCACACGCGCATATGGCGCCGACGACGATGTCTCTTGCTGTGATGGTACTGATCACCTGCGTGTCGGCGGTCATTGCGATGGCAATGCTGGGACGCAGATTCTCGCTGTGGGCCACCAGCGCTGTGGTGCTGATCAGCCAGGGGCTGTACCACCTGTCCATGTCGGTCATGGGCCACGGGCATTCCGGGGCGCTGAGCTCCATGGAGCACGCGGGGCACAACCCTCCGGTGGACCTGTCGGGGCAGATCAGCTCCCAGTACGCGAACGTGCAAAGCGAGTCGATGCTCTGGGCGCACGTGCTGGCCGCCGTGGTCAGCGTTGCCGTGCTCTACGGGGCCGAGCGGCTGCTGGGCCTGTTGCGTTCGATCATCACGGTGGGCGCGGCCCGCGCCATCCTGCTGTTCATCCGTGTTCCCGCTCCGGCGGTGCGCGAGCTTCCCGGATACTTCCCGCTGCGTTTTCAACTCAAGCTGGCGCAGCTGGAACGCCTCCCGGTGCTCCGCGGCCCGCCGTCCTTCGTTCTTTCGGCCTAAACACTCAAAGAACGACGCCGAGACCGGCGTAGAAAAGGAAACACCATGAAGATCCGCACCATGACCCAGCGCATGATCGCAGGAGCAAGCATCGCACTCTTGGCAAGCTTCTCAGCCGTGGCGGCCAACGCCCACGACGTGCTCACCGGCTCGAACCCGGAGAACGGCGCAACGGTCAAAACCGCTCCCAAGGAGCTGACCATGACCTTCTCCGCCGAGCTGCAGAAGCTGCCCGGGGCCGACTCCACCGTTGCAGCGCTGAGCGTTGACGGGCAGAAGCTCGACACCACCGCCACCACCAAGGGCAACACCGTCACCGTGGTACCAGAAGACAAGCTGGCCAACGGCGACTACACCCTTGCGGTGCGCGTGATCTCTTCGGACGGCCACCCGGTGGAAGAATCCATTGCCTTCACCGTGGACGCACCCAAGGCCAGCGCCTCTGCCTCGCCAAGCGCCTCGCCGTCGCCGACCGCCAGCGCGTCGGCCAGCGACGCCCCTGCCGCCGAAACCCCTGCGAACCAGCCGGTGCAGGAGATGGGCTCCGGCGTGAGCCCGATGCTCTGGATCATCATCGGCGTGGTAGTTGCCGGCGGCCTGGTGGCCGTGCTGGTGAACTTCGCCCGCAACAACAAGAAGTAGATTCCCCTTTCCCGCCGGTGCCCTGGGTGCATCCGTGCACCCAAAAACTGGCATCGGCACATGCCACGTGAAAGCTTGAGTAACCAATGAAATCCACGAAAACCACCGCTGCGCTGCTGGGACTAGGACTACTGCTCACCGGCTGCTCCGCCGCACAGGCGCCAGCCGCTCAGGAAAAGAACCAAGAGCAGAACCAGGCACAGGCGCTGCAGGCCAGCGACACCTGGGCCAAAGCCGCCAAGGACGGCATGAGCGCGGGCTTCGGCACGCTGCACAATGCTGGAACCCAAACCATCGAGATCACCGGTGTGAGCGACGCGGCCGGCAACGAGATCCAGCTGCATGAAACCACCGGCACCGGGGCGGACGCCACCATGAAGCAGATGGAAGGTGCGCTGAAGATCGAGCCCGGTCAGGACGCAACCCTTGAACCCGGGGGATCGCACCTGATGTTCATGGACTTGAAGCAGCCCCTGACTACGGCCCAGAGCACGAGCCTGACCTTCACCTTCTCCGACGGCTCCACCGCCGACGTGGACTTTGAGATCCGCAACTTCACCGGAGCCAACGAGAACTACGAGCACGGCATGGACCACTCGAAGATGAAGCACGATGGCTAGCTCACCCAGCAGGCGCAGCGTCATCGGCGGTTCGGCCATGGCGGCCCTGGGCGGAATGCTTGCAGGCTTCGGCGCGGCGCCCGCCGCCGCAGGGGAGGAGCCAGGCGGAGACCAGGACGGTGGCCGGGAGTTCTACGGCCGCTACCAGGGCGGCATTCTCGATGCCGCACAGGTGCATGCTGCCTTCGTCGGCTGGGACCTGCGCTTTGCCAAGGGCAACAAGAAGGAACAGCTGCGGGCGCTGCTGCGGATGCTCACCGACGACGCGCAGCGGCTGGTTTCCGGCCGCGGCGTGCTGGCGGACACCGAAGCTGAAATGGCGGCTGATCCTGCGCAGCTGACGCTGACCGTCGGGTTGGGCCAGCGCCTGCTCGATCAGGTCGGCGTCGCACCGGACGCGGTGGGGCAGATGCCGAAGTTCGCCGGGGACAAGGTTGAAAAGCGGTACGGGCAGAGTGATCTACTGGTGCAGTTCTGCAGTCAGGACCCCACGGTGCTGGCCCATGCTGTGCGCGCGGTGAGCAAGAACCTGCGCGGGCTGACCGAGCGGGTGTTTATCCAGCGCGGCTTCATCCAGCCCCAGGCGCAGCACTTCAGAAACCTGTTCGGGCAGCTCGACGGGATCAACAACCCCGTTCAGGACACCAGGGAGCTGGCGGTTTTCGGCACGCAGGAGAACCCCAGCTGGATCCGCAACGGCACGACGCTGGCGCTGCGCCGCTTCGAAATGAACCTAGAAACCTGGGATGAGCTGGCCACCTCCGGGCGGGACTTCGCGCTGGGCCGACGCCAGAAGGACGGTTCGCCGCTGTCCGGAAGCAGCGTGGAAGACCCCGTGGACCTGGACGCGGTCAACGAGCTGGGGCTGCCGAAGATCGGCGCCAACGCGCACGTCGCCCTGGCGAGACCTGCCAGCGGCGATGAGGTGATCCACCGGCGTGGATACAACTTCATCGACGGCGAGGTCTCGGGTCTGCTCTTTGCCAGCTACCAGCGCGATGCCCGCACCAGTTTCATCCCGGTGCAGCAGCGGCTTGCCGCGGCCGACGCGTTGAACCAGTGGCTCACCCCCACCGGTTCGGCGCTCTACGCGGTGCTGCCGGGGATCGAACAGGGCATGTATCTGGGCCAGCAGCTGCTGGACTAAGAGGTTCGGCGGTGTGAGATGCACCGCCGAACCCACCCTAAAACGCACACCGGTGTCCAAGGCCGGGCAGCCGAATGAGAAGATGGAAGGGCTATGGCCAGTCAAAGAGCATCGCGCGAGCTAGCGCCCCCAGTCACCCGTTTCATCCTGCCCGGAATCCTCACCATGGTGCTGGTATTCCTGGCGGCGGTCATGTTCACCGGAATCACCGCGCCGACCCTGTTGGCAGATCCCGGGGCGTTCGTGCGCTGGGCGCTGCCGATCTCGCGGGCCATCCACCACACGGCGATGTCGATGACCATCGGTGCGCTGCTCTTCGCGGCCTTCATCCTGCCGCGCGCCTCCAAGGTCCTGCGCCACGAGGCCGGTTCGAGGGAGCAGGAGGTCCCTGACCACCCGTCCTTCACCCGGGCGATGAACATCGCCGCCGGGGCCGGCGTGGTGTGGACCCTTGCCGCCGCCACCGTGCTGCTGCTGACCTTCTGGGATCTTGCAGGCACGCCGATCAACCTGAAGCCCGAGTATTCGGTGGCGATCCTGGACTACATCATCGGGATCACCACCGGACGCGCCTGGGCCTGGATGGTGGTGATCGCTGCGATCACCGCCTCGCTGGCGCTGGCGGTGCGCTCCAAGACCGCCGTGGGCATGACGGCGCTGTTCTCCTTCTTCGGTATCGTCCCGCTGGCATTTATCGGCCATGCCTCGGGCGGCGACGACCACTTCGCCGCGGTGAACTCCATCGCCCTGCACCTGCTCTCGGTGGTGATCTGGCTCGGCGGCATCATGGTGCTGGCGCTGCTGGCCCCGACCCTCGGCGTCGAAGCGCCCGGGCGCGAGCGTGGACGCGTGCTGGCAGGCGTGGTGCTCAAGCGCTTCTCCGCGCTGGCCACCGTCGCGGTGTTCATGATGATCGGCTCCGGCATCGCCTCGGCGGTGATCCGTGTGACCGAATGGGGGCAGCTGCTCACCCCCTACGGCGCGCTGCTGGTCGCCAAGCTGGTGCTGACCCTGGCCCTTGGGCTGCTGGGCCTTGCCCACCGCCGCTGGGTCATCCCGAAGCTGCTGAACGGCGAATTCTCCGCGCTGAAGGCCGCCTGGCGGATCGTGCTGGGCGAAGTGATGCTGATGGCGGCGGTGATGTCGCTGGCCACCGTGCTGGCCCGCACCGCCCCGCCGACCTCAGACGAGGCCCCCGCCACCACGACCCCCGCCCGCCTGCTCACCGGCTACGACCTGCCGCCGGCTCCTACCTCCTCCAGCTGGTTCACCGTGTGGCGGATGGACTGGATCTGGGTGGCGGTGTGCCTGATCGGCCTCGGGTTCTACCTCTGGGCCTTCATCAAGCTGCGCCGCCGCGGGGACAAGCCCAGCGTGCTGCGCCTTGCCAGCTGGATCACCGGCCTGGTGGCGCTGTTCTACGTGACCAGCGGCGCGGTGGCGGTCTACGGCAAGGTGCAGTTCTCCACGCACATGGTCGACCACATGTCGCTGACCATGATCGTGCCGATCTTCCTGGTGCTCGGCACCCCGATCACCCTGGCGCTGCAGGTGCTGCCATCGCGCACCGACGGCACCCGCGGCCCGCGCGAATGGATCCTCTACCTGGTGCATTCGCGCTACTCGAAGATCATCACGCACCCGATCTTCGCCGCGGTGAACTTCGCCGGCTCGATCGTGATCTTCTACTTCACCCCGATCCTCGAACCGGCGATGATCTACCACGCGGGCCATGAGCTGATGAACCTACACTTCCTGCTCACCGGCTACCTGTTTGCGCTCTCGCTGATCGACGCCGACCCGATCCCCAAGCGCTACCCATACCCGATCCGCCTGGTGGTGCTGCTGGCCACCGTGGCATTCCACGCCTTCTTCGGCGTGGCGCTGATGAGCACCACCGTGCTGCTGGCCCCGGACTACTTCGGCAACATGGGCCGCACCTGGGGCGGGTCTGCCATCGAGGACCAGGAGCTGGGCGCCGGCATCATGTGGGCCATCGGCGAGGTGCCGACCCTGGTGCTGGCCATCGCCGTGGCGGTCTCCTGGCTGCGCCAGGACAAGAAGGACACCAAGCGCTACGACCGCCAGGCCGACCGCGACGGGGATGCGGAGCTGGCCGCCTACAACGAAATGTTCGCCCGCTACAAGAAAATGGACGACCCACGTGCCTAAGAAAATTGCTGCCCTCGCCCTGGTCTCGGTGCTGGCGCTGGCCTCCTGCTCAGCTGCCTCAAATGAGATGCCTCAGGATTCCACCCACCAGAAGGCCGCCAGCGCAGAACCCAGCGCACCGGCCGAGACCGAGCCGATGAGCACCGAGGAGGTGGCCACCACCGCCGGGGCGGTGATGGCGGCCAAGCTCGGCTTCCCCAACTCGGCCAAGATCACCGGCGATGATTTGAAGTCGCTGGCCAAGAAGCCCGAGGACACGCTCAAGGACATCGTGGTGCTGCCCGATACCTGCGCCGCCCCGGTTCAGGATCTGAACTGGTCGCCAGTGCAGCTTGGCACCGACAGCGCCCGCACCGACTTCACTAATGAAGCGCAGAACATCACCGGCTCCATCGAGGTGGCGAAGCTAGAGGACGATGCGGACCGGGATGCGGTGGGTGCCCACAACAAGAACGTCGCCGCGATCCTGGATGGTTGCAAGAGCGTGAAGATCAACGGCCTTGACTACTCCGAGGACCTGAAGTTCTCCGATCCCAAGGTGGACGGCGTGGAGTCTGCGCTGTACTACACGCGCAACGGCCAATACCCGCAGGATTCGCTGGTGCTCATCGCCTCCACGGACGACCATGCGGCGATGGTCTCCTTCGTCTCCGCCGAGCCGATCAACGACGCCAAGTTCAACGAGGTTGCCACCAGCATCCTGGACGCCGCGCTGACCCAGGTGAAGTAGCGCGGAATAGGCGCGCCGTGCCGCTGGTTGCACCCTAGGTGAGCAGGATCTCGGCCCGCTGGGCTCAACCTTGCTTAACACCGTTGCGCTCACGGCCGGGCCGTGGCGGATAATTGAACCTAAGCCACACCCTCGGCAACTGCGAAAGGATGCCCATGAGCGCCACTTCCGATTCCCTGCGAGCCAACTACAAGGTGCGCGCCAGCGAACTGCTGGGCCGCAACTGGCTGAATACCGGCGGTGAACAGCTGGACCTGGAAGCGCTGCGCGGCAAGATCGTCATCCTGGACTTCTGGACCTTCTGCTGCATCAACTGCCTGCACGTGCTGGACGAACTGCGCCCGCTCGAAGCGCAGTACTCCGACGTGCTGGTCACCGTGGGAGTGCATTCGCCGAAGTTCGAACACGAGGCTGACCCGGAGGCGCTGGCCGCCGCGGTGGAACGCTACGAAATCCACCACCCGGTGCTCGACGACCCGGAGCTGGTGACCTGGCAGGCCTACGGCGCCCGCGCCTGGCCGACCCTGGTGGTGCTGGATCCACAGGGCTACATCGTCGCCCACCTTTCGGGTGAGGGCCACGCCCAGGGCCTGGGCTCGCTGATCGAAGAATTGATCGCAGAGCATGAAGCCAAGGGCACCCTGCACCGCGGCGACGGACCCTACGTCGCCCCCGAGGCGCGCGAAGGCGACCTGCGCTTCCCTGGCAAGGCCATCGCACTGTCCAACGGCAACTTCCTGATCGGCGATTCGGGCCACCACCGCCTGGTGGAGGTCTCCGCCGACCTGAGCCTGCTGCGCACCATCGGCGCAGGGGTCAAGGGCTACGCCGACGGCGATGCCGACACCGCACAGTTCAACGAGCTGCAGGGCCTGACCGCGCTGCCCGAAGAACTGGCCGCCGCCGTGGGCTACGACGTGATCGTCGCCGACACCGTGAACCACCGCCTGCGCTCGGTGAACCTGAGCACCGGCCACGTCGGCACCATCGCCGGCAACGGCGTGCAGCGCCTGCTGGATGCCGACACGGCCCGCAGCGCCGACGCCCTCACAGCGCTCGGGTCCGACGCGCTGAACATTTCACTGTCCTCCCCATGGGATGTGCTCTACCACCCTTCGGGCAAGGTCATCATCGCGATGGCAGGCACCCACCAGATCTTCGCCTTCAACCCGGTGACTTCCGAGGTGGAGATCTTCGCGGGCTCCGGGTTGGAAGGGCTGGCCGATGGCAAGCCGGAAGACGCGTGGTTCGCCCAGTCCTCGGGCCTGGCCCTGGACGGGCAGGACGTGTGGGTTGCCGATTCGGAAACCAGCGCCCTGCGCCGCATCGAGATCGCCGAGGGTACCGCGGTGGCGGTGCACACCGCCGTGGGCGAGGGCCTGTTCGATTTCGGGTTCCGCGACGGAGACGCAGCCCAGGCGCGCCTGCAGCACCCGCTGGGCGTTGCCGTCCTGCCCGATGGCTCCATCGCGATCGCCGACTCCTACAACGGGGCGGTGCGCCGCTTCGACCCTTCGAGCAACACCGTCTCCACCTTGGCCAAGGGGCTGAAGGAGCCCGCCGACGTGCTCATCGACTCCACCGTTGAGGGCGATCCGGTGCTGCTGGTCGTGGAGACCAACACCCATCAGCTCATCCGCATCCCAATTCCCGCCGAGGCACTGGTCGTGGACGAGGGCGCCAGCCAGACCCAGCGCCCGAAGACCAAGGTCAAGGCGGGCAGCCACGAGATCGTGGTGCGTTTCGCCGCTCCGAAGGGGCAGAAGCTCGATGACCGCTGGGGCGATCCAACCCAGCTGAAGATCTCCGCCAGCCCGGCCGAACTGATCCTCGAGGGTGACGGCACCTCGACCGGTTTGACCCGCACCCTGAAGCTGAACCCGGAGATCGCCGACGGCGTGCTGCACATTACCGCCCGCGCCGCCGCCTGCGACGGCGAGCCTGGCGGCGAGATCCCCGACCACGCGGCCTGCCACCTGTACCAGCAGGACTGGGGCATCCCGGTGGTGCTCGACGCCGAGGGTGAGGACGAACTGCAGCTTGATCTGCGCGGCGTGAACTAACTGCCGCAACACCAAGGGCGCGTCGGTTTCCGGCGCGCCTTTGGCGTACCCCGGTGCGGGAGATCGAAACACGGTGCCCGACCTAGGGAGCTCTTTGAAATTTCAGATCATGGTCTGCGACATAGATTCAGATGGTCATACTTGTGGATTGTTGCCTGATGCTCCAATAGATAAAATAAAAATATGAATCCGTTAGTGCCCAGCGCATACGAACTGATAGCTTTTTATGTCTTCCCAGTTATTCTGCTGGCCGGGCTCACTTTCTTCGTCTGGAGGTTGGTGAAGGCTGGAAATTCTAAACGTCAAGGCGGCGAGACAAAAGCAAACTGTCTGCCTTCTGACAGCTCGCAAGTTGATTCCTAAATGCCGTAGAAACGATAGACGGGACCGCAGGGCCTCGTCGTTGCGGTCGTGGCTTTTGTTCGTTAGATGCCGGAAAGTTCAACTAGCGTCAAAGCTCATTAACACTCAAGGCGCGTCGGATTTCCGGCGCGCCTTTCCTCTGCCCAAAAACAACATTGTGTCCTGAAATATGAGGAAACCTCAGCAAAATCTAATTCATGTTGGTTAGACTGGTCTGCAGGAGGCGCCGGAGGGATCCGGCATTTTACTGATGGCATCGAAAATGTTCCGGGCACTGGAAATTCCCAACTACCGACTCTGGCTGGTGGGGGCGCTGGTCTCCAATATCGGAACCTGGATGCAGCGCGTGGCCCAGGACTGGCTGGTGCTTACCGTACTTACGGACAACGACGGCACCGCCACCGGTATCACCACCGGCCTGCAATTCCTCCCGATCTTGCTGCTGGGCCCCTATGCTGGGCTGATTGCCGACCGCTTCAACAAGCGCAAACTGCTGATATTCACCCAGGGCTTCATGGGGCTGTGCGCCATCGTGCTGGGCTTGTTGGTGGTCACCGACACCGCTGAACTCTGGCACGTCTATGTGCTCGCCGCCCTGCTGGGCATCGGCGCCGCCTTCGATGCCCCGGCGCGCCAGGCCTTCGTCTCGGAGGTGGTTCCGGGAACGCACCTGACCAATGCGGTGGCGTTGAACAGCGCCAACTTCAACCTTGCACGGCTTGCTGGCCCGGGCGTAGCGGGCGCGGTGATCGCCGCCTTCGGCACAGGCCCCGCATTCCTGATCAACGGGGCCTCGTTCATCGCGGTGATCTCATCGCTGCTCTTCATGCACAAGGACCAGCTGCAGCCTGCCAAACCGGTGGAACGCGAACGCGGGCAGGTGCGCGAGGGACTGCGCTATGTGAAGAACCGGCGGGATCTGCTGCTGATCTTCTTCCTCGCCTTTGTGATCGGCACCTTCGGACTGAACTTCCAGATGACCAACGCGATCATGGCCACCGAGGCCTTCGGCGTGGGACCCGGGGAATTTGGCATCCTAGGCAGCATCATGGCGGTGGGCACCTTCGGCGGGGCGCTGCTTGCGGCCAGGCGTTCACGCCCGCGCTGGCGCTATGTGATCGGCGGCGGCATCGCCTTTGGCATCTGCGCTTTGGCCAGCGCATGGATGCCCAATTACATTGCCTTCGGCTTCATGCTCATCCCCGTGGGACTGTGCTCGCTGACCTTCTTGAACAGCTGCAACACCATGGTGCAGACCTCCGTGCCGCCGCAGTTCAGGGCGCGCGTGCTGGCGCTGTACCTGATGGTGGTCATGGGCGGCACCCCGATCGGTTCGCCGTTCATCGGCTGGCTGGCCGAGGAGATCGGCGTGCGCTGGGCGGTGTCGGTGGGGGCGCTGCTGTCATTGGGCGCCAGTATCGCTGCGTTGATCGCCTGGCAGAAGTTCAGGCACGACGCGGTGCCTCTGCGGGAGCAGATGCGCGAAATGCTGCACCTGCGCTAGCGGGCCACCTGCTCGCCGCCGGTGACGGGAACCACCGAGACATCGGTGGTGCTGGTGGTCAACTGCGCGGTGAAGGAGAACTTGTCGGTGACCTTCTTCTTGTCCTTCGCCCCGGTGCGCAGGTCCTGCTCCACCAGGTTCACGCTGGCGGTGACATCCAAGGGGGAGAGCACCCAGTCACCGTTGTAGTAGCTGACGTCGATTCTCGGGTATTTGTCGATCGACCAGTTGATGGTCGATGAATCAACGCGCGCGGTGGTGTTATAGGCGAAGGGGCAGCCCGAAGGCATCAGCACCTGCTGCTTGGTGCAGTCATCCAGGTACTTCTTGACCTTGGTGTTGATCGACTTGATGAAGGCCTTGGTCGGCTGCGTCTTCAGTGCGATGCGCACCGGGTCTTCCGAAGGGCCGGTGACCACTACGCCGCGGGTGTCGGCCGCGAAGTTCTTGGTGCTGAAGCTTGCATCGATCACCGAGGGGTAGAACACCGGCAGAGTGCTCACGCCTGCCTTGAGCGGAATCTGCTGCTCGTTAACGGTGACCTCGTTGACGGTGTTGGCCTTGACGCGCACCGTCGGCAGGGTGGAGGGCACGAAGGCCCAGGTGTCAAAGAACAGCCAGGTTTTGCCGGTGTGGCGCAGCGTGTACTTGGACTCCTGATCTACGCCGTCGGCCTTGTAATGAGCGGTCACGATGCGCAGGTTCTCATCATTCGGGTCCACCTGCGAGTCATCGGCGGTGAAATCGCTGATGCCGTCCTGGGTGTGGGCCAGCGCCTCGGAATCCAGGGCTACCGCATCTCCCTTGGGCACGGTGGCGTTCATCAATCCCAGCGCCTGCGCGCCCTCGCCGGCGGCAAGATGCTTCTGCAGGTCGGTGACCATATGCTCGGGGGAGAACAGCACACGATTGGCCGCCAGGGCGCCGCCGATGAGCAGTGCAAGGAGCAGGACGGCGGCAATGGCCCAGCGCAGCGCAAGGCGCGATGCGGCGGTTGGCGTGTGGCGATCAGTGTTCATCACCCTCTAGGCTATCGGTTTTCACCGCCGAGATTGAAACCGGGGAGGTGAGAACCGTCTCTTAGCGGCGCCGGCGGCGTTTGGTACCGAACATGCCGCGCAGTATTTCCCGCCCGAGCATATTTGCCGCGTCCAGCGCAAAATCCATCAGATCGCTGCCCTGCGAGGCGGGCTGTTCGCGGCGCTGTCGGGGAGCGGGCGCCGGTTCAGGGGCGGGTGCTTCCACCGGACGGGACAGCGGGGGATCGCTGGGCGGCACGGTGGTTGGCCTGCCCAGGATCGACTCGGCGATGCGCCGCGCCTCCTCGTCGATCTCAGCGCTGGAGGAGCCGCCGCCGGGCGCAGGCTGGGCTGCCGGTGCGGGCGGCGTTGCGGCGGCTGCGGGAGCGGTGAGCAGTTCCCTGGCCGATTCACGGTCTGCCGCCTGGGAGTAGCGTGCGGCGAGTGGGGAAGCGGCGATGATCCCGGCGCACACCTGAGGGTCGGCCGGTCCGATCCGCGATCCAGGAGAGGTCAGCTTGGTCCAGGCCGCTGCGGTGGGCACGCCCTTCTCGCCGAGCACGGTAATTACCGCCTCGCCGACCCCGGCACCGGTCAGGGCCTGATTCAGGTCCAGCTCCCCGGCGGGGAAGGTGCCAATGACCTCCTTCAGCGCCGCGGCGTCCTTCGGGATGAACACGCGCACCGCATGCTGGATCCGGGTGCCCAGCTGGGCCAGTACCTCGTCCGGCAGGTCGGCGGGGGATTGGGAGATGAAAAACAACCCCACGCCCTTGGAACGGATCAGCCGCACCGTGGAGATGATCGCCTCGGTGAATGCCTTGGAGGCACCCTTGAACAGCAGGTGTGCCTCGTCCAGAAAGAACACCAGCTTTGGCTTGTCCAGGTCGCCGGCCTCGGGAAGCTCGTCGAACAAATCCGCCAGCAGCCACATCAGGAAGGTGGAGAACAGCAGCGGCTGGCGGTTCAAGCTGGGCAGCTCAAGGATTGATATGACCCCGGCCCCGTTGACGCGCAGCAGGTCGGCGGTGTCGAACTCGGGCACCCCGAAGAACGGGTCCATGCCCTGGGCCTGCAGGATCGTGACACCGCGCAGGATCACCGAGGCGCTGGCGGTGGAGACTCCGCCCAGGGACTTCAGGTCCTCCTTGCCGTCGTCGCTGAGCAGGAAATCGATGACGGCCTTCAGGTCCGACAGGTCATCCAGGGGCAGCTTCCGTGAATCTGCATAGTGGAAGACCAGCTGCAGCACCTGTTCCTGGGTGTCGTTGAGCTCAAGCACCCGCGAGAGCAGGAGCGGCCCGAAGGAGTCGACGGTGGCGCGCACCGGGATGCCGTCCTTACCCTCACCGAGGGTCAGGAATTCGACGGTGTTGCTGCGAGCGGTGAATTGATGCCCGATGGCCTTCAGCCGCTCGTCGAGCTTTTCGCTGGGCTGCGCCGGCTGGGCCAGGCCGGAGAGGTCGCCCTTGATATCGGCCAGGAACACCGGAACCCCGGCGGCGGCCAGCTGCTCGGCCATGACCTGCAGGGTGACCGTCTTGCCGGTGCCGGTGGCGCCTGCCACGAGCCCGTGGCGGTTGAGCATCGCCAGCGGCACGCGGATCTGCGCCTCGGGGCAAACCCGCCCGTCAACGATGCCTGCACCAAGCTCAAGGCAGGGCGTGGAAAAGGTGTACCCAGCAATGAGGCTGGTGAGCAGTGCTGATTCCATGGCAATAGCCTAAGCGCGGCACCCTGGCTTGCGATAGGGGTCTAGAAGGGATGCAGCAGGCGCTGCACGAACGCCTGAGTGCGCGGGCTACTCGGGGTGGTGAGCACCTGGGCCGCCGGCCCGGTTTCCACCACCACGCCGCCGTCCATGAACACCACGGTATCCGCCACGTCGCGGGCGAAGGCCAGCTCATGGGTCACCAGCACCATCGACCAGCCTTCCTGGGCCAGCTCCTTGATGACTACCAGCACCTCGCCGACCAGCTCGGGGTCCAGCGCGCTGGTGGGCTCGTCGAAGAGCAACAGGTCAGGCTTGAGCATTAGCGCGCGGACGATGCCCACGCGCTGCTGCTGGCCGCCGGAGAGCGAATTCGGGTAGGCATCGGCCTTGGCGGCCAGTCCCACGCGCTCCAGCAGCTTCTTCGCCTGCTCCATAACCTCGCCGCGCTTGCGCTTCTGCACCTCTAGCGGTCCGATCATCACATTCTGCAGCACGGTCAGGTGCGGGAAGAGGTGATGCCCTTGGAACACCATGGCCGACCGCCGGCGCAGCACCTGCGCCTGCTTCGGCGTGGTGGCCTCGGAGAAGGCCACCACCGGACCGCCGTCAAAGGCCACCGTTCCCGCCTGCGGAATTTCCAGTCCATTCAGGCAGCGCAGCGCGGTGGTCTTTCCGGATCCGGACGGGCCGATCAGCGCCACGACCTCGCCGGCGTGGACGGTGAAGTCGATGCCCTTGAGCACCTCGTTTTCACCGAAGGATTTGTGCAGGGCCGAAACCTGAAGCAGGTTACTTGGCGACATATTTTTCAAGCCTTCCTTCAAGGGCGTTCTGCAGTGCCGACAAAGCCAGGCAGATAACCCAGTACAACGCGGCGGCTTCGAGGTAGATCAGCATGAATTCGTAGGTGCTCGCGGTGATTTCCTGCGCCTTGCGGAACATTTCGGTGACGAGGATCAGCGAAGCCAGCGAGGTGTCCTTCACCAGCGAAATGAAGGAGTTGGACAGCGGCGGCACCGAAACGCGGGCCGCCTGCGGCAGGATGATGCGGAACAGTGTGCGTGCCCTGGACATGCCCACCGTATAGCCCGCCTCCCATTGGCCCGCCGGTACGGAGAGGATCGCGGCGCGGATGATCTCCGCCGCGTAGCCGCCGATGTTCAGGCTGAAGGCGATGATCGCGCTGGGCCACGGATTGATGGTGATGCCCACCGAGGGCATGCCGTAAAAGATCACGAACAGCTGCACCAGCAGGGGAGTGCCGCGGATGATCGAGATGTAGACGCGCGCAATGCCGGAGATCAGCTTGTTGCTGCTCATACGCATTAAGGCGATGAGCAGGGCGATCACCAAACCGATCGCGAAGCTCACCACTGCCAGCGGGATGCTCGCGGTGATGGCGCCCTTGGCCAGCGGCCAGAGCGAATCAATAAATAACTGCCAATTCGAATCCATAATTACCTTTGTGCACACAATGAAACTGGCACCACGCGTTGTACGTGTGGTGCCAGTTTACGCACTTGCAATCAATGCGCTACTTGGAAATATCTTCGCCGAAGTACTTCTCGGAGATCTTTGCCAGCTCGCCGTCAGCGCGCAGCTGCTCAAGCGCATCGTTGATGGCCTTCTGCAAATCGGTGGAGTCCTTGCGCAGCGCCACGCCGGATTCGGACTTTTCATCTGCCTCGGCGGCAATCTTGATGCTGTCATCCGGGTTGGTCTTCTGCGAATCCAGGAAGGTCAGCTTGTCGTTGATGGTCGCATCTACGCGTCCCTGCTTCAACAGGGTGATCGCCTGAGCCCAGCCTTCGACAGGTTCGACGTTTGCGCCGACCTTTTTGGCTTCCTCGTAGTAGTTGCTGGTCAGCGACTGTGCGGTGGTCTTGCCCTTCAGTGAGTCGAAGGAGGTGATGTCGGTGTTGTCGCTCTTGGTGACTACCACGCCGGTGGAGACCGAGTAGGGCTCGGAGAACAGGTACTTCTCCTCGCGGTCGGGGTTGATGCCCACCTCGTTGGCGATGACGTCGAAGCGCCCTGCCTCAAGGCCCGCGAAGATGGCGTCCCACTGGGTTTCCTGGAACTTGACCTCGACGCCCATCTTTTCGCCCACTGCCTTGATGACGTCGACGTCGTAGCCGGTCAGGTCTGCGCCCTCGTGGTAGGAGAAGGGACGGTAGGTGCCTTCGGTGCCGACCGTCAGTACACCGGAGTCCTTGACCTTCTGCAGTGAAGAGGTGGATTCGGAGGACTTTGATTCTGCGTCGCTGCCCGAGCCGCCGCAGGCGCTGAGCGTCAGTGCAAGGACGGCGGTGGTTGCCAACAGGGAAATGGTGCGCTTCACGGTGACCTCATTCGGTGATCAGTGGTGGATCTACAGGGTGCAACTCACTGCCGCGCCCAAGTATTCCAATAACTTTGTCACGATCTTAGACCCAGCTGAGAAGCTGATTACCGAAGATGTCACGGGAGGAAACAGTTGTGTCGTTGGACACCGACTAGATGCCGAGCAGGAAGGCGATGCCCATCATCAGCGGGATGGCGCAGACGGTTGTCAGCAGCACCGTGTCCTTGGCGATGACGACGCCCTGTTCATAGCGGGAGGCCGTGACAAAGATGTTCTGGGCCGTGGGAAGACCTGCCATGATGACGCAGGCGGCCAGCAGCTGCCCGGACAGGCCGAAGACGAAATAGCCGAACAGCCAGGCGATCAACGGCTGGAGGACGAGCTTCGCCGCGGTGCCCAGCAGCACGTCAGCCCGGCGGCCGGACGCCGAATCCAGCGGCTTGGAACCCACCAGGGAGATGCCGAAGGCAAGGAGCATCGCGGGGATCGAGGCACCGGCGATCAGGTTGATCGGCTCCATGGCGAGCTTGGGCACCTCAAACCCTGTCAGCGCCACCACCAAGCCAAGCAGTGAGCCGATGATCATCGGGTTCTTCAGCGTCGTGAGCACCAGGGCAAAGAAGGTGGTGCGGTGCTTGGCGGTGGTGGCATCGAGCAGCGCAAGGTTCACCGGCTGGTAGAGCGCCAGCTGGAACAGGATGATCGGCGCCGCATAGGCCATGTCGCCCAGCACGTAGAGGGCGATGGGCAGCCCGAGGTTCGCCGAGTTCACCGTCGAGGCGGCCATGGCGGCCATGATGCGCTCGGCAGGTTCGCGCTGCAGCCACCGGGCGGTGGACAGGTGGTAGATGCCGGCGGTGAGGAAAGCCGAAATTCCAGCCACCCAGAGCAGCGGGCCGAGCACCGAGACGGGATCGGATTCTGCCAGCGTGGTGAACAGCAGGGCCGGGCTGGCGACGAAGAAGGTGACGCGGTTGAGCACATAGCGGGCCTGGTCGCCCAGCACGCCGGTGCGTCCGACGAAATAGCCCACGGCGATGACCACCCAGATGATGGAGAAGCCTTCCAGTACACCGCCCATACTGCTCCTAGCCTCGGGAATGAAAAATGCCGGGGCACCAATCGGTGCTCCGGCAATTCGTGCGAGCGGGCGACGGGAATCGAACCCGCGTATCGAGCTTGGGAAGCTAGCGCTCTACCATTGAGCTACGCCCGCAGTTGGCCGGATTTTCATCTAGCCACGAATGAAACAGTAGACCAGCGTCTGGCAATACGCAAAATCACTGACTTCTGGTTTTAGTCTTCAGACCCTGGCTTCTGGTTCAGCAGCTGTTCCTTGAGGATCGCCACCCCGTCGGCGGGGATCTCAAAGCTGAGCTCGTCGCCCGGGTTGACCACAAAGCCGGTGCCCTCCAGCGCTCGCACGATCGAGGCGCCCTGCACCTTGACGCCGTAGCCAGCCTGGTCAATGTAGCTGGTAGGGATGCGTTCAAGTGAGGTGAACACCGCCACCATGGGAGCACCGGCAGGATTTGTCAGCAGCAGAGGCTGCGCATTCTTGTTCTCACCGGTGACCTCTTCACGGGAAAGGAAGAAGACCTCCGCGCTCATGAATGCGCCCATCAGTGATCCGGCCAGTTCAGGCTTGTTCATTGCAGCCTGAAGCATCATTTCAAAGTGGGTTTTGGGCTTCGCACGCTCGTGATCCATCGGTGTTTCGATGATCATGTCAGGAGAGTTGATCGGTTCCTGATCCTCGCGGGGGGCGTCGTTGTTCTCGGTGCTCATACACCCAAGCATGTCGTGATCTGTGTCAGCGCGCAAACGCCCGAATAAGCCAAATTCGGTTATACGGCCTAAACTGGCTTTGAGCAACCACAAAGAGAATCAAGGAACGAGCATGCCTGAATTCCGTTATGAGGACATTCTTCCCATTGGCGAAGACACCACCCCTTATCGCAAAATTTCCTCCGAAGGCGTCGAAGTTGTCGCCGGTCCGGACGGCAAGAACTTCCTCAAGGTAGCACCGGAAGCGCTCGAGCAGCTTGCTGAAACCGCCCTGCACGACATCTCGCACTACCTGCGCCCGGCCCACCTGCAGCAGCTGCGCAACATCCTCGACGACGAGGAAGCCAGCCCGAACGACAAGTTCGTCGCCCTAGACCTGCTGAAGAACGCCAACATCGCCGCCGGCGGCATCCTGCCGATGTGCCAGGACACCGGCACCGCGATCGTGATGGGCAAGCGCGGCCAGCGCGTGCTCACCGAAGTGCAGGACGAGATCTCGCTTTCGCGCGGCATCTACAACGCCTACACCACCCTGAACCTGCGCTACTCGCAGCTGGCACCGATCACCACCTGGGAAGAAAAGGCCACCGGCAACAACCTTCCGGCGCAGATCGACCTCTACGCCAACACCAAGGACGGGGCAGACACCAGCTACAAGTTCCTGTTCATGGCCAAGGGCGGCGGCAGCGCCAACAAGTCCTTCCTGTACCAGGAGACCAAGGCGATCCTCAATGAGAACGCCATGCTGAAGTTCCTGGACGAGAAGCTGCGCTCGTTGGGCACCGCTGCCTGCCCTCCGTACCACCTGTCCATCGTCATCGGCGGCACTAGCGCGGAGATGGCGCTGAAGACCGCCAAGTACGGTTCGGCCAAGTACCTGGATTCGCTGCCTACCGAGGGTGCGATGACCGGCCGCGGCTTCCGCGACACCGAACTTGAAGAGAAGGTCTTGGAGCTGACCCGCCACTTCGGCATCGGCGCCCAGTTCGGCGGCAAGTACTTCTGCCACGACGTGCGCGTGGTCCGCCTGCCGCGCCACGGCGCCTCGCTGCCGGTGGCCATCGCCGTCTCCTGCTCGGCCGACCGCCAGATGCTGGCGAAGATCACCGAAGAAGGCCTGTTCGTTGAGCAGCTGGAGACCGATCCAGCCCGCTTCATGCCGGACGAGAACCACCCTGCCGTTGCCGCCCACGACGATGAGACCGACGGCGTCACCGGCACCGGCGGCTCCTCGGTGGTGAAGATCGACCTGAACAAGCCGATGGATGAGATCCTGGCCGAGCTGACCAAGTTCCCGGTCAAGACCCGCCTGTCGCTGACCGGCCCGCTGGTGGTAGCCCGCGACATCGCCCACGCCAAGATCAAGGAACGCCTTGACGCCGGCGAGGAGATGCCGAAGTACCTCAAGGACCACCCGGTCTACTACGCGGGTCCCGCCAAGACCCCCGAGGGCATGCCTTCGGGTTCCTTCGGTCCGACCACTGCGGGCCGCATGGACTCCTACGTTGACCAGTTCCAGGCCGCCGGCGGCTCGATGGTCATGCTGGCCAAGGGCAACCGTTCGCAGCAGGTCACCGACGCCTGCGACGCCCACGGCGGCTTCTACCTCGGCTCGATCGGCGGTCCGGCCGCGCGTCTGGCTCAGGACTGCATCAAGAAGGTAGAGGTCATCGAGTACGAAGAGCTCGGCATGGAAGCCATCTGGAAGATCGAGGTTGAGGACTTCCCTGCCTTCATCGTCGTGGATGACAAGGGCAACGACTTCTTCGCATCGACCATGAAGCCGACCTTCACCGGCATCCCGGTCCGCGCCAAGTAGGCTCGAACACGACTCGCCGTCCCCGCACCGGGGGCGGCGAGTTTTCGTTTATCCGGTTTTCGCCTAGTTGACGCGCATTTTGCACAAAGTACGCCATCTATTTACCCGCACCAGAGTCAAGGATCGTTCCGGCGGGGGAGTAGACTCGGACGAAATCCGCAAGGCACACGGTGCCCGAACGGCGCCGAACTGCCAGGAGGCTGAACAATGACACGACTGTTCGTCGTCAATGCACTGCTGGGAATCCCTGGAATCATGTACTTCTGGCTGCTGTATTCCTACGTTGCCCAGGGCACCGTGCCATTGTCGATGGGCGGCTCAGACCTCGGGAATCGGATGGAATCCTATTTCTCATCGAACCAGGTGCTCGGCCCGCCGATCGCCGTGGGCGCGATCGTCTGGATCCTTGTCAACGTCTACCTGGTCAATCGGCGCAAACGCAACGGCGACTGCCAAAATGCCAGCGGCAAGACGGCCCACTGGGTGACGGCCTTTGCCTCAACCCTGCTGCCGGCGGTGCTCTTCGGCGCCGTGGCGTTCATGTAATTAAGGAATGAACCCGAAGCTCCAGTCGCGGTAGGGCGGCAAGAAGCGCAGCACGTCCAGGTCCTCCTGCTTCAGCACCCCCGAGCCCGGCGTGGCCGTTCCCTGGTCGCTCTCGGATTCAGGCTTCTTCTGCTCCACCGCTGGAACATTTTTGGGTTCCTGGGACTTCTTTGGTTCCTTGACCGCTTCATCCTTGAGCATCGAGTAGTACTCTTCGTAGGTTTCGGCGCCGCTGTCGGCCATGGCCTGGGCCTGTTCCTTGCCGATGTAGCGCACATGCCACGGCTCGTACTTGTAACCGGTGATCTTCTCCATGCCCTGCGGATAGCGGACGATCAGGCCGTAGTCCACGGCATGCTTGGCGATCCACTGGCCGGCCGGGGTTCGGCCGAAGGCTTCCTTCAGCTCGGCCTGGCTGTTGGTGTAGCCCAGGTCGGCGGCAAGCCCCAGCTGATGTTCGCTGGTACCCGGGCGGGCGGAGATGCGCTCGGCATAGGCGGTGCCGTACTTCGCCTGGTACTGGTTGAACAACGAGTACTGACGCTGGTAAGAGCGGAAGGCGCTGAGCACCTTGATGCTGTGTCCAGCCTTGCGGGCATCCGCCACGAGGTCCTCCACCGCATCCGCGGCTTCGGGACGCAGCTGGTAGGAGGTGCCGGCCACCGACACCAACTCCTTGGGCGTGTAGTCCTCGGGGGAGAGCTTGGTGCTCGGGTTGATCAGTGCGAGCAGGCTCGATGCGTCGTCAAGGTCACCGGCCTCGACCTGGGGCAGGTCCTCGGGTGCGGCGAAGCTGGCTGCGGCGGTTGAAAAAACCAGCAGGCCCGAAACGATACAGCTGGTGATGGCAGATGCCAGACGCATAAATATAATTCCTTGGTGGTGCGGTGAACGCAGAATTGATCCGCACCTAGGATATCTGGATTCGCTGGGGAAAAGTTGGGAATCTGCGTCACATGAAGACGGTTCGCCGCCGGCATTCAGGCGACGTACTGGCGTACTGGTTAACGGATTAGGCGGCATTCACGCTAAATTGAAAGGCGTGTTGTATTCAGATGGTGACATACGTCGTGAAATAGCCTCCGGTGAGATCGGGCTGAGCCCCTTTGAACCGGAGATGGTCCAGCCCGCCTCCGTGGACGTGAGAATCGACCGCTTCTTCCGGTTGTTCGACAACCACAAGTACGCACATATCGATCCTTCCCTGGAGCAGGACGAGCTGACCCGTTTGGTCGAGGTGGATCCGGACGAGCCGTTTATCCTGCACCCTGGGGAATTCGTCCTGGGCTCCACCTATGAGGTGGTGACCCTCGGAAACTCGGTGGCCGCACGCCTTGAGGGCAAGAGCTCGCTGGGCCGCCTGGGCCTGTTGACCCACTCCACCGCTGGCTTCATCGACCCCGGCTTCTCCGGCCATGTCACCCTGGAGCTGTCGAATATGGCAACGCTGCCGATCAAGCTCTGGCCGGGCTCGAAGATCGGCCAGTTGTGCTTTTTCAAGCTCACCAGCGAAACCGAGCACCCCTACGGTTCCGGCCCCTACGGCAACCGCTATCAGGGCCAGCGCGGTCCGACCGCCTCGCGCAGCCACCTGAACTTCCACCGCACGATCATCGACAGCTAAATTTTGCGTCATACACAAAGGACCACCCGGCAAATAATTTTGCCGGGTGGTCCTTTGTGATGACGGGAAGACTAGCCCACGAACGGGTTCTGAGGACCGGAAGGGCGTGGGTCGTTAGGAGAAATTGGGTCCGGGAAGGTTGACTCGGTGCCCGGTGCATTGCCGCCGGAGAGGCGAACCAGCTCGGCGGTGTTCTGCGCGGTGCGGATCTGTGCAATCAGCGACTCGAGGCCTGCGCGGATCAGCGCCAGGTAGATCAGCACGAACAGCGGACCGAGGATCAGCAGGGTCAGGATGCCGAACAGCGCGCTGTCGTTGAAGGCAATGACAACGAATGAAATGTAGCCGATGATCAGTAGGACCATCATCAGGATGTAGATGATCTTGATGATGGACGGGGTGACGAATTTGGTGAAGCTAAAATCAAAAAGTGCCTTCATGGCCCTTCGCTTTCTCTTGGGTGCGGGATGATATCGACGACATTACCCTAACTGCTGGGGAAACGATTTGTCGATGGCTACACAAGTTGGCGGGTTCAAGCCATATTGACCTGCTGCGGGGTGCGGATCGGCAAGAGCAGGAACAGGCCCAACAGAAGCACGAGCAAGATGCCCAGGATTCCATAGCGCTGGGCCTGACCGCTGGCAACCAGGGGAGTGGCAATCGCAATGGACAGTGAAAACAGCGCAGGGGCCAAGAATGATACTGCACGTCCGGTGGTCGCATAGAGGCCGAAGAGCTCACCTTCGCGGCCTTCGGGAATCAGGCGGGCGAGGTAGGAGCGCGCCGCAGCCTGGGCGGGTCCGACGAACAGGCACAGCATCAGCCCGAAGATCCAGAAGCCCGAGGCCGCCGGAGAGAAGAACACCCCTGTCCCGGCGATCAGCAGGCCGATCAGCGAACCGACGATGACCGCCTTCGGTCCCACCCAGTCGTCAAAGCGGCCGCCGATCACCGCGCCGATGGCTGCGACGACATTGCCCACGATCGCAAAGATGATCACCTCGCTGAGCGCAAAGCCGAAGGTGCCGGCGGCGATCACCCCGCCGAAGGTAAAGATGGCGGCGAGCCCGTCGCGGAATACCGCAGAGGAGAGCAGGAAGAAGATCAGGTTGCGGTCCTCGCTCCACAGGGCGCGGATCCGCCGGAAGAGCACCGCATAGGAGCTTTTCAGCGGGATCTTCTCCGCGCTGATCGCGGTGGATTCGGGGATGATGAAGAACAGCGGCAGGGCGAAGAACAGGCACCACAACGCCGAGAAGATCGCCACGAGGCGGATGTTCAAACCGTTTTCGCTCGATGCTCCCGGCCAGTCGACGATCGGCTGCACGAAACCGAAGAGCACCAGCGCCAGGGCCAGGATGCCGCCGACATACCCCATGCCCCAGCCGAAGCCTGAAACCTTGCCGACGGTGGCGGGGGTGGAGATTTGGTTGAGCACCGCGTTGTAGTTCACCCCCGCAAATTCGCTGGCCACGCTCATGGCGGCGATCAGCAGGGCGCCGAACCACAGGTAGCGGGGGTCGGGGAAGACGAAGTAGCAGGCCCCACAGATGAGCACCAGCAGCAGCGTATTGACGATGATCCACAGCTTGCGCCGTCCGGCGGCGTCCGATCGCAGTCCGGTGACGGGCACCAACACGGCAATGCAGACGCCGGCTATGGCCAGCGCCTGGGAGAGCACCAGCGATGCGTGGTCCTTGTCGCCGAACAGCTCGCTGGTCAGGTAGACGGTGAACACGAAGGTGATCATGACCGCGTTGATCGCCGCCTGGCCCCAGTCCCAACTGGCCCAGGCCCACGTGTATTTATTGAGCCATTTCTCACGCGGGGGCTCGGTGATCGGAAGCTGATTCATTGCCATGCTCGCATAGTACCCGTTTGCGGTAATCAAGAGATGAATTGGACCAAGGCAGCTGCGCTGCGAGGCCGAGTGCGGTGGGCAATTATGACACGACTTGAGCTCTGACATGACCCGATTGGGCCCATGACTGATAAAATTACAGGTGCCGGCTATTTTTGGTCGTCGGACTCTGCCCCATTTTCAGTCGACAGAGGAGACGCGTGCTAATCATTCTCACTGCACTCTTTGCCACGGCCCTGCTGTGCCCATTCTTATTCCGGGCCTTCAAACGCAACGCCTTCTACCTGGTCGCCGTGGTGCCGGCAGCGGGATTCATCTGGCTGCTCTTCCAGCTGCCCACGGTGCTTGCCTCCGACCCGACGCTCGCCTCCGGCGCACCAAACGCTCCGCCCTCGCTGCAGATCGACTGGATCAGCGGGCTGAACATCGGGCTGAACTTCCGCATGGACATCCTCTCGGCGTCCATCCTGCTGCTGATCCTCGGCGTTGGCGCCCTGGTGCTGTTCTACTGCGCCCGGTACTTCAAGAACGACGACCCGCAGATCGGCAGCTTCGCCGCCAAGATGGTCGCCTTCGCCGGCGCCATGACCGGCCTGGTGACCGCGGACGACGTGATCATCATGTTCATCTTCTGGGAAATCACCAGCGTGCTTTCCTACCTGCTCATCGGCTTCAGCCAGGCGCTGATCACCGCGCGCCGCTCCGCGATGAACGCGCTGATCGTCACCACCCTGGGCGGCCTGGTGATGTTGGCGGGCATCCTGATGCTCGGCTCGGCCTCGGGCAGCTACCAACTTTCTGAAATCCTCGCAGCCTCCGAGAAGCTGCTTGCCCTGGGCACCTACACCGACATTGCGATCGCACTGATCATCGTCGGCGCCCTGTCCAAGTCGGCGCTGGTTCCCTTCCACTTCTGGCTGCCCGGCGCGATGGCCGCCCCGACCCCCGTCTCCGCCTACCTGCACGCGGCGGCCATGGTCAAGGCAGGCGTCTACCTGATCGCCCGCCTGGCCCCAGGCTTTGCCGAGACGGCATTCTGGGTGCCGATGACGGTGGGCATCGGCGTGATCACCATGCTGATCGGCGGCTACCGGGCGCTGAAGCAGTACGACCTGAAGCTGATCCTTGCCTTCGGCACGGTCTCCCAGCTGGGCTTCATCATCGCGATCTTCGGCTTCGGCACCCCGGAGGCGGCCTTCGCGGCCCTGGCCATGACCCTGGCCCACGGCCTGTTCAAGGCAACGCTGTTCCTGTCGGTGGGCATCATCGACCACAACACCGGTACGCGCGATATCCGCAAACTCTCAGGGCTGCGCCGCGCCATGCCGATCCTCACCGCCACCTCCGGCATTGCGGCGGCGTCCATGGCCGGCCTGCCGCTGACCCTTGGCTTCGTGGCCAAGGAGGCGGTCTACGAATCTTTGCTGCACCTTGAATCCTGGTGGGGGCCGATGGCGCTGGTGGGCATCGTGGCGGGAGCCGCGCTGACCATGGCCTATTCGCTGCGCTTCTTCTTCGGGGCCTTCGGCGTGAAGAAGTACAAGGTGCCGCCGCTGACCTGCAAGCCGCCGACGCTGATCTTCCTGGCCCCGCTGCTGGTGCTCAGCGCGCTGACGCTGGTGCTGGGAATCTACCCGCACCCGGTAGAGGTGCTGGTCAAGAACTGGTCGCAGGCCCAGGGTGGACCGGGATCCATGCACCTGGCGGCATTTGCCGGCTTCAACGCGGCGCTGGGGCTGAGCGCGATTTCGGTAACCTTGGGCGTGGGCTTCTACCTGATCCGCCGTGCCACCGACACCGGCGCCCCGCTGCGCCGCATGGTGATCTCCGCCGAGGAGCTCTACCGCATGAGCGTGAACGCGCTGGACATCGCCGCCATTTGGATCACCGGCCGCACCCAGCGTGGTTCGCTGTCCTTCTACCTCGGCGTGATCCTCTGCGTGGTGCTGGTGGTGCCGCTGGGCATTGCGCTCACGGTGCAGACCCCCTGGCCCACCAACTGGGTTATCGCTGACCATCCGGCCCAGCTGGTGATCGGCGCGATCATCATCGCCGGGGCAGTCATCGCGATCACCGCACCCAAGCGCTTCATGGCGGTGCTCATGGTTGCCGTCACCGGCTACGGCATGGTGGCGATCTTCGCCCTGCAGGGCGCGCCGGACCTGGCGCTGACCCAGCTGCTGGTGGAAACCATCGTGCTGGTCTCCTTCGTGCTGGCGCTGCGCGCACTGCCGCAGCGGCTGTGGGTGGGCCTGACCAAGATCCACTGGGGCAGGGCGGCGCTGGCTCTCGCCCTGGCCGTGATGGTCGTATACATCGCCATCGCCATGATGGCCGCGCGCACCGAGCCGAGCATCTCGCTGCAGTGGCCGGACCTGGCCTACTACGAGGGCTACGGCAAGAATGTGGTCAACGTGGCGCTGGTGGACCTGCGCGTCTGGGATACCTTCGGCGAAATCACCGTGCTCGCCGCGGCGGCCACGGGTGTGGCATCGCTGATCTTCGCCGGCCGCGGCTTCGGCACCAGGGTGCGCGCCACGGACGTCGCCCCGGGCAGCATCGACTCCGGTTCGGAGGCCATGGGCAGCAAGGAAGAGAAGGAAGTGGAGTTGCGCATGGCGCGCCGCTTTGCCTCCAGCTCCAACCAGGACTGGCTCATGGCGGGCAACACGCTGGTGGCCGAACGCCGCTCGATCATCTTCGAGGTGGTCACGAGGCTGATGTTCCACTCGGTGCTGATCCTTTCGGTGTACACGTTGCTGGCCGGGCACAACAGCCCCGGCGGCGGTTTTGCCGGCGGCCTGATCGCGGGCCTGGCGCTGACCATCCGCTACCTTGCCGGCGGGCGCGTGGAACTGTCCGAATCAATGCGCATCGCCCCGGGCCTGCTGATCGGCGGCGGCATCGCACTGGCGGGACTGGCGGGCATCGTGCCGCTGTTTGCCGGGGATGAAATCTTCACCATGTACGCCTGGGAATTCTGGCTCCCGATCTTCGGCGAACACAAGTTCGTCACCTCCACGATCTTCGACATCGGCGTGTACCTGGTGGTGCTCGGCCTGGTGCAGGACGTGCTGCGCTCGCTGGGCAGCGAGATCGACCTGCTCTCCGAGGGCCGCAGCCCGATCGAACAACATGACCCCATCCACGCCTCAAGAACAGGAGTTGGACGATGAGCGTCAACATCACCTTCCTGGTCATCACCGGGGCGCTGCTTGCCACCGGGTTCTACCTGGTGCTTGAACGCACGCTGACCCGGGTGCTGCTGGGCATCATGCTGATCGGCAACGGCATCAACCTGCTGATCCTCACCACCGGCGGACGGCGCGGCATCGCCCCGCTGTTCCAAAGCGACGTGCCGGCCGAGGAGTATTCCGACCCGCTGCCCCAGGCGCTGGTGCTCACCGCCATCGTCATCACCTTTGCGGTGACCGCCTTCCTGCTCGCAATGATCTACCGCTCCTGGACGCTGACCAGCGCCGATGTGCTCAAGGACGACACCGAAGACATCAAGGTGTCCCAGTCCACCGCCTACGACGAGGAAGAAGACTCGCCGGTGGCGGAAGACACCACTGAATTCGTCGACGAAGAAGGCCGCCCAGTGCGCGAGGGGGAAGAGTGAATTTTCTAGACCTTGCACCGCTGGCTGTCGTCCTGCCGATCATCGGCGCCGGCGCCGCCTTCCTAGCCCGCCGCAACATCAGGCTGCAACGCCTGATCACCATCGGCATCCTGTGCCTGACCCTGCTGCTGGAGGCGGGCATGCTCGCTGCGGTATGGGGCGGGGAATCCTATGCGATCCACATCGGCGGCTGGAGTTCGCCCTGGGGCATCTCCCTGATGGTCGACGGGTTCAGCTCCTTCATGCTGCTGATCTCCACCCTGGTCTCCCTGGCGGTGCTCTTCTACGCCACCAGCCAGGGCCTGGCCGACGGAGACGAACCCGGGCCGGTCTCGGTGTTCCACCCCGCCTACCTGATCCTGCTGGCCGGTGTGTCCAACGCCTTCCTGGCCGCCGACCTGTTCAACCTCTACGTGGGCTTTGAAATCCTGCTCACCGCCAGCTATGTGCTGCTGACCCTGGGAGCCACCGCGGAGCGCATCCGCGCCGGCACCACCTATGTGGTGGTCTCGGTGGTCTCCTCGGTGATCTTCCTGATGGGCATCGCCATGACCTATGCCGCCACCGGCACGGTGAACATGGCCGACCTGGCGGTGAAGCTGCCGGAACTGGACCAGGGGCCGCAGCTGATCCTGCACGTGCTGCTGCTGATCGGCTTCGGCATCAAGGCGGCGGTCTTTCCGCTCTCGCTGTGGCTTCCCGACTCCTACCCGACGGCCCCGGCCCCGGTCACCGCGGTGTTCGCCGGCCTGCTGACCAAGGTGGGCGTGTACGCGATCGTGCGCACCGAAACCCTGCTCTTCCCCGGGGGCTTGGTCAATGCCGGCCTACTGGTGGTCGCCGCGCTGACCATGGTCGTCGGTATCCTCGGTGCGCTGGCGCAGACGGACTTCAAACGTATGCTCTCCTTCACGTTGACCAGCCACATCGGCTACCTGATCTTCGGCGTGGCGGTGGGCGGGCCGTTGGCCATCGCCGCAACCATCTACTATGTGGGCCACCACATCATCGTGCAGACCTCGCTGTTCATGGTGGCAGGC
The DNA here is from genome assembly GCF_032154645.1 of Glutamicibacter sp. GTDB lineage: Bacteria > Actinomycetota > Actinomycetes > Actinomycetales > Micrococcaceae > Glutamicibacter. The sequence continues at coordinate 56,201 of NZ_JALDXV010000002.1, read as the reverse complement.
CTGATTGAACGCAGGGCCGGAAGTGCGAACGTGACAAGGCTCGGCTCTTTGGCCAAGCTCTCTCCGGCGCTGGCGCTGCTGTTCTTCATTCCAGCGATCAACCTGGGCGGCATCCCGCCGTTCTCCGGGTTCCTGGGCAAGTTCGGCTTGCTGCACGCCGCGGCCCAGGACGCCGATCCGCTGACCTGGTTCGTGATCGCCGCCGGCCTGCTGACCAGCCTGCTGACGCTGTTGGCGATCATCCGCGTGTGGGCCCGCATGTTCTGGCGCCGCGCGGCGGATGCCGAGATTCCCAACCCGATGCTGGTGGATCAGTGGACCCAGGTCACCGAGCAGACCATCGCCGGCGGCTCCAAGGCACCGCACCTGGGGCTCAAACTGGCCAAGGAGATGGAGGCCGCGTCGCTGCCGTGGGGCATGCGCTATGCCACCGGCTCGCTGGTGGCCGCGGGCATCGCACTGACGGTCTTCGCCGGTCCGATCTTCGATTTCTGCCAGCGGGTGGCCGCCGAACTAATCGCCCGTGAACCGTATATCACCGCGATCCTGAACTACTGAACGGGGGAGAACAATGCCTAATAAGGACCTGACGCCGCGCGATCAGCGTATTGACGACGCACTTGACACCTCCGGCGTCCGCCACCGCGCGACGCTCAAACAGGAATGGCCGCTGTTGCTGCTGCTGGTGTTCGTGTGGGCCGCCATGTGGCAGGACTTCTCGGCGGGGAACCTGCTCTTCGGTGCACTCATCGCCCTGTTCTTGGTGACGCTGTTTCCACTGCCTCCGGTGGTGCTCTCCGGACGCATCAACATCTGGTACTGCCTGCTGCTGTTCCTCTGGTTCCTGGGCCAGGTGGTGGCGGCGAGCATCCACGTCGCCTGGCTGGCGATCACCCGCGGCAAGAGCACCCACAGCGCAGTCATCGCCGTGCCGCTGCGCACCGACTCGGACCTGATCGTGATGACCGTCGGGCATGTGCTGACGCTGATCCCCGGCTCGTTCGTGCTGGACGTGGACCGCAGCTCCTCCACCCTGTACCTGCACTACATCGACATCGAGAACCAGCAGCAGGTGCAGAAGGCGCGGGAAAATATCAGGCAGATTGAACGCCGGCTGATCATGGCCATCGGCAGCCATGACGAGTACGAGGCGATCAAGAGCGAATGCGTACCACTGCGCAAGGGAAGGAAGGCGGCCAAATGATTGAAATCGTTGCCTGGATCTGCGGCATCATGCTCTGCCTGGGCGCCATCGCCTGCGTCATCCGCGTGATCAAGGGCCCATCGATCCTCGACAGGGTGCTGGGCCTGGATGTGCTGCTGCTGATCATCTCCGCTGGATTGTGCATCGACATGGCAGTGAACCAGCACACCGACTATCTGCTGTTCGTCGTCGCCGCCTGCACCATCGGATTCGTCGGCTCGGTCACCGTCTCACGCTATGTTTCGGATAAGAGGAACGCCTGATGGACCAGTTGCTCGATATCCTCGTCGCGGTGCTGCTGATCCTGGGCTGCGCCATGTCGCTGATCGCCGGCATCGGCCTGCTGACCTTCCCCGACCTGCTGACCCGCATGCATGCTGCCACCAAGCCGCAGGTGCTCGGCTTCCTGCTGATCTTCGCCGGGCTGGCCATCCACCTGCGCGCCTGGGCCATCGTCCCAACGCTGATCGTCGCCTGGGCCATGCAACTGCTCACCGCGCCGGTCTCCGCACACATGATCGGCCGTTCGGGCTACCGCACCAAGCACGCCAAGAAGGACACGCTCTTCTCCGACGAGCTGCGCCAGGTGCTCGATGAAGAGTCAACCTCGCCGGTCACCGGAGCGATTCCGGTGGTCGCCGAGCGGGACGCGCCCGGCAGGGAAGAACGCTGAAACGTGGCAGATGAAAAGATCATCGTCCGCACCCGAGGGCCGCTCGACGTTCCTGGCAGCGTCTCGGTGCTGGAAGCAGTCTTTGCCGTCGGCGACTATCCAAGCCGCTGGCCCGAGGACCCCGCAGCGTGGCTGAACCCTGAGGGGACCAAGGCGGCGTGGGTCGCGCTCGATGCCCGCAACGAGGAAATACTCGGTCATATTGCCCTCTGTCAGAGCCTCGAGGACCCGGGAACGGTGCTTGTCACAAGGCTGTTCGTCTCGCCGAGGGTGCGCGGGCGCGGGCTGGGCGCCGGATCGCAGCTGCTGCGCCGGCCGCTGCAATGGGCGCAGCAGGCGGGGATGGAACTGCAGCTGGATGTCGTGGAGAGTTCGACGCCGGCCGTCGGCCTCTATGAACGCCTCGGCTGGAAGTTTCTGCGCCGGGAGCCGGCCCGCTGGATCGATGCACAAGGCAGGCACCCGATGCTGCGCATCTATGCCGCGCCGCAGCCGTAGGCCAATCTCGAATTGCAGGCCGCATGGCAAAAGCCCACCATCGCCCGGAGCGAGGGTGGGCTTGAGTTTTTGCCGTTACTTGTTGAAGCGTTCCAACGCCTTGGTGGTGCCGCGATCTGCCAACACCTGAATGACCGCCGCAACCACAGCGGAGAATACAGCGAAGCCCAGGGCCTGGCGCAGGGTTGCGTGGGCGGCTTCCTCGCTGCCCTTGCGCGGGGCGGCGCTGCCGGTGAAGCCCTTCCAAACCTGGTCAACCAGCCTGCTGCCGACGAAGCCGGCACCGATCGAAATACCCGCTGCGATGAGTTTCTGCACTGCGTTCATGTGGACCTCACGTTCATGGTTAAGACTTATCGTTTAGAAGGCCAGCTTACCTGCGGTATGGTGGGTGGGCAGAAATTATTCCGACAGGGGAGCGTTGTGCCGTTCGCGGTGGAAGCGCTGAGAGTGCGATAGATCGCAGACCCTCGAACCTGCTCCGGCTAGTACCGGCGAAGGAAGTCGAGCATCTCGGATGCCACGAGGCGATTGTCAGCGCCTTTGAAGTGGGCATCCCCCCTCCTTGAAGAGGAGGACAAAACATGAATCAGCCATCGGTTAAGAAACAGAACAGCTGGCGCGTCGTAGACATCGTTATTGCATCCGTGGTGGCAGTTGCCTCGGGTGTTTTCTTCTGGGCCTGGTCCGCCGGCTACGGCCTGCTCTCGCTTGCCTTCGTGGCATTCCCACCGGCCACCGCGCTGCTCACCGGAGGCTGGCTGTTCCCGGCGGTGCTCGGCGCCCTGATCATCCGCAAGCCCGGCGCCGCACTGTTCTGCGAAATCCTCGCAGCGGTGGTTGAAGCACTGCTTGGCTCGCACTGGGGCATGAGCGTGCTGATCTCCGGCTTCGTCCAGGGCCTGGGCGCAGAATTGGTCTTCGCCATGTTCCGCTACCGCAAGTGGAACCTTCCCGTAGCGCTGCTGGCAGGCTTCGCATCGGGCCTGTTTGCAGGCATCAGCGAGGCCTATGTGGTGGCCAACCTGACCGAATACACCGAAGGCATGAAGGTCTTCCACGTGGCGGCCACCGCGCTGTCGGGTCTGCTGGTCGCCGGTCTCTTCTCCTGGTGGGCTGTGCGCGCACTGGCGCGGACCGGTGCGCTGGGCAAGCTTGCCAGCCGTCGGGCACACCTGGAGCCGGCGGTAGCGAGCGCCAAATGAGTTCGGCCCTCGAACCACGCACCGACGCCAAAACCCGCCAGGGTCTTGCCATCAGCGCCAGGAACTTTGGCTGGCAGCATGCAGAACGCGAAGCACCGGCGATCAACGGGCTGAATGTTAAGATCCCCGCCGGGCAGAAGGTCCTGGTCCTCGGCCCTTCGGGAGCCGGAAAGTCCACGCTGCTCTATGCGCTGGCAGGGGTGCTTGAAATCGACGAGGAGGCGGCGCCCAGCGGTGAGCTGCTGATCGGCGGCGTCAACGCCTTTGACCGGGCCTTCCCGGTGGGGCTGATGCAGCAGGACCCGGAAACCCAGATTGTGCAAAGCCGCGTGGGCGACGACGTGGCCTTCGGCGCCGAGAACCTCGGGATCGACCCGCAGCTGATCCGCGAGCGCATTCCCCGGGTGCTCGACGCCGTGGGCCTGGGCTCGCTGGATTATGAGCATCGCACCCAGGAGCTTTCCGGCGGGCAGAAGCAGCGCCTTGCGCTGGCGGGCATCATGGCCATGAGCCCCGGCCTGATGCTGCTCGACGAGCCCACGGCGAACATCGACCCGCAGAGCATCCCGCCGCTGCGCGATGCGGTGATCAGCGCTGCGCAGCACAGCGGCTCCACGCTGATCGTCGTAGAACACCGACTGGAGGCGTGGGCCAAGCACGTGGACCGGGTGCTGGTGCTGCAGCCGGGTGGAGGCATCGGACACGACCTGGACCCGCAGGCATTGTTCGACGATGAAGCGCTGCGGGCAGAGCTTGCCCAGGCCGGCGTGTGGGTGCCGGGCTATGTGCCGCACACCGGTGCACCGCGGCAGGTGCCCGGCGGGCTGAAGCTTGAGGCCAGCGAGCTGGTCTGCGCCCGCAGCGAGCACGCAGTGCGCACGGCGCCCGCCAGCTTCGAGGTGACCGGGGGAGAAGCCATGGTGATCCGCGGAGAAAACGGCGCCGGAAAATCCACGCTGGCGCTGACCCTCGGCGGCCTGCTTGAACCGGTAACGGGTCGGCTCTCAGCCAGCGAGGAGCTGTCCGACGGACTTGATTCCAGCCCGTTCAGCTGGAAGGCGGGCGCGCTGGTGGCGCGCATCGGTTCGGTGTTCCAGGAGCCCGAGCACCAGTTCGTCACCCAGTCGGTGCGCGAGGAGCTTGCCTTCGCCCCGCTGCGGGCCAAGCGCGGGGCCAGCGATGAGCTGAAGTACGACCAGCAGCAGGTTGACGCCCGGGTGGACGAGCTGCTGGTGCGCCTGCGGCTGAAGGACCTGGCCGAGGCGAACCCGTTTACCCTCTCGGGCGGGGAAAAGCGCCGGCTGTCGGTGGCCACCGTGCTGGCAGCCTCGCCGGATGTGGTGATCCTCGACGAGCCGACCTTCGGCCAGGACGCGAATACCTGGCGGGAACTGGCCCAGCTGCTCATCGAGGAGCTGGAACGCTCGACCGCGATCATCGCCGTCACCCACGACGAGGACTTCGCCCAGGCGCTGGGGGCAAAGCAGATCGAGTTGTCAGCAGCCGCCGGTGCCTCGGGGCAGCGGGTCAACACCGGCCCGATGCTCGATGCACCGGTCAATGACAGCTGGCTGGCAAAGATCAACCCGCTGGCAAAGCTCGGCGCCATCGCCGGGGCCACACTGCCGTTGATCAGCACCATGGACTGGGTCTCTGCCACCGTCATCATCGTGGCGACCCTCTGCGCCCTGCCGCTGGCAGGGTTGGGCATCGCGCAGTTCTTCAAGCGCGGCTGGCCGCTGGTAGCTGCGGGGTTGATGGCAGCCTGGGGCATTGCGCTGGTCGGCGAGGACTCCGGAGCGGTGCTGTTGAATATCGGGATCTTCCAGATCACCGAGGGTTCGGTGGCTGGAGGCGTGGCCACGGGCCTGCGCGCACTGGCCATGGCCATCCCGATGGTGCTGCTGCTGTCCACCACCAACCCGAGCGATCTGGGCGGTGCGCTGTCGCAGCAGCTGAAGGTGCCGCACCGCTTCGTGCTCGGTGCGCTGGCAGGAATGCGCCTGCTGGGGCTGATGATCGAAGAGTTCACCACCCTGACTCTTGCCCGCCGCGCCCGCGGCGTGGGCAACCTCGGCACCATGCGCCAGCGCATGAATGCCAAGGCGGGCCAACTGCTGGCGCTGCTGGTCCAGGGGATCCGACGTGCCGGACGCTTGGCGACCACCATGGAGGCCAAGGGCTTCGGCACCGGTCAGCGGACCTGGATCCGCACCGTCAGCTTCACGCTGCGCGACGGTGCGGTCCTGGCCGCCGGGATCCTGCTGGGCATCGCAGCCCTGGGCATTGCGATGTGGGCGGGAACCTACAACCTGGTCTGGTAGGGGCTAGCGAATTGAATCGGCAAGGGCGCTGAGCTGTGCATGCAGCTCGGCGTCCATCCGTATCGGCTTGGCGTCGAGGGTGCGCACCGGGGTGAGCAGGCGGATGGAGGAAACCAGCCATACCGCGTCGGCCTGGTAGAGGTCCTCCGGGCGCAGCGGTCCGTAGCCAAGCTCCCAGCCGTCCTGCCGTGCGGCGTCGAAGATGGCGCTCTGGGTGGTGCCTGGCAGGATCCCGGTCTCAAGCATGGGGGTCAGCAGGCGGCGGGTGTCGCCGTCGCGCTGGGCCAGCAGTACGGTGGCGGTGGGCGCCTCAAGCAGCACCCCGTCGGAGGAGGTGAAGATGACCTCCTGGGCGCCGTGCTTGCGGGCGTAGCGCAGGGCCGCCATGTTCACCGCATAGGACAGGGTCTTGGCACCCATCAACAGCCACGGGGCGCGTTCGGCAAGCTTCGAATCATAGCCGCGGTCAAGCAGCAGCACATCCACGCCGCTGTCGCGCTGCTGCTGTCCCAGGGTCGGGGCAGGAGTCACCGTCACCCAGCACACCGCCGGGTCTTCGTCGTGTTCGCCGCGCATGGCCACGAGCTTGACCACTGCCTCTTCGGATCCGCCTGCGGCATCGTAGTCCGCCACCGCGGTGTCGATGGCCGAACGCCAGCTGATTTCCTCGGGGATCACTAGGTCGCAGGTCTGCGCGGACACTGCCAGGCGAGCCAGGTGTGCGTCGACCTTGCGCACTGTCTGCTGGGTGTACAGCATCGATTCAAAGACGCCGTCGCCGCGGGTCACACCCTGCAGCGACACCGGAAGGTGCGCGGCGCTGATATCGGCAAGGCGGCCCGCGGGGTAGGCAGGATCAAGGAAAACTAGTGAACTCATGAAACAAGATTATCGAATCTTGAACCGATGCTTGTTCGCGGGCTCGTCATTTTCCCGCTATCGCTCACCAATAAGTTCTTCAGGATTAGATAGGCTAAGCGGAGATGATCTGTACAGCTATTGATCAGCTGATTAGAACTTTGTCTCGATGCAGGGGCGAAGAATCGTACTTGAGGGGGTGCCGCCATGTGGCCGAGCAACGACGTGCTGATGCAGATTGGCGGCGTCGTGTGGAGCACATTGGTGGCCGCCGAACTGGTGATCAGGTACTTCATGATCGGCATCGTCCCGGGCAACCGGCGCCCCACCACCGCCATGGCCTGGCTCCTAGCCATCTTCTTCATTCCGGTCATCGGCCTGGTCGCCTACTGGCTGTTCGCCAACCCTAGGCTCTCGCGGCGACGGCTGGAAAAGCAGAAGCGCGCCCATGACGAAATCATGCGCGGCACCGCCCACATGCGGCTACCCGAGGAATTCCACTCCAAGGAAGAATGGGTGGAATCGGCGGTGACCCTGAACCGCAACCTGGGCGCCATGCCCTTGGAAGGCGGAAACACCATAGAGGTCATCTCAGATTACCGCGGCTCCATGGAGGCGATGGTCAGGGAGATCGACAAGGCCAAGCGCTACGTCCACATCCAGTTCTACATCATGGGCGACGACCCGGACTATGTTGACCCGGTGCTTGATTCATTGGAGGCCGCGGTGCAGCGCGGGGTCAATGTCCGCCTGCTGTTCGACCATCTGGGAACCCTGCGGGTCAACGGCTACCGCGACTTCAAGAAGCGCTTGAAAAGCTCGGGCATCAACTGGCGCCCGATGCTCCCCATCGATCTGATTGGACGGCGCTGGCGCCGGCCGGATCTGCGCAACCACCGCAAGATCCTGGTCATCGACGGCTCGGTGGCTTTCACCGGAAGCCAGAACCTGATCGAACCCGGGTACAAGCGCAAGGCGGCGCACAAGGTTGGCCGCGAATGGGTGGAGATGATGCTACGGGTTGAAGGCCCGCTGGTGCGCAGCCTGGATGTCACCTTCGCTACCGATTGGTGGCAGGAGGACGACAATCAGGAAGTGCTGCTGGACATTACCGAGGCGAGGCACCCGCTGCCTCGGGAGGAACGCCCCGGAACCACGCTGGCGCAGGTGCTGCCCAGCGGTCCTGGCTTCGGCGTGGAAAACAACCTGCGCCTGTTCAACTCGCTGATCTATTCGGCCTCAGAGCGGCTGATGATCACCAGCCCCTACTTCGTCCCCGACGATTCGCTGCTTTATGCCATCACCACCGCCGCGCAGCGCGGTGTGGAGGTCGACCTGTTCGTCTGCGAAGAGGGCGATCAGTTCCTGGTCCATCATGCGCAGCAGTCCTACTATCAGGCTCTGCTGGACGCCGGCGTGCGCATCTACTGCTACCCGGCTCCGATGGTGCTGCACACTAAGTGCTTCACGGTGGACAACGAGGTGGCGGTCGTAGGCTCCTCGAATATGGACATGCGTTCCTTCAGCCTGAACATGGAAATCTCGGTCATGCTGCTGGGCCAGGACATGGTTGATGCGGTGAACAAGGTGCAGAACGACTACCGCGCAATTTCCAGCGAAATCACCTCTGCGCAGTGGCGCCGCCGGCCGCGGACGCAGCGCTGGATCGACAACGTCGCCCGCCTGACAGCTACCCTGCAATAGCGTCAAAACAGCGCCGCCGGGCGCCTTGATTGAAGGGGAGGTGCCGTGCCGTTCGTGCTGTCTGGGCTACTTGGAACCGTTGGCTGCGGCGAGCGGGAACGAGGAGCCGAGGGCGCCGAGCACGCCCACCGACTTGGTGATCACTTCATCCCATTCGTCCTGGGCGTCCGAGTCGGCGGTGATCGCCCCGCCCAGCCCCAGGCTGAGCAGCCAGCCGTCCTCCTCCAGGCGGTCGCAGACCAGGGTGCGGATGACCACGGAGAAGTCGGCGGACCCGTCCGCACCCAGATATCCCACGGCTCCCGAATACAGGCCGCGGGCCCGTGAATCTTCCAGTTCGTCCAGGATGTTCATGGTCGACAATTTCGGCGCACCGGTCATGGAGCCCGGGGGGAAGGCTTCAAGCAGTGCCTGCGCGGACAGCGCGCGGTCCCGCAGCTGTGCATCGATGGTGGAGACCATTTGGTGCACCGTTGCGTAGCTTTCGATCGCGCACAGCCGGGTGACGCGCACCGACCCGGGATGGGAATGATGCGAGAGGTCGTTGCGCAGCAGGTCCACGATCATGATGTTCTCCGCACGGTCCTTGGCGCTCGTGGCAAGATCATGCTTCAGCACCGCATCCTCCGCCGGGTCTTCGCCGCGCCGCCGGGTTCCTTTGATGGGTTCGGCGCGCAGCAGCCCGGTGGCCGAGAGGCTCAGGAAGCGTTCGGGCGAGATGCTGGCAACCTCGGTGGGGCCGAGCTTCAGGTAGTGCGCAAACGGTGCAGGGCTTGAGGTGCGCATCCGGCAGTAGGCTTCGAAGGGGATGAACGACTCCACGCGGGCGCTCAGCTGGGTGGTCAGGCAGACCTCGTAGGTGTTGCCCTCATAGATCTCATGCTGCGCCCGGGCGATCTTCTGCTTGTATGCTTCCTGGGTGTCGGCGCAGCTGAAGTGGATGGGTGCCAGCTGGGCCGGTTCGCGTCGCGAGGTGCCTACTGCCAGCAGTTGGGAATCAAGCCACGTGGCGAACTCCGGCTGCGCATGAGCCGTCAGCGTGTTGGACCAATGGTCGATGACCAGCACCACGTTCGGTGCGAAGAAGCGGGCGTCATCCCGGCGCACGCCGTCGGCGATGACTGCCGCGATGTCCCGGGCGCCCACCTCGCGCTTGAGCTCATAGCCGAGGTAGCCGACCCATGCAGGCAGCGGATACGCAGCGGGTTCGATGTCGGCAGCCGGCCAAATGTGTCCCAGTGCAGAAAAGAAGCTGGAGCCCATGCGCAGGGTGCTGTCGGCGATCTGGATGGTGGTTTCGGCGCCGCTGGTGCGCAGCAGCGGGTACTCTTCGCCAAGCGCCAGGGCGAGCAGGGAATACTGGTTGCGCTGAAGCGGATCGGGCAGGTGGTGGCTCGTCGACTCAAGCAGTGCCGCGTGCTCTACCCCCTCGGCAAGGAGCTCAAAGAGCGCGGCGGCATCCGCAGGAGCTGCATACTCGCCGAGCAGTTCAGGGGCGGTGGAGCCATGGGCGTGGACGCCGAACTGCTCGCGCAGGTTCGCCGGCAGGTAGGAGGCGAGGTTTAGGAACTGTTCCAGAGCGAGGGATGCACCGTCGGTGGATAGCACCAGATCGGTATGCCGCCCCGGTGCGTCGCTGGCAATGTAGGAAGTTTCCTGGTCGGCCCAGCGCTGCCAGTGCGGTGCATAGGTTTCGCCATCGCGGGCCAGGGCCCGTTTCTTGCGCTGAGCTTCGGGTGCTTCAAGCCAGATGCTGAAGTCGATCCAGGCGCTCGCGGCGCGGTTGGCCGCCCCGACGCCCTCGATAATCACCACGGCGGCCGGGGTGAATTCCTGACTGCCGTCCACTATATTCGTATCCCAGTTCCAGGTGGGGAACGAAATGCTTTGGCCGGAGGCGAGCGCTGGAAGCAGCCGACTATAGCGCTTGCAGGCGTCGAGAAGTCCATCCCAGCCGTGATAGGTATCTTCTAAGCGCAAGACGGCAACACTGGTATGGTGCGCCAGATGTTGAGCCAGGGACGACGCGAAATTGCTCTTACCGGAGCCGGAGCGTCCGTCCAGGGCGATGATGAAGGGTCTAGCGGTTTCCACGAGAGGCTATATTACTCCGCACATAGTCAACTAGCGCAGGCAGGGAAGCCGCCACAAGCTTCCACGTCTCCCGGAAGTCGCCGGCGTCCCCGTACCAAGGGTCGTAGACCCCCTGATTTTCGTGAGGTTCACTGGCGGCTGCTGGATCGAAGGACCTGAACATCCGCAGCATTGGGCGTTCGCTCGGATCGATATCTGCAAGGACCGGAACCAGATCTTCAAAGTGGTCGGTGTCCATGGCCAGGACCAGATCCATATCCGTTAGCTCGTCGGCGGTGAGCTGGGTGGCTATATGCTTCGAAGCGTCGAGGCCGTGGGCACGCAGGGTGCTTGCGGCGCGGGCGTCGATGCCCTTGCCGACCTCTCCGTCGGTGACGGCTCGCGAGCGCACTTCGACATCCTTGACCTCGGCGTCACTCAATGCGTTTTTCAGCATGTACTCCGCCATGGGAGAGCGGCAGATATTCCCCGTGCATACGATCATTATCCGGAACATGAATCAGTCTAAACACAGATCACCGCGTAGATCGAGAGGCACGCGCCAGATTATCTGCAACGAATTCGCAACTATCTGGAGCCACTCAGAAAACAACGGATGATCAGTGGATTAGCAGCAGCATGCCAGCAACCAAAATGAACAGGACGCCGAAGATGATGTTGAGTATCTTTGCGCCGCGGGCCGTGGCGGTGAAGCGCTGGAAGCTGCGCGCAGTGCCTGCAAAGAAGAAGAACATCACCAGAACATCCACCACGATGACGGTGCCGATGAAGATCAGATACTGCGGAAGCAATGGTTCGTCGGTGCGGATGAACTGCGGGGTAAAAGCGAGGAAGAAGACGATTGCCTTTGGATTGAGCAGGTTGACCAGAATGCCTTGGCGCATCATGGCCATGGGGCTCAGGACCTTGCCGGTGCTCTTGCCGTCAGAGGCGACATCCGGTTTGGAAAGGATCATTCGGATACCCAGGTACACCAGATACGCGGCACCGGCATATCGGATGATGGCGAAGAGCAACGGGGAGCTGGCAACCAGGAGGCCCACACCGGCTGCAACGATGAGCACGTGGATCAGCAGTGCAATCTGTTGGCCGATCACACCCCAGATGGAGGTGCGCCATCCCTGGCGCATCGAATTGCTCATGGTGTTGATTGCCCCTGCGCCGGGGGTGAAGCTGATGACGACGCAAGCGCCGAGCAATGACATCCAAAGTGAAAGTTCCACCCACCTAGGCTAGTGGGAGCGGGGGAGCTTTCGACAATTGGGTAGCACCGTTACGTATGGGCGGAGCCTGAAATCTTATGCATCTTGTCCTTGTCCCTCCGCGTGGGCTGCGTCGACTGCCTTGATTGCCTGTGACAGAAATTCGTTGATTTGGCAGATGCGCTGGTCATCGTAGGACTCTATGACGTCTGTAAGGCGTTGACTCAGCGGTAGAAACATGCTTCGTCCCTCAATAAACGCTTTTTCCGTGAGGTTGATGATCGTTCCACGCCGATCCTCTTGCCTGCGTTGGCGTTGGATGTAGCCCAAGCGTTCCAACCTGTCGAGCATGGCAGTGGTTGCTGGGGAGCTGAGCTGAAGCAGGGCGCTGAGCTGGGATGGAGAGAGCTTAAGCCCATTGCGTTCGTTCTTCATCAGTGTGCTCAGCGCGCTGAGATCTCTGCGATGCATTGAGTTATGGGAAGCGGTAGCCTCAACGAATCGATCGGATGCCTGCGTGAAGTCTTGCAGCAACTGAACCAAAGTGTAGCGATCGCTGGACGTCATTTGATCATCCTAGTACTCACAGGATACTTCCATAATGGAATTACTTAGTTGCCATTCCATGTAGCGTTGCGCTTCAGCATCCGAAAAAATCGGGATGGCCGACCTTCAAAGTACATGAAGAATGGGGAATAACTGATGGGGAGACATCGAAGTGGTTCAGGACTGCGAATTCTTATCTACACGGTACTGATCCTTGCTTGGCTGGGAGCGGCCGCGGTGGGAGGGCCGACCTTCGGAAAATTGTCTACTGTGCAGACCAATGACCAGACAGCCTTCCTGCCAACTAGCGCGGAAGCCACTCAGGCACTTGAATGGCAGGAGAAGTTTCGCACGAGCGATGCAATACCAGCGGTGGTTATCATTGCTGATCCCGATTCGTTGGATCCGAAGGTGGCAACACAGCTTGCCGAGGGCCTGAAGGACTTTGAATATCTGGACGGCACTGTCACCGGGCCGTTCATGTCTGAAGACGGCCAGGCGGCTGAATTAATTGTTCCGCTGAAGAGCGATGTCAAGGCCGACGAGAGCGTCGAGGAACTGCGCAGTGAGCTTTCAAGCAGCGCTCCGCCGGGGATCGATGTCTATGTCACCGGCCCCGCCGGCTTCAGCGCAGATCTCGTTGAGGCATTTTCCGGGATTGACGGTGTTCTGCTGTCTGTTGCCTTGGGCGCAGTCCTGGTGATTCTGCTGATCGTCTACCGCTCGGTACTGCTTCCGATTGCCGTGCTCAGCACATCAATGGTGGCACTGTGCGCAGCCGTGTTGGTGGTGTTCACGCTCGCCAAAAATGATGTCATTCGGTTGGATGGACAAGCCCAGGGCATTCTGTCGATTTTGGTTATCGGAGCGGCCACCGACTATTCATTGCTCTTCGTGGCGCGTCATAAGGAAGCATTGATCGCGGGCCAGAACCGATGGTCGGCCGTGACTGCGGCGTGGAAACGGTCGCTGGAGCCGATTATCGCCTCGGGCGGAACCGTTGCCATCGGACTGCTGTGCCTGCTGTTTTCCGATCTGAACTCGAACAAAGCACTGGGCCCCATTGCCGCGACCGGCATCGTCTTCTCCGTCTTCGCCGCATTGAGCTTCCTACCAGCGGTCCTGGGGCTGCTGGGAAGGGCCGCGTATTGGCCGTTTATGCCCAAGCCTTCGCAGCAGCATAAACACGAGGCTGCACACCAAGGGTTGTGGTTCCGCATCGCAACGTGGGTGGCAAGATATCCGCGCCCAATCTGGGTAATCACCGCCATTGTGCTGGCCATTGCGGCCACCGGAACCCTGCAGCTCAAGGCCAGTGGAGTGCCTCAAAGCGAAATGGTCATCGGCGAATCGGAGGCGCGCACCGGGCAGGATGTCTTGGGACAGCACTTCCCCGGAGGCAGCGGTTCGCCTGCCACCGTGGTCGTTGCGCAGGATGAAGCCGATGAGATGCTGCAGGCCGTCACCGAGCTCGATGGCGTGGCCTCTGCCTATGCTCAGGCCGAAGACGGCGGTCCGGCAGTGGAACAACGAGGCGTAGAACCCTATGTTGTTGACGGCAAGGAGCTACTGTCGGTCACTTTGGAGGATGCCGCCGATTCCGATCAGGCCGCCTCCACCGTGGCGGACCTGCGGACGGTGGCACATCAGATCGATGCAGAGTCTCTGGTCGGCGGGCCAACCGCGACACAAATGGACAAGAATGCCACAGCAATTTCTGATCTGTGGAAGATCATTCCGCTGATCCTGATGTCAATTTCGCTGATCTTGATGCTTTTGCTTCGGTCCATCCTTGCTCCTTTGCTGCTCATTGCCTCCACGGTTCTTTCCTATGGCTCCGCCATGGGCGTCAGCGCACTGGTCTTCAACCACGTTTTTGACTATGTGGGGGCGGACCCTGCGGTTCCACTCTTCGGGTTCGTGTTCCTGGTGGCCCTGGGCGTCGATTACAATATCTTCCTGATGACCCGCGTCCGAGAAGAATCGCTGGTGCATGGAACGCGTGAAGGCATGCGCAGGGGCCTGAGCGTGACCGGGTCGGTGATCACCTCTGCCGGCATCGTGCTGGCGGCGACCTTCGCGGCCTTGGGAGTAATCCCGATCATGTTCCTCGGTCAGTTGGGGTTCATCGTCGCCTTCGGCGTGCTGCTAGATACCTTCGTGGTGCGCAGCCTGCTGGTGCCGGCGCTGGTCGAAGACATTGGTCCAAAAGTCTGGTGGCCGTCGAAACTGATGCATGAACGCCACCTTCAGGGGCGCTAACGTGGTGTAGATCTCCTGTGATCCGCTGCGTTCACAGGCCATTGCTAGGGCGGGCCGAAGCCATACACGGTAGAGTGGAATCTTGTGCATCACTGCATGGGGTCGATGGATTGAGCTTCGGACGCCCTGTCATGCACTCGTCGACAGAGTTTGATTTCCCTGCGCGATAACCCCGAGATGATCGGCGTTTTCAGTGCGCAGTTGCGGACTTCCTCCTGGATCGGCGAAACCCGACGTCGCTTGTGACGTGCGAATTCAGAGAGAAAGTTTGAGCATGACCTCTACTTTTAGCGCCCTTGGCGTGCCCGAAAACCTTGTTCAGGTGTTGTCTGCCAAGGGCATTGACAACCCATTCCCCATTCAGGAAGCAACCCTTCCTTCAACCCTTAACGGTGGAGACGTCCTTGGCCGCGGCCAGACCGGCTCCGGCAAAACCCTTGCTTTCTCCCTGCCGCTGGTTGCTCGTCTGGCCCAGCGTCCGCAGCGCCGCAAGGCCCGCTTCCCACGTGCCCTGATCATGGCACCGACCCGCGAGCTGGCCACCCAGATCGCAAAGACCGTTGAACCGCTGGCGGGCGTCAACAACCTGCGTACCACCGTGATCTATGGAGGAGTGGCACAGAGCCGTCAGGAAAAGGCGATGAACGAGGGCGTTGACATTGTCATCGCCTGCCCGGGCCGCCTTGACGACTTGATCTCGCAGAAGATCGTCGACCTGTCGCAGCTTGAAATTTCGGTGCTCGACGAAGCCGACCACATGGCAGACATGGGCTTCCTGCCGGTGGTCCGCCGCATCATGGACCGCATGCCCACCGGCATCCAGCACATGCTGTTCTCCGCAACCCTGGACAACGGCGTGGACAAGCTCGTCAAGCGCTACCTGAACAACCCGACGGTTCACTCGGTAGATGCACCGAAGGCCGCCGTGGACACCATGGAACACCACGTCTTCGTGATCCCGAACGATGACAAGAAGGAACTGGTCCGCGTCCTTGCCCAGGGCAGTTCGCGCCGCATCATGTTCATGCGCACCAAACACCATGCCAAAAAGATGGCGGTGCTGCTCTCCAAGGCCGGCGTTCCGGCTGTCGACCTGCACGGCAACCTGTCTCAGAACGCCCGCGACCGCAACCTCGCAGCCTTCTCTTCCGGAGAAGCAAAGGTTCTGGTAGCTACGGACGTTGCGGCGCGCGGAGTGCACGTGGATGGCGTGGAGCTGGTAGTCCACATCGATCCACCGGCGGAGCACAAGGCATACCTGCACCGTTCGGGCCGCACCGCACGTGCAGGTTCCAGCGGAGTCGTTGTCACCATCTGCACCCCGGATCAGCAGGGCGACGTCGCATTGCTGCTGAAGCAGGCGGGCATCAAGGTTCCTTTTGAAAAGGTCGGCGTTGATTCGCAGGCAGTCAAGGACGTCGTGGGCGAGGTTGCCGAGCTGGTTGCCTACGTTGCACCGGTAAAGCAGCAGCGCAACCCAGCCAAGAAGCGTCCAAGCGGCGAAGGACAGGCTTCGGGTTCTTCGCGCGGCGGTCGAGGCGGCCGCAATTCCCGCGGCGGCAAGCCTGCGGCGGAAGGCGCACCGCGCAGCGAGTCCAAGGGCCGTGGTGAGCGCGGGGCTAAGGCCGCCGGTTCGGAGCGTTCGGCACGTAATGCCCGCGGCACCGGCACCACCGAGCGTCCTGCGCGCGGTTCGCGTTCAGGCTCCTCGGAGCGCCCGGCAGCTTCCGGCCGTGGTGGCTCGCGGCAGAATTCGCGTTCGGGCGCGGCCCCGGCGGCTAACGGCGGACGCAGCCGAGGGCCGCGCCGTGCCTCCAGCCCGGCGACCCGCGGTCGCTAAAAACTCATAGTACAAAGCAACTCCCTCGTCGTGGACCAGAAATGGCCGCGGCGGGGGAGTTCTTTGTTGTACTGCGATGAAGGTTTAGTGCTTGCCGGACTTGCGGCCAAAGATGAAGTAGCTTAACGGGCCGAAGGTGTTGATGAAGTTCACTCCGGCCCAGACTGCCTTGCGGCCGCGGACCTGATCGCTCTTGCGGCGGATCAGATCAATCTGTGCTGCAAGGAACAACGTAATCTGCGCGGTGGCGGCCGTGATGATGCCTGCCTGTGCTATCGGGGAGAGTTCTGAGAACTTTTTCTTCTTAGCTTTTGCCATGATTCTTCCTTTGATCTGCGAGTTTCCCTTCCCAGACGGCTGGGGTGGAGAACGAGCGAAAATTTTTCTCGTTTCTGGGAATCATTCTGCCACCTGCCCTGTTGAATAAGACAGAACGCAAAGTTGAGTCAGGTTCGCTCAAGTTAATTTGACAGTCAATATTGGCTGAGTAAACTTGAGTGCAGAACGCTCAATGGGGGTACAAAGCCCTCAGCGTTAGACATTTTCAACCAAGGCAAAGGAGAGCCATTATGTCGCGTGCCGTAGGTATTGACCTCGGAACCACCAACTCCGTCGTATCCGTGCTCGAAGGTGGTGAGCCTACCGTTATCGCTAACGCCGAAGGCAACCGCACCACCCCGTCCATCGTTGCATTCTCAAAGGGCGGCGAAGTACTGGTCGGAGATATCGCCAAGCGCCAGGCAGTGAACAACATTGACCGCACCATCGCTTCGGTCAAGCGTCACATGGGTACCGACTGGACCGTCAACATCGACGACAAGAAGTACACCGCTCAGGAAATCTCGGCTCGCACCCTGATGAAGCTGAAGAACGATGCAGAGTCCTACCTGGGCGAAAAGGTCACCGACGCAGTGATCACCGTTCCTGCATACTTCAACGACGCCGAGCGCCAGGCAACCAAGGAAGCCGGCGAGATCGCAGGCCTAAACGTGCTGCGCATCGTCAACGAGCCAACTGCTGCCGCTCTGGCCTACGGACTGGAGAAGGGCAACGAAGACGAGCTCATCCTGGTCTTCGACCTAGGTGGCGGCACCTTCGACGTTTCCCTGCTGGAAGTTGGCAAGGACGACGACGGCTTCTCGACCATTCAGGTCCGCGCCACCGCCGGCGACAACCGTCTGGGCGGCGACGACTGGGATCAGCGCGTTGTCGACTGGCTGCTGGCACAGGCCAAGGCCAAGGGCGCAGACCTGTCCAAGGACAAGATTGCGCTGCAGCGCCTGAAGGAAGCTGCTGAGCAGGCCAAGAAGGAACTGTCCTCGGCTACCAGCACCAACATCTCCCTGCAGTACCTGTCGGTCACCCCGGAAGGCCCAGTGCACCTGGACGAGCACCTTTCGCGTGCAAAGTTCCAGGAACTGACCGCAGATCTGCTGGAGCGCACCCGCAAGCCATTCCACGATGTCATTGCAGAAGCCGGCGTCAAGGTTTCGGATATCGCCCACGTGATCCTGGTCGGCGGTTCGACCCGTATGCCAGCAGTTGCTGAACTGGTCAAGGAGCTTGCAGGCAAGGACGCCAACAAGGGTGTCAACCCTGACGAGGTCGTTGCCGTCGGCGCTGCGCTGCAGGCAGGCGTGCTGAAGGGCGAGCGCAAGGACGTTCTGCTCATCGACGTCACCCCACTGTCCCTGGGTATCGAAACCAAGGGCGGCGTGATGACCAAGCTGATCGAGCGCAACACCGCGATCCCGACCAAGCGTTCGGAGACCTTCACCACCGCTGAAGACAACCAGCCTTCGGTCTCCATCCAGGTCTTCCAGGGTGAGCGCGAGTTCACCCGTGACAACAAGGCGCTGGGCACCTTCGAGCTGACCGGCATCGCTCCGGCTCCTCGCGGCATCCCACAGGTCGAGGTCACCTTCGACATCGATGCCAACGGCATCGTGCACGTTTCCGCTAAGGACAAGGGCACCGGCACCGAGCAGTCGATGACCATCACCGGCGGCTCCTCGCTGTCCAAGGAGGACATCGAGCGCATGGTTCAGGAAGCCGAAGCCCACGCAGAAGAGGACAAGAAGCGCCGCGAGGCAGCTGAAACCCGCAACGCTGCTGAGCAGGCCGCCTACTCGGTGGACAAGCTGATCAAGGACAACGAAGACAAGCTGCCTGAAGAGGTCAAGACCGAAGTTCAGGGCGACGTTGACGCGCTGAAGGCTGCCCTGGAGAAGCAGGACAACGACGACGAGGTCAAGGCCGCGTTTGAGAAGCTGCAGGCTTCGCAGACCAAGCTGGGCGAGGCGATCTACGCTACCGCTCAGGCCGACGCCGCCGCAGGCGAGCAGGCTGCGCCGAACGCTGATGAAGACATCGTCGACGCCGAGGTTATCGACGAAGACGAAGCCGACAAGAAGTAAGGGAGTTTAGGTTATGTCCGAGGCACAGGACCAGAACGATAACTCCGGCGAGCAGCCGGAGAACCAGCCAGAGGCTGCTGACCAGCAGCCGACCGCTGACGCCCTGGGTCAGGCCGAGGCGATCCTGAACGAGGCCGGCGCCGAGGCCGAAGGCGAGCAGGTTGACGGCGGTGCGGTGGAAACCGAACTGCGCAACGACCTGCTGCGCCTGCAGGCCGAATACGTCAACTACCGTAAGCGTGTGGAACGCGACCGCGTGGCAGTGCGTGAAAACGCAGTCCAGTCGGTGCTGAGCACCCTGCTTCCGGTGCTTGACGACATCGATGCAGCCCGCGCCCACGGCGACCTCGTCGACGGCCCGTTCGCTTCGATCGCCAACAAGCTTGATACGATCCTCGCCCAGCACGGGCTGGAGCGCATCAACGAGGCTGGCGTTGAATTCGACCCGAACGTACACGAGGCGCTGCTGCGCCAGGCGGTGCCAGAGGTACCGGCCGACCACGTGGGACAGGTGCTGCGCAGCGGCTACCGCAAGGGAAACAACATCCTGCGCGCTGCCCAGGTGCTGGTCGCCACCGGCGAATAGCAACTAAGTAACACCATCGAAACTGCCCACTGTCGAATCTCGCCAGTGGGCAGTTTCGAATCGGTATAGAAAGGATGAGGCCCTGATGGCAAGTCAGGACTGGATAGACAAAGACTTTTACGCCATTTTGGGCGTCTCCAAGGATGCCAGCGATGCGGACATCAAGAAGGCGTACCGCAAGCTGGCTCGCAAGTACCACCCTGACACCAACGCCGGAGACGCAGCGGCCGAACAAAAGTTCAAAGACATTACCGAGGCCAACTCGGTGCTCTCCGACAAGGAAGAGCGCGAACAGTACGACGCCATCCGCGCCATGGGCTCCGGAGCCCGCTTCTCGGCGGGCGGACCGGGCGGGGCACCCGGCGGGGGAGCAGGCTTTGAGGACATCTTCTCCAACCTCTTCGGAGGCGGCGGAGGCGGTGGGCGCGGCCGCGGCGGCCAGCCGGACTTCTCCGACCTGTTCGGCGGGGGCGGCGGCTATGGCGGATTCGGCCAGCAGGCGCCGCCGCGCAAGGGGGCAGACCGCACCGCAACCACCTCGATTTCCTTCGCGGGTTCCATCAACGGCACCAAGATCGGGCTGCGCGAACCCAGCGGGGAAGTCATTGACGTGCGTATCCCGGCAGGCATCAAGGATGGCCAGTCGGTGCGCGTGCGCGGCCGCGGCCAGGCCGGCCCCGCAGGCAACGGCGATTTGATCGTCAAGGTCAAGGTGGCCGAGCACCCGTTCTTCAAGCGCGAAGAGAACAATATCCGGGTCCACATCCCGGTGACCTTCGACGAGGCGGTGCTGGGCGCGAAGATCCACGTGCCGACCCTCGATGGCGAGCAGGTGGCCATGAAGGTTCCGGCAGGATCCAACTCGGGGCGCACCCTGCGCCTGAAGGGTCGCGGAGTGAAAACCTCCAAGGCCACCGGCGACATGCTCATCGTTTTGGACGTGGTGATCCCGCAGAACCTTAACGATGAAGCGAAGAAGGCAGTCGAGGACTTCGCTGCGGCCACCGCGGGGGATGATCCCCGGGAGGACCTCGCGTCCAAGGCAAAACTCTAGGATCGGTTCGATCCGCAGGGTCTGTCGCCGCCATTTGGCATTGAGCCTGGCGGCGATAGACTCGAACTATCCAAGGCAGAAAGGTGGTTGAAGCAGCGTGAACGGGGAGTACCTACGACCTGTCTTCGTCATTTCCGTCGCCGCACAGCTGGCAGATATGCATCCGCAGACCCTGCGCCAATACGACCGCATTGGGCTGGTATCGCCCAGCAGGCAGTCCGGCAAACAGCGCCGCTACTCGCAGCGCGATGTGTCGCTGCTGCGTCAGGTGCAGTCGCTGAGCAAGGAAGGGGTTTCGCTTGAAGGCATCAAACGCATCCTCGACCTGCAAGACCAGGTTGCGCATCTGCAGACAGAGGTCAACGACCTGCGCCAAGAACTGAGCTTCGTGCGTCAGGGACAGTCGCGCATCTTCGCCGCAGGCACCATGGCAGGAGATGTCGTCTCGCTGGCCCGAGGGATGCGTCCCATGCGTCCCGAACCACCGGTCTCGCTTTTCCCGGTCCGCCGGGCCATTGGTCGATAGACCGAAGAGCCCTATAGCGCCGACTTTCACACATACCCATCAGGGAACCGCTTGGTTCCTTGATGGGTATGTGTGTTAAAGGGCGGTATCCAATCGCTCCGAGCGCCCTGGGCGACTGAGCGGAAACTAGTTTGCGGCGAATGACAGCCAATAAGGATCGCCGATTTTCCTGCCAACGCGCATGGCGGCGTCCCTGACCTTGGTTCCAAAGCCGTTGGCCAGTGCATCATCGAAGTCATGTGCGGGCAGCGCGATGCCAATGCCCAGGGGTTGTGTGCTGCCGGGTTCAAGGACGGCGGCGGAAATGCCCGCGACGTTGGTAACGAATTCCCCACGGGACAGTTCCCAGCCACGGGAGCGAATGGACATGAGCCGGGCCAGCAGATCATCTAGGGTGCGCGGCGCCTGACCGACAGGCTCAAAATCGCTGTCTAGCCGTGCGGTAACGTCCTCGTCGTCCAGCCTGGCGAGGATCGCCCTGCCCATCGAACTGGCATAGGCGGCCCCCCTGGTGCCTACCGGGGTATAGGCCTGCAGCGTGCCCACGGTACCTGTGCGCATGTGAGTCACCATTGTTTCGCGCCCATCAAGCATATTGATGTAGCAGGTATAGCCGGTATCTTCGACAAGGCTTGCCACCTCGTCTTCAAGCAGCGACGCGACGGTACGCGATCCGCGGAAGTGGTATGAGGCCTCGATGACCAGGGAACCGGGCCGATAGGCCTTGGTGTGGGGGTCTCGGTCGAGGAATCCGTAGTTCGCCATCATCGTCAAGGTTCTTGAAACGGAACTTTTGGGTGCTCCCAATGCTTCGGTCACTTCGCTGACCGTTAGATCACGTTGCATCCGCACCATCAGCTGCAGGACATCCCGCGCATTGGCTAGCGTGCTCATAGTTCCTCCCCATTGCTTAGAACTCCGACTTTAGTACGTCTGACCAGACTTTGTTGTGTAGTGAACCGGGTGTGGACGCCATAGGGCAGTTCGTGATCGTTGCATGGCCCTTGACATGTGATTCACTCTACACCCATAATTCCATATAGTTGTTCGTTGTTCTATATTTTGGAACAAGATGGTGTTGAAGACATCATCAGCGCAGACATCAATCACGCTTCTTTTCGAGAATCCATCGACAGGAATTCCTCACATGACTGACCCGACTGAGCTCTCCGCCCAGCGCTCTACCCCAGAGGTCCATCCCCGAGCACTTGCCCCACGAAATCTGGTACTGACCATCATTCTGAGCATTTTCGGCGCCATAGTTGGCGTGCAGGTGCTGGCCAGCGTGGGTATCACCCCGAGCACATCGATCATCGGCGCGCTGGTTGCCATGACATTGGCCCGCATCCCGCTGGTCGTTTTCCGTGGCTTCCGTTCGGTGCACGCCCAAAACTTGGCCCAGACCAGTATTTCCTCGGCGACATTCGGCGCCGCCAACAGCCTGTTCCTGCCTATCGGCATCCCATTCTTGTTCGGCCTGCCCAACATGGTGGTACCAATGCTGATCGGCGTCTCGTGCGCAATGCTTCTTGATGCGTGGCTACTGTACCGAATGTTCGACACCCGCCCATTTCCTGCCCGCAATGCATGGCCCCTGGGCATCGCCGCAGCGGAGACCATCATCGCCGGCGATCAGGGCGGCAAGCGCGCAGCCATTTTGGGCGGAGGCATCGTCACCGGTGCGCTGGGAGCCATTTTTTCGCTTCCGATGTCTGCCTTCGGCGTCGCTTTGATCGCAAATGTGAGCGCGATGATCGCCTTCGCCGTTGGCCTGTTGATCCTGCAATACTGCGAGGTGTTGACCGGGTGGGATCTCACCGCGGACTACGTCCCGCACGGATTGATGATCGGCGCCGGCATCGTCGCGCTGATTCAGGTGGGACGCATCATCTTCAAGTCCCACAAGGACTCTAAGGCGAAGCCGGATGCACAGCAGGAAAGCGCTGCACCCGAACTAACTGCTGAGTCCCGCGGCACGAACCGCAATGCCGATGACCTCCGATTGGGCAAGGCGCTGCGCTTGGGTGCGGGCGGCTACCTTTTGATCACCATCGCGTTGACCCTGGGCACCGGCATCGTGACCCAGATGAGCGTGCCAATGCTGATTGGTTTTGTCTTCTACGCAACCCTGGCGGCCTTCGTGCACGAGTTCATCGTTGGCATCGCCGCAATGCATTCGGGCTGGTTCCCAGCGTTCGCGATTGCCCTGATCACCTTGGTGATCGGCATCTTGATCGGTTTTCCACCGGAAGCACTCGTTGTGCTCGCTGGATTCACCGCAGCGACTGGTCCTGCCTTTGCCGACATGGGGTATGACCTGAAGGCCGGCCACATGCTGCGCGGCGAGGGCAAGGACCCACGCTTCGAATTGGACGGACGACGCCAGCAGATGATCGCCGGCATGATCGGCTTCGCGGTAGCCATCGTCGTGGTGCTGTTCTCCTACCAGATGTACTTCAACGAGGGGCTCACCGCCCCGATCAACGCGGCCTATGTAGCCGCGATCCACGCCGGTGTATCATCCGAGACCGCCGTGCAATTGCTGATTTGGGCTATTCCAGGAGCCATCTTGCAGATGGTTGGCGGGTCAAAGCGCCAGCTGGGAATCATGCTTGCCACCGGACTGCTCATCTCCACCCCGTGGGCTGGATGGTTGGTAGCCGCAGGTGTGGCAACCCGATTGATCATCAAACGGATCTATGGGGACAAGGCGAAGCAGAGCGTCGAGGTCTTTGCCGGCGGAGTCATTGCCGGCGATGCCCTGTACTCCTTCGGCAAGGGCGTCTTCAAGGCGCTCTGACCGGTTGCATTTCACCCGGGCAACAGCGGGGCCGGACCTGCCGGGCAGACCCCTTTCAATCATCCATACACGACGGAAAGACTACGATGACTAGACGCACACTGACCCAAGAAGACGCCATGAATGCTATCTATGGAGGCTGCATCCTCGGCGGCGGCGGAGGAGGTCTGCTCACCGACGGGTTGAACAAGGCGGCCAGTATTTTCCCGGCTCATGCGCCGGTACTGGCGAGCCTCGATGAATTCGACGCCGACGCCGTGGTGCCCTGCGTGGCATTGGTGGGAGCTCCGTCAGCCAAGAAAATGTACCTTGATGCCGAGCAGATGATCGACACGGTTCAGCGGATGCGCACAGAAGTTCCCATCGTAGCCCTGATGACCAATGAAAATGGCGCCGCCACCACCATTAATGGCTGGCTGCAGGCGGCGGCCAACGGGCTGCCGGTACTCGACAGCCCAGCCAACGGCCGGGCACACCCGACCGGCTCTATGGGAGCGCTGAACCTGTCACAGGTGGAGGACTATGTTTCCTTCCAAGCCTTTGCCGGAGGCGAAGGCCCGCGGCGGGTAGCCGGTACGGTTTCTGGCAGCCTCGACCTGGCATCCAGCACCGTACGATCGGTATCCATTCAGGCTGGTGGAATGGTAGGAGTATGCCGCAACCCGGTAGACATCGCATACCTGTCTGCGAATGCGGCGCCGGGAGGCATCAGCCAGGCTATTGAATTGGGAAAGATCTATTCTTCTCACGCCGCTGGAGCAGCCCGGATTAGCGCGATTCTTGACTTCCTCAACGGAACCATCATCTCTTCGGGAGTAGTCAATGAATTCCGAATGGTTGAATCCGGAGGGTTCGACGTGGGCGCGGCAATCATCGGCGACCTCGAACTGACCATCTGGAACGAGTACATGACCGCCGAAATTTCAGGTGAACGAGTGGGAACCTTCCCAGATTTGATTATGACCTTGGACAGCGAAACCGGTGCGCCTGTGGTCAGCGCAGAACTGGCAGAGGGCCGCGAGGTAACGACCATCCTCGTGCCTGCCAATCAGCTATTGCTCAGCAGCACCATGAGCAATGCAGATCTTCTCAAAGCCATCGAACCAGTCATCAACAAGCCGATCCTCGCTCATACTCAGGCAGGCGCTCGATGACCGCCGAAAGCGAGGTCTCGGGATCGAGACCTGCCACGCGAATCGGATTCCTCACCATTGGCCAATCTCCCCGTCCGGACATGGTCGCTCCCTTTGGTACCTTCGCGGACATCGACCTGGTGGAAGCAGGAGCGCTAGACGGCGTTGACGGCGAACAGTGGAAGGACCGGGCGCCCATAGAAAACGACTCCTTCTACATTTCGAAATTGAATAGCGGCGAGTCTGTACAGATCAACAAGGATGAATTGCTTCCGCTGCTGTCGGCAAAGCTTGAGCATCTCTCCGGCGAGGTCGACGCGATTGTCGTAGCCTGTACCGGAAGTTTTCCCGAGCTCAGCAGCCAAACGCCCATGATCTATCCAGACCAGCTCGTCACCGGGGTCGTTCAAGGACTGTCGTTTGTCTCTCATCTAGGTTTGATCATTCCACTGGCAGATCAGGAAGAGCTGGTCAGGGACAAATGGCGGTCTTTCCCCGGACAGATCTCGCTCGAGGCTTCGTCGCCCTACGACGGACTCGACCCAGCGAAGGCCGCGCTGAGGCTGAAGGAACAAGGTGCGCAACTCATTGTGCTCGACTGTATGGGTTATTCACCATCGCACCGAGACAGGGTGCGTTCCGCGACAGGGCTGCCGGTCCTTCTCCCGCAGTCGTTGCTCGCCGCCAACGTTCGTGAGTGCTTTTCCACCAACAATTCACTAAGGACCCTCGTAAATGACTGACATATCCACCGTGGTAGCGAACATTATCGCCAACAACGTCCCTGTTCACGACTATGAGCGTGTGCTTGTGCTGTCCGATGATTCAACTGCCGCGGTTGCTGAAGTTTTTGTTGAGGGACTGCTGTCGCAGGGTGTTGAACCGATGGTCCATCAGATGGCCGACAGAACGAAGTCCGGCGAAGAGCCTACGTCGGCAGCGCTGGACGCCATTCTCTCTGCTGATTTGGTCTTCGCCATGACGAAGCATTCGCTGACGCACACCGCCGCGCGAAAACAGGCTAATGCTCAGGGAACGGCCTTCGTGACCATGCCGGGAATCACCCTTGAGATGCTGACTAATGGGGCTATGACGGCAGACTATGTCAGGGTCGAAGAGGAAACCTTGGCAGCAACCGCCAAGCTAACTTCCTGTTCCCTCGTTCGCATTCATTCCGGAGACGACCTGGTGCTAGACGTGCCCATCTCCGAACGGCCTGGGCTGGCAAGCACGGGGGTCTATCTTGCAAAGGGAACCTCGGGGAACCTTCCAAGCGGTGAGGCCTACATCGCGCCGGATGAAGGGAAGGCGTCCGGCCTGCTCGAAGTCAACGGTTCCATCGCCGGGATCGGACTCGTGGAAGAGCCCACGATCCTCAGCATCGAAAACGGCCGCCTCGTCGGTGCAACGGGAGAAACCGGCGCTCGACTCTTGGACATGCTTGGTGATGGGCTGGGACGCAATGTCGCCGAACTGGGCATTGGCACGAATCATGCAGCGCGTGTCATTGGGAACATCCTTGAGGACGAGAAAGCCTACAATACGATTCACGTGGCGTTCGGGTCGAACAACACCTTCGGTGGGACCGTCGCCGCTGGAGTTCATATCGACTGCATCGTCTCCGCTCCTAGCATCGAATGGGTATCGTAGCCAGAAAACTTTGCTTTCTTGCCGCAGGTCGGCGGTCAAGGATTGGGACGGGTCCGACACCGTACCCATAGTTGTCGGATCCGTCTCGGACTCTGGACCCAAAGCCGGATAATCAGAGAACAACACTCCAGAGCGCGCAGGGGATGTCCCTGTGCGCTCTGGATTTCCTGTTCCTTGGCACCGGTGTTAGATCCGCCCGTGGCGGCGGAGCCTAGCCTCCAGCTGCGTACGCACCGCGGGCCACTCATGGGGCAGAATCGAGTAGATCACCGTGTCGCGCAGGGTGCCGGTCTTCGGATCATACTTGTGATTGCGCAGCACCCCATCCTGCTTGGCGCCCAGCCGCAAGATTGCAGCGCGTGATGCCTCATTGTGCCAGTGGGTGCAGAATGCTACTGAAAAGCAGCCGAGCTCTTCGAACGCGCGCCGCAGCAAAAGGTACTTCGCGGCGGGATTGATTCCCGTGCCCTGAGCGGGAAGACCTAAGAATGTCGAACCAATTTCCACGCGACGGTTCGTCGCATCGATATTCAGGTAGGTTGTCGCGCCAACGGCTTGGCCGGTGGATAAATCGATGATGGCAAAGGGAGCGACCGTGCCCGCCTGCTGATTCTTAAGCCGCGCCCTAATATTCGCCTCCATGCCCTCAGCCGACGGCGTGGAAGCAAACCAGGCCTCATCAAGCCGGTCCCGCTCAACGACCTCGGCAAGATCGGCACAGTGCTCCAGGCTCATCTGCTCCAATCGGACCCCGGCAAATTCCATGGTCGGTGCCGCGGCAAAGTCGGATGTTGGAACAACAGAAAAATGGCTCATGAAACCCACCATAGGGTTCACATGAGCCATTCAAGGTATTTGTTGCGGGACCTTAGCCGATGCGGGTGTAGGCCAGGTCGAAGACCAGGCGTCCGGCCTTCAGCGCCTTGCCCTCGAAGCTGGTCAGGATGCGGCGTTCGAAGCGTGGTGCCCAGCCTCCCTGCTCGTCCACGAAGTCAGGTTCCGGATCGAAGCCTTCCATGCCGTTGACGCGCACCTTGGTCAGGTTCGACTCAACGCCTGCGAGGTTGCCGGGGTATTGGTTGCTGAAATCCGGATGGGCATCGAGCACCTCGCGCATTTGCTCGGCATAGTTCGACCAGTCGGTGGCAAGGCGCAGCGTGCCTCCTGGCTTGAGCACGCGGGACACCTTGTCCAGGAAGGACGCCTTGATCAGGCGGCGCTTGTGGTGGCGCGGCTTGTGCCAAGGATCGGAGAAGAAGATCCAGATCTCATCAGCACTGTTTTCCTGCAGCATGACATCCAGAACCTCGGGGGCGTTTGCCTGCACCGCGCGGACGTTCTCGATACCGAAGGACTCGACCTTCAGCATCAGCTGGGCTAGGCCCGGGCGGTAGACCTCGACCGCAAGGTAATTGCTTTCCGGGTCGTCCTTGGCAGCGTTGGCGATGCATTCGCCCAGGCCGGTGCCGATCTCCACGATCAGTGGAGCGGTGCGGCCGAAGGCCTCGTCGGGATTCAAGACGAAGTCATCGGCGACGGAAGTATCAGCGATCTTGCGGGGAGGCTCGATCACGTATTGATCGGCATTGCGCTCCCAAGCACTGGCTCGGCGGCCCTGCAAGCGGTTGCCGCGGCGGACAAATGAGACCGGTTCAGCCCTGAAAAGTGCTGGGTCTCGTGGTGCCGACGCCTGAGGTTGCTGCTGTTCTTCGCTCGATTCGCTCATGATCATTAATTCTAGACGAGCTTCAACGCGGTCGAAGAGCACGATGGTAGGGGATTGGCCACGTGGATCAGGGAAGAATCGGGGGTTATCCCTACTAGCTGCGCCCGGGCAAGTAGACGAGACTGGGTACATGACTGATTTTCTGCGCGGAATCTTGAACATTATTTGGCTGATTTTCGGCGGCCTGTGGCTGGCCCTGGGCTATGTATTGGCCGGCATCATCTGCTGCCTGCTGATCGTGACAATTCCCTTCGGCATTGCCTCGTTCCGCATCGCCGGCTATGCATTGTGGCCCTTTGGCCGCACGGTAGTCGACCGCGGACCGGTCGGAGCATTCTCCACCATCGGCAATGTCATCTGGGTCCTGGTCGCCGGCATCTGGATTGCCATCGGCCACATCCTGACCGCGATCCCGATGTTCCTGTCGATCGTCGGCATCCCGCTGGGCATTGCCAACCTGAAGATGATCCCGATCTCGCTGATGCCCTTGGGCAAGGCAATCGTCCCTTCCGACTACTACATCGGAACCGTCCGCCGCTAATCTCCGCGCGGCGATGAATGTTGGGTAGTAATGATGAAACAACAGGCATCGCCGCGCAGCGGCGGCAGCCGAGACCCGGGGATTTTTCCACGGATCCTGGTAGCACTCACCGCCCTCGGCGTCATGCCCTATTTTCTGTTAAAGGTCGCGTGGATCTTCGGGGCGCAGTGGGGGATTGAACACACCTCAGAACTGGGCGCCGCGGTGGTGCTCACCGGCAATATCATCACGGCGGTACTGGATGTGCTGTTGGTGGCGATGATGTGGGCGTTGGGGCGCCGGGCAGCGGTGAACATCCCGTGGTGGCTGATCCTGATTCCATCATGGTTCGCCGCGGGCCTGCTGCTGCCCTTTATCTTTACCGGGCCGGTCATTGCCGCCATGGTCCTGAACGGCAACGGGACTACCGACGGAACATTGTCTTTGTGGGTCGGCCCGCTGGTCTATCTTTCTTTTGCAACCCAAGCTGTTGGCGTCGTGCTCATGCTCGGCTGGTATCTGCGGCGCCGCTGGGGCCGCAGCCTTGAAGCCCACGGCGCACACGAACAGCTTCCGCTGCAGCACGGGTTCACGGCGCTGCTCTTGGGTATTCTCGGAATCCTCGTCGCATCGCTGCTGTATTCGAGCATTCGGTGCTTTGCCCGGGCAACGACGCTGATGCAAGATCAAGCCGCATCGGGCGACCCGCAGCGCAGCCTTGCCTGGCTGACGGACTACTCCAATTCGGCCTTCGCCATTACCGCCGTCATCGGGCTGTTGGCGCTGCTCAGGCAACTGCTCCGCGGCCGTGGTTTCACCCAGGTCGGTGCCCGCCTGAAATGGTGGCCGATCCTGCTCCTGGCCGCCTCCGGGGCCGCGTTGGCAGGAAGCGCGCTATACGCAGTGGTGCTGTTCGGCATAGGGGCCGGGACAAGTGGACAGGGGCAGGAACTCTGGGAGCTGCTGCTGTTGTTCAGCTCCGGAATACTCTGCGGCGTCGGTGCCCTGCTAGTCATCGCGAACGGACAGCATCCAAGGGCGGTATTCACCAGTTTGCAAGCTTCTTCGCGGTAACTGCCTTTTGTCGAGACAGAAAACCGCTGGCCGCTAGTTTAATGAACTAGCGGCCCGCGGTTTCGTCGTTGCCTAATTCTTTAGGAACTCATCATGCTCCTGGTGGGCGTGGGCCACCTCGGCGCGAATCTCTTCTATGTCCTTGACCTTGTCGCGGTACTTCTTATCCATGGTGTTCACGTACGCTTCCTCTGCGAGCAGCAGCGAGTACACGTGCTCGCGTTCGGCCGCATCGGTGGTGTAGGACAGATCCAGGTAGTTCTTTGCGTGCCTGCGGACGTTGTTGACTGCGGTCTGGGCCTTGCCAGCCTTGCTGAACAGCGAAGCAAGAACCGTCACGATCAATACGCCGATGATCACGCTGAGCGAGAGTCCTGTGGAGATTTCGACTACCTGTACATGCTGGCCGTCGTTGATGAACGGCAGGTTGTTCTCATGCAGTGCGTGCAGCACCAGCTTGACGCCGATGAATGCAAGGATTGCCGCCAGTCCGTAGGACAGGTAGATCAGTCGATCCAGCAGGCCGTCGAGCAGGAAGTACAGTTGACGCAGTCCCATCAGGGAAAAAGCGGTAGCGGTGAAAACGATGTAGACATTCTGGGTCAGGCCGAAGATTGCAGGGATCGAATCCAGTGCGAAGAGGATGTCGGTACCGCCGATGGCCACCATCACCAGGAGCATCGGGGTCAGGACCTTCTTGCCGTCGACCCTGGTGAACAGCTTGTCGCCGTCGTAGGTGTCGGTGGTGTGGAAGAGCTTCTTAGCAAGGCGGATGATGAAGTTGTTCGCCTCATCGCCCTCGTCGTCCTTCTTCAGCAGGTTGCCTGCGGTCAGCAGCAGAATGATGCCGAAAATGTAGAAGACCCAGGCGAACTGGTTGATCAGAGCGGCACCGACGAAGATGAATGCGGTGCGGGCGATCAGTGAGAAGACGATGCCGAATAACAGCACCTTTTGCTGGTCCTCGCGTGGCACCCGGAAGCTCGCGATGATGATCAGGAAGACGAAGAGGTTGTCCACCGACAGCGCCTTCTCGGTGATGTATCCCGCGAAGTACTCGGCACCCATGTCGATGCCGCCGAAGATCAGGACCAGGACGCCAAAGACCAGGGCAATGCCCACATAGATACTGGACCAGATGGCAGCTTCACGCAGGGAAGGAACGTGCGCCTTGCGAATGTGGAAGAAATAGTCAAAGGCCAGCAGGGCCAGGATGACCACGATGGTGATCGTCCAGATTAAAGGAGAAACTCCCATGGGGAATCCTACTTTCGTAAGTTGGGTACAAGCATGAGCAGTAAGTCTCTTCGTCTGCCCAAAGGCTGACCGTGGGACCCGGCAGAACGACAATGTTCCACGTATTGACGGGTCAAACGCTTGTGAATACTCCCTTACGTGCTTCTAGCCTAACCTGAATCCTTGGATGATGAAAAGAAGAGAACGGTAGATGACGTGGTGATCTGTAACCTACCCGCCCTTCTGCCGCTGTGGCTAGAGCACCTTGCGCATTTTCAGGCTGGTAGTTTCATAGCCGATGGACTCATAAAGTCCGCGGGCGGTTTTGTTGAACCCGAAAACGTTCAATCCCAGCGTGTTTGCCCCCTGGGAACGAGCATGCTCTTCGGCCAGGGGCATCGTTGCCTTGCCGAAGCCCCTGCCGCGGAATTTCTCTTCGATCAAGACGTCCCAAATCCACCAGGAACTTGGATCTTCGGACGTATCGCGGCCTATCCACAGGTAACCCACGACGCCGAGGGTTTCATCGAGAACATGGAATACCGAGTTGCTCCCCGTGGGCTTACCCTCGGGGAAGGCCTGCCGCATGGTTTGGTGTGCGGCAGTCGCTGCCTGATGCTCCGAGTGGCCGGTGGCAACCAGATCGGCAATGTATTCTCGGGTGCTTCGCTGCAGCCACCGGTCGAAGTGGTCAGCTGGCAATGGAACTAGGGTCAGTGGCATGGCCCAAGCCTATCGCCGGTTGTTAGTTGTTCCTGGCCGCGATGATCTGCTCGCGGAGTATTTCGGCGTGACCGCAGTGCTGGGCAAGCTCCCGCAACAGGTGCAGCTGGATCCATGCCAGGGACATGGGGCCGCGGCGATTGCCCATGAAGATGTCTTTCCCGGTCTTGCCTTCAACAGCGGCCGCCGAAACTCCGAGAGTCTGCCGATACTTCTGGCGCACGCTGAGGATGGTGTCGTCATCGGTGAGTTCGAAAGATTCATCGGGGCCTGTCTCAAGCCCCAGCTCTTGCCGGGAAAATCCGGTGGGCGCTTCTTCAAACCACGCGCGTTCAACGAAAATTGCGTGTTTGACCAAACCGAGAAGGGTGGTTTTTGAAGGCACCAACTGCATTCGCACCTCCTGTTCAGTCATACCGTCGAGGCAGGCTGCCAGCGCAGTTCGGTGTTCGTTGATGAATTTCCAAATCAGCTGGTCATGATTGGTGTCGGTGTAATCCTTGAAAGCTTGAATTGCCATGCATTCAGTGTGTCCAGAGCAGCTGAAGGGAAGCAAGAAAAAATCTTAGGAAAAGTTCAGATCTCTTGGAATATCTACTGACAGACAAGAGTTGAGTTAAGTAGACTCAAGTTTATAAGGGTTCACCCTCGTTAGAGAAAGGATGCGCGTGGACACCAAACTCACAACCAAGAGCCAAGAGGCTCTCTCAGCTTCCGGGATGAACGCGTCAACTGCGGGCAATCCGCAGATTGAACCGGCGCACCTGCTCAAGGCACTGCTCGATCAGCGTGACTCGGTTGCAGTTGCCCTGCTCAAGACCGCCGGCATTGATGTCGACGCACTCTCGGTGAAGGCCAGTTCTGTCATCAAGTCGCTTCCGGCAAGCTCCGGCTCATCTGTGGCACAGGCCCAGTTCTCCCGCCAGCTGCTGCAGGTAGTCAACTATGCCCAGGAAGTCGCAACGGAAATGGGGGACACATACGTGTCCACCGAGCACCTTCTCATCGCCCTGACCACGGATCAGACCAAGGCCGGCGAAGCCGTGCGCGAACTGGGTGCAACGCGCGAGGTGCTGCTGGGCACGCTGCCTACCATCCGTGGAGACCGCAAGGTGGATAACCCGAACCCTGAAGCGACCTTCCAGTCGCTGGAAAAGTTCGGCACCGATATGACCGCCCTTGCACGCTCCGGCAAACTTGACCCCGTCATCGGCCGCGATCGTGAAATCCGCCGTGTGGTGCAGGTGCTCTCACGCCGTACCAAGAACAACCCTGTGCTCATCGGTGAACCGGGCGTCGGCAAAACTGCGGTGGTCGAGGGCCTGGCCCAGCGTATGATCGCAGGCGACGTGCCCGAATCACTGCGTGGCAAGACCCTGATCTCCCTTGACCTGGGGGCCATGGTGGCCGGTGCCAAGTACCGCGGCGAATTCGAGGAGCGCTTGAAGGCGGTGCTCGAAGAAATCAAGGCCTCCGACGGGCAGATCGTCACCTTCATCGACGAGATCCATACGGTAGTCGGCGCCGGCGCCTCCGAAGGTGCCATGGATGCCGGCAACATGCTCAAGCCGATGCTTGCCCGCGGTGAACTGCGCCTGATCGGCGCCACCACCCTGGACGAGTACCGCGAAAACATCGAGAAGGACCCGGCGCTGGAACGCCGCTTCGCCCAGGTATTTGTCGGCGAGCCAAGCGTGGATGACACCATTGCCATCCTGCGCGGCCTGAAGGAACGCTACGAGGCGCACCACAAGGTGTCGATTGCCGACTCCGCCCTGGTGGCCGCGGCGTCCCTGTCCAACCGCTATATCTCGGGACGCCAGCTGCCCGACAAGGCCATCGACCTTGTCGACGAGGCCGCCAGCCGTCTGCGCATGGAGATTGACTCCGCACCGGAGGAGATCGACGAGCTGCGCCGCGAGGTCGACCGGCTGACCATGGAAGAGCTGGCGCTGAGCGATGAAACCGATCCGGCATCGGTTGAACGCCTCGAAGCGCTGCGCAAGGACATGGCAGACAAGAAGGAGAAGCTCGACGCCCTGAACTCCCAGTGGGAATCGGAAAAGGCGGGCCTGAACCGGGTGGGCGACCTGAAGGTCAAGCTCGACGAACTGCGCTCGCAGGCCGAAAAGTACCAGCGCGACGGGGATCTGGAAAACGCTTCACGCCTGCTCTACGGTGAAATCCCTACCCTGCAGCAGGAGCTGGAAGCAGCCGATGCGGCGGAATCCGACGGGGCCCAGGCCCATAGCATGGTCGCCGACGAGGTGACAGCCGATGACATCGCCGAGGTGATTTCCGCCTGGACCGGCATCCCCGCCGGGCGCATGCTTCAGGGCGAAAGCCAGAAGCTGCTGGAGATGGAGCAGATCATCGGGCAGCGCCTGATTGGTCAGCAGCAGGCGGTAGCCGCCGTATCCGACGCGGTACGCCGTACCCGGGCAGGCATTGCCGACCCGAACCGGCCCACCGGTTCTTTCCTGTTCCTCGGCCCTACCGGCGTGGGCAAGACGGAGCTGGCCAAGTCGCTGGCGGACTTCCTGTTCGACGACCCGCGGGCCATGGTCCGCATCGACATGTCCGAATACTCGGAGAAGCACTCAGTCTCGCGGCTGGTCGGCGCCCCTCCGGGATACGTCGGCTACGAAGAGGGCGGTCAGCTGACCGAGGCTGTGCGCCGCCGGCCGTACTCGGTGATCCTGCTCGACGAGGTTGAGAAGGCCCACCCCGAGGTCTTCGATATCCTGCTGCAGGTGCTTGACGACGGTCGGTTGACCGATGGCCAGGGGCGCACGGTGGACTTCAGGAACACCATCCTGATTCTCACCTCGAATCTGGGGTCCCAGTTCCTGGTGGATCAGACCTTGGATGCCGAGGCGAAGAAGAGCGCCGTGATGAACGTGGTCAACGCATCGTTCAAGCCGGAGTTCCTGAACCGTCTGGACGAGGTCATCCTCTTCGATCCGCTGAGCATCGAGGAGCTGGGCAATATCGTCAAGCTGCAGATTGACCAGCTCGGTGAACGCCTGGCTGAACGCCGGCTGACCCTTGATGTAGATCCGGCGGCCAGCGAATGGCTGGCGCTGACAGGGTACGACCCTGCCTACGGCGCCCGTCCGCTGCGCCGGCTGGTGCAGCGAGAGATCGGCGATCGACTGGCCAAGGAAATCCTTGCCGGAGAAATCCAAGACGGGGACACGGTATCGGTCACCCTGGACGAGGCCAATGACCGCCTGGTCGTTGGACGCAAGGAGAACTAACCGGGCGCGGAACCTCAGGGCAAAAAAGTATGGCGTGAAAGCAATTGCTTTCACGCCATACTTGGTTTTGCTGCAGCGGCTAGTTGCTGTTGCCGGAATTCTGATCCTCTTCGGTCTTCTGCTCGCTTGCTTCGGGCTCGCTGCTATCGGCCGTGTCTGAATCGGTGGCGGGAAGCAGCGAGCTGCGGATGCTGCCTTCGGACAGGCTCAAGAAGCAGGAGATCGTCCGGTCGCCCTGTTTCCAGGTGCCCTCGGAAGGCCGGGAGAAATGGTAGGTCCAGGTGGAGTCAATACCTGCGCTTGGATCGAGGGCCACCGACTTGCACAGGTCCTCCGAACGGGCCAGCAGGTCATCGGGGCCGGGGTAGGGTGCGTCCGGGCCGTCTTCGACGTCGAAAGTGCCAATGAGCTGGGCATTGTGTGAAGAGTCACAGGTGACAACGGTCTGCAGGTCCAGCGGGGACTTGAAGCCGCGCAGGCAGTCGGCCAGGATCAATTGCTCCGGCGGCATATTTTCGGCGATCACCCCGTCAAGGCCCGGAGTTTGATTGCGCTCCACCTCGTCGGCGCCCTGCCGGGAGGGAGGGTCGATCACGCGCAAAACAAGGAAAACAATGGCGGCTGCCAGCGCAATGACCGCGGCGACAAGGAGAAACCACTGCCCAAACTGGCGCTTCGGTTTCTGGGGTTCCGGGCTCAGCGGCGGGAGTGCCGCCTGCGGCTCGGGCAGATTCTGTTCCACCACCTGATGGGCTCCTTCATCGTGCGATCGCGCGAAAGCCATACTTCGCATCAAATAGTCATTGGACTAATTGACAGTCTAACCGTTCGGCTGGGTGTTGCGTTAAGCGCTCGCCAGTGAATCGTGTTAACCTTTAATTACGAAAGAACTGATCACATATTCGGGGGCCTTCACCTTTTAGGTGGACCACCTCCCGACTCTACTGAAAAGAGGGGGTCACGCCATGGGGCGCGGCCGT
Organism: Glutamicibacter sp.; assembly: GCF_032154645.1. GTDB lineage: Bacteria > Actinomycetota > Actinomycetes > Actinomycetales > Micrococcaceae > Glutamicibacter. Next base: position 20,106 of record NZ_JALDXV010000002.1, on the reverse strand, counting down.
CAAAAGGCTAAAGCACAGCGTCAGGCGCGAGATATCAAGTACTACTCGCCGTCGACTGACCTCTCGGCACTCGAACGTGAACTAGGTGTCGGGTCCGATCATCATGCTCAGAAACCTGAGCGTAATGAAACCTCGTATGACGATGACTATTCGGATTACGACGAGCTGACTAAGAAGTACTCCGAAGACGAAGACGACGACTAATCTCGTCGAGAAGCGCCGGGAGTTCTTGGCTCGAAGTGCCACGGCTTGAAATTTAGTGGTACAGCTCTTCAGTACATTTTTACGACTAGCCGCAACGACTAAGCTACATTAGCTACAAGGTCGTTGCGGCCTTTGTCGTGTCACGAACACCGGAAGGCGATACATGAGCACGCCAGAAGAACTATCAATTCAGATGGCTCACCATTCGGCCATCCGCTCCATGCAGAGGATTGTTCAGGAACAGGCAGAAGCCGACCCCGAGCCGGTGGCGCGAGACGGCGTGCAGTCGATGCTCGATGCAGGCAAGGTGCTCGTGGTGACCGGGGCGGGAGTCTCCACCGATTCGGGCATCCCCGACTACCGAGGCCCCAACGGCTCCCTGCAGCGACACCGCCCGATGACCTACCAGGAATTCCGCTACCGTCCCGAAGCGCGTCAGCGCTACTGGGCCCGGGGCTTCGTCGGCTGGCGGCATATGGACAAGGCCAAGCCGAATGACATCCACCGCCGGCTGGTGCAGTGGGAACGTGAAGGCAAGATCTCAGGCATCATCACCCAGAACGTGGACGGGCTGCATCAGCAGGCTGGTTCGCATCGCGTGATTCCGGTGCACGGGGACCTGTCGATCGTGCGTTGCCTCGACTGCGGCTACAGCGAGAACCGTCAGCAATTCGACGCAAGGCTGCAGGAAGCCAACGTTGGTTACCTGGAAGAGGTCGAGGTCGACCCCGCGGCGGTGAACCCGGATGGGGACGTGGAACTGCCGCAGTACCTGGTGGACAAATTCGTCATGGTCCACTGCCTGAACTGCGGTTCGGTGGTACTCAAGCCGGACGTGGTCTACTTCGGTGAAAGCGTGCCTTCCGAACGCAAGGAGCAGATGCACGCGCTGGAAAATGAATCCACCTCGCTGCTCGTGCTCGGATCATCGCTAGCGGTGATGAGCGGTTATCGCATCCTGCTTGACTTCGTCAAACGTGGGCTGCCGGTGGCATTGGTGACCAACGGGCACGTGCGCGGCGAAGAAAAGGCTAACTGGCGCTGGCGGGTGCCGCTGGACCATGCGATGAACCAGCTGCACTAGCGGCCGGCAGCCTGGGCACTCCTGCATTTAGCCGTCTGGCCCGGCCACTTGCCCCATGCACATTTGCAGTCCATTCCATGCCACGTATGGTGTCAAGGCAAGGCCGACATCTCATACTTCGAGGATGAGGAACTTCCTGATCGACTGAAACTGGACGTATGGTTCAAAGCGGAACATGAAAAGCATTGTGGGCCATTCCTGAGGAGGAGGCGACTGTGTCAACAGTAGGGCAGAAGATCACCACTGCATATGCCAGCAGTATCGGCCGAACCGCATACTTATGGGGCTGGCCGCTGGTAAATATGCATAACCGCTTGAGCATCATGGAACAAGTACCGGAGCCTGGTCTCATTGGCGGTATCGTTCCCGCCGGCCCACCAAATCACATCGGGATGCTCCACGACTACATTCGGCCTGAGGAACGCGTCGTCGCATGTCCTAACCAAGATGTCGTTTATGGATTTGGATCATTGGATGCAGAACGCGGTCCGGCTGTTGTACAAGTTCCGGACTTTGGCGATCGATTCTGGGTTTACCAGATCGTCAATCAGCGTACAGACTCCTTCGTTGAGCTGGGCAAGATGTATGGGACCGTACCGGGTCACTACCTGCTGGCCCACGATGATTGGGATGGCGAGATTCCGGAAGGTATTTCGGGGGTCTTCCGTTATGACACACGTATCGCAATTGTCATTCCTCGAGTCTTTATGGATGACACTGCCGCGGATCGCGAAGATATCGCGTCAATTATTAATCAGATCACCGTCTACCCACTCTCTGATTTCGACGGTTCTATGAAGACCGTTGATTGGTCCAAGGTTCCGGTTTTTGAGAATGGAGAGCAGGGAGCAGGGCAGGGCGAAACTCAGTGGGTTGATCCAAATACCTTCTTTGATGTCTTGCCAGCCGTCTTGAAAGAAATTCCAGCACTTCCTGGTGAAGAGGGCCTTTACGCGTGGTTCCAAACGGTGCTCGAAGCATCATCCAAGGACCCGCAGATCGCTGCCGCACTGAGGGAAGCTGCTGTGGAGGCAGATGCCACGGTTCAGGAGCTCTTCGAGTTCCGGAACTTTGGTATTTCTGTCCCAGGCAATTGGACTACCCAGCGTTCTGGCGCGCAGTTCGGCACCGATTATCTGATGCGCACGGCTGTTGGCAAGTCGAATATCTTTGTTAATACTCCGAACGAGACGACCTATTTCTATCAGGATCTTGATGAGGATGGTCGCCGCCTGGATGGTTCGCATCACTACGAGGTCCGCTTCGAAACCGGTGAACTACCGCCGGTACGAGGATTCTGGTCGTTGACTGTTTATAACAAGCACCACTTCTTCCATCCAAACGAGCTCGACCGGTACTCCTTGGGTACAAAGAATCAGGGACTAGTATTTGCTGAAGACGGTTCGCTAACGTTGTACATCGGCGGTGCCAAACCAGGGTCCGCTGATCAGCTACCAAATTGGCTCCCGGCCCCGGATGAAGAATTCAGCCTGTTCCTGCGCGCCTACTGGCCCGAAGACAGTGTGCTCGAAGGATCCTGGACTCCTCCGGTTGCCCAACGACGCTGAATGATTCTGCGCCAACGGTGATGGCAGGCCGTTGCCCGGCAAATAGCTGTTCGGGCGACGGCCTGACGTCGTTGTCGAATCCCTTTATCCACGCAAAAACTTCCCAGGAAATTTCGCCTAAAGACTTCCTTAGCGCCAGTTAAACCAACTGACGTAGCAATGTACCACCTACTTCGCCGGCAGCCTCAGCGTTGCCCGAAGCCCGCCTCCGGGTCGGCCCGCCAACAGCAGCTCGCCGCCGTGCGCCCGGGCCACCGCATCGACGATCGACAATCCTAGCCCGACACCCGCGGCATCGATGGAGCCGAGCCGGTCAAGACGCTGGAAGGGCTCGACCATCTGACGCAGCTGCACCTCGCCGAGCACGGCGCCGGCATTCTCCACGGTGATCTGTACCGTTGCACCTATGCGCTCCCCACTGATCGAGATGCCGCCGTGCCCGTAGGCGATGGCGTTGCGCAGCAGATTGGACAGCGCATGCTCCAGCAGCTCGGCATCTGCTCTGACGGCCAGAGCATCGGGCAGCCGCGTCCCGATCTCAGAGCCTGCGGCGAGCGCCTGGGGCAGTTGGTCTTCCACGACGTCTTCTACCAGCACCGACAGGTCGGTGTCCTTCATGGCCAGTACCTGTGCTTCGGCGCGTGAGAGGGTAAGCAGCGCCTGCACGGTGCGCTCGGCCTTTGCAGTGATGTTTCCCAGCCGGTTGCTGAAGTCCCGAACCCCGTCTGCACCCTGCGGCCCCACATCAAGCGTCGCTCGCAGGGCCGCCAGCGGCGTGCGCAGCTCGTGGGAGGCATTGGCGGCAAAGCGGCGCTGCTGTTGAACTTGATCCTGAATTCTGTCGAGCATCTGGTCCATCGCATCGGCAACGTCGCTGAATTCGTTGCGCGCACCGGGAAGCTCCACGCGGCTGGACAACTCGCCTGCCGCCACCTTCAGCGAGGTGGCTTGAATCTTATGCATCGGACGGAGCAGGCGTCCTGCCAACAGCCAAGTTCCGAAAGCGCTGAATACCACTAGGGCAGCCAACGCCCACAGGGCGCGGGGAAGGAATGCCGCGGCAAGGTCCCGGCGGCTGGGTGCGAAGTCGCCGCGCAGGGTATTGAGCGAAACATCGGGAACGTATCGCAGCAGAAACACGTACACCAAAGCCACAAGTACGGCACCGGTGCACACCACCAGCAGGCTCATCACCACGGTGAGCTTCATTCGGGCGCTGAGCCCGGCGCGGCGCAGCGGGCGCGTCATGCACCAGCTCCCGCGTTGCTCAGCCGGTAGCCGACCCCGGTGACGGTCTCGATGATTGCCGGCTCGCCCAGGCGTTTGCGCAGCGAGGACATGGTGACCCGCACCACCGCAGTAAACGGATCGGCATGTTCATCCCAGGCGCGTTCAAGTAGCTGCTCCGAACTGATGACCCCTCCGTCGGCTTCCAGCAGGATCTGCAGGATGGCGAACTGCTTCTTGGACAGGGCGATCGGCGCACCGTCCCGGTGCACGGTGCGCTTGAACGGGTCCAGACGCAACCCGTATCCTTCGAGGACCGGGGGAGAGCTGGCGGCAGGCCGTCGCGCCAGGGCGGTGAGCCGCAGTACCAGCTCCTTCATGGCGAAGGGCTTGGTCAGGTAGTCGTCGGTGCCCGCCTCGAAGCCGGAGACCTTGTCATCCAGCAGCGCCGCAGCGGTGAGCATCAGGATCCTGGTGCCGAGCCCCTTGGCATGCATCCACGCCACGACCTCATCCCCGCTGGGGCCGGGGATGTCCCTGTCCACCACCGCAACCTCATAGTCATTCACGCCCAGCAGCTCGATGGCGCGATGGCCGTCCATGGCAAGATCGGCGGCAAACCCCGCCTGCTCCAGCCCCTGCTTCAGGGCCTGGGCGATATAGGGCTCGTCCTCGATGAGCAGTACTCTCATAGCTGCCATCCTACGTCTGCTGTGGGGTGCTCCATGCCTAGCCAGCTGCGCTTGAACTCATCGCGGGGCAGTCCCCGCCCTTGGTGGTGAGCAGTTCGTAGTGCCACAATTCATTTGCGTAGACCTGACACAGGCCAAAACGGTTCCCCTTGCGTGAGAGCCAATCGGCCGCGTCGGTGGGGCCCACATCCACCGCATGCCCGGTGACGTGCGAGGAGCTGGTAGGGGAGGCAACCCACCGGGAGGCTTCGGCCTTGCTGCCGTATGTGGCTACGGCTTCGTCCAGCAGCTGCTGTTGGTAGCCTTCGGAACGCCATCCTGAGGTCACCCAGAAGTCCTTGATGCCGTTCTGCCTCGCGGCGGCGGCCGCCTCCTGCAGGGCCGAACGCAGTTGCGGGTCGAGCTTGCTGATCGCCGGGTGGTTGTTTGCGAAGGGGTCTACCTTCGTGTCGCGCAGCTTCGCGTCATCTAAGCTTCCGAAGAGCGAGCTCACCGGCTGCGGCACATCGGGTGCTGTGGTGGCGGTTAGCGCGGCGCAGGAGCCGAGACTCAACGCACCGACGGCGAGGAGGGCTCCGAACAAGGGCAGTCGTGGTGTTTTCATGCATCAAGCACAACAAAACCGGTGTTAAGCCAGTGTAAAGGTATGAAAACGTTCTCGACCCCTCTATGTGTTCTATTAAGGGGGCAGCATGCGAAGCTGATGAAGAACTTTCCGGAGAATGTACCGTTTTGGTGCTCACTTGATTTACCGATGTTCTACCCTTCAGCCTTGCGTTTCGCCACATAGCACTTGGGCTCGGGATTGAACTGCATGCATACCTTGGCCATGAGGTCCACCGCTCGATTCAGTTTCGTGTCAAAGTGCTGATTGAGCCTGCGCCGCACTGTGTTTCAAGAGGATGCTTGAAACAGGCCAAGCCGGCCATGGAAACGACCGCCGATTCGGAGTACCCCTATCTGTGTGTGCGTTGGCGATCAGGAAGCATATGACTGTCACCGGCTCGTACTCGAATTCGGTGACTATCCTGGAGGTCATCTGTTCATCAAGCTTGTCCGTCAATGCGGCGTTAAGGTCAGTAACCTGTCTGCGTCCAGCACGGCAGTAGCGAGGCGGGCCGCGTTCGGCTCTGGCACGGCGTTACGCCGACTTGGCAGTGGGGTGGTCATGCTAGGAACTGGCCTACCCTACCTGTTCGTCAGTCAAGGCTTTACCCGTGTCCTCGAGTCATTCCAAGTAGTCAGGCCGGGTTCTGAGACCCTGGAGTCGACTAGAGTTCAGGGTTGCAACATGGTCGGAGTCGACACAAGTGTGACCCACCCTCCATGTGACTGCGAATAATGAGCTCGGGCCATCTTTGGCTACCGAAAAGCATTAAGCCAAACTTGAAGAGCTGTTCAAGGAGTTAGCGAATGAGGCTCTTGAACTGCTCTGGAACGTGTATCAAAAGTTAGTAGAAGCCTGCCGGTAGCCGAAATCCGAAATTGGACGGTGTGCCTGGAACATTCGATCGCCGGGATTGGAGCAAAGTTTCCCAATGGGCCGCTGGATCTGTAGCAGCTCAGCTACACCTTTCGTCGAAGAAAGGCGGATGCCCTTGCGTATTTCGAGCATGTGGGAAGCTCGAATGAGCCTACCGAAGTCTTGAACGAGGGTTTGGAACACCCGCGGGGTATCACGTTGGGATTCAAGAATTTGACGCACTATATCGCACGGTCGTTATTGGAGCCTGTAGGTTTCAGGCTTCGTTTACACACTCATTCCTGAAGAACTCGTTTTCCACCCTTAACCCAACGGGTGGTCGGCGGAGTTTCTTCTGCCGACCACCCGTTGACTATTTTACCGTTGGGCATCTGTAACTTAGTTACTTGCGCCTGGTATCACCAGTTGAGCAAGTTCTTGAGCATTGGCTTTCAGTTCTTGCACCTGCCTCCTAGACAAACCAGCATCAGGATTATCGGAAAGAATCGAGACATCCTCAATCAGCCCAGCCAGAAAATTCTTAGCATCCTGAACCGAATTGACCAAGAGTTGGGCCGCCTCAGACTGGATCTCCAAGTACGCAAACTCAGAAAGAGAAATGTCTACTACCCAGCGCGCAATAACTGTTTTATCCAGCGCTCCTGCCGCAGCAATCCAAGCCTTAGCAAATTCCCAGTACGGCTCGGCATTTTCTGTGATTCGGTGATAGTCAAGACTCTCAATCAGCGGTTCGGGCCTCTGGAGTACTGCAGCTGCTACACACACATCCAAACGACCGGATTCGATCGCATCGAGCAACGAAGAATCTGCCATTACTATCGCACCCACCCATCTGAAATTTCGCCAGTTCGTTTAGAAATTTTTACCACAATGAGCTTCCCTTTATAAGTCCACCGGTATTCGGCCACTTCCTTCAAATCTTTGCGCTACTTGCCTTTAGTAGGAGCTTGAGCATGCAAATCTGCCGTTTCGTTCCGCAAGGATCAAAACTCCTTCCGAAATGAACATCGCAGCATGCAATGCTGGCACTTATTCGAACCTGCGTTTCCAGCTGGGATCATCTGGCCATTTTCACACCTGGCTATACATTGGCTCCACTGGCATTAATGTGAATCTCCCCAAGATGAATGTGTCGAGTATTCATTGGAAGGATGGCACATACGCGGTTAACGTAAATAACCTGAATTCTAGCGGTTCGATTTGGCAGAACATCGAGACGGTAACCATCAAACGCTCGGCATACCCACCATGTAGTTTTTAGCCTGATTGCGCAGGCGCCTGGAGCAAGGCAATGGCAAGTAGGTGCAGCCTCGGAGTTGAATGACTTCTCCGAGGCTGCACCTACGCTTTAACGAATGTGTTCCCAGAGGAATTATTTTCCACGTTTGCCGGCTGGCTTCGAGCGGAGGATTTCCGGATAAAGAACACCGGCGGACCAGAAATCTGGTCCGCCGGTGGAAGTGTTGTACTGGATGCTACTTGGCGTAATTGCCGGTCAGCAGCACCGCGCCGCCGTCCACACCCTTGGCGCCCTGAACGAAGTCGAGGCCTGCCTCGGCCGCCGACGGATCCAGGTTCTCTACCTGTCCCATGACCCAGGCGCCCATGCCTGCGGCATTGAGCAGTTCCACTGCGCGGTCTGCCACGGCAGGATCCACGACGGCGACCATGCCCACGCCCAGGTTCAGGGTGCGCTCAAGGTCAGGCTGCGGCACGTTGCCCAGCTGGGCGATGGTGGAGAAGACTGCTGGCAGCGACCAGGTGGAGCGGTCCACGCGGGCCATCAGGCCCTGCGGGAGCACGCGGGCCAGGTTGGCTGCCAAGCCGCCGCCGGTGACGTGGCTGAAGCCGTGCACGCCGAAGTTCTCGCCGTCGTTCAGTGCGCCGACCAGGTCCAGACAGGCGCTGGTGTAGATGCGGGTTGGAACCAGCAGTTCCTCGCCCAGGGTCTTGCCGAACTCGGCGACCTCGCGGTCAAGCTCCCACTTGGCGTGGGCGATGACGCGGCGCACCAGCGAGTAGCCGTTGGAATGGATGCCGGAGGAAGCCATGCCGATGACCACGTCGCCGGCCTTCACCCGCTCCGGGCCCAGCAACTGGTCGGCCTCGATGACGCCGGTGGCGGCGCCCGCCACGTCGTACTCGTCCTCGGCCAATAGGCCCGGGTGCTCGGCGGTTTCGCCGCCGACCAGTGCGGTGCCCGCCAGCTTGCAGCCCTCGGCGATGCCGCGCACGATGTCCGCGATGCGCTCGGGGACTACCTTGCCGGTGGCGATGTAGTCGGTCATGAACAGCGGCTTGGCGCCCACCACGACGATGTCGTCGACCACCATGCCGACCAGGTCCTGGCCGATGGTGTGGTGGATGTCAAGCTTCTGCGCGATAGCTACCTTGGTGCCCACGCCGTCGGTGGAGGTGGCAAGGTAAGGCTTCTTGTAGCCGGTAAGGAAGGAGACGTCGAACAGGCCCGCAAAGCCGCCGACACCGCCGATCACCGAAGAGTTGTGGGTGGCCTTGATGGCGTCCTTCATCAGTTCGACCGCGCGGTCGCCGGCTTCGACGTCAACGCCGGCGCCGGCATAGGTGATGGAGGTTGGCTGCTCTTGCGTGCCGCTCATGGCAGAGGGTTCCTTATCTGTCGTGAGCACCGGCCGGGGTGGGCCGGTGCGCTTGCACCGAGGTTCGGGTGGCTTGGGTGTGCTGGCTACAGGGTTGCTTCGAGTTCGGAGTCCGGGCCCGGCTCGCAGCCTGTCTGATTCGCGCCTTCGAGCAGGTTCTTGCCGCGGCGGTTCGCCTCGGGCAGGGCGATCGGGTAGTCGCCGGTGAAGCAGGCGGTGCACAGGCGCTCGCGCGGCTGGCGGGTCGCCTCGATCATGCCGTCTTCGGAGATGTAGGCCAGCGAGTCCGCGCCGATGGAGGTGGCGATCTCATCCACCGCCGCGCCGTTGGCGATCAGCTCCGCGCGGGTGGCGAAGTCGATGCCGTAGAAGCAGGGCCACTTCACCGGCGGGGAGGAAATCTTCACGTGGACCTCGGAGGCGCCGGCCTCGCGCAGCATGCGGACCACCGCGCGCTGGGTGTTACCGCGCACGATCGAATCGTCCACTACCACTACGCGCTTGCCGCGCAGCACGGTCTCCAGCGCGTTGAGCTTGAGCTTGATGCCCAGCTGGCGCAGGGTCTGCGAAGGCTGGATGAAGGTACGGCCCACATAGGCGTTCTTCACGAAGCCGTGGGTGAACGGAATGCCCGACTCCTCGGCGTAGCCGATGGCGGCCGGGGTGCCGGACTCGGGAACCGGGATCACGATGTCGGCTTCGGCGCTGTTTTCGCGGGCCAACTGACGGCCCATTTCAACACGGGATTCGTAGACCGAACGGCCGGCGATGGAAGCATCCGGACGGGCCAGGTACACGTATTCGAAGACGCAGCCCTTCGGGGTGGCCTCGGCGAAGTGGGTGGAGCGTACGCCGTTCTCATCGATGGCGATCATTTCGCCCGGTTCGATCTCGCGGATGAAGGAAGCGCCGACGGTGGCCAGGGCCGGCTGCTCTGAGGCGACGACCCAGCCGCGGTCTAGACGGCCGAGCACCAGCGGGCGCACGCCGTGCGGATCGCGGGCCGCATAGAGGGTGGATTCGTTCATGAAGACAAAGCAGAACGCGCCCTCGATCTTGGGAAGCAGCTCCATCGCGGTGTCTTCCAGGCTCTGGCCTTCGGAGCCTGCCAGCAGGGCGGTGACCAGCGCGGTGTCGGTGGTGTTGCCCTGGGCGATCTCGCCGCGGACCTTGCCGCCTTCGGCGGCGAGCTTTGCCGCCACCATGTCGGCCAGGTCCGCCGAATTGGTCAGGTTGCCGTTGTGGGCCAGCGCCACGGTGCCGGTCTGGGTGGGGCCGAGGGTCGGCTGCGCGTTGGCCCAGTGGCTGGCGCCGGTAGTGGAGTAGCGGCAGTGGCCGATCGCCAGCTGGCCGCTCATGGAGTTCAGGGTGTTCTCATCGAAGACCTGGGAGACCAGGCCCATGTCCTTGTAGACGTTGATGCGGGCGCCATCGGAGGTGGCGATGCCCGCGGATTCCTGGCCTCGGTGCTGCAGTGCATACAGACCGTAGTAGGTCAGCTTTGCGACTTCTTCACCTGGTGCCCAGACGCCGAAGACGCCGCATTCATCCTGCGGCCCCTTCTCACCTGGAAGCAGGTCGTGATTGAGCATTCCATCGCCACGCGCCATGTCTTTATTCTCTCATGTTTCTCTTAGGTCGACACCGACCAAATGTGTGGTGGGTGGCGGCCAGGTGCGCGGCCGCCTGCCTTCCAATGAGGGGAAGGACTGCCTAGCCTTGTTGAGCGCTGGTATCGGTATCCTCGGCCAGAGGAACCGCCAGATGTTTAGTGGATTTACGCGAGGTAACGCGGTCGATGATCACGAATACCAGGGCGCCAATACCCGCGCCGAGCCCGCCGCAGAACATTGCAAAGAACCCAGCGGCCGAGGCCCGGGTATATTCTTCGGACGGCTCGCCCAGCATGCCGACAATCAGCCCCACCAGCGCGCCTACGACGAGGAAGGTAAGGATGAATGGCCAGAACTTCGGTGAGGCGTGAACCTTCACTTCGATGGGCTGGTCATTGGCAGCGGGTGTAGCGGGGTGTTGCTCCATACCTTTAAGGGTACTCAATCAACGGCAGATGCGCCGACAAGTCTGCCCTAAGTCCGGAAGCCTGCAATTGCCCAGTTTGCAAAGCCGCATCCCAAGTTGTGTTACCTGTCGCTAGGCAAAGCCAAAGTTCAGCTGGCATTTCGACCACATTCGGCGGTGTTCCACGAGTATGGCGGGGCCCGGCTATGCACTGAGTCACACCGAAGGGAGGCACCCTGACCTCCACCGAGTTGCCTTCGGCCCGCGAGGCGAGCTCTTCCAGCGCGAAACGCACGGCCATGGCGATCACCGGACGCGCTGGCTTGGAGGATTCGCGGTAGGCGCCCGCCCACGCGCGCAGCGCCGCGCGTCCCTCGGCTTCGTCGATGCGACGCTTGATTGCCATGGAACCTACCCTCTAATGGATGACGAAGGCTCGTCATATTTGCTAGAAATCAACACCAACCAACTCTAGTCCAGCAGCCCTGGCCCCGGCGGTGGCTGGTTCAGGCACCAGCTGGCCGACCAGCCAGCGGTGGTCCTCGGGATCAAGTGCCCCGAAAGCTGCCAGCAGGCTCAGGGCCAGCAGATCGGTGCCGCGCTGCGAGCCATCGAGCATCTTCAGCGCCACGCTGTGTCCGCTGGGGGCAGCCATCCCGAGCACGCCTTCCGCACCGAGTTTCGCGATGATTCCGGTGCGCTCGGCCACCAGGGTGTTGGCGCTGCCCTTGCCGCGGATGGCCCAGGGGTGCTGGCGGATAGCCGACACCACCTGCTGCGCATGTTCATCGTCGCTGGTTGCAAGACGGTGGAAGCCGGTGGCCAGGGAATGCAGCGACATCTGCGGGGCGGGTGCTCCGCAGCCGTCGGTGCCGAGGAAACCGATCGGACCGCAGAATTCCTCCATCGCCGCCCGTGCCGAGACCTGGACCGGTCCGGCTGGATCCAAATAGGTTTCCGGGCTCTGCCCCAGGGCAACGGCGGCGTTCAGGAAGGCTGCGTGCTTGCCCGAGCAGTTGAATGCCAGGCGGTTCTTCGGTTCATCGCCGCTGAGCATCTGCTGGCGGGTTTTCGCGTCCCCCGGCCATGACAGCGGGCACTGCAGGTCGGCAACGGTGAGCCCAACCTGTGTCAGTATGCTCTCCGCCAGCGCCTGATGCTCCCTGGTGCCCAAGTGGCTGGCGCAGGCAAGGGCCGTCGCTTCGCTGGACAGTTCAGCCCCGGCGCGCAGCGAGCCGATGGCCTGGAACGGCTTGAGTGCTGAGCGTGGAAACACCAGCGCCTGTGGGTTGCCGAAGGCAGCCAGCTGTTCACCGTCGGGGCCCAGCACCACCGCGATGCCCAAGTGACGGGACTCGATGATTGAATTGCGGGTGACGCGGACCAGTTCGGCGCAGTCGGTGATTTCGAGGGCTGAATGCATAAGCCCAAGTCTAGGGTGCCGACACGTCAGCGCGGTTCTATGGCGCCGCCCCGGTGTAGCTGGGCCACATGCGTGCGGACCTGTTGTGATGACAGCAGCTGCCCCGGCGAACCCTGCATCTGGTCATAGGCCGCAGCAACTTCGCTGCGCAGCCATTGCTCCACAGGCTGCGTCTGCGAAAAGAGCAGCCGAAGTGCATGCACGATGACTTCGCTCTGATTGGCATATCTTCCGGAATCGACCAAGGCTGCGACGGCATCCGCCATCGAAACGTCGAGTTCGACATGAAGTTCTACCTGATTTTTCATCTCTAGACCCTTCGATGCTTAACAGATCATTCTACCCCTGGCGGTATCGGAAATCACCGGGCGGTGTACTGCAGGACGGCAAAAAGTCACGGCCGATGACGGGGCGCAATTCTCCGGTAAACTTTTGGCTGTGAAGGTTCTGGTTATTGGCCCAGGCGGCCGCGAACATGCAATTGTCCGAGCACTGAGTGCAGACCCCTACGTCAACGAAGTTCACTGCGCCCCCGGCAACGCCGGCATCGCGCAGGATGTCACCACCCATTCCATCGACGCCCAGGACCCTGCCGCGGTAGTCGCCCTGGCCCGGCAGCTGGCCAGCGACCTGGTGGTGGTAGGCCCCGAGGCGCCGCTGGCAGCGGGCGTCGCCGACGCACTGATCGCCGCGGGCATCCCGGTCTTCGGCCCCACCAAGGCAGCCGCCCAGCTGGAAGCTTCCAAGGCCTTCGCCAAGGACGTCATGGCTTCCGCCCAGGTGCCCACCGCCATGGCGCATGTTGCCACCAACACCGCTGAGGCCGAAAGCGCACTGGATGATTTCGGCGCTCCCTATGTGGTCAAGGACGACGGACTGGCGGCCGGCAAGGGCGTGGTGGTCACCTCCGACCGCGCCGAGGCCCTGGCCCACGCCCAAGCCTGCTTTGATGCCGGCGGCACCGTGGTCATCGAGGAATTTCTGGACGGTCCAGAGGTTTCGCTGTTTGTGATCTGCGACGGAAAGCACGCGGTTCCACTGTCTCCGGCCCAGGACTTCAAGCGCATCTTCGATAACGACGAAGGTCCGAACACCGGCGGCATGGGCGCGTACTCGCCGCTCGAATGGCTGCCCGAAGGCTTCGTGGATGAGGTCATGGAACGCGTTGCCTACCCGACCCTGCGCGAGATGGAACACCGCGGCACCCCCTTTACCGGAGTGCTCTACTGCGGACTGGCCGTGACCAAGCGCGGCATCCGCGTCATTGAATTCAACGCCCGCTTCGGCGACCCTGAAACCCAGGCCGTGTTGGCACGGCTGAAGACCCCGCTGGGCGGCGTGCTGCTGGCCGCGGCCAAGGGCGAGCTAGACGACGCAGAGCAGCTGACCTGGTCCAAGCAGACGGCGGTGGACGTGGTCATCGCCGCCGAGAACTACCCTGACACCCCGGTCAAGGGTGCGGTGATCAGTGGGCTCGATGCAGCCAACGCCATCGATGCGGTCCACGTGGCCCATGCCGGCACCGCCGCAGACGCCGAAGGAAATATCACCGTGGCAGGCGGCCGAGTACTGGCAGTGGTCGGCCTGGGCGACGACCTGTCGGCGGCGCGCAGGGCGGCCTACGCGGGCGTGGCAGAAATCAGCTGGCCGGGCGCCCAGTCGCGCAGCGACATCGCACTGAAGGCCGAACGCGGCGAAATCCTCGTCGCGAACGAAAGCAAGTAGAGGAAGATCCATGGCAGGTTTGCAGACCGACGTACTCACCCTTGAGGGCTGGGACCACTTCTACTCGGGCAAGGTGCGCGACCTCTACGTGCCGGCCGGCGTCTCATTTGAAGACACCGACCGCGTGCTCGTGGTGGCCTCCGACCGCATCAGCGCCTATGACTTCGTGCTCACCAGCGAAATCCCGGACAAGGGCAAGGTGCTGACCCAGCTGAGCCTATGGTGGTTCGAACAGCTGGGCGACTTCGCCAACCACGTGATCTCCACCGAGGTGCCGGCCGAAGTTTCTGGCCGTGCCATGGTCTGCAAGAAGCTGGACATGTACCCGATCGAGTGCATCGCCCGCGGCTACCTGACCGGCTCCGGCCTGGCGGAGTACAAGGTCTCCTCGACGGTGTGCGAGTTGCCGCTGCCGGCGGGCCTGGTGGACGGCTCGCGCCTTCAGCCGGCGCTGTTCACCCCATCGGCCAAGGCCGAGGTGGGGGAGCACGACGAGAACATCTCTTTCGCCCAAACCGTCGAGCGCGTGGGCTCCGAGGTGGCGCAGGCGCTGCGCGAGAAGACCGTGGCGCTCTACGAACAGGCGGAGAAGATCGCCCGCGAACGCGGCATCATCCTTGCCGACACCAAGGTCGAATTCGGTGCTGATCCGGCTACCGGCGAGATCACTCTGGGCGACGAGGTGCTCACCCCCGACTCCTCGCGCTTCTGGGATGCCGCGGCCTACCAGCCGGGTCAGGCCCAGGCCAGTTTCGACAAGCAGTTCGTGCGCGACTGGCTGACCAGCACCGCCTCGGGCTGGGACAAGACCTCCGGCGACGAGCCACCGGCCCTGCCTGCTGAAATCATCGAGAAGACCCGCGCCCGCTATATCGACGCCTATGAGCGTCTGACCGGACGCAGCTTCAGCGCCTAATACCGCGGCAGCAAGGCCTCGTACAGCACCCGCTGTACGGGGCCTTGCTGCGTCCGGGGTGAATGTGTCTCCTCCACGTCGCAGAACTTTTGGAATACCATTTTCCTCGTGCTGCGGTACTAATCGCGTTTGAGGCGACCCTAAGCTAATTAGTGAACGCGTTCTATGTCGAATTACCGTAATGAAGGAATTTTAGTGAAACATACTCGCGTTCTGCGGACCAGTGCCCTACTCGCTATTGCCGCGCTCGCCTTGAGCGGCTGCGCCGGATCGGCCCCCGCGGCTAAGGAATCGTCGGACGCCGCCAACGGCGAGGCAGGGTTCCCACGTACCATCGAACACTTCCGCGGCACCACCGAGATTCCTGAACAGCCGACACGCGTGGCGGCTCTGGATACGTCCTACGTTGACGGCGCGCTGCTGCTGGGCGCCGAGGTGGTCGCCTATCCCGAATACCGCCTGAGGGATCAGGGGTTTCCTGCCTATCTGGGCGATGTCTCGGAGCTGACCGACGAAGCTGTCAGCGTGGGAACCCTGCAGGAACCCGATCTGGAAAAACTTCTTGCCACGGAACCGGACCTGATCATCTCCGCCGACCTGCGCCAGGGCCCACTGTTTGACCAGTTCCAGAAGATCGCGCCCACGGTATTCTCCGAGGTTGTCGGCGCCACCTGGAAGGAAAACATCGTGCTGCTCGGCGAGGCGCTGGGCAAGGAAACCCAGGCCAAGCAGGCGGTGGCCGACTACGAACAGCGGGCTGCCGCGGTGGGCAAAGAAATCCTGGCCAAGGACGACGAAACGACCTATACGCTCGTGCGCTTCATGGGAGAGGACACCGCACGGCTGTATTCTTCTGAGTCGTTCATCGGCGAAGTGATGGCGGACATGGGCATCCCGCGCCCGGCGGAGGCACCGGACACCGACCAGACGGTATTCACCCAGCTGTCTCCGGAGGAAATCCTCACCGCTGACGCCACCGTGATTTTCCAGGCGACTTCCGCCCCGGAAGGCTCGGAGGGCGACGCCGCCCGCGCCCAGGCGGACTCCTTCACAGCGAACCCGCTGTGGACCCGGCTGGAGGGTGATGTCATGGAAGTTTCCGACGAGATCTTCCTGACCTCGGTGTCAATCCAGGGCGCAAACGAGGTGATCACCCAGGTGGCCGAGCACTTCAAGGTTGACCCGCACCTGCCTTAGAAAGCGGCAACGGCTCCGGCACTGTTCGTGCAATGCGAAACTGGCCCCCGATCAAGCCGCCCACGGCTGGATCGGGGGCCAGTCGCGTGGTGGCAGTTAGACCAGTGAATCCTGCCAGGCCTTGTGTAGGGCGGCGAAGCGTCCCTCGGCGGAGATGAGCTGGGCGGGGCTGCCGTCCTCAACGATCCGACCGCCGTGGACCACCAGCACGCGGTCGGCGATCTGCACCGTGGATAGGCGGTGGGCGATGATCAGGGCGGTGCGGTTGCCCAGCAGGGTCTGCAGGCCGTGTTGCACCGCGCGCTCCGAGGGGATGTCCAGCGAACTGGTTGCCTCGTCGAGGATCAGCACCGACGGGTCGGCCAGGAAGGCCCGGGCAAATGAAATCAGCTGGCGCTGTCCCGCCGAGACGCGGCCGCCGCGCTTGTTCACGTCGGTGTCGTAGCCGTCGGGCAGGTCGAGGATGAATTCGTGGGCTCCCACTGCCTTGGCTGCGTCCTGGATTTCCTGCAGCGAGGCGCCGGGGCGCCCCAGTGCAATGTTCTCCGCGACCGAACCGGAAAAGAGGAACGCCTCCTGGGTCACCATCACCACGTGGCGGCGCAGCTGATCGTTGCTCAGCTCCTTGATCTGAACACCGTCCAGGGTCAGCGAACCGGAACGCAGGTCGTAGAAGCGGGCGATCAGCTTGGCAAGGGTGGACTTGCCGGCGCCGGTCTGACCCACTACCGCCACCGTCTGGCCGGCAGGGATGTCCAGGTCGAAGCGGTCCATGATCACCGGGCCGTCCCCGTAGCCGAACACCGCGTCCTTGAACACCAGCTCGCCCTGCACGTCCTGGATGCTGCGCGGGGCGAGCGGTTCCTTCACGCTCGGCTCCTCCTCCAGCAGGCCAGAAACCTTTTCCAGGGCCGCCGTGGCAGACTGCAGCGAGGAGTAGAACATGGCGATCTCGTCCATCGGCTGGAAAATGCGCTTCGAGGCAAGCAGCAAGGCAACCATGACGCCGACCTCCATCGTGCCATTTAGGATGCGGAAGCCGCCGAAGGCCAAGAGCCCGGCCACGGTCAGGTTGCCCAGCAGCACCAGCCCAGGCTGCAGGATGCCGAAGAGGTTGAATGACTTGACGTTGTTGTCCCGGTACTGTTCGGCGAGCCGGGAGTAGTTTTCATCATTGGCGCGTTCGCGGCGGAAGGCCTTGACCGCGCGGATGCCGGTCATTGTTTCAACGAAGGTTGAAATGACCTTGGCCGAGACCACGCGGGACTCGCGGTACAGCACCTCGGAACGGCTCTGGTACCAGTAGAACAGGGCCGCCACGGGAATGGCCACGAAGCAGACGATGATGCCAGACTGCCAGTCGAGCATGAAAATTGAAATCAGCGTGAAGATCACGAACACGCAGGACGAGGCGAGTTCGGAGACGCCCTGATCCAACAGCTCGCGCAGTGTTTCCAGGTCAGAGGTCTGCCGGGAGATGATGCGCCCGGAGGTGTAGCTTTCGTGGAATTCAAGACTCAACCGTTGGGTATGGCGGAAGACCCGCAGCCGCAGGTCCAGGAGCATCGCCTGGGAGATGCGGGCCGCAGACTTGATGTACCAGGACAGCAGCACCCCGGCGACCACGGCGCACAGGATGTACGCCGCACCGGTGAAGCCCAGCGCGGCCCAATTTCCCTCGCGGACCGCCGGCAGCGTCCAGTCGATGGCAAAGGCGATCAGCAGCGGCAGCGCCACCCGGGCCGCATTTGAAACGAGCACCAGCAGCACGGTTAGCGCAAACAGCTTCTTCTGCGGCAGCGCCAGTGTTGCCAGTAGCCTGAATGAACGCTGACGCACCGCCTTGCGTTCAGCCCCGGTGAGTTTGATGGCGTCTTCATTGGCGACGCCGCGCGGCTGGCTCATCGGTTGACCTCCGAAGGGATCTGGGAATCTTGCTCGTCTTCGTCCAGGCTGGCGATGACATAGCGGTAGTGTTCGTTGGTGCTCAACAGGTGCGCATGGCTTCCCACCGCATCGATCCTGCCATCGCGCAGCAGGGCGACGCGGTCTGCCAGCATCACGGTGGACGGGCGGTGCGCCACGACCAGGGTGGTGGTGCCATCCAGCACCGCACGCAGCCTTTCGGTGACTGCCTCCTCGGTGCGCACGTCCAGCGCGGAGAGCGGGTCGTCGAGCACCAGCACCCGAGGCTGCGCGGCGATGGCGCGTGCCAGTGCGATGCGCTGGCGCTGGCCACCGGAGAGGGACAGCCCCTCCTCGCCGATCAGCGTGTCCACGCCCTCGGCCAGCGAGTAGGCGAACTGCGCCTGGGCCACGTCAAGCGCCTCGGAAAGCAGCGCCTCGCGCTGCCGCGCGTCAAGCCCGGCGGGTGCGCCCATCAGCACGTTCTCGCGGATCGTGGTGGAGAACAACGTGGTGTCCTCGAAGGCGACGGCAATCTCCGTGCGCAGCTGATCCAGGTCCCAGTCGCGCACGTCCACTCCGTGGACCAAGACGGCGCCCGCGCTGACATCGTGCAGGCGGGGCACTAGGTTCAGCAGCGTCGACTTGCCCGAGCCGGTGATTCCCACCAGCGCCATGGTCTCCCCGGGGCGGATCGACAGGTTGACATCCGCAAGGATTGGGCGGGCCCGTCCCGCGTCGTCGGGATAGGCAAAACGCACGTGCTCCAGTTCCACCGCGCCGGTGTACTTCTTCGGCAGTGTGGGGGAGTCCGGGGAAGTGATGTTGTTGATCGAATCCATGACCTCAAAGTGCCGGTCCAGAGCGGTCTTGGTGCTCAGGGTCATGCCCAGCAGCATGCCCATGGCTTCGACGGGGATGGCGATCACTGCGGCGATGGCGAAGAATGCCACCAGCGATCCCACGCTCAGCGTGCCCGCGGCCACCTGCGCAATGCCGATGATCAAACCGATGCCCAGGATGACTTCCGGCACGGCGACCACGGTGAGCAGGAAGCTGGCAAGGGTGCGGGCCTTGGACAGCTCGGTTTCCTGAAGGCTCTTGGCCTGGGCGTTGAAGCCTTCGTACATGTCGCGGCCGCGGCCGAACGCCTTGATGACGCGGATGCCGTGTACCGATTCCTCGACGGCCGTGGCCAGGTCTCCCGCCTGATCCTGGCTCAGGCGACTGGCCGCGCGGAAGTCATTGCGGAAATGATAGGCCTTGATGGCAATGGGAATGGAGCCGATCAGGAAGAGCAGCCCCAAAATCCATGAGTGGAAGAACATCAGCACCAGGCCGGTGACGACGGTGACGGTATCGACGATGAGCATCATGGCGCCGAAGGCCAGCCAACGTCGCAGCAGCGAGAGATCCGACATCGAGCGGGAGAGCAGCTGCCCGGACCCCCAGCGTTCATGGAAGGAGACGGGCAGGCGCTGCAGGTGCTGGTAGAAGTGGATGCGCATCTCGGTTTCGACGCCTGCGGCGGGATTGAGCACGAACTGGCGGCGCAGGAAGATCAGCAGCGCCTCAAGGAAGCCGAGGACGGTGATCACCCCGACGGCAAACCACACGTCGGAGGCTGAACCGTTGATGTGCAGCACCTCGTTGACAAGCTTTGCCAGCACCTGTGGAATGGCCAGTGCCACGATGCCTGCACCGAGGGCGCAGAAAAATCCCCCGATGAGTCGGGGGAGTACCGGCGCAACAAAAGGCTTGAGCCTTTTCAACGTGGTGCTCAGGGGAATCGCGTCTTGAGTCCCAGTATTTTTCGTCCGCGCCACGATACCCCGCATTCACCCAAAGTCTTAGTAGGGCTATAGCCTACAGTCACTAGTTGGGAGAATTCAATCATTCGGACATTTAAGAAAGATATGCTTCATATAGGAATAAAAAACCTTCGTGCCCACCGTAGTGATGACGATGAACGCGAAGCTTTTGATTAATGATGTCATGTATTGGGACATCGGTGACAAAACTGCATCAAGACATCAGTAACACTT